>NZ_JBNQTH010000001.1:0-1601237 GCF_050320885.1 Agrobacterium sp. ES01
GAACTCACCGAAGAACTTGGTGATTGCAGCCGTCAGAGACGTCTTGCCATGGTCAACGTGGCCAATCGTGCCAATGTTAACGTGCGGCTTGTTGCGCTCAAATTTACTCTTTGCCATTTGAATGCTTCTTCCTGATCGTGAATGAGTTGACCCGGCGAACCGGTTTGGTTCCGCCGTTTAAGGCTTTCGCAACGAATGCGCAAGACTTAATTACGGATGGCCACCTGGCAGCCATCAGCGGCGTCGCAGCTTTCGCGGCGCACGACAATTCACTAAGGATCTTCAATCCCTTAGCTTAAGAATGCCAATACAGGGAAAGCGGATTGGAGCGGGTAGCGGGAATCGAACCCGCGTATTCAGCTTGGAAGGCTGCTGCTCTACCATTGAGCTATACCCGCGGTGTTCGATCCGAAGTCGAATGGTGGAGGAAGTTGGATTTGAACCAACGTAGGCTGAGCCAACGGATTTACAGTCCGTCCCCTTTAACCACTCGGGCATTCCTCCAGTTATTCGACCGGATCAAGCGACCAAGCTTTTCTCGAGTTCGAAGCAGCTTTGCAAGTTGCGCGGCCCCTTCGATCTGCGGCGGGTATATGACCGCCCCGCCGACTGATGTCAACACGAGCAAATGGAAAATTGCCTGAAAAATTTTGCAAAATGGAAATGCCGCTGTCGAGACTAGGGACTATCCGGCGTCGATGTCGCTGGATATAAGGCGTTATGAGCAAAGATAATCCAGACGACAAGAACGGCCGTGACAGCCATTATGCAACCCTGCGCCGCCAGGTGCGCGACGCAAAGCGCGAGCGCGGCGAGATCCCGACACCCGCACCGCAGAAGCGCCGCGGTCAGGGCGGACAATGGACGCCGCCCAAACTCGCCCCTGAACAGGTCTTCCTTTACGGCCTGCATACGGTGCGCGCAGCGCTTGAGAATCCCGAACGCAAGATCATCGAACTTTCCGTCACGCAGAACGCATGGGTACGTCTGGATATCGGCGAGGTGGCAGCCCAGTCCTTTCCGGTGAAGATCGTATCGCCTGCCGATATCGACACCCATCTCGGCCCCGATGCCATTCACCAGGGTGTGATGCTGGAAACGCGGCCCCTGCCCGTGCGCAATCTTGAGGCCTTGCAGGAAAGCCCGTTGATTCTGGTGCTTGATCAGATCACCGATCCGCACAATGTCGGCGCCATCATGCGCTCGGCCGTAGCTTTCAACGCCGGCGCCGTCATTACGACGCAGCGCCATAGCCCGACCGAATCGGGCGTCCTGGCGAAGTCCGCATCGGGCGCGCTGGAACTCATCCCCTATATCCAGATCGGCAACCTCGCCGATGCGCTGGGCGAGTTGAAGAAGCTCGGCTTTTATTCCGTCGGCCTCGATTCGGAAGGCCCGGATGCCATCGAACAAAGCTTTACCGGAAACAAGGTTGCCCTTGTTCTGGGGGCCGAGGGCAAGGGCCTGCGGCAGAAGACGCGCGACACGGTGGATGTGCTTGCCCGCCTCGATATGCCGGGTGCAATCAAATCGCTGAATGTTTCCAATGCAGCGGCGATCGCCCTCTATGCGACGAGGCAGTATCTGCTAAGCTCCAAAGCATGATACTTGTCTTTTCCGATCTCGACGGGACGCTTCTCGATCACGAAAGCTATTCCTTCGAACCGGCCCGCCCCGCTCTTGACCTGCTGGAAGCCCACGGCATTCCGCTGATTCTTGCCAGCAGCAAGACAGAGGCGGAGATGCGGCCGATTGCGCGTGCGATCGGCATCGACAATCCAATGATTGTGGAAAACGGTGCCGGCATCGTATTTCCGGAAGCCGATGCGGTGGCCAACGACAACGGGCCGGATGACTATCAGAGCCTCAGGGCGATGATCAAAGGCCTGACATCATCGCTGGACGGCCTGTTCCAAGGCTTTGGCGACTGGAGCGTCGACGAGGTCTGCGCGCGCACCGGACTTGATCCGCAGGCCGCGATGCTGGCCAAGAAACGACGCTTCTCCGAACCTGGACTTTTTACCGGCAACGCCGAACAGAAAGCACTGTTTGAGGCCGAGCTGGACCAAAAAAACTTTATGGCAGCGCAGGGTGGACGATTCTTCACCATCATGCCGAAAACCTCCAAGGCGGCACGGATGACAGAGATCGTTTCGCTCTATGCAGATCTGTATGGACCTGCGATCACGACCATTGCCCTTGGCGACGCGCCGAATGATCTGGCGATGCTGGAGACCGCCCATCATGGCGTCATCATCGCCAATCGCGCACACAAACCGCTTCCTGTCACACAACGGGAACGTCAGGGCCATATTCTGCGCTCTGAAAAAACGGGCCCTGAGGGTTGGAACGAAATGATATGGCAGCTCGTTGGAGCCGCGAATTGAGCCTGCAAAGGCGGGTGTAAAGACGAAAGGGACAAAACCGTGGCGGACTTTCATCAAAATGGGGTCGTGGCAACCCTTCACAATCTGCGCGAACGCTCCCTGGAACGCATGGAGCAGGAACTGAAGGTCTTTGCCGAGGTTCGCCCCATCACGCTTATCCTGCCATCGCTCTACTCGGAGCTGGAAGGCGATGCGCTCGAGCACATCGTCTCCGAGCTTTCGGAAGTCCCTTACATTTCGGAAATCGTGATCGGTCTCGATCAGGCAGATCGCGATCAATACAGACGTGCACGGGACTATTTTTCACGCCTGCCGCAAAAGCACTCGATCCTCTGGAATGACGGGCCGCGCCTGCGCGAAATCGACGCGAAACTGGATGCGGCAAGCCTGGCGCCGGACCAACCCGGCAAGGGCCGCAATGTCTGGTATTGTATCGGATACGTCCTGGGGGCACGCACAGCCGGTGTCGTTGCGCTGCATGACTGCGATATCGTCACCTACAGCCGCGAAATGCTGGCCAGACTGGTCTACCCCGTCACCAATCCCGGATTTCCTTACGTCTTTTCTAAGGGCTATTACCCGCGCATCGCTGACCGCTCGCTCAATGGCCGCGTAACGCGCCTTCTGGTGACACCGCTACTGCTGAGCCTCGAAAAGGTGATCGGCCATCACCCCTACATCGATTATCTGAAAGCGTTTCGCTATCCGCTGGCCGGCGAATTTGCCATGCGGGCACATTTGTTGCCGGATATCCGCATTCCCTCCGACTGGGGTCTCGAGATCGGAGTGCTGTCAGAGCTGTGGCGCAATTATTCCAACACCTCAATCTGTCAGGTGGACATCGCCGACGCCTATGACCACAAGCATCAGGACCTGTCGTCGGACGACAAGGAACGCGGGCTGTCGCGCATGTCGATCGACATTACCAAGGCGTTGTTGCGGAAACTGGCAACCGACGGTGTCGTTTTTAGCCAGGAAAGCCTGCGCACGCTGAAGGCCACTTATTACCGCACCGCACTCGATCTGGTTGAGATCTATCACAATGACGCGCGCATGAACGGGCTGACCACCGATCGCCACAAGGAAGAACAGGCAGTGGAACTGTTTGCCGCCAATCTGATTGAGGCTGGCGATGTGTTCCGCGACAATCCGAACGCAACCCCGTTCATGCCGAGCTGGAACCGCGTGCAGAGCGCCCTGCCCGATCTGATCCACAGCATTCAGGATGCCGTGCGACTGGATTCCGAAGAGGACTGACGGCGTCACCCAAAGGGATATTTGAAACAGGCATCCCCAATGGCCTCAGCAGCTAGGCTGCAGCCATTGGCGGATGATATCGGTGGACGGCGAAATAGCCTGCAACAACAAAGGCGACGAGCAGAATTGCCTGGCTGATCGCGAAGGGTGGCTCGCTTCCGTTCGGCGCCAGCGCATGCAGCGACGGGACTTTTAGAAACGATTGCGCCACCACAACGAAGCAATTGAAATAAAGCGATGAAATGGCTGTGATCAGATAGGTCATGCGCCAACGCCCCGAGAGATGGCGCACGTAAAGAGCGTAGAGCGCCACGATCAGCAACACAGTGGTGAGGATGCCGACGCCCAGCGCCGGCGTGAAGGCCGTGATCGGAAACATGAAGCCGGTGACGACCGTGACGGCCGTTGCGGCGAGAAAAATCGCCGTCATACGCGTCATGGGCGTCGAATGCAGCCATCCGTAAAGCACCGCCAGTCCGGCGACAATGCCAACAAGGCTGACGATAACATGAAATTGCGTGAATGCTTGAATAGACAGTCCAAAGAACATGGCGAAATCTCCGGTGTCGTCAAAACACGGATATTAAGCGCCTGTTGAGGGTCTTTGTAAACGGTCCGGTTGTGGAGACTTTATTTTTCGCGCCGGAAGGCCACTGTTGCGTGCTCCGCAATCAGCGAAGCGACACCTTCACATGCCAGGGGGTGCATGACGTGTCGACGGGCGTTGCGTCTTCAGACAACGGGACTGTCGCTGCACAGCCGTTGTTCAATTTTCGCCAGCTTGTCACATTGAGGTTCATCTCGCACCGCGCGAGAAAATCGTGGTTATCGACCTGAAGACAAGTCACCTGACCGAGAGAGTAAGTCTGGCCACCCTTGCCAAGGCAGCTGCAATCGTCCGGTTCAGCCGCAAGAACAGAGGCACCCGCCGGGATGGCAGCGAGCAGAAAAGAAACAGCCACTGGTTTCATTTTCTCGATCATGCCCGCAGTTTACGCCGGATCTGTAAATTGTAAACATCTAATTCACACCGCCAGGCAATGCCCTACGCGCTGTAGCGCATCTGCATGGACTGCATGAACCAGGCGAATGCGAGCACCATCAGCAGCCAGAATATTTTTTCGAAGAGAGCCGCAAAAAGGCGGCGGCGTCCGGGTCGCATCGCGCCCTCCACATTCGGGGGAAAGCGCATAATGCCATCATTGAATTATCAAGTTCTAAATTATATTGCTGACTATTGTCTCAAACACAACCGATGACGCGACTGAATAACAGCCGCCGAATAGCGTTACAGTGTGTGAAAAATGGTGCCCCCGACAAGGTTCGAACTCGTGACCCCCTGATTACAAATCAGGTGCTCTACCAACTGAGCTACAAGGGCAACCGGGGTGCTGGATACCAGATTCTGCCGGTGTGTAAAGAGAAAATCGACAGGAATCTGTATCATTTCCAATAGAATGACATTGTCCACCGTACCGAGGGGCCGCAAAACGCCTTGTGGCGTCGCAGCTTTTTCCTGTACCCATTGGCGATCAAGAAGGGTCGTGTATGTCTTCCTCTTTTCAGCCTCTGTCATTCATCGCGTCTAATACCGACGAAGCACAAGCATCGCTGGACGAGCTCGTGCGCATTTACGGCAATACGGAGCCGGAAAATGCAGAGGTGATCGTGGCGCTGGGCGGTGATGGCTTCATGTTGCAGACATTGCACACCACCATGAACAGCGGCAAGCAGATCTATGGCATGAACCGCGGCTCAGTCGGCTTCCTGATGAACGACTACCGCACCGAGGGTCTTCACGAACGTATCCGGAGCGCTGTCGAATACGCCTTTCATCCCCTGAAGATGACGACCCGCAGCACCGACGGCACCAATTCGATCGCGCTTGCCATCAATGAGGTCTCACTGCTGCGCCAGTCCTATCAGGCCGCCAAGCTCAAAGTGACGATCGATGGCAAGGTGCGTCTGGAGGAACTGACGTGCGACGGCGTGATGCTGGCGACCCCTGCCGGCTCCACAGCGTATAATCTTTCTGCCCATGGACCCATTCTGCCTTTGGAAGCGCCGCTTCTTGCGTTGACCCCGGTCAGCCCCTTCAGGCCCCGTCGCTGGCGCGGTGCGCTGTTGCCGGACAGCGTGACTGTGGAAATCGACGTTCTGGAAATAGACAAGCGGCCGGTCAATGCGGTCGCCGACCACACCGAGGTGAAGTCGGTCACCCACGTGAAGGTACAGCAGTCGACGGATACGACGGCGCGTATCCTGTCTGATCCGGACCGGTCGTGGTCGGACCGAATCATCGCCGAACAGTTTTCCAACTAAAGCGCCCTGCCCGCTTTTCGTTTTGCCCCACTCGCTTTAATCTCGCTTGCGAGGACGCAACTGCTCAGGCCAATGGTTGCGTTGAACCAATCGGTTGAAGGAGACGCAGACTGATGAACATGCTCTCGGCCTCACTCACCCTCGCCTTGTTTCTGGCTGCAGGCTCACCAGCCGGGGCACAGGATATGGGCCAGTTTCCGGTCGCTGTAACATTCGTGATCAGTGCAGGTTTCTGGCAGGATAGCGGCCCGGATAGGACGACTGGTGAAGCTGGCAGCGATCAGGACGAGCAGCGTCGCGGCTATTACAAGCTCGTCTCGGTTCGACAGCCGGATGCGACCGCAAAAATCTATCTGCAACAGATCCAGTCGACACAAGATGGACCAAGCCTGATCAATAGTGTGGAACTGGAAGAATTTTCAGCCCTTGGCGCTTATGTGACCGATATCCGACCTGAGGACTCGCGTGGCGTGAGCAGCCAGCCGGGCCTGTTTGCCACCGTGTATCTGAAAACCGATCCGCAATCGTCGGAGCCAGAAAGCTGGACGGTGATCATCGACGAATTCGGCGATATCACTGTCGAGCGTGCCACCAACTGATATCACTGACGGACTGCGCGGTCCAAACTGGCAGATACGCTTTCCTATTCGATACCACCAAAGAAGGTAATCGCCGCCGCTGCGACGCGATCATGGATCGCCCTTCGATCGACACCCGGCGCATCCACGCAAATCTCAGGGATAGCCTGGCACCCGGCCTCAGTGCATTCATTGAGAAAGACATAGTGGCCGACGTCTGGCGCCAGACGTTCGAGTCGACTGTTTTGCAACCTGTCATCCAGCCATTTGGCGCAAGGGTCAGCGGGCGCCTCCCGGTCTGCTCCGCCGACGAATGTCAGAACCGGCACATGGATTGCCCTGACCGACTCGTCCGTGAAGCCGCGTACCGTTGGTGCCGGCGCGCATAGAAGCGCCGCCTTAAAACGGGTGTCAGCGTAATCCAGAGACTGCCTTTTCATGGACGCGGCAAATTCCGCACTTTGCCCCAGCAACTGGTCAAGGTGGTCGATGGCATTAGGGAATTCCCGCGGGCCGCGGCCAAGCGGACTATCACCAGCCCATTGACGATAAAGATCAAGATACGTCAGCGCCCCCAGGCAGGCTACTGCCGCATAGCCACCGAGCGAAAAGCCCGCAACGAAGATCCGATCCGGGTCAATCAAACCCGCAAACGGACCGTCCTCCATCTGATGATCCAAAAGCACCGTCAGATCGCGTGCCCGCTCCCACCAGCACAGAAATCCTTCGGGGCGATATTTCTCGGTCGCCGTATTGCCGTGATGATTGACGCCAAGGACGAGGTATCCAGCTGCCGCAAGCCGTAGCGCAAACCATGACATACCGGCTGCCGAACCGCCGGTGCCATGAGAGAATATGACTGTTGGAAGGAAATGCCCCCGCACGGGGACCGCATCGGCCATCACGTCGTCTTTCACGAAAAGGCTCGCAGATGCGTCGCGCGTCGCATTTATCGACGCGCTCAGTCTGTCCTTCGCTGGATACCACGCGCTCCATGCGATGGGACGCCTGCCGTCACTCGTCCAGTTGCAACGCTCCTCATCGAAAAACTCGCCGGTCGAAAATCCAACATTTTGCATAGCCCTGTTGCCTCCCGATATCGTGACAGAGCCGGAGGTTGGCAAAATTGATCAGAATTTTCAAACAGAAAGGCCGCCCGGAGAGATCTCCGCGCGGCTTTTGATCGCGATTGGAATTGTCACCGGCGCTATCGACGTCAATCGATGTCGGCGACATCCTCATTGGCTTTGCCGCTGATACGGTGGGCGAGCGAGGCTTCCATGAAGTCGTTCAGACCGCCGTTCAACACGTCGTCCGGCGCGGTGCTTTCAACGCCGGTGCGCAAATCCTTGACCAGCTGATAGGGCTGCAGAACGTAAGAGCGGATCTGGTGGCCCCAGCCGATATCGGACTTGGAAGCCGCCTCGGCATTGGCTGCCTCTTCGCGCTTTTTCAACTCGGCTTCGTACATGCGCGCACGCAGCATGTCCCAGGCCTTGGCACGGTTCTTGTGCTGGGATCGTTCCTGCTGGCAGGCGACCACGATACCGGTTGGAATATGCGTAATGCGCACAGCCGAGTCGGTCGTGTTGACGTGCTGTCCGCCGGCGCCTGACGAGCGGAAGGTATCGATACGGCAATCGCTTTCGTTGATCTCAATATTGATCGAGTCGTCGACAACCGGATAGATCCAGACCGAAGAGAAAGAGGTGTGGCGACGCGCATTGGAATCATAAGGCGAAATACGCACCAGGCGATGCACACCCGATTCGGTCTTCAGCCAGCCATAGGCATTGTGGCCCTTGACCAGAATGGTCGCCGACTTGATGCCGGCTTCTTCGCCGTCATGCACTTCCAGCAATTCGACCTTGAAACCGTTGCGTTCAGCCCAGCGGGTATACATGCGCAACAGCATGCTCGCCCAATCCTGGGATTCGGTTCCGCCGGCGCCGGAATGCACTTCCAGATAGCTGTCATTGCCATCGGCTTCACCCGACAACATGGCCTCGACCTGAAGACGACCGGATTCCGACTTCAGCGACTTCAGCGCTTCCTCAGCCTCACGGACAACTTCCTCGTCGCCTTCGTCCTCACCCATTTCGATGAGCTCGATATTGTCGGTCAACTGCTGCTCAAGCTTCTTGACGCCATTGATGCCATCTTCAAGCTGTTGGCGTTCGCGCATCAGTTTTTGCGCTTCCGTGGCGTCGTTCCAGAGGTTTGGATCCTCTGCTTTGTTGTTCAACCAGTCCAGTCGTCTTAGCGCCTGATCCCAGTCAAAGATGCCTCCTCAGCAGGGTTATGGCCTGCTTGATTTCGTCGACTACGTTTTCGATTTCGTTACGCATTCTTCCATTCTTCTTGTTCGTGCGGAAAAATTCTGCCCGTGAATAGTTGCGCCCGCCCTCGATGTAAAGGGCGGGCGCAAACGCAAAGGACGTGATGGGATCAGAAAAGCCCGCCTGATCCGGAGGTTACAGCCTGATTGGCCTGCGGCGAGGTGCGCAGGATTTCCTCAGGGTTCATATATTCATCCATACCGATGACGGAGAAGAAGTCGGCTGGACCTGTACCGGGCTTGAAGGCTTCGATGATGGTATCCGGGTCACCTTCCGCTGCGGCCATTCCGGTCTTGCGATCGACGGGGACAAGGCTCATGCCTTGCGGAATGTTGAACTTGCCTTCCGGACGATCCTTCACCGCATTCTGCATGAAGTTGTTGAAGATCGGGGCAGCCAGACCACCACCGGTCGCGCCACGGCCCATCGGGGTCGGTGTATCGAAACCGATGTAAAGGCCGGCGACCAGATTCGGCGTATAGCCAACGAACCAGGCATCCTTTTCATCGTTGGTCGTGCCCGTCTTGCCCGCGACCGGACGATCAAGCTTGACCTTGCCGGCTGCCGTCCCGCGCTTGACCACACCTTCCATCATGGAGGTGATCTGGTAAGCGGTCATCGGATCGAGAACCTGCTCGCGATTGTCGACGACAACTGGCTCTTCCTGGCCGGAATATTCATTGGCGTTGCAGCCTTCGCAGACCCGCTCTTCATGACGGAAGATGGTCTTGCCGTAACGATCCTGAATGCGGTCGATCAGCGTCGGCTTGATCTGCTTGCCGCCGTTGGCAAAGACCGAATAGGCCGACACCATGCGCAGCACCGTCGTTTCACCCGAACCGAGCGACATGGCCAGAACCGGCAGCATCTTGTCGTAGACGCCGAAACGTTCGGCATATTCTGCGACAAGGTTCATGCCCATGTCATTGGCCAGGCGAACCGTCATGAGGTTACGCGACTTTTCAATGCCAAGACGCAGCGTCGATGGGCCGGCCGAGCCTCCGCCGTAGTTCTGCGGACGCCAGACCTGTCCGCCCGATACGAATTCGACCGGTGCATCGAGGATCACCGATGCAGGCGTGTAGCCATTGTCGAGAGCCGCGGCATAGACGAACGGCTTGAACGATGAGCCGGGCTGACGCATGGCCTGCGTTGCCCGGTTGAACTCGGACTGGGCATAGGAGAAGCCGCCAACCATGGCCAGCACGCGGCCCGTATGCGGATCCATGGCGACGAGCCCCCCCTGAACCTTGGGCGGCTGACGCAAGCGATAGCTTCCGGCCTGGTCTTCGCCCATGGCCTGAACATAGACCACATCGCCCGGTTCCACGACGCCTTCAGGTGTCTTGGTGGTCTTGCGGTCTCCCTTGGCGGAGCGGAAGGCCCATTCCATATTCTTGGCTTCAATACGGCCGGTATCGCGGTCAGCGGAGAACTTCCCGCCCTCCTCTCGCTGTGGCCGCAGGCCAATATCCACCTGCTTGGCGGAGACGGCGAGGACGACGGCCAGATCCCATTCGGGAACGTCACGAAGCGGAGTGAGCTTTGCCAATTGTGCACCCCAGTCACCATTGACGTCGATATGGTCGATGGGGCCGTGGAAGCCGCGACGCTCGTCGTAGTTGATCAGACCGTCCTGCAGCGCCTTGCGCGCAAAGACCTGCATCTTCGGATCGAAGGAGGTCCGTACCGACAAGCCACCTTCATACAGTGCCTTCTCGCCATATTTTTCAATCAGCTGACGGCGTACGGCTTCGGCAAAGTAATCGGATGCAAAGATATAGGAGCCGGTCTGGCGAAGGTTGATGCCGAGCGGCTGCTTTTTCGCGGCATCACCTTCCGGCTGGCTGATAAAGCCATTTTCCACCATGCGGTCGATCACCCAGTTGCGCCGCTCGAGCGCTGCCTTGGGATGACGGAAAGGATGGTAATTGGATGGGCCTTTGGGAAGCGATGCCAGGTAGGCGGCTTCCGAAATGGTCAGTTCCGTGACCGACTTGTCGAAATAGGTCAGTGCGGCGCCGGCGATACCATAGGCGTTCATGCCGAAGAAGATCTCGTTTAGATAGAGTTCGAGGATCTTGTCCTTGGAATAGGCCTGTTCGATGCGGAACGACAGGATGGCTTCCTTGACCTTACGGTCGATGGTCTGGTCGGACGAGAGCAGGAAGTTTTTGGCCACCTGCTGGGTAATCGTCGAGGCCCCGACCGGGCGACGGCCTGAGCCGATATTCTGCACATTGGTCACGATCGCGCGCGCGAGACCGTAAACATCGACGCCCGGGTGGTTGTAGAAATTCTTGTCTTCAGCCGAAAGGAAGGCTGCCTTGACGCGATCGGGGACTGCCTGGATGGGCAAAAACAGACGACGCTCGCGCGCATATTCCGCCATCAAGGCCCCATTGCCGGCATGGAAGCGGGTCGTGACCGGAGGCGCATAGCTGGACAGTACCTCATAGTCCGGCAGATCCCTCGAAACGCCGGTGAGATAAACCGCAACGACAACCGCTAGGCCCAAGGCCAGTACAGAGGCGAGCCCGAAGAGATATCCAATCAGTCTGATCATGGTCGATTTACCGGCAAGAAATTCTGCATTCTTCGTTATCCGTTCGCGCGACGAGGTGCGCTGCTCCCGCTCTTTCGTTTCGTCCAGGGAGTAAAGCCTCTCCGCTCAAGGCGGTAGCGACCCACAAATCCACCCAGACCCAAATGCCGGGCGATGAAACAACATCGCACATATGCTGGCCTTTTGCACGCGAGCACCCAGTTGGCAAGCGGCGGCGAGCAAACTCATCGAGATTCGATAAAGCAGCCGCGTCATTGGGGAATAACGGATCGAATGTGGGAAAAATAGGGCCAAACTGGCTCACTCTCCGATTCGTTACAGGGGCAGCCCGCAAATAGAGCCGCCCCATCCGCTCAACCGCCATTGGCGATGATCGGCAGATGGTACTTCTTGACCGCTTCTGTCAGCAGACCACAAACCTTGGCGCGCCACTTCGGGTCCAACAGAAGTTTCTCATCCTCCTTGTTGGACAGAAAGCCCAATTCCAACAAAATCGACGGCACATCATGAGCCTGAAGCACGCGGAAACCCGCATAGCGATGCGGATTATTGATCAGGCCAACTTCACCTTCGAAGGATTTCACCACCGAATCAGCCAGCGACACAGAGAATGCCTGGGTTTCGCGCCGCGTCAGATCGAGCAGAATATCGGTCACCTGATCTGGCTCAACCGACTGGGCGACGCCAGCGACCTCATCGGACAAGTTCTCCCGTTCCGCCAGGCTCGCGGCCATCTTGTCAGACGCATTATCCGAAATGGTGTAGACGGTCGCCCCTCGAATATAGCTCTGGCGCAGCGTGTCCGCGTGAAAAGATATAAAGAGATTGGCCTCGTTTCGTCTGGCGATTGCCACGCGTTCCGACAAAGAGAGAAACTCATCTCCGGTACGGGTCAGGAAGGCGTGGAAACCGGGCTGGCGGTTGAGTTCATCGGCAAACTCCTTGGCGAAGGCCAGCGTGATTTCCTTTTCGGGCGTTTTGGTGACCGCGCCCGAAGCACCAGCATCGATACCCCCATGGCCGGCATCGATCGCAACGACGAAATCGCCGCGCTTTGCAGGCGCCACCGGCGGCACGCGCCCCGCCCTGCCCGGTTTGGGCGCGATTGCCGTCTCGTTCCAGCCCATTCTGACAAGATCGTTGAAGACATGATCGGGCGCCGTCTCGGCGTCAAGCACGAGCCGATAGCCCTTTCCCTCGACATCTTCCTGAACCTCGCTCATCACAAGGCGCGCCGGATGTTCGGCTGTCAGGACGAGGCGCGCGGAATCTGCATCAATCGCACCATACCGAATGTCGCTGAACAGGCCGCGTGCCTCAAGTTCCGACGCATCAAAATTGAATGCCGTTGCCGGCAGGTCGACGATGATGCGTGGCGGCGAGGCTATATAATGAACCTTGAACTCCGGTTCCTTTTCGAAGTCGATGACGATCCGGGTCCTCACCTTGTCCCCAGCAATGCGCGCGCCATAGGCGACAAGCGGTTCAGCAACCATTGCCGGATCGGCATCCGGCGCCGTTGCAAGCGCAGGCCACTCCATCGCCAAGATCGCTCCGGCCACAAAAAGAATCCGCAAAACGGCTTGCGCAACGCTATGCGCAGCCTGTCCCCAATTGCCTTCAAACATCAGCAGATCGTTACACCCAATTTATTTCCGCATGTCATTTTTGAATAAAAGCGTACCAAATTCCGCCTGGGGCCGCTTTAAAATTGCATTTTCATAGCCGACAATCCTTTCGTGGAGCCTACGCCAACCGAAAGTAAGTCGATTCTTTGCAAAAACCTGTAAGCACCACAATTCACACGACATTATGGCGGCTAGTGTTAGCACTTGCTATTGTCACATAGAAAACATACAAGGCAAGTGAGGGTTAAAAGTGCCGATGGGATAGAATCACCGCCACGGCTGCCAACCTTTTTAAGGACTTGGCGCCTTGAGTGTCGGATGCTCATCCGCCGTCATTGCATTTTTTTCCTGAAACTGAATCGGAAAGTCGGCATGTGGCCGGCCCACCTTTCAGGTGGATTAACACCAATCGCCCTTACCAAAGGGCACTCATCGGACCCCAAGGGTCTATGGCATTGTCGTTCACGTATGGTCATTTATGTTTTTTGAGCGGATTTCCCCCAGATACCACGGAGCAAGGGCGATGCATGCCCCCGTCGGTCCTCGGGCTGCATCACGCGAAAATGACAGGCGCGAACAATTATTACCGGCGCATTTCGTGAATGAGACCGTCCCTGCCGAAAGGCAGCGGGCGGTTTTGCTTCTTCGCAACCGCGCCGAGGAGCACATCTTACTATGGCAGACAAAATGCTTATCGACGCGTCTCATGAAGAAGAGACGCGCGTCGTTGTCGTACGCGGTAACCGGATAGAGGAATTCGACTTCGAGTCGCAGCACAAGAAGCAGCTGCGCGGGAACATCTATCTGGCCAAGGTAACGCGCGTTGAGCCGTCACTCCAGGCCGCTTTCGTCGATTACGGTGGCAACCGTCACGGATTTCTGGCCTTCGCCGAAATCCATCCGGATTATTATCAGATCCCGCTGGCCGACAGGCAGGCGCTCGTGCAGGCGGAAGCCGAAGAGCACCGCCGCAATGACGACCACGACGATGCTTCCGCCGACGAACAGCCGGAAGCAGATCTGGGCGTTGCAAGCGCGGTAGAAGAAGTGGTCGCCGAGGCAAATGCACCGGAAGACGCGTCTGAGGCACAGCCAGAGGCCGCAGCAGCCGAGGACGTTACGCCCAAGGCAAAGCCCAAGCGTGTGCGCAAGCCGCGCAAGAAGGCAGCCGACAAGGCTCCTGCTGAAGAGACTGCCGCAGCCGACGAGGCTCCTGGCGCATCCGATAGCGATGACAACGAAGACGGCGGCAATGGTTCGACCATGGCTGCCATGGTCGATAGCGATTCGGTTTCGGAAGAAGTTGGCGGTCGTTCGCGCGATGACGACGACGACGATGACAATCACGAGAAGGAAGAGATCGAATCCGTCGGCGCTGAAGACGCCATGGAAGAGGTTCCTGACCGCATCGTTCGCAAGCCGCGCAAGCAGTACCGCATTCAGGAAGTCATCAAGCGCCGGCAGATCCTGCTGGTGCAGGTTGCCAAGGAAGAACGTGGCAACAAGGGTGCGGCTCTGACCACCTATCTTTCGCTGGCCGGTCGTTATTCCGTTTTGATGCCGAACACGGCACGGGGCGGCGGAATTTCCCGCAAGATCACGCAGCCAACAGACCGCAAGCGCCTGAAAGAAGTTGCACGCAGCCTGGAAGTGCCGCAGGGCATGGGTGTGATCCTCAGAACAGCTGGTGCCAATCGCACCAAGGTCGAGATCAAGCGTGACTTCGAATATCTGATGCGTCTGTGGGAGAATGTCCGCACGCTCACGCTCGCCTCGACTGCACCATGCCTCGTCTATGAAGAAGGCTCGCTGATCAAGCGCTCGATCCGCGACCTCTACAACAAGGACATCAATGAAGTTATCGTGGCTGGCGAAGAAGGCTACCGCGAAGCAAAAGACTTCATGAAGATGCTGATGCCGAGCCATGCCAAGGTGGTTCAGCCGTATCGTGACCTGCACCCGATCTTCTCGCGTTCCGGCATCGAAGGCCAGCTCGACAAGATGCTGCAGCCGCAGGTGACGTTGAAGTCCGGCGGTTACATCATCATCAACCAGACCGAAGCGCTGGTTGCCATCGACGTCAACTCGGGTCGATCGACCCGCGAATACTCGATCGAAGACACCGCGCTGCAGACCAACCTGGAGGCTGCGGAAGAAGTGGCACGCCAGCTTCGCCTGCGCGACCTTGCCGGCCTGATCGTCATCGACTTCATCGACATGGAAGAGAAGCGCAATAATCGCTCTGTCGAAAAGAAGCTGAAGGACTGCCTGAAGAACGATCGCGCCCGCATTCAGGTTGGCCGCATCTCGCATTTCGGCCTTCTGGAAATGTCGCGTCAGCGCATTCGCGCATCGGTGCTGGAATCGACGACGCAGGTCTGCCCGCATTGCACAGGGACCGGCCTTATCCGCTCGCAGTCGTCCGTGGCGCTTCACGTTCTGCGTGGCGTCGAGGAATTCCTGCTCAAGAGCACGACGCACGACATTACCGTGCGCGCAACGCCGGAAACCGCGCTTTACATTCTCAACCAGAAGCGTGCGACCATCATCGATTATGAGAACCGCTTCGGTGTGACCATCACCATTGAAGCCGATGCCACCATCGGGCATCAGCACTTTGCTGTCGATCGCGGTGAAGCCGTCGAAAACCCGGTCAAGATCGAAACCCTTCTGTCTGCCTTGCCCGAGATCGAAGAAGATGACTTCGTTCCCGAGCCGGAAGATGACGAAGAAGACGATACGCTGGAAGTCGCAGCACCGGTTGCAACGAAAACCGTCGACAAGGAAGACGGTGACGGTGAAGGCAACCGCAAGCGCAAGCGTCGTCGGCGTCGTCGTGGCAAGAATGGTAACGGCTCTGACGAGCGGGCGGCCGAAAACAGTTCTTCCGACAGCGTCAGCGACGATGCTGGCGATGACGAAGACGATGACGACAGCGATAGCGCGAGTGCCGAAAACGGCGATTCGTCTGCCGATGGCGAAGGCAACGGCAAGCGCAAGCGTCGCCGCCGTGGCAAGCGTGGCGGACGTCGCAATCGCCCCGAGGGTGAAGTTGACGCATCGGACAATGATGGCGAGACCGACAAGTCTGACGGCGAAAACGGAAATGGCGACGACGGCGAAACCGAAACCGTTGCTGAACTGATCGAAGACGTCGCCGAGGCGAAGGATGCCGCAGAGCCGACTGCGATGGCCGTGATCGAATCGGCGGAATCGCTTCAGGAGGGCGCTGCACCGAAGAAGCCGCGCCGCACCCGCAAGGCGAAGATTGCTGTTTCTCCGGTTGAAGTACCGGTGATCGAGGAAGGCCCGGCCAAGGTTGAGCCTGAGCTTGTGGAAAAGGTAGCAGACGTCGAAGCACCAGCTGAAGAGGCCTCTCCGCTTGCTGAGGCAACCGCATCTGTTGGTGAAGAAGCGGATGCGGCGACTGAGGATGCCAAGGCAGTTCGTTCCAACCGTGGAGACAATGTTGTGTCTTCCGAACCGGTCGTCACGTCGACTGCGTCCAGTGCCGGAAACGATGAAGAGCCAGCCAAGCCCAAGAAGGGCGGCTGGTGGCAGAAGCGCGGTTTCTTCTGAGAGATGCCCAGGTAGAATTTAAAAACGGCCGCGCATTGCGCGGCCGTTTTTCGTTTGTGCGATGAACGTCAGCGGGGCGCTCTGCGGCGTTCCATCAACAGCACAGGATCATCCGCCAGCATTGCATTTCCCATTGCAACGAAGCCGCATTTCTCGGCGAGGCGTATCGAGCGCTCATGCTCCGGAGAGATGATGGCGACAATCCTGTCTTCGACAAAGTGGCGATCGGCCCACTGCAGAGAGGCGGAAAGCGCTTCATGCGCAAGACCGCGCCCATGCGCATGGGGTGCCAGCACCCACCCGGCTTCAGGTATACCGCTGATCGATGGTGTGATGATGCGCTTGTAGTCTGCAAAGCCGACCGCGCCGAGATAGGCGCCGGTCTGCCGATCCTCCAGTGCCCAACCGCCAAAGCCAAGTGCCGGCCAGTGGCCAATATAACGTATCAGGCGCGCCCAGCTTTCCGTGGGTGTCGACGGCTTGCCGGTGATATGACGGACCACATCGTCATCGGCCCACATCGTCGCTACCGCGTCGAAATCAGATGCACGGTGCGCGCGCATCAGCAGGCGTGGCGTCAGGATGTCGGGTGCCGTGTTATATTTTTCGCGAAGCAGAATTTCAGTCATGTTGGCCTTTGCTCATTCGCAGACAAGCCTGTCCTTTACAGATTGATTCAAGAGGTTTTAGTCTTGATTCCGAAAACATGCCCAACCATCTGATTTAAAAGACAATCACTTGAGCCATCGGGCAATTCTGTCGGTTGCCTCAACCATCTCTTCCATGGTGCCCGCATAGGAGAAGCGCATGGCCCGATTTCCCTCTTCCGGGTCGAAATCGAGGCCAGGCGTTGCCGCGACATCGGCCTCGGCCAGCATGCGTTTGGCAAATTCCATACTGTCATTGGTAAAGGCGCTTACGTCGACATAGGCATAGAAAGCGCCGTCCATCGGGGAGAGAAGCGAGAAGCCGATTTCCGGCAGCCGCTGCTCCAGAAAGTCTCGATTGCTGCGACAGGCTTGCTTATAGGCTTCCAGTTCCGCATCGGCTCCAAGGGCGCCAATGGCTGCCAACTGCGACAATTCGGGTGCGGAGATATAGAGACTTTGCGCAACGCATTCGATCGGCCGAACGAGCTGATCGGGCAGCACCATCCAGCCGATGCGCCAACCCGTCATACAATAATATTTGGAGAATGAATTGATGACGACGACGTCGTCGGTCAGCTCCAACGCGCTGGTCTCGCCGGTGCCGAAAGTCAGCCCATGATAGATCTCGTCCGAGATCAGGGTGATGCTATCCTGACGGCAGTAATCGACGAGCGCCTTTAACTGCGCGCGGCCAGTCACAGTACCGGTTGGATTGGCAGGACTTGCAAGCAGTACGCCCTTGGCCCGAACGCCTGCATTTCCTTGCGCGGCGTGCAGGCATTCCGGCGTCAGGGTGTAGGCACTCTCGGCATTGACCGGCACTTCCAGCACGTTGAGGCCCAAGGCTTTCAAGATATTGCGATAGGCGGGGTAACCGGGTCGGGCGATCGCGACTGTGTCACCGGGATCGAAAAGAGACAGAAACGCCAGGTTGAAACCGGCAGACGAACCGGTCGTCACCACGATGCGCGCAGGATCAATGTCCACGCCATTTCGCTTACGGTAATGGTCGGCAAGTCCGGTTCGCAAGTCAGCAAGTCCCAGCGCATCGGTATATCCGATCCGACCGTGGTCGAGCGCTTTGCGCGCGGCATCAAGGGCGGCTTGCGGTGCAGGATGGCCTGGCTGCCCCACGGCCATGGATATGATCGGAGCACCGTCATTGCGCCGACGGGTCGCCTCCGCCAGCACATCCATCGCGTGGAAGGGTTCGACTGCGCTGCGCTTCGAAACTGAAATCACTTAATTATGCCTTTTCCACCTGCCACCCGAGATAGGGAGCGCCTGACAATTGCCCCAATATTGCGATCTTCACAATCCCGCGATTGTCGGGGAGCCGATCAAATTACGTTTTATCTTCTGCGCGGTTACCCTTAGACTTCGCGCAGATTGCAGGATCGCGCGCAGGCCCTTATGGGCCGTTGCCGGTCGAATTTAGAATGAGGACCTTATGACCTTGCCGTTGAAGCATATTGCCGCCGCGCTGACCCTTTGTGTCGCCACTACACTGCCGTTTTCGGCCCATGCGCTGGACGACAAGCAGAAGGAAGAGTTCGGCGCCTTCATCAAGGAATACCTGATCGCCAATCCGGAAATCATGCTCGATGTGCAGAATGCTCTTGAAGCGAAGCAGGAGCAAGCACGTCAGGACAAGGCGACTGCGGCTATCAGCGACAACAAGGACGAAATTTTCAATTCCTCCTCTGATCTCGCACTTGGCAATCCGGATGGCGATGTGACCATTGTCGAATTTTTCGACTACAATTGCGGATACTGCAAACGCGCGCTGTCCGACATGGACAAGGTGATCAGCAGTGACAGCAATGTGCGCTTCGTGCTGAAGGAGCTTCCGATCCTCGGCCCGGATTCGGTTGCGGCCCACAAGGTATCGGACGCCTTCCGCAAGCTGGCACCGGAAAAATACGCCGAATTTCACCGGACATTGCTGGGTTCGCAAGGGCGCGCCACGGAAGACAGCGCCATCGCGGTTGCGACCTCGCTCGGTGTGAGCGAGGCCGATATCCGCGCGCAAATGGCCAGCAACCCGAATGACCAGTCTGTGCGCAAGACCTATCAGCTGGCCAGCAATCTCGGTATCACCGGCACGCCGTCTTACGTTGTCGGCGACGAGGCCCTGTTCGGTGCGCTTGGTGCCGAGCTCCTCGAGCAGAAGGTTAAAGACGTGCGCCAATGCGGCGGTGGCGGCTGCTGAGCCGTTTACCAAGTTACCCGTTGCGGGCTTGACCCTCGATTTCCTGTGATCCATGTGGACACAAGGCCTGCCTACAGGCCGCAAGGGCTTTCCCTCGCGGCCCGTCAGGTCTATAGGAGGCGGTCGAATGGCCACGGAACCACTGATGAGCAAGACCCTATTCGTCCTGAACGGCCCCAATCTCAACATGCTCGGCAAGCGCGAGCCTGGGATTTATGGCGGCCAGACCCTCGCCGACATCGAGGCGGAGTGCAAAGCCCATGCCGAGAACAAGGGTTTTGCCGTAGACTTTCGCCAAAGCAATCACGAGGGCGATCTGGTGAGCTGGATACATGAGGCGAATGACAAGGCGGCGGGTGTGGCGATTAACGCCGGCGCCTACACGCATACGTCTATTGCCCTTCATGACGCCATCAAGGCCATCGGCGTTCCGGTGGTGGAACTTCACATCTCGAATGTGCACGCACGAGAAGAATTCCGCCACAAATCGATGATAGCGCCCGCGTGCAAGGGCGTGATCTGCGGTTTTGGACCGCATAGCTATATTCTGGCGCTGGACGCGCTGAACACCATCAAACAATAACAATTACAGGATCAACATCCATGGCAGAGAAGAAATCCGGCATAGATCAGGCACTGATCCGTGATCTGGCCAATATCCTCAACGACACCGATCTGACCGAGATCGAAGTGGAGCAGGAGGATCTGCGCATTCGCGTTTCCCGTAACGGCACCCCTGTCGCAATGCCGACCTATGCCGCTCCGGCCCCGGCGCCAGCCCCGGCACCAGTCGCCGTAGCTGCTGTTGCCGCCGAAGCTGCCCCCGCAGGACGCGACCTTTCGAAGGCTGTCACTGCCCCGATGGTTGGAACAGTGTACCTCGCCCCCGCTCCTGGTTCGCGTAACTTCATCGAAATCGGCGCAACGGTGAAGGAAGGCCAAACCCTTCTCATCATCGAAGCCATGAAGACGATGAACCAGATCCCCTCGCCGCGCTCCGGCAAGGTCGTCGATATCCTCATCGAGGATTCCGCACCCGTCGAATACGGCGAACCACTCGTAATCATCGAGTAATTGCTGATGGCTGTCATTTCCAAGATACTCATAGCGAACCGCGGCGAGATTGCTCTGCGCGTGCTGCGCGCCTGCAAGGAACTCGGCATCGCAACGGTTGCCGTGCATTCGACCGCAGACGCCAACGCCATGCATGTGCGCCTTGCCGACGAGAGTGTCTGCATTGGCCCACCGCAGTCGCGCGACAGCTATCTGAATATTCATCAGATTGTTGCTGCCTGCGAGATTACCGGCGCGGATGCTGTGCATCCCGGCTACGGCTTCCTTTCGGAAAACGCCAAGTTTGCCGACATTCTGGAAGCCCATGGCATCACGTTCATCGGCCCGACCGCAGATCATATCCGCATGATGGGTGACAAGATCACCGCCAAGGTCACGGCTATGGAACTCGGCATTCCGGTCGTTCCGGGCTCTGAGGGTGAAGTTACGCCTGAAAACGCCCTGAAGGTTGCCCGCGAGATCGGTTTCCCCGTTCTGATCAAGGCGACAGCCGGCGGCGGCGGGCGCGGCATGAAGGTGGCCAAGAACGAAGCAGAACTGGATGAAGCCGTTTCCACGGCCCGTTCCGAGGCGCTTGCAGCCTTTGGCAATGCCGCTGTTTACATGGAAAAATACCTGGGCAAGCCACGCCATATTGAAGTGCAGGTTGTTGGCGACGGCGCCGGCAATGCGATCCATCTGGGTGAACGCGACTGCTCTTTGCAGCGTCGTCACCAGAAGGTCTGGGAAGAAGCGAACTCCCCTGCTCTCAACGTCGAGCAGCGCATGAAGATCGGCGAAATCTGTGCCGACGCCATGCGCAAGATGAAGTATCGCGGTGCAGGCACGATCGAGTTTCTTTACGAGAATGGCGAGTTCTATTTCATTGAAATGAACACCCGCCTTCAGGTTGAGCATCCGATCACAGAAGCCATTACCGGCATCGACCTCGTGCATGAACAGATCCGAGTTGCTTCCGGCGCGGGACTGTCGGTGACGCAGGACGAGATCGTGTTCTTCGGCCATGCCATCGAATGCCGTATCAACGCTGAGGACCCGCGGACTTTCGTGCCGTCGCCCGGCACGATCACGCATTTCCATGCTCCGGGCGGTCTGGGCGTTCGCGTCGATTCCGGTGCCTATGCCGGCTACAAGATCCCGCCTTACTACGACAGCCTGATCGGCAAGCTCATCGTTCATGGACGCACGCGCGTCGAATGCATGATGCGTCTGCGCCGTGTGCTGGACGAGTTCGTCATCGACGGTATCAAGACCACACTGCCGCTGTTCCAGGATCTGATCTCGAACCCGGATATTGCAAACGGCGATTACGACATTCATTGGCTGGAGGAATATCTGGCCAAGACTTCGGCCTGACGGCTGACAGATGGCAGGGCGACGCAGCAGGCAGACGGCAATCACTCCGGACATCCTGCTGCGCGCCTATTCCATCGGGATGTTTCCCATGGCGGAATCCGCCGATGACCCGGAACTCTTCTGGGTCGAGCCCGATCTGCGCGGCATCATCCCCCTCAACGACTTCCACGTTTCCAAAAGCCTCGCCAAGGCCGTGCGCAAGGCGCCTTTCGATATCCGTGTCGATACGGACTTCAATCTCGTTGTGGCAAAATGTGCGGAGGAAGCAGACGACAGGCCCAGCACCTGGATCAATGAGACGATCCGCGGCCTCTACAGCGCCCTTTACTCCCTCGGGCACGCCCATTCGGTGGAGGCCTGGGAGGGAGATGAACTGGTGGGCGGGCTCTACGGTGTATCGCTCGGCAGCGCGTTTTTTGGCGAGAGCATGTTCTCACGCCGGACCAATGCCTCCAAGATCTGTCTGGTGCATCTGGTGGAGCGGATGAAGGCCAAAGGCTTCACACTGCTCGACACGCAATTCACCACCGACCACCTGACAAGCTTCGGCGCGATCGAAATTCCGAAAGCCGAGTATCAACAATTGCTGGAAGAGGCGATGTCGAATCCAAGCAAGGCGTTCAAGTAACGCACAATGGGCCGATCACCCGTGATCACGCGCCCATTGTATCGACGAAGAGACCCTGTTTCGCGCGGACAAAATGCCGTCCTAGAACAATCCGACGCTGCCTGGCTGAACACCTTCGATCTGCGGCTGCACCGGTTGCCCCTGCGGCTGATCGCCATTCAGTGGCTGCAGCTGATCTTGCTGATCGAACTGACCCTCGGAACCAAACTGACCCTGGGGCTCGAGCTGACCGTCAGCGCTGAATTCGCCCTGCGGCTGGTCGCCGATGACCTGCGGGCTGTCGAGCGGTGGAACGGCCACTGAGCCGTCCTGCGGATCGACAGGCCGGGTTGCTCCGTCGACTGCGACCGCATCCGGATTGCCGTCCTGCTGCGGCTGAGTGCTCGTGCTCGTGCTCTGAGCGTCCGACTGCGCCTTCTGGGCAGCCTCCAGTTTTTCCTTCTGGCTCTCCGGCACAGGCGCTTCGTGCACGGCCTGCGCGCCCTCAGGCGGCGGAACGTCGGAGGTTGCCTTGCAGCCACTCAGCCAGACGTCATAGATCGCGTGTTCCACGGCATTGAGGCCGGGGCTGTCTGCAAACATCCAGCCGGAAAAGATACGGCGGATTTTGCGATCGAGGGTGATTTCGTCGACTTCTACAAAAGCGTCGGTCTGCTGCGCTTCGCTGTCATCACGCGAATAGCAAACCTTCGGGGTGACCTGCAGTGCACCGAACTGAACAGTCTCGTTGATATAGACGTCGAAGGATGTGATGCGGCCGGTAATCTTGTCGATGCCGGAAAAGACCGCGACAGGATTTTCAAGTCGCGCAGCCTCTGCTGGCCGCACACAGTTCCAGAGGCCAGCAGACATGACTGCCGCACCCAGAAGAACCGTCCCAAAGATTGAAGCATTGCGCTTCGAAGAAATCATATCCGCCCGTCTCCAGCCTTTTTTCCCTGCAAACCACCGCTTACCGCAGGCGGTCCGAGCAGGTTTGAAAGCGCCTAGACTCAAATTATGGCCAAATCGGTATCAGTTTCCCGGTGTCCAAGCATCGTAATCGCCGGTAACGCGCGGACGCTCACCTGCAACTGCGATAGAACCCGGTGGGCGGTAGGCCTGTGCCGAACCGGTAAAGTTCGGACGATGTGGCTTTTCCCATTCTGCGGGCTTGTAGTCTTCCTTGCTTGGCGGTGTATCGGTGCGATAATGCATCCAGCCATGCCAGCCGGCAGGAATGGTCGACGCGTCCGCATAGCCCTTGTAGATGACCCAGCGCTTGGGCTTGCCCCACGAGGCCATGGGGCCTTCGTAGTAGAGATTGCCCAATTCGTCTTCACCGACCTTCGTACCCTTGCGCCAGGTGAAGAACCGCGTTCCCATGGTCCGACCGTTCCACCAGGTGAAGATTTCCAAGAGAAGCTGTTTCATGTCTTTTCCTTGGGCGCGGCCCTTGAGCAAGGGCTCGGCTTACTGTCTCAAAATCCGTATCCCGCTTATGCAATCTCACAAGGACGATGTCCAGTGATTCGCAATGGGCAATTGGTCATTTGAGCTTCATTTTGAAACCGATATGGCTCGGAGCGAAGCCCAGCCGTTCGTAAAACCGGTGTGCGTCCTTGCGGGTGGCGTTGGATGTGAGCTGCACGAGACGCAGCCCGAGGCGCTCGGCCTTGCCGATACAGAAACGGATCATCTCTGCCCCGATCCCCTGCCCGCGTGCATCGGGATGCGTATGGACCGCCTCGATGATCATAGAGGAGGAACCGCGCCCGCTCATTGTCGTGGTGACGAAAGTCTGGAAGGTCGCCACAACCGTGCCATCGACCAGTGCAACGTACAGAGTCTCGTTGTCTGAAGCCGTGATCGCATGGAATGCGGCAAGATAGTCCGGCAGCGCTTCGGGATCAGCGGCGTCGCCATGTCCGCCCAATATGTCGGTCGCAAAGATTGCCGCGATTGCAGGAACATCGGTCTCCTCGGCGATACGAATAGTCACTTCCGGATTCATGCGCAGTGCCTCATATTCAGATTTCAATCTTTCCTGATCGCGGGAGCAAAGAGGAGGACACAGGATGATCATTCGTGTGCCGGCGCTCACCGTTGGCATTGCCTTAGCCTTCGCCACGGCCAATGCGCAAGATGGTACACTTCAGGGTATTGCCTATGTCGAGGCCCCTGAAATGTCGAGCGGGGTATGCGTGGGCGAGGACGCGCAAGAAGCCTTTGCCTGCGCCAAACAGCAATGCATCACTGGCGGCGGAACCGACGAGGACTGCCTGGAGATCGCCTATTGCTATCCGGCACGGACCAGCATCGACATTTTCGTGCAGCATCAGGAGGGTATTCACTGGCACGAATTCATGTGCGGACTGGATAGCAAGGAGACCGCGCTCGCCCTTGCCAAAGCGGCCTGCGACAAGACGCTCAGGCCATATCTGATCGAATGCACGCCGGTGATGTTCTACGACGCGAATGGCAACGCCGAAGAGATACCGTTTGAGAACTGACGGATCAGAGTTCGAGACGTTTTTCCATCAGCACAGCCGGTAGGCCTGAGCCGGGACCGCCGCAATCTGTGACCTTGTCGACCTCGACAAAGCCGAGCCGTGCATAAAACGAGATGGCGCGCGTGTTCTCGACGGCGACTTCAAGCCGCATGATCTCGGCATCGGGGAAGCAGGTTTCGAGTTCGGCGAAAATATCTCTGCCGATACCCTCTCCCTGAGCGGACGGACGGACATAAAGGTGATGCAGCATGGCTGTCTTGGCCATCTTCGGATACATGGCTGCATAGCCCATGCCGCCGATGTCCTTGCCGCTATCGGCGACAAGAAACTCTCCACCGGGCTTGGAAATGCGATCGCGAATGGCAGCCAAAGAATGCCATTCGTCGATCATCTTCGTTGCGCGGTCGGCACCGTAAAGACCATCATAGGAATCATGAAAGGTCTCTTCGATGAGCGCACGAATGGTTTCCGCGTCTTTCGGACCAGCGGTGCGGACGAAATAGACCATCCGGCCTTACTCCTCGACGATCCCGAGCTTGGCCTTGACCAGCGCCTGGACAGCTTGCGGGTTGGCCTTGCCGCCGGTCGACTTCATCACCTGACCGACGAACCAGCCGGCCAGCGAAGGCTTGGCCTTGGCCTTTTCAACCTGATCGGGGTTGGCAGCGATGATCTCGTCGACAGCCTTCTCGATCGCGCCGGTATCCGTCACCTGCTTCATGCCGCGGGCTTCGACGATGTCCTTCGGATCTCCGCCTTCGTTCCAGACGATCTCGAACAGATCCTTGGCGATCTTGCCTGAGATCGTGCCTTCCTTGATCAAGTCGATAATGGCACCGAGCTGAACGGGGGAAACCGGAGTCTCTTCAATGCCTTTGCCGGCTTTGTTCAAGGCGCCCAGCAAGTCGTTGATGACCCAGTTGGCGGCCGTCTTTCCATCACGACCGGCTGCCAGTTCTTCGTAATAATCGGCGATCGCCTTTTCCGAGACGAGAATGGAGGCATCATAGACCGACAGGCCAAGGTCCTTGACCAGGCGGGCTTTCTTGTCGTCCGGCAGTTCCGGCAGGTCCTTTGCCAATTCCGCGATGAAGGCATCGTCGAATTCGAGCGGAAGCAGGTCCGGATCAGGGAAATAGCGATAGTCGTGCGCATCTTCCTTGGAGCGCATCGAACGCGTTTCGCCCTTGGTGGGATCGAACAGACGGGTTTCCTGATCGATCACGCCGCCGTCTTCCAGAATGGCGATCTGGCGTCGGGCTTCATATTCGATGGCAAGACCGACAAAACGGATCGAGTTGACGTTCTTGATTTCGCAGCGCGTGCCGAATTCCCCACCGGGCTTGCGCACGGAGACATTGACGTCGGCACGCATGGAACCTTCGTCCATATTGCCATCGCAGGTGCCGAGATAGCGCACGATGGTGCGCAGCTTGGTCACATAGGCCTTGGCTTCTTCGGAGGAGCGCATATCGGGCTTGGAGACGATTTCCATCAGCGCCACGCCGGAGCGGTTGAGGTCGACATAAGACATGGTCGGATGCTGGTCGTGCATGGACTTGCCGGCGTCCTGCTCCAGATGCAGACGCTCGATGCCGATCTCGATGTCCTCGAAATTGCCCTGACGGTCAGGCCCCAGAGAGATGATGATCTTGCCTTCGCCGACGATCGGATCCTTGAACTGCGAGATCTGATAGCCCTGCGGCAAATCGGGATAGAAATAGTTCTTGCGGTCAAAGATCGAGCGCTTGTTGATCTGGGCCTTCAGGCCGAGACCTGTCCGCACCGCCTGCTTGACGCATTCCTCGTTGATGACGGGCAGCATGCCGGGCATGGCCGCATCCACAAGTGACACATTGGCATTGGGTGCTTTGCCGAATTCGGTCGATGCGCCGGAGAAGAGCTTGGATTTGCTCGTTACCTGGGCATGGACTTCCAAGCCGATGATGACTTCCCAGTCGCCAGTGGCGCCTTCAATCATGCGTTTCGGATCGGGCGTGCGGGTATCAACTAGGGTCATCGTCGGCTCGTCTGATGCTTTGAAAATCAGAGTGTGAGGTAGAGCAAATGCTGCGCCTGCGCAAGGCTTGGGATCGGCAAGATGCCACCACGGGCAGTGGGATGCGCCATTAACCGATTTGCGCTAGAGCATTGGCATGGAAACCGATACCGTCTTGATATTGCTGCTCGCCGCCGCGCTCTACAATGCCGTTGTCTTCATCGTT
Source organism: Agrobacterium sp. ES01 (assembly GCF_050320885.1). Taxonomy (NCBI): domain Bacteria; kingdom Pseudomonadati; phylum Pseudomonadota; class Alphaproteobacteria; order Hyphomicrobiales; family Rhizobiaceae; genus Agrobacterium; species Agrobacterium sp. ES01. The sequence continues at coordinate 27,294 of NZ_JBNQTH010000001.1, forward strand.
TACTGGTGGGACAAGGCGGCCGCACGGGCGAACCGGCGGCGCATCAGCGAGGCGCAGCTTTTGACGCTTGCCTTTTTCGGCGGCAGTCCGGGCGCTCTGATGGCTCAGCGGATCTTCCGTCACAAGACGCAAAAGCAGCCATTTCGCCGTTACCTCAAAACGATTGCCGTGCTGCACGGCATCATTGTTCTGGGCTTGGCCGGCTATTTCGTCTCGATCCTCGTCGTCTAGAATTCCTGACCATAGCTGACCGTCTCTTTCTCCACGGATAATTGCTTCGACAGCCCGATCGTCTGGACATCGCGATCAAGCTTGGGATTGTAGACGACTGTCAGCCAATGCACCGCGTAACCATGCTTTTCAAAGAATCCGACCGCTTCCGCATTCAGTGCATGGGTTTGCATTCGCGCCTGGGTGAAGCCCTGATGCTCGATTTCGGCCTCCATCTCGGCCAGCAGAAGCTTTCCGAGGCCCTTGCCCTGGTGAAGAGGATCCACCCACAAGTCGGTAATATTCTCGTCCAGTTCCTCGCGGGAGGCCCAACCGACAGGATCACCGGATATTTCCACCACCGAGATGGTAATCCAGGATGTGTGGGTAAAATTGACAAAGGCCCTGCGGGCGTATTCCACCATGGTGCCCGTCTCCCCCACCGGGATCATGGCCTTTTCCCAGGCCCGCAGACCGATATCGGCCAGGATATCGGCTTCATCCAGTCTTGCGCTTCTCACGGTGATCATGGGCAACCTCGTCGCGGGAGATCAGTAGATCATTCGTCGTCGGCTTTTTCCAGTGGCCATTGATGCCCTGCACATCGATCAGCCGATTGGCCACAGGATTGACAGAACAAGACGTTGCTCCCATCCTGCTGGCTTCGTTCATGGAGTTTTGATGTTCGGTTTGTCCGAGTCCCGGTAAAGGCCCCTGCCCACGATCCAAGGTGATCAGTGCGCATGGGCCAAACAAAAGCGAAGCCCCGCGGCCTTGCGGCAGCGGACACGTTTTTGTGCGTTCTCTTCAGGACGCGTGTTCCGGATTTCACCGACAATGGACATTTCTCGCGCAGATCAGCGCATACTCCACCTGCTCGCCCAAGGCGGGCGTATTGAAATAACCCGCAACGCCAACCGCAAGATCGAAAAGTGCCAGTGCTTCACGCGCGAGGGCTGGCTCTTTGCGAGCTTCGATCTTGAGCAATTCCGCAGACTGAAGCGCCTGCGGGCTATCCAGTCGAGAGCAAGCCGCCCTTATACCATTACGGAGCGCGGTTTGAATCTTGTCAGAGCGCAGCCCGACAACAGGTGAGCCCAGACCCTGGCAGCCGGCGCTTTACCGCCGGCTGCCATCGCACTACCATAAACACCAAGGCCCACGGCGACGGGTGGCAGATCGCCTCTCCGTATCGGACGGCCATTGGGAGTTTCATATTGACCGTTCAATCCGTGCTGAGCCTGCTCGAAGAAAGGATTTATGCTCTTTTCCGCGATGACTGGGGCACCTATCAGTTCGTGATCGTGATCGTCGGTATCGTTCTGGCTGTGGCTTTGGCACGTCTGGTCGAGCCGATGGTTGAGGGGCGCGCACGCAATATCAAGGGCAATCCAGACCTGTTGCGGGTGGTCATCGCCTTCATGCGACGTCTACGCTGGGTATTCTTCATTGCCTGGCTGTGGCTGGCGCAAATCCTGATCGAGCATTTTACCTGGCCCAGTCGTTCATGGCTTGTCTCCAAGGCGCTTGCGCTCGCCATCGCCTGGTTCGTAGTCGCCGTTCTGACACGCGTGATCCGCAATCGCTCGCTGGCCCGCCTTGTGGCTCTGGGGACGTGGATCTACCTTGCTCTGGTCCTGCTCGGCTTTGTCGACGAAGTCACAACGTCGATGAATGCTGCGGCGATCACACTGGGCGCCACGCGGATATCGCTGTTGTCCGTCGTCAAGGGCTCGATCATCACGGCAGCGCTGATCTGGGCCGCCGTCTTCATCGGCAATATCGTTGCCAATCGTGTCGAGCGCATCGACGATGTATCTCCAGCCATCCGGGTGCTTCTGGGCAAACTCACGAAGATTGTACTGATCGTGATTGCCGGCGCCTTTGCACTGTCGGCGACCGGCATCGACCTGACCGCCTTCACCGTGCTGTCCGGCGCGATCGGTGTGGGCCTCGGTTTTGGTCTGCAGAAAGTGGTGTCGAACTTCATCTCCGGCATCATCATCCTGATGGACAAGTCGATCAAACCGGGCGACACGATTTCGCTGGGCGAGACCTTCGGCTGGATACGGGAGCTTCGAGCGCGCTTCGTCTCGGTCATTACCCGTGACGGCAAGGAATATCTGATTCCGAACGAGGACTTCATCACCCAGCAGGTGATCAACTGGTCTTTCTCCAGCGAATATGTCCGCATCGACGTTGATTTCGGCGTGGCCTATTCCAGCGACCCGCATCAGGTGGTCGAGATCGCCATCGCCACTGCCAAGACGATACCGCGCGTCACGGCCTATAAGGCACCTGTCTGCTGGATGACGGCCTTCGGTTCCTCATCGCTCGACTTCAAGCTCCGCTTCTGGATCTCGGACCCCGCCAATGGTCTCACCAATATCCGCGGCGAAGTCCTGATGGCACTGTGGGACGCCTTCAAGGACGCCGATATCAACATCCCCTTCCCGCATCGCGAGGTCATCATGCGCACGCCGGTGGAGGTCAGGATCATGCCCGAAGAGAAGACCGCATCAGCGCCTAGCCAACCACAAGCACCTGATTGAGACGCGGCTTTTCCCATTCGGCTGTCTTCTGCGCGCTTATTGACAGGTATCCTGCGATGAGTTAATTAACAAAAATGTTAATTAACAAAAAAGCTAATAAATGAACACGCACCTTCCGCAGGTTTTCGCTGCACTCGGAGACCCGACCCGCCTCGCCATGCTCGAGCGGCTCTCGCATGGCGCGGCGACCGTGCAGGAGCTGATGGAGCCCTTCGATATCAGCCCGCCCGCCATATCGCGGCATCTCAAGGTGCTCGAACAGGCCGGCCTTATAACCCGCAGCCGCTCTGCGCAGACCCGCCCCTGCCAGCTGGCGCCAGAGCGATTGAAAGAGGTCGCCGACTGGACCGTGCGGATGAGGGGCTTCTGGGACGAAAGCTTCGACCGCATGGACGAATATCTTGCGACCATTGTCCGCAACGAGGAGGACAGCCAGTGAATGATGCACGTACACCAGGAAAAGTTCTTGAAATCGAGCGGCGCTTCGAAGCGCCTCGCGACGTCGTCTTTGGTTTGTGGACAATGCCGCGGCAAATCATTCGGTGGTGGGGACCGCGCGGCCACTTCCTCGACCACTGCGAGCAGGATTTCCGGGTTGGCGGGCGATGGCGCTTCGCAATTGCCGGTGCAGATGGCTCCCCACCCACATGGACCTGGGGCATCTACAGGGAGATCGTCGCACCGGAAAGGCTTGCCTTCTCCTACAGCATGGACTGGCACCGCTACGAGACACTGGTTTCCATTGCTTTCGAGGACCTTGGCGACGCCACGCTGATGCATTTCCGGCAGGCCGAGTTCCTGACGTCCGACGACTGCACCGACCACAGCTGGGGTTGGAGCGGCGCTCTCGACAAGCTGGGAGAGCATATTTCGCGCATGTACAGCATCGGAATACTCAACAAGGACATTTTCAGGACCGAACGACTGGACGGTGTTGCCGAGGATATAGCGGAAGCCCGCAGACGCGCAGAACAGGAATTGAGGGAACGGCCTGGAGACACCGTTCCACCGAGCGTCGAAGCGCGGAAATCGATGGTGCCGCCCCCGCAACACTGAAGGGTTGCCAAACCGGACCAACCGTCATCCTATACGCTTGGCAAGTCTGGAGTGTTCATGTCCAACTCGTCCGAGACCCGGTAGAGGCCGACCCCGCGAAAGAAACACGCCCTGCCCGGCCCTCCGTTGAAATCACCCGCGAAGGCTGGCCTTTCCCCGACATCACGACGCGGCTCTTCCGGAAACTGAAGACCAAATGCGCCAGAGCGTCTTCCGGCGGCAGCCCCTACCGCGTCACCACGCGGAGGCTGGAACTGGTGCGGTCTCAGATGGACAATAGACGACACGAAAAAGCCGCCCGGCTTTTACCGGACGGCTTTCTACACTTCACAACAATCTCTATCCGTTTACCACCACTTCGCCGGCGTGAACTTGCCGGCAGCCTGTTCGACAACATAGGCGGTCTTGAACAGCGTTTCTTCTTCGAACGGCTTGCCGATAAGCTGAAGGCCAAGTGGCAGGCCGCGGCCGTCGAGACCGGCTGGAACCGAGATGCCCGGCAGGCCGGCCATGTTGACCGTTACGGTAAATACGTCCTGCATGTACATCTTGACCGGATCGGAGGCGAGCTCCTTGTCGCCGATGGCGAAAGCCGATCCCGGCGTTGCCGGTGTCAGGATGGTATCGACACCTGCGGCAAAGGCCTGCTCGAAATCGCGCTTGATCAGCGTGCGGACCTTCTGGGCCTGCAGGTAATAGGCATCGTAATAACCGGCGGACAGCACATAGGTGCCGATCATGATGCGACGCTGGACCTCCTTGCCAAAGCCCTCGGCGCGGGTCTTTTCGTACATGTCGGCGATGTCCTTGCCGCCATCCGCGCGCAGGCCGTAGCGAACGCCGTCATAACGGGCAAGGTTGGAGGAAGCCTCGGCAGGTGCCACGATATAATAGGCGGGCAGCGCGTATTTTGTATTCGGCAGCGAGATATCGACGATCTCGGCACCGGCATCCTTCAGCCATTCCATGCCCTGGGCCCAAAGCTTGTCGGTTTCATCCGACATGCCGTCAATGCGGTATTCCTTGGGGATACCGATCTTCATGCCCTTCAGCGACTGGCCAAGGGCTGCCTCGTAGTCCGGCACGGGCAGATCGACGGATGTGGTATCCTTCGGGTCGACGCTTGCCATCGACTTCAAAAGGATGGCGGCATCGCGCACATCGCGGGCAATCGGGCCTGCCTGATCCAGCGATGAGGCAAAGGCAACCGTGCCCCAGCGGGAGCAGCGACCATAGGTCGGCTTGATGCCGACGGTGCCGGTCAGGGCTGCCGGCTGGCGGATCGATCCACCGGTATCGGTGGCTGTGGCGCCTGCGCAAAGATGAGCGGCAACGGCTGCGGCCGATCCACCGGAGGATCCGCCGGGAACCAGCTTTTCATTCGAATCCTTCGCCTTCCAGGGGTTCGTCACCGGACCATAAAAAGAGGTCTCGTTGGATGAGCCCATGGCGAATTCGTCCATGTTGAGCTTGCCCAGCATGACGGCACCATCGTCCCACAGATTCTGCGTGACGGTGGATTCATATTTTGGCTTGAAGCGGTTCAGGATGTTCGAGCAGGCCTGCGTGTGAACATCCTGTGTTGCAAACAGGTCCTTGATACCGAGCGGGATGCCTTCCAGCGCGCCGGCCTTTCCAGCAGCAATGCGCTCGTCGGAAGCCTTGGCCATCTCCAATGCCTTGTCCTGGGTGACCGAGACATAGGCATTGATATGATCATTGGCTCCGTCGATTGCCTTCACATAGGCCTCGGTCAATTCGACGGCCGTGATCTCCCTGGCGGCGAGTTTCGTGCGGGCTTCGGCAATGGTCAGGCTGGTCAGTTCGCTCATGGTGTCGCTTCACTTTAGAAAAGGGCTCGGCGCGGAAGACGCGCGGGATCGTGACGGCTCGAATGAGGGCGGATGCCGCTATTCGATAACCTTCGGCACGAGGAAGAAATTGCGGTCTGTTTCCGGCGCGTTGGCAACGATATCCTCGGCCTTGTTGCCATCGGTCACGGCATCAATGCGCTTGCGCATCTCCATCGGGGTGACGGAGGTCATGGGCTCGACGCCCTCGACGTCGACTTCGGACAATTGTTCGACAAAGCCCAAAATACCATTCAACTCGCCCATCATCTTGCTGGCTTCATCATCGCTGAGAGCGATGCGGGCAAGATGCGCGACGCGCTTGACGGTGGCTAGGTCAACGGACATGGCTATTCTCCGATTGGAATTTCTCCCTCGCTATAAAGGCCATGTCCGCGCTTCGCAACGGGGGAATTATCCGAGAGTGATGCTCTCGCCGGGCTTTGGCGTTTCCACCTTCGTCTTTGAGCCATCCATTCCGGCCACAAACTTGTCCGGGGTCTGGTCGATGATCGGAAAAGTGCCGTAATGGCAAGGCAGTGCCGTCTTGAAATTGAAGAAGCGCTGGCAGGCCAGTGCGGCAACGGCTCCCCCCATGGTGAACCGGTCACCGATCGGCACGAGACCGATATCCGGCTGGTGCAATTCGTTGATCAGCGCCATGTCGGAAAAGATGTCGGTGTCGCCCATGTGCAAAAGCGAGGGCTCGTCATTGAAATGCAGCATCAGGCCGTTGGCATTGCCGAGTGCATGGGACACGCCATCTTCTGTGATCTGAGCAGAGGAATGCTTGGCATCGGTAAATGTCGCGGTAAACCCGTCAAACGCGATTGTGCCGCCCGTATTGCCCATCTCCAGCTTTTCGACACCTTTTGCGCCGAGCCAGGCAGCAAGGTCGGCATTGGCCAGCACCACGGCACCGGTATCCTTGGCAATTGCAACGGTATCGCCAACATGGTCGCCGTGGCCGTGGGTCAAAAGGATGTGGGTCACACCCTTGGTCACATCTTTCATGTCCTGGCCGGAAAAGGAGGCATTATGGGTGAGGAAAGGGTCGACGAGTATGGTTGCCTTGCCGGTTTCAAGGCGAAAGGCGGAGTGGCCAAGCCAGGTGATCTTCATGGGATTCTCCTATTGTTGTCTGTCGCCAACTTATATGTGTCAGCCTTGCAAGACGGCAAGAATGGTCGGTGACGATACTGGGTTGAGGCAAAAATCTTCGATTGTTTCAGGGCGGATGATGCCACCTGCCCTTGGTTGCGTGCGTCCGACCGGTACTGTAAGCGACAGCAAGCTTCGATAACGTGACCATGAACTGGAGAATGCAAATGGCCGATGACGATTATGTATATGACGAAGTGAGCGGTGAATGGCGTCCCGCTTCGGAAATCGCGGCTGAGGCTGCGGCTGCCAATGCTGTATACGATTCCGCTGGCAATGTGCTCGCAGATGGCGATTCCGTCACACTGATCAAGGATCTCAAGGTCAAGGGCGCCGGCCAGACCCTCAAACAGGGTACAGTCATCAAGTCTATCCGCCTCACCGACAATCCCGAAGAAATCGATTGCCGCCACGATGCGATCAAGGGCCTGGTTCTGCGCACCGAATTCGTGCGCAAGCGCTAGGACCGACAATGGCCATCTTGACGATCGAGGAATTGCCGGAATTTCTGGAAGCCAGACAGGCCGTGGCCGGGCTTGACCTCGGCACCAAGACCATCGGGCTTGCTATGTCCGACCTGGGGCGGCGCTTTGCCTCCCCTCGCCCGGTGATCAAGCGCGTGAAGTTTACCAAGGATGCAGAGGTGCTGCTGTCCTTTGCCGCCAAGGAAAAGGTGGCAGCCTTCATCATCGGCCTGCCGATGAACATGGATGGCTCGTCGGGTCCGCGCGTTCAGGCGACCCGTGCTTTCGTCCGCGCGATGTCAGACAAGACCGACATCCCCTTCGTCTTCTGGGATGAACGGCTTTCGACCGTTGCCGCCGAAAGGGCACTTCTGGAAATGGATGTGTCACGGGCCAAGCGCGCCGAACGCATCGATTCGGCAGCGGCGAGCTTCATTCTTCAGGGCGCGCTGGACAGGCTCTCAGGGCTGACTGCCGCACGCATTGCCTCGTCGGACTGACCACGGCGTGCTCGCCACCAGGCAGCAATCTGGCGGCGCTTTCGAAATGCTATGATCGAGAAAACCAATAGACTGTCGAACACGATGGCGCGCGCGACCAGTGGGGGAATGGTCTCTGGCGGAATGCCGAGTACCTGACCGTAGATCTGGAAAACGAGGTCATGGGCCTGGCGCGTGAGCATGAAAATGCCAAAGCTCATGTCGTAATAGGAAAGTCCGTACCAACTGCTGAGCAGAAGGACCGGCGTCGCCCATAAAATCAAAAACCACTTCATGCGGTCTTCTCCCTGAACCGTCGCGTGGGCGGTCCGTTCAGCACAATATGGTTGGAGAGCGCCATCAGGCTCAACACCAGTGCAGGCACGGAAATATCCAACGCAAGACTTGCGAAGAACGTCATCATGACGACCAGAAACGCGGTCTGTTTCACGCTGGTTCCCGTCCCAACACGGATGGTTAAAACTTCGTTAAAGGAGACTCTGGACCGCGCTTGCCCGGCACGCAACGTAAACCCTTCGTTATGGTTAACGCGGCCTGTGGATTTGTCCGCAGCCATAAGGCGATATCGCCATGACACTATGAATTGCGGTGTCTTTGGGCGGGGCCATCCCTGTTTTGCCCGCGCGATTGAATCGTGTCGGCCGACCCCGCCACCATTGCACTGCCGATCAAGGCCGGATATCGGGACGTATACAAACAGGTTTTTTCCTTATGCTCGCCATTTTCGAAGCCATTCTCCCCATCTTCCTGCTGGTGCTACTGGGCATAGGCCTCAAGCGGGCTCCGGTTTTCGAGCAGCCGTTCTGGGACGGTCTGGAGAAATTCGGATATTACATGCTGTTTCCGTCCCTGCTGTTCATGTCACTTTCACAGGCGGATTTCGCGCGGATGGCGACCGGATCGGTTACAGCCGTCACGTTTTCCTCGGTCGTCCTGATGAGCGTGCTGGTTCTGGCAAGCTGGCCGCTGTTCCGGCGCTCGGGCGTCAGTCCGTCCAGCTTCACGACAATCTTCCAGACGGCCACGCGGTGGAACGCCTTCATGGCGCTGGCGATTGCGGAAAAGCTGGCTGGCACCAATGGCCTGACCGTCATTGCCATCATCATGGCGGCCAATATTCTGCCGATCAACGTCTTCAATATCGGCACGCTGGTGTGGTTCAACGGTGGCTCCCGCAACCCGACAGCCATCCTCAAGCGCATGGCGACCAATCCGATCATCCTCGGTGCTGGCGCTGGTGTGTTGGTCAATCTGACGGGTATCGAGCTCTATGATCCGGTGCTGGTTGCCGTTGACCTGGTGTCCCGCTCGGCCCTTGGCCTGGGATTGATCATGGTCGGTGCCGGTCTGAAGATATCGGATGCGCTCAAACCTCATCCGGCAGCCATTGCCGGCGTCGTGCTCAAACTCCTGGTGTTTCCGATGATCATGACGGGGATCGGCCTCTTGCTGGGCGTGCAAGGAGAGACACTTCTGCTGCTTGCGCTATCCGGAGGCGTGCCGACAGCCATGAACGGCTACCTGCTGGCAAAGCAGATGGGTGGCGACGCACCGCTTTATGCGGCGATCGCCACGCTGCAGACGGCAGCGGCCTTCTTCACCATCCCGGCAATCCTGTGGGCCGTCGGTCAGGTTGCTGGCGGGTAAAGAAGGTCGACGACATAGCGGGCGTCAAAGCGTCCATCGAGCACACCATAGGTATGGCGCCAGCCGCCGGCCAGACGTGTCTCCAGGAACGAGTCGGCAATCTTGCCGGCACCGACTCGATAGAGTTCTGCGGCAGCGGCTGCGAGCGCCAGTTGCTCGACGAACAGGCGGGCCGCACCTTCATCCTGTTCACACAGCGCGATGGCGGCGCGAAGCACTTCGACGGTTTTCTTGCCCGAGCGGCCCAGATCGCGTTCCAGCCCTTCGAATATGACTTCGAAGAGATCCCTGCCCCGGTTCAGGACGCGCAAGACATCGAGCGCCATCACATTGCCCGAGCCTTCCCAGATCGCATTGACCGGCGCTTCGCGGTAGTGGCGTGCAATCGGGCGTTCCTCGATATAGCCCGAGCCGCCAAGGCATTCCATTGCCTCATAGATCAGGCCGGGCGCGATCTTGCAGACCCAATATTTGACCACCGGTGTCATGACGCGGGCAAAGGCGGCATCGGCCGGGTTTTCGCTGGCATGGTCGAAACTGTCGGCCAGACGGAACGACAGTGCCGTGGCTGCCGCCACATCCAGTGCCATATCCGCCAGTACGCGGGTCATGATCGGCTGATCGATCAGGTTCTTGCCGAAGACCTGCCGCCCGCGCACGTGGTGAACGGCTTCGGCGAGCGATGCCCGCATGATGCCGGCAGACGCCAGCGCGCAATCGAGCCGCGTCAGGGTGACCATTTCGAGGATCGTGCGAACGCCCTGCCCCGGCTCGCCCAGCATATACGCCATGGAACCGTCGAACTCGACCTCGGAGGACGCGTTGGAACGGTTGCCGATCTTGTCCTTGAGGCGCTGGAAACGCAGGCCGTTTGCCGAACCGTCTTCGAGCAGACGCGGAGTCAGGAAGCAGCCGAGACCTTCCTTGGTCTGCGCCAGCATGACAAAGGCGTCGCTCATGGGGGCTGACATGAACCATTTGTGGCCGGCGAGACGATAGATGCCCTCACCCACCCTTTCGGCGGTGCTGGTATTGGCACGCACATCGGTGCCACCCTGCTTTTCGGTCATGCCCATGCCGATGGTGATTGCCGATTTCTGCATGGGCGGCTTGTTGGCCGAATCATATTTGCGCGACAGGATCTTCGGCGCCCATTCGCGCTGAACCCGCGGCGATCCCATCATGGCGGCGACGGACGCGCTGGTCATGGTGAGCGGGCACAGATGTCCGCATTCGAGCTGGGCGGTCAGGAAAAAGCGTACCGCACGTGCCTTGTGTTCGTGTCCCTTGGCCGGACTATTGTTCTCCCACACGGAGGAATGCAGCCCAACGGACATGGAACGGCGCATGAGCGCGTGCCAGGCCGGATGGAACTCAACTACATCCAGGCGTTCGCCACGCGGGCCGTGGGTGCGCAATTGCGGGCTGCTCTGGTTGGCCATGCGCGCCAGTTCCTGCGCCTCATGCGAGGTCACGTAGCGACCGATCGATTCGAGCTCATCTTTGACGATGCGCGGCAGCCCTGCCGAGATATCGAGCAGAAGCGGGTCGGTACGATAGGCATTGATTCCCGCCCAGGGCTTGGGCTGGTTCAACTCCAGGGCAAGTTTTTCTTCGGCTTTGCTCATCTCTGTCATGCACTTCTTCTATGCGTTATGCGCCGCATTTAACATGGGAATACCCGCGTATCCACATAGCATATGCTTGCCGGACGGCCCTTCACTCTTTATAGACCGCGTGACTTTCTCCAGAGGACGCCACCTATGGTCTTCTTTCCCCATCGCCATCTCATTGGCATCAAGGGTCTTAGCGAACAGGACATTACCTTTCTTCTCGACAAGGCTGACGCTGCAGTGCAGATCAGTCGCCAGCGCGAGAAGAAGACGTCCACACTGCGCGGCCTGACCCAGATCAATCTGTTTTTCGAAGCCTCAACCCGGACCCAGTCCTCGTTCGAGCTTGCCGGCAAGAGACTTGGCGCCGATGTCATGAATATGTCGGTCAGTAACTCGTCGGTGAAAAAAGGCGAAACGCTGATCGACACTGCGATGACGCTGAATGCCATGCATCCAGACGTGCTTGTGGTGCGCCATTCGTCTGCCGGAGCTGCCGCACTTCTGGCCCAGAAGGTAGCCTGCTCGGTGGTGAATGCCGGCGACGGACAGCATGAACACCCGACCCAGGCGCTTCTCGACGCCTTGACGATCCGGCGCGCAAAGGGCCGCCTGTCCGGCATAACGGTCGCGATCTGCGGTGACGTGCTGCATTCGCGTGTGGCCCGCTCCAACATCATCCTTCTCAATCAGATGGGTGCGCGGGTTCGTGTGGTTGCACCTTCAACCCTTTTGCCGACCGGCATCCGCGACATGAGCGTCGAGGTCTACAACTCCATGGCAGAGGGCCTCAAAGGTGCTGACGTGGTGATGATGCTTCGTCTGCAGCGCGAGCGCATGGACGGCTCCTTCGTTCCTTCGGTCCGCGAATATTTCCACTTCTATGGCCTCGACGCCGAAAAGCTGAAAGCTGCGAAGGAAGATGCACTCGTGATGCATCCGGGCCCGATGAACCGGGGCGTGGAAATTGCGTCCGATGTGGCCGACGGTCCGCAAAGTGTGATCGAGCAACAGGTAGAGATGGGCGTTGCCGTTCGCATGGCTGTCATGGAAACGCTTCTTCTGTCGCAGAACCAGGGACCGCGCAGCGAAGGAGTAAACGCATGAGAGCGCCGCTGGTCCTGAAAAATGCTCGCATCATCGACCCGTCCCGCAACATGGATGAAGTCGGCACGATTATTTGCGGCGAAGACGGTCGCATCATCGCTGCCGGTGCCGATGCGTCGAACCAGGGAATGCCTGAGGGTGCCGAGATGCGCGATTGCACCGGCCTCGTGGCGACACCTGGTCTTGTCGATGCGCGCGTCTATGCCGGAGAACCCGGTGCCGAGCATCGCGAAACCATTGCGTCGGCAAGCCGCGCGGCTGCCGCCGGCGGTGTAACCTCCTTCATCATGATGCCGGAAACCGATCCGGTGATCGACGACATTGCTCTGGTGGAATTCGTGCGCAAGACCGCACGTGACACCGCTGTCGTCAATGTTTACCCGGCAGCGGCCCTGACACGTGGGCTGAACGGCAAGGAAATGACCGAATTCGGTCTTCTCCAGCGTGCAGGCGCCGTGGCATTTACCAATGGACGCCAGACCCTGTCCGATACGCTGGTCCTGCGAAGGGCAATGACCTATGCCCGCGAATTCGATGCGGTGGTCTCGCTTGAGCCGCGTGACAGGTATCTCTCCGGCGGGGTCATGAACGAAGGGCTGTTTGCAAGCTGGCTCGGCCTTTCCGGCATTCCGAAGGAAGCCGAAATCATTCCGCTGGAGCGAGACCTGAGGATCGCGGCACTGACCAAGGCCAAATATCACGCGGCCAAGATATCGGTGCCGGAAGCGTCCGAGGCCGTGACCATCGCACGCAATCGCGGCGCAAATGTCACCTCGGCTATCTCGATCAACCATCTGTCGCTCAACGAAAACGACATTGGCGAATACCGGACCTTCTTCAAGCTGTCGCCACCGCTTCGCTCCGAAGATGACCGCATGGCGATGGTGGATGCGCTGTCCAAGGGCGAAATCGATATTATCGTTTCCTCCCATGACCCGCATGATGTCGACACCAAGCGCCTGCCCTTCGCAGATGCTGCGGATGGTGCGGTCGGGCTGGAGACTATGCTGTCTGCGGCTTTGAGACTGCATCACAGCGGACTGGTTACGCTCAATCGCCTGATCGATGCGATGTCCACGCGCCCCGCGTCAATCTTCGGTCTCGATGCCGGCACGCTGAAGCCGGGCGCAAAGGCCGATATCACGCTGATCGATCTGGACGAACCATGGATCGTGGAGAAAGATACGCTGATGTCGCGGTCGAAGAACACGCCCTTTGAGGACGCCCGGTTTTCGGGTCGGGCGGTTGCCACCTATGTCGCCGGACAATGCGTGCATTCGATCTGATGCCGGATCAAGGAGGAGACCATGCCTAGCCTCGACTATTCCACGCTTTCGACCACGGCCCTCATCGGCTCACTGGTTCTGGGCTACCTGCTTGGGTCCATTCCCTTCGGCCTGATCCTCACGCGGATGGCCGGACTGGGCGACGTGCGCAAGATCGGATCCGGCAATATTGGCGCGACCAATGTGCTTCGAACCGGAAACAAGAAACTTGCAGCCGGCACCCTCCTCCTCGATGCATTGAAGGCCACGGCTGCTGCACTGCTTGCCCAATATCTGTTCGGCAGCGATGCAAGCCCGCTTGCCGGCCTTCTGGGCGGTTTTGCCGCCTTTATCGGACATCTCTTTCCGGTCTGGCTCGGCTTCAAGGGCGGCAAGGGCGTGGCCACCTATATCGGGACCCTTCTGGGCGTTGCTCCGCTCATGGTTCTGGTTTTTGCCGTCGTCTGGCTCTCGGTCGCCTTCATCAGCCGCTACTCGTCGCTATCCGCTCTGGTTGCAACGGTGATAATTCCGGTTGCATTGTGGTTTTTGGGTCAGCATGATGCAGCACTGGTCACAGCGGCAATGACCGTCATCAGCTGGTGGAAGCACAAGACCAATATTGAACGGCTGATCGCCGGGACGGAAGGCAAGATCGGCCAAAAGGGATAAGGACGGGATGGAGACAGTCGGCGCAAGACGAACAGGAATTGCGCTGACGGACCGGCAGAGGATTGCCTGGCTTCGCCTCATCCGCAGCGACAATGTCGGCCCGGCCACCTTCCGCGACCTCATCAATCACTTCGGCACCGCCGAGACAGCCATTGCCATGTTGCCCGAACTGTCCCGCCGTGGCGGATCGACGCGCGCCATCCGCGTGGCGAGCGAAGCCGAGGCGGAAGCCGAACTGGAGACTGCCCACAGATACGGCGCCCGTTTTCTGGGGATCGGCGAACCCGATTATCCGCCGGCACTGCGCCAGATCGAGGCGGCCCCTCCTCTCCTTGCTGCCAAAGGCAATCTGTCGCTGACAAGCCTGCCGGCAGTCGGCATTGTCGGCTCCAGAAATGCCTCGATCAGCGGAGCGAAATTTGCAGCAATGATTGCGCGCGACACCGGGCGGGCGGGATATGCTGTCGTTTCAGGCCTTGCACGCGGAATCGATGCGGCCGCGCATCAAGCGAGCCTCGAGACGGGCACGATCGCCGCCATGGCAGGTGGGCTGGATCAACCATATCCGCCGGAGAACCTGCCGCTCTATGCAGAGATCTGCGAAGGCCGCGGTCTGGCGATCAGCGAGATGCCGTTTGGGTGGGAAGCCCGGGCCAGGGATTTTCCCAGACGAAACAGGTTGATTGCCGGCACCGCGCTTGGCCTCGTTGTCGTGGAAGCAGCCAGCCGGTCAGGCTCTTTGATCACGGCGCGCCTGGCCGGCGAATTTGGCCGACTTGTCTTTGCAGTGCCCGGCTCTCCCCTCGACCCGCGATGCCAGGGTACCAACGGCCTGTTGAAAGAGGGGGCTATCGTTACCACTTCCTCCGATGACGTGCTGGAAGCGCTCAAACCGATTTCCGGGACCGAGTTTTTCACCACTCAACAGGTCGAGGAGCCGTCATGGGATGAGGAGAAACCCATCGATGTGCCGCCGGGGGATCGGGAGCGGACGATCATCGTCGATGCGCTCGGGCCGTCTCCGGTCGATATTGACGACATCATTCGCCATACAGGCATTGCGGCTGCGACCGTCTATCTGGTGCTTCTGGAACTCGACATTGCCGGTCGGTTGCACCGGCATCCGGGTGGGCTTGTGTCAATTTCGATGACGGAATGAAAGCGACCTGCGGCCCGATTGCAGGTCACCGGCCTCGACATAGGCCATCTCAATAAGATAACAGAGCATGTCGGCTCCTTCATTCTGCGCCACCAGACGCAGCTCGGCGAGCATCTGCCGGATATATGCGATGTTCTGCCTCGTCGCGGCCTCATCAACCGTAATGTCGGTGGTATTCGTCATCGCAATTCGATCCCGCCAATAATTTTCTAAAGCTTTTCGGCCCCATCAAATGGAAGAGCGTAAAAACGATACTTCATTTATCAAAAATTGCAATTACCCACAACTCTCCTTTTAGTTGTATCGCGTTGCATCTTCCACAAAATCACGTTAGCCCCTTGACCGAAATCGAATCCCTGTCCATTTCGGAAGACCAGAATCGCGAAAATGGGCACAAGCCTGCAAAAACAAGCCGTCGCGATCGCTTGTTCAGAGAGACATCATGAATGTAGTCGTTGTAGAATCACCAGCCAAAGCCAAGACAATCAATAAATATCTCGGATCGGGCTACACGGTTCTCGCCTCGTTTGGACATGTGCGGGATCTGCCCGCAAAAGACGGCTCGGTGCTGCCCGACCAGGATTTCGAAATGACCTGGGAAGTGGATAGCGCGTCACAGAAACGCATGAAGGACATTGCCGATGCAGTGAAGTCCTCGGACGGACTGTTTCTCGCAACCGACCCGGATCGCGAAGGTGAGGCGATTTCCTGGCATGTGCTCGATCTGTTGAAAAAGAAGAAGGTTCTTGGCGACAAGCCGGTCAAGCGCGTCGTGTTCAACGCCATTACCAAGAAGGCCGTGCTCGATGCCATGGCCAATCCGCGCGATATCGATACGCCGCTGGTCGACGCCTATCTGGCGCGCCGCGCGCTCGACTATCTCGTCGGGTTCAACCTGTCTCCGGTTCTGTGGCGCAAGTTGCCGGGCGCTCGCTCAGCCGGCCGCGTGCAATCTGTTGCGCTGCGTCTGGTCTGCGACCGTGAAACCGAGATCGAGCGTTTTATCCCGGAAGAATACTGGAATATCTCTGCACTTCTGAAAACGCCGCGGGGCGACGAATTCGTGGCGCGCCTCGTTTCTGCCGATGGCAAGCGGATGCAGAAGAACTCTGTTGCCAATGGCGAACAGGCCAACCGGATCAAGGATCTGCTTGAAGGTGCAAGCTACGTGGTTGCCAGCATCGAGGCAAAGCCGGTCAAGCGCAATCCGGGTCCTCCGTTTACGACCTCCACATTGCAGCAGGCTGCCTCCTCCCGCCTCGGCTTCTCGGCGTCGCGCACCATGCAGGTCGCGCAGCGCCTTTATGAAGGCATCGATATCGGCGGCGAAACGGTCGGTCTGATCACCTATATGCGTACCGATGGCGTGCAGATGGCGCCTGAAGCGATCGAGGCGGCCCGTTCGGCGGTCGCCGATCAGTTCGGCGCACGCTATGTTCCCGATGCACCCCGGATCTATTCGACCAAGGCGAAGAATGCCCAGGAAGCGCATGAGGCGATCCGGCCGACCGAATTCACACGCACACCGGATCAAGTGAAGTCGTATCTGGATTCCGACCAGCTTCGCCTTTACGACCTGATCTGGAAGCGCGGCATTGCCAGCCAGATGGCATCCGCCGAGATCGAGCGTACGACAGCTGAAATCACGGCATCGAAGGGTGGCGATCAGGCCGGGCTTCGTGCCGTCGGCTCGGTCATCCGTTTCGACGGCTTTATCGCTGCCTATACCGACCAGAAGGAAGATGGCGAACAGTCCGACGACAGCGACGAAGATGGTCGTCTGCCGGAGATCAACGCACAGGAAAGCCTGGCCAAGCAGAAAGTGAATGCCTCGCAGCACTTCACCGAGCCACCGCCGCGCTACTCGGAAGCCTCGCTGATCAAGAAGATGGAAGAGCTCGGCATCGGCCGTCCTTCCACCTATGCCGCGACACTGAAGACACTGAACGACCGGGAATATGTGACGGTCGACAAGCGCCGGCTTGTCCCGCAGGCCAAGGGGCGGCTGGTGACGGCGTTCCTGGAAAACTTCTTCACCAAGTATGTCGAATATGATTTCACCGCCGATCTCGAGGAAAAGCTCGACAGGATTTCGGCTGGCGATCTCGACTGGAAGCAGGTTTTGCGCGACTTCTGGACGGACTTCTTCGCCCAGATCGAAGATACCAAGGAATTGCGGGTCACCAACGTACTGGATGCGCTAAACGAAGCGCTGGCACCGCTGGTCTTCCCCAAGCGCGAGGACGGCTCCGACCCGCGCATCTGCCAGGTTTGCGGCACCGGAAACCTTTCGTTGAAGCTTGGAAAATACGGCGCGTTTGTCGGCTGCTCGAACTATCCGGAATGCAATTTCACCCGCCAGCTGTCGTCAGAAGGTGGTGCGGAAGCAGAGGCTCTTGGCAATGATCCCAAGGCGCTCGGCAAGGATCCGGAGACCGACGAGGATGTGACATTGCGTTCGGGCCGGTTCGGTCCTTACGTCCAGCGCGGCGACGGCAAGGAAGCCAAGCGCTCATCGTTGCCCAAGGGCTGGAAGCCCGAAGACATCGATTTCGAAAAGGCGCTTCAGCTTCTGGCATTGCCCCGTGATGTGGGACCGCATCCGGAGACCAGCAAGATGATCACCGCCGGTCTTGGCCGCTATGGACCGTTCGTGCTCCATGACGGCACCTATGCCAATGTGGACAGCATTGAAGACGTCTTCACCATCGGCCTCAACCGCGCCGTCATCGTTCTGGCGGAAAAGCAGTCCAAGGGTGGCCGCGGGCGTGGAACGCCGGCAGCGCTGAAGGAACTGGGCGATCACCCCGATGGAGGGCCGATCACGGTTCGCGACGGCCGTTACGGTCCTTATGTCAACTGGGCCAAGGTGAATGCCACCCTGCCAAAGGGCAAGGACCCGCAAAGCGTGACCGTTGAAGAAGCGCTGGCACTGATTGTCGAAAAGGCAGGGAAATCCGGCAGTAAACCGGCCAAGGCCAAAAAGGCTCCGGCAAAGACTGCCAAGGCAAAGGCTGACGACACCGCCGAAGCCAAGCCGAAGAAGAAAAGCACCGCCAAAGCGAAAACGGCGAGCAAGACAAAGAAGAGCTGAACTTGAGCAAAAAACCGCGCGAGCCCGACATGACGACCGCTCCCCGCAACAGGAAAGAGCGGCGCGCGGCAAAGGGCGCGTCGCAGCCCAAGCCTGACCAGATCATTCACGGTGAGGTTCCGTCTCGCGACGTGCTGTTGCGGTTCATTGCCGATTTTCCGGACAGAGCCTCGAAACGCGAGATTGCCAAGGCCTTTGGCCTGAAGGGCGAAGCGCGCGTCGAGCTCAAGCAAGCGCTGAAGGCCTTGCAGGACGACGGCCTGGTGCAAAAGGACCGCAAGTCGCTGGTCAAGCCCGGCGCACTGCCGCCCGTCACGCTGATCGACATCACCACACGCGACAAGGACGGCGATCTGATCGGTCGTCCATCGGAATGGAACGAGGATCTGGGTGTCGCACCCGCCGTCCTGATCCGTCAGTCAAGCGCCGACAAGAAAAACGGCAAGAGCCCCGTCGGCGGCCTGGGCGATCGGGTGCTGGCCAAGATTTTCCCCTCCAAGGATCGCGCAGGCCCGGCCTATACGGCCCGGGTGATCAAGGTGATCGACAAGACGCGCCTGTCGATCCTCGGCGTCTACAAGGAACGTCCGGGCGCAGACCATGGCCGGATCATGCCGGTCGAGCGCCGCGACGACGAAATGGTGATCGACAGCACGGACCTCAACGGCGCCAAGGATGGCGATCTGGTCGAGGTCGAAGCAATCCGCTCGCATTCCAGACTTGGCCTGAAACGCGCCAAGGTGCTGAACGTGGTTGGCTCGGTCGCGTCTGAAAAGGCGATCTCGATGATCGCCATTCATGCCCATGGCATTCCGCATATTTTCCCGCAGGCCGTTCTGGACGAAGCAGAAGCAGCCAAGCCTGCTCCGATGACCAAGCGCGAGGATTGGCGCAAGGTTCCGCTGGTCACCATCGATCCTGCCGATGCGAAGGACCATGACGACGCTGTTTATGCCGAAGAGGATCCCTCTCCCGATAATCCGGGTGGCATGATCGTGACAGTCGCGATTGCCGATGTGTCCTGGTATATACGCCCCAAATCGGCACTCGACCGCGAAGCGCTCAAGCGCGGTAATTCGGTGTACTTCCCCGACCGTGTGGTGCCGATGTTGCCGGAACGCATTTCCAACGATCTCTGCTCACTGCGCGAGGGCGAGGACAGGCCAGCGCTTGCGGTTCGCATGACCTTTTCCAAGGAAGGCCGCAAAGCGGGTCATACCTTCCATCGGGTGATGATGAAGAGTGCTGCCAAGCTTTCCTACCAGCAGGCCCAAGCGGCTATCGACGGCAATCCCGACGACAAGAGCGGTCCATTGCTGGAGCCCATTCTCAAGCCTCTGTGGAACGCCTACGAGATCATGAAACGCGGTCGCGATCGTCGCCAGCCGCTTGAACTGGACATGCCCGAGCGCAAGATCCTTCTCAAGGAAGACGGCACTGTCGACAGGGTCCATGTGCCGGAACGCCTCGATGCGCACAAGCTGATCGAAGAAATGATGATCCAGGCGAACGTGGCTGCTGCGGAAACGCTGGAGAAGAAACGCCAGCCGCTGATCTACCGCGTTCATGACACGCCGTCGATGTCGAAACAGGAAACCCTGCGCGAGTTCCTCGGCACGATCGGCATGTCACTGTCACGCGGCAATATGCGCGCCAATTCATTCAATGGCATTCTGGCCCAGGCGGTGGATACGCCGCACCAGATCATGGTCAACGAGATGGTGTTGCGCTCGCAGAGCCAGGCAATCTACAGCCCCGAAAATATTGGCCATTTCGGCCTCAATTTGATGAAGTACGCGCATTTCACCTCGCCGATCCGCCGCTATGCGGACCTGATCGTGCATCGGGCGCTGGTCGGTTCGCTCGGCCTTGGCGAAGGCGGAATTTCGCCGGACGAAGAGGCAGCACTCGCTGATATTGCCGCTGAAATCTCCACCTTCGAGCGCCGTGCGATGGCCGCCGAACGCGATACGGTCAACCGCCTTGTTGCGCATCACCTGTCGACACGCGTCGGCGACGAGTTCGAAGGCCGGATTGCCGGTGTCACCAAATCGGGACTATTTGTCGCCTTGCCGCAATTCGGCGCGGATGGCTTTATACCGATCTCGACACTTGGTAAGGACTACTTCATATACGACGAAGCGCATCAGGCACTTTCGGGCGAAAAGACCGGACTTGGCTATCAGCTTGGGGATGTCGTGGAAGTCAAGCTTGTCGAGGCCATACCGCTTGCGGGGGCGTTGCGGTTCGAAATGCTGAGCGAGGGACGCGCTATGCCCACGTCGACGCGATCATTCCACAAAACGTCCAAGCGCGGACGAGAACAAATGCGCAAGCAGCCCGGCACCCGACCGCCACGCGGTCGTCGCTGAGGTTCAGCACTGAGAGGATAAAGTCATGTCGTCAAGCGAAGCATCGTCGATGGTCCGGTATGGCGGAGACAAAAAGGCCGACCGGCCCCTGGGCCGCTCCATCATGCGGGGCATGGCTTGTTCGTGCCCCTCCTGCGGCAGCGGGCGCCTGTTTAAAGCCTTCCTGAAACCGGTGGACACTTGTGCATCCTGCGGGGCGGAAATGTATCACCACCGCGCCGACGATCTTCCGCCTTATCTGGTGGTCATGGTCCTTGGCCATGTACTGCTGGGCGGCTATATGATGACCGACCTGATTTTTCCCGCATCTCCCTGGATCCATCTTGCCATCTGGGCGCCGCTGGCAGTGGTGATCTCGCTGGCGATCATTCAACCGATCAAGGGTGGCGTCATTGGTCTGCAATGGGCACTTCGAATGCACGGTTTTGGCGACACACCTGATGAAGCGGACGAGTTTCCGGGCGCATGACGTCGCATCCCTTCGAGAACCAGCCGCAAGGGGGGCAGGCGCCTTCCCCCCTGCGGCCGAAGGATGCCGCAAGCATTCTGGTTCTTGATCGTTCCGGGACAACAATCCGGGTTCTTGTCGGCAAGCGCGGCAACAAGCATGCTTTCATGCCCAATTTCTATGTGTTTCCGGGTGGACGGCGTGACCGTACCGATCACGCGCTTCCCTATAGCTCTGACCTTCATGCATCTGTCCTGACGCGCCTCACCGGCGGCAAGACGGATGAAGCTGCGGTGCGTCGCGGCCGCGCGCTGGCGCTTGCTGCAATCCGCGAGTTGCATGAAGAGACTGGACTTGTGCTCGGCCAACTGGAGGTACGGGGCACCGTTGAGCGGCTGGTGGCCGATCTATCGTCTCTGCGATACGTCGCTCGCGCCGTGACACCGCCCGGGAATGTCCGTCGATTCGATACCCGCTTCTTTTGCACTTTTACCGACGAAACCGCGCTTCAACTGGATTGCATGCGCAATTCGGAAGAACTTCATGATCTGCAATGGCTTGACATTGGCAGCAATTCAACGCTGAACATTCCGCCGATTACGCAAACAATCCTGGAAGACGTGCAAGCACAGATGACAGCGCAACCGTCCCTGCCCTTCGATCTGGAAGGTCCATACTATTACGCACGGCGGGGCCAGTTCCTGCGCAGTGGCATCTGAGGGTTCAAACCATGTCCGATAAGGGTCTCGGTGCTCACGGTTACCCGGAGACCATCCACTGGCCGTCACTGATCGCCGCAATCGCAGCCATTACCGCCGTTGGCATTGCCATGGGGCTTGGCCTTCCGCTGCTGTCCATCATTCTGGAAAAGCGCGGAATACCGTCTACGCTGATAGGGCTCAATTCGGCGATGGCGGGTGTTGCTGCCATGATTGCAGCCCCTATCACCACCAAGCTTGCCCATGACTTCGGTGTCGCGCGCACAATGCTGTGGGCGGTTCTTCTGTCAGCCATCAGCGCCCTCGGCTTCTTTTATGCCGAACAGTTCTGGATGTGGTTCCCGCTACGGCTGGTGTTCCACGGTGCCACCACGACGCTGTTCATCCTGTCCGAGTTCTGGATCAATGCCGCTGCCCCGCCATCCCGTCGTGGCCTGGTGCTGGGCATTTACGCCACTGTTCTGTCCGTCGGATTCGCATCAGGTCCCCTGCTCTTTTCCGTACTCGGATCCGATGGGGTTCTTCCCTTCGCCGTGGGGGCCGGTGTCATCCTTCTGGCGGCAATCCCTATCTTCATCGCCCGCGGCGAAAGTCCGGTCCTGGAGGGAAAGCCGCAAAATCACTTCCTGCGCTATGTGTTCCTGGTCCCCACAGCCACTGCCGCCGTTTTCGTCTTTGGCGCTGTCGAAGCAGGCGGTCTGTCACTGTTTCCGATCTATGCCACCCGCCTCGGTTTTTCCGAGGCCCAAGGGGCTTTATTGCTGACCGCAATGGGTATCGGCAATATGGCTTTCCAGATCCCGCTTGGCATGCTTTCCGACAGGCTGAAGGATAGGCGCCTGTTGCTATTCGTCATGGCACTGATGGGCCTGATAGGGGCACTGATGCTGCCCTGGTTCGCATCCAATTGGATCACGCTCGGGGTATTGTTGCTGTTCTTCGGTGGCTGCGTGTCCGGTCTCTATACGATCGGCCTTAGCCATCTCGGCTCGCGACTCAAGGGGTCTGACCTTGCAGCCGCCAATGCCGCCTTTATCTTCTGCTATGCTGTCGGGACTGTTGCCGGTCCACAGGCGATCGGTGCCGCGATGGATATCTCCGGAATGCACGGTTTTGCATGGGCAATTGCGGGCTTCTTCGCGCTTTATGTGGCGCTTTCCATCGGAAGATTGCTTTTTAGACCGAAACAGACTTGACTTTTCGGGGCCGATTTGTAGTTTCGCGCCAGAATTAGCCTTGGACCCATACGGTTGTCCGTGGCTTCATTTTTCTTAAAGGCAGGACGACCATGGCTAAGGCTACAACAATCAAGATCAAGCTTCTGTCGACGGCCGACACCGGCTTCTTCTACGTTACCACGAAGAACAGCCGTACGATGACCGACAAGATGACCAAGACCAAGTACGATCCGGTCGCACGGAAGCACGTTGAGTTCAAGGAAACCAAGATCAAGTAATTCCGCTTTGGAGTTGCAAGACAGGTTCAAGGGGCGCCCGCGCTAGTCGCGAGGCGCCCCTTCTCTATTCCGGATTCGGCCGCGCGCCCCCCCCTCATCGAGCGGCCAATAAAAAAGCACCGTATCATCACGATGATACGGTGCTTCTTATAATAGGGGGTCGGTCAGCATACTAAGGCGGCACGAGGAACCGACTGTAACAAGCACGCTAACCGACCGACCCCACGACCCAGGAGATGCGGCGGACCTGAGCATCATGGGGTGTTCGAATGTCCTTGTGGACCCGATGTCCGTGTCTCGAACTTCGCGCAAGTTGGAAGAAAAATCAACTATTTCTTAACCGCGCCCCATTTTGTCACAACATATGGTTAAATTCGGCCAGTTAAGACTCTCTGCTTGAATCGATATTCACGAGAGATACATAAGTATAGTTTCAGGACAATCAAATTTACCTTAGAATGAAGAACCGGCATAATCTTCGCTAACGAAAATTGAACCAAGACAAAAACGTAGTAATTTCTCTATTTTCGTACAAACTAAGATATAAAGGCGCAGAAAAATTGCACCGCACGTCCATTTTAACTGTCAAAACAATGCAATTGTGCAAAGAAGACCGAAAAAATATCAATGCGAATGCCGAATGAATTCGTAAAACCGAAAACTCTTGTGGCGATACACTCGCCTCAACGCAACCGACGCCACTGCACTCTCTGACGACATTTTTATCCACAACCGGCACAAGCGCAATTGAGAATTTG
Source organism: Agrobacterium sp. ES01 (assembly GCF_050320885.1). Classification (NCBI taxonomy): domain Bacteria; kingdom Pseudomonadati; phylum Pseudomonadota; class Alphaproteobacteria; order Hyphomicrobiales; family Rhizobiaceae; genus Agrobacterium; species Agrobacterium sp. ES01. The sequence goes on from NZ_JBNQTH010000001.1 coordinate 51,397, forward strand.
CCTGTCTCGGCAATCTCTGGAGAGGTGTTGCGATTCGGCACACCCATCACGGGCATCGCTTGTCGTCAGGCTGCGACGGCCGCGACCACCCGATTTCTGCCGGCATTCTTGGCTTCGTAGAGCGCCCGGTCAGCCTGTTTGAGCAACTGCTCGGGCGTCACCACGCCGTCGACCACTGTCGCAATGCCCATAGATGCCGTTATATCCAGGCTGACATCGATGCCGCGTATCGTGAACGGCTTGGACTCGATAATTGCACGCAGTCGTTCGGCCACAGAAGCGGCGGTGTCTGCGGGCGTATCGGGCATGACGAGCACAAACTCCTCCCCACCAAACCGGCAGGCCAGATCCGCACCGCGCACGGTGGAACGGATACGTGCTGCAAACTCTCGCAGCACCTCATCGCCCGCGTCATGGCCGTAGGTATCGTTGACCTGCTTGAAGCGGTCGATATCGGCGATGCACACGGAGAGCGGACGCCCCCTCACCTTTGAACGTGCAAACAGCGTCTTCAGGTGATTGTCGAGATAGCGACGGTTGTTAAGTCCTGTGAGACCGTCCGTGACGGCCAGCTCGATCGTGTGCTGGACGCTTTCGCGCAGACGATCATTAAAACGCTTGCGGCGGATCTGGGTGAGGACACGTGCGACGAGTTCATTGGGATCGAGCGGGCGCTGTATATAGTCATTGACGCCCAGATCGAGTGCGCGCACCACGATTTGATCCGCACCCTGATCGACGATCAGCAGGATCGGAATAAAGCGCGTGCGGTCCACGGAACGCAGTTGGGAACATAGACGCAGCGGATCGTAATCGTCGAAGTTGGCGTTGACGATGACCAGGTCGAACGAATTTTCCGTGGCTTCGAAGACGGCTGCCTGCGGATCGGACATGGCCATGATCTCGGCCACGGGCTTCAACGCCTTGATGATCCGTTCCTGCGAACTGCCGCGGCTGTCGACCAGCAGAACCTGCCCCGCTTCCTCGAGCTTTCCGTCCGTCACACGCAGAAGATCTTCCATACCGATATTGCGCGCGGTCTCGGCGCGAATGCGCAACTCGTCGCTCAGCGTCTTCAGTCGCACCAGGCTTTTAACGCGAGAGATCAGCTGGAGATCATTGACGGGCTTGGTCAGGAAATCGTCGGCGCCCGCCTTCAGTCCACGAACCCGGTCGGAGGGTTGATCGAGCGCGGTGACCATGACGACGGGAATATGGGCGGTGCGGGGGTCGGCCTTCAGACGCTCGCAGACCTCAAAACCATCCATCTCAGGCATCATGATATCGAGCAAAATGACATCGACTTGCGTCTGGCTGCAGATCTCAAGTGCCCGAGGACCGTTGTCAGCCGTCAGCACATCGAAATATTCGGCAATCAGCCGAACTTCGAGCAATTTGACGTTTGCCGGTATATCGTCAACCACCAAAATGCGTGCTGTCATGGTTGATCTTCCGTCTTGTTACGCATCACCAAGATAGGTCTTGATGGTTTCTATGAACTTGGGCACCGAAATTGGCTTTGAAACATAGGCTTCGCAACCGCCCTGACGAATGCGCTCCTCATCCCCCTTCATGGCGAAGGCCGTCACGGCGATTACCGGAATCACGTGCAGCTCCGGATCGTCCTTCAACCACTTCGTCACTTCCAGGCCCGAGACTTCCGGCAATTGTATATCCATGAGGATCAGGTCCGGATGATATTTCCGCGCCAGATCGAGGGCTTCCATGCCGTTTCGCGTCTGAATCGTGGAATAGCCACAGGACTCGATCAGATCGCGAAAGAGCTTCATATTGAGCTCGTTGTCTTCTACAATCATGACCTTCTTGGGCATTACCAGTCCTTTTGCTCCGTCCCCCAGCGCCCCGCATACCTTTGGCACACGGGTCGGCTCAAATCTGTTCACAAGCTAAACTACTCTCATTTGGTTGAGAAAACGGTAACCTCGCGAAAATCATGGAAAAACTTATGCGCGAACAGCTCTCGACGACCGATCCGCAAGAAACGGCGGTCTCAATCCTTGCCTGGCTGGCAAATGAACCCGATATGCTCTCGCGTTTTCTAGCGCTTTCCGGTGTGCAGGCAGACCAGATCCGCACTGCGGCAACAGATCCGGGCTTTCTGGCGGGACTTCTGGATTTCATGATGGCCCATGAACCCAGCCTGATGAGCTTTTGCGAGGCGACTGGCACCAAGCCTGAAACGGTAGCAGAGGCATGGCACAAGCTTTCTGGACCGATGATGTAGGCCTTCTGTCGGCTGGCCATCAGCGTACGCCCGGCGATGCGCCAGCACTCCCACGCGCGCGCATGTCGGCCTTGCACCCGTCAGCGCTCCCTGCCTGTCATTCGGGTGGCGCCAGGCAGAAACAGGCATACCAGCAACCGTAACAGCCCCCCTGCCGCCCCATGGCAACCGCGACGTCCTGCGGCAGATCAGGTGACAGTGGACGGTCAGTGAAATTTTGAGGCATCATGTCTTGCTCCGCTTGCATTGCGGAACGCTAGCGCATAAACATCGAATGTTCAACTTTTGTTCTCATCATGGCCGCTGACGATCAACCATCTCCGGGCTTTTGCCGTGACTGCCTGAAGGGTCAACCTGAAGGCCGCCGTCGGTGCGCGTCCTGTGGCAGCCCGCGGCTTGTCTACCATTCAGAACTCTACGATCTGACACTCGCCCATATCGATTGCGACGCCTTTTATGCCTCTGTTGAAAAGCGCGACAATCCCGAGCTTGCGGACAAGCCGGTGATCATTGGTGGGGGCAAAAGAGGCGTTGTCTCGACGGCCTGTTATATCGCCCGCGTTCATGGTGTGCGCTCGGCCATGCCTATGTTCAAGGCATTGGATGCATGCCCTGATGCCGTTGTTATCAAACCCGATATGGAAAAATATGCCCGCGTTGGCCGCGAGGTGCGGCAGATGATGCAGGAACTGACACCGATGGTGCAGCCGATCTCCATCGACGAGGCCTTTCTGGAACTCAAGGGCACGGAAAAGCTGCATCACAACCCTGCCGCCCGGGTGCTGGCGAAATTCGCCCGACGGGTCGAACTGGAGGTTGGGATCACCGTCTCCGTCGGCCTCTCCTATTGCAAATTTCTGGCCAAAGTGGCGTCGGATCTGCAAAAGCCCCGCGGGTTTTCCGTTATCGGACGCACGGAGGCGCTCGAGTTCCTGGCATCCAGACCCGTGACAACCATATGGGGCGTTGGCAAAGCCCTTGCCGGCACGCTGGAGCGCGATGGCATCACGATGATCAGCCAGTTGCAGACCATGGAAGAAGGCGACCTGATGCGCCGCTACGGCTCCATGGGGCAGCGCCTGTTTAGACTGTCACGTGGCATTGACGAGCGCGATGTGCATCTGAACGAGGCGGCAAAGAGCGTTTCGGCCGAAACGACCTTCTTCGACGACATCTCCAATCATGAGCAACTGGTGACGCATCTGCGCTCGCTTTCGGAGAAAGTCGCCTGGCGCTTGAAGAAAAGCGCCATTGCCGGGCAGACAGTGGTGCTGAAGCTCAAGACTGCCGATTTCAAAGGCCGGACCCGCAACAGGCGTCTCGACGATCCGACCCAGCTTGCCGACCGCATTTTCAGGACCGGCATATCTCTTCTGGAAAAAGAAACGGATGGCACAAAGTACCGGCTGATCGGGATCGGTGTCAGTGACCTTTGCGACGCTGCCACCGCAGACCCCGGCGATCTGGTCGACCAGCAGGCCGGGCGTCGGGCTGCTGCGGAAGCTGCCATGGATAAGCTGCGCGACAAATTCGGCAAGGGCAGCGTTGAAACCGGCTATACATTCCATCCCAAGCGGCAGGATCGTTAAGCTGTTGGCCGCTCATCCCGAACTGGCCAATAGCGGCTTCTATTGATTTTTCCTGACACAAAAATGTGAGCGAGGCAGTCCTTCAAAACTTTCTTAAACTTCCTCTTATATTCGAGGGGAGTTGTTTTGCGTAGAGGTTGTGTTTCGTGTTCAAGTCAATTTATCTGGGCATCGGTCTTCTGGCGTTGACCGCGTTTTCCTCCGCAACGCTTGCCGCAGATGGCGGCACGCTGCAGATTTTCGTCTCCAAGAACCAACAGAGCCTGACCGTTTACGACGGCGGACAGATCGTCGCGACCTCGAAGGTTTCGACCGGAAAATCCGGGCACACGACTCCTTCAGGCGTTTTTTCAATCCTCGAGAAACGCAAATATCACGAGTCGAACCTCTATTCGAACGCGCCAATGCCATGGATGCAGCGCATTACATGGTCTGGTGTCGCGCTACATGAATCCAACAGCGTGCCCAGCTATCCGGCCTCGCATGGCTGCGTGCGTTTGCCCGGCGCCTTTGCGCGCTCATTGTTTCAGATGACCGAGCGTGGCGCGCATGTGATCATTACCGATGCGCCTGTCGCACCTCAGCTGATCTCCAGCCGCACACTTTTTACGCCGGAGCTTCCGGCCGACAACAGCATGCTCCTGTCCGACGCGCAGTTGCGGCCGACCAATTTCGATGGAAGCGAGATCCCGGTCGAAGTGGCCGTTGCGGAAGTTCTGCCAAAGGTCGGTGCGAGCACCAGTGTAACCCTTGAGAAACTGCCGCCGCTTCGTATTCTCATTACCCGTCGCGGCGTGCGCGAGATGGTGTTTGACGCGCAAGAAATTCTGACCGATCTCGGTTTCGATGCGGGTCAACCAGACGGTCATATCGGTCCGATGACAATCAGCGCCATCAACGGCTTCAAGCGCTGGAAAGGCCTGCCGACCAAGGGCGAGATCATGACGGCCGAGTTCATGCGGACGCTCTACCATGCCGGCGGGCGTGGTGAGCCGCCCCTTGGCCAGATCATGGTCCGGCAAAAATTCAAGCCGGTCTTCGAGGCGCCGATCACGATCGACCATCCCGAAAAGGCGCTCGGCACACATTTCGCCGAGGCAACCGCCGTCAACCGCTTTTCCGGCAAAGCCGAGTGGCACGGGGTGACGCTTGAGGACTACATCAGTTCTGCCACGCGCAAGCGTCTGGGCATTACCGATGATCAGGCCTCAGACAGCATGGCCGCAGCACTCGACCGCATCACCATTCCCGACAATATCCGCCACAAAATCGCACTTCTGCTCGACGAGGGCAGCTCGCTGACGATCAACGATACCGGCATTGGCCCGGAAACCGGTCAGGGCACGGACTTCATCACCATAACCCACCGCAATCCGCAGGGATAAGCGAGGCTTCCGGCCGGCTATACCAGTTCCACATCGACCACGCCCGGCACAGAGCGCAAGGCGGCGGCGATTTCCGGTGACAGGCGGAACTTGTCCGTCAGTTCGACCTCGATCTCGCGTACGCCCTCCTCCTTGATCACCACAAAGGAAACGAGACCGTCGCCCTTCGCATTGAGGTGGGTAGCGACGGATTTCAACGGTCCGGAATCGCGTACGAAGACACGCAGTGCCTTTTGCATCTGAACCGATTTTTCTTCCAGCGATTGCGCCGTCTGGATTCTAAGCCCAATGCCTTCCGGGCGCTCATCGGCCTGCACGGTGATGACCAGTGACTTGCCGGTTTCCAAAAGGTCGCGAAACTGGTTCAGCCCTTCGGAAAAGAGCACGGCTTCGAACTGCCCGGACGGGTCTGAGAAAACCACGATGCCCATCTTGTTGCCGGTGCGGGTCTTGCGTTCCTGCTTGCTGATCACTGTGCCCGCCAGACGGCCGGCGACGGCGCCCTGCTTCACGGCACCGGAAAATTCGCCGAAGGTCTGGACGCGCAGCTTTTCCAGAAGCGACTTGTAGGCATCCAGGGGGTGGGCGGACAGATAGAAGCCCAGCACCTGGAACTCACGCATCAGCTTGTCTGACGGTGTCCAGGGTGAGAAGGCCGGAAGTGCGATCTTTTCCGGTCCGCTGGCGCCACCGGATCCGAACATGTCGGACTGTCCGCTGACCTTGTTTTCCTGCGCACGCTGGGCGTAACCGATAATGCGGTCAAGCGACGCGACCAGTTGCGCCCGATCCACACCGAAACAATCGAAGGCGCCGGCCGCAATCAGGCTTTCGAACACCCGACGGTTGATCTGCTTGGGATCGATGCGCAGGCAGAAATCCTCGATCGAGGCAAATGGCGTGTCGCCGCGCACCTCGACGATATGATCCACGCAGGCTTCGCCCACGCCTTTAAGCGCCGCCAGCGAATAGAAAATGCTGTTGTCGCCCGGCTCGAACTTGCGGAAGGAGGTCTGCACCGATGGCGGCACGACCTTGATGCCAATCCGGCCCGCATCCTGGCGGAAATCGTTGATCTTGTCGGTGTTCGACATTTCATAGGTCATCGACGATGCGAGGAACTCGACCGGATAATGCGCCTTCATATAGGCGGTCTGGTACGAGACGATAGCGTAGGCAGCGGCGTGCGACTTGTTGAAACCGTAATTGGCGAACTTGGCCAGCAGATCGAAAATGAGGTCGGCCTGCGGTTTGAGGACGCCGTTTTTCACCGCACCGTCGACGAAACGAGCGCGCTGCTTGTCCATCTCCTCCTTGATCTTTTTACCCATGGCGCGACGCAGAAGGTCGGCTTCTCCGAGCGAATAGCCGGAGAGCACCTGGGCGATCTGCATCACCTGCTCCTGGTAGACGATAACGCCCTGCGTTTCCTTGAGCAGATAATCGATGGTCGGATGGACCGATTCGATTTCTTCTTCGCCGTGCTTGCGGGCATTGTAGACCGGGATATTCTCCATCGGGCCCGGGCGGTAGAGCGCCACCAGCGCGATGATGTCCTCGATGCAGTCGGGACGCATGCCGATCAGGGCCTTGCGCATGCCGGCACTTTCCACCTGGAACACGCCGACAGTCTCGCCGCGCGAGAGCATGTCATAGGTCTTCTTGTCGTCCAGCGGGATGGCCGCAAGATCGACTTCGACACCCTTGGTGCGGCGCACGAAATCAACCGCAGTCTTCAGAACCGTCAGCGTTTTCAGGCCGAGAAAGTCGAACTTGACCAGACCGGCCTGTTCGACCCATTTCATATTGAACTGGGTGACAGGCATATCCGAGCGCGGATCGCGATACATTGGCACCAGCTTCGACAGCGGGCGGTCACCGATGACGATACCGGCAGCATGGGTCGAGGCGTGGCGATAGAGGCCTTCGATCTTCTGGGCGATGTCCAGAAGCCGGGCGACAACAGGCTCCTCGTCAGCAGCCTCCTGCAGCTTGGGCTCCTCCTCGATCGCCTTGGAGAGAGGAGTCGGGCTGGCCGGGTTGTTCGGCACCAGCTTGCAGATCTTGTCGACCTGGCCATAGGGCATTTCCAGAACACGACCGACGTCACGCAGCGCTGCGCGCGCCTGCAGCGATCCGAAGGTGATGATCTGCGCCACCTGCTCGCGACCGTATTTCTTCTGTACATAACGGATCACCTCTTCGCGGCGATCCTGGCAGAAGTCGATATCGAAGTCGGGCATCGATACGCGTTCCGGGTTGAGGAAGCGTTCAAACAGCAGTGAGAAGCGCAGCGGATCGACATCGGTGATGGTCAGCGCATAGGCAACCAGCGAGCCCGCACCCGAACCACGTCCGGGGCCAACCGGAATATCCTGGCTCTTGGCCCATTTGATGAAGTCGGCAACGATCAGGAAGTAGCCCGGAAATTTCATACGCTCGATAATGGAGAGTTCGAAATCGAGGCGCTCGCGATATTGGGTTTCGTCGTAGCCCGGTGCCATTCCAAGGGCCGCCAGCCGGTTTTCAAGCCCTTCGACCGCCTGACGGCGAAGCTCCGCGCCCTCGGCGCGATCGGCCTCATCGGGGTCTTCGCTGGCGCCGGTAAAGCGTGGCAGGATGGGCTTGCGCGTGTCGAGAATGAAAGAACAACGACGGGCGATCTCGACCGTGTTGTCGAGCGCTTCCGGCAGGTCTGCAAACAGCTTGCGCATTTCTGCGCGGCTTTTGAGATAGTGATCGGGTGTCAGGCGAAAACGGCTGTCATCGGAGACGATAGCATTATGGGCCACCGCCATCAGAGCGTCGTGGGCCTCATAGTCATCCTTGGTCGGGAAGAAGGCCTCGTTGGTGGCAACCAGCGGTACGCCATGCTCGTAAGCCAGATCGATCATTTTTTGCTCGTGCGGGCGGCTATAGCCAACCTGCCTTTGCAATTCGATATAGAGCCTGTCGCCGAAAAAGCCTTTCAGCGTCTCAAGGCGGGCTTCGGCCTGAGCCTTATGCCCTTCGCGCAGAGCAATATCGACCGGACCTGTCGTGGCACCGGTGAGCGCAATCAGACCTTCCGTGCCGATCTCTTCGAGCCAGGACGCCTTGATGTGAACCAGTTGTCCGCTTTCACCGTCGAGATAGGCACGGCTCACCAGATCGACCAGACGCTCATAGCCGGCCGGTGTCGACGACAACAGAACGATGGCCGGGAACTTCTGCATGGACTGATGTCCACGCTTGTCATCGCCCGCATCTTCCATGTCGATGGCGAGCTGGCATCCGATGATCGGCTGCAGACCCTCGCCCAGCGCCTTTTGCGAAAACTCCAGCGCGACGAACAGATTATTGGTATCGGTCACCGCGATGGCTGGCTGGCTGTCGCTTGCCGCCTTCGCGAGGATCTTCTTGAGAGGCAAAGCACCTTCGAGCAGCGAATAGGCCGAATGGACCCTCAGATGCACGAAACCCGGCGAGGTTTCGCCTGCCCCGTCCGAACCCTTAGCCACAACCGCACCACTCATAAACGCACCGCTTTCTCTCACGAGGAATCGGCGGCTATTTTCGACCGGCTGAGGTCTCAAGTCCAGATGCAAACGGTCGGGACAAAAAGCTATCCCGCTCTAAAGGCCTTACAGGGCCATCACGATCAATGAAAAACTTGCGATGAAAACCGCGATGGAAGCGAATGCTGCAACGTCACGAATTACCTCGGTCATGGCTCACTCCTTACTTGTTATGTTTCCACTATGTTCTCTTTTCGTTCTTTCGTCAATCACTTTTTCGCCATTTTGTTCAGCATGCCTGTATGCGAGAACACCGCCAGATGAATTGCCATTGAGAATTGTGAGAGACGATGAAACGAATGATGACCGCTGCCGTGATTGCAATGCTTCCGGCTGTCTCGGCAGGTGCTGTTGATTTTCCAGCTGGACGGGTCGTTTCCGGCGTGACCGGCGACTGGAACAAGGATGGCCGAAGCGACCTTGCCCTGCTGGTCGCTCCAGAGGACGCGGACAGTGACGAAGCCCTTCTCTATCTGTACCTCGCAGACAAGACCCACAACCTGTTGCGGCCCGTCAGCGAGGGTGCCTATTCGCTGTGGGGCAATACCAGTCTCGACGGCATGTTTGGACGCGACCCTGAACTCAAAGCGCTGGACAATGGTTCCCTGGCCGTGACGACGCAAAATTCGGGCATCGGGCGGAACCGCTGGACGCAGACGGTCACCATCGCCTGGCGTGACAGCCAGTTTATCGTTGCCGGCTTTACCTATAACTGGAACGACACGCTGGATATCGACAATCCCGACAGCAACGGGTCGTGCGACTATAATGTGCTGAGCGGGAAGTATGTCTTAAACGGCACATCCCAGAACACCGCGCCAAGCACGGTCTCCCTGAAAGACTGGAGCGACGAGCACGGCATCAAAGTCTGCGGGGTTAAATGACGGGGCGAGCACCCGGATCATAATCGACAACCTTGCCATCAATGATGGTCACACAGCGATCCATACGCCGCGCCAGGTCGTGGTTATGGGTCGCAATGAGAGCTGCAAGTCCCGACTGCCGCACCAGTGCCTCCAAGGCGGAAAACACATAAGAAGCGGTTTCCGGATCGAGGTTGCCGGTCGGCTCGTCGGCCAGCAGCACCAGCGGTGCATTGGCAACGGCGCGGGCAATGGCGACACGCTGCTGTTCACCACCCGACAGTTCCGCCGGGCGATGCTCGCCACGATGGCTGATGCGCATGTAATCGAGCAACTGGCTTGCCCGCTCCCGCGCCTCGGCCATTGTCAGGCCGGCGATCAGTTGCGGCATCATGATATTCTCAAGGGCCGTAAACTCGGGCAGCAAATGGTGGAACTGATAGACGAAGCCAATGCCATTGCGCCGCATCCGGGTGCGTTGATCATCGCCCAGACCATTGCAGGCCTCACCGCCCAGTGTCACTTCGCCATCGGTCGGATGCTCGAGCAGCCCGGCAATGTGCAGAAGCGTCGACTTGCCGGTGCCCGAGGGGGCGACCAAAGCGACGGTTTCGCCTGCCATGAGGCTGAAATTGGCATTTTTCAGGATCGTCAGGACGGTCTCGCCCTGACCATAGTCCTGCTTGATCCCTGAGAGCTGGAGGACGGTCTTGGATGACATGGCTTGAGGTGTCCTCATTCGTATCGGAGCGCCTGGACGGGATCGAGGCGTGATGCCCGCCAGGCGGGAAAGATCGTCGCCAGGAAGGACAATGTGAGCGCCATGATGACGACGGTCACGGTCTCGCCGAGATTCATATCCGCCGGCAGCTGGCTCAGGAAGTAGAGTTCCGGATCGAACAGGATCGTACCGGAGACCCAGGAGAAGAACTGGCGGATCGACTCGATGTTGAGACAGACCACAACGCCAAGAGCGACACCGGCAATGGTGCCCGCCGTTCCGATGGCCGCCCCGGTCATGAAGAAGATGCGCATAACGGCGCCGGAACTGGCGCCCATGGTCCGCAAGATCCCGATATCGCTCGATTTGTCCTTCACCAGCATGATGAGGCCGGAAATGATGTTGAGTGCCGCCACCAGAACGATGAGCGTCAGGATCATGAACATCACATTGCGCTCCACCTGAAGGGCAGAAAAGAAGGTCTGGTTCCGCTGACGCCAGTCGGTGATGTAGAGCTGGCGACCGGCAGCCGCCTCCACCTTGGGACGGATCTCGTCGATCTTGTCTGGATCGGAAACGAACAGCTCGATCGACTGCACGATGCCTTCGGCATTGAAGTAGAGCTGCGCTTCTTCAAGCGGCATGTAGATGATGGAGCTGTCATATTCCGACATGCCAATCTCGAAGATGCCGGATACCGTATAGGCTTTCACGCGCGGGTTTACGCCCATGGGCGTTACATCGCCTTCGGGAGACACAAGCGTCACCGTATCGCCGGCAGACACGCCCAGATCTGCGGCCATGCGCGAGCCGATCAAAATGCCCTGCCCGCTGGTAAAGCCGACCATATCGCCGGAGCGGATATTACCCGATACCGTTTTCAGCTTGAGAAGGTCTTCGGCACGGATGCCTCGCACCAGCGCGCCGGTGCCCGCACCCAACCGGCCTGAGGCCAGGGTCTGCCCCTCGACCAGCGGAATGGCCATGGTCACGCCTTCGACGCCCTCGAACTTCTTCGCCAGATCGGCGAAGTCGCTCAGAGGCGTATCAACGGCCTGGACGATCATATGACCGTTGATGCCCAGAATGCGCGAAATCAGCTCCGTGCGGAAACCATTCATCACCGCCATAACGATGATGAGCGTTGCCACACCCAGCATGATGCCGACAAAGGAAAAGCCTGCGATCACCGAGATGAAAGCTTCCTTGCGTCGGGCATGCAGGTAGCGCCATGCCACCATGCGTTCGAATGCGGAGAAAGGCTTGGCCGAGCCGGTTTTTTCACCGTTCTGGCCAGCCGGAGTGTCGGCGGCTGCGCTGGTCATGTCGCCTCCAATAATTCGATCAGGCCAGAAGGCGGTTGATCGCGGCCTCGATTGTCATGGTCTCGCGGGCGCCGGTCTTGCGCACCTTGAGTTCGACTTCGCCATTGGCAACCGAGCGCGGACCAGCAATGATCTGCATCGGGACGCCAATGAGGTCGGCTGTCGCAAACTTTGCACCAGCACCACCGGTGGTGTCGTCGTAAAGTACGTCTTTGCCGGCCTTCATCAGTTCCGCATAGATCTTTTCGCAAGCCGCATCACACGCTTCGTCGCCCGTCTTCATGTTGATCACGACGCAATCAAAGGGCGCGACCGATTCCGGCCAGATGATTCCGTTGTCGTCATGCGAGGCTTCAATGATGGCGGGAACAAGGCGTGTCGGTCCAATGCCATAGGATCCCATGTGGACAAGATGTTCCTTGCCGTCCGGTCCCTGCACCTTGGCGCCCATCGGCTCGGAATACTTGGTGCCGAAATAGAAGATGTGTCCAACCTCGATACCGCGAGCCGACAGACGATCTGCTTCGGGAACGGCCGCGAAGGCTGCCTCATCGTGCATTTCCGACGTGGCCGCATAGACGGACGTCCACTTGTCGAAGATCGCCTGCATGCCGGCAACATCATCGAAATCGACGTCGGCTGGCGGAATGTCGAAATTGACAAAATCGCGGTGCGAGAAGACTTCCGACTCTCCGGTCTCGGCCAGAATGATGAATTCATGGCTGTGATTCCCACCGATTGGACCCGTATCGGCCTGCATTGGAATGGCGCGCAGACCCAACCGGTCGAAGGTGCGCAGGTAGGCGGCAAACATCTTGTTATAAGAGTGTACCGCATCTTCCATGGTCATATCGAAGGAATAGGCGTCCTTCATCATGAACTCACGCGAGCGCATGGTGCCGAAGCGCGGACGGATCTCGTCACGGAATTTCAGCTGGATGTGATAAAGGTTCAAGGGCAGGTTCTTGTAGGACTTCACATAGGAGCGGAAAATGTCGGTGACCATTTCCTCATTGGTGGGTCCATACAGCATGGGCCGGTCCTGACGGTCGGTGATGCGCAGCATCTCCTTGCCATAAGCCTCGTATCGACCGCTTTCCTGCCAAAGCTCGGCGGACTGCAACGTTGGCATCAGAATTTCGATGGCGCCCGCGCGGTTCTGCTCTTCGCGAATGATTGCATTCACCTTGTCCAGCACCTTCTTGCCCAGTGGCAACCAGGAGTAGATGCCTTGGCTCTGCTGGCGAACCATACCGGTGCGCAGCATCAGGCGGTGAGAGACGATCTCGGCTTCCTTGGGGTTTTCCTTCAGGATAGGCAGAAAATAGCGCGACAGACGCATAACGTATTCCATCAAAAGGGCTCAGCCGCTACGGATGCGGAATCAGCCGTGACAAGGGTTCTATTCGGCTGCGTTCATAGCGGTTTCCGACGCGGAAGAAAACCCGCGCTGAGCGCTTGGCGACGCTGCAAAAACTGCGACATATTCTCCATTGGCGAGCAGTTGCTCACAGCATACCGCTAAGTAAGGCAACGACACTCTGAACAGCTCTATTTTTTCTTTGAACTGTAGTAATTTTACAAAAAACAGGGTGACATGGCCTGAGGTTTAGGCTAGCTTGAGCACACAAAAGAGGCAAGGAGCTTAAATTCTTGTCGATTTTCGCGGTCAAGTCTTGGGAGGATCAGATCTTAGGCGCGCTTTGCTCGCAGCCCCTTAAATGGTTGAAGATCACGCGATAATTTAGAACAAGGCCTCACGGCCTTGTTTTTTTTTGGCTTGTCGCCTGCCCTGAACTTACTTGAATTCCGGCATTATACGCGGAAGATTATCCATGCTGAGGCCTGTATAATTCGTCAGCAGATACCAGCCGCCGTGAATGACCCCGGCGATGACCGTTGTCATCAATACAACGCGTAAACCGCGAAAGCGCGCAGGCGCACTCTCCACCGTTCCTGGAACAACATCATCATTCTCATACTGCGTGCGAAGGCCGATCGGCAGCACGGCAAAGAGCGTAATCCACCAGATGATGAAGTAGACGGCGAAGTGCTGAAGAAAGATAAGCATATGCGACCCCTGCTGCTTGTTGCCGCGTTATAGAACTAGGCGGGCACGATCACAAACGTGATCCTTGACCAAATTGTCACACCTGTTCGAGTTCGATGAGCGTACCGAAGAAGTCCTTGGGATGCAGGAACAGAACGGGCTTTCCATGAGCGCCGGTTTTCGGTTCACCATCTCCCAGTACGCGGGCGCCCGCCTGCTTCAACCGGTCGCGCGCAGCAATAATATCGTCGACCTCGTAGCAGACATGATGCATGCCGCCGGATGGGTTCTTGTCGAGAAATGCGAGAATGGGAGACGCATCACCCAGCGGCTCCAGCAGCTCGATCTTGGTGTTGGGTAGTTCAACGAAGACAACGGTCACCCCGTGCTCCGCAAGGACCTGCGGCTTCGACACCTTGGCGCCCAGCATATCCCGATAGGTGGATGTGGCGGCTTTAAGATCCGGAACGGCGATGGCGATATGATTGACGCGTCCGAGCATTGTGTCCTCCTGAAATCAGTGGGCGGCACGCTATACCGCCCTCCTGACATCGCCAATCAGACTTTGGTCACGAAGACCGTCACCACAGGCTTCTTGCCCCATGCCTCATTGGCAGTGGAGCGAACTGCGCGGCGGATCGACTCGCGCAATTTGTCCAGATCCTTGCGCCGGGCGCGCGGAATGCTCTCGACTGCACCAAGAACGCAATCATAGAGAACATCCTCCATGTCTTCGCCCTCATTGTCGAATTCCGGAAGGCCCATGGGCACGATTTCCGGATCACCCAGAAAATCAAAATGGCTGTCGAGCAGAACATTGACGGCCACGTGACCGACGAAGGAAAGCTTGCGGCGGTCGCCGATGCCCATTTCCTCGAAATCGCCAATCAGTTTTCCGTCCTTGAACACCCGGCCATGCGGGGCCTCATCCACCACTTCGGCAGGTCCGGGAGCGAGCCGCAACACATCGCCATTGCGGACCCGCGGAACAGTGGCAATGCCGGACTGCTTTGCCAGTTCGCCCTGGGCAATCAGATGGGCTGCTTCGCCGTGCACGGGAACGAGGACCTTCGGACGTACCCATTGATACATCTGCTGCAATTCGTTGCGGCGGGGGTGACCCGACACATGTACCAGAGCTTCATTGTCCGTGATGATATGAACGCCCTGCTCGATCAGGCCGTTCTTGATATCCAGGATCGCCTTTTCGTTGCCGGGAATGGCGCGCGACGAAAAGATCACGGTATCGCCGGATGCCAGCGCAACGTTCCGCATTTCGTCACGCGAGAGCTTGGCAAGTGCTGCCCGAGGCTCGCCCTGGCTGCCGGTCAGGATGACGACGATCTTGTCGCGCGGGATATAGCCATATTCGTCTTCAGCAATGAAGGGCTTCATTCCCTCCATCAGACCAACATCCGCAGCGACGGCGCAGACCCGCTTCAAGGAACTGCCGAGCAGCAGAACTTCGCGACCGGCGGCTTCTGCTGCCTGGGCGATGGAGCGGATACGGCCGACATTGGAGGAGAAGGTGGTAATCGCCACCCTACCCTCGGCTGACTCGATGATCTGGCGCAAGCCGTTGGAGACTTCTTCTTCCGATGGCGACACACCGTCACGCATGGCGTTGGTGCTATCGCACATCATCGCCAAAACGCCTTCATCGCCGATAGCACGGAAGCGGGCTTCGTCAGTCAAAGGCCCGAGCGATGGCGCGTGGTCGATCTTCCAGTCACCGGTATGGACCAGATTGCCAAGCGGCGTCCGGATCACCAGAGACATGGGTTCTGGAATGGAATGGTTTACGCCAACAGCCTCGACTGAGAACGGACCGACAGTGACTGTGTCGCCAGCCTTGAAATTCGTGATCGGAATTTCGCTGCGGCTGCCTTCGTAGTTGCGCTTTGCTTCCAGCATTCCGGCTGTAAAGCCAGAGGCATAGACGGGAACGTTGAGACCGGGCCACAGGTCATTCAAGGCGCCATAGTGGTCTTCATGCGCATGCGTGATGAAGATAGCCTTGAGGTTGTTCTTTTGGGCGAGAACATAGCGGATATCTGGCAGCACAAGATCCACGCCAGGCAGATCCGGTCCCGGAAATGTTACGCCGCAATCCACCATGATCCACTGGCGGTGGGTCGGCGGACCATAGCCATAGAGGGCCAGATTCATTCCAATCTCGCCGACGCCGCCTAACGGCAGAAATACCAGTTCCTCGTTCTTCGCCATACTTTGTTCGCTAACTCACTTCACCAAAAAATACATCACCAGCCGCGATCGTCATTCGGCTTTCGCCTTCCCGATCAAGCAGCAACATGCCTTTATCATCAATTCCGGAAAAATAACCGGAAATCGAACGGTCCGGCAGATTGACCGTAATTTTTTCACCCACGCCGCAGGCCGCTTCACGCCAGCGGGCAACGACACTTGCAACGCCCCGGCCCTGGTCCCACAGAGCCAGCGCCTCAGCCATGGTTTCGAACAGACGTGCAAAAAGCTCTTGGGGTGATACCGACGCCCCCACCTCGCCCAGGCTAACGACCGGGTAGCCTGCGAGTTCCGGACGCACGACGATATTGACACCGATGCCGATCGCCAGTGCCTGGCGGCCATCGGGCAAGCGCTCGCCTTCCAGCAGAATACCGCAGACCTTCTTGCGGCCGATCAGGATGTCGTTGGGCCACTTGATTTCAAGCGCCGGTGCATCGACGGGCAAAACGGCGCGAACGGCATCATGCACAGCAATCGCGACGGCCAGGGGCAGCGACGGCAGGCTTTCCAATGGCGCTGGATCAATAAGGAGTAGCGAGGAATAAAGATTGCCTGGCTCTGATGACCAGGTCCTGCCGCGACGACCACGACCGCCCGTTTGGGCGGTCGCTGTCAGCCACACATTTCCTTGATCGCCGGCCCTTGCGCGCTCAAGCGCGTCTGCATTGGTCGAGCCGACGACACCAAGCGCCTCGTGCCGGAAATCCTCGATCGAGATCCGGCCATTCAGGCCAGCGCTCGTCAATAGAAGAGCGACTTTGCGGCGGCGTCCGCAGCGGTGCCCAGCGGTCCGCCGAAGAACAGGTAACCCAGAACGAAGATACCGGAGAGACCGAAGACCAGGCGCAATTCGCCGGCAATGCGCGCGAATTCCATGGTGGCATCGTCAAACCACATCACCTTCACGACACGCAGGTAGTAGAAGGCGCCGATGACCGAGGACAGCACACCTATGATCGCCAGAGCGTAGAGCTTGGCTTCGATGGCGGCCACAAAGACGAAATACTTACCGAAGAAGCCTGCCAGAGGTGGAATACCCGCCAACGAGAACATCAATGCGGTCAGAATGACGGCCATGAAAGGCTTGGTGGTGGAAAGGCCGGCGAGATCGTCGACATTCTCGACATTGCCGCCTTCCTTCTGGCGCATCGCCATGATGCAGGCAAAGGTGCCGAGGGTCATGGCCATGTAGATGGTCATGTAGATGATCACCCCCGTGACACCCGTCTTCGAACCGGCGGCAAGACCGACCAGCGCGTAACCCATATGGCCGATGGACGAATAGGCCATCAGGCGCTTGATATTGCGCTGACCGATCGCGGCCACGGAGCCCAGCACCATCGACGCGATCGAGATGAAGACGATGATCTGCTGCCATTCGGCAAAGATCGGCTCGAATGCACCGATAACCAGACGGACGAGGATCGCCATTGCACCAACCTTTGGAGCTGCTGCAAGGAAGGCCGTGACCGGGGTCGGTGCACCTTCATACACATCCGGCGTCCACATGTGGAACGGCACCGCCGAGATCTTGAAGGCGATACCGGCCAGGACGAAGACCAGACCGAAGATGAGGCCCAGCTGCGGATTGCCAGCCGTCAGAACGCGTGCGATTTCGTCAAAGCCGGTATTGCCGGTGAAACCGTAGACCAGCGACATGCCGTAAAGCAGCATGCCGGACGACAAGGCACCGAGAACAAAATACTTCAGGCCCGCTTCCGTCGAACGGAGGCTGTCACGGTTGATCGCAGCGACGACATAGAGCGCCAGCGACTGCAGTTCGAGCGACAGGTAGAAAGAGATCAGGTCATTGGCCGAGATCATCAGCATGATGCCGAGGGTGGCCAGAACCAGCAGAACCGGGAACTCGAACTTGTCGAGGTGATCGTAGCGGGCATGGCCGACGGCCATGATCATAGCAGTCACGGAGCCGATCAGGGCGAGCACTTTCATGAAGCGGCCATAGCCGTCCGCGATGAATGCGCCACCGAAGGCTTCACCGTCGCCACCGACGAGGACCATCCAGATGCCGGCCGCAACCAGCACGGCGACAGCAAGTCCTGTGACAGTGGTTGCCGACTTCTCACCCGAGAAGACGCCAATCATCAGCAGCACCAGGGCGCCGATCGCCAGGATCAGCTCCGGCGCGATCAGATGCAGGTTTGCAAGGAGTGTTTCAGCGGTCATATCCAAAGGGTCCTGTCGTCAATTCGCAATGAGCGCAACGTCATGCGCCGCCTGCAAAGCTGCCGAATAGTTGTTGATCAAATGGTCGACCGAAGCCGCGGTCACATCGAAGATCGGTGCCGGATAGACGCCGAAGAAGATGGTCAAAACGATCAACGGATAGAGGATGAGCTTCTCGCGCCCGGAAAGGTCAAGAAGTGCCTTGAGGCTTTCCTTTTCCAGCGCTCCGAAGACCACCCGGCGATAGAGCCATAGAGCGTAGGCAGCCGACAGAATAACGCCTGTTGCGGCAAAGAGCGCAACCCAGGTATTGGCGCGGAAGGCACCGATCAGGGTCAGAAACTCACCGATAAAGCCAGAGGTGCCCGGAAGCCCCACATTGGCCATGGTGAAGATCAGGAAGGCCACGGCATATTTCGGCATATTGTTGACCAGGCCACCATAGGCCGCGATGTCGCGGGTATGCAGCCGGTCGTAGATCACGCCTACGCAGAAGAAGAGCGCGGCCGAGACGAAGCCGTGGCTGATCATCTGGAAGATGGCACCCTGAATACCCTGCGCATTGGCCGCAAATGTACCCATGGTCACATAACCCATATGCGCGACCGATGAATAGGCAATCACCTTCTTCATGTCTTCCTGCGCAAGCGCCACCAGTGAGGTGTAGACGATCGCAATCACCGACATTGTGAAGACCAGAGGGGCGAAGAAATCGGAGGCCAAAGGGAACATCGGCAGCGAGAAGCGCAGCAGACCGTAGCCACCCAGCTTCAGCAGGATACCCGCAAGGATCATCGAGCCCGCCGTCGGTGCCTGCACGTGCGCATCCGGCAACCATGTATGGACCGGCCACATCGGCATCTTCACCGCAAAGGAGGCGAAGAAGGCCAGCCATAGCCAGGTTTGCATATGCGCCGGGAAATCATGCTGCAGCAGTTCGGTCATGTCGGTCGTGCCGGCATCCCAATACATCGCCATGATGGCCAGCAGCATCAGCACCGAGCCGAGCAGCGTGTAGAGGAAGAACTTGTAGGACGCGTAGACGCGGTCCTTGCCGCCCCAGACACCGATGATGATGAACATCGGGATCAGACCGGCTTCGAAGAACACGTAAAACAGCACGATATCGAGCGACACGAACACGCCGATCATCAGCGTTTCGAGAAGCAGGAAGGCGATCATGTATTCCTTGAGGCGCTTTTCGACCGAGATCCAGCTTGCCAGAATGCAGAACGGCATCAAGAAGGTGGTCAGGATCACGAACAGCATCGAAATGCCGTCAACGCCGAGGTGATAGGCAATGCCGGTCCCCAGCCATTCGGTCTTTTCCACCATCTGAAAATCAGCTGTCGAATTGTCGAAGCCAACCCAGATGAAGAGCGAGACTGCAAAGGTGAAGACTGTCGTCAACAAGGCAACGCTACGGACATTTCGGCGACCGGATTCAGTGTCGTCCCTCGTCAGAAGCAAGAGCAAGACACCGATAAGCGGCAGAAAGGTGACCGTTGAAAGAATAGGCCAATCGGTCATCAGACGGAACTCCCGAGCATCATCCAGGTAATCAGAGCGGCGACGCCAATCAGCATCACGAAGGCATAGTGGTAGAGGTAGCCCGACTGAAGACGGACGACCCGCTGCGTGGCACCTGCGACGACAGCGGCAATGCCGTTGGGTCCGTAGGTGTCGATCACTCCAACATCACCCTTCTTCCAGAGGAAGCGGCCGAATGCCTTGGCGGAGCGCACGAAGAGGAAGTTGTACAGCTCGTCGAAATACCACTTGTTGAGCAGGAACTGGTAGAGCACACGGTGCTGCTCTGCCAGGCGCTTGGGTGTCTCCGGCGAACGGATATACATATACCAGGCAATCACGAAGCCGAGCAGCATGGCGACGAACGGGCTGATCTGGACCCAGAACGGAACGTGGTGGAATTCTTCCAGCAGTTCGTTTTCAGGCAGGGTAAACAACGCCCCCTTCCAGAACTCTGCATATTCGTGGCCGTAGAAGAAACCTTCGAAGACCAGACCGGCAAAGATCGCACCGACAGACAGAACCAATAGCGGGATCAGCATGACCATCGGCGATTCATGCACATGGTGCATCACGTCGGCGGAGGCCCGCGGCTTGCCGAAGAAGGTCATGAAGGCCAGACGCCAGGAATAGAAGCTGGTGAACAGAGCCGCGATCACCAGCATGGTGAAGGCAAAGCCGGCCACTGCGGAATGCGAGGCATAGGATGCTTCGATGATGACGTCCTTGGAGAAGAAGCCGGCAAAGCCGATCATCGTGCCCGGGATGCCAACGCCGGTCAGCGCCAGTGTACCGATTGTCATCGCCCAGAAGGTATAGGGGATGTGTTTACGCAGACCGCCCATATAGCGCATGTCCTGCTCGCCATCGACGGCATGAATGACCGAGCCCGCGCCCAAGAACAGCAGAGCCTTGAAGAAGGCGTGCGTGAACAGGTGGAAGATGGCCGCCCCATAGGCGCCGACGCCGAGCGCCACGAACATGTAGCCGAGCTGCGAACAGGTCGAATAGGCGATCACACGCTTGATGTCGTTCTGCACGAGACCGACCGTGGCGGCAAAGAACGCTGTAATAGCGCCGATGATCGTCACGAAGGTCAGTGCGTCGGGCGACAGTTCGAACAGTGGCGACATGCGGGCGACAAGGAAGACACCGGCAGTGACCATGGTCGCTGCGTGGATGAGTGCCGACACAGGGGTCGGGCCTTCCATCGCGTCCGGCAACCAGGTGTGCAGCAGGAACTGCGCCGACTTACCCATGGCACCCATGAAGAGCAGGAGGCAGATTCCGGTCAGGGCGTGGCCCTTATCGAGGTTCATGCCGAAGAGATTGATCACCGCTTCCGTGCTCTCGGTGCCTTCAGCCGGCAGGTAGCTCTGTGCGGCGGCAAAGATCGTCTCGAAATTGATCGAGCCGAACAGAACGAAAATACCGGAAATGCCGAGAATGAAGCCGAAGTCACCGACACGGTTGACGATGAAGGCCTTCATGGCTGCGGCATTGGCCGAAGGCTTCTTGAACCAGAAGCCAATCAGCAAATAGGACGCCAGACCAACGCCTTCCCAGCCGAAGAACATCTGGGCAAGGTTGTCGGAGGTTACCAGCATCAACATGGCGAAGGTAAACAGCGACAGGTAGGAGAAGAAGCGCGGGCGATGCGGGTCGTGATGCATGTAGCCCATGGAATAGATGTGAACCAGCGTCGACACGGTATTGACCACCACCAGCATGACGGCGGTCAGGGTGTCGATGCGGAACGCCCATTCGACGTCAATGCCGCCGGACTGGATCCAGCGCAAAACCGGAACCTTGATGACTTCCTGGCCTTCACCATGGCCAAGACCGATATTGATGAAGACGAACCAGGACAGGATAGCGGTGATGATCATCAAACCGCTTGTGATGTATTCTGAAGCCTTGGCGCCGATCTGGCGACCGAACAGGCCGGCAATGAGCGAGCCGATCAGCGGCAGAAAGACAATGGCCTTATAGATAAGCATAGCCGGTTCAGCCCTTCATCATATTGACGTCTTCCACGGCAATCGAACCGCGGTTGCGATAGAAGACCACAAGGATCGCGAGGCCAATCGCAGCCTCTGCGGCGGCCACGGTCAGGATAAACAGTGCAAAGACCTGGCCGACGATATCGTTGAGGAAGTGCGAAAAGGCCACCATGTTGATGTTGACCGCAAGCAGGATCAACTCGACCGACATCAGAATGACGATGACGTTCTTGCGGTTCAGGAAGATACCGAACACGCCGAGAATAAAGAGGATGGCGCTGATCGTCAGGTAGTGGGAAAGACCGATTTCCATATTTTTGTATCCTTGACCTCGCCTTGCCTCAGACGCCTTGCCCGGGCTTGACCTTGACCACCTTGACGGCGGTCGCGGGCGTGCGGGCAACCTGTTGGGAAATATCCTGCCGTTTGATGTGCTGGCGATGCCTGAGCGTCAACACGATGGCGCCGATCATCGCAACCAGCAGAACAAGGCCGGCAATCTGGAAGTAATAAACATAATTCGTATATAGCACATCGCCGAGGGCAGCTGTGTTGGTGCGCGTCGCAATATCCGGGATCGGCATTTTGACGGCGTTCAGGGCTTCCGGCGAAATTACGCTGCCGCCGATCACGAAGATCAGTTCAGCGGCAACGACGAGACCGATGAGCGCGCCGACCGGTGCATATTTCGCAGCCCCTGCCCTCAATTCGGTAAAATCGATGTCGAGCATCATCACGACGAAGAGGAAGAGAACCGCAACCGCGCCGACATAGACGACGAGGAGGATCATCGCGAGGAACTCTGCTCCAGTCAGGAGAAAGAGACCGGCGGCATTCACAAAGGTCAAGATCAGGAAGAGGACCGAGTGAACCGGGTTCTTCGCTGAAATGACCATGAATGCCGACGCCACGGCGACGATGGCGAAGAGATAGAAAAATACTGCCTGCAGACCCATAGTCTTGCCTTTTCGTCTTTCATCGAAGGCGGGCTCCCCGCGCCGTCCGATAATGCGCTTGCGGATCGGATATCCGGTCTGCGCTGCTCTTCAAACTCAAAAGCCCGGGCGAGACTGAATGCCCCGCCCAAACGTTGCACCGCGATTAGCGGTAAGGTGCATCGATCGCGATATTGCGCGCGATTTCACGCTCCCAGCGGTCGCCATTGTCGATCAGGCGCTGCTTGTCGAAATAGAGTTCTTCACGGGTTTCCGTTGCGAATTCGAAATTCGGACCTTCGACGATCGCATCAACAGGACAGGCTTCCTGGCAAAAACCGCAATAGATGCATTTTACCATGTCGATGTCGTAGCGAACCGTGCGGCGCGTGCCGTCATTGCGGCGCGGGCCAGCCTCGATGGTGATGGCCTGGGCAGGACAGATCGCCTCGCACAGCTTGCAGGCGATGCAACGTTCTTCGCCATTGGGATAACGGCGAAGCGCATGCTCACCGCGAAAGCGTGGAGAAACCGGCCCCTTTTCGAAGGGGTAGTTGATCGTGGCCTTCTGCCTGAAGAAGTAGCGCATCGACAGGAAGAAAGCGCCGACGAACTCTTTCAGAAACAGGGAATTGATAGCCTGTGAAAGACCAGCCATCTTAACCTCCAAATCCGCTGAATGTCAGGATGGACATGATCACGCCCAGCCCATGAACTTCAGCACGAATGCTGTAATGACGACCATGGCAAGCGACAGCGGAAGAAACACCTTCCAGCCAAGACGCATGAGCTGGTCATAGCGGTAGCGTGGCACGAACGCCTTCACCATCGCGAACATGAAGAACACAAAGCCGGCCTTCAGGATGAACCAGATGATACCCGGCACCCAGTTGAGGATGGCGATATCGGCTGGCGGCAACCAGCCACCGAGGAACAGGATGGTGGTGAGCGCACACATCAGCACGATGGCCGCATATTCGCCCAGCATGAACATCATGTAAGGCGTGGAACCGTATTCGACCATGAAGCCCGCGACCAGTTCCGATTCCGCTTCCGGAAGGTCGAAGGGCGGGCGGTTCGTCTCAGCGAGCGCCGAGATGAAGAAGATGATGAACATCGGGAACAGCGCCAGCCAGTTCCAGTCGAGGAAGGTGTTGGGCAGGCCCAGACGCGTTCCCAGACCATCGGACTGCGACATGACGATATCCGTCAGGTTCAGCGATCCTGCTGTCAGAAGCACGGTGACGATCACGAAGCCGATCGAGACTTCGTAAGACACCATCTGCGCTGCCGAACGAAGCGCGCCGAGGAACGGATATTTGGAGTTCGATGCCCAGCCGCCCATGATGATGCCGTAAACCTCGAGCGAGGAAATGGCGAACACATAGAGGATGCCGACATTGATGTTGGCGATGACCCAGCCATCGGCCAGCGGCACCACGGCCCAGGTGGCCAGCGCCAGAACCACGGCGACCAAGGGGGCCAGAAGGAACACGCCCTTGTTGGCGCCGGCTGGAATGACCGGTTCCTTGAAGACGAACTTCAAAAGGTCGGCGAAGGACTGGAACAGACCGAATGGACCGACAACGTTCGGGCCGCGGCGCAGCTGAACGGCAGCCCAGATCTTGCGGTCGGCCAAAAGGATGTAAGCAATGAAGACCAGAAGACAGACGAGCAGTAGCAAAGACTGCCCTATCATGATCAGCGCCGGCCAGAGATAGGTTGATGCAAATGTGTCCATGATCCCCTGCCCTTACTCTGCCGCAACCTTGAAATTGTTACGGGCCAGTGCCGAGCACTCAGCCATCACAGCCGAAGCGCGCGCTATCGGGTTCGTCAAATAGAAGTCTTTTACCGGAGACGCAAACCCGGATTTGGTCATCTTCCCGCCTTTTTTCGCAAGTGCGGCAATTTCACTGCCCTTGGACGGTGCAATCTCATCCAGCATCGCGAAATGCGGGTAGCTTTCGTACAGTTTGGCGCGCAGGGCGGCCAGTGAGTCGAACGGCAGTTTCTTGCCGAGAACATCCGACAGTGCACGCAGGATGGCCCAGTCTTCGCGAGAATCACCGGGTGCAAAACCGGCGCGGTTGCCCATCTGAACGCGGCCTTCGGTGTTGACCCAGGTACCCGACTTTTCGGTATAGGTCGCACCCGGAAGGATCACGTCCGCCGTGTGCGCGCCGTTGTCGCCGTGGCTGCCGATATAAACGGTGAACTTCGCCGTCTTGGCCGAGAAGTCCATTTCGTCTGCGCCGAGCAGGAAGAGAACATCTGTCGTCGTCAGCAATTCCGCTGCGGTCGCGCCATCCTTGCCCGGAACGAAACCGAGATCGAGTCCCCCGACGCGCGATGCGACGGTATGGAGAACGGCAAAGCCATTCCACTCATCCGTCACGGCGCCGATTGCAGCCGAAAGCTTGGCGGCACTTGCAAGAACGCCTGCGCCATCGGCGCGCGACAACGCGCCCTGACCGATGATGATCATCGGGCGTTCGGCATTTTTCAGTGTCTCGAAGAATGCCCCGGTGCCATCGACCAGTTCTTTCAGCGAGTCGGGGCCAGCGCCGATATAATCGTAGTCGTAACGCATCTCGCCGGCTTCGCCGATCACACCGATCGGGAAGTTGCCACGGCGGAAGCGTTTGCGAATACGGGCATTCAGAACAGCGGCCTCATAACGCGGGTTGGCACCGATGATCAGAAGTGCGTCGGCCTGCTCGATGCCGGCAATCGTCGGATTGAAGACATAGCTTGCGCGACCGAGCGACGGATCGAGAGCCGAACCATCCTGGCGGCAATCGATATTGCTCGAACCGAGAGCCGTCATCAGCTCCTTCAAGGCATACATTTCTTCGACGGATGCGAGGTCGCCGGCAATGGCGCCGATCTTGTCGCCAGTGGTCGCGGACACTGCGGTCTTGATGGCGGCGAAGGCTTCACCCCAGGTCGCGGGCATGAGCTTGCCGTCCCGACGGACATAAGGACGGTCGAGGCGCTGGGTCTTCAACCCATCCCAGATGAAGCGGGTCTTGTCGGAGATCCACTCTTCGTTGATGTCGTCGTTGACGCGCGGCATGATACGCATGACTTCGCGGCCACGCGTATCAACGCGGATGGCGGAACCGAGCGCATCCATCACGTCGATGGATTCGGTCTTGCCGAGTTCCCAAGGACGCGCGGTAAACGCGAATGGCTTTGAGGTGAGCGCACCGACCGGGCACAGGTCAACAACGTTGCCCTGAAGCTCGGAGGTCATGGCCTGCTCGAGATAGGTCGTGATTTCGGCATCTTCGCCGCGACCAACCAGACCGAGCTCGGTGATGCCGCCCACTTCGGTGGTGAAGCGAACGCAGCGCGTGCAGTGAATGCAGCGGTTCATCACGGTCTTGACCAATGGGCCAATATACTTGTCTTCGACGGCGCGCTTGTTTTCCTTGTAGCGCGAGCTATCGATACCAAAGGCCATGGCCTGGTCCTGCAGATCGCACTCACCGCCCTGGTCGCAGATGGGGCAATCCAGCGGGTGGTTGATGAGCAGGAACTCCATCACGCCTTCGCGGGCCTTTTTGACCATGGGCGTGTTGGTGAAAACTTCCGGCAGTTCGCCATTCGGGCCACCGCGGACATCGCGCACACCCATGGCGCAGGAAGCTGCCGGCTTCGGCGGGCCACCCTTCACCTCGATGAGACACATGCGGCAATTGCCGGCAACCGACAACCGCTCATGGAAACAGAAGCGCGGCACCTCGGCCCCGGCCTCCTCGCACGCCTGAAGCAGCGTGAAGTGATCCGGAACTTCGATTTCTTTACCGTCGACTTTCAGCTTTGTCATATTCGCCTTCCTGTCTCACGCACACCGTGCCTGCCGCAGCAGGAGCGACCGGTCCATTGATTGGTGGTCGCCGCGATTGTTCAATTTCCCGGAAACATGCACGCCAGCATTCGCTGTCTTCTCGCACATGGCTTTCCAAATTTCCTCAAATGCCTGGTCGACAAACTGCATCAGCTCTTGTCTCCGGACAGAGACTTCGCCTGGCCGACCCAGTCATCCCGACCGATACGGCCGGACAATCCGAGTGTGTCGTCAAGCTTGTCGATCCTGGCTTTCGTCAGGCCCGCGATATCCGCGAACCGTGTTATTCCCTGTGCGTTCAGCATCTGCTCCAGCTTCGGTCCGATCCCTGAAATCTGCTTCAGGTCGTCGGCCGCGACTGTGCCTTGCTTCGCCCCCGCCACGGACTTTGGCTTGGCTGCGCTCTTGGCTGCCGGCCTCGCTTTGGCCGTCGGCTTAGTCGCCACCGTCTTCGCCGGCTTTGGCGCGTCTTCCCTGGCCGTCGCAGCTTTGGCGGCTTGCGCCTTGGACTTCGCTGGAGCCGGCGACTTGGCTGCGGCAGGCTTCGTTGCCTTTGGCTTTGTCACCTTTGCAGGCTTCGGCTTTTCGGCGCGCGCCTTTGCTGGCTCCTTGACCGGCTCGGCGACGGGTTGAACCGCATCTTCCCCGCCGTCGCCTTCTTTCGCGGCCCTCTCAGATGCTTTGCCCGCAGCCTGCATGGAGCGCAGGAAAACGTCTGTCATCTGGGTCGCCATGCCGAAGCCGAAAGCGGTCGCCGCCGCAAAGGCAGCGGCCGGATTGGCCATCAGCTGCTGGATCGGCATGTCCTTGAAGGCATCGGCAATCCGGCTGAAGTCAGCCGGATTTTCCGGGTGCTCCTCGCTCTTCCTGTCGTTGTCCTTGGCCATGACGATCTTTCCTCAAGCCCACCGGTTGATCTTTACTCAGCTGCTTCCATCACCGCGCCATGGGCCATGGCGTTGCGGGTATACTGGTCGATACGCGCTTCCATTTCCGGGCGAAAATGCTTGATGAGGCCCTGGATCGGCCATGCAGCGGCGTCGCCGAGCGCGCAGATCGTGTGGCCTTCAACCTGCTTGGTCACCTGGAACAGCATGTCGATTTCGCGCTTCTGGGCATTGCCCTTCACCATGCGCTCCATGACCCGCATCATCCAGCCTGTCCCTTCACGGCACGGCGTGCACTGACCGCAGCTCTCATGCTTGTAGAACGCAGACAGACGCCAGATGGCCTTCACGATGTCGGTGGACTTGTCCATGACGATGACAGCGGCGGTCCCGAGGCCGGACCCCAGTTCCTTGAGGCCATCATAATCCATGATGGCGTCTTTCATCTGGGCACCTGGAACACAGGGAACCGACGAACCGCCGGGAATGACGGCCAGAAGATTGTCCCAGCCACCGCGAATCCCGCCGCAATGCTTCTCGATCAGTTCTTCGAAGGTGATCGACATGGCGTCTTCAACCGTGCAGGGGCGATTGACATGGCCCGAGATCGAATAGAGCTTGGTGCCGGCATTGTTGGCGCGACCGAAGCTTGAATACCAACCGGCACCACGGCGCAGAATGGTCGGGGTCACCGCAATCGATTCAACATTGTTGACGGTGGTCGGGCAACCGTAGAGGCCCATATTGGCCGGGAACGGAGGCTTCAGCCGCGGCTGGCCCTTCTTGCCTTCCAGGCTTTCGAGCAGAGCCGTTTCTTCGCCGCAGATATAGGCACCGGCACCATGGTGCACGATGATGTCGATATCGTAGCCGAGCTTGTTGTTCTTGCCGAGCAGTCCTGCATCATAGCATTCGTCGATCGCTGCCTGCAGGGCTTCACGCTCGCGCATGAACTCGCCACGGACATAAATGAACGCGTGATGGGCACCCATGGCGAAAGAGGCGACAACGCAGCCTTCGATCAGCGTGTGCGGATCGTGACGCATGATGTCACGGTCCTTGCAGGTGCCGGGTTCCGACTCATCGGCATTAACGACCAGATAATGCGGACGGCCATCGGATTCCTTCGGCATGAAGGACCATTTCAGGCCGGTGGGGAAGCCAGCACCGCCACGGCCGCGAAGCCCTGACGCCTTGACCTCATTGATGACCCAGTCACGGCCCTTTTCGAGCAGCTGCTTGGTACCGTCCCAATGGCCGCGGGACATCGCACCCTTCAGGGACTTGTCCTTGAGGCCATAGATATTGGTAAAGATGCGGTCTTGATCTTTTAACATATCCTACCCCTTAGCGCGGCTTCTTGCCGAAAACTTTGATGTATTCGGCTTCGCCGCCCTTGGCGAGCGCCTTGGCCTGCTTGACCCAATCGTCACGATCGATGCGGCCCTTGAATTTCAGATAACCATCGACCCATTCCCGTTCGGCCTTCTTCCACGACGCGACTTGCGCGTAGGTGTAGATGCCGAGTTCGTTCAACGTGCCTTCAAGCTTCGGGCCAACGCCCGAAATCAGCTTGAGGTCGTCAGGCGTCGCAGGCTTTTCGACGGCTGCTGGACGGTTCTTGTCGTCGAGCGAAGGCTTGTCACCCGCATCGGCCTCATCGGTCGCAGGCTTTGCACTCTTGCGCGCCGGCTTGACCGGTTCGCCGCCAGGCGTTGCCGTCTTGCCGTCTGCCGGTGTCTTCAGCGCTGGATTTGTCATCTCAGCGTCGGAATCAGGCTTGCCGGCCTTGGCTGGCGGGACGGAGACTTCAGCAGTGGAGGCAGACGCAGCCTTTGTCTTCTTCGGTGCCGTGTCGGCTTCCAGAAGTGAGGTCAGACCACCTTCAGGGGCTGAGAAAATACGGTCGATTTGTGGGCCGGGCGTGACTTCGTCACCCTTGCCTGCCTGGAAACGGTCGATAATGTCTTCGAGCTTTTCAGCCGTCAGATCCTCATAGGAATCCTTGAAGATCATCACCATCGGCGCGTTCACGCAGGCGCCCTGACATTCAACCTCTTCCCAGGACAGCGTGCCGTCCTCGTTGAGCTCCAATGGCTGGGCATTGATCTTCTTCTTGCACACATTGATCAGGTCTTCAGCGCCACGCAGCATGCAGGGCGTTGTGCCACACACCTGCACATGGGCGCGCTTGCCGACCGGCTTCAACTGGAATTGCGTATAGAATGTCGCGACTTCGAGAACGCGAATATACGCCATTCCAAGCATATCGGCGATCGATTCGATCGCGGCACGCGTGACCCAGCCGTCCTGTTCCTGCGCTCGCATGAGCAACAGGATGACGGCCGACTGCTGACGGCCTTCCGGATATTTGTTGATCGTCGCCTCAGCCCATGCGGCGTTTTCCTTGGTGAAGGAAAAGCCACCGGGCTGGAGCTGGTCTTCTGCTAGTCGACGAACGGACATTCTTCCTCACGCCTTGTCAGTTTATGGCTCCACACCTTGAGCTCGCCACGGTGGCGAATTCACAGGCATAGGCCGAATTGTCCTTCTGGAGGAACACGATGAATGTTGAGCCGTTGGGAACGGCCGACTTGATCTCATAGCCCTCGCTGACCAATTCCCCCATGGATTTGGAGGAAGAACTCGAAGCAACACCAGTTGTCGACGTCTGGGCATCAGCACCAGAAGCGGCCACCAGGCTTGCTGCGAGTATGATCAGGCCAGGGCGCATTAACGGTCGACCTCTCCAAAGACGATATCGATCGAGCCTAGAATTGCCGACACGTCGGCGAGCTGGTGTCCGCGACAGATAAAGTCCATCGCCTGAAGATGGGCATAGCCCGGCGCACGGATCTTGCAGCGGTATGGCTTATTTGTACCATCGGAGACGAGGAAGACGCCGAACTCGCCCTTGGGCGCTTCAACGGCTGCGTAAACCTCACCCTCAGGGACGTGATAGCCTTCGGTGTAGAGCTTGAAGTGGTGAATCAGCGCTTCCATCGACCGCTTCATTTCACCGCGTTTCGGCGGCACAACCTTGCCGTCGAGCGATGAGAACGGGCCGGTCTTTGCATCGCCAAGCAGACGGTTGACGCACTGCTTCATGATCTTCACCGACTCGCGCATTTCGATCATGCGGATCAGGTAACGGTCATAGCAGTCGCCGTTCTTGCCGATCGGGATGTCGAATTCGAGATCGGAGTAACACTCATAGGGCTGCGAACGACGCAGATCCCAGGCAGCACCCGAACCGCGCACCATGACGCCGGAGAAACCCCAGGCCCAGGCATCTTCCAGCTTCACCACGCCGATATCGACGTTACGCTGCTTGAAAATACGGTTGCCGGTCAGAAGATCGTCGATATCGTCGAGGGTCTTCAGGAAAGGATCGCACCATGCGCCGATATCTTCCACCAGCTCCGGCGGAAGGTCCTGATGAACGCCACCGGGACGGAAATAGGCAGAGTGCATGCGCGCGCCGCAGGCACGCTCGTAAAACACCATGAGCTTTTCACGTTCCTCAAAGCCCCAGAGCGGCGGCGTCAGTGCGCCAACGTCCATGGCCTGCGTGGTCACGTTCAAGAGATGCGACAGGATACGGCCGATTTCGGAATAGAGAACGCGGATCAGCTGACCGCGGATCGGGATCTCGAGGCCGAGGAGCTTTTCGACCGCCATGGCATAGGCGTGTTCCTGGTTCATCGGCGCCACGTAGTCGAGACGGTCGAAGTAAGGAACGGCCTGCAGATAGGTCTTGGTTTCGATCAGCTTTTCGGTGCCACGATGGAGCAGACCGATATGCGGATCGACACGCTCTACGATTTCACCGTCGAGCTCGAGCACCAGACGCAGAACGCCGTGGGCTGCGGGATGCTGCGGACCAAAGTTGATGTTGAAGTTGCGAACGTTATGCTCGGTCATTGACTTACCCTTCCGTCCTCACTTCGCCGCTTTTTCATCGCCGGGCAGCACGTAGTCCGTGCCTTCCCATG
Organism: Agrobacterium sp. ES01; assembly: GCF_050320885.1. Classification (NCBI taxonomy): domain Bacteria; kingdom Pseudomonadati; phylum Pseudomonadota; class Alphaproteobacteria; order Hyphomicrobiales; family Rhizobiaceae; genus Agrobacterium; species Agrobacterium sp. ES01. The sequence goes on from NZ_JBNQTH010000001.1 coordinate 82,793, forward strand.
GCGAGAGGAAATCGAAACTACGGAATTCCTGCTTCAGCTCGACCGGCTCGTAAACCACGCGCTTGACCGAATCGTCGTAGCGAACTTCGACAAAGCCCGTGGTCGGGAAGTCCTTGCGCAGCGGATGCCCCTCAAAACCGTAATCGGTCAGAATGCGGCGCAGATCCGGATGGTCGGTAAACATGATGCCGTACATATCCCAGGCTTCACGCTCGAACCAGTCGGCACCGGGAAAGACGCCACAGGCCGACGGCACGGGCTTTTCTTCCGATGTCATGGTCTTGACGCGGATGCGCAGGTTCTGACGCGGCGACTGCAGATGATAGACAACATCGAAACGCTCGGGGCGCGCCGGATAGTCGACACCACAGATATCGATGAAATTGACAAACCCGCACTGCACGTCGTCACGCAGGAAGGTCAGAAGCGCGATCAGCTTTTCCGGTGTGGCGGTCAGCGTCAATTCACCGAATTTGATTTCGGCGCTGGCGATCAGTTCGCCACGTACTTCCTGAATAAAGGATGCAAGCTCGTTCAGGGCTTCGCTCATTGTCTCGTCCCTCAGCCCTTACCGTTCGATGGTCCCGGTACGGCGGATTTTTTTCTGCAGCAGAAGCACGCCATAAAGCAGCGCCTCTGCCGTGGGCGGACAGCCCGGCACATAGATATCGACGGGCACCACGCGATCGCAGCCACGCACCACCGAATAGGAATAGTGGTAATAACCACCGCCATTGGCACACGAGCCCATGGAAATCACGTAACGTGGCTCCGGCATCTGGTCATAGACCTTGCGAAGCGCGGGCGCCATCTTGTTGGTCAGCGTCCCCGCAACAATCATCACATCCGACTGACGGGGGCTCGCGCGCGGGGCAAAGCCAAAGCGTTCGACGTCGTAGCGCGGCATGGAAAGCTGCATCATCTCGACGGCGCAACAGGCCAGACCGAAGGTCATCCACATCAGCGAGCCGGTACGGGCCCAGGTGATGAGCTCGTCGGTCGAAGTGACCAGGAAACCCTTGTCGGCAAGTTCATTGTTGATCTCGCCGAAAAACGGATCATTGGCTCCAATCGGCTTGCCGGTCGAGGGATCGATAATCCCCTTCGGCTGCTGCGCGACGAGCGTCGTGTCTGAAGCGGTCACTCCCATTCCAGGGCTCCCTTCTTCCATTCATAGATAAAGCCGATGGTCAAAACGCCGAGGAAGACCATCATCGACCAGAAGCCGAACCAGCCCAGATCGCCGAAGGAAACGGCCCAAGGGAAAAGGAAGGCAACTTCAAGATCGAAGATGATGAAGAGAATCGACACAAGATAGAATCGAATGTCGAATTTCATACGCGCATCGTCGAATGCATTGAAACCACATTCGTAAGCCGAAAGCTTTTCAGAATCAGGCGCCTTATACGCAACGGCAAACGGCGCAACGAGAAGCGCTATACCGATAACGAGGGCAATGCCGATAAAAATTGCGATCGGAAGGTAGGAACTGAGGAGTTCAGTCATCTTATCCATCCCTGCCTGTCAGTGAAAATGTCGGGCGACATTCCGGCCATCAGGCCAACAAGCCGAAATAAGTGTTGCAACAAGCCGTTGGTTAACGCAGCCAACTCGGATGCGCAAGCCTCAAGCGGGCTTTTCACCCGATACCTGTCCGACTTTATCAAGGAGTTAAAATCAGATACATAGTCAACGGTATATTACACCCATGCGGCGCAACAAAACCCTATTTTTATTGGAGGAGAAATATATGGCGCGAGTGACGGGGCTCGAACCCGCGACCTCCGGCGTGACAGGCCGGCACTCTAACCAACTGAGCTACACCCGCGCATATATAGTCCGCTTTGAGCGGAGAAGACTGCTTTTCGAAATTCGATAGGCTGCCTTTCGTCGAGGACTTGAGAGTGGCGCGAGTGACGGGGCTCGAACCCGCGACCTCCGGCGTGACAGGCCGGCACTCTAACCAACTGAGCTACACCCGCGCACATCTCAAAAAGACGGTGAAACCGTCCTCACCAACCGGGCCTCGCCGGTCGATGAGCGGCTAACTAAGATGTTCGTGATTGGGTGTCAAGCAGGTTCGCAGACAAAACGATGACAGCGATGCAAATGTTTTGGACAATGCCCGCCTCCAGTGTGCGCCCTCCCCTTTCAACCCGGCCATTGCCAATGGAAAGACCCCATACATAAAGAGGTGCGATTTTTTCTCTCCTGTGTGCGAAGTGATAAAAAAAACAAAAAAACTTCACAAACACTCTTGCGCATTTTTTCCGATCCGCATAGATCACGGCCACCGACGCGGCGGACAGATGCTTCGCACAGCGGACGGGCGATTAGCTCAGTTGGTAGAGCGCCTCGTTTACACCGAGGATGTCGGGAGTTCGAGTCTCTCATCGCCCACCATTCTCTCCAGAAATCCCTTTATTTCTCGTAAGCGCAACCAACCGCATTTCATTGCCGTTGTGTGCTGTATCCCAGTCGTCTTCATAAGGCGCGGCGCGGTCGCGAGCAGTTCACCAATCCGATTGCAGCCATCGCCAACTCGTCATGCGCCATCCGGTAGCGACAAGTCGGTTTAAACGACACCTTAATCCGCGTCACATTATGTATTGTCTTCCATCGCTGCCATGGCGCTCGCCTGTCGGCGGGCGTCGCGGTAGTGGGAAAACTGGGTATCGGCGATCACGCCTGCGAGAATCACGCTGCCCATCACGGCGAAATTCAAGGAGGACGGGATGCCGAGCAGGTTCACGAGGTTCTGCAGTTCCTGCAGCAGGATGACGCCCAGCACCACGCCGATGATCGAGCCCTCCCCGCCCCGCAGCGAAAAGCCGCCAAGAACTGCCGCTGCAATGCCATACAATTCGTAAAAATTGCCGTGCGACGATGGCTGGACGGACCGGGTATACATGGCGAAGAATACCGCCGAGATCCCGGTCAAGAAGGCGCAGAGCACATAGGCCTTTATGATCACACGATTGGTGTCGATGCCTGAATAGCGCGCGGCCTCGCTATTCTTGCCGACGGCGAACAGATGGCGGCCGAAGACTGTGCGGTGCAGCAGGAACCAGGAGATGATGGCGACCAGCGCAAAAGCGATGACGGAATGCGGTATGCCGGCGGTGCGACCGGACACGAGATATTCCAGCATGGGAAAATCGGAACCGAAACTGAAGCCGGCGGTCCCGTCCTTGGTGTAGAATCGCGCAACACCGCGATAGATCAGAAGGCCACACAGGGTGACGACGAATGGCTGCAGCTTGAGTCGGGTGATCAGCCAGCCATGAAGCAGGCCTATGGCCACGGAGAGAACCAGGACAATTGCCAGTGCCACGCCCCAGGGAACACCGAAACTGGCGATGAGGTCGACGAATATGACACCGATCAGTGCGATGACGGAACCAATGGACAATTCGATGCCAGCCGTCACGATGACGAATGCTTCGGCTATCGAAAACAATCCGAACAGGCCGATGAGATTGGCTGTATTGGCCAGATTGATCGGCGACAGAAAACGCGGATTGACCATGGCAACAATCGCGCCAACCGTGACCACCAGGGTGGCAAGTCCAATATCTTTCTTGTGCATCCTCTTCCCCTTCTATTCGACGGCCAGTCGGAGAATGCTCTCCTCGGTCAGTTGATCGCGCTTGAGCGTTCCGGAAATCCGCCCATGGCACATGACCGCCACGCGGTCTGAAACGCCGATCACCTCTTCCATGTCGGACGAGATCATCAACAGCGCCACGCCTTCGGCAGCCAGCGCCTGCATCAGCCGATAGACCTCCGCCTTGGCCCCCACATCGATGCCGCGGGTCGGTTCGTCGAGAATGATGACCTTGGGCTTCATCGCCAACCATTTGGCGAGAACGATCTTTTGCTGATTGCCACCCGACATTTCGGCGACGGCGCGATCGATGCTCGACGTCTTGATCTTCAGATTGTCCCTTGACGATTCGGCCAGTCTTCGTTCCGCACGCGCATCGACGAAGCCATGCCTTGAAAGCCCGTCATGCGCAGGCATCGCAACATTTTCCATGACCGAGAAATCCAGGAACAGGCCTTCTGCCTTTCGATCCTCGGGCACCAGGCAAATGCCGGCTGCGATCGCGTCTGGCACGGAATGGGGGGCAAGCACCCTGCCCCCGATCTCGATCACCCCGCCCTCGACCGGATCGATGCCGAATATCGCGCGCGCCAGCTCGGTGCGACCGGCACCGACAAGTCCCGTCAGGCAATGGATCTCGCCGGCCCTCAGACAAAGATCAATGGAATGTTGCGGATTGGCTATGGTGCGCAGAGCCTTGATCTCCAGAACCGGCAAACCGAGCACATGGTCGGTTTTCTCGTAGAACTGGCTGACGTCGCGGCCGATCATCATATGCACCATATTGTGCCTGGTGATTTCCTCGCGGCTCAGGCCCCCAGCATTGCAGCCATCGCGCAACGCCACCACCCGGCTTGCCACCTGTTCGACCTCGGCCAGACGGTGGGTGATGAACAGCACGGCCACGCCCTTTGCGCTCAACTGCCGGATAACCTCCAGCAGGCGCTTGGTCTCCGATATGGTCAGGCTGGATGTGGGTTCGTCGAGAATGAGCAGACGCAGATCGATCGACAACGCACGGGCAATTTCGAGCAGTTGCTGATCGGCCAGCGAGAGGTCGGAGACCCGATCACGCGGGCCGAAACGCGCGCCGAGCAGTTCAAGGATCGGCGCCACTTTCTGTTCCATCGCCGTGCGATCAAGAAATCCGAAAATGCCATGCCTCATTTCGCGGCCAAGAAGCACATTGGCTGTGACATCGAGATTGGAAAACGGATTGAGTTCCTGATGGACGAGAGCAATGCCACGCTCATGAACCCGGGCGGGTGTCAGTGACCTCACCTCTTCGCCATCGATGATGATCCGGCCCTCATCAGGCGCGATGGCGCCGCTTAGCACTTTCATCAAGGTGGATTTGCCGGCACCGTTTTCGCCGATAAGCCCAACCACCTCGCCCGCGCGAATGCTCAAGGACACATTGTTGAGTGCCACCGCACCCGGATAGACCTTGGTGATCCCCACCAGATCGAGTTCTATGGTCTTGTCAGGATATTCTGTCATCGACGCTCCCGGAACGCAGGACGGATCAAAAGGCTGCACGAACCCCATGGGATCCGTGCAGCCAGGATCGTTTTCGACAGCGCGCTTATCCGCCGACGCGGGCTTTCAGTTCTGCTGCGAAGGCATCGACATTGTCCTTGGTGATCTTCTTGGTTGGCACAATGATCAGGCCGTCAGACGGAATCTGCGATTTGTCGCCTTGCAGATAGGCCGCCATCAGCTTCATCCCCTGATAGCCCCACTGGTAAGGGTCCTGAACCACAGTTCCGACGAAGTTTCCTTCACGCACGGCGCCCAGCGTCACCGGGTCTTCGTCAAAGGCAACCACGGTCACCTGTCCCAGCTTCCCAGCGGCCTGCAGGGCCTCATAGATCTTGGGCGGGTTGTAGGAATAGAACCCGACCATGCAGGTAATGTCCGGATTGGCTGCCAGGACGTCATCGACATTGGAGCGTGCGCGGGCAAAGTCCACGTCATCGCCTCTCACATCCACCAGTTCGATTCCGGAGCCCTCGACGGCCTTGCGGAAGCCGGCAATGCGTTCAACGGCATTGTCAGCGCCGAGAAAGCCGACAAAGCCCATGCATTTGCCACCATCCGGCATTGCAGCGACGGCCATTTCGCCGGCCTGAACGCCGGCATCCGTGTTGGATGAGCCGAGATAGGCAATGCGATTGCTGTTGGGCGCGTCGCTGTCCGTCGTAAACAACGGCACCTGCGCTGCAATGCGATTGAAGGCATCGATCGAGTTCTTCGGATCGGCCGACGAAATCATGATCGCGTCGGTACCGGCGGCGACCAGATCGTCCATCAGGGCATTCTGCAAGGCCGCTGTCCCTTGAGCCGGGTAGCGGAATTGCAAGTCATAATCCGGCAACTCGGCCTGGGCTGCCTTCACGCCTGCTTCGGAGAGCTTCCAGAAGTCGGATGCCGCGTTGACGATAAAGGCCAGCGAGGGTTTGTCCTGAGCAAAGGACGGGCTCGCGGCAAATGCCACACTTGCTGCGAGAACCAATGATTTCAGATGTTTCATTTCATTCCTCCCTGCGACCCGATTTCCTCCCAGGTCGCGTTCCATATGACGGTAACGGATGGCATTATTATTAATATGTTTACTGATAATTCGTCTTGCGACATAGAATGGCGGCGAGCCCGGAAGCCCGCCACCCGCCGCCCCGCAAGACTCAGTTATCGGCGCAGAAACCAGGATCGTCCTGGTTGCAGACATCGAGCCCGGTAAACAGCGGATCCTCCACCGTCTGACCGTTGATGAGCTGGATCATCACATCCGGCGCCTTGTAGCCCATCTCGAACGGACGCTGACCAACCTGGGCGTGGCTGCGACCATCGCGGAAGGCCTGGGTCTGCGGCGGCAGCGTGTCGCCGGCGATAATGATCAGGTCCTTGCTCTTGAGCTTGTCCATCACCTGGTCGGTCACCTGGGCATAGGCTTGCGGCGCAAACTGTGCCCAGCCGCCGATCAGGATGAAGGCGTCGAGATCTGCATTGGCGGTGAACACGTCCGACATCTGCTGGTTGGCAAGATCGGCCTGGTCATTTGTGTAGACCGGGCAACCCTCGACTTCCGTCCAACCGCCCTGTCCTGTCAGGCGGTCGATTTCCTTGGCACCGGCAATGGTATCGCGAAAGCCTTGAGCGCGGGCATTGATGTTGTCAGCGGCGACATTGCCAAGCTGCAGGCAGACGGTACCGCCATCCGGCTTGAGCTTGCTGGCCTCCTCCGCCATTTTCACGCCCATCAGATAGTTGTCTGTTCCGAGATATGTCTTGCGCAGGTCGCGGTCCTTTTCCAGGAAATCCGCATCCACCGTCATGACCGGCACCGACGGCGCAATGTCACGCACACGATTGCCCATGGCGGGCGCGTTGGACGGCGAAATGGCAATCGCTGCCACCCCACGGGTCAGCAGGTCATCGACGATCTGGACTTCACCCGCTTCGTCTGCAGACGACGCCGGGCCGGTATAGAGGCACTCGTATTCGCTGTCTGCATTCTCCGACATCCACTTCTTGCAGCCCAGATTGATCTGCTCGAAGAACGGGTTGTCGAGACCCTTGACGACAATCGCCAGGGTCTTTTTGTCTGCTGCTCCAGCCGACCCTGCGGCCAAAGCCGCGACAGATAGGGCCGTCATTGCCAATATCTTCATTTTCATCGGTTTTTCCTCCTCCACTTAAACCGACCAAAGCCTCCTGCCTCAGCCGGGATACCAGACAATGCGCGGGTCGTTTTCCGCACGCTTGTATTGCCAGGCGCGCTCGATCATCTGTTCGAGGCCGATCTCCGGAGACCAGCCAAGCAGCATCCGCGCCTTGGAATTGTCGAGCCAGTTGCTGTAGAACGGCGTGTCGATCTCGACCGGAGTGAGCCCGTTGAGCGCTGAAAGCCGCTCGCCCAGGACGCCATAGTCCACTGGCTGATCCATGGAAATATTGAGCAATTGTCCTTCAGCACGAGGGTTGTCGATCGTCGCCAGAATTGCTGACACGAGGTCGTCGATATGGACGAAGTTTCGCTTGAGATAGTCGCCGTTCACATCGCGCAAGACCGGCACATATCCACCCTTGCGACAGTCCTGCAGCCGATCCTCCTCGATCAACTCCGCCCATGAAGGACCGCCAAATTGCGCGTCGCTGAAGTCGAGCGCGAAGCGAAAATCGTCTTTCTCCATGATCCACGGGGCACGAAGCGTCGACCAGTTCACACCATACTGATGACCGAACTGCTCCAGCATCACCTCTTCAAGGGTCTTGGTGAGTGCGTAGCTGCCCGGATAAGCCCGACGCTCGGACGCCTCGGTGATTGGGGCATCGTAGTCATGGAAGATATGCCCGACCGCGCAGTCGCCACTCAACAGGATGAACTGACGCGCATAATGTGAACGCCGAAATTCCTCGAGCAGCAGGTAAAGCCCCTTCAAGGCGACATCGAAGATCAGCTCTGGCGTTTCCTTGACAGCTGCCATGTGGATCACATGGGTCACCCCATCCATGACTTCAGCCACGATAGCTGGATCATTCATGGACCCCCGAACCGCAGAGACGCGCTCCCCCTCCTCGACCGACCTGTTATTGCAAAGTGCGACCACTTCCCACTTCGCAAAACGAACATCTGCAAGGAATGCGTGCAGGAATGCCTGCCCGACCTTTCCCGTTCCGCCCGTCAGCAGAAGCCTCATGCTTCCCTCCTCCGAAAGAACCTAGTCCGAGTTGAACTTTGTTTACTAATAATATTAAGTCAAGTAATTAGTTAATTCTGGCGTGGGAAAATGAGCCGCCCGTGTGATTTGGAGTGAGGATTTTCGGCGCTGACATAAAGGGAGGAAATTGTGTCGCGACTTGCATTTTCAGGAGTTTCAAAGAATTTCGGAGCGATACAGGCGCTTAGCGATGTGTCACTTTCGATCGAACCGGGGGAGGTTCTGGGCCTTATGGGGGATAATGGCGCCGGAAAATCCACGCTCGTCAAAATCATTGCCGGAAACTTTCCGCCGAGTACGGGCAAGATCAGCATTGACGGCAAGCCAGTGGTCTTTCACAGACCTCTCGACGCCCAGCGGGAGGGCATAGAAATGGTCTACCAGGACCTGGCGCTCGCCGACAATCTGTCTGCCGCATCCAATGTCTTTCTTGGACGAGAGCCGCTGCGTCATTTCGGGCCGATCCGATATATCGACTACAAGCAGATGAATTCCGTCTCGGCCGAATTGTTCAAGCAACTCAAATCGGAAACCCGCCCGCGCGATCTCGTACGGCGAATGTCCGGTGGCCAACGACAGGCGGTGGCAATCGCGCGCACACTGCTGTCGGAACCGAAGATTGTCATGATGGATGAGCCGACGGCCGCAATTTCAGTGCGTCAGGTCGCGGAAGTGCTCGACCTCATCCGCCGCCTGCGTGACCGCGGCATCAGTGTGATCCTGATCAGCCACAGAATGCCCGATGTTTTCAGCGTCTCAGACAGGATCGCCGTTTTACGTCGGGGGCAGATGGTGTGCCGCAAGGCCGCCAAGGATTCATCCCCTGAAGAAGTCACCGGCCTGATCACCGGCGCCATCGAAACGGCCTAGGAGGGAGATCGACATGACAACGCTCGACGACATCATCAGCAAATCGCTGCATCAAAACTGGTTTTCCCGCCTGAAAAGCCTGCAGGTCTTCTGGGTCTTCACCGCCGCCATCTTAGCATGCCTGGCGCTCACCCTTTTGACCGATACTTTCGCGAGCGAGCGGAACCTGTTCAATGTGGGGCGCAATTTCGCCTTCGTCGCAATCATCGCCATCGGCATGACGGCCGTCATCGCCTCCGGTGGCATCGACCTTTCGGTCGGGTCATCGGTGGTCTTGAGCGCAATGGTGATCAGTGTGGCCATGGCCAGCGGCATGTCCTTCTGGGTGTCGGCCCTCATGGCACTCGGCTCGGCACTTCTGGTCGGACTGTTGAACGGCGTGCTGATTGCTTATGCAGGCATGCCGGCCTTCGTGGTCACACTCGGGACACTGTCAGCCGCGCGTTCGCTTGCCATGGTGCTGTCGGACAACAAGATGATCTGGGAGTTCGGGCCGGATCACGAGATACTGTTGTGGATTGGCGGTGGCTCGACACTCGGCATTCCGCATCCACTCTATGCCGTCATTGCGCTTGCCGTGATCATGTCACTGGTCTTTCGCTGGACCCGATGGGGACAACATCTGTTTGCGATCGGGGGCAATGAAAGTGCGGCGATCCTGACCGGCATTCCGGTCAAACGTCTGAAGGTCAGTATCTACATGTTCTCTGCCTTTACAGCGGGCCTTGCAGGCATCCTGATGGCTGGTTGGCTGGGGAGCGTCACGACCAATCTCGGTCAGGCGATGGAGCTTACCGTCATTGCCGCAGCGGTCATCGGCGGGGCCAATCTGGCGGGTGGCGAAGGCAATGCGCTGGGTGCCGTTGTCGGCGCGCTGCTCATCGAGGTCATTCGCAATTCCCTGATCCTGCTGGGTATCTCGACTTTCTGGCAAGGAATGTTCATAGGTACCTTCATCATCGTCGCTGTGGCATTTGACCGATTCCGCAATGTGCGAAGATAGCGAATCGAAATGACAGTGCGCTCGCGCGCAATACGGAGATCACCTTGAAACCCACCATGATGGATGTCGCAGCGCGGGCGGGTGTATCGCAAGCGACCGTCTCCCTTATACTCAATGGCAGTTCAGGGGCACGCTTCAGCGAAGCGACGCGCCGTAAGGTTTTCGACGCCGTCAATGAACTCGGTTACCTTCGCACAAATCGCTCGCCTGCCAGCGATGCGACAGACAGCAGGGTGATCGCGTTCATCACCGACGAGTTGACGACCGATCCCTGGATGGCACTTGCCTTCGAAGGCGCGCGCGAAAAGGCACTCGAACTGGGAATCATCGTCACGCTCGGCATTTTCCGGGCGGACGAAGACCCAACCGAGAACGTCTTCCAGCAATACGAGCGGCAACCCTTGATGGGCTATATCTTTGGTACGATCCTGACACGCAAGATCGATCCACCGACGCCGCTGTTGACGGTGCCGTCGGTGCTCGTCAATTGCTACGATCAAAGCCGGCGACTGCCGTCCATATTGCCAGGCGACGTTGCCGGAGGTCGGTCTGCGACCGAACGGTTGATCCGGGCCGGTCGCAGCCGGATCGCACTGATCAACGGACAGGACGGCCTCGACAATCCGCGCGACCGGCTGCGCGGCTACAAGCAGGCTCTGGCGAGCCACGACTTCACCTTCGACGCCGAACTGGTGCGCTACGGCAACTGGGAGCCCTCCTCCGGTTATGCCGAGACCCAGGTCTTGATGGATCTGCCCAACCCGCCCGACGCGATCTTCTGTGCCAACGATCTGATGGCGCTTGGATGTATCGAGGCGCTGAAAGAACGAGGAAAATCCGTTCCAGGCGACATCTCGGTCATCGGCTTCGACAATCGCGATATCGCCCAGTTCATCCGTCCGCCGCTGACCACTCTTCACCTGCCGCTCTTTGAAATGGGCGCGATGGCGGTGGAGATGATCGACGATATTGCAGGCGGGCTGAAAAGCCGCCACGACCAGCTTAAGGTCGAATGCCAGATTATCGAGCGAGAGTCGGTTTAACGCACGGACGCCTCTGCGGTGATACCCTGATAACCGTCACAGGACTATGACGTCAGGAGCAGTGCTGCCAGCGCCAGAAACAGTGCCGGTGTCATCACGACGACACCGAGCTTCAGAAACTGCCAGGCCCCGACATGGATGTTCTCGCGCCGTAGCACCGTCAACCAGAGTATGGTCGCAAGCGACCCCGTCACCGACAGGTTAGGCCCCAGATCGACACCGATCAGGACCGCACCGGATACCACGCCTTGCACTTGCGCCAATTGGACCGTGCTGCCCGCCACCAGACCCGCCGGGAGATTGTTGACGAGATTTGTAACGATCGCAACGATTACGCCTGCACCACCTGCTGCCCATTGCGGCGAACTGGCAATCGCGCGCTCGAGAATGTCTGCAAGGATGCGGATAAGGCCCGTCCCGCTCAGCGCTTCCACGATCACGAACAGGCCGGCGACCAGAGGCAAGACGGTCCAGGAGATACCCCTCAGCACGGCAAATGGGGCCTGACGATTGACCGCGACGATCACCAGCAGCGTCGCCACGCCGGCCAGAAATGTCGGCGGACCCAATTCCATTTCAAATGCCGAGGCGAGAACCAGTCCAACCGACGTGAGCGCAAGGGAAATTCCGACAACTTTGGCAGCCAAGGACAATTGCGGCGTCGACGCAGTCATGGCGACCGTGTCGGTGCTGAGAGAGCCGCGCTGTGTCCAGTAAAGAGCGACAAAGGTGGCAATGATCGCAACGATGGAGGGAAGCGTAAACATTCGTAGCCATTCACCGAGCGGCGGCATGTGGCCGCCACCGAAAATGACGAGATTGGCGGGGTTCGAAATCGGCAGGACGAAACTGGCGGCATTGGCAATAAAGGCGCAGATCAGCAGATATGGCAGCGGATTTTTCACCTTGGCCGCGCGTGTCGCCGCATAGACTGCCGGCGTCAGGACCACAGCAGTGGCATCATTGGACAAAAAGACGGTGACCAGGAGACCGACGGCATAGATCAGAACGAACAACCGTTTCGGTGAGCCTTTGGCATGGTTGATCGCGGCAACGGCCAGCCAGTCAAACAGGCCTTCCTTTCGCGCCAACTCAGCCAGAAGCATCATGCCAATCAGGAACAGATAGACGTCAAACCCCTTGGCGATACCGGTCCAGGCGGCTGACGGTCGCATCAGGCCAAATGCAAGCAACAGGCCTGCGCCACCGACCGCCCAGACAGCCTCCGGCCATCGAAACGGTCGGGTAATGACCAGGAAGGCTGTTGCGGCGGCAATAATCCATGCGGGATGAAACGTCGTTGTCAGAACTTGCATATTCGCGTCCGCCGGTGGTTGCTTTGTGAAAGCTACTCTTAACAACCGCAGCTTTTGCGCCGTCTTAGCACGAAGGATGTCGGACTGGCCGATGCAGCGCAGCAACGCCCGTCATTTCTTGCAGATAGCGTGTTTATGTTGATCATGCGTTCTCAATGCGCTCGCGCAGCCGCTTCTGTTCCAATTCGTCGAGCGAGAAGTTCCACATGACCGCGATGGATGCCAGCTTTATGGGGATCGGCAGCCAGGCGTAGAGGGCACCCAGTGCCCAAAGCGCAGCGGGAGCGGCGCTCTCAGCAGCATTGGCATCGAAACCTGCTGATCCCAGTAGGGGAAAGACAGTTCCGGCAGAAAGGGCCAGCGCCAGTTTGGAAATCAGGCTCCAGGCGGCGAAATAAAGTCCGGAGCGCTGTTCTCCTGACATCGCCGTGTCGTTGTCGATCACATCCGCCTGTATTGCCGGTGGAAGTGCCAGATCGAAGCCCAGCAGCAGACCGGTCAAGATACAGATGGCGACAAAAGGAGCGACATCGCCCTCCCGCAGAAAGCCGGCCGTGAAGAAGATCGCGCAGGCCGCCAGCATGGAAATGCACCAGGCACGATGCTTGCCCACTCTCCTGGCGGCAAGCACGGCCAGGGGAACGCCAGCCACGGCACTGAGGAAGTAGGCAAACAACAGCGGGCCTTGCAATGTCTCGGCACCCAGCCGTGCGGAGACGAAGAACAGGAACAGACTGGCCGGCACCGCATTGGCAAAACTGTTGAGAAGAAAGGCCAGGGCAAGACGGCGGAAGGGAGCATTGTCCCAAAGCTGGCGCAATCCGTCGACAAGCGCCAGGCGACGGCGGGTCAGGTCTTCGGGCTCCGCGACCCATGCGACCGTCATCAACCCCAGCACCGGCAAACCGATGGCGACGAACAGACCGAGATAAGCCAATCCAGACAGGCCATCTGCCCGCTCGAGGCCAATGGCGAAGGGCAGTGACACGGCAACCAGTGTGCCGAACACGGTTGCGCCTTCGCGCCAGGCGGTCAACCGCGCACGGCCATGATAGTCCGACACGAGTTCCGCACCCCAGGCGGTGTGGGGCAAGGTCGTCCATGTGGTTCCGATGGAGAGTGCCGCACCCCAGAAGGCGAGATAGAAAAGCCCTGCAGTGCTTGGGGGCCAGAACAGCATCAGTGCTGAAACCGCCGTCAGCGGCAAGGACAAGGCAAAGAAAAAACGCCTGCGCCCGAACCGGGATGTGATGCGATCCGACCAATAGCCGAATAGTGGATCGGTGATCGCGTCCATGACCCGTATCAGCAGCAGAACCACGCCGATACCGGCCAGCGACAGCCCCAGACGCGTCGCATAGTAAGACGGTACGATAATATAAAACGGCAGCGCAATAGCCGCCACCGGCAGCGCGGGCAAGGCATAAAGCGCAAGGAGCCGGTTCGGCACTCTCTCCTGGCTCCCGTTAGTCATCATACCCGCGTTTTGGCTCTCTTGATCATGATATCAATACGCGTGCAGCAACAGGACGGATCACGGCTTGCAACCGAACTCGTTCACAAATCAAAAACGGCACGGGCCATCATGGCACGTGCCGCTCAAGATATTCCGCCTCATGCGGATCGTCGGTCTCTGCATCATGCAGAGAATGGACTACCGGTCGTCGCGACCGGCTGTGGTGGTCTGGGTGATCGAGACGGGGTCGGATGCCGGGAATGTGTCTTCCAGCCCCTCCTCCAAACGGTCTTCCGTATCATTGTTATCGTTGGATCCGCGGGCTGAACGGATAGCCTCCGCCTCTGCCTCATCGTTGACATCGTCGCTGCGCTTGTACTGGGCTGCATGCAACAATGCGATACGCGCCTTGTCGAGGGCGTTCTGACGATTGAGCGCTCCGGTCTTGCCCTGACGCAACTGTACGGAGATGACGTCGCCACCCTCGCCGACAAATTCGACGATGTATCCGCCCTTGCCGCCTCGTTGTTCATGAACTTGTGTGCCAATAATTTGCATGTCCGTGCTCCCTTTCAGGTGGTTGAATACGAAACCCCCAGCATGGCGGAAAAGTTCCGCGCACGGGCTGGATCATGCCTTAATTTCAAAACAATTCGCGATCAGGAGAAGCCGCATCAACGGGCGCCGACAGGACGGCCCCGTCCAGGAAGCTGAAAGCGCGAGATGACCAAGAAGCAGTATTTTTATGACGCCGCCGGTGACATGATTTCCGTGTCGGAAACCAGCAACAATGCAAAGCCTGAGCAGACTGCGGAGATGCAGACGGCAACCATCGTTCAGATTAGCGCCCACATGAATACCGGTGCGGTCACCACGCCCGCAGGATCGGACGCAATGTCCGAAATACCAGCGCTGCTGCGTGCCAACGGCTGAACAACCGGCCCAGCAACAGGCGGGCCGGCAGGCGTATCAACGCCATTGACAACATGAGTATCAGGGAGATCGCGGCACTCGCGATCTCGGCAACGCCATAGCCAAGTCTGATGACCGATCGGCCCAGAAACTTCATCACCACGGCACCCTTTGCGCCGAAATGTGCGCTGACCCGGCTGAGTTTACGCAAATCCTTCGGCCCATCGGCAATGGCAAGCGCTGCCAAAGGCGCGCGAATACCGCTCGTCTTGCGCATATCGCCCAATACCTCGACATCCTTCATCAAGATACGCGCTGCGGTCTTGTCCACCGATTTGAACGCGGCCTTCTCCAGGCGCGCAATGCCGGCGGCGCCCTCGCTCGACACTTTGAGCTCCGTCTTCAGTACCGATGGCTTGATCAGCCGACGGGCAGTCTTGGCAAAATAGGCGGTAAGCGGCTTGGAAAGCCTGCGGGCGCGATAGGCGTTCTTGACCAGTGAGACGCCGGTATCTGCGGGTGCGGCCAAACCGAACGAGCCGTAGCTTGCTGCCGTCAGCCCCAGACCGACTGCGGAAAAGCCAAGAAGCAAGACGTCGTAATCTCTTCCGGATACATAATTGAAGCCCTGGACCGAGAAGTCTCTGAGGTCACCGACACCCACGAGATCGCTGACCAAGGTCCCGGCCAATTCCTCGCCCGTCTCCACCGAGCCGAAGATGAAGCCCCTGGCGGCACGCAGACTGCCGACACCGGCGCGACGCGCCCAGGTGGCTTTCGCCTTTTCCTCAAGATCCGGGGGTAGATCGTGACCATAGGCTATGCCGAGCGCATAAAGCGATTCGGCATAGTCGTAGTCACCGGCGTCGATGGCTTTTTCGATTTCCTCGACAAACCGCTGCGGTCCGGCGGCATACAGTCGGTACTGCGCAAGGCCTACAGGATCGACAAGCCCATAGGCGACGCCCGAGCGGTAGAGTGTGATCGCACTTTCGACCACGCCCCAGCCGACCAGCACCATGGGCACAAGCGCCAACAGCCTGAAGACGAATTTGAACACTTGCCTCCCCCATAGGCCAATGGCACGCGGTTAGATCTTCATCTTGGTCGGACGCCAGACAATGATCTCACGCGTGCGGTCGTTCATGAACTCCATCGGCCTGATCTTCTTTTCGCTTACCCCGCATTCCAGGCATTTAAATGGCAGTGTGTCCAGCACTCTGCCATGGCCGTAGAAGACTGCAAGTTCATGGGCCATGAACTTTGCCTCGCGGCCACAGCCCAGACAGCGCACGACCACGAGCATGTTATGGCGCGCGGCCTTTCCAAGGGTGTCGATCAAACTGGTCATCAGGTTTTCATCGTCATTATTCAGGGGCAATCAGATATGGAACATATCATGAACATCATCAAGACGTGAAATACGCAATTCCCGGTTCGCCCTTGCCGAACGGGGGTGCAGTTGTTACCTGCGTCACCGGCAAGAAGGAGAATTTCATATGAAGCATCATGCATTTGGCCGTACCGGCTTCACCGTCAGCGAGATTGGCTTTGGCGCATGGCAAATTGGCGGCTCATGGGGCGATGTCTCGGAAGCGGACGGGCGTGCAGCGCTCAACGCGGCGCTTGATGCCGGTGTGACTTTCATCGATACGGCGGATGTCTATGGCGACGGGCGATCCGAAAAGATCATCGCCGATGTACTGAAGGATCGTGGCGGGGAGCGACCCATGGTGGCCTCCAAGGCCGGACGTCGACTGTCCCCGCATGTGGCGGAAGGTTATACGCGCGCCAATATCGAAGCCTTCATTGACCGCTCCCTGAAAAATCTGGATATCGACTGTCTCGATCTCGTGCAGCTTCACTGCCCGCCGACCGAAGTCTATTACCAGCCGGAAATGTTCGATGCGCTGGAAGAGATCCAGAAGGCCGGCAAGATCGCCAATTACGGCGTGAGTGTCGAAAAGGTCGAGGAAGCACTGAAGGCGATCGAATATCCGGGCGTCAAAAGCGTCCAGCTCATCTTCAACATCTTTCGCCAACGCCCTGCGGGTCTGTTTTTCGAGCAGGCGCAGAAGAAAGACATCGCCGTGATTGCGCGGGTGCCGCTGGCAAGCGGGTTGTTATCCGGCAAGATGACTGCGTCCACCAATTTTGCCGATGACGATCATCGCAATTTCAACCGCGCGGGCGAGGCCTTCGATGTGGGCGAAACCTTTGCCGGTGTGCCCTACGAGACAGGCCTCCATGCGGTTGACGAGATCCGCAAGCTGGTGCCCGCCGGTGCCAGCATGGCGCAATTGGCGCTGCGCTGGATCCTCATGCATGAGGCCGTAACGGTGGTTATCCCCGGCGCACGCAATGACGCGCAAGCCAAGGGTAACGCTGGGGCATCCGGACTTGCGCCATTGTCGGCCGACGTGATGGCAGCGGCAAAGGATGTCTACGACCGGCTGATTGCCCCACACGTGCATCATCGCTGGTAAAGTGTTGTCCGGGCGGTCCGATCAGGCCGCCCGTTCCGTCTTTTCTCCCAAAGCTATGTGCTGCGCCGCCGGATTTTCCGCCTCCGGCAGGTGGGTTGACCATGTCGTCAGTGCTGCGCGACCGGCATCGGTCAGGTCATAAACACCGCGTTCAATCCGCATGAACCATCCATAGTAATTGGCCTGCAGGATTTTTGCGGCCTCAGGCGCCACCGCCTTCAGGTCGCGCGGACGAACTGGTGCCTGCTCCATGGCACCTGCAACCACCAGGGCCTGCTGACGATAGGCCGTCATATGCGGCACGCGCGTCGAGCCACCGGCCATCGGATCGCCCCTGCGACGGTTGAATTCCTGGACGATGCGGGAACGGCGCTTGGGGTCACGACGGGGTTTCCAGTCGCTTGGCTCGACGATCACGTCAACGCGATCACCGCCCGCCACGCAGAGCAATCCGAAACCGAGATAGCGGCAGAGCTTTTTCACCCGCGAATCTGCCTCGCGGCCCTTGCCCTTCTTCGAAGCCGAGACCGCAAGCCAGACCTCATCGCAGGCCGAGGTGCGCTCGACCGCCTGCAGCACCAGCTCCAGGGTAAAGGTCTGCTTGAGTTCGCCAATGACAACGACTTCCGTTACATCGCCGGACACCGCAACGACGTCACAACCCTTCACCTCGCCTTTGACCTCGAAGCCGAGGTTTTCGAGAAAGCGCTTAACGGGTGGGTAGAGGTCGGTTTCCAACAGATCATCTCGCTTTGGTGAGCACGTCATCGAATCTGGGTGCGTTTCCGCTCATAATAGACGGAGAGCCTTGCGTTACCAGACGCATTCGCAGTCTTGCGCTTCCGCGATCCGCCATCTCCATCTGCAACGAGACATGCCAGGCCTGATGCTCGCGACATCATCTTTCTCCACGACCTCTTTCGTCTCTCGAGGTCGCTGATCGCAAAAAGAGCCGGACGGTTGCCCGTCCGGCTCTTCGGTCGATCGTCTTGGGAGAACGAAACTTAGTTGGTGGCGGTCAGATCAACGGGGAAGAACAGGGTCTCGCCCGATGAGTCGTCGACACCGTCGTTGTCGGTGACGGCAAAGGCCTTGCCATCCTTGTCGAAGGTGAAGCCTTCGAGCTTGTCGACAACATAACCGCCGGTTGCCTTGAGATCGGGAATGAAGTCATGAACTTCTTCCTTCGAGACCATCTGCAACTCGCCACCGATTGCGGCAGGCTTCAGGCTGTCGACCGCGACGCGGTAAAGTTTCTTGATCCTGGCCGCATCGCCAAGCTGGTTGTCGCGCTCGACGATATAGAGCTGGCCATCGTGGGCGGTGATTTCCGACAGGCCGACCCAGCCCTTTTCACCCTTGTCGAGCGGATAGCGAACGGCTGCCCACTCCTTGGAGGCTGGCTTGTAGGAGACGAGCTTGACGGTGCCCTTTTCATCGTCCTTCCATTCGCGCTGAACGGCCATCCACAAGGTGGCGTCGTCGCCGGAGCCGAGCATGGTCACGCCTTCGAAACCAAAGCGAACTTCGTTTTTCAGAAGGTCATCCGGCAGTGAGACTTCGTCGGTGATCGCACCCTTGCCATCAACGTGATAGAGCGCGTGCGGCACTTCCTTTTCCGTATTGCCTTCCGAGGCAAGCCAGTAGCCGCCCTGACCGTCGAGCGTGATGCCTTCGATGTCGAGCTTCTTGGCAGCCTTGCCGTCCCGTGTGATCGGCAGAGCCGATGTAATTTTTGCGGGCTTTGCTGTCGCATCAATTGTGAAGATCTGCGGCTGCGCCGAATAGAAGCTGTCATTGACCGCATAAAGGATTCCGGGCTTCTCGGCGTCGCCAACGAGGCCGGAGAGTGCGCCCCAGCCGATGATATTGCCGTCAGTGGAGACCGATTCGATCATCGGATAAGAGGGTGCGCCCTCTTCCTGGGCATAGATCATGACATGCGAACGTGCGCCGCCATCTTCGCCGAGGTCGACTTCGTTTGCCGTCGCCAGCAGCTTGCGGCCTGGAATAGCAGCAGCACTTTCGGGAGAGATACCGGATGGCAGGATCTGCACCAGTTCAGGATCGGCACCGGTATCCTTGTAGACGCCGACGACAGAGCCACGCTCCGACAGAACGAAGATGTAGGTCTGGCCATCGAAGGAGGCGACTTCGAGACCTTCTGTCTCGATACCCTTCTTGCCGGCGCGCTTGTCAGGGAAATGGCCGAGGCGGGCCACTTCGCGTTCGAACGACGCACCGGATTCGAACAGAACCTTGCCGGTCTTGTCGAAGATGGTGAAGCCACGCGAGCCACCCTGGTAGTCGCCTTCATTGGCGATCACGATACGATTGTCGTCCAGCCACTTCACAGCGTCAGGCTCGCGCTTCACATCTTTCAGAGACCCGGTGAAGTCGAGCTTGCCGTCTTTTTCGATGTCGATACCGTCAAGATCGACCGAACCAGCGGAGAAATTCGCGGTCACCTTGGAAGTCTTGCCGTCGATGATGACGATGTGATTGTTTTCCTGCATCGTCAGGGCAATTTCGCCGAGCGAATTGATGGAGACGAATTCCGGTTCCGGATCTTCAGGCGCGATCTCGGCAAGACCGGTCACGTCCACATGGCTGAGTGCGCCGCAATCGGCAGTGCCATCCTTGATTGGAATGATGACCACATCGCCGGCGGGCATCTGCGGCATTGCACCGTCGTTCAGTTCTTCGTCGCGCTCGTTTTCAATTGCGACGGCAATGAAGGACTTGTCGGGGGAGACCGCAACCGAGTCGGGCTGACCGCCGAGATCGCAGCTGGCTTCAACGGTCTTGGATGTCAGACCGACGATGGCGAGCTTGCCCGATGGCTTCACATAGCTTTCGGACGTGTTAACACCTGCGAAGACCTTGTCGCCGGCGATAGCAACTGAGGTCGGCTCGCCGTCGAGCATGACAGCGCCTGCTGCCTTGGGTGCCTTTGGATCGGTGATGTCGACGAAGCCGATGCCGCCCAGCGGGCTATCGGAATAGACGAGCGTGTTGCCGTCTTCCGAGGCATAGATGATTTCAGCCGAGGTTTGCGTCATCGGATCCTTGTCCGCCGGCAGATTGGTGGCGACAGGGAAAGACGCGATGCGGTTGAAGACCTGTTCCGCGCCAGCCGGGATGGCGGCGGAAGCGAGCAGAGCCGCGGTCAGGGCCGCGCGGGAAAATCCTGAAGTCATGGGAGAGCCCTCCTGTTCCATGAGAATGAGACAGGAGGCTTGTGCGTCACTTGGATGACAGACGAATGACAATGGCCGCCAATAGGCTGCCGTGATTGCCTCTATCGACCCCGCCGGTGCTTATCCACAGCCTCAGGCCGGCAGTTGGGTCTCCCGCTTCTCCTTGCCCATCTCTGTCCACATCAGGAACAGCGAAGCCGACAGGATCATCAGCGCACCCAGCCAGAGATAGCCTGCAGGCGCATAGCCGAACACCAACCACCCGGCCAGCACGTTGAGCGGCAGCTTCAGATCGTCGAATGGCTGTACATAAGCAGCATCCGCGACGCTGTAGGCGAGTGTCAGGAGATATTGGCCGAACGCTGTCAGCAGGCCTGCCACGAGCAGAAGCACCAACACCTGGCCGGTCGGCACCTCAAAGCCCGAGGCCAGTGCCAGACCGCCATTGATGGGCGTCAGCAGCACCAGCAACCAGACGGTGACGGTTTCTGCAGGCTCGAAATTGGTGAGGTTCTTCATCACCAGCGACGACGCTCCCCAGAGCAGGGCTGCCAGCACCGGCAGAAGCGCGGCTGCGGTAAATCCATCCGACCATGGCTGCAGAATGATCATGGCACCGGTGAAACCGACAGCCGTTGCTGCCCAGCGCACAGGCCCGACACGTTCGCCCAAGAACAGGCGCGCACCCATGATGATGAAGAAAGGCGAGGTCATCACCAGTGCGATCGCCTGCCAGATCGGCACCGAGGCCAGACCGATAGTCCAGGCCTGAACGCCAAAGGCGGCAAAGACCACTCGGATGATGTGACGCCAGGGATAGATCGTCTTCATGGACTTGATGCCAAGTCGGGCCAGCAAAGGCAGCGACAGCACGAAGGCAAAGCCATATTGCCAAAAGGCCGTCGAGGACGGGGAAAAGCCCAAAGTCATGGTGAGCCGCTGGGTGGCAACATTGAGAGCGGCAAAGGCAATGCCTGCGAGCACCATGAAAAATGCACCGGTTACGGCGCGGGAACGCAGAAGCAAAATCAAGCTCTGATTCATGTCATTCTTCCTTCACGTCAAAGGATCAACACAAATCAGGACGCATGAGAGGGATAGCGGCACGGTGCGCAAGACAATGACGATGCACCGTCTGACGAACACCCTCCCCCCGCGCCTGCCCGATGGCAGAACGCAAGGCGGAAGCCGCCAGGATCTCATTCTCTTTCATCCGGACTATGACCGTCGGCTCCGGCATCTCACCGGATCTGCTGACCTCCGCTTTCACGGAGCGCTCGCGGGCTCGGGAGAAAGGTCCCATACCGCCGGTGGGGACTTTCACCCCGCCCTGAGAATTCATGCCGGATTATCCGGCGACCATGAGTTAAGTGAAATCGGCGGTTTCATCAAGCACCGAATGATCCGCGTTTGCGAAACACTGCGTCTCTGAAAATGGCCAGCCCGCATGACGGGATGGGGGCCGCGCCCACAAAAAAAGAGCCCGACGCGTGTCCGGGCTCTTTTCATCACTTCCAATGAAGAGAAGTGCAAAGGCGCTTCCAGGGAAGCGCCCCACAATTACTTGTTGTTAACGGCGTCCTTCAGACCCTTGCCGGCCGTGAACTTCGGCACGTTGCGTGCCGGAATGTCGACTTCTGCGCCTGTCGAAGGGTTGCGGCCCTTGGATGCTTCACGATGCGAAACGGTAAAGGCACCGAAGCCAGCGAGACGGATGTCGCCGCCCTTTGCGAGTTCAGCCTGTACGGTTTCGAAAACTGCATCCACTGCCGACGCTGCGTCGGCCTTGGTCAAACCGCCCTTTTCGGCGACAGCAGATACGAGCTCGTTCTTATTCATGTTTCCACCCTTTCTGATTGGCATGAAACGACTCTGAATTGAGGTCGGGCGGAGAATACGTGTAGTTCCGCCCATAGCAACTGAAAAGCACTGCAAAAGCCCGCAAAACAAGACGTTCCGGCGTTTTTACACAAAAAAGGCTGGCATATTAGCCAGCCTTTTCATTGGGAATGTGCCAATTTGGCAAGAATGCGGCAATTAAGCCTCAGTGTGCCACTGAAGCGCCACCTTCTTCGGCCCCGTCAGCCGTTGTAACGGCGGGCGTTTGAAGGCTTGCATCCCATTCGATCGGCTCCGGAACGCGCAGCAATGCGTGCTCAATCACCTCGCCCATGCGGGACACGGGAACGATCTCAAGATTGTTCTTCACATTGTCCGGAATGTCAGCCAGATCCTTGGCATTTTCTTCCGGGATCAGAACCTTCTTGATGCCGCCGCGAAGGGCCGCAAGCAGCTTTTCCTTCAGGCCGCCGATCGGCAGCACGCGACCGCGCAAGGTCACTTCCCCTGTCATCGCGATATCCTTCGACACCGGAATACCGGTCATGATGGACACGATGGCGGTTGCCATGGCGATACCGGCAGACGGACCGTCCTTCGGCGTTGCACCTTCTGGAACGTGCACGTGTATGTCCGACTTGTCGAAGCGCGGAGGCTCAATGCCGAAATCGACAGCGCGCGAGCGGACGTAAGACGCCGCAGCCGAGATCGATTCCTTCATGACGTCCTTCAGGTTACCGGTCACAGTCATACGACCCTTACCCGGCATCATGACGCCTTCGATTGTCAGCAGCTCGCCGCCAACCTCTGTCCATGCAAGACCGGTGACGATACCAACCTGATCCTCGCCCTCAGCTTCACCGTGACGGAAGCGCGGAACACCGAGGTAATCGTGGATGTTGGCAGCTGTGACCGAAACCGACTTTACCTTACCTTTGATGATTTCGGTCACGGCCTTACGGGCGAGCTTCATCAGTTCGCGTTCGAAGGAGCGTACACCGGCTTCGCGGGTATACTGCTGAATGACAGCCATCAGGGCATCGTCGCTGACCGAGAACTCTTCGGGGCGAAGCGCATGCTCCTTGATTGCCTTCGGCAGAAGGTGACGCTTGGCGATCTCGCGCTTTTCATCTTCGGTGTAACCGGCGATGCGGATGATCTCCATGCGGTCCATCAACGGGCCTGGAATGTTCAGCGTGTTGGCCGTGGTGATGAACATGATGTCGGACAGATCGTATTCGACTTCCAGGTAGTGATCCATGAATGTCGAGTTCTGTTCCGGATCGAGCACCTCAAGCAGAGCCGAAGACGGATCGCCGCGATAGTCCTGACCCAGCTTGTCGATCTCATCGAGGAGGAACAGCGGGTTGGCCTTCTTGGCCTTCTTCATCGACTGAATGACCTTGCCAGGCATCGAACCGATATAGGTGCGACGGTGACCACGAATTTCAGCCTCGTCACGAACGCCACCGAGCGCCATGCGAACATATTCGCGACCGGTCGCCTTGGCGATCGACTTGGCAAGCGATGTCTTGCCGACGCCGGGAGGTCCAACGAGGCAAAGGATCGGACCCTTCAACTTCTTCTGGCGGGCCTGAACGGCGAGATATTCGACGATCCGCTCCTTGACCTTGTCGAGACCGAAGTGATCCTCATCGAGAACCTGTTCAGCCGCGTTGAGGTCGACCTTGACCTTGGACTTCTTTCCCCAGGGCAGGCACAGCAGCCAGTCGAGATAATTGCGCACGACCGTTGCCTCTGCAGACATCGGGCTCATGTTGCGCAGCTTCTTCAACTCGGCTTCGGCCTTTTCCTTGGCCTCCTTGGTGAACTTGGTCTTGGAAATGCGGTCTTCCAGCTCGGCCATCTCGTCACGACCGTCTTCGCCGTCGCCGAGTTCCTTCTGGATCGCCTTCATCTGTTCGTTGAGGTAGTATTCGCGCTGGGTCTTCTCCATCTGACGCTTGACGCGCGAACGGATGCGCTTCTCGACCTGAAGGACGGAAATTTCGCCTTCCATGAAGCCGAGCGCCTTTTCCAGACGACCCTTCACGCTCACCGTTTCCAGCATTTCCTGCTTTTCGGTGATCTTGATCGACAGATGCGAGGCAACCGTATCGGCCAGCTTGGAATAGTCCTCGATCTGGCTCGCAGCTCCGACGACTTCCGGAGAAATCTTCTTGTTGAGCTTCACATAGTTCTCGAACTCGGACACGACAGAGCGCGACAGAGCCTCAATTTCAACAGCATCTTCTTCCGGCTCGTCGAGCAGGACAGCCGTTGCCTCATAAAAATCCTCGCGGTCGGTATAGGCTTCGACCCTGGCACGGGCACGGCCTTCGATCAGGACCTTTACTGTGCCATCGGGCAGCTTCAGCAGCTGCAGCACATTTGCAACCGTGCCGATCTCGAAGATCGCATCGGAAGCCGGATCATCATCACCGGCGCTCATCTGGGTTGCGAGCATGATCTGCTTGTCGGACCCCATGACTTCTTCAAGCGCACGGATGGACTTCTCGCGGCCGACGAACAGGGGAACAATCATGTGGGGGAAAACCACAATGTCACGCAGAGGCAATATCGGATAGATATTGGTTTGGCCTGCGCCAGACGTTTCATCGGTCATTGCATTTCCTTTCAAACGGCCTGTTACCAGGCGCTTTCGCCGCTACCCCAAAGGGCTGCATGCGTATTCTTCTGTCCCGGCAGAAATGGAGTGCCGGAGCCGCTAATTCAAGCCTGACCGCTGCCGCTCCCCTAATTTGTGACGGACGCGGACAAGGGAACGCAACATAAAGCTATAGAACGCGAAACTAATGCGGGGCTGGAGCGATATCTTTCGCCGACAAAGAAAATTCGACAGGCGAATCTTTCCGGACCACACAACCACGCCAAAGACCTACCCCAAGCCTTACGCTAGGGAAATAGACGCAGTGTGTAAAACTCGATGTTTTCCATGCTGTTGAGCCGGCAAGGCACAAAAAAGCCCGCCGGAGCGGGCTCTTTCGCAAATTCAGTTCAGGTAGATCAAGCCGAAGCGTTGGCCTTCTCTTCCTTGCGGTCTGCATAGATGTAGAGCGGACGAGAATTGCCGTTGACGACTTCGTCGGAGATGACGACTTCGCGAACGCCTTCCAGTTCCGGCAGTTCGAACATGGTGTCGAGCAGGATCTTTTCCATGATCGAGCGAAGACCACGGGCACCGGTCTTGCGGATGATCGCCTTGCGGGCAATTTCGCGCAATGCGTCCTCGTGGAATGTCAGTTCCACATCTTCCATCTCGAACAGGCGCTGATACTGCTTCACCAAAGCGTTCTTCGGCTCCGACAGGATCTGGATCAGTGCATCCTCGTCAAGGTCTTCGAGCGTTGCCAGAACCGGCAGACGGCCGATGAATTCGGGGATAAGTCCGAACTTCACCAGATCTTCAGGCTCAAGGTCACGCAGCACGTGGCCGACACGACGGTCATCGGGTGCGGCAACAGCTGCACTAAAGCCGATCGACGTCTTTTCACCACGGTCCGAGATGATCTTGTCGAGGCCGGCAAAGGCACCGCCGCAGATGAACAGGATATTCGCGGTATCGACCTGCAGGAATTCCTGCTGCGGATGCTTGCGACCACCCTGCGGCGGAACGGAGGCAACCGTGCCTTCCATGATCTTCAGAAGCGCCTGCTGAACACCCTCGCCCGACACGTCGCGGGTGATCGAAGGATTGTCCGACTTGCGGGAGATCTTGTCGATTTCATCGATATAGACGATGCCGCGCTGGGCGCGCTCGACGTTGTAATCCGCAGACTGCAGAAGCTTCAGGATGATGTTTTCGACATCCTCACCGACGTAACCGGCTTCGGTCAGCGTGGTGGCATCGGCCATGGTGAAGGGCACATCGATGATGCGCGCCAATGTCTGGGCAAGATAGGTCTTGCCGCAGCCGGTCGGGCCGACGAGCAGGATGTTCGATTTCGCAAGCTCGATATCACCGCCCTTTGAGGAGTGTGAGAGCCGCTTGTAATGGTTATGCACAGCAACCGACAGAATCTTCTTCGCCTGGCGCTGACCGATAACATATTCGTCGAGCGTCTTGATGATGTCCTGCGGGGTCGGCACGCCGTCCCGCGATTTGACCATCGAAGACTTATTCTCCTCGCGGATGATGTCCATGCACAATTCGACGCATTCATCGCAGATGAAAACAGTCGGCCCGGCAATCAGCTTCCGGACTTCGTGCTGGCTCTTTCCGCAAAAAGAGCAATAGAGGGTATTCTTGGAGTCACCGCCGTTGCTACCGCTGACTTTGCTCATGTCTTCTTCCTTCCAGCACGCCGCTGCCCGTCAGGACTTCGCGGTCCACTTACTCCACCCGGGCCACAGCCTTTGCAGCGATTCCGGATCGCATCGACTTTGACGGGGGTACATCCGGTTCCAACATTCACCTACACGAACCGGAGGCAACGAAAACCCCTCCAAATCGCAAGCTATGTCATAAAATTTCAACATAGCCTTAATGACAACTAATAACGTCTTTGTCGTCTCTTGGAACCCCCGACCTGTTCACATTGAGTAATATCACCCAAAAGCCGGGATCACCGGCCCTTACGAGGCCGGTGCAGCACCCTCGATTTCGAGGCGGGAGGTCATAATCTTGTCGACAATGCCCCATTTCTGGGCATCAGCCGCTTCCATGAAATGGTCACGGTCGAGCGTCTTATCAACTTCTTCGTATGTACGGCCTGTGTGCTTGACATAGACCTCGTTCAAACGGCGCTTCATTTTCAGGATATCCTGGGCATGACGCTCGATATCGGATGCCTGTCCCTGGAACCCGCCGGACGGCTGGTGAACCATGATGCGGGCGTTCGGAGTGGCAAAACGCATACCCTTTTCGCCGGCTGCCAGCAGAAGCGAGCCCATGGATGCAGCCTGACCGACGCACAGTGTCGAAACGGCGGGGCGAATGAACTGCATGGTATCGTAAATAGCCATGCCGGCTGTCACGACGCCGCCTGGCGAATTGATATAGATTGCGATTTCTTTTTTCGGATTTTCCGCTTCAAGGAACAGCAGCTGGGCGCAGACCAGCGAAGCCATATGATCCTCAACAGGACCAGTCAGGAAGATGATGCGTTCCTTGAGGAGGCGCGAATAGATATCGTAAGACCGTTCGCCGCGGTTGGTCTGTTCAACAACCATGGGAACCAATGCCATGGCGGTATCAACTGGATTTCTCATGTCCGTCCTTCATTACTTCCTTCCCCAACACGGGAGCGCGGCGGGAATCATCGTCGAAAATATGTCAACCCTACATAGAGTGCCGGGCCCCTGTACTTCAAGACACCGTCGTCGATAAGGTAAACACGCCGCTTGTTCGGACAAGTGCCCATAACGTCATTTTCGCTTATTACAGTTTTGCCTTAAGTGTGGCTTACCTTTTGTGGACCTCCACAGGTTTCGAGGTCGTCATGGTAAACCAGCCGTCAACAGCCTGCGCCAGAACCGGCAACTGCGGCCAATCTGCTGCTTGACGGGCCGTTTGGATTGGCTAGACAGAGGCCATGTCCCATTTCCCATTTCTTGCGATCGATCACGATACCCGCCGTGTCAGCCTTGATGCCAGAGACCCTGCTTTCTTTGGCAATCCGAATGCGGCCTATGCGGCACTGCATGACGCCTGCCCAACCTTTTACTGGGCAGAGCAGAAGATGTGGTTCTTCACCGGCTATGACCATGTGAACGCCTTGTTGCGCGATCGCCGGTTTGGCCGGCAGATCCTGCATGTGGCCAGCCGCGAAGACTTGGCACTTCCAGAGCCTCTTGCTCACACGGTCAACTTCGACAAGGCGGAGGAACATTCCCTGCTGGAGCTGGAGCCCCCGGAACATACACGGCTCAGAACGCTGGTAAATCGTGCCTTTGTCTCCCGCCATGTGGAAAAAATGACGTCGGAGATCGCAGATCTGTGCCACCGGCTGATCGACCGGTTCGAAAAGGATGGACACACTGAGTTGCTCTCCTCCTTTGCCGACATCATTCCGGTGACGATGATTGCCCGCATGATCGGCATTCCGGAAGAGATGGGGCCGCAGCTTCTGAAATGGAGCCATGACTATGTCGGCATGTACATGTTCAAGCGCTCCCGTGACGACGAAGAGGCCGCCGACCGATCGGCAAAGGAATTTTCCGATTATGTGCGCGAGATGATCGCCAAGCGCCGGGCCGAGCCGCGCGACGATCTTCTGAGCCACATGATCCACACCGAGCACAAGGGACAGTTTCTGACCGACGACGAACTGGTGTCGACCACCATCGTCCTGCTCAATGCCGGCCACGAGGCCACCGTGCACCAGATCGGCAATTCGGTGCGCATCATTCTGGAGAGCGGCCGCGAGCCCTCCAGCCTTTTCGCCGACGAGAAGACCAAAGAGCGGACCGTGGAAGAAACGCTGCGGATCTGTGCACCCGTCCATATCTTCCAGCGCTGGTGCCTCGAGCCAGTGGAGATCGACGGGGTATCCTTCAAGCGCGGCGACAAGGTGGGGCTGATCCTGGCGGCCGCCAATCTGGATCCAGCCAAATTTTCCGATCCTCTCGCCTTCCAACCGGGTCGCCAGGAGGCGCCGAACCTCTCCTTTGGAGCCGGCATACACTTCTGTATCGGCGCGCCTCTGGCACGGCTGGAGCTCAACATCGCGCTGCCGATCCTGTTTGAAAGACTGCCGGGCCTTCGCATTGCATCGCCGCCTGAGGTCAAGGATGTCTACCACTTCCACGGACTGGAACGCCTCGACCTTGCCTGGTAGCGGCCTGATGGAGACTGTTACGCGTCCGCTGCCATGGCTGTGACCGCATATCGACGGGAAATTGTATCGACTGCCAAACGCATCGCGTCTCTGAGACTTAGCGGCTCAATGACCTCCACCTCGGTCGACAGCCGCAGAAGGTCGGAAACGGCATGGCGCCCGGCGGCGACAGGCAGGCGAATAGTGGTCCAACCCTGGTCATCGGCCGCCTCCAAAACCTCCAGATGCTGCCGCACATAGCTTGCGCTGGTGTGTCGAAGCATCATCATGCCCCAAGCCGAAACCCTTAAGGTCGCCCACTCGGGATGGAGTTCCTGTTCCAGGCGCTGCGTATTGTCTGTCCAATATTGCGCAAGATTGAAGTCGTCAGGCCTATCGAAGCGCACATCTTCAACGACAAGATCGAGAATACGGGAGACGCGGTAAGTGCGCACGTCACCGTCGACCCGGGCCGCCAGATACCATGCTCCGCCCTTCAAAACGATGCCCAGCGGCTCTGCCTCCCGGGTCTTCTCCGATTTCCAGGCACGATATCGCATGCGGATGCGCTTGGCATTCCAGACCGCATCGGCCACGGCCTGAAGATGAACCGGCTGCTCGTTTTCGCCAAACCATGTCGGCGCATCCAGATGAAACTTCGATTGCATCCTCGCAGCGCTCTGGCGCAAGTCCTCAGGCAGTGCGGCTGACAGTTTCTTCTGAGCGCCAGCCATGAGGGACCCCAGACCGAGATCTGCCGCCGCCCCCGGCAATCCCGACAGGAACATGGCCTCGGCCTCGCCTGTGGTCATGCCGTTCAACCGTACGCGATAGCCATCCAACAGACGATAACCGCCGTCCGACCCGCGTTCGCTATAGACTGGCACACCGGATAACGAGAGCGCGTCGATATCGCGGTAGATTGTGCGAACCGACACCTCATTTTCCTCGGCAAGGACCTCCGCCGTTACCAGACCTCGGGCCTGCAGTGTCGTGAGAATGTTGATGAGGCGGCTGGCGCGCATCGAAAAAAATCTCCGTTTGGAGAGCTATATCATGACAACCTGACAAAAGCTGACAGGTATGGTGCCGCAAACTGCGTTCATCGCTTCAACCGCAATCGAAGGAAATCCGATGACCGCCCAGCAAGACATTACCCTCTATTACTCTCCCCAGACCCGGGCGACCGGGACGCGCATTCTTCTGGAAGAACTGAAGGCGCCCTACACGCTGCATGTGCTGAACATGAAGATCGGCGAGCAAAGACAGCCGGACTATCTGGCCATCAATCCCTTGGGCAAGGTGCCTGCCATCAGACATGGCGGGACGCTGGTGAGCGAACAGGTGGCGATCGTGACCTATCTCGCAGACCTGTTTGCGCAAGCCGGGCTGACGCCAGCCCTCGACGATCCGGACCGCGGCAGCTATCTGCGCTGGATTGCGATGTATGGCAGTTGCTTCGAGCCGGCGGTCGTTGACCGACACAGAGGTTTCATACCGGAAACGCCAAATGATACGCCTTACGGCCGCTATGAGGATCTGATCGATCTCATTGAGACGACGCTGAGCACCGGGCCCCATCTGCTGGGCGAACGGCTGACTGCTGCGGATATCCTTTGGGGAACCGCCCTCGCCTGGACCGTCATGTTCGGTCTCGTTCCGCCACGACCGGCGATCAAGGCCTATGTGGCGCGCATGACCGAACGTCAAATCTACAAGGCTATGACAGCCGAAGATGCTGCCATGGCTAAAGAGCATCAAGCAATCGCCGACGCCCTGAAAAAGGATGCCGGTTAAAGGCGGACGACGTAATCCTTGCGAGTCGTTTCAATGACTTCCCAGGTTCCCTTGAAGCCCGGTCTCAGCACCATGCGATCACCGGCCTTCAGGTGGATGATCTCTCCGTCGTCTTCGGCAAGAATGGAGTGGCCTTCGAGAATGTGGAAATATTCCCATTCGTCGTAGGACACCCGCCATTTTCCCGGTGTTGCCTGCCAGACCCCGGCATAGATACCCCCGGAAGCCTCTTCGAGATCCCATGTCTGGAATTTCGGATCCCCGGAAATGATCCGTTCAGCTGGCGGCGCGCCCTCTTCGGGGGCCACCGTGTCGAGATCGAAACGCAGATAGTTGGCCATGCCACATCCTGTTGCTGGGGCGGCTCCACACGAGCCGCCCGAATTTGAAATCAGACCTTTGACAGCGACTGTTCGAGATCGCCGATGATATCCTCGGCATCCTCGATACCGATCGACAGGCGCACCACATCAGGCCCTGCCCCTGCGGCCACCTGCTGCTCTTCCGTGAGCTGGGCATGGGTGGTGGAGGCCGGGTGAATCACCAGCGACCGGGTGTCGCCAATATTGGCCAGATGCGAGAAGAGCTGCAGTCCTTCAACCATGGCCTTGCCGGCGGCATAGCCGCCGGTCACGCCGAAGGTGAATACGGCACCGGCGCCCTTCGGCGAATAGCGCTGCTGCAGCGCGTGGTTGGGATCGTCCGGCAGGCCCGGGTAACTGACCCAGGCAACCTTGTCATGCTGCTTCAGCCATGTCGCCACCTTGAGCGCGTTTTCGCAATGGCGCTGCATGCGAAGCGGCAAGGTCTCGATACCGGTCAACAACAAAAAGGCGTTCATGGGCGCGATAGCCGGTCCAAGGTCGCGGAGCCCCAGCACGCGGCAGGCAATCGCAAAGGCGAAATTACCGAAAGTCTGATGAAGAACCAGCCCGTTATATTCGGGGCGTGGTTCTGACAACATCGGGTAATGGCCGGATTTCGACCAATCAAACGTGCCGCCATCGACGATGACGCCACCCATGGAGTTGCCGTGTCCCCCAAGGAACTTGGTGGCGGAATGCACGACGATATCAGCGCCGTGTTCCAGCGGACGCACGAGATAAGGGCTCGCCATGGTATTGTCCACGATCAGCGGCAGGCCGTGTTTGCGCGCAACCTCGGCAATGGCCTCAATATCGACAAAGGTGCCGCCGGGATTGGCAAGGCTCTCGATGAAGATTGCCCGTGTCTTGTCGTCGATCTGCGCCTCGAAGCTTGCCGTATCGACGGGATCGGCCCAACGCACATTCCAGCCAAAGCTCTTGAAGGCGTTGCCGAACTGGTTGATCGATCCGCCGTAAAGCTTTCTGGCTGCTACGAAATTCTCACCCGGCTGCATGATGGCGTGGAAGATTAACAGCTGGGCCGCATGGCCAGACGCGACGGCAAGCGCGGCCGTACCGCCCTCAAGGGCTGCAACGCGCTCCTCCAGCACAGCCTGCGTGGGGTTCATGATGCGGGTATAGATATTGCCGAATTCCTTGAGCGCGAACAGGTTCGCGGCATGATCGGAATCGTTGAAGACGTAAGCCGTCGTCTGATAGATCGGCGTGACGCGCGCGCCCGTTGCCGGATCAGGCTGAGCGCCGGCATGGACAGAAAGCGTTGAGAAACCCGGATTGTCGCTGGACATGAAAACCTCCCTTTTGTGCTCGCGGCACTCCCGCGCGAGCTTTGGCGCGACCTTAATCGCGAATAGGCGAAAGCCGCAAGCGCCGCGCGATTGATCCTGATCAATGCGCAATCATCTTTCGAGGCCAATCATTCCAAAAGCACTGGAGGTTGGCCATGAACATTGCAGCCAATGAACATAAAAATGGAATTTTCGCCCAACTCATCTCCTGGATGGCAAAGGGCTGGGAAGGCGCGAGTGAATCGGAAATGCTCGCGGCGCTGGGAACCGACACCATCCGCGCCATTGCCGGAGATTGTGGCATTCGTCCCGATCAGTTGATCCAGCTGGCAAAGGCCGGACCGCATGCGGCAGACGAAATGCCAAGACTGATGAAAGCGCTTGGCATCGATCCGGTTGAAGTGGAGTTGCGCTACCGCGAACAATTCCGCGCCATGCAGGTCGAATGCGCCAGTTGCTCAGCCAAACAGACCTGTCGCAAGGATCTCGACGACCATACAATCCAGCAGAACTTCCAGTCCTATTGCTGCAACGCAGAGAACATGAACTGGCTGCGCGCAACACCGACCGTTCTGGCAGAATAGCGACCTAACCGATCAGACGGGGATATTCGATCGCAGGGCAGCGGTCCATGATGACCGTCATTCCGGCGGCTTCTGCGGTCGCGGCTGCCTCGTCATTGCGTACGGAAAGCTGGCCCCACAGATATTTGGGCTGCGGCTCGACGCTCAGGACCTCGTCTACGACTGCCGGCAAATGTTCGGGCGCGCGGAAAACATCGACCATGTCAATTGGTTCTGGAATATCGGCAAGCGATGCGTAAACAGTCCGGCCGTGGATTTCCTTGCCGGCCTGCCCGGGGTTAACCGGAAAGACTTTGTACCCCTTGGAGATGAGGAATTGCATCACGCCGTTGCTCGGGCGCGCCGGATTGGGAGATGCCCCCAAGACCGCGATCGTCTTTACAGTCTTCAGAACGGCTGCGATCTCTGCATCGTCATAACGGTCATGGCTCATTTGCGTTGCTCCAAATCTTTGATGAGCGGTTGACGCTCCTCAAACAAAGCTAGTGCCTTTTCCCGTCAATCCAAGAGGCTGGGAACCGTCCCATCCGAGGATTGCCCGCCAGATGAAGAGCGCTATGATGACGGCCAGCAGAGACCGGACACACACGCCCATGGCCGCACCTCCCCTACCTACGCAGATTAAAGAGGCGCTTTCACGCCATCCTCAGCCGGTTCAGCAAAGGCTGCTGGAGATCAGGTCGATGATCTTTGAGGTGGCGGCAGATACGCAAGGCGTGGGTCCTGTGACGGAGACCCTGAAGTGGGGTGAACCGGCTTATCTCACCGAGAAAAGCAAGAGCGGCACGACAATCCGTCTGGGCGCATCCAAGGCGCAGACGGGCACATGCGCGTTGTTCTTCAACTGCAATACGTCTCTCGTGGAGATGTTTCGCCAGCAGTTCCCGCAGGATTTCGGTTTTGAGGGCAACCGCGCACTGGTTCTTGCGATGTCAGTTCCGCTTCCTGAAACGGCCCTTGCCCTATGCTTGAAGAGTGCACTGACCTATCATCTAAACAAGCGGTCTCCCAACCGCGCTGCAGGAACCACCTGAACCGCAGCGGCGTTGTTCGATCGAAACGTTTTGAGAAAGATGGTGTGATGAACAAGACGCTGCTTGCCGCCCTTGTGACGGTTTTCTCGCTCGCTGCCGCTGCCCCCGCGCTTGCGATCTCGCGCTATAATTCTCCTTCGCTGACATGCGAGCAGGCACGGGATATTTTGCGCTCAGAGGGGGCCGCCATTTTGAGATATCCGTCAAAGAATGTGGCGGGCCTGCCCCTTTACGACCGCTATGTCAAAAACAGCCGCTATTGTGACAGCAACGAATATGCGGAATGGTCCCGCATTCCTACAAAAGATGATCCCGGCTGTCGGGTGCTTGCATGCGAGCCCATACCACGCGAGCGTGATCGGACATTTCCGCTGTTCGTTGTGCCCAACAATTCGCTTTGATCCTCATCCAAGCGAATTGCTGTCAGGCCGCCTGACCGTGTGACCGGCCATAGACCATGGCATATTCAGACACGAGCGAGCGGTCCATGATCACCTTGATGCCGGCCGCTTCGGCCTTTTCCGCAGCCTTGTCATCCCGAACGCCAAGCTGGCCCCATATCGCCTTTGGCAAATCGGGAAGCTTCAAGACCTCATCAACGACGCCAGCAAAGTGCTCCGAGCGCCTGAATACGTCGATCATATCGACATGCTCCGGAATGTCGGAGAGCCGCGCATAGATCGTTTGTCCGAGCAAGGTCTGGCCTGCATAAGCGGGGTTGACGGGATAGATCGTATATCCCTTGCCGAGCAGAAATCCCGCGACCCAATGGCTTGGCTTGTCGTCATTGAGCGACGCGCCGACAATCGCTACGTGTCGCACCGTGCTGAGAATATCGGCAATTTCGGTGTCGGTGTGGTGCAGATAGTCCATAGAGCCTCCTCCCGGCAAAGCCGGCTGGTTTGAAAGCCCGTCTCACAATGTCCCAACATCAGAATATCCGGTAATTCTTAACGAATTACCGGAGCCCTGCGCCGCAGACTGTTTCATTCCGGCAAGACGACTTCATTCCGGCAAGACGACGTGTCCATATTCATCCTGTGGGAAGAACGGATTGTGGGCAATTTCCCACAGGTGACCGTCCGGATCGGATACATAGCCTGAGTAACCGCCCCAAAACACCTTCTGAGGAGCCTTTACAAGCTTGGCGCCGCAGGAAACGACGAATTTCACCACCGCATCCACCCCTCTGGGGCTCGCAACATTGTGCGCCAATGTCACCCCGGAAAAGCCGGCGGGCGTGTTTTCCACCCCAGCATCTTCAGCCAGGGCTGCGCGTGAAAAGAGTCCCAGCACCACGCCTTTCAACTGAATGAAGGTGACGCTGTCCTGCGAGGAGGAAGAGCGTTTCCAGCCGAGCTTTTCGTAAAATTCGGTACTTTTTGCGACATCGGACACGCCCAGCGTGACGATAGAAATGCGATGATCAAGCGACATTACGCCTCCCCAAAATTGACGTGATATTTTTATATGTTCTTTTTTTGATCTGCAAATGTTTCCGCGTACCTTAGTAGCATCTAATGGTTGCGGGTGGAGGCTTTCGGGTCATATTGCGAGAAACAGGAAGCTTCATATATCAGCATGCAAATAGTTGCCAGATGTTCAAAACCGCCGCGTATCCAGGTACTAGGCAAGCCTCGGGAGATGCTATTCGCCCTTCCACTCCGGTTCTCGTTTTTCAAGAACAGCTGAAATGCCTTCCTGTGCATCTCGCACCATCATGTTCTCCACCATCACACCGGCCGCATAATCGTATGCCGCTTCGATTGGCATTTCTGCCTGGCGATAGAAGGCTTCCTTACCGATCTTCAAAGTGAGGGGAGATTTGGAGGCGATGATGGTCGCATATTTTTGCACCACCTGACCAAGATACTGCTTCGGCACGATGCGGTTGACGAGCCCAAATTCTCGGGCGTTCTGCGCGTCGATCGTCTCGCCGGTCAACAGCATTTCCATTGCTTGCTTTCGCGTAGCGGCACGCGACAGCGCGACCATGGGCGTGGAGCAGAACAGACCAATATTCACCCCGGGCGTACAAAAGGTCGCCGTGTCGGTGCAGATGGCCAGATCGCAGGAAGCGACCAGCTGACAGCCTGCAGCTGTTGCCAGTCCATCGACCTCGGCAATGACCGGCTTTGGCAGATGGGTGATCTTGAGCATGAGATCCGAGCAAAGCCGCATGGTCTTGTCAAAGAACGCTCGTCCGTTGTCAGGGTCCGTTCTATGCGCCGTCAATTCCTTGAGATCGTGACCTGCCGAGAACAGGTTTCCGGTCGATGCGATGACAATAACACGGACATCCTTATCTTCGGCGGCTCTGTCCAGTTCGGCATGAAGCGCCTCCATCACCGCAATGGACAAGACGTTTGCAGGCGGATTGTCCAGCACAAGACGAAGGATGCCATCGGCAAGACTGGAAATGACGGGGCCGTGCGTCGCCTTGTCAGCCTCTTTTTTGAACGAAACGACTTCGGCCATGGCATTCTCCTTTTCACCAATTTGCGGCAGAGCCAAAGCCTGCCATAAAAGCGGTCAGCAATTCTAGTGGTGCGGCACGCCGCTTACGCGACATGGGAACGAGACACAATGCAGCCAGTGATGACCGCGCAGGAAATCGATACCTTTCTGGAAACGGACTTCCCGCAACTGCATATCGATGGAAAAACCTTTACGGTCGTCTCTGTCGGCCCGGGTGCTGTTACAATGCAGTTTACCCCCAACGAGCGGCACCTGCGGCCCGGTGGCACGATTTCCGGTCCATCGATGTTTGCCCTGGCGGATGTCGCAGCCTATGCCGCAGTTCTCGCCCATATCGGACCAGTCGCCCTTGCCGTCACCACCAATCTCAACATCAATTTTCTGCGAAAGCCCGAACTGGCACCAATGCTCTGCGACTGCCGGCTGTTGAAGCTTGGAAAACGGCTGGCCGTGATCGACGCCCTGCTCTATCAGAGCGCGCCAACCGAGCCCTTGGCACATGCCAGCGCGACCTATTCGATTCCGCCGCGCTGAAGCCACTCAGCCCGTAACGACGCGCCTCAAAGCCATTTCGACCTCCATGACACAGCGAATTCGACCATAATTTTTACGGTAACCAAATACCGCTATATTAAGTCTCTGTTTTAATTCATAAATTTGAGACACCCTACCTTCAGCGCTATCTTGACGCAGATCATGGCCACATCTATAACCCGGCCAGTTCGCGAGCCCTGAGGCCCGCCTACATTTTGCGTGTTCCTAAAGACCATGCAATTCAAGCAACAAGAAACGCCTGAACGGCTTTGGCCGAAAGGGTTCAAACTGAAAGTGATCACCATGTCTACCTTCGTTCAGAAGCCTGCAGAGGTGGAGAAGAAGTGGATCATCATCGACGCCGAAGGCCTCGTTGTTGGTCGCCTCGCCTCCCTCATTGCCATGCGCCTGCGCGGCAAGCACAAGGCCACCTACACACCTCACGTTGACGACGGCGACAATGTCATCGTTATCAATGCCGAGAAGGTCGTGCTGACCGGCAACAAATACAACGACAAGAAATATTACTGGCACACCGGCTATCCGGGCGGCATCAAGGAGCGCACAGCGCGCGCCATCATCGAAGGCCGCTTTCCAGAGCGCGTCCTCGAAAAGGCCGTTGAGCGCATGGTCCCACGCGGCCCGCTCGGTCGTCGCCAGATGAAGAACCTGCGCGTTTACGCTGGTTCGAACCATCCCCATGAAGCACAGCAGCCGACCGTCCTCGACGTCGCGAAGCTGAGCAAAAAGAACGTAAGGAGCGCCTGATAATGGCTGACCTCTCTTCCCTGAAGGAACTCGGCGCGACCGGCGAAGCTCAAGAAGCTCCGGCACACGTCCGTAAGGTCGACGATCTCGGCCGTTCCTATGCCACCGGCAAGCGTAAAAACGCCATTGCTCGCGTTTGGGTCAAGGCCGGCTCCGGCAAGATCACCGTGAACGGTCGCGAATTCGCAACCTACTTTGCACGCCCGGTTCTGCAGATGATCCTGCAGCAGCCTCTGCTTGCTTCGGCACGCGAAGGCCAGTTCGACATCGTTGCTACCGTTTCCGGTGGCGGTCTGTCGGGCCAGGCTGGCGCTGTTCGTCACGGCATCTCCAAGGCACTGACCTACTTCGAGCCGGGCCTTCGCCCCGTCCTGAAGAAGGGTGGCTTCCTGACCCGCGACAGCCGCGTTGTTGAACGTAAGAAGT
The DNA here is from genome assembly GCF_050320885.1 of Agrobacterium sp. ES01. Taxonomy (NCBI): domain Bacteria; kingdom Pseudomonadati; phylum Pseudomonadota; class Alphaproteobacteria; order Hyphomicrobiales; family Rhizobiaceae; genus Agrobacterium; species Agrobacterium sp. ES01. The sequence goes on from NZ_JBNQTH010000001.1 coordinate 121,321, forward strand.
ACGGCAAGGCCAAGGCCCGCCGTTCCTTCCAGTTCTCCAAGCGTTAATCGCTGGATTTCAAAACAAGACTTCAAAGGCGGGCTTCGGTCCGCCTTTTTCTTTGCACCCTCGATGGCGCTGCAACCCGTGCTGACAGGCACAAATCCTACAGGTCCGACCCATGGGGCCGCACATGCGGCGAATGCATCGCAAAAACTGCTGGAATTTGCGCCAGCCGTCCCTAATATCGCCGCCACGCTCTAGGCCGTCCGGCAAAGCAGGGAGATCCAGACCATGGCGAAGACGATCGATCACGCATTCACTGCGTCCTCACTCACCTCGGCTGCAACAGATCCGACCTATGCCGGGGCGCTTTCGTTCATGCGCCGCAAATATACCAAGGACCTGACAGGCGCGGAGGCGGTTGTCTGGGGTATTCCGTTCGATGCGGCGACCTCCAACCGGCCGGGTGCACGCTTTGGCCCCCTGGCGATCCGGCGAGCCTCAGCCATCATGGATAACGATCCGCAATATCCCTTCGAGCGTGATCTGTTCGAAGCCATGCCGACGATCGATTATGGCGACTGCCTTCTCGATTACGGCAATCACTGGCAGACACCCGATACGATTGAAGAGGAAGCAACCAAGATCCTCTCGTCGGCCAACTTCCTGCTCACCTTGGGCGGCGATCATTTTGTCACATGGCCGGTGCTAAAAGCGCATGCTGCCAAGCACGGGCCGATGGCACTGGTGCAGTTCGACGCGCATCAGGACACCTGGTTCGACGACGACAAACGGATCGATCACGGTTCCTTTGTGGCGCGCGCCGTGCGCGATGGCACCATCAATCCCGACCGCTCGATCCAGATCGGCATTCGCACCCATGCGCCGGAAGATTGCGGTATCCGCATCGTGTATGGTCACCAGGTCGAAGACATGCGGCCCGGTGACATCGCGTCGCTTATCGTCAGCCATACAGGCGGACTACCGACCTATGTGACCTTCGATATCGACTGCCTCGACCCGGCCTATGCGCCCGGCACAGGCACACCCGTCTCCGGCGGCCCATCCAGCGCGAAGATGCTGTCGGTCTTGCGCGGCCTTGGCCAACTCGACATCCGCGGCGGCGACGTCGTCGAGGTCGCGCCCGCCTATGACCATGCCGACATTACCGCAATCGCCGGCTCGACCGTGGCCATGTATTTGCTGGGTCTGCATGCGGAGCGATTGGCACGACATCGGTGAGGAACAGACCCACGTTTTTAAACACGGGTTGAAACCGCCATATATGCGGTATATTTGCATCGCTCGGACGCAGGCGCGTCTTAGGACAAAGGATAAGGTTTGATGACAGCGAAGATATTCATTGATGGCGAACACGGCACCACGGGCTTGCAGATCCGCACCCGCATGGCCGGTCGTCGCGATGTGGACTTGCTGTCGATCCCGGAAGCCGAGCGGCGCAATCCCGCCATGCGGGAAGATCTGCTGAACAGTGCGGATATTGCCATTCTTTGCCTGCCGGACGATGCTTCGCGCGATGCTGTGACAATGGTCGCCGGCAACAACAATATCCGGTTGATCGATACCTCGACGGCGTTCCGTGTGGCGGATGACTGGGCCTACGGCTTTGCCGAAATGGACAAGGATCAGGCCGCCAGGATTCGTTCTGCGCGTTGTGTCGCCAATCCCGGTTGCTATCCCACCGGCGCCATCGGCCTTATCCGGCCGCTGCGCATGGCCGGCATTCTACCGGCCGATTATCCGGTCTCCGTGAATGCCGTTTCGGGCTATACCGGCGGCGGCAAGGCGATGATTGCGCAGATGGAAGACAAGAACCATCCGGATCATCTGAGCGCGAACAATTTTCTCTATGGCCAGACGCTGAAGCACAAGCATGTGCCCGAGATGACGGTTCATGGCAAGCTCGACCGCGCGCCGCTGTTTTCGCCCTCCGTCGGCCGTTTTGCCCAGGGCATGATCGTGCAGGTTCCACTGTTCGTTGAAGACCTGAAGGATGGGGCGTCCATGGAAACCATCCATGCCGCGCTCGTCGCACATTATGCCGGCCAGGACGTCGTCACTGTGGTGCCTCTGGCAGACAGTGCCGCAATGCCACGGGTGGACGCAGAAGAACTGGTGGGCCAGGACACGATGAAACTGTTCGTGTTCGGCACGCCCGGCGGTACGCATGTCAATCTGGTTGCCCTGCTGGACAATCTCGGCAAGGGCGCCTCGGGTGCGGCGGTCCAGAACATGGATCTGATGCTGACGGCCTGACGCCCTGCTGTCTGGCAAATCCGCTCTCGACCGCAGTGGCGACAGTTAGCGTCTACTTGGAACCCTTTGTCGACTCGTCCTATGTAATTCATCTGCGCGCTTGAGCGATGCGGTTGAAGATTTGATGAGGGAGACGGTGGATGATCAAGGGCAGATGCGACTGTGGTTCGGTCAGTTTCGAAGTCGAGGCTGTGAGGGAAACAGTAACGATATGTCATTGCGGTCAATGCCGTCGTACCAGTGGCCATGTTTGGGCATCAACGCACGCGCCCTACGATCAAGTGAAGTTCACCAACGATCAGGGGCTTGCGTGGTACAAATCTTCAGATTTCGCCAAGCGAGGCTTCTGCAAGACGTGTGGTTCCAGCCTATTCTATCGCATGAATGATGAAGACGGCGTCGGGATTGCTGCCGGTTGCCTCGATATCCCAACCGGCCTTCACGTGGGCAAGCATATCTTTGTCAAGGACAAGGGCGATTATTACGACATCGCAGACAATGCGCCGCAAATTCAAAAGTACTGAATGACTTGATGGGGTTTCCTGAGCCAGGGGGTGCTCCGGCTCGCACCTATCGACCTTCGCAGCAGCGATACTCAGATACCGCCTCTGTGTGTGCGCTGGCACATCGCCGTCAGCGCAGTCGACACCGCACTGCCCATCCAAGCGCAGCGTTGCTATTTTCAGACCTTGCTATTCTCCAGTCGTTCAAGATCAGCGAACAATATGTCGTCCCAATGCCGGATCGTGGTTGCCCCGCAGCGTTGCTATATCTTGGGAAACAGCAAAGCGAGGCAAGCACCGTGTCCGACAGCCAGAGATTCCCCGTTCTTTTCATCCCCCATGGCGGTGGTCCCTGGCCGTTCATGGATTTCCCAGCCGGCGGCGATGGCAAGACGCCATGGGCGGATCTGGGCGCTTTTCTGCGCGGCCTCGATCACCAGATCGGTCGTCGGCCAAAAGCCGTCCTGATGATTTCCGGCCACTGGGAAAACGAGCCGGTGCCGACAGTCAGCACGGCGGAACATCCCGGCATGCTTTACGACTATCGCGGCTTCCCGCCGGAGACCTATGAGCTGAGCTATCCGGCCGCAGGATCGCCGGAACTGGCAGCACGCGCCAAAACGCTTATCGAGGCCGCCGGCATGGACGTCGGCGAGAGCGCCGAGCGCAATTTTGACCACGGCGTCTTCATTCCAATGATGCTGGTCTATCCGGATGCCGACGTGCCGATCATGATGCTGTCGATGAAGAACACCCTGGACGCTGAAACCCATCTGGCGATCGGCCGCGCGCTTGAACCGCTGCGTGACGAAGATGTGCTCATTATCGCTTCGGGCATGACCTACCATAATATGCGCATGTTCTATAGCGACGATGCCCAGCACCAGAAACAGGCAATCCGCTTTGATGACTGGCTGACCGATGCCGTGGAGAAAGATGATGTGGTCGAGCGGGCGGCGCTTCTGTCATCCTGGGAGCAAAACCCCGATGCCCTCGCGTGCCATGTACCGGACCACGACCATCTGGTACCCATCTTTGTCGCAGCCGGTGCCGCGGGTTCTGATCGCGGACACCGCATCTTCAAGGGCGAGTTTCTGGGCAAACCCTATTCAGGATACCGGTTCGGCTGAGGTCAACTGCGCACTTCGACAGCGGCCTCGGGCGGATATTCGCCGGAAAAGGCGCGCCAATGGGCAATGGCAAAGCCCAGCACGATCAGCGCTCCGCCTTGATGGGTGAGCGCGACGTCCAGGGGCACATGCATGAGAAGTGTCGCGATACCGATCATGGCCTGCACGGTGACCAGGGCGAAGAGCAGCATGCTGCGGCGGGTATGGGTCGTCGCCGCATTGCCTCTCAAGCAGCAGATCATGTTCAGCAGCACCACGAACCAAAGCGCGTAGGCGCCAAGACGGTGGATGAACTGGACTGTCTTTGGATTTTCAAACAGGTTGATCCACCAGGGCTGCTGGACGAAAAGGCCGCCAGGCAACAGCGCGCCATCCATCAGTGGCCATGTGTTGTAGGTGAAACCTGCATCGAGCCCTGCCACGAGTGCGCCGAGATAAATCTGGAACAAGGCGAGTATTGCGATTGCCATTGCCCATCGACCGGCATTTCGCGTTGGCGCAGGATCATCGGCATGGGGCGACAATCCGCGCATGACCCAAATGCAGCCAGAGAAAATCAGGCAGGCGATCACCAGATGGGTTGCCAGCCGATACTGACTGACATCTGTGCGCACAGACAGGCCCGACGATACCATCCACCAGCCGACGAAGCCTTGAAATCCGCCCAGGAGGAAAATGCCCAACAGTGGCAATTTGAGGCGTTGCTCTATTCGTCCCGTCACCCAAAAGAACAGCAATGGCAGACCGAAGATGGCACCGATCGAGCGGGCAAGCAGGCGGTGCGCCCATTCCCACCAGAAAATGCTCTTGAAGTCCTCAACCGTCATTCCCTTGTTGATCTGCTGATATTCGGGAATGCGTTGATAAAGCTGGAACTCCTCCTCCCATTCCTGCGCACTCAAGGGCGGTATAACACCGTGGATCGGCTTCCATTCCGTGATCGAAAGACCGGAATTGGTCAGGCGGGTCGCGCCGCCAACGAGAACGAGGCACAACAGGGCGAAGACGACGATACCGAGCCAGATCCGTATCGCGCGCCGGTTATTCCGACTGCGGTTGATCTCGTTCATGATTGCCGGCTCGCCGACCGTTGCGCTGTTGACCATGGAAAATTCCTTCTGCATGGCTGTTGATTTGGCGCAAGTGCCGCTAGAAGACAAGGCCTGATGGATTGCGGCAAGGGGTCGCTCCCTCAATCTTGATCAACCACCCTGCCCTGTGTTCACCTTGGAATTTGAAATCATGCCCGTTCGACTGCGCAAACTGATTGGTACGATCCTCATCGTCATCCTCGTTCTCGTCTATGCGGTCCTTGCGGTGTCAATCGCCTCGGCGCTGCTCGCCACGGCTCCCTGGTGGATGCATTTTCTCTATTTTCTGTTCAGCGGCGTATTGTGGATACTGCCAGCTATGGTCATCATCAAATGGATGGCCGGGCCTGTTCAAAAATAGGCCATAGAGCGGTTTTCAAGGCGATGCTCGGCCAACCGGACGCAAGCAGTTAAGGCATTGGTAACCGAGATTTGCGGATTTCCATTGCATGCCCGGCGGCGTAAATTGAAATTAGATGATCGACGCTAAAGTGCGGGCAATTGGCTTCTTATGGAGTATACGCCGTGCCGCTTGCACCGCTGGACATGAATGTGATGGCGATTGCCCCTGTGGCGATTGCCAGGCTCGCCACGCTCGATCCCCATGCTTTCGAGGATGAAAGGTCTGCCGAAGACGTGAAGTTCGAATTTTTCTCCGCAATGGAACCGCTGGAGCGGGAATGGCGGCGGCTTGAAAGCGACAATCTCAATTCTCTGCACCAGGGTTACGACTGGTGTTTGGCCTGGGCAAAGACCCACGGCAATCCGTTGGCGATCATGCGCGGCACAGTGGACGGTGAATGCGTTTGCATTCTTCCGCTGGAGATCGTGCGCCAGAACATGGTGCGGACAGCGCAATTCATCGGCGCTCGCTTCAACAACATCAACACCGGACTGTTTGCTCCGGCCTTCCGCGCCCGCTGCACAAAAGCCGATTCAGAGGCACTGGCGGAAGCGTTGGCCGCCGGCCTGAAGGGCAAGGCCGATCTTGTCAGTTTGAAGAACATTCCGCTCGACTGGCGCGGCGACCGAAACCCGTTTTTCGGTCTTCCTGTCATAGAACACCAGAACCACTCCTTCCAGCTTCCGCTCTTCTCAGACTTTGACGCGACAATCGATCAATTGAATGGAAAGCGACGCCGCAAGAGATTTCGCGGCCAGACCCGCAAGCTGGAAGCCGCAGGCGGCTGCGACTACGTGGTTGCCCGCAGCGACGCTGAAAAACTGGAGATGATCGACGTCTTTTTCCATCAGAAGGCCGTTCGCTTCAAGGCCTTGGGCATTCCCAATGTTTTCCAGCACGCAGAGACGCAGTGCTTCTTCCGTATGTTGCTGGAGCGCTCCGGCGATGGTCAGGATGCACCCTTGGAATTGCATGCCTTACGCCTGAAGGGCGAGCATGACGGACAGATCGCTGCGATCGCCGGCATGTCGCGCAAGGGCGATCATGTCATCTGCCAATTCGGTTCGATCAACGAAGATTTGGTGGCCGAGGCAAGTCCAGGCGAATATCTGTTCTGGCTGATGATAGAGCGATATTGTGCCGAAGGAGCCGCCTTGTTCGACTTCGGAGTCGGCGACCAGGAATACAAGCGCCGCTGGTGTACGGTCGAGACCATACAACATGACGTCTACCTGCCGATCAGTGCGGTCGGACGTCTGAGTTCTCTTACCCAGAAGGGCCTCACGCGAGGCAAGGCTGTCATCAAGGGCAACCCGCAGCTCTATGCGATGATCCAGCGGTTGCGTGCTTATGCAGATGAAGAGCCAGAAGCACCGCGCCAGACCGGTTGAACCCGGTCAGGCAGCGTGGCGGCCGTCGATTGGCATGGCCACTGTATTGGCACACATCAAGATCAGGTCGCCATAACCGACCTTTTCGAACTGCTCCATGATGGACGCCAGGAGGTCACGATCAGGGTTCGGTGCCGACACGATGACCTCATGGGCACCGTTACGGCTCAGGCGCGCAACGCCTTCAGGTCTTGCCGGACCGCATTCGATCAGCACCAGATCATAGACGTCCGCAAGGGCATCGGTGACAATGGAAAGACGGTCTGCTCCGCGCATAGCCTGACGAATATCGCTTGTACCCTGCGGTACGATATGGGCAGCAGACAGCCTGTCCGGGTGCATGACGTCAGAAAATTCTGCCGCGCTGCACAGCAGATCCGTAATGCCCGGCAACTCGGCATTCGCCGCCATCAAAGCGGTCGGACAACCGGAGCCGGTCATGTCGATCAAAATCACGCGTCGACCGGTCTCGGCAATCTCGCGGGCAAGCATGACGGTGGCCGTGGAGCCATCATCGCCAGAAGGCGAGATGGCAAATGCGACGCGCACGTCCTCATCGATCAGATAGCTGGCGACACTGCCGATTGAAAACTCGCCCGTATCCTCTGCATCGGAGGCGTCATTTGACAGATAGACGCTCTTTTCCATTTCTGCGGCAAGCTGTTCGTCCGGTTCGGCATCGAGCATGCTGGCGGGAATTGCTTCTTCATGCGCTTCCCGGCTGAGCGGCGGTGGAGCAGGCGTCACCATTTCTGTCTGGGCGGCAACCGCTGGAGCGGCCGATAAGGCCACCTGCGGTATCTGGCGCTCCGGCTGGATCTCGTCTCTTGCAGGTTCCTGTTCCCACTCGGCGTAGACAGGACGCAGCGCACGGCCGCTGAACAATTCGCTCAGCATCACGATGATCGCACTCAGGACAAAGGTTGCAACGGCAGCGACAATGGTTATGGGAACAATCTTCGGGAAGCTCGGCTGAGCCGGTTCGCTGGCCTTCGAGATAACCCGTGCGTCAGCCGGGCTCGCGCCCTTGTCGAGACGGCTGGTGGCTTCGCGGTAACGGGCAAGATAGGTTTCGAGCAATTGACGCTGGGCTGTGGCTTCACGCTCAAGCGCCTTCAAACCCACCTCATCTTCAACGGCCTGGGCAGAATCCGCCTTGGCGCGGTTCAGCTGTTGCAACAGCTGCGCTTCGCGCAGCTTGGCAACGCCTGCCTCGTTTTCCAGCGAGGATGCAACGCTCAGGGACTCCTGGGCAATCTGCTGGCGAATACCGGCAAGCTGAGCGCGCAGTGCTTTCAGCCTCGGATGGCCGTCGAGCAGCGTTGTCTGCAGATCGGTGAGCTGGCTTCTTATGCCGGATTCGGTTTCCTTGAGGCGTTGAACGACCGGTGAGCTGGCGACAGCTTCCATCGAGTCAGTCGGCTTGCCTGCCTTGATTGCGGCCCGCACGCTTTCGGCCTTGGCTTCCGCGTCGGCCTGTTGTGCACGTACACGCGCCAGTTCAAGCGAGACGTCATTGAGCTGCTGGGTGGCGAAACTCTGGGTATCGCTGGTGCGCAGCAGACCGGAATTGCCGCGATATTCCGCGACCTTCCTTTCAGCTTCGTTGACCTTGTCGCGCAAATTGGCAATCTCAGGCTCCAGCCAGCGTGCGGCGTCTGATGTACTGTCGAGCTTTGCGCCGCTCTGCAAGGATTGGTAGACTTCGGCAATCTTGTTGGGGATCGCCGCTGCAAGCTTGGGGTCCTTGGAACTGAACTTGACACCGATAACCCTGGACTTTTCGACCTGATAGACCTGAAGCTTCTGCTGGAAGTTCTTCACAACGCGGTCTTCAGGTGCCAGATCCATCGGGTTCTTCTTGATACCCAGGAGCACAAGCACATCCGACAAGGCTGACGGCTTAATATCGGGATCGAATTCCGAGAGTTGGTAGAGATCAAGGTCGCGGGCAACCTGTTTGATCAGGTCCACCGAGCTCAACAGCTGAACCTGGCTGCCGACATTGAGTTCGTCGAGCATCGGCTGCATCTCGGCTGCCGCAATATTGGGATTGCTGGCGAGGCCTGTGGCGCTCGGCTCGATCAGGATGCGTGTCTCGCTCTCGTAGCGGGGCGAGATAAAGGTTGAGCCGACACAGGCCAGTCCGCCCACCAGACAGGTCACAGCAAGGATCCTCCCCTTCCGGCGCCATACGGCGCGGAAAAGCTGAGCAAGGTCGATATCGACGTCCTGCTGCGCGTTGCTGAAACCCGTCATCTCGGCACTCCCATTACTCAAGTGCTGAAATTGTAAACCTTTATGGTAACCCAAGCGTTAATCGCTTTGGCAGTCAAAGCAGTATTCGTTTTGAAAATACTTAGAGATGTCACTGGGCATTTACCGGGCATTAACCCTAATAGACCGATAACGACTGAGAATGAATTCACACCCAGGGAGCGCAGAAGCGCAATGAAAATCTCGGGCTCAAGGCAATTTGGTTTTGCGATGGTGGCTGTGACTGCCGCGCTTCTGTCAGGCTGTACATCCTACAAGCCGGCACCAAAGGTCTTCCATGAAGCAACGATCCAGCCCTACCGGGTCGACAGCGGTGACCGCCTGCGTATTACCGTTTTCGAACAGCAGAGCCTGACCAATAGCTACACGGTCGATCAGGCGGGATATATCGCCTTCCCATTGATCGGCGCAGTCGCAGCGCGCGGTTCCACGCTTCAACAGCTGGAAAAAACCATCGCAGAGAAGCTGCGCAAGGGCTTCTTGCGTGACCCCGACGTGTCGATCGAGGTGGATCGCTACCGGTCGATCTTCATCATGGGTGAAGTGGGCCAACCCGGTCAGTATTCCTACGTCCCCGGCATGACCGTCCAGAATGCGATTGCCGTTGCCGGCGGCTTCTCCACAAGAGCCAATCAGCGGATGGTTGACATTACGCGGCGCGTCAATGGCAACAGCTACACCGGTCATGTTCCGATCACAGACCCCATCATGGCGGGCGATACGCTGTATATCCGTGAACGGCTCTTCTGATAGATGCAATATGGTGAGCCTCTTCGCATCATTCACTGCTTCAGATCGCCGGTCGGAGGTATTTTCCGCCATGTGCGCGATCTGGCTGAGCAGCACAGCAAGGCGGGCCATGCTGTCGGCATTGTGTGCGACAGCACGACCGGTGGAGCCCATGAGGACGCGCTTTTCGATCAGATCATGCCATTCCTTTCCTTGGGCCTTACCCGCATTCCCATCCGACGTTCGGTCAGCCTGAAGGACCTTTCCTCGATCAAGTCCAGTTATGACACCATAAAAAGTTTGAAGCCTGATGTGTTGCATGGCCACGGCGCCAAGGGTGGCGTTATCGCCCGCACCATCGGCTCAGTGTTGCGGGTGAACAGGTATTGCGTAGCCCGCGTCTATTCCCCTCACGGAGGCAGCCTGCATTTCAAGCAGGCCTCCGTGAAGGGACAAGCCGTCTTCTTGGCCGAACGGCTGCTCGAACGGATGACCGATGCCATCCTGTTCGTGTGCAAATACGAGCAGGGCGTTTACGAAACGAAGATCGGCCGGCCGCGATGTACTGCGCGGATGATCTATAACGGAATATCCGACCGAGATCTTCAGCCGGTGGCGACGAACGCCAATGCCGCCGATCTGATCTATGTCGGCATGATGCGTGATCTGAAGGGCCCGGATGTCTTCATCCGCGCCTTCGCAGAGTCAGAGCGTATCGTCGGGCGTCCTCTTTCGGCGCGGATGGTGGGCGATGGTCCTGATCTCGACGCCTACGACAACCTGCGCAACCGCCTTGGTCTTGGCGAACGCATCACGATGCTGCCGGCCATGCGGGTTCGCGATGCCTTCGCCATGTCCAGGCTTGTTGTTGTCCCCTCGCGTGCTGAGGCCATGCCCTATATCGTGCTTGAAGCGCTGGGTGCCGGAAAGGGCGTGATTGCCTCTCGGGTTGGCGGGATACCAGAAGTGTTGGGTGGAGACAGCAAGGCATTGAGCGAGCCCGGCAATGTCGAGGCCTTGGCCCGAACCATGTCTGAAGCCATCACCAATCCCGAATGGATTGCCGAGACAATGCCGACAGAAGACCAGTTTCGCTCGCAATTTTCGGCATCGGTCATGGCAGACAGGGTGTTGTCGGTCTACCGGGAACGCTTGGCACACATCAGTAAAGCATCCTGATAAAATGCAGTTCGATCTTTAGCCTAATCCTACTCGTCATAAACGTTTCTTAGCATCTTGGTGCTAGCACTCTGATGAACGAGGAGCGGGCTTTCAGCTATGGCTAAAAAGGACAACGGGCAGCATTTCGATTCCAGCGAACTGCGCCGTAAAATCTCCGAGAGCGCAGCGGACGGCTCTGCTCAGCGTCAACCTCCTGTCGAGATGAACCCGTTTGCGCGGCAGATCGCCAATCAGTTCCGCGATACCAATTACTCTCCCATCATCGTGACTGGCCAATTGCGCCTGCTTGAGTTCGGTTTTCTGCTGGCGATCGGTCTTGCAGCGCATACCGTGATGAATGCCGGAACGCTGACGGACTATATCGTCCATTTCTGCATCGCTTGTGCCGGTAGCGTGCTCACAGTCTTGTTGATGCAGATTGCCGACTGCTATCAGATCCCGGCGTTGCGGGCACCGATGCATTTCATGCCAAGGGTCATCGGCACCTGGACGGTGACTTGCGCGATCATTGCTGTCGTTCTCATTCTCATCCATCCCGGACAGGCGCATTTGCGTGACTGGTATCTGGTCTGGTTCTGCGCAGGTGGACTGTTTCTGTTCGGCGAGCGAAACCTCATCGCGCTTGCCATTCGCCGTTGGGCGCGCAATGGCGTGATGGAACGCCGTGCCGTCATCATCGGTGGTGGAAAGCCTGCCAAGGATCTGATCCGGGCGCTTGAGGAGCAACCGGACAACGATATCCGCATCTGCGGTATCTTTGACGATCGTGGCTCCGCTCGTTCGCCAGATGTGATTGCCGGCTACCCCAAGCTTGGCACATTTCCGGAGCTCACGGAGTTTGCCCGTCTGGCCCATATCGACATGATGATCATCTCGTTGCCACTCAGTGCCGAAGGACGGATTTTCGAACTGTTGAAATCGCTATGGGTGCTGCCGGTCGATATCCGTCTTGCAGCACACTCCAACAGCCTCAGGTTCCGTCCCCGCTCCTATTCGCATGTCGGCGCAGTGCCGATGCTAGATATTCTCGACAAGCCGATCCGAGACTGGGATTCGGTTGCCAAGCGTGCTTTCGATATCTTCTTCAGCCTTCTGGCCCTCTTTCTTCTCTGGCCGTTGATGGTCGCGACAGCCATCGCTGTCAAAGCAACATCCAAGGGCCCTGCCCTCTTTGTGCAGAAGCGTCACGGCTTCAACAATGAAGAGATCAACGTCCTCAAATTCCGCTCTATGTATACCGAGATGAGCGACCATGCCGCCAAGAAGGTTGTCACCAAGGATGATCCGCGCGTCACACCAATCGGTCGCTATATTCGCAAGCTCTCGATCGACGAACTGCCACAATTGTTCAACGTGCTGAAAGGCGACCTCTCACTTGTCGGGCCCCGCCCCCATGCCGTTCTTGCGCAATCGCGCGACCGGATGTTCGGCGAGATCGTCGAAGGCTATTTCGCGCGCCATCGCGTCAAGCCGGGTGTCACCGGCTGGGCGCAGATCAATGGCTGGCGCGGTGAAATCGACAATGACGACAAGATCAAGTTCCGCACGGCCTACGACCTGTTCTATATCGAAAACTGGTCGCTGCTGTTCGATCTCAAGATCCTGTTCCTGACCCCGATCAAACTTCTGAATACGGAAAATGCCTATTGAGCGCGATCGCGACCCATAGGCCACCCGTTTCCAGGCCACATCTTGCGACAATGGGCCTGATCGGCTCGGCCATGGTGGCCTTCGGCGTCTTTCTGTCTGGTTTCGTGATCTCCGAGCCCGCGCCTTACGAAGTATTCATGGCAGTACAGATTCCGCTTTGGTTTCTGATCGGCCTGAAGATCTCGCGGGCCGTTGCGCCGCTTCTGGCTCTTCTGCTGCTCTTCAATATCGGTGGCATGATGTCACTCACCGTGATGCACGATCTTGAGGGCGCGCCACTCTATATCGCAGTATCGATCTTTCTGGCACTCAGCGCGGTCTTCTACGCGGCCATTATCGAGAATGATCACAGGCGGCTGAAGATCATCTTCGACGCATGGGTCATCTCCGCCATCATTACATCGACACTTGGCATCCTGGGCTATTTCCATGCCTTCCCGGGTGCGGAGGTCTTTACGCTTTATGACCGCGCCAAGGGCGCGTTTCAGGATCCGAACGTCTTCGGTCCCTTCCTGATCGCACCGTCGCTCTATCTGATACATGGGCTCTTGACCAAGAGCATTGCCGGCGCCCCCTTCCGGGCTGTCGGACTTTTGATCATCACCCTTGGGGTTTTTCTGTCGTTCTCGCGCGCTGCCTGGGCCCTGTTTCTGTTTTCCGCAGTGGCACTTGTCTTCATTCTGCTGTTGAAGGAGCGCACCGGCGTGTTTCGCCTGCGCATCTTCCTGCTGACGCTTGTGGCCGTCGTGATCATGATGGGCGGATTGATCGGCGCCATGCAGTCCAAGAAGGTCGCAGATCTTTTCAGCACCCGCGCGCAGCTGGAGCAGGACTACGATGCCGGACACCTGGGCCGTTTCGAACGCCACCGGATCGGCTTTGCCCTGTCGATGGAACACCCACTCGGTCTGGGACCTATGGCGTTTGGCAAGATCTATACCGAGGATGAGCACAATATCTGGCTGAAATCGCTGACGACCTATGGCTGGCTCGGCTTTGTCACCTATATCGCGATGATCTGCTGGACGCTTGCGACCGGATTTCACTATCTTCTACGCAACAGACCCTGGCAGCCCTATCTGATGATCGCCTGGATCGTCGTGGTGGGGCATGTCGGCATTGGCAACGTGATCGACATCGATCACTGGCGGCACGTCTATCTGCTGCTGGGGATCATTTGGGGATGCCGCGCGCTGGAACATAACTGGCAGAAAAACGGCGCGGTGCCAAAGCCTGCGCGCAGAGCGTCCCATTCCCAGGGCCTGCCTTATGCCAGAAGCTCACATTTCATCGACTGAGAATGTTTGCCAGTCACTTGGCGGCAAGTTGCCAGCGCTTGGCCATCACCGTTGCAGCGTCGACGCCGACATCATAGAAAAACCGCTTGTCGGGTGCTTGCAGCAGATTGCGCGCTGACACCGGCAGGCCGTGATCCATGTCGTCGATCAGTCTCTGCTCGACAGCCACTTCACCCTTCGCATTCGACCATTGGCGGATCGTCTGACGTCCCACCTTCAATTCGCTTGCACCGCTGCGGTCGAGATCGTGGAGATCGAGCCACTGGTCTGCAAGGCCGTCTGCATTGGCCACCGAGACGACCCTGTCGCTCACCCCATGCCAGATGGACAGGGGTGGGAAACCTGTTTTCTTGTCGGATGCAGCACGCGCCAGATCGCCCCACTCGACAGGTCCTTTACTAGCACCTGAATTCATGGCCGACATTGCGCCCATGGCATCGCGCGCAGCGCCGAAAGGAAGGCCGGCAACGATGGCACCGCCGGCGAACATGTCGGGATAGGACGCCAGCAAGGCAGCAGCCATCGCTCCGCCCGCAGACAGGCCGAAAATGTGGATACGCTTGTTCGAGAGAGCATGGTTTTCAAGCATATAGTCGATCATGCAGCGAACGGACATGACCTCGCCCCGGTCGCGACTGGCAGCACTCGGACGAAACCAGTTGAAGCAGCGATTGGGATTGTTGCCCGCCTTCTGCTCGGGATACAGAAGAGCGAAACCATCCCGGTTGGCAAGATCACTCCAGCCGCTGGCGGCATCGAAATCCTCGGCTGCCTGATCACATCCATGCAGGACAACAACGAGCGCCGCGCCGACCGCCAGTTTTGGCGGTGTATAATGCAGCATCGTCAGATCGCCGGGATTGTTGCCGAACGCATTGGTCTGCTTCAAGCGTCCCGGCTTTTTGCGGGGCTTCTTCAAAGGTGCGGGGGCGACAGGTGCAGGGGCATCCTGCATCCAGGAGGTCATATCTCGCTGCCAGGCCGATATATCGCGTTGCCACTTGCTTCGACCGCTCATGGCGTCGGTAAAGAGCTTGGGAACTTTCATACGCATGGATTCCACGCTCCTTTATGCGCCCCTGGCGAAAGCCAGACATATCCAACGCGTAACAATAAATAATGTTGCATCGCAGCAATTTCAAGGCGGTCGCGTATATTACATATTCGCCACATATTGTGATTAGAGTCAGATTACATGCCACGCTATGATTCGGTTGCTAACGACTTGGGGGAGAATGCCGCATGAAAAACATCATCATCGGTGCCGCCTTCGGCTTGTTTGCGACAACCGCCATGGCCGATTGTATGGGTCATTTGCCGACGACCGCTCAGGCGGAAATCGACGATACGATCCTGACGGCCAGTATAGTGGCGGAAAATACCAGCATGTCAGAAGGCCTTCTTGTGCAGAAGGACGGAAATATGCCGGACAATATGTCCGGAATTTCGGACACGGAGTAACCTCCAGTGCCGGGAAGGCGAGCTAGTCCCTGCCGGCTGGCCTTCCCGGAAATCCGACTCTGATCGAAACCAATGCCTCAGAACGAGACGATCGGAAAAGATTGGCACAATGGAACCATTGTAGCCTCGCTGCATTGATATTTGCCCCTCAGGAGATGCCCGATGCAAAATCACACCGATTTCATTGCCGCAGAGACGGATATCGCAGATCTTTTCAGTGTTGCCGAATTCTGCAAACGTTACCGACTTGATGGACGGGAAGAACGCCGACTTCGAAATCTTCTGGGCGAGCATGCCCCAAAGCAGGATCTGCTTGCAAACGCTCGTCGGGATATCCAGTTCGGCTGAGAACAGCTGGACCGACGGTCAAAAATTTCCGAAATCCAGATAGGCTGCATGTCGACACCGCTGTGTCTCAGCCTGATTGCGTTCTCCGTAAGGACAGGTCCTTTGTGGGGGAGAGAACGACATCTCCTTGTAAAACAAGGAATTAAATGGTCGGAATGGCGGGATTCGAACCCACGACCCCTTGACCCCCAGTCAAGTGCGCTACCGGGCTGCGCTACATTCCGACCGGCTCCTGAGAGCAAGTTTCACTTAGTCTTTCGGGCTTTATGACGCAAGGACAATTTTGTCGCCAAGGGCAAAAAAGGGTGGTTAGCGGACCTGATCGAGAAGGCGTTTGCATTCCAAAAGATCATAAAGTGCCTCCTGCAGAAGCGCCCTGTCCTCTTTTCCCACAGTTGTTCCACGCGCGTTCGCCACAACGCTGTCATCATCACCCTGGCCACCGCCAAAGCCAAAGAACCGGTTGCTTGCCTTTGCCTTGGGGCGGCCGACGATCTGGTCGTCGTCTGCCGTGCTGAACTGCGGTTCGTCATTGTTCTTGGAAACGCTGGCAGCAACCGTTGCTTCCATTGCATCGACATCACCATTGGCGACCGCGATGACGAATTTATTGCCATTGGTTTTCAGAAGCTTCTGCACGCCCTTGATCGTGTAGCCCTGATCATAGAGCAGATGGCGGATGCCCTTCAGCAACTCCACGTCGTCAGGGCGATAATATCGACGTCCGCCGCCGCGCTTCATCGGCTTTATCTGCGGAAAACGGGTTTCCCAGAAGCGCAGCACATGCTGCGGCAGATCGAGATCGTCTGCGACCTCACTGATGGTCCGAAAGGCGTCAGGGCTCTTGTCCACGGTTCCGCTCCTGTCTGCGACGCACATACTGTCGTCGCAACTCATGCGTATTTCAACGGGCACGAGGCCGTAATTCAAGACTTTCGTCCAAGGTTTTGGAAAATATCGGTTTTACGCGAATGTCAGCTCGCCGGATTGACAGGCTTCTGCTTGGCCTTGCGGGCGTTATGCGCGCGCAGGATGCGCTGCTTGAGCACGTTGGAGGCCTTGAAGGTCATGACACGACGCGGAGAGATCGGAACTTCTTCGCCGGTTTTCGGATTGCGGCCGATGCGCTCATTCTTGCTGCGAACCTGGAATGTGGCAAAGGAAGAGAGCTTTACGGTCTCTCCCCTGACAATTGCATTGCAGATTTCGTCGATTACCGTTTCCACGAGCTCCGCCGATTCGGTGCGGGAAAGCCCCACCTTGCGGAACACCGATTCTGCTAAATCTGCGCGGGTAACAGTCTTTCCGGCCATCGTATAAAGCCCATCTCTTCGCCAGAATTAATCAATGAAAAGGACAGTATTGCCCTTGGCCCTAGCGGTCAAGCGCTTGTTTGAAATCCGTTATTTCGAGCAAATTGGTTACCAGCGCAGCAAAACGGCACCCCAGGTAAAGCCGCCACCCATCGCTTCAAGCAGGACCAGATCGCCCTTCTTAATACGCCCGTCACCGGCTGCAACAGACAAAGCCAGCGGAATGGACGCGGCCGACGTATTGCCGTGCAAATCGACGGTAATGACAACTTTTTCAGCAGGAATACCAAGCTTTTTGGCCGAAGCGTCGATGATTCTCTTGTTGGCCTGATGCGGGACCAGCCAGTCGATATCGTCGGCACCTGTGCCGGTCGCGTCGAACGCCTGCTCGATCACATCGGTGATCATACCGACGGCGTGCTTGAAGACCTCGCGACCCTCCATGCGCAGATGGCCGACTGTACCCGTCGATGACGGGCCACCGTCGACATAGAGTTTTTCCTTGTTTGCGCCATCGGACCGCAGCTGAGAGGTGAGGATACCTCTGTCGGCAATCGTGCCCTCGCCCTCTTCCGCCTCGAGAATCAGCGCCCCTGCACCATCGCCGAACAACACGCAGGTGGTTCGATCGGTCCAGTCGAGGATGCGCGAAAAGGTTTCAGCGCCGATGACCAGAACGCGCTTGGCCATGCCGGTGCGTATATGGGCATCTGCCGTTGCCAGCGCGTAAACGAAGCCGGAACAGACGGCCTGAACGTCAAAGGCATAACCATGGCTCATGCCAAGGCGATGCTGGATATTCACCGACGTCGCCGGAAAGGTGTTGTCCGGTGTCGATGTCGCCACAATGATCAGGTCGATCTGATCAACCGTCATGCCTGCATTTTCAAGAGCGGCACGCGCTGCGCCCTCGCCCAGCGACGCTGTCGTCTCTCCGTCGCCGGCAATGTAACGCTGATGGATACCGGTTCGCTGGACAATCCACTCGTCGGATGTGTCGACAATACTTTCCAACTCGCGATTGGGAACCGCCCGTTTCGGAAGCGATGCTCCGAAACCGCGTACTACAGACCGGATCATGTGTTTCTTACCCTATAGATTATGCAGCTTCTGGGCCCGCGCTGGACGGGTGGCTTGCATGATATTTTTTGAGATCGTTTTCTATCTTTTCGGTGAGGCCGTTGCGGGCCATGTCGTAACCGACATCAATGGCCGCGGCAAAGCCTTCAGCGTCGGTGCCGCCGTGGCTCTTGATGACAATACCGTTGAGGCCGAGGAACACACCGCCGTTGACCTTGCGCGGATCCATCTTCTCGCGCAGGCGATCAAATGCGCCCTTGGCCAGCAGATAACCAAGCTTGGCCATAAAGGTCCTGGACATGGCTGCGCGCAGATATTCTGCAATCTGGCGGGCAGTACCTTCCGCCGTCTTCAGCGCAATGTTTCCGGTGAAGCCTTCGGTCACCACAACGTCGACAGTGCCCTTGCCGAGATCGTCGCCTTCAACAAAGCCGTAATAATCGAGGGAATCGAGACCGGCCTCACGAATCAGACGCCCCGCTTCCTTGACCTCTTCCTGTCCCTTGCCCTCTTCGACACCGACATTGAGCAGGCCAACGAGCGGCTTTTCGATTTCGAACAAGGCGCGCGCCATGGCGCCGCCCATCACGGCGAAGTCGAGAAGCTGCTGGGCATCGGCGCCAATCGTTGCGCCAACGTCCAGAACGATGCTCTCACCCGAGAGCGTCGGCCAGATGGCAGCAATTGCCGGACGCTCGATGGTCGCCATCGTGCGCAAACAAAACTTGGACATTGCCATGAGCGCGCCGGTGTTACCGGCGGAGACGCACACATCGGCCTCGCCTTTCTTCACCGCGTCGATGGAACGCCACATGCTGGATACATAGCGGCCACGACGCAGGGCCTGGCTCGGCTTTTCGTCCATGGCGACTGCAACTTCGCAGTCGTGAAAGACATATCGGTCCTTGAGCTTGGGATATTTTGCGAGAATGGGCTCGCACTTTTCTTTTTGACCGAACATGACGAAATTCACGTCCGGATGACGTTCCAGCGCCTTTACAGCGCCTGGTATGACAACTTCGGGACCGAAGTCGCCCCCCATCACATCGAGAGAAATCCTGATCACGCTGAGTTGATCCTCCTGTTCGCCAAGGCAGGCGAATTTTTCGGCCAAAATACCGGTTTTGCCGCCACTGACAACTTGTTTATGCCTCCCGGGAGAGCCCGGCGAGGTGCGATCAATCCTTTTTCCAGTCTTTCAGGACTGCGAATGGCGATGGACGCGCGTCTTTTTCGTCATCACTCTCAATGTAGTCGGAGAATTCGGCTTCAGGCTTCTTCGGGTAGGGATCGATGGAAAGAGCCGCAAATTCGGCGACGAGAGCGCCAGCGTCTATCGTATCTCCGGAGAATGCCTCCGGAATATCCGGGCCTTCCGGATCGAGTATCATCTCGCCGTTGTCGTCGGTCATGATACGCGCAAGCTTGGAACCTTCGGGCACATAGATCTGCTCAATCTCGTTATCCACCCTGGACAATACGGGCTCGAGAGTTACGACGCAGGCCTGAACCAGCTCGCCCTTCAGTGTCCCGCGAATGCGAATACCATCTTTTTTCCAGCGTGCGATCTGAAGATCGGCGGACAGTGAATTGACGGCCTCGACGTTCCAGAGCGCTGCCAGACCGGCGCGCTCGGCCTCATTCGCTTCCAGATGCACCTGCACCGGATTGGCGGATACATGGCCAACCTTGACGAGATATGAGAACGGCGTGTCGCCTTCCTTGGGATTTTGGGTCTTCATGCAGTATCCCCTCCCGGGGCAAGAATAACGAGATGGCCAGAGGCGACCTCGTCTTCGGTGATCGCAGTGAGCGCCTTTTCCGCGCCGATAGTCCAGGCGGCGAGTTTTTCCATCGTCGGAGCGCCCGCGCCTGCGTCGGGGTATATATTGCGTCGAAGCGCCAATGCCAACTGTTCTCGCTCATCAGCGTCAATCGCAGCGGAGTACGATTCCAGCCGCCCATAGAACATACCGGCGAATTTCTTCATGCGCTTTGGCACGCTCTGATCACCCACACCGAGTTCGCGAATCGAATGATCGATATCGGTAAAGAATGCATCGATGATTTCCTGGGCAAGCTCCTGGCCGCTGCGCTCAGACTTTGCCGTGCGGCGGAAAAACAGGATCAGTACCAGTGTGAGCATCTCGAAACGGCCCATAACGGTGTCCGGAACATCGAGATCGGTGTAGAAATACGGCGTGCGCGCAAGTGAGGTCAGCGCAGCATATTGCCGGTCCACGATGATCTGGTTGTGCTTTCTCTGGCGAAACAGCTTGAACAGAATGGTTTTTCCCAGAATTGGCCGAGGAAGGAGCATACCATACCCGGCACGTTGTTGCATGATTGCGCAAGCTGGTTTACCGAAGCAGTCGTGAATTGCAATGCCATCGCCGCATTGGGCACGGGATGACCGGTCTACCGGTCCCTTAGACCCGACAGCGATCGGTCTGGACGAACCGGCATCTCGATGCGACCTTTCCCCGGAAAGGCCACAATCATATGCCCAACAAGTCGGGCGCCGCCACGATGGCGTCAAACGCAGCAGGGAGACGTGTGCTTGAAAATTCGGTATCTTAATTCGGGCAAGGGCGTTTTCCGCGGTGCGGCAGCGGGACTTCTTATGTCGAGCGCCATCCTTGCAGGCTGCACCACCCAGGAAGTCTTCCATAACGGCTATATCGTGGACGAGCAGGCATTGGCGCTGGTTCCAGTGGGTTCGAGCCGCGAGCAGGTTCTGCTGTCGCTTGGCACACCATCCACGACGGCGACTTTCGACAGCGAAGTCTTCTACTACATTTCCCAGACGCGCGAGCGCCCAGTTGCCTTCATGAAGCAGCGTCTGGTCGAACAGAAGATCCTTGCGATCTATTTCGACAAGGATGGCGTGGTCTCGCAGATCGCCAACTATTCGATGAAGGATGGCAAGGTGTTCGACAACATTTCGCGCACGACACCGACCGGCGGCAAGGACCTCACCTTCCTGCAGCAGGTTCTGTCCGGAGGCAGCGCGGGTGCCGCCAACAGCGTCAAGAATATTCTTGGTGGCGGCCAGTAACCTCGGTCAGCACCAATCATAAAAAGCAAGCCCGCGAAGAAATCCTCTCCGCGGGCTTTTCTCTTTGGGATCGGATGCCCCGCTTGGAGGCATCCACATCTTGATACCGATCAACCGGATCGCGCTTTAGCCGAAGCCCAAGCGCGTTGCCTGTCCTCAGCCAGCCAGCACTGCCAGCAGCAGCAATGCGACGATGTTGGTGATCTTGATCGCGGGATTGACGGCGGGACCTGCTGTATCCTTGTAGGGATCGCCAACGGTATCACCGGTCACGGATGCCTTATGGGCATCCGATCCCTTGATGTGGGTCACGCCATCCTTGTCGATAAAGCCATCTTCGAAACTCTTCTTGGCGTTATCCCAGGCACCGCCGCCCGAGGTCATGGAAATCGCCACGAAGAGGCCGTTGACGATGACACCCAGAAGCGAAGCACCAAGGGCTGCGAAGGCGGATGCCTTGGAGCCGGAAATGAGCAATACGCCGAAATAGACGACGAGTGGCGCCAGAACCGGCAGCAGCGAGGGAATGATCATTTCCTTGATCGCCGCCTTGGTCAGCAGGTCGACCGCGCGACCGTAATCCGGTTTGACGGTTCCCTGCATGATGCCGGCTTCCTCACGGAACTGGCGACGGACTTCTTCCACGATCGAACCTGCAGCCCTGCCAACAGCGGTCATGGCTATGCCACCGAACAGATAGGGGATCATGCCGCCGAAGATCAGACCGGCCACAACGTAAGGGTTGGACAGGCTGAAGGAGATGTCTCCCATATTGGCGAAGTAGGGATATTGCTCGCTGTTGGCTGCGAAATAGGCCAGATCGTTGGAATAGGCGGCAAAGAGCACGAGTGCCCCCAGACCTGCGGAGCCGATGGCATAGCCCTTGGTGACCGCCTTGGTGGTGTTACCGACGGCATCCAGCGCATCGGTTGTCTTGCGCACCTCAGGCGGCAGTTCGGACATTTCAGCGATACCGCCGGCATTATCGGTCACCGGACCGAAGGCGTCGAGCGCGACAATCATGCCGGCAAGGCCAAGCATGGTGGTCACCGCAATGGCCGTGCCGAAAAGTCCAGCAAGCTGGTAGGTGGAAACGATGCCGCCGACGATCACGAGTGCCGGCAACGCGGTCGATTCGAGCGAAACCGCCAGTCCCTGGATCACATTGGTGCCGTGACCGGTGACCGATGCCTGGCTGATTGAATTGACCGGACGCTTGTTGGTGCCGGTGTAGTATTCGGTAATCACCACAATCAAGGCGGTGACCACAAGGCCCAGGATGCCGCAAAGAAAGAGGTTCCAGCCGGTTACATCCTGACCGGCAACGGTGCCGATGGAGCCCCAGCCGATGGTGAGCGATGTGGCGGCACCGAGGCCAAGGATCGACAAAAGGCCGGTGACGATCAGACCTTTGTAGAGAGCGCCCATGATCGAGCCGTTGGTCCCGAGCTTGACGAAGAATGTACCGATGATCGAGGTGACGATGCAGGCACCGCAGATAGCCAGCGGATAGATCATCGACAGTTCCAGCATGGCGCTACCGGCAAAGAAGATCGCGCCGAGAACCATGGTGGCCACAACGGACACCGCGTAGGTCTCGAACAGATCGGCCGCCATACCGGCGCAATCGCCGACATTGTCGCCGACATTGTCGGCAATGGTTGCGGGGTTGCGCGGGTCGTCTTCGGGAATACCCGCTTCAACCTTGCCGACGAGATCGCCGCCGACATCTGCACCCTTGGTGAAGATACCGCCGCCCAGACGGGCAAAGATGGAGATCAGCGATGCGCCGAAGCCGAGCGCAACAAGCGCGTCGATCACGTCGCGTGAGCCGCTTTCATGGCCGAGAATGACAGTGAGCACGTAGAAATAGATAGACACACCCAACAGAGCGAGGCCTGCGACGAGCATGCCGGTAATGGCACCAGACTTGAAGGCGATGTCGAGACCGGCCGCCAGGCTTTGCGACGAGGCCTGCGCCGTGCGGACATTGGCGCGGACCGAGACATGCATACCGATGAAACCGGCAGCGCCTGAAAGCACGGCGCCGATCAAGAAGCCGAATGCCGCAGTTGGCGAGAGCAACAGCCAGGTAATGATGAAGACCACGACGCCCACCATGGCGATGGTCATATACTGGCGTGTCAGATAGGCCTGCGCGCCTTCGCGGATATATCCCGCAATTTCCTGCATACGCGCATTACCCTGATCGGCTGCCAGGACCGAGCGCGTGGCCCAGACCGCATAGACGATCGACAATAATCCGCAAACAATTACGCCTAGAAGCACTGTCATTCGCAATTCCCTCCCGAATTGCCCACGCCTCACGTAACGCGGGCATTGACGTGCCAATCCGACCTCCCCTCCGAGGACGTTTTGCACGAGGCGAGATTGCGTTGCCGATTTATTGACGTCAAGCCCCGCTTCGGTAGGGGGCGAAGCTCAGGCTGGCTTGCGCGCTGCAGAGCGCATCTGCAATGCCAGAAGGATCAGGCAGAGAACGGTAATTGGCCAGATCACGAGATTCATGACGGCCCAGCCATAGGCTGCAAAGACCTTGCCCGACGAAAAGGAAGCGAGTGCGACGGTGCCGAACAGAACGATATCGTGGAAGCCCTGCACCTTGTCGGCCTCCTGCGGACGATAGCTTGAGGCGACAATGGCCGTGGCACCGATAAAGCCGAAGTTCCAGCCGATGCCGAGCAGCACCAGCGCCAGCCAGAAATTCCAGAGTTCTATGCCCATGTGAGCGACGAGTGCGCAGGCCATCAGGATCACAAGACCGGCGGCCACGATCTTCTCACTGCCGAAGCGTGAAATCAGCATGCCGGTAAAAAAGCTCGGGGCAAACATGGCGATGACGTGCCATTGGATGCCAAGCGTTGCAAGCTCCGGCGAGAAGCCACAGCCAATGACCATGGCAAGCGGAGCGCCGGTCATCATGAAGCTCATCAGCGCATAGGATGCCACGCCGCAGAACATTCCTGTGAAGAACCGTTGTGTGGCGATGATCTCCGTCAGGGGCCGGGCCGGCTCACCTGTAGCATGATCATGCTCGGTCTTTTTCGGCAGGTTCAGGAAGAACAGAATGGCGATTGCGATCAGCATCAAGGGCGCGATGCTGAGGAAGGAGCCGGCAAATGTTACCGGTGCCAACGCATCCTTCATCTGAATGGCGATCTGTGGACCGACGATAGCGGACACGATACCACCCGCCAGAATCCAGGAAATGGCTTTACCCTTGAAGAAACTCGGCGATGCGTCGGCTGCTGCGAAACGGATCTTCTGGGTGAACCCGCCGGATATGCCAACCAGAATCAGACCGAAAGCGAAAATCCAGAAATCGCTTTGATAGAGCGCATAGGCGGCGACACAGCCGCCCAGAGCTGCCATCATCGCGCCGACCATGAAACCTTCACGGCGACCGAGAAAGCGCGCCACTGCGGCCACCAGAACGGCGCCCATGGCGACACCAAGGTTGAAACCGGTGACGGGAAGCGTGGCGAGCGATTTGTCGTCGCCCAGAAGCTGGAAGCCAGCAAGCCCGCCGAGGGAAATGCTGATCGGTGCCACGGAGCCCAGCACAGACTGTGCAGCGGTCAACAGAAACACATTGCGTTTGGCGCGACCAAACTGGACATCCATCTGGGTGCTATCGGCCACGCTCATTGCACTGTTTCTTTCCTGATCCGCCTTGGCGATTTTACTTTTCGGCGCGTACCTGCTTGGCGATGCGGTCGAGAACAGCATTCACCAGCTTTGGCTCATCGTCTTCGAAGAATGCCCGGGCGATCTCGACATATTCGGTGACGATAACCGCGACAGGAACATCCTTGCGCTCGACAATCTCAAATGTGCCGGCGCGCAGGATGGCGCGCACAGTGCTGTCGATGCGCGACAACGCCCAGTCGTCCTGCAAAGCCTTGCGAATGACCGGGTCGATCTTGGTCTGATCGCGGACAACGCCCGAGACGATAGAGCGGAACCAGCCGGGATCGGCCTTCAAATAGGTCTCGCCGTCGACTTCCTTGCCAAGACGATGCGTCTCGTATTCCGCCATGATTTCCAGCACACCAGTACCGCCGATATCCATCTGATACAGGGCCTGGACTGCGGCGAGCCTTGCGGCGCCGCGCTGGTTTGCCGGCTTGATGGCCGGGTTTTGATCTTCGCTGCTCATTGCTCAGCCACTCAGCTTGTTCTTCAGTTTGATCATCGTCAGGGCCGCACGCGCTGCGAAGCCGCCCTTGTCCTTGTCGGTACGACGGACGCGTGCCCAAGCCTGATCTTCGTTTTCCACTGTCATGATACCATTGCCAATGGCAAGCGATTCAGAGACCGCCAGATCCATCAGTGCGCGCGAGGATTCATTCGACACGATATCGAAATGATAGGTCTCCCCGCGGATGACCATGCCAAGGGCAACGAAGCCGTCATAGTTGGTGCCCTCATCATCGGCCGCATCCAGCGCCATGGCAATCGCCGCCGGAATTTCGAGCGCACCCGGTACAGTGACCACGTCATAGGTCGCGCCTTCCGCGTCGAGAGCGACAGTTGCACCTTCCAGAAGGGCGTCCGCCATATCGTCGTAGAAGCGCGCTTCCACGATCAAAAGATGCGGCTTTGATTTTGTCTGCGACATGTCTTTAGCCCTTGATTGTTCGGCAAATCACGGCATTTGCCGGAGAGATGGCGGTCAAACCATGATGATGATGGATTGGCAAGTGTTTTTAGCGTGGTGAAGAAATGGAGCTCCCGCTGCCGCCAGCATTCGAAGGGACGAGTCGTGCGACTTGCGACGCAGGTGAAGGCTCACTTCGCAGATTGCGACAAATCTATGCCAGAGAACATTAATTCTCCGATACCAGACTAAATAATATGTAATGAATTTCAGTAACTTACGCCACTATTTTGCCCAAAACCGATCCCAGATTTGGTCCTGCAAGCGGGAGGTATTCATGCCTCCCACTGGTTTCATTGAAAGGAGAATTACAATGAACCGCTTCGCAACACTCGCCGCCATCGGCCTGATGTCCGCCACTTCTTTTGCCGGTGCAAGCTTTGCCTCTGACAAGGCTTCCAGCCTTGACCATGATATCGCCACGACGAAAATGGTGAAATTCCAACTGCAGGACATCTCCTCGATTGCGAAGAGCGACCCCAATTATACAGCCTATAATGCACTCACACCGAAATCGCCGGGCGTCCACAAGCTGCAGGCATCCATCGAGTCCAACAAGACCCTGATGAAGGCGCTCAAGGCCGACAAGGTTGAGATCAACAATATCGTCGCGGCCAAGAAGGCCGAAGACGGTGGTTTGACTTTCTACGTCCGCTAGCCGCGCGCGAACGTTCCAAGTCATGAGTGCCGGCATTCCCTCTCTTCTGCCGCCCGGGAGAGAGGGAATGCGGTTCAGTTTATTGAAGGGAACCAAATCCAGATCATGACGTTATTACCGCAGCAGCCACTCATGGGGTGGCTCACAGCACCGGACAGTTCCAGTGTAAAAGGAGATGACAATGTTTCGTGGACTTTTGCTTTGGCTCGTAGGGATCCCCCTCCCCTTCGTCATTCTGTTCCTGCTGTTCTTCAGATAATGTTGCAGCCTGGTCGGGTATAAACGGCCGCCGTCAAGCCCCGTTAGATGGACGATCCACCGGCTCCGGGAAATTCGGCCAGGCGCGCAGCATATCTTGCCATCGTATCAATCTCGAGATTGACGAAATCTCCGGCCTTACGGTCTCCCCAAGTGGTGACCTCCAGCGTGTGCCGGATCAGCAAAACATCGAAATCACAGCCATCAACCGCGTTGACCGTGAGCGACGTCCCGTCGAGCGCGACGGAACCCTTGGGCGCAATGAAGCGCGCGTAGGCATCCGGCACTCTCAGCCGGATACGTACAGCATCGCCTTCCTCGGCGATCGACTGGATCTCGGCCTTGCCATCGACATGGCCGGAAACGATATGGCCGCCCAATTCATCGCCAACCTTCAATGCGCGCTCGAGATTGATGCGGGTCCCCTCGGTCCAGGCGCCAATGGTGGTCAGGCGCAGCGCTTCTTCCCAGGCCTCCACCTCAAACCAGCGCTCGTTGGAACCATCCTCGGACAAAGCCGTAACCGTGAGGCAGGTGCCGGAATGGGCAATGGACGCGCCCATGTCGATCGTGGCCGGATCATAAGCCGTGCGGATGCGCAGTTTGATGCCTTCATTGAGGGGGGTGATCCGATCCACCACACCAATATCGGTCACAATTCCAGTAAACATCAGCTGCTTCTCTCGTATTCCACCAGGTGGTCGGGGCCGAAATCAGCCTCGCGCACAATTTCATAACCATCTGGAATATTGGCGGCGGTGACGGGCGATTCAATCCCACCTTCACCGATTGTATCAGGCCCGCTGAACAGCAGGATGCGATCGACAACACCTGACCCCAGAACGTCCTTTGCGACGCGGGCTCCTCCCTCGATCAGCAGCGAGGAGATGCCACGGCTTGCCAGCGCAAAGAGCAAGGTATCGATGTCATCGGCTTCCAACACCTCGACCCCGCGTTCCGCCAGCATTTCGCAGTAGCGCGATGCATCCTTGCGCTGTTCACTGGTCACAAGGATCGTCGGGACATCATGCGCTGTCTGGACCAGTTTAGAATCCAGCGGCAATTCGAGCCGGCGGTCGAGCACAATGCGGATGGGCGAGCGCGCTTCCATGCCGGAAATGCGCACTGTCAGTTCGGGATCGTCAGCAAGCGCCGTGCCTATGCCAACGAGAATCGCATCGCAATGGGCTCTGAGATGCTGCACTTCGGTGCGCGCCTCAGGGCCTGTAATCGCGATCTGGCCTTCGCCTTTGCGGCCGATCATGCCGTCTGCCGAAATGGCCAGTTTCAGAATCACTTGCGGCCGGTTTTGGGTCTGACGCATCAGGTAGCCTGCCAGCACCCGGCGCACCTCATTTTCGGCCATGCCTGTTTCCACCTGGATACCGGCATCGCGCATGATCTGCAGTCCCCTGCCCGACACCCTTTGGTCCGGATCGGGGAGCGACGTCACCACACGCGCCACGCCGGCCTTGACCAGGGCGTCGGCGCAAGGCGGCGTCTTGCCGTGATGGGAACAGGGTTCGAGCGTCACGTAAACCGTCGCGCCCCTTGCCTTGTCGCCAGCCTCATCCAGGGCCTGCGTCTCGGCATGGGGGCGTCCACCCACGGCCGTGACCGCCCGACCGACGATCTCGCCATCCTTGACGATGACGCAGCCGACTGAGGGATTGGGTGATGTCTGGCCGAGATGTGTTTTCGACAAGCGGATTGCCTCCGCCATGAACCGCTCGTCATCTGCCGCGGTCAACGTCAATCTCCGACGGTGTCGCGGGAGATCTTGGCATTGATCTCGGCGATGACGTTTTCAAAATCCTCGGCATGGGAGAAATCGCGATAGACGGAGGCGTAGCGAACGAAGCCAACGTCGTCGAGACCCTTCAGCGCTTCCAGCACCTGCAGGCCGATTTCTTCCGATCCGATTTCCGTTTCGCCCGAGCTTTCCAAGCGACGGACAATGCCGGAGACAGCGCGCTCTATGCGCTCGCTATCCACCGGACGTTTGCGCAGTGCGATCTGAAACGACCGCACCAGCTTGTCGCGATTGAAGGGTGCCTTGCGACCGGTCTTTTTCAACACCATCAATTCGCGCAGCTGCACGCGTTCGAAGGTGGTGAAGCGGCCGCCGCAATCCGGGCAGATGCGCCGCCTGCGGATGGACGTGTTGTCCTCCGCAGGACGGGAATCCTTGACCTGTGTGTCTTCAGATCCGCAAAATGGACAACGCATCGGCTCGAACTTCTTCCTTACAGGTAGGGATACATCGGGAAGCGATCGGTCAGCTTGACCACTTTCTCGCGCACGGCAGCTTCGACAGCGGCATTGCCCTCATCGGAGTTCGCCGTCTTCAGACCATCCAGAACCTCGACGATCAGGTTGCCGATTTCTGTGAATTCGGCTTCCTTGAACCCGCGGGTGGTGCCGGCCGGTGTGCCGAGACGAATGCCCGAGGTGACGAATGGCTTTTCCGGATCGAAAGGAATGCCGTTCTTGTTGCAGGTCACATAGGCACGTCCGAGCGCTGCTTCGGCCCGCTTTCCGGTGGCGTTCTTCTTGCGAAGATCGACCAGCATAAGATGGTTGTCGGTGCCGCCCGATACGATATCGAGGCCGCCCGCCACCAGCGTCTCGGAAAGCGCCTTGGCGTTCTTGACGATCTGGGCGGCGTATTCCTTGAACTCGGGCTTTAACGCCTCACCGAAGGCAACGGCCTTGGCGGCGATGACATGCATCAACGGACCGCCCTGAAGGCCGGGGAACACAGCCGAATTGAACTTCTTTGCCAGATCCTCGTCATTGGTGAGGATCATGCCGCCGCGCGGTCCACGCAGCGACTTGTGAGTCGTGGTGGTCGCAACGTGGCAATGCGGGAACGGCGACGGATGCTGGCCACCGGCGACGAGACCGGCAATATGGGCCATATCGACCATCAGCCACGCGCCGACTTCGTCAGCGATCTCGCGGAAGCGCTTCCAGTCCCATGTGCGGGAATAGGCCGTGCCGCCAGCAATAATCAGCTTTGGCTTATTTTTGCGGGCAGTTTCCGCCACGGCGTCCATGTCGAGCAGGTTGTCGCCCTCGCGAACGCCATAGGACACGACATTGAACCACT
Organism: Agrobacterium sp. ES01; assembly: GCF_050320885.1. Lineage (NCBI taxonomy): Bacteria > Pseudomonadati > Pseudomonadota > Alphaproteobacteria > Hyphomicrobiales > Rhizobiaceae > Agrobacterium > Agrobacterium sp. ES01. The sequence goes on from NZ_JBNQTH010000001.1 coordinate 151,203, forward strand.
TGCCGGACATGTTGACTGGCGAACCGTGCGTGAGGTGACCGCCCGAGTTGAGATCGAGACCCATGAAGGTGTCGCCCGGCTGCAGAAGTGCCAGGAAGACCGCCTGGTTCATCTGCGAACCGGAATTGGGCTGCACATTGGCGAAGTTGACGCCGAACAGCTGCTTGGCGCGCTCGATCGCGAGTTCCTCGGCGATATCGACAAACTGGCAGCCACCATAGTAGCGCTTGCCCGGATAGCCTTCGGCATATTTATTGGTCATGATCGAGCCCTGGGCTTCGAGCACGGCGCGGGAAACGATGTTTTCGGAGGCGATCAGCTCGATCTCATGACGCTGACGGCCCAGTTCCTTCTCGATCGCGCCGAAAATTTCCGGATCGGCTTCGGCCAGCGGGCGGGAGAAGAAGGCATCGGTGTTCGACATTATGGCAGGCTCCTGAACGGGAAAGATGCAGTGGCGTCTTAGCCCTCCATATGCCCAAGGGCAATACGGGGAGCGACATTTGCCCATCAAAGAGCGCAGCCTGGGTCAGTCGCCGCCATTCTTTAAGCCTCTCGACCGTGGTGACAATTCGCTGATCGAGCGCGGAAGCGACGGAACAGAAGCATTGCAAGGCAAAACGGCCCTCCCGAAGGAGAGCCGCCCCGCAAACTTTATTCTCGAACAGCTCAGCTTATTGCGGAAGAATATCGTCTTCCACAGACCCTGAAATCTGCTCGATACCGGCAGTGGTCTGGAGCGCCAGCTGGGCATCGCCGTCAAGCTGGTAGATATCATCGCGGAACTGGACGACGCGGTCCTTGGCCGACCATGCGGTGATATAGACCCAGTGCACATGTGGCGGATCGACAACCGGGATCGGCGTGTTCACGCGGCTGGCAATGACCTGCTCGATGTGCTGACGATCCCAGGTTGGGGTGTTCTTCAAAATCCAGACCACCAGGTCGCGCACGTTCTGAACGCGAACGCAGCCTGACGATTCAAAGCGCATCAGCTTGTTGAACAGACCCTGCGTCGGCGTGTCGTGCATATAAACCGCGTCTGGGCTCGGGAAGTTGATCTTCACCGAAGACATGGCGTTGATCTTGCCCGGATCCTGACGGAACATCAGGTTTGGCGCTTCAGCCGCGAACCAGTCCACGGATTCAGGCGAGACTTCCTGGCCCTTGTTGTCGAACAGCCGGATATTGTTGCGCGCCAGATAGGTTGGATCTTTCTGCATCAGCGGAACGATGTCCTTTTTGACGATCGAGCGCGGTGCGGTCCAGTACGGATTGAGGATGATGTCGGAGACCTTGGAATCGACCAGCGGAGACTGGCGGCTTTCGCGGCCGACAATTGCCGTGTTGCGAAGGGCGACTGTATCGTTCTCGACAGCTTCGACATAGGCGGCCGGAATGTTGACCATGATATAACGCTGGCCAAGGTCTTCCTTCATGCCTTCAAGACGCTGAAGGTTCTTGTTCAGCTGCGAGAGGCGCACGTCAGCGGAAACATTCATCGCCTTCAGCGTGAATTCACCGAGTACACCATCTTCCGGCAGGCCGTGACGCGCCTGGAAACGCTTGACGGCCCCGTCGACATAGGAATCGAAGGAGTCTGAGACGCCGGCCGAACGGGCAAGATCGCCGGAAATCATCAGACGCTGGCGCAAGACCCGGACGGATGGATCGACAACGCCGATCCTGAGCTTGACGCCCGAATTGACCATCGGCCAGCCTCCATTGGCGACGATTGCCTGATAATCACCGATCGCCTGCAACAGATTGACCTGATTGCTGGGACTCAGCACGGGCGAATTTGAAATCGCGCTGACATCGGTGCGAGATGCCTTTGCATCGAACTGGTCATCCCAATTGCCGCGGCGCGGCGCATTGATGACCTCGTTAATGGCCGACTGCGCGGCAGCCGTTCCCGCTATCGCGGCAGCGGCTGTTGTCGCCGCACCCCGAAGCAGGGCTCGACGCGACATAGCGAGAAGTTCGGACTTGTTCGACATTTCTTAGCGTATCCCCAGCGATTCAGACTCGATGCATAATGTGGCATAGTCAGCCCATGGACTCCACCGCCGGTTCACTCGAAACATGGCGATGAAATGCGCCCATCAGGCAATGGATTTGGTATATGTTGCGGGTCCCATACCAATATGGCCAATTCGTGTCAGCACCGGGGTGCTCACGAAGGCGTGTTTGCGCGTGAAATTGGCGAACCCGCTGGGGCCGCTGCCGCTTTCATGCTGAAAACAAGAAAAAGCCGGGTGCGCAAACAGCACACCCGGCCTTTTTGTCTATCGGGGGCAGTGTCTAATTACAGCCGATAGAGGATCTGGTCGTTCCAGAAGCGGTCGAGCCGCTGGAGAAGCTTGTTCATTTCCGAGAATTCATTCTCGCCGATACCGCCGACCTTCTGGATCGAGCCGATGTGGCGCTCATAGAGCTTTGCCACGGTTTCAGCGATCGCCTGGCCGTCTTCCGTCAGGCTGATGCGGACCGAACGACGGTCGATGCGCGAGCGCTGATGGTTGATCAGGCCAAGATCAACAAGCTTCTTGACGTTGTAGGATACGTTCGAGCCGAGATAGTAACCACGCGAGCGCAGTTCGCCAGCTGTCAGTTCGGAATTGCCAATGTTGAACAGGAGCAATGCCTGGATGGCGTTGACGTCGCTGCGACCCTGGCGGTCGAACTCGTCCTTGATGACATCGAGCAGACGACGGTGCAGTCGCTCGACAAGGTGAAGGGATTCCATGTACAGGCTGCGGATCGCATCTTCCTGCACGTCGACAATATCTGCCTGCGGCTTAAGTTTCGTGTTCATCGGTCTGCCTCACTGTTTTTGGCGGCGGTTTTGTTTTTTCTTCCCGCCTTGTGAGTGACCCTATCGAATGCATATAAAATTCTATTTAAAACGTAGGCTTAACAAGCCCTTACCAGCATCGACTTGGTAAATAGGGTAAACCAAGCCTTTATGCGTTCAATGGCGCTGCCGGGCCTCCAGCCATAATGCCAGACGAAAGACGGCATAGACCAGAACCACCGTGCAATGCATTGTGATGATCAGCATGCTCTGGCCAAAGGTGTCTGTCCAAAGGCCATACATCAAGAACTGCAAGCCTGCGGCGAATACCCAGATGACGCTGCCCCAGGCTGCGGCAATCCACAAACCAAGCGCGGCCACAGGAAAGACCACCGCCAATGTGGAGGCCGCAACCTTCCATGGCACCGACAAAAGGTCGAAACGTCCCATTCCGCCGAGCGAGTAGCCCGTCAGCATGGCCCAGTACTGCAAACCCAGCCACAGGCATGACACGGCGACGAGACGAAAGAAGACGACAAACAAGCTTTCGGTGAGGCTTGGTTTCGGGGCGTGTGAAGAATCAGCATCCATGGCGGCGACGATAGCCCTTGCGATCCTCGCCCGCCAGATCGTCGCAGCATGTCCGACAGTGTTTGGCAAATGACGATGGCATGATAAGGCAATTGCCGATGCTGGACGGCTCAAGCGGACCAGCGCGCCCCATAATATGACAGTGCATGCCAAATTGAGACAAAGGGAGCCAGCGCCCAATGACAGACAAGACACATCTGGTGGATGAAATTACCGGTCATCGCCGCATGCGGCGTATTCGCAAGGCCGACTGGGTGCGCAGGCTCACTTTGGAAAACCGGGTGACGGTAGACGATCTGATCTGGCCGATCTTCGTTATTCCCGGCCATAACATCGTTGAACCGATTGCCGCCATGCCGGGAGTCAATCGCATGACCGTGGACAAGGCGGTTGAAGCCGCCAAGGAAGCCGCAGACCTTGGCATTCCAGCACTTGCGACCTTTCCCAATGTGGAGATGGACCTTCGCGACGAGACCGGCTCGGCCATTCTCGATGCCAATAACCTGATCAACACGGCAACCGCTGCCATCAAGAAGGCTGTTCCCAATATCGGTGTGATTACCGATGTTGCGCTCGACCCCTTCACCAGCCACGGCCATGACGGCATTTTGCGGGGCGACGTGATCGTCAATGACGAGACGGTCGACCAGATTGCTCATGCCGCCGTTTTGCAAGCCGATGCCGGGTCCGATATCATTGCGCCCTCCGATATGATGGACGGCCGCATTGGCGCCATCCGCAAGGCGCTGGACGCCGCGGGCCACCAGGATGTCGGCATCATGTCCTATGCAACCAAGTTCGCCTCTTCCTTTTACGGCCCCTATCGCGAGGCGATCTCGACGGATGGTTTGTTGAAGGGCGACAAGAAATCCTATTACGTCGACCCCGCCAACGGCACCGAAGCCTTGCGCGATGCGGCTCTCGATGTGGAGGAAGGGGCCGATATGCTGATGGTCAAGCCCGGACTTCCCTATCTCGATATCTGTTGGCGCGTGAAGGAGGCATTCGGCCTGCCGGTCTATGCCTATCAGGTGTCTGGCGAGTATGCGCAGATCAAGGCAGCCGCTGCCAATGGCTGGCTCGACGGCGACCGGGCGATGATGGAAACGCTTCTCGCCTTCAAGCGCGCAGGCTGTGACGGCATCCTCACCTATTTCGCCATGGATGTGGCGCGCGCGCTGTCCAAGTAGGTCTCACGCATCCGCCGACCGCACAGACCGCACAGACCGCACGCCAGGGTTTGAATTTCATTTCACGTCTCCCCATATCATGGAGGAACGAAGGCAAAAAGGAAGCGACCATGGCCATTGATCAGAACCAGACCTATGCCGCCCCCGATGACTGGCGCGCCTATAGCGGGGTGCTGACACGGCGGATGTTTGCTTTCCTGATCGACTATCTGCTGATTGCGGTGCTGTGGGTGCCGGCTGCAGTGGTGGTCTTTTTTCTCGGCGTCCTGACACTTGGTCTCGGATTTCTTCTTTATCCGATCCTGTTCTTCATTGTTGCAGGTCTTTATTTCGGGATGTCTCTGGCTGGACCACGCCAGTCGACACCGGGCATGCGTGCCATGGGTATCTTCATGGTGAAGGTCGATGGCGGCAAGATCGACTTCGTCACCGCCATCGCGCATCTGGCTCTATTCTGGATCCTCAATTCTGTGCTGACACCGCTCATTCTGCTGGCCGGTCTGTTCATCGACCGCTCGCGACTGGTGCATGACCTTCTGGTCGGAACGGCTGTCGCCCGCGCTTACTAAACCTACTCTTCGGTTCAACGGTCCCCTGCCCTGCCCCGGTCTTCAACGTGTGAAGCCGGGGCTTTCTTTTACCTGTACCAAAGCGTTGGCAGATAAAGGGTGAGAGACGGTATCGCGCTGATCAGGAACAGGACGATGAAGAGCGGCACCAAGAACGGTGCCACCGCCCTGATCGTCTTGTCCAGCGAGAGGTTCGACACCTGAGCCAGCACGAACAGCACCATACCCACGGGCGGCGTCAAAAGACCGATCATCAGATTGAGCACCATCACCACACCGAACTGAACCGGATCGATGCCCACATGCAGGACGGCCGGCATGAGAACGGGTACGAGGATCGAAATCGCCGCAATCGTTTCCATGAAACATCCAACGATCAGAATGATGACGTTGATGATGAGCAGCAGCAGCAGCGGATTTTCGGTGACGCCGAGCAGGAAGGCGGTGACGGTGGCCGTCACCTGGGTCACGGTCAGGATCCAGCCAAACAATGAAGCGCCCGCCACGATGATCAGAACGCTGGCTGTGGTCTCGATGGTCTGGATGCTGATGCTGTAGAAGCGGCGCAAGGTCAAAGTACGGTAGAAGATGAAGCCCAGCATCAGTGCCCAAGCACAGGCAGCAATCGCTGCCTCGGTTGGCGTGAAGGCGCCGGTTGCAATACCGCCGATGATGATGACAGGTGTCAGCAAGGCCGGAAGGGCGGCAATAAAGGTTGTGCCAAGACGCGTGACGCTGAACGCCTGATCGCGTCCCATGCCCTTTCGCCGGGAATACCAGGTAACGTAGATCATCAATGCCAGTGCCATCATCAGGCCCGGAATGAAGCCTGCTGCGAACAGTTGGCCGATGGAGACATTGGCCATGACGCCAAAGATCACCATAGGCAGCGATGGTGGAATGATCGGGCCAATGGTTGACGATGCCGCTGTGATACCGACAGCCATCTGGTCATCATAGCCGTGATCGCGCATCGCCTTGATCTCGATGGTGCCGAGACCACCGGCATCGGCAACGGCTGCACCGGACATGCCGGCAAAGATGACCGATGCCAGAACATTCACATGCCCAAGTCCTCCGCGCAGCCAACCAACGGCCGCGGTGGCAAAATTGAAGATACGGTTGGTGATGCCGGCCGAGTTCATCAGGTTCCCGGCCAGAATGAAGAAGGGCACGGCAATCAGCGGGAAGGAGTCGACGCCGCCTGCCATGCGATGCAGGACCACGAAATCGGGAATATGTCCGATGAAGTGCGTGTAGACGAGCGATGCACCGCCAAGGGCCACGAATACGGGAACACTGAGGAACAGCAGTCCGAAAAATACGATCAATAATATGGTCATGATGCCCTCAATCGGCGGTCAAATGGGTGTTGACGTCCAGCGGTCTCCAGCCTCGGCGCGCATTGGCGATGAAGGCCTCGACCGCACGCCAGAACATCAGCAGGCAACCGATGCCGATCCCGCCGTAAATGACAGCCATGGAGACATCGATAACCGTCATGCGCTGGATCGACATGCGCTGGGTGATGGTCCAGGAGAACCAGACCAATATGCCGACAAAGCATACGGTGATCGCATCAGCGACGAAGCGGCAGGCACGGCCTGCCGTCGGCGGAAAGGTATCGACAATAATGTCGACCGCGATATTCGAGCGACGCCGAAAGACGATGGCAGCACCGAAGAACGTGACCCACATCAAAAGATAGCGCCCGACCTCTTCGGTCCAGGCAACCGAGTCGTTGAGCACATAGCGCGTAAAGAACTGCAGGAAGGTCACGCCGCCCAGGGCCCAGAAAAGTATGAAGGCAATCACGTCGTCGATATGGAACTCAATGGGCTCCTCAACGTCGTCCTCCACCTGAATGACAATCTCCTCGCCGGGACCTGCCGGCACCACACCTTTTGTCGTCATCGTTCGTCCATCCCAATGCACATCACAAAGCAAACCGCACCGCCCGCGCACAGCTGTGTGCCGGGCGGTGCATTTTCACAGACGATCAGAGCGCCTGCAGCGCGTCGTATTGCTCTTGTGTCCAGCCGGCGCCCGATTCCGGATCGTTGTGGAGTGGCTTGGCAGCTTCGATGAAGGGACCACGATCGACTTCAACGACGGTTGTGCCCTGCTCCGTAAACCAGGCCGCAAGCTCGCCTTCTGCCTTGCGGATCGTTTCAGTGGAGTTCGAGGCTGCCTCGCGCAGCACATCCTCGAAGATCTTCTTCTGGTCGTCGCTCAGTTGCGACCAGATATGAGGACCGACAATCGTCAGCAGAGACTCGGTGATATGCTCGCTGAGCATGATGTGGCTTTGAACTTCGTAGAACTTCTTGGCCTTGATGGTCGGCAAAGGATTTTCCTGGCCGTCAACGGTGCCCTGCTGCAGCGCCAGATAGACTTCGGCGAAGGCGATCGGGGTGGCATTTGCGCCGACTGCCTTGGTGAACATCAGATATAGCGGTGCTGGCGGCACACGCAGCTTCATGCCCTTCATGTCGGCCGGTGTCTTGATTTCCTTGTTTGCCGTCAGGTTCCGCTGACCGTAATAGGTAAGCGCAACCACATGATTGCCGGAGGCCTGGTTGTAGCCATCGGCCATTTCGCCGAAGAGCGGAGAATCGCGGTATGCCTTCCAGTGATCGAAGTCGCGCAGGATAAAGGGCGCGTTGCTGATCGAGATGGGCTTGAAGATCGAGCCGGCAAAGGCAACGCCGGTATAGATGATGTCGACAGTGCCGAGTGTCAGGCCTTCGTTGATCTGGTTTTCATTGCCAAGCTGAGATGCCGGGAAGACCGAGATGCTGATCTCTCCGTTGGTACGCTTCTTGATTTCTTCGGCAGCCCAGAGCGCCTGCTGGTGATAGGGTTCGCCCGTCTCGTAGACGTGCGCCCATTTCAGCTCCATGGCAGCCTTTGCCGGCAGTGCAAGCGCGCTGGTCATGGCAAGGGCAGCGGTCGCGACCATCGCGTTTCTGCGGGTAATTTTCATGTCTTCCTCCCAAATAAAAGGCCGGACGGTTCGGCCGTTTCCTCCGCCAAATCACGCACCAACTCCCTGTGGTACGGTAGCTTTCCGCCAAGGTTCGCCTCAGCGCAAAAGATCCTCCTCGTCGACGAAATAGGACGGATTCAACCGACGAATTTCATCGACAGCTATTTCAAGAGCTTCGATATGCCGGTCCATGGCCTCTACCGCCCGGTCCGGATCATGGCGCTCGATTGCCTCAAGCACCGCCTCATGCTCCTCGATAACACCCAGCATGCGACCTTCCTGCGGCAGCGTCACGCGCCGGTAGCGATCGACATGCATCTTTGCATGTTCAACCATCGTCCAGATGCCGGGATAGCCGGCCATGCGGGCGATTGTCGAATGAAAGGCCTCGTCTGCGAGGTGAAACTGCTCGCGCTCCCCCGTCGGCAAGATCTCCCGCATGCGCACAAGGCGCGACTTCAATTCCAGGATCTGGCTCTGGGTCGCAACTTGCGCTGCAAGTCGCGTGGTAACCCCTTCCAGCGCCTTCCTCACCACAATGGCTTGCGGCAAGAGGTTCAAGGGTATGCGCGCAACATAGGTGCCGGATTTGGCGCGCACGTCGACCAGCTTATCCGACAGCAATCGCTGTATGGCCTCGCGCACCGGCGTGCGGCTCACCTTGTAGTGGTCTGCAACGGCGATTTCGGAGATCGGCTCACCGGGTGCCAGCTCAAGCTTGAGAATACGATCCTTCAAATCGGCATAGAGCGCACCCTTCGACAGTGCCAATGCGGAAGCGCGCGACGACGTAGCCGCGGATCGATCTGACTTTTCGCCTTCCTGTGCGAGCTTGCCCATTTCCCTCCCCCTTGCGCGGCCATTTTTATTTTCAAGCCTTCGCATCTCGACGGCTACCAGATGCATCCCTTGTATGCAAGATATCCTAGTCGATCAATTTGGGGATCAATGATTGCCGGTCGTTCCCGCCAATGGCAGTTTTGGCGCAACAATATTTCGCCCAGAGCCATTGATTTGGTCGCTGCCGCTATTTCCCGCCGGCGCAACGGCATATAGGTAGTGGTGATACTCACCTTGTTTTGCGCATTGCCACCGGAACGCTGCATGTCTGAATTTCATCTTGTTGCGACCTTCCTGATTATCATTGCGGCGATTGTCGCCTTTGCCAGTGATCGCTTTTCCGTCGAAGGCGTATCCATCGGCGTGATCGCGGCCCTCCTGATCCTGTTCGGCATGCTGCCCTATCAGGGCCCCAATGGCGCGCAGCTGGGGCCTGGCGAACTGCTTGCCGGCTTCGGCAATCCGGCGCTCGCCACGGTCGTTGCCCTGCTGATCGTCGGTCAGGGACTGTTTGCCACCGACGCGCTGGAACTGCCGGCCCGCGCTTTCGGCAAGCTTGGCGCGAGCGGTCCAAAACTTGCGGTCGCCATTATCCTGTGTGTGACCGGTGCCATCAGCGCGTTTTTGAACAACACTCCGGTCGTGGTGATCTTTATCCCCATTCTGACGGTGATCGCGGCCCAGCACCGCGTGCCGGCCTACCGGGTCTATATGCCGCTTTCGTTTATCGCCATTCTGGGTGGCATGACGACGCTGATCGGCTCCTCGACCAATATGATTGCAGCCGGCGTTGCGGCCAAATCCGGTGTGACAATCGACTTTTTTGACCTGACCGGCATGGGTGTCATCCTTGCGGGCACGGGCACGCTCTATGTCTTGTTTCTTCTGCCGCGCCTGTTGAAGGACCGTGTGACACCGATCTCCCGCGAAGCCTCGGCCAATGGCAGCCAGTTTCTTGGTGAGATCGCTGTCACCCGTGGTCACCGCTACGAGGGCATGACGGCCAAGGCCGGTTTCTTTCCCGACATCCTCAACCTGACCCCGCGTCTTCTGATCCGCCGCGACATTCCCATTCTGCCGCCTTTCGACGAAATCACACTGGCTCCCGGCGACCGACTGATCGTCACCGGCACACGCAAGTCCTTCATGGAGGCCATCGCCAAGGGCGAAAAGGGTGCCGACTCCGAATCGCCCGATATTGATTCGCTGGATGCAGCCGATCTGACGCCGCCGGACGCGCATTTTCATCTGGTTGAGGCCATAATCGCGCCCGGTTCGCGCTACGAAGGTCGCACGATCCAGCTCTCCGGCCTGCAGGCGCAATTCGATGTCGCGGTGTTCGGCGTCCAGAGAAAAAGCCGCATGGCGCGCGCCGGATTGTCGGAAATAAGACTGGAGGCCGGTGACACGCTTTTGATCGGCGGTCGGCTAGAAGCCATCGAGTCGATGCGCGGTAACCACGACATCCTGCTTCTGGAGCATTCGACAGAATCCGTGCCTCAGAGGCGCAAGGCGATCATGGCAGCGGGTATTTTTGCGGCCATCGTTCTTTTGTCCGCTTTCGATATTTCCCCCATTGTGGTCAACGCCATTGCTGGCGCAGCCTTGATGATTGCCACTGGCTGCCTGACGCTCAATCAGGCCAACCGCGCGTTCGATAAGCAGATATTCCTGCTGATTGGTGCCTCGATTGCCATGGCGACGGCACTGGAAGCAACCGGCGGTGCGGCCCTGATCGCCCGGGAAACCGTGGCAATGATGGATGGCGCGCCAACCGCGGCACTTCTGTCGGTGCTCTTTCTGGTGATGGCCGTCTTGACCAATATCCTGTCCAACAATGCGGTCGCTGCATTGTTCATGCCCATCGCCATCGATGTCGCCCGCCGCGCCGGTGCGCCGCCGGAGGCCTTTGCAGCAGCCGTGGTCTATGCGGCAAATTGCTCGTTTGCGACACCCATCGGTTACCAGACCAACCTGCTGGTCATGGGCCCCGGACACTATAAATTTTCGGATTTCGTCAAGGGCGGCGTACCGCTGGTTGCGATCATATGGTTGACGTTTTCCATACTTGCGCCATGGTATTATAATTTATAGCCCGAGCCTGCTAATCGCTGGAGCAAGATGAACACCCAAACGACGCTTTCTCCGCAGTTCTACCTTACGGCGCCAGCGCCTTGTCCGTATCTGCCAGATCAGATGGAACGGAAGGTGTTCACGCATCTGATTGGTCCGCGTGCCGGAGAGATGAATGATCTGCTGACGCAAGGCGGCTTCCGTCGGTCCCAGAATATTGCCTATCGCCCGGCCTGCGAAAGCTGCCGGGCCTGCGTGTCTGTGCGCATCCTCGCCAAGCAGTTCCAGCCAACGAAAACCTTCCGACGCGTGCTTGCAGCCAATAGCGACCTGAGAGCAACCGTCTATCCGGCGCAACCCTCCACGGAACAGTTTTCGCTCTTCCGCCGCTATCTCGATCATCGTCATCAGACCGGCGGCATGTCGGATATGTCGGCGCTGGATTATGCAATCATGGTGGAAGACACCCATGTGCAAACGCGCATCATAGAATACCGCGTGAGACCCGGCGATGACGCGCCGGATAATGACAAGGGCGAACTCGTTGCGGTGGCCCTGAGCGATACCATGATCGACGGGCTGTCGATGGTTTATTCCTTCTTCAATCCGGAACTCACCAAACGCTCTCTCGGAACCTATATGGTTCTTGATCACATCAAGCGGGCCAATACGCTTGGGCTGCCGCATGTCTATCTCGGCTACTGGGTCAGTGGCTCTAAGAAGATGGACTACAAGACACGCTTCCAGCCGCAGGAACACCTGATGCCCAATGGCTGGGAAAACTCCGCTTCGACATCCACAGACGGCGCTGAATGAACAAAGAGCAAGTGAACGGGCGGCTGATTGTCGCCTTCGGCGCATTGGCTTTGTCGTTCGACGTGCCTTTGGTGAAGCTCGGTCAGGCCGAGTTCTGGTCGATGATTGCGCTTCGCAGTTTTGCGACCTTTGCGGTGGCCATTGTCGTCTGGGGGATTGCCAGACTGTTTACCTCCTACCGTCCAGCCTTGATGCCGGGACGTGCTGCTGTGCTTTATGGCTTTTTCTTTGGCCTTGCCATGCTCGGTTTTCTGGCCGCGATCTATCACACCAGTGCCGCCAATGCGGTCTTCATTATCGCCTTCAATCCGACATTCTGTGCCCTGTTGGCCTGGATCGTCTTCAAGGAACGCCCCAGCGTCTCAACCGTCATTGCCATGGCCATCATGGTGTTCGGCGTTCTACTGATTGTCGGTGGCGGGCTGACGGGTGGGCATCTGTTCGGTGATCTTCTTGCCGCCGCAGCCGCGCTTGCGCTTGCCTGCGCGATTACCGCTGGTCGGATGGCAACCAAACCGCTTGGCCTTGCACCTTTGATCGCCGCCATCTTCCCCGGCGTGGTCGGGCTGTTTTTCGTCACGCAAGGCGGCTATGCGGTCAGCAGCCCGGAATGGATCCTGCTGGACGGGTTGATTGTCATGCCGATCGCCTATTGGTGCCTGGCCGTCGGTCCCCGTTATCTGAGCGGCGCAGAAGTGGGCATGTTCTACCTTCTTGAAACTGTGCTGGCGCCTGTCTGGCTGTGGCTCATTTTCAACGATGCGCCCAGCACGATGACGCTGGTTGGCGGCGCTCTGATCATCGCGGCCCTGGCTGGCCATTCGCTCTGGCAGGGGCGCGGCACGAAACCTGCCCTTCTGTCCGACGACCCGCTCCAGCCTGCACCTGCGACTGGCAGCAGCCATGACAGTGGCGACGTCAAAGCGGACAGTTAGTTTTCGGGTTGCCGTCCTCTTGGCCGAAAGCAAGGCCCTGCCAAAGGCTCACCCCACGGCGGCTTTCGCGCAAAGCCGTGGAGACCATGCACGCTGAGCAACGAGAAGAGCACGGCGGCCTTGCCGGTATTACAGATGAACATGCGCTGGAGGCACCCGCGCTCGGCCACTGAGTAAACCGGCCAGGCTTTCTGGCCGATCACACCGTCCAGGCGGGCTGATCGTCAGCCGGAGAACTTGCCCGAGCGCGGGAACCCCTTGGGCACGATGCGGCCCGCGGATGCGCGATCGCCGAGCCACTCGATCAGTTCTTCGCGATTCTTGCTGAACGTCCGCCCGGCGCTGTCTACCCAGGTCAGGCCTTCATCCATGCCGAAGAATTTGACGTCGTTGATGCCGCCATCCTTGTAACGCTGAAGGCGTACGCCCTTGCCTCGGGTCATTTCCGGGATCTGGTCGAGCGGGAAGACCAGCATCTTGCGGTTCTGGCCGACGACCGCAACATGATCGCCCGTGACCGGGACAACCAACTTGGTTTCGTCCGGCATCCCCACATTCATGACCTGCTTGCCCTTGCGGGTATTGGCGATCATGTCCGTTTCGGCAATGATGAAACCATTGCCGGCCGTCGACGACAGCAAAAGCTTGCGCGACGGATCGTGGACGAAGGCCGTCAGCACATCCTGCTCGTTTTCCATATCGACCATGATGCGGATCGGTTCGCCATGGCCACGACCGCCCGGCAGCTTGTCCGCGCCGAGCGTGTAGACCTTGCCACCCGTGGTCACCAACAGGATCTTGTCGGTGGTCTGGGCCGGGAAGGCTACCTTCAGCACATCGCCTTCCTTGAAGGTGAGCGTCGAGGTATCGGAAATATGGCCCTTCAGCGCGCGGATCCAGCCCTTGTCGGAGACAACGACCGTGATCGGCTCCTTTTCGATCATGGCCTGCTGGATGGCTTCGAGATCGGCCTCGGGCGCCATTGCAAATTGCGACCGACGGCGACCGAGATCGGTTGCCTTTGCGTATTTCTTTTTCAGTTCGCCAATCTGCCAGGCGATCGTCTGCCACTGCTTGTCGCTGGAGGCGAGCAGCGTCTCGATTTCGGCCTTTTCGGCAGACAGTGCCTCGTGCTCCTTGCGGATCTCGAATTCCTCGAGCTTGCGCAAATTTCTGAGACGCATGTTGAGGATCGACTCGGCCTGAAGATCGGTCAGCGTAAACCGTTCGATCAGGGCCTGCTTGGCTTCATCTTCCTCGCGGATGATGCGGATGACCTCATCGAGATTGAGGTATGCGATCAGCAGGCCGCCCAGAATTTCCAGACGGCGGTCGATCGCCGCCAGACGGAAGCGCGAGCGGCGGACCAGAACGTCGCGACGGTGACCGAGCCATTCCGACAATACCTCGTTCAGCGCCATCACCTTTGGCACCTTGCCCTGCGACAGCACGTTCATGTTGAGCGAGATACGCGTTTCGAGCTCGGTGAGCTTGAACATGGATTCCATCAACAGCGTGGCATCGACCGTACGGCTCTTCGGCACCAGAACGACGCGCACGTCTTCCGCCGATTCGTCGCGAATGTCTTCCAGCAACGGCAGTCTGCGGGCGATCAGCAGTTCGGCAATCTTTTCGATCAGACGCGACTTCTGCACCTGATAGGGAATTTCGGTGATGACGATCTGGTAGCCGCCGCGGCCCAGATCTTCCAGTTCCCACTTGGCGCGCACGCGGAAGCCGCCGCGACCGGTGCGATAGGTCTCCAGCATGCTGTCGCGGCCTTCGACGATCACGCCGCCGGTCGGGAAGTCAGGGCCTTCGATGCCGCCCTTTTGTGGATTGGAAGGATCGAAGAACAGGTCTTCGACCGTGGCTTGCGGATTTTTGATGAGATAAAGCGCGGAATCGCAGATCTCGTGGACATTGTGCGGCGGAATGGAGGTCGCCATGCCGACTGCGATGCCGGATGAGCCATTGGCCAGCAGGTTCGGGAAGGCGCCCGGCAAAACGACCGGTTCCTCGTCTTCCTCGTTATAGGTCAGGCGGAAGTCGACCGCGTCCTGATCGATACCGTCGAGCAGCAAGGCTGCGACATCGGTCATGCGCGCTTCGGTGTAACGATAGGCAGCAGCGCTATCGCCGTCGATGTTGCCAAAGTTGCCCTGCCCGTCGACCACCGGATAACGTTGCGAGAAATCCTGCGCCAGACGCACCAGCGCGTCATAGACGGACTGGTCGCCATGCGGGTGGAACTTACCGATCACGTCGCCGACGATACGCGCGCATTTCTTGTGCGCGGTATTGGGACGGACCCCCATCTCGCTCATGGCATGAATGATACGGCGGTGAACCGGCTTCAGGCCATCGCGCACATCGGGCAAGGCCCGGTGCATGATGGTGGAAAGCGCATAGGCGAGGTAGCGCTCTTCGAGCGCCGCCTTCAGGTCGACCGGCTGAATGTTGTCGCCACCGTCACCGGGTGGCAGAAGCTCTTTTCCCATAGAGCCTGCCTAGCCGAGAAGCCGCCCGACGGCAAGGAAATGCGGGCAGTGTACTGTGGATTATCCACCTCCATGCCTCGGTCTGACCGTATTCGCGTTGCACGAGCATGAATCACGCGAAGACTTTGAAAGTCATTCAAACGCTCATATACAGGCAAGACAGTGAACGCGCGACGCAGTGCGAGCGAAACCGAGGAGAGATCATGACCCACCTGACGAGAGCCCGCTTGCTGATGGCCAGCGCCGCATTTGCATCATTTGCCGCCCCTGCCTGGGCACTCGACGGGCAGGATCTTCTGGCCAAGATCAACGCAGCCTATGCCGCTGGCGGTCAAATCAAGGCACAATCCATCGACGTTTCGGGAGACGACGTGACGCTCACAGGCGTGACCTTCTCGCCCAAGGGCGTGGATGACAAGGGCATCAAGCTCGACGAACTGACGCTCGAGGGTGTCACGGAAGACGACGATGGCGGTTACAGCATCGATACCGTGACCTTTCCCGAGATCAACAGGAAAGAAGACAAGGCCACCATCAAGGTGTCCGACCTTTATCTTTCCGGCGTCCACGTTCCGGGCGATCCGAATTCTGGCGATATCAATGCCCTGGCGCTTTACGAAGAAGCCCATGCCGGTCCGGCCACTGTGACTGTCGACGGCAAGACGGTTTTTTCCATGGAAGAAGCCCAGGGCACGCTCGATGTCGCCGATGATGAGCAGTCCATGTCCTTCAACGGCGGGATGACCGGCATCAAGGGTGATCTGAGCATCGTCAAGGATCCGAAGGCCCGCGACGCGCTGAGCAAGCTCGGTATCGTGACGCTCGATGGCGACATCTCGGTGAAGGGTTCATGGGAACTGCCCACCGGCACCATCAAAGTCGACGAATATGCGCTCGATTTTGCCAATATCGGCAAGCTCGACCTGGGCTTCACGCTGTCGGGCTATACGCTCGATCTGGTGAAGCAATTGCAGGAAACGGCACGCACCATGCAGTCCGATCCGAAAAATCCGCAGGCGCAGCAGGCAAGCGGACTGGCAATGCTCGGCCTGATGCAGCAGATGTCCTTCGTCAATGCGAAGATCAGTTTCGATGACGACGGCATTACCAAGCGCGGGCTGGATTATGCCGGCGAGCAGCAGGGCACGAGCGGCACGCAGATCGCGCAGATGGTCAAGGCCATGGCACCCATACTGCTGGCACAATGGAAACTCGGCGCCTTGCAGAATGAACTGTCCGCAGCGATCAACACCTATGTTGACGATCCCAAGAACCTTGTGATCACCGCCGCACCGGAAAGCCCCGTTCCCTTCCCGATGATCATGGGGGCCGGCATGGGCGCGCCGGAAACATTGCCACAGGTGCTGGGCGTCAGCGTCAAGGCAAACCAGTAAACGGCAAAGCCTGTCAGGTCTGCGATCATCAAGGCGGGATGCGCGACACAGTTGCGCATCCTTGCCGTCCCCGGCTTGCGAATTGCCTCATTCGCTGAGACTGCCGCAGTCTAATTTGCCCCTTCCGGGTTGACGCCCGCCGACGGGTCGCTAAACCCGTTGCAGTTGAAGGTTCAAAAGCGGGTAATTCATGCTGTCCTGGCTCAATCGGCCTGTCGCGATCAAAGAGAACTTGAAGGGGCAGTCTTTCGAGCCTGCACATGCCGACTTTTACAAGGGCGAGACCGGCAAACCGCTCAAACTGATCTTGCAGGCGCGCACCGACTTTCTCTCGGTCTGGCGCAAGAAAGACTATACCGAGCATGTTCGCGAGAACCGCATTCTCGGCAGACAGGTCGTCACCGTGAATTCGCCGGAAGCCATCCGCTATGTGGTGGCCAAGCGTCATCAGAATTTCGAGCGCAAGAGCCCGCAAATGCGGCGTGCGCTTGAATATCTGCTGGGCGACGGGCTGTTCATTTCCGACGGCCACACCTGGAAGCAGCGGCGCTCGCTGGTTGCCGATATCGTGCACAAGAACCGGGTGCCGGCCTTCGGTCCGGTGATGCAGCAGACGACGCTGGAACTGATCGAGCGCTGGGATTCGCTTGGCGACGGTGCCGCGGTCAATGTTCTGCACGAGATGGCCGGGCTGACAGCCGAAATCATTGCCCGCAGCGTGTTCGGCAATGATCTCGGCAAGGAGAGCGCCGATGCCGTCACCGACAGTTTCAGCAGCTATCAGTCGCTGATCGATTCGATCAATCTCGGCTATTTCCTCGGATTCGACGAAGGGCTTCCGGTCTTGCGAACACCAACGCTCAGGCGTTCGGTCAAGCGCATCCACAAGATCATCGACAAGGTGGTCGAGGATCATCTGGCCGGTCATGGCGACCATAATTCCATGATCGAGCTTCTGGTGCGTCGCCAGCAGAAGAACCCGGAACTGAAGCTCGATGTTGTGGCCTTGCGCAACGAAGCGGCCACGATCTTCATGGCCGGCCACGAAACGACAGCCGCCACGCTGACATGGGCCTGGTATCTGCTCTCCAAGGCGACCTGGGTCGAAGCCAGGCTGCATGAGGAGATCGAGCGCGTCTGCGGCGATCGCACGCCAACCGTCGATGACGTGCCGCAGCTGGAATGGTGCCGCGCCATCATCGAGGAAACACTGCGGCTCTATCCGCCCGTGCCGATCCTGGCGCGCCAGGCTGCCGAAGCCGACAGGATCGGAGACCTTGAGGTCAAACCGGCCTCGCTGGTTCTGATCGTGCCGTGGATCCTGCATCGCACGGCGAGCCTCTTTCCAAAACCGCATCATTTCATGCCGGAGCGCTTCATGGGCGACAATCGGCCGGTTCCCTATAGCTACATCCCCTTTGCGGCTGGCCCGCGTGTCTGCGCCGGTCTGCAATTCGGGCTGACCGAATCGATCCTGTGCCTTGCCATTCTTGCGCAGCGTTATCGTGTTCGGGTGCGCGAGGGGCACAAGGTGGAACCGCATTGCCGCCTGACGCTGAGGCCGAAGGACGGCCTTCCCGTCACGCTGCACAAACGCTGAGGACGTCATGGTTTCGGGAGGAGACAAGAAGACGGTCGAGGCATCCAAGCGCAAGGCCTGGCGCTATGAAGAGCAGGTGGCCCCTGCCCTGTCCGATCTCATGGCCGGCGGCGACAGGCGCAAGCGTTTCATCCGCTACTGGATCCACGACAATTTCTGGAACGGCATGCATTTTGCCGGCCATTACGGCATGAAGCTCATGCCGATGGATAGCTGTTCGAATTTCGGCGCATGGCTCGGCGGCTTTGCCATTCCGCGCTTCCATCCGTCTGCGGAAAAGCGCACCCGCGCCACCATCGCCAAACTCTGCCCGCATCTGTCGAAAGACGAGCAGGAACAACTGCTGAAGACCAATTTCGAGACGCAGGGGCGGCTGATGACGGAATTTTCCGTGGTCAACCGGCTGGCAAAACATCGCCAGCGCATCGACATCCGCGACCGGCACTATCTGATGGAATCGCTTGCAAAAGGTCCCGTCATCATCGTCGGCATGCATCTGGGCAATTGGGAGATCGGCCCCTCGGTGCTGCGCGATATCGGCCTTCGCCCCTATGCCAATTACACGCCGCCGCCCGGCCGCGCCAAGGCGTGGATTTCGGAGCGCGTGCGGCGCAAGGGCGGCCTCAACTTCCTGCCGCCCGGGGCGCAGGGCATTCGCCCTGCCGTGAAGGTGCTGAAGGAGGGTGGCGTGATCTCGATGTTTTGCGACGAGGGGTTCCAGAACAAGATCCGCGGACCGCTGTTCGGGCGCAAACCGCATCTGGAAGGCAATCTCGCCGTTGCCGTGCGCCTTGCCCGCATGACCGGCGCCACCATCCAGCCCTGGTACAACCTGCGCACCGACGGCTTCCGCTTCATCTGCCAGTTTCTCGAACCGATCGCCTTGGAGGCGGAAGACAAGCCGGGGGCGCGGTTGCTCGATGATATCCAACGCCTCAACGATGCCATCGAGCCGGTGGTCAGGGCCAATCTGGGGCAATGGTTCTTTTTGGATAATGCTCTGCCGAAGTGATCCCATCACCTGCAATTTCTGGCACTTAGCTCAAGCTAAGATGCTGAAATTGCGGTCTTAGCGCCAGCTAAGTCGCAGATTTGTTGGTGAGGGGAGTGAGTAGAATTTTCACTTGTGGGCCTGGAGCATCTCATGGGCGGCAATGCCCAATAGACCTGTCAATTTAGATCAATCGCCTTAAACTAAAAACAGCATTTCCCACCACACTCGACCCGATAAAGGGGCTGACATGTGGTAGAAAATATTCGCGATAGTCCAAGTTGCAGCAACCTTTTTCGGAACAATGCTTTTGCGATCAAAAGACAGCGGGTGATGTCTCTCATTCATTTTTACGTTGGCTTCAGCTCTGCAGTGTTGTTCTATCTCTACGCATTCAACAAACCGCTTCTCGCTGGTCGTGGTACAAAAAATTTTCTTCTATTTGTATATCGCCTACCTTGTTTTTACCGATTTGAATTGGCTTTGGAGTCTTCAGCCAAAAATCAGCCGTGGCGAAACCTCTTTATTGGCAGCGACTGGTGCGACTCTATTCATAACTACCATCAACATTTTCGAGTTGTTGGCGATGTGGCGATACAGTCGGGGCGAAACACAGCACGTTAGACCCGCTATCCCGGCATAAATTGTTCGCTGCTGTACTTGTCTCGAATTTACGTGCAGCTGGCGGCAGCTACGGATTGGTTCGGCGGTTGCCCAGCATTGCTCGCAAAGGCGAGCTGATATTAGTGCCACTACGCGGAGAAATCCTATGAAGGAAGTTAAAAAGAAGCCCTATAGGCTGGGAAGTCGAAGTTGCTTCGGAGGGTTGTTGCCCGTGGCGTTTCTTGCTGCAACCTATGCTTATCTACACCTCGTGCACATCGATATTCCTGCTGGCTTCAACGAGTGCCTGATTGTCAATCGAAACCTCACCTATTCCGCTCTCGTATCCATCAAGCTCTCACTATACCTCATCCTAATGGCGACGGTATTTGAGGTCATGCTCGCCATATACACCTCGGTCGCCAGCGTCCTAGCCTTGGGCCTAGCAAATCTGTTAGTTCTCTACCCAGCCTTTGACGAGGTGCAACCAGCTCTGACTGCCCCATTTGAGCTTGAGCTCTTGTGTCAATCGATGAGCGGCGCAGTCGGAACCATCACCTATTTTATCATCCTATCAGTGGTATCTAGCATTTGTAGCGCTTTCTTATTGCTTTTGTGGGCGACCGCGAGAAGAAAAGATGAAAAAGGCTAAGTTGCTGCGGGACTGAATTCCCCTCCGCCTCTTCTGGATAATGCTCTGCCGAAGTGACCCCCTCACCTGCAATTTCTAGCACTTAGCCAAAGCTAAGATGCTGAAATTGCGTCCTCTCCCACCCAGGGAGAGGAACCGGAGGCAAGCCTGCTGCCCATCCTCTCCCCTTGTGGGAGAGGACACAAAATCGCAGTCTTAGCGCCAGCTAAGTCGCAGATTTTGTTGGTGAGGGGGTGGAAGACCAACATCACACAATGACGCGAGGTCGAGAAAGAACTCCGAAAACTCCTCTGAAGCCAGCGCTCTATAGCTGATGCACTGCTTTTTCGTTCCCACTCACAAATGGGAAGGCTTCCTCACGCCCCCATCCCCCCAACAAAAAAGCCCCGGAAACCATCGCTTCCGGGGCTCTCCAATCTCATCGTTTCCTGACCCGCGTCAGTCCTTCTTCTGCTGCGGCACAACGCGCAGTTCCAGTTCGCGCAGCTGCGCGGGCTGGGCCGGCGAAGGCGCCCCCATCAGCAGGTCCTGGGCCTGCTGGTTCATCGGGAAGAGCGTGATTTCGCGCAGGTTCTTGGCGCCGACCAGAAGCATGATCACACGGTCGATACCGAAGGCGCAGCCGCCATGCGGAGGCGCACCATACTGGAAGGCGCGATACATGCCGCCGAAGCGCTCTTCGACATCCGCCTGGCTCAGACCGACCAGTTCGAAGGCCTTGACCATGGTCTCGGGCGACTGGTTACGGATGGAGCCGGAGGCGATTTCGAAGCCGTTGCAGACCGCATCATACTGATAGGCCTTGATGGTGAGCGGATCTTCGTTGACCAGCGCATCCATGCCACCCTGCGGCATGGAGAAGGGGTTGTGCGAGAAGTCGACCTTCTTTTCGTCTTCGTTCCACTCGTAGAAGGGGAAGTCGATGATCCAGCAGAATTCGAAGCGGTCGCGGTCGACGAGGTTGAGTTCCTCGCCGGCGCGGGTGCGGGCTTCGCCTGCAAACTTGTAGAACTTGGATGGCTCACCGGCGACGAAGAAGCAGGCATCGCCCGCTTCAAGGCCGAGCTGGGCTGCAATGGCTGCGGTGCGCTCTTCACCGATATTCTTGGCAAGCGGGCCGGAGCCGACGGTGTTGCCGTCCTCTTCCTTCCAGAAGATATAGCCGAGACCCGGCTGGCCCTGTTGCTGGGCCCAGGCGTTCATGCGGTCGCAGAAGGCTCTGGAGCCGCCGGTCTTGGCCGGGATTGCCCAGATTTCGACCTTGGGGTTCTTCTCGATCATGCCGGCGAAGACCTTGAAGCCGGAACCGGCAAAATGGTCGGTGACGCCTTCCATGACGATCGGGTTGCGCAGATCCGGCTTGTCGGTCCCGTATTTGCGGATCGCTTCGTCGTAAGGGATACGCGGCCAGACCTTGGTGACCGGCTTTCCTTCGGCGAATTGTTCGAAGACCGACGTCATCATCGGCTCCATCGTGTTCCAGACATCTTCCTGGGTAACGAAGCTCATTTCGACGTCGAGCTGGTAGAATTCGCCCGGCAGACGGTCGGCGCGCGGGTCTTCATCGCGGAAGCAGGGCGCGATCTGGAAGTAGCGGTCGAAACCGGCCACCATCAACAGCTGCTTGTATTGCTGCGGTGCCTGCGGCAGCGCGAAGAACTTGCCCGGATGGACGCGGCTTGGCACGAGGAAGTCGCGCGCGCCTTCCGGCGAAGACGCCGTCAGGATCGGCGTGGAATATTCCGGGAAGCCGGCAGCGGCCATGCCCGAACGCATGGACGAGATGATCTGGGTGCGCTTGACAATGTTCTTGTGCAGCGTTTCGCGGCGCAGATCGAGGAAGCGGTATTTCAGGCGAACGTCTTCCGGATAGTCCGGCTCGCCGAAGACCGGCAGCGGCAATTCCTTGGCAGACGACAGGACTTCGATTTCCTGCGCGTAAAGCTCGATCTCGCCGGTCGGCATGTTCTTGTTGACGGTGTCGTCGGAGCGGGCCTTGACCAGGCCGTCGATGCGGATGACCCATTCGCCGCGAACGGTTTCGGCCAGCTTGAAGGCCGGGCTGTCGGGGTCGGCCACCACCTGGGTTACGCCATAATGGTCGCGAAGGTCGATGAACAATACACCGCCATGGTCGCGGACGCGATGAACCCAGCCAGACAGGCGGACGGTGGAACCGACATCGGATTTACGAAGGGCGGCGCAGGTGTGGCTGCGATAAGGGTGCATGGTTTGATCCTGCATATTCTTGGGTGTCATCCGCAACGGCGGATTCTCGGGCGTTTTAAATCGCGCGGACAAGCGCATGGCACGCCGGATTTGTCAAGGCTCGCGCCCCAATCCGATCCCCCTGCCCCCCGTTTTAGCCGGGCTTTCAGCCCTTCCCGTCAGCGGGCAGCAGCAGTCCCGCCAGATCGAAGGGCGGGGCAAGCGTGGTGCCGGAGACTTCGGCATCGGCCTCGATTTTCTGGTCGATCACCAGATGGGCATATCCATGGATCTGCGACCAAACCAGATGTTCGACCGACAGCCGCCCTTGCGGTGTATCCAAGCCCATCCGCGCGGCAGCCGGCTTGCAGATATCGGCCAGCAACTGACGGGAGGGCTCTGCAGCCTCGCCCAGTTTGGGATCATCCCAGTCGAGACTGTTCTTGTTGAACATCAGCCGGAACAGATTGGGATGCGAGACGGCGAAATCCAGATAGCCCTTGCATGCCCCGCGCAACTGATCGGCAGCATTGTCGTCACTGCTTTGCATCGCATCGAGCATGGATGTTCGAAACAGGATGAAGCCTTCGCTCGCCAAGGCATTCAACAGGTGCCGCAAGGTGGGGAAATGATGCTCCGGGGCGGCATGGGACACGCCGACGCGGGCTGCGATCTTGCGCAGGGACATGCCTTCCAGTCCCACTTCCTCCAGCATGGTCAGGCCGGTCTCGACCAGTGCCTTTCTCAGATCGCCGTGATGATATGCTTTTTGACGTGCCATGCCCCTTCATAGTCTGGAGCGGGGAATGCTGTCAAAAGGCAATCTTGACACTGACAAGTTTTGCGCTAAGGTTATCTTGTCACTGTCAAGATGAGGTTCCGATGTCCTTCGATACGGTGTTTTCCGCGGCGAGCATGCTCGCCCTGTATGGCTGGGTGGCGCTTGTGGTGCTGCCACGCTGGCCCGCGCTGATCGCTTTCCTGCGTTATGGCGCGGTCGGCCTTCTCGCCGTCACCTATGCCGCGCTCATATTCACGCACTTCTTCCGCATCGATGGTGGAGGCTTTGGATCGATTGCAGAGGTTCGCGCACTGTTTTCCAACGACGCGGTGCTGGTGGCCGGCTGGATACACTATCTGGCCTTCGATCTCTTCATCGGAACCTGGATCGCGCTGGAAGCCGACAAGCTCGGCATCAACCGCGTCCTGCAGGCACCGATACTTCTTGCAACCTTCCTGTTCGGCCCCCTGGGTCTTTTGATCTTCGTTATCACCCGCGCCACCGATAGGGCGCTCACACAGAGAAAGGCCTGAGCCATGAGCCTGACCACTGCGCCCGTGCCTGGCCAAGCCTGGGCCTTCCGCTGCGACGTTTCCAGCGCGCACAACCTCCTGATTGCAGCCATCGGCATTCAGCTGGCGTTGATGTTGCCGAGCCTTGCCGCCGTGGTGGTGGACGACAGATTGCTGAACGGCGTCAGCGTGTGGAGCAAACCGCTGAAGTTTCAGGCCTCGCTGATCATGATGCTGGGCACGCTTGCCATCCTGCTTCCCCTCATCGAGAGCGCGGCGAAAAACGGCTGGGGCGTCTGGATTGCCTGCCTGGTGGCCGCAATGACTGCAAGCGGCGAGATCCTCTACATCACGCTTCAAGCCGCGCGGGGCCGTGCCTCGCATTTCAATTCAGAAACCCCGATCGAGGCACTGGCCTATGGACTAATGGGCATCGGGGCCGCCTTGCTGGTGCTGTCCAGCCTTGCGATCGGCCTCTACCTGCTGATGCGGCCGGCAGCGGATGCCCCGCGCGGATTGCAGCTTGGCGGCGGCTGGGGTCTGGTGCTTGGCAGCATCCTGACGCTCGTCACGGCCTTTGCGCTTGGCAGCGGCCGCATCGGCGGTCCGGGCCATTGGGTCGGCGGGGTGCACAGCGATGCTGACGGGCTCTTTCTGTTCGGCTGGTCGCGCAGCGGCGGCGATCTCAGGGTGGCGCATTTCTTTGCCACCCATATCATGCAGGCCCTGCCGATCCTCGGAGTATTGCTTGGCGCCATTGCGCCGCGCCTGCTGATCCCCGGATTGCTTGCCGGCAGCGTGTTCAGCATCGCCGTCGTCGTCGGCACCTTCGTTCAGGCGATCATGGGGCGCCCCTTCCTTTGAACCGGATCGACAAGATGACATCGGCCCGGGAGATGATGACATTCCGGCGAGACAACCGGCACCGATTCCGGTTATAGACGGTGACCGTGCGCCGCGGGCGCTGAACATCTGCAAAGCATGCCATGTCACCGCTTCGATCACTCATTCCCCTTCTTCTGACTGCCGGCATTCTGATCGGTGGCAACGGGCTTCAGGGCACCTTCATCTCCCTGCGTGCGCTTCAGGAGGGCTTTTCACCCTCGATAATCGGCGTCATCGGCACCGGCTACAATATCGGCTTTGCCATTGGCTGCATCTATGTGACCCGGGTAATCCGCTCTATCGGACATATCCGGGCTTTTTCGGCTCTGGCTGCAATTGCAGCGTCCGGCTCGATCATGATGCTGCTCTTCATCACGCCTGCGGCGTGGTTCTCCATGCGTCTGGTGCAGGGCATATGCTTTGCCGGATTGTTTGCCACGGTGGAAAGCTGGCTCAATGCCAAGGTGGATAACGGAACCCGTGCCCGCACGCTGTCGGTCTATCGTTTCGTCGATCTTGGCGCGGTCACATTGGCTCAATTCGTGATCCCGGCGGTCGGCATCGACGGGTTCCAGCTGTTTGCGATCATTACCATCGCCTTGACCCTGTCGCTGGTGCCGATTTCGCTCACCGACCGTTCCAGCCCTGAGGCACCGGAGCAGGTGAATTTCAATCTGGGCATCCTGTGGCGGGTGTCGCCGCTGGCCACTATCGGCTGCGTGGTGGTCGGGCTTACCAATTCCAGCTTCCGTTCGCTGGGGCCGATCTATGCCGATGGCATCGGCATGTCGGTCGCCTCGATTGCCACCTTCATGAGCGTCGGCATCTTTGCCGGCGTGGTGCTGCAATATCCGCTCGGCCACTATTCCGACAAGCTCGACCGGCGCCTGATCATTCTGGCGGCCACATTCGGTTCGCTGGTGGCCAGTCTGTTTCTGGCCTTTGTCGCCGGGTCCAACATCTGGCTGAACTATGTGGGCATCTTCGCCTTTGGCGCCTTTGCCATGCCGCTCTATTCGCTCTGTTCGGCCCATGCCAATGACCATGCAGCCCCCGGACAACACGCGCTGATCTCGGCGGCCACCTTGTTCTACTGGTCGGCGGGCGCCGTCATCGGCCCTCTGTTCGCCTCCATCATGATCGATCACTTCGGGCCGCAGGCACTGTTTGTCTACACGGTCGTCGTGCTGGCCGGCTTCATGGCCTACACACTTCTTAGAATGCGCGTTCGCGAGGGCGTTCCGGTGGAAGAAAGGCGCATGCGCTTCCGCTCGCTTCTGCGCACTTCCGCCTTCTTTGCCAAGCTCGCCCGCCCACCAAACACCAAGACGAAGTGACAGTCCGTGCGGCAAACTGGCCGACCTCCCCATATTGATGAGCGCGACGATCAGGTTTAAAGCTGGCCAAAACGCATGGAGGCGCAGTTGCCGAAAATCTCCCGCCGCACATTGTTGAAATCGGCTGCCGTTGTCGGCGCCTATGGCGCAGGCGTCGGTCTGGCCGGACGTTTCGGAATGGCAAAGGCTGCCGCACACCCGATTACCCTGGAAGCCGTCAAGCGTGACGCCGTGATCGTCGGGAACGAGGCGACGCACAGCGTTTTGACCTACGAGTCTGCTGGTCTCAACGTCGGCCCCATGCCGCCACTGTTGCGCTTGACGCGCGGCGAGCCTTTTGCGGCCCAGTTGAAGAACAGCATCGATGAGCCAACCACCATTCACTGGCACGGATTGCGCATTCCCAACGCGATGGATGGCGTGCCGTTTCTGACGCAGCCTTACGTCTATACCGGCGACACCTTCGATTATGCCTTCACGCCACCGGATGCCGGCACCTTCTGGTATCACCCCCATTGCAATACGCTGACCCAGATGGGCCATGGCATGACCGGCGTGCTTGTGGTCGAGGATCCGGATGACCCGGTCTTCGATGCCGAGATCGTGCTCAACCTGCGCGACTGGCGGCTGGGTGGCGATGGCCAGTTCATCGCCCAGTTCAAGCCGCGCGACGCGGCCAAGAGCGGGACTTATGGCACTGTGCGCACCGCCAACTGGGCGGTAGAGCCGACCCATGATGCCCCGGCCGGCGGACTGGTGCGCTTGCGGCTTGCCGTCACCGATGTGACGCGCATCTACACTCTAAAACTTGTAGGTGCCGATGCGCTGATCATGGCGATTGACGGCCAGCCTCTTCCCGTTGGAGAGCCGCTCGACACGGCGGTCATTTCGCCCGGGCAGCGCCTGGACCTGATCATCCGCATGCCCGACGATGAAGGCGCTATCGTCAAGCTGGAAGATATCAGACCGTCCACCCCAAAGGTCGTCGCCAATTTCCGTGCCGTGGGCACGTCCCTCAAGCGCAATCTGGGCGATGCCCCGACATTCCGCCCCAATGCCCCGGTCGAGGCCGATTTCAGTACCGCGACCGCCATTCCGCTGGTTTTGAGCGCAACAGCTGAAAACGCGGCCAAAGAGAGCTTTTGCGGTTCGCTCGGTTATTCCTTCTGGGCGATCAACAAGGTGCCATGGCCGGGCGACAGCGATGACCCGACCGCCCCGCTTGCCGAACTCAAGCTTGGCCAGACCTATCTCCTCAATATGGAGAATGTCACACCGCATGCGCATCCAATCCATCTGCATGGCATGAACTTCCAGGTGGTATCGTCGAGCAACGGGCCGGTCGCGCCACTCGTATCCGACACCTATCTCATCATGCCGGACGAAAAGGTTCAGCTTGCGCTGGTGGCGGACAATCTGGGCGACTGGGTCTTTCACTGCCACATCATCGAGCACCAAAAGACGGGCATGACCGGTTACTTCCGGGTCATCTGACAGTCCGTCGTCTGCCCCGCCGTTGACAGACGCGGTCTCGTCACCACTGATGTTGTGGCATGACGAACCGAGGCAGCTGATATGACAGATCTTTCCGAAACGATGCGCATCTTCGAACCATTCGCCGGGCTCTTTGCCTATTACGATGGACGCATTGCCGGAAAGAGGCTGCATTCGCAGGACGACAACTGGCTGGATGATGGCGCCTATTCGCTCGGCATTGCCACTTACGCGCTGGTCTTTGCCCAGGAAGCCATCGTCTACGACACCCATATGTCGCTCGACCATGCACGGGCCATTCGGCGCCATCTGGAAAGCATCGGCGTCAGTTCCATCCGCGTCGTTCTCAGCCACTGGCACTCCGACCATGTGGCCGGCAACGAAGTGTTTGCCGATTGCGAGATCATTGCGCTTGAGGCAACCGCGAAAGCGCTGGAAGACAATCGCCTGGAACTCGAGACCAGGGGACCGCCCATATCGCCGGTCGTCATGCCGACGCGCGTCTTTACCGAACGCCTCGCTTTCGACTTTGGCCACAGAAGTGTGGAATTGCTGCACTTCGATATCCACAGCGCCGATGGCTGCGTGTTGTGGCTACCGGATGAGGGCATTCTGCTGGCCGGTGACACGCTCGAGGATACCATCACCTATATCGCCGAGCCTGAACATCTAAAGACCCATATCCGCGAACTCACGCGATTGGCGGAATTGCCGATCAAGCACATATTGCCTGACCATGGCGCGCCGGAAATCATTGCCGCAGGGGGATATGACACCGGGTTGATCGAGGCCAATCGCTCCTATCTGCTCCGTCTCATCGAACATCTCGATGATCCTTCCATCGACGCCCTGCCTTTGAACGCTTTCGTGGCCGAGGATATCGCCGACGGGCGCATCCGCTATTTCGCAGCCTATGAAAAGGTGCATCGCGGAAATATCGCAGCATTGCGCGATCTGAAACGTTTCTGAACGCAAAAATTGTCTGAAAGGTGCAAAAACAGGGCATTCCCTGCACGCACGGCGGGAAAGCCGGCCCGTCGTATTGACATCAGCTGCCGAAAGGGAAAGGAAGATCGTCAATATATAAAACTTCACTTATCGAGACGATATGATCGAGACCACTGCTGAACTCGAGCACGCCTGCCGCGAACTCGCAAAATCCGACTTCATCACCATCGACACCGAGTTTCTTCGAGAGTCGACTTTCTGGCCTGAGCTCTGCCTGATCCAGATGGCGAGCCCCGATGTCGAGGTTATCGTCGACCCGTTGGCGAAGGGCATCGACCTTAAGTCCTTCTTCGCTCTGATGGCCGATAGTTCCGTGGTCAAGGTGTTCCACGCCGCGCGTCAGGACATCGAGATCATATTCCATCTCGGCGACCTCATTCCGCATCCGATCTTCGATACGCAGGTTGCCGCCATGGTGTGCGGCTTTGGCGACAGTGTGTCCTATGACCAGCTGGTGCAGCGGGTCAAAGGCGAACATATCGACAAAACATCGCGCTTCACCGACTGGAGCCGACGCCCGCTGACCGAAAAGCAGCTCGACTATGCGCTGGCGGACGTTACCCATCTGCGCGACGTCTATTTCAAGCTCAAGGAAGAGCTGGAGCGTGAAGGCCGGGCCAGCTGGCTGACCGAAGAGATGGCGGTTCTCGAATCGCGTGAAACCTATGATCTGGCGCCGGAAAACGCCTGGCAGCGCCTGAAGATGCGGCTGCGCAAGCCGCAGGAACTCGCCGTCGTGCGCGAAGTGGCAGCGTGGCGCGAACGCGAAGCCAGGCACCGCAATGTACCGCGTGGTCGGGTCATCAAGGATGATGCGATCTATGAGATCGCACAGCAGCAACCGAAAGATACCGAAGCGCTCGGCCGTCTTCGCACCATCCCCAAGGGCTGGGAACGCTCCAGCGCCGGTACCGCGATTATCGAGGCTGTGAAGACGGCGCTGGCCATTCCCAAGGCCGAGATGCCGCATCTGCCACGTCAGAGCCACGTGTCGGATGGCGCAGCTTCTGCGGTTGAACTGCTGAAGGTGCTGTTGCGTATGATTTCGGAAAAGCATGGTGTTGCGGCCAAGATGATCGCCAACAGCGACGATCTCGACAAGATTGCAACCGACGGTGAGAACGCACAGGTGCAGGCGATGCAGGGCTGGCGGCGTGAATTGTTCGGCAATCCCGCCTTGAAATTGATCGGCGGCGGCATTGCCCTTCGTTTCGCCGACAAGCGAGTGGAAATGGTGGAACTCTGATCATGCCGGCCGGCATGGTGAGACGCGCAACGCCCGACGATATCCCCTTCATCATGGCAACCGAGCGCATGCCCGGCTATGAGAAAACAGTTGGCCGTTTCGAAGAAGCCACCCATCTGCGCCAGATCGATGACCCGACTTTCCTCTATCTCGTCGGCGCCGATCTTGGCTTTGCAATCTTCACAGACCTCGACGATCATTTTGGCAATGCCTGCCTGCGACGCTTCGCGGTCACGGCACCGGCCAAGGGATATGGCTCTCGCCTGCTTCCCATCGTTCTTGACCACGCTTTCAAAGAACATGACACGATCCATCGGATCTGGCTTCGCCTGGTTGCCGGCAACAAGGCTGCTATAGCACTCTACGAAAAGACGGGCTTTGTTCACGAAGGCGTTCAGCGGCAGGCTGGCACAAAGCCCGGCATTGGACGGTTCGACTTTGTGCAGATGTCTATCCTGCGCCCCGAATGGCAAGCTGGAGCATAAGATATGGAACTGCCTTCCCCGCTTCGAAGTGCTGTCGATGCCATGCTCGAGGGTGAGCGCCTCGAGGCATTGTCGCGCGCTGCGGAAACGCTTTCCAGCCGCTACCGCAAGGAAGTGCGTGACGGCCGTCTGCATATTGACGGAGCGATCGCCGCCAAGGCCTATCTGGCAACACGTTTGCCGGCGACATTCGCAGCCGTGCGTGCGGCATTCGATATGGTGACTGAAGCCGATCCCGATTTTGCGCCGCGTACATTGCTCGATTTCGGCGCCGGTCCCGGAACAGTGCTTTGGGCGGCAAGCGATTGCTGGCCCGACCTCGAGCGCGCCCAGATGATCGAGACGAGCGGGGCTATTCGCACGGTTGGCGAAAAGCTCTCCGGGTCCTCAACCGTTTCCACCACATGGACAGATGGCGACATCACCCGACGCATGCCAGAAGTCGAACCGGCAGAACTCGTGACGCTTGCCTATGTGCTGGACGAACTGCCCGAAACCGCCATTGGCGAGGTCACGCAGCGGCTCTGGGCACTTGCGTCCCGGACGCTCGTCATCATCGAGCCGGGCACGACGGCTGGCTGGAAGCGTATTCTGGCGGCACGCCAGGTGTTGATAGAGGCGGGCGCGCATCTGCTGGCCCCCTGCCCGCATGCACAGACCTGTCCGATCGAGAGTCCCGACTGGTGTCACTTTTCCAGGCGCGTGGCGCGCTCGCGTATCCACAGGCTCGCCAAGAAAGGCGAGGTGCCGTGGGAGGACGAGAAATATATCTTCATCGCGGCATCGCGCGTTGCAGCGGCACCACCGTCTGCGCGTGTGCTGTCACCGCCACGCGTGAACGGCGGGGTCGGTCGGATCAAACTTTGCAGAGCCGATGGACGTGCCGGGGAAGAAACCTTCAGCCGTCGTGACGGCGAAGTCTTCAGGCAAGTTCGCCGTGCAGACTGGGGCGATGGATTCGCCATCGACGAATCCGGCTAGGAGAAGGCATGACGACGCATGAACTGGATCAGGCAACGGCGGAGCGGTTTGCCCGCATCGCGCTTGGTCATGTCGTCAGGCCCTACCCCAACAAGCCCGGTCATGTCCTGTCCGGACCAGGCGACGCCCGCCCGCCACAGGATCTGCACCCCGTCTTTTACGGAAGCTATGACTGGCATTCCTGCGTGCATGGCTACTGGATGCTGACCCGGCTGCTCAATCGCTTTCCAGCGATGGCCGCGAGCACCGATATCATCGCACTTTTCGATACCCAGTTCGTCTCCGACAAGATTGCCGGAGAGTGCCTTTATCTGGAGGCTCCGACCGCTGGCGGTTTCGAGCGTCCCTATGGCTGGGCCTGGTTGTTGAAACTGGCGTCCGAACTTGCCGTCTGCCGCGACAAACGCTGGTCTGAAACCTTGCGGCCGCTTGTCGATGTCATTGTCCGCCGCTTCGTCGAGTTCCTGCCGCTTGCGACCTATCCGGTGCGTGTGGGCACCCATTTCAACACCGCCTTCGCCTTGAGGCTTGCCGCCGATTACGCCGAAGGCGATGGCGATGGTGCATTGCTCACGCTTTTGCGCGACACAGCGCTGCGCTGGTATGGCGCTGACGAAGATTGCCCGGCCTGGGGCGAACCATCCGGCGACGATTTTCTGTCCTCAACGCTGATCGAGGCAGAATGCATGCGCCGCCTCTTAGCGGTCGAAGACTTCCTCAACTGGTTCGACCGCTTCTTGCCGGATATCGCTCAAAGCATGCCGGACATCCTGTTCCAGCCGGTCACCGTCTCAGACAGATCGGACGGCAAGATCGCACATCTCGACGGACTCAATCTGTCGCGTGCCTGGTGCTGGCGCTCCCTTGCCGGTGCTCTGGTCGCAGACAATCGCCTTCAATCGCAATTCGAAACCGCTGCCATTCGCCATCTCGATGCCGCCCTGCCCCATGTGGCCGGCGACTACATGGGGGAACACTGGCTTGCGAGTTTCGCCGTTTTGGCACTGGAGGCCTGAAAGCGCTGTTGTCGTCCCGCAAGCTCATCGTCTTTGCCATCATCATCTCGCTGGTGGCGGTTTCGATCCACATGCTGTTCATAGAGTCTATTCTGTCGGCAACGCAGCTTTTCGCGCTGGGTGGCTCGCTTGCACTGGCCAATATCGCAGTCGCCATTGGCGGACTTCGAACACCGCAGCGGCTCGCCTGGGGCATCTATCTGGCCCTTAGTGCCATCGCCTATATCATGCTCGGATTTGCCACGCCGATCGGCGCGCTGATCCTGCTAGGTCCGATGATCCTCGGCCTGTGATACGGCTCTCAACCATGCAGCCTGGCACCCGTGGTGAGCTTTTCGGCGATCGACCCGCATATTGATTTACCGCAAGCCCAAAATCTCCGGGGAGATCACCAAACCTTCATCCAGATGTAATCGAGCGGACATGCACGCATCGTATCGATCGCCGCGTTCCTTTCCTCTTTTCAGTGGTGACATCGATGAAAAAGACTCTTCTTGCTTCCGCGTCCCTTTTCGTTCTGTTTGCAGGCTCAGCATTTGCTGACGAGACCGTTTTTCCAGCCAAGCTCGTTTTTCACGCAATCCTGCCGGCCAACAGCATCATCGCAGCTCCTGCCGATGCAGCGGAGCATCTGCAAACATCGGCAAAGTTCATCACCGCAGACCGCAAGCGCGCAGAGGGCATTGGCACCGTCAAGGGTATGGACGGCACCCGCGAGACCGGCCTTTCGACCCCTTTTGACGGTCAGGCCATGCAGGGATTTTCCGGCATCAAGACCATGGACGACGGCACGTTCTGGAGCCTTTCCGACAATGGTTTCGGCAAGAAGACCAATTCGTCCGATTCCATGCTGATGCTGCATCGCATTGCGTTCGACTGGGATGCTGGCAAGGTCAATGTGCAAAAGACACTGTTCCTCAGCGACCCGGACAAGAAAGCGCCCTTCCCGATCGTCATGGAAGGTGCCGATACCCGCTACCTGACCGGTGCCGATTTCGACGTTGAATCGATCCAGCCGGTTGCTGACGGCTTCTGGATCGGTGAAGAATTCGGACCTTACATGTTGAAATTCAACAGCGATGGTCACCTGACCGATGTGATTGCGACCAAGGTCGGCGATATCGAGGTCACATCGCCGGATAATGCAATGCTGGTCGTGCCAGCCAATCCAACAGCCAAAATGCCAACCTTCAACCTCAAACGCTCGGGCGGCTATGAGGGGCTTGCCATGTCGAAGGACGGCACCAAGCTTTACGGTCTGCTGGAAGGTCCGCTCTACAAGGAAGACGGATCGGTTGAAAAGGCCGGCGACCTGACGGCGCTGCGTATCGTCGAAATGGATGTGGCGTCGAAGGCCTGGACCGGTCGCAGCTGGCTTTACCCGTTGTCTGAGGGTGGAGAGGCCATCGGCGACTTCAATATGGTCGATGATACGACCGCACTGGTGATCGAGCGTGACAATGGCGAGGGAGCGCCAGACAAGGCCTGCGCCGATGCGGCGTCGAAGGATCCGACCTGCTTTGCAACGCCCGCCATGCACAAGCGCATCTACAAGATCGAGATGACGGACGACAATGCCGGTGAGGCCGTCCGCAAGATCGGTTACATCGACCTGATGAAGATTGCGGATCCTGGCAACAAGAAGCGTCAGGGTGGTGGCGACGGCTTTTATGACATGCCGTTCGTGACCATCGAGAATGTGGATGTGGTCGATCAGACCCACATCGTCGTCGGCAACGACAACAATCTGCCATTCTCGGCCGGGCGTGCAGTCGACAAGGCCGACGACAACGAATTCGTCCTGCTTGAGGTGGGCGAGTTCCTGTCAGCCAAGTAGACACGGGAATGGCCGGAGGCGTGATCCGCCTTCGGCCATTTGCGTATGGAATGAAACCACACAAGATGGGTCGGGCCATCGGCCCGGCTCCATTGCAATGTCAGTCCAGCATCGCTTAGTCGTGCGACAGAAGCTGGCGGTTGACCAGTGTTACGCTATGGTCGGGAGCGACAACATAGGTTTCGCGATATTCATTGCCATTGGCGGTGAACTGGTTCTCGAAAGAGCTGCCGACGGGTGCCTTTTCAAGGTGAGCTGTGGCCGGGATCGAACCCTGGATTGGCTCGATAGCGTAAGCAGACGATGCGCCGGCGACGGCGGTGAGAAGAGCTGCTGCAAATACCTTGTTCATGATCGTGTTTCCTTGTTTCTTGGTTCAATTTGATCGTCACGGGGGCCTAGAGCCGACACGTGATACGCTTTGTTATTGTCGTTCAGTATCTTGCGATTACTGATTGGACATCATTTCGCGGTTGACGAGCGAGACGCTGTGGTCGGGTGCGACAACATAGGTTTCGCGATATTCATTGCCGTTGGCCGTAAACTGGTTCTGGAAAGAGCTGCCGACAGGTGCCTTTTCAAGACGGGCGCTCGATGGGATCGAACCCTGAATTGGCTCGATAGCGTAAGCAGAGGATGCGCCGGCAATGGCGGTGAGAAGAGCTGCTGCAAATACCTTGTTCATGATCGTGTTTCCTTGTTTCCTGGGTAAGCTTCGCAGTCGCGAGCGGCCAGTGCCGCATCGCTGGACGACTGCTTGTTATTGTTCAGTTGGTCGCGATTAGCTGTTGTTGGAAAGCTGTTCGCGGTTGACGAGCGAAACGCTGTGGTCGGGGGCGACGACATAGGTTTCGCGATATTCATTGCCGTTGGCCGTAAACTGGTTCTGGAAAGAGCTGCCGACGGGTGCCTTTTCAAGACGGGCGCTCGATGGGATCGAACCCTGAATTGGCTCGATAGCGTAAGCAGACGATGCGCCGGCAATGGCGGTGAGAAGAGCTGCTGCAAATACCTTGTTCATGATCGTGTTTCCTTGTTTTCTGGGTAAGCTTCGCCGTCGCGAGCGGCCAGTGCCGCATCGCTGGACGACAGCTTGTTGTTGTTCAGTTGGTCGCGATTAGCTGTTGTTGGAAAGCTGTTCGCGGTTGACGAGCGAAACGCTGTGGTCGGGTGCGACGACATAGGTTTCGCGGTACTGGTTGCCATCAGCGTAGAACTGGTTCTGGAAAGAGCTGCCGACGGGTGCCTTTTCAAGACGGGCGCTCGATGGGATCGAACCCTGGATTGGCTCGATAGCGTAAGCAGACGATGCGCCGGCAATGGCGGTGAGAAGAGCTGCTGCAAATACCTTGTTCATGATCGTGTTTCCTTGTTTCCTGGGTGAGCTTCGCCGTCGCGAGCGGCCATGGCCGCATCGCTGGACGACTGCTTGTTATTGTTCAGTTGGTCGCGATTAGCTGTTGTTGGAAAGCTGTTCGCGGTTGACGAGCGAAACGCTGTGGTCGGGGGCGACGACATAAGTTTCGCGGTACTGGTTGCCATCAGCGTAGAACTGGTTCTGGAAAGAGCTGCCGACAGGTGCCTTTTCAAGACGGGCGCTCGATGGGATCGAACCCTGAATTGGCTCGATAGCGTAAGCAGAGGATGCGCCGGCAATGGCGGTGAGAAGAGCTGCTGCAAATACCTTGTTCATGATCGTGTTTCCTTATTCTCGTTTTAATTTCGTGTTCGGTCTTGGGAGCCGATGATTGAGAAATTGGGGTTTCGAGATCGATTAGCAAGGCGTCGAAATGCGACCGCATTGTTGCCGATAATTGAACAATACAACTGTTGTTTTTTATAACTTTCGATTGAGTAATTTCAATGACTTAGCCCTTCACCTCTTTCGACAAGTTGGGAATTCAAGGGAAGTCACACCGCCGTGAAGCATTTTTGATGAGCCTATTTTTCGCTCAAGATCTGCGCAAGCTGCCTGTCAAAAAGCAATGCAAAGCCTAAAAGAGCAGCAGCCAGCGCTCCAGACAGAGGCTGACTGACGGGTCTCGACAATGACGAGTTCTTTATTCGAAGCGGAAGGCCAGTCGCTTGCCGGTCAGTTTGGCAAGCTGTTGCAGGCGACCTTCGATACGCTCGCCGGCAAAGTCGCGATAGGCTTCGGGCACCACAAATTCCAGGTCGATATCGTCTTTGGTGCTCGGCATGAATGTCAGGTTCTGCACGATGCCCGGCATGGAGGCTGAAAACAGATAGACCACCCGCAACAGGCCACCGAGAAGCTTGGCGCGATCGAGAAATCGGTCGGTGGCGATTGTCGCCAGCGTTCCGCTGCGCTTGTCGTCGTTCAAGCCCTCAAAGCGAAAGTAGTTGGTAAGAGCGATGAATGCGCGTCCAGGATGGCTGATACCGATAAAGGAGGAGTGCGCGATAATATTGAGAGCCTGAAGGCCGCGATAGTCGGGATGGGCACGCCAGCTGATATCTGCCAGGAGACAGGCGGCGCGGCGATAGCGGCTTTCTTCCAGCGTCTCTTCAATATCAAAGAAGGGCATCATCCGGCCCGTCCAGTCCGCGATCTCGCGCGCATGCTCGGGCGAACGCGCGCGCAGGATGGCAAGCTCGTTGGCAGCCGTGACAAGCGGGTCGGCGGCTTTTTCCTCCTCGGAGAGAAGCGAATACAGATAGCCCTCGCGGACGCCTTGTGCCGAAAAGCAGACACTGGCCGGCTTCATGACATCCAGCACCTCGCGAAGCGCAACCGCTCCGTAAGGAATCAAGGCCCGGCGGTTCTTGGAAATGGTGCCCCAGGCGTCTTCCTTGGCATTGCTGCCGGAGATGATTTCATCAAGGAACTGGCCGATCTCGGCTGCAGGCAATTCGTATCCCTGCATCATGTGCAAGGGATATCCCTTGATTTCCATGTGCAGCTTGGCGATGTTTCGCCATGTGCCGCCGACCGCATAGAATTTTCGGCCGGCGCCATCTTCCAGCATTCTGGCATTCTTGATTTGCTTCTTGGCAAAGGCACAGGCCTTTTCAAGAGAACCGCCCGCCGTTTCCGAAAGACGCAAGCCACCGAGCGGCAGAGTTATGCCCTTGCCGACCTCGTTGCCCTTGATGTCGATCAGTTCGAGCGATCCGCCGCCCAGATCTCCGGCGATACCATCGGGTTCATAAAACCCGGAAATGACGCCATAAGCGGAATAAAGGGCTTCCTCTTCACCGGTCAGAACGAGGACGTCCTGTTCGAGGATGTGTTCGGCCTCCTCGATGAAGGCAGGGCCGTTCTCGGCCTCTCGAGCCGCAGCAGTCGCCAGCACATAAAGTGCGGTTGCCTGCGCCTGTCGTGACAGTGCCCGGAACCGGTGCAGCGCATCGAGCGCGCGCTTGATACCGACCTCGTCCATCCGGCCGGTGCCCGCGAGCCCCTTGCCGAGACCGCACAGGACCTTCTCGTTGAACAGCACCGCGGGTGCCCTGGACAATCCCTCGTAGATCACGAGACGGATCGAGTTCGATCCTATGTCAATCACCGAGACAGGGGCTATTCCGGGAAGGCGCCCCTGCGCTTCTGATCTGGTCATGAAGTTCCAGTTATTGTTTGTGTCCGGAGATCAATCCGGCCATCAGCTTCGGCGCACTTTCCTTCAACGACTCTCCACGGCCCGACAGGCTGGGGTTTGTCATGAAATAGTGTTGCGCGTTGAACGGTTCCTCACCCGACCTGACTTCCATACGCCGGGACGTGCCGTCGGCCAATATCTCGTAGCTCTGCTGATTGTCAATGAGATTGCCCAGCATGATCTGCGTCAGCACCTGTTCATGGACCGTCGGATTGATCAGGGGAACCATTGTTTCGACGCGTCGGTCGAGATTGCGCGGCATCATGTCAGCCGAGCCGATATAGACCTGCGCCTTCTCTGAGGGCAGACCATAACCATTGCCGAAGCAGAAGATGCGGCTGTGTTCCAGGAAGCGCCCGACGATCGACTTCACACGGATATTGTCGGAGAGGCCCGGAACCTGCGGGCGCAGGCAGCAGATGCCGCGGATGACCAGATCGACATCGACTCCGGCACCGCTCGCTTTGTAAAGCGCGTCGATGATCTCCGGGTCGACCAGAGAATTCATCTTCATCCAGATCGTGGCAGGGCGGCCATTGCGCGCATGCTCGATCTCTTCGGCGATGTGCTTGAGGATGCGCGGACGCATTGTATAGGGCGACACCGCCAGCTTCATACCCTCTTCCAGCTCACCATAGCCGGTGATGAAGTTGAAGACATTGGCCATGTCGTGGGCAATCTTCGGATTGCAGGTGAAGAAGGAAAGGTCGGTGTAGATCTTGGCGGTCACGGGGTGGTAATTGCCGGTGCCGAGATGGCAATAGGTGCGCAACTTACCGTCTTCGCGGCGAACCACCATCGACATCTTGGCGTGGGTTTTCAACTCGATAAAACCGAACACCACCTGTACGCCAGCCCGTTCAAGATCGCGGGCCCAGCGAATATTGGCCTCTTCGTCAAAGCGGGCCTTCAGTTCGACCAGGGCCGTCACCGACTTGCCGGCGTCGGCCGCATCGATCAGGGCACGAACGATCGGACTGTCATTGGATGTGCGGTAAAGCGTCTGCTTGATCGCCAGCACATCGGGATCGCGCGCGGCCTGAAGCAGGAACTGCACCACGACGTCGAAGCTCTCATAAGGGTGATGAACGACCATGTCCTTTTCGCGGATCGCAGCCAGGCAATCACCGGCATGTTCGCGAACGCGTTCTGGAAATCGGGCATTATAAGGATCAAAGCGCAGGTCGTCGCGCGGCGCCTTGGCGATCTCCGAAATGGTATTGAGGGCAAGCAGACCCGGCAAGACAGCCACGCGGTTGTCCGGCACGCCCAGTTCATGGACCACGAAATGTCGAAGCGATGCCGGCATTTCGGAATCCGTCTCGATGCGGATCACCGAACCGCGGCGGCGGCGCTTCAGCGCTGTCTCGAAGAAACGCACCAGATCTTCGGCTTCTTCTTCCACTTCGATATCGCTGTCGCGGATGATGCGAAAGGTACCGAAACCGGTGACCTTGTAGCCGGGGTAAAGCAGGTGGATGAACATGCCCACCACATCTTCCAGCGTGATGTAGCGGATGGCCGAATTTTCATCCGGCAGTCGCACGAAGCGGTCGAGCGTCGGCGGCAGACGCAAAAGCGCCGTCATCGGCTCGCGGCCCCGATTGCTTTCCAGCTGAAGACCCATGGAAAAGCCGAGATTGGGAATGAAGGGGAACGGGTGGGCCGGATCGATGGACAGTGGTGTCAGAACCGGGAAAATGGATTCGCCGAATTCCGTCTCCAGCCAGGCCTTGTCCTGACCCGACAGCGCAGCCGGGCGCACGATCAGAATATCTTCCTTGGCGAGATATTGCTGCAGGACA
Source organism: Agrobacterium sp. ES01 (assembly GCF_050320885.1). Classification (NCBI taxonomy): domain Bacteria; kingdom Pseudomonadati; phylum Pseudomonadota; class Alphaproteobacteria; order Hyphomicrobiales; family Rhizobiaceae; genus Agrobacterium; species Agrobacterium sp. ES01. Next base: position 190,959 of record NZ_JBNQTH010000001.1, read on the forward strand.
GCCAAGGAGGCCTGCTGCTCCATCTGAAGGTTGTCGATTTCCTTGAGAATATCTTCCAGCTGTTCGACAGGCGTCTTGCCATCGGGGCTCTTGATGGAAATACCCTGGCGCACCTGACCTTCAAGGCCAGCCACGCGCACCATGAAGAATTCATCCAGGTTTGCAGCCGAAATAGAGAGGAACCTGATCCGCTCCAGAAGCGGATGCGCGGTGTTCAAGGTTTCCTCCAGAACACGACGATTGAACTGAAGCCAGGAAAATTCGCGGTTGATGAAACGTTCAGGGCTCGTGAGCAAGGCCTCCTGCGCATCAACCTCGTTATTGTTTTCCGCGTTCAGTTCCGTCGCTACCGTGTCCATTTCAACCCTCTCAATTCATTTCCCGCGGTCAATATAACAGTTGCACGACTTTACTGTGACAGATCGTCTCCCGCCAACTCATCAGACAGGGCACTGATGACTTCGGAGGCAATCGATCGTGTCACTTTCGTGCGCCGTGCCAGCGCCAATGTGTCGATACGTTCGACAACGGCCTGCACCGCCCCATAAGACCGCTCCATCCTTGGAACGATATAATCGACTATCTTGTCATCGATATTAAGCTGGCGATCCGCAAACAGTTTTACAATCAACTGCGCCAAATCGCCTTCGTCCGGCTCGCCGATCTCCACCATGGTGGCGGCCCTCAACCGTGACTTCAGATCTGCCAGTTCGACATCCCAGGATAGCGGCCATGCGCGCGCCGTCATCAGCAGAGACTGGCCGTTTTGCTTGACGCTATTGATGACATGGAACAGTTCGGTGTCATCGAAACCGGTCCGGTCAGCGTCCTCGAACACCACCGGGCTGGCTGCGGCAACCTCAGAGGCACCGGCGCCGGCTAAAGGATGGATATCGAGCGCGCCGGATGCCTGTCTCCAGATATCGGCGAGATGCGATTTTCCCGAACCTCCCGGCCCGGTGATGATCACCACAGGCGATGGCCAGGCTGGCCAATTGTCGATCATCGCCACGGCAGCGGCCATCCGCTCTGAAATCAGGAGATCATCGCGACCCGACGACGCCCTGTGTTCAAAGGCAAAGGGCAACTGTTCGCTGGTCCGGGGCCTTGCGACAACCTTTTTCAACTCACGCATCTGCTTCAGTTCTATTTCCGGCCATGCCTTCCGGCACCTTGCTGGATGCCGCAGGATCTTCGTACAAATCACTCTCAAGATACCGCCTGACCGCGAAGCGGACAAGCACACCGACGGCGGCTGCCGCCGGTACGGCGACAAGAACACCGACGAAACCGAACAGGGCGCCAAAGGCAAAAAGGGCAAACATCAACCAGACCGGATGCAGGCCGACGCTGGAACCGACCAGCTTGGGCTGCAGGATATTGCCCTCGATGAACTGGCCGGAGAGGAAGAAGGCAATGACAATGACAAGATGCCAATAATCCGGCCAGAACTGGACGGCGGCGATCCCTGCGGCCAACAGCAGGCCGACAGTGGAGCCGACATAGGGGATAAAGCTGATCATGCCGGTGAAGAGACCGATCAGAAGACCGAAATTCACCCCGATCAGGGACAGGCCAACGGCATAATAGATGCCGAGAATGAGGCAGAGCGAGCCCTGCCCGCGCACGAAGCCGGCAATCGTCCGGTCCATTTCCCGCGAGACCTCACGCACATCCGACAGGTAACGACGCGGCACTAGGCTATCGAGCTTGGCGATCATGCGGTCCCAGTCGAGCAGAAGGTAGAAGGCAACCACCGGCGTCACCACCAGCAATGAGACCACATCGACGATGGCCTTGCCGGAATTCCAGATCTGCGCCAGCAATGTGCCGAGAAAGCTCACCCCCTCGGACAGATATTTGGAGAAGTTCTCGCGGATCGTGCTGGTCTGGCTTTCCAGCCAGCTGGGCAGCCAGCTTGCATTGGAATGGGCAACGAGATTTTGCAGGTCGGTGAGATATTGCGGCACACGCTGAATGAAATCATTGAGCTGGGTTGCCAGCACCGGGATGATGATCATCAACGACAGAACAAAAACGACGATGAAAGAGAGCAGGATGACGACCGTGGCCCACATGCGGCTCAAGCCGATCTTTTCCAGTCGATCCGCCACCGGATCCAGGAAATAGGCCAGCGCCATCCCGGCAATGAAGGGCAGCAGGATGGAGCTGAATGTCATCAGGAAGAGGATGAAGACGGCAAGCGCGCCAACCCAGAAGAGCACTTGGCGACGCAGGCCTGAGCCGCTGATCTGTTGGGACATGCGTTATCTTTCTTCGGTTCGGGTCGTATTTTTTGTCGATGACGGCCGCTTCGCGCGTGCATTCACGAATATGACAGCGCGCGCCGGGGAGCAAGGCCGTTCGCTTTCTCGTATGGGGTGCAGACCCGTGCCGAGTTGGGGGCGAACTACCGTTATTACAAGAACCTGCACGGCCGCCACCAGCAGGATAGGCATCGGGGACGGCAAAAAACCAGCGGGTTGAGGGCCTAGCGCCTTGCATCCGACGCGCTGTCATGCAATTGCCACCGCAACAATCGCGAGCCGCGGAGACAAGAAATGAGCCAGTCTGACAGGAACGGTCTGACCTATAGCGATGCAGGCGTGGATATCGATGCCGGCAATCTGCTGGTGGAGAAAATCAAGCCGGCTGTCCGCTCCACCCGGCGCCCCGGTGCCGACGGAGAAATCGGCGGCTTCGGCGGTCTGTTCGACCTGAAGGCTGCAGGCTTTACCGATCCGGTTCTGGTCGCGGCCAATGATGGCGTCGGCACCAAGCTCAAGATCGCCATCGACGCCAATATCCATGACACCGTCGGGATCGACCTGGTGGCCATGTGCGTGAACGACCTCGTCGTTCAAGGGGCCGAGCCCCTGTTCTTCCTCGACTATTTTGCCACGGCAAAGCTTGACCCCGATCAGGGTGCGGCCATCGTCGAGGGTATTGCCGAGGGTTGCCGCCAGTCGGGTTGCGCGCTGATCGGTGGCGAGACGGCAGAAATGCCGGGCATGTATTCCCGTGGCGATTACGACCTTGCCGGCTTTGCCGTCGGTGCAGCCGAACGCGGAAAGCTGCTGCCGGCGGGCGATCTTGCCGAAGGCGATGTGATCCTCGGCCTCGGTTCTTCCGGTGTGCATTCCAACGGCTTTTCGCTGGTGCGCAAGATCGTTGAACTTTCCGGCCTTGCCTGGGAGGCTCCGGCACCCTTTGCCGAGGGTGTTTCGCTGGGCGCGGCCCTTCTTACACCCACCAGGATCTATGTGAAGCCATTGTTGAAGACGATCCGCGAGACCGGTGCCATCAAGGCGCTTGCCCATATTACAGGCGGCGGTTTTCCGGAAAATATTCCGCGCGTCCTGCCCAAGCATCTGGCTGCGGAAATCGACCTGGCCTCCATAAAGCCGCCGGCCGTCTTCTCCTGGTTGTCGAAGACCGGCGGCGTTGCCCGCAACGAAATGCTGCGCACCTTCAATTGCGGCGTCGGCATGATCGTCGTCGTTGCAGCAGCCGATGCCGCGCGCGTTGCGGACGCTCTTGCCGCTGAAGGTGAGACCGTGTTCACGCTTGGACGCATGGTTGCCCGTGAAGACGGTGCTCCGGGTACCATCTATACAGGCGAGCTTGCCCTATGAGCCAAGCCCGCAAGCGCGTCGTTGCCTTTATTTCTGGTAGCGGCTCCAACATGCTTGCCCTCCTGGCCGCAACCAAAGCGGAGGATTTCCCCGCCGAGATCATTGCGGTCATGTCCGACAAGGCTACTGCTGGCGGACTTGAAAAAGCCAGCGCCCTGGGCGTGCCGACTTTCGCATTCCAGCGAAAGGATTACGCCAGCAAGGACGCTCACGAACAGGCGATCCTGCAGAAGCTCGCCGAGCTGAAACCGGACCTCCTCTGCCTGGCGGGCTATATGCGGTTGCTATCGGCCGATTTCATTACCCCCTATGAAGGCCGCATCCTGAATATCCATCCATCCCTGCTGCCGCTCTTTCCGGGGCTCCATACCCATGACCGGGCGATTGATGCAGGGATGCGGGTCAGCGGCTGCACGGTGCATTTCGTCACCGCCGGCATGGACGAAGGCCCTGTCATCGGTCAGGCCGTCGTTCCGGTGCTGCCAACCGACACATCCGACGCTCTGGCCGCGCGCGTGCTCACCGTCGAGCATAAACTTTACCCGGAAGCGTTGCGGCAAGTGGCGCTGGGGAACGTGACCATGTCCGCTGAAGGTCGTGTGATCTCGACCAGCACAGCAACCGACAAGAGCGGCTTCGTCCTCTCGGTCTGAATACGATCGGTTGCAGGCGAATATCCCTTCGTCACATTCGACGGGTTCCCGGATGGCCGGGACTCATGTTTTACTGCGCGTGCTTATTTTCATTCCGAACGAATTTTTGCCCGCGGAGCCGTCATGACGTTGTCCGACCGTATTTTCGGCCCTTTCGAGAGAATATTGCGCCCGCTTGAGGTTCCGTACCGTCCGATCCCCTCTGAGGGACCGTTGCGGCTGCTGTTTCACTTCGTCAAAATGGCGCCTGCGACGCTCTTTATCGTCCTTGCACTCTCGGCTCTGGTTGAGATTGTAAACCTGACGATACTGTGGGGCATAGCGCATATGGTCGACGGCGTCTCGAGTGAAGGGGCCATTCCCTATCTCAGCGCGCACCGCGGGGAGCTGGCCGCTTTCGTCTTCCTGTTCTTTCCGGTTACGCCTGCTTTGATTTTTCTTTGCAATACGATCGGCGTGCATGTGCTTTCTGTATCGTTGCCCGTCCTTATTCAGTGGCATGGTCACCAGGCGGTCGAGCGTCAGGACATCGGCTTTTTCCACGACCTGTTCGCGGGTCAAGTCGCGAGCCGTATTGCCCAAGTCGCCTCAGCGGTTAAGCAGCAGTTGGCGGCAGCGGTCTGGACGCTGCCTATCTCCCTCGTACAGATGGCGGGCTCTGTGGCACTTCTCGCTGCCCTTGCTTGGCCGCTCACGCTGCCTGTCTTGTGCTGGATCGCGGTCAACATCGTCATTGCAAAACAGGCGATTCCGCGTTTCAGTGCGACCGCAAAGGCGGCGGCCAAGGCCCGCAGCAGGGTGGTCGGCGAAATGACGGACCTCTACAGCAACATCCAGACCGTGAAACTTTTTGCCGCCGAAGACAGCGAGGCCGGAGCGCTTCGCAAGGTGCTTGGAAAATCGATACACGCGCAGTTCCGCGAACGCCGTATCGGCCTCACTGCTGACTTTGCGGTTATCACCTCTAATGTGCTGTTGTTCATCGCCATCTTCGGCGTCAGTGTCTGGGGACTGGCTACGTCCTTCGTATCGATTGGCGAATTCGTTGCCGCCGTGACGATCACACAACGGCTTTCAGCCAATTCGCGCGGTTTCTTGAGCCTCGGTCAGCAGATCTTCGAAGCCGTCGGCACGATCCGCGATGCCATGCCGGTTCTGGTCACGCCGCCAAAGGTGGTCGATCAGCCGAATGCCCCTGCCCTGAACGTCACCGGTGGTGCAATCGAGTTCCACAATATCGGCTTTGAATATCACCAGAAGCAGGCCGTCATTCACGACCTCTCTCTTTCCATTCGTTCAGGCGAAAAGGTCGGCCTTGTGGGTCTGTCCGGTGCCGGCAAGACAACACTGGTCAGCTTGTTGCTACGGCTCTTCGATCTGGACGCCGGGAAGATTGCCATCGACGGTCAGGATATCGCCGGCGTCACCCAGGCAAGCCTGCGCGCCCAGATCGGGTTTATTGCCCAGGACGTGTCGCTGCTGCATCGCTCCATTGGCGACAATATTCTCTATGGCCGGCCGGGCGCGACACAGAAGGAGGTGGAAAATGCAGCACGCTTTGCCCGCGCCGATGAATTTATCGCAGACTTGAAGGATGGCGAAGGGCGTACCGGCTACGAAGCCTTTGTCGGCGACCGTGGGGTACGTCTGTCGGGGGGCCAGCGCCAGCGCGTGGCCATTGCCCGTGTGCTGCTGAAGGATGCCCCGATCCTGGTGCTGGACGAGGCAACGTCGGCGCTGGACAGCGAGGCGGAGGCCGCCATTCAGGAAAAGCTCGACATGCTCATGGATGGCAAGACAGTGATCGCGATTGCCCACCGGCTTTCGACCATTGCCCGCATGGACCGGATCATCGTTCTCGACAAGGGACGCATTGTCGAACAGGGGAGCCCCGATCGTCTGCTGGCACAAGACGGCCTGTATGCGCGGCTGTGGCAGCGCCAGACCGGCGGCTATATCGCCTCACGCGAGGACGCGACGGACTAAGCTTGGCGCACGTTGCGTGACGTCGCTACGCGCGTGAATTAGTACCACATAAATCTATAATTAACTATATTATGCGAACATTCTCGCAATATGGTTTTGCCTTGTTTTCAGGCGAATAGAGCGTCAGCGGAGTGTCGAGCGTGTCCAATTCGCGTCAATATTTCAGCCTCGCCGTCTGCCTTTTTACAGCTGGTGCGGTCCATCATGCAGCCGCAGACGACAACCTGATCTCCGGCTCCATCGATGCCGGCATCATGGATATCTATGCCACGGAAACGGTCCATTCCGGCAGTTTCAAGATCAGCGAACTGGATTGGGAAACCAAGAATGTGCCAGTTCTGCGCGGATCGCTTGGCATAGAGATTGCGCCCGAGTGGCAGCTTAAAGTCAATGGCCGCGTCGGCTTCAAGGGCGACGGCAAGATGACCGACTATGACTGGATCAGTCCTTATTACATCGATACCAGCAAGAGCGGCTGGAGTGACCGTTCCATTCACCCCGACACCGGGCTTGATCATTTTTACAGTGGCGGCATCGAAATCAATCGTAAATTTGTCGATGACCCGCGCAACACGCTGTCAGGCGGTATCGGGGTAAAATACACCGACCTGCAATGGACCTCACGCGGCGGTTCCTACCTCTACAGTACCACTGGCACGCGCGACACGTCGGGCACGTTCACCGACGGAGAAAAAGTCATCACCTATCGCCAGCAGATTCCAACCGCCTATGCGCATATCGACGGTTCGCGCAAATTCGGGCGACTGAGCATCGACGGCGGGCTTGAGGGCGGTTTTGCCTTTGCCGCCAAGGCAACGGACAACCACTGGCTTCGCGATCTGGAATTCACTGACGAGTTCGATTTTGCCCCGACCTTCGGCGCAAGCCTTGGGGCGTCCTACACGCTTACACCGAAAGCGTCGCTCTATCTGACGGCCAATTACGACTTCACCAATCTCGGCCGTGGCGACACCAAGACCTACAACACATCGACGGGCGTACGGAATTCGTATGACGAGGCTGCGGGAGCCACGCTTCGCACCATCTATGTCGGCGCGGGCCTGAAGGGCAGCTTCTGATCCGCGATCATTTCTGGCGGCTCATGACATAGGCCGCGCCTTTGGCCAGCAGGCTGCGGGGGAAAATCCTCGCGGTGAGGACCGCCAGCTTGTTGGCGATGCCTGGCACCACGCCTGCCCTGCCGCTGAAAAGTGCCTCAAGTCCCGCTTCCGCCACCGGTTGAGCATCCATCATGAAGGATCCCACCAGTGGATTGAGAGTATGACCAGCGCGTGACCAGAAACCGGTTTCGGTCGGTCCCGGCGAGAGCACACTGACCTTGATATTCTTGCGCCGCAGTTCCTCGCGCAAGGAATAGCCAAGCGACAGCACATAGGCTTTGGTGGCGGCATAGACCGCGTAGCCTGGAATGGGTTGGAATGCGGCTGCGCTTGCGACCAGCAAAATATGCCCGCCGCCACGCTTGACCATCTCTGCTGCAAAGAGATGGCAAAGTTCGGTCAAGGCGCGGATATTGACATCGATCATGCCCAATTCATCCTCAACCGTGTGAGAGATGAAGCGACCGTGGCAGCCATAGCCTGCATTGTTGACGAGCGCATCGACGGTGATGCCGCGACGTTCCAGCGCCGCTTTCAACTGCCGGGCGGCACCTGGCTGGCTCAAATCGGCAGCGTCAGCCACGACCTCGACGCCATGGGCGGACCTGAGGGCGTCAGCGAGCGCCGCCAAGGCCTCCTCGCTGCGCGCCGTGACGACGATGTTATAGCCTCTGCGCGCCAGATTATGGCAGAACGCCTGACCCAGTCCGCCCGTTGCGCCGGTCACAAGCGCCCATTTGGCAGAAGTCGATGCCATGCGTTTCTCCCGATCTGAATGTCTAGTTGAAGAGACGGTCGCGGTTGAGCGCTGCCCATTGCAGGAAGACAACCGTCTTGCCGTCGACAATGGTGCCGCTTTCGATCATCGCCAGCGCCTCATCCAGAGGGAGCTCGCACAGTTCCAGGTCTTCATGCTCGTCTTCCAGGCCGCCGCCTGCTGCCACCTTGGCGGAATCGTCAACCGAGGCGCTGTAGAAATGCACTTTCTCGGTCACAGCGCCTGGCGACATGTAGAGCGAAAACAGTTTGGTCGGCGCCTCGACCTTGTAGCCGGTTTCCTCCAGCGCCTCGCGGCAGATGGCTTGTGCCGGATCCTCGTCCTTTTCCAGTGCGCCGGCCGGCACCTCCAGCAGGAAGGCATGATCGCCGCGCAGAAAAGCCGGGACGCGAAACTGGCGCACGAGCACCACTGTCTGGCGCTGGCTGTTGAACAGGAAGAGTGCCACCGCTTCACCGCGATCGAACACTTCCCAATCCAGCCGGTCGGTTTTTCCATCGTCCCCGGTGTAGTCGAAGGTCACGCGACGCAGGCGGCTCCAGCCGTCCCACAGGGTCTCGTCGGAGACAACGTCTATTGTCGTCCTGTCGAATTTGCTCATGCGGTTTCCTTGCACAGCCAGACACGGTTGTCGTGGAACGCCGCGCCCCCATGCGGCGCCACGGCATCGGCACCGGTCAGTACATTGATACCCTCGCCATCGACATGGGCCTTATTGGGCCACAAGCCCTCGGCGACCAGAACGCCTGCCTTGACCTCCCCCGTCACCCGGGCATGGATGCGGATTTCGCCTCGGTTGTTTCCAAGTTTCACCAGATCGCCGTTTTCAATGCCAAGACGCTCGGCATCGGCATGCGCGACCATCACCTGTGGCCGCCCTTCCTTATCGGACGAGGTCCTGGTCTCGGCGAAGGTGGAGTTCAAGAAGTTACGCGCGGGCGATGTGGTCAGGCGGAAGGGGTGAACCTCATCGGCTGCTTCAATCATATCGACCTGGTCCGGAAAACGCGGCAATTCGGCCATCGGTCCCATATTGCCGATCGTGTCCGGCGGACTGTTGGGTGTGACTGTCCCCGCCCAGTCAGGGCTGAACCGGAACTTGCCGTCCGCGTGGCCAAACCCGTTGAGGAAATGCGCGTCCTCGAAGGGCGGCTGGCAATCGAACCATTTTTCCTGCTCCAGCACGTCAATGCCGGGATGTCCGGCACCGGTCAGGATACGGTCGATATGCTGGCGCTCATCCATGCCGAAGCCCGGCATATCGGCGATGCCGAGACGTTTGGCCAGTTCCTCGATCACGTAGAGATTGCTGCGCACGGTGTCCGGCGGCTCGACGATCTTGGGTCCAAGTAGGATATGGCTGTGGCCACCGCCCCGATAAATGTCGTCATGCTCCATGAACATTGTGGCCGGAAGGACGATATCGGCAAGAGCAGCCGTATCCGTCATGAACTGCTCGTGGACAATGGTGAAGAGGTCGTCGCGCAGGAAGCCCTGCTTGACCAGCCGCTGTTCAGGCGCAACGTTCACCGGATTGGTGTTCTGGATGAGAAGTGCCGTCACCGGCCCGCCATGGCGCAGGGCCTCGGCATCGCCCGTCAAGACGCGGCCAATTTGCGACTGATCGAGCGAACGCACGGTGGGATCGGCATAGGCCGTGCCCATCAGCAGCGATTTGTCGAAGCGGTAGATGCCGCCATTGTTGTGGAAGGCACCTCCACCTTCATATTGCCAGGAACCAAGTACCGTCGGCACCGACAATGCGGCATGCATGGCAACGGAGCCATTGCGCTGGCGGGTGAACCCGTAGCCGAGCCGGAAGAAGCTTTTCCGGGTCTGGCCCACCAAAGCCGCAAAGGCTTCGATCTCCTCGACGGATAGGCCCGTGATCGATGCTGCCCATTGCGGTGTCCGGCTCTTCAGATGCGCCTCAAGGCCCGATGGATCGTCCGTGTATTTGTCCATATAGGCGCGATCGGCATATCCATCGCGGAACGCAATGTGCATGACCGCGCAGGCGAGCGCCGCATCTGTGCCCGGCCGGACAACCAGCGCCATATCGGCCTGCTTCATCGTCGGATTATCGTAGACATCGATGACGACGATCCTGGCACCGCGCTCCTTGCGCGCCTTGACGGCATGGGTCATCACATTGACCTGGGTGGCCACCGCATTGGTACCCCAGATGACAACGCAATCGGCCTTGGCAATCTCGCGCGGATCGGCGCCGCGCAAAGCGCCTGTGCCCATCACATAGCCGGTCCAGGCCATATTGGTGCAGATCGAGCCGAAGAAACCGGAATAACGCTTGGCGTGACGTAGCCGCTCGATGGAATCGCGCTGCACCTGGCCCATCGTGCCGGCATAGAAATAGGGCCAGACCGCGTCTGCCCCATGGTTCTGCTCGGCCTTCAGCAGGCCTTCGGCTGCTTCATCGAGGGCCGCCTCCCACGAGATCTCCTGCCAGACACCCTCCCCTTTTGCGCCGGTGCGACGCTTAGGCGTCATCAGGCGGTCAGGATGATAGATGCGCTCGGCATAACGGGCGACCTTGGCGCAGATGACACCGGCGGTGTAGCTGTTGTCGGCAGCGCCCCTCACCCGGCCCACACGGCCATCCGGCCCGAGGTCGACATCAAGTGCGCAAGCGGAGGGACAGTCATGCGGACAGACCGTATGACCGATGGTGCGGGAGGTGTTGGGACTGGCGATGTTCATTGCTTTTCTATATGGCAAGCAGCGCGGGCTCAAAAGCCCCATTTCCATAAATCATAGAACACATCAGGATCGCAGATGAACTACCGTCACATCTATCACGCCGGCAATTTTGCGGATGTGTTGAAGCATGCGGTGCTGGCGCGCCTGGTCGTCTATATGCAGCAGAAAGACAAGGCCTTTCGCGTGCTCGATACGCATGCTGGAATTGGCGTCTATGATCTCTCGAGCGAGGAAGCGCAGAAGACCGGCGAATGGCAGGACGGCATCGGACGCTTGCTGGAGGCCGAGCTGTCGCCCAAGGCGAAGGCGCTGCTCTCCCCCTATCTCGACGCGGTGCGAGAGCTGAACCCCAAGGGACCGGTGACGGTCTATCCGGGATCGCCGAAGCTCGCGCGGATGTTGTTTCGCCCGCAAGACCGGCTTTCGGCCATGGAACTGCATCCGGATGATTACCGCGCACTTGCGCGCCTTTTCGAGGGTGATTTTCAGGCGCGCGTGACCGAACTGGACGGTTGGCTGGCACTGGGCGCACATCTGCCGCCGAAGGAAAAGCGCGGCATCGTGCTGGTCGATCCGCCATTCGAGAAGGACGGTGAATATCTTCGCATCGCAGACGGACTGGCAAAGGCCTATCGCCGTTTTGCCACCGGCACCTATTGCCTCTGGTATCCGATCAAGAAGGGCGCACCCATCGAAGAGTTTCATCAGGCACTGCAGGATCTGGAAATCCCGAAAATGCTCTGCGCCGAGCTTCTGGTGCGCAGCGATCGCGATATTACAGGGCTGACCGGGTCAGGACTCGTGATCGTCAACCCACCCTTCACGCTCAAGGATGAACTGCACACACTGCTGCCGGAGTTGAAGAAAATTCTGGGCGTCGATCGCTATGCGTCGCAGCGTTGCTTCTGGCTTAGAGGCGAATCCGAGAAGATTTGAAAAAATTTAATTAAATCCGAACCTTAACCATCAAAGCGCAAGAAGCACTGATTTATTTGCATTACCTAATCAATCCTCGTTAATTGAATTAAACGATTAGGGAAAATTGTAATGCTTAAATCCGCGATCCGTTCATACACGCCTGAAATCATCTACGATCTATTTCGTCGCACCAAGCAAGAGCGAATGACACGGCAGTTTGCCGCATACGACGCCACCCATAATTTTGCGGGCAAACGGCTGAACATGCATATCGCAGATCCTGTTGGTTCAGCCTGGTACGATCACGATGAAGACAACCTTCCCGAACTCGAGTTCCTCAAGCGCTTCAAGCTCGCCGGTAAGACGATCTTCGATCTGGGCGCGCACCAATGCATGGTTGCCATGCTTCTGGCGGAACTGGCCGGCAAGGCTGGCAAGGTGGTGGCTGTCGAAGCCAATGCGCATAACCAGCGGGTTGCCGAGCGCAACATCGCCATGAACGGCTACCGCAACATCACCTGCCTTCACGGACTTGTCTCGTCGGGGAAAATTGCTGTCTCGATCGATGGCGGGCTCAACGGTCGCGCCCGGAGTGCCGGTGTCGGGTCCGCCAAGGTTGCTGTTTTGTCGATTGACGAATTGACCGCTGTCCATGGTGCACCGGCGCTGGTTTTTCTGGATATCGAGGGGCACGAGATCGAGGCCTTGGGTGGCGCAACGCAAACGCTGTCGCATACAACCTCACACTGGTTCATCGAGCTTCATGGTGACGCCGATCTGTCGACCTACGGTCACAAGAACAGCGATATCTTCAAATTCTTCCCGGCCCGGGCCTTCAACGCCCATATCCTCCACGTCAAAAGCGGGGAATTCTTGCCCTTGTCGACCAGCAATCTGCCGAATGACCGCTGCCACGTCTTCTTCGAATGCCGCTGAGGCCTCTTGATAGCGAGAGGCGGAGCCGTTCCGCCTCCCCAAGCTTGATGGCTTGACCTCTCCCGAGTTAGCCAACATTGTTGCAAAAACGGGAGACTCATGATGGGCAATCGCTTCTTCATCAGTAGGTTAGCCGCAACTGGCGCGTTCTTGAGCGCGGGCCATGCGGCGATGGCTTCGAGTTCAAACCGCACCCCCAATTCCGCCGACAATACTTTCGACCACGAAAGCCGTTATCTGCTGCTCCGTCATTGTTTGCCGGAGGAGCGGCCCCACACGACATTGCAGCGATAGAGGTCCGCCATGCACCGCTATTATGGCATCGCCGCCTTTGTCGGCCTGATGATTGCTGCGGGCCTCATGATCTTCCTGCAAGATCCTATCGTGCCCAGTTGGGACGTGGGAGATACTCCGGCGGTCATCGTTCAAGCCGCCCCCAAACCCGTCCCTGCCCCTGCTGAAGGCACAAAACCTTTGCCCATTGGACAGGGCTTCGACTTCTACGTCCTGTCCTTGTCGTGGTCGCCAAGCTACTGCCTGTCAGACGAGGGAGAGGGCAACCAGCAGCAATGCGGCTCCTCCAAGGCATTCGGACTGATCGTGCACGGGCTGTGGCCGCAATATGAAAAAGGCTATCCCGAATCCTGCGCCAGCGACCAGCCGGACCGCGTTCCAGATAACCTCGGCCAGCATTATCTCGATATCATGCCGAGCATGGGGTTGATGGGGCATGAATGGCGCAAGCATGGCACCTGTTCCGGTCTGTCTCAGGCGGATTATTTCCGCGTGACACGCGCCGCGTTCGAGAAGCTGAAAATACCGGACACATTGCAACAACCCGAAATTCGCCAAACCATGAGTCCTGACGGACTGGAGCAGCAATTCGTCGCCGCCAATCCCGGACTTTCGACCAAAGCCATGTCCGTGACCTGTGACGGGGAAAGGCTGGAGGAAGTGCGCATTTGCATGACAACCGATTTAACATTCCGGGCGTGCGAGGAAGTTGATAGAAAGTCGTGTCAACGTTCATCGATCACGATACCGCCGGTCGCCAATTAAACCTCAGGAAACGACATGAAACTGCTTTACTCTTCGACGTCCCCCTATTCGGCCAAGGTGCGGATGGCCGCGCGCTATCTGGAACTGGATATCGAATCGGTGAAAGTGGATACCACCGCGGCGCCGGACATTCTGATCGAGAATAATCCGTTGGGGAAAATTCCAACACTGGTGCGCGGGGATGGGCAAGTGGCGATCTTCGACAGCCGTGCCATCATGCAGTATCTCAACCGGATTTCGGACGGTAAGCTCTATCCCAAAAAGGGCGAGAAGCGCACCGAAGCGGAGCGCCTTGAAGCGCTGTGCGACGGGACGACCGATTGCCTTCTGGCAATTGTCTATGAACGCCGCTTTCGCCCGGAAGAGATGCTTTACCAGCCTGCCATCGACAAGCAGTGGTCAAAGGTGGAGCGCGGTCTCGACTATCTGAACGCCAATATGCCGAAAACCGGAAAGACATTGCATGGCGGTCATTTCGCGCTTGCCGCCTTGCTCGGTTACCTGATGCTGCGTTTTCCCGGACAGTGGGAAAAGGGCCGCACGGAACTGGCTGCGTGGCCTTCGAAATTCGCCAAGCGTTTCGATGGCTGGAGCGAAATGAAGCCGCAGTGACGGTGAGGCAAACAATGAAAACAGACTGGCCTCTAATTCGTGAAATGATGAACGCAGCGATTGATGCCTGCGAGCGCATTGAAGCGACCGGCTTTGAGCCAAAAGATCGTGATGCGACGACCACAGTAAACGGGCAAGCGGTCAGCGTCAGCGATTTTCTGACCAGCGGGTGGTCCCTGCCTGAGACGGTGCGCTACTCAATTATCCGCGCACGCCATGACGCCGGCAATGATCTGCCTTATGTTCCTGAGACGGCACGCATCCTGACTGCAATGGCTGCTGCCAGTGCCGAACTGATCGGAGCGTTGGGGCAAAACCCGGCAAGTGGAGATGTTCGACGGATGATCGAGTGGTTCAATCTCCACGCAGCAACCGGCGTAGAAAGGGCAGTCGCCGAGCGGCTCAGGGAATTATAGAGCTTGATAAAAGAGAAGCCGGGACGAACCCGGCTTCCAATTGGTGCTGCTTCACTCGTGAAGCGTACTTCCGGCGTTCTTAGAACTTGACGCCGATACCGAGCTTGACGCTGTGATCGTCAAAGCCGCGCGATACGGTTGTACCGCCGAGGTCGAAGTCACGGTCCATGTAGTCGGTGTAGCGGTATTCCACGCGTGCGGTGATGTTATCCGTCACCAGGGCTTCAACACCGGCACCGACTGTATAACCGGCCGAGACCTTCTCGTCAGAGCCTGCGGCGCTGCTGAGTTCATGATTGCCGACGGCCAGACCACCGGTACCGTAGATCAGGAACGGGTTCATGTCGTAACCGACGCGACCACGGATCGAGCCGTTGAGGCCTTCCTTGCTGTCGATGCCGGCGCCGGCCGAACCTTCCTGGTTGTTGTAGCTGATGTCTGCTTCCGGACCGTAGACGATCTGGCCGCTCTGCATGTTGTAACCACCGTAGAGGGTACCGCCAACGGCGTCGCCGAGGTTGCTGCCACCCCAATCATAGGTGACGCCACCACCGATATATCCACCGGTCCAGCCAGAGGCTGGCACATAGGTGTTTTCGGTGGCGACTGGCGGTGCTGGGATCTGGTCGACCGCATCAGCTGCCTGGGCCGCGCTGAAGCTCACGAGAGCTGCCGAAGAGACCATGAGGGTCAGAATGAGTTTACGCATAAAAAATTCTCCTTTTCGGTTCAGGCCGCCGAACAGCTGTTTGTTCCTGCGATATGAACGTTAGACGGTTCCTGTCCGTTCCCGAGGAAAATGAAATTCAATTGAGGATTTGAAAGAGCCAAAATGTGAAATGTTTGTGGCGCCCAAGTGGTGAAAGTTAGATGTTGCTATTATGCGACAGGGATTTTATTAACCCTAATAAATAGTAAAGTCAGATCTACTTGATATCGCACCGTTTTACTTGAGAACGAAGATGTTTGCCGCTTGTGTTGTTTTTGGTGTGTTATCAAGCCGGCGTGTTCGCCAAACGTAAAAACACGCCTATATGACTCGTGGCTTCGATTCTTTGCGCCCATGCACACGGAGAATCGAGCCCGACCACGGCAGCGGTGGTCGTAAAGGCACGAAAATTGGATGCCGCTTTGCCGGAGATCAGCGTTCTACAGACGCAAACGGGTACAGGCGCATGAACAATCTCGCATTTGGCTGATACCAAATGCGAAGGAGATTAAAGCATGACGGGCGGCAAGCTCAGCGATGGCGGTGTGCTCTATGATGGCACAGAAGATGATGACGATGGCGTGGTCGCCGATATTGTCGAGGCCGCAACGACCCTGTCTATCGACTGGAACGAGAGCGGCGATGTTCCCTCCGAGCTGAAGGGTGCAGAACTGATTGGCGAGTTCGTCAAGAAGCTGCCGAACGCCCCTGGTGTCTACCGCATGCTGAATGCCGCGCGGGAGGTTCTCTATGTCGGCAAGGCGCGGTCTCTAAAGAAACGCGTCAGCAATTACGCGCAAGGACGGCTGCATTCCAACCGGCTGGCGCGCATGGTACGCGAAACGACCCATATGGAATTCGTCACGACCCGCACCGAGGTCGAGGCGCTGCTGCTCGAAGCGAACCTGATCAAACGGCTGCGTCCGCGTTACAATGTGCTTTTGCGCGACGACAAGAGCTTTCCCTACATTATGATCACCGGCGACGGGAAGGCCCCCGCGATCTACAAGCACCGGGGTGCGCGGGCGCGCAAGGGCGATTATTTCGGCCCCTTCGCCTCGGCAACGGCTGTCGGGCGCACCATCAATTCGCTGCAACGGGCCTTTTTGCTGCGCACCTGCACCGACAGCGTCTTCGAAAGCCGCACCCGCCCGTGCCTGCTCTATCAAATCAAGCGTTGTTCGGGGCCTTGCACCGGCGAGGTCAGCGACGCGGACTATGCGGAGCTGGTCAAGGAGACCAAGGACTTCCTTTCCGGCAAAAGCCAGAAGGTGAAAGAAACCATGGCGCGGACCATGAACGAGGCGGCCGAAGATCTCGACTTCGAGCGGGCCGCCGTGTTCCGCGACCGGTTGGCCGCACTCTCCCATGTGCAGAGCCACCAGGGCATCAATCCGGCCGGTGTCGAGGAAGCCGATATTTTCGCCATCCATCAGGAGGGCGGGCTATGCTGCATTCAGGTGTTCTTCTTCCGCACCGGGCAGAACTGGGGCAACCGCGCCTATTTCCCCAAGGCCGACCCGCAGCTTTCCGGCGCCGAGGTGCTGTCTGCCTTCCTCGCGCAATTTTATGACGACAAGCCGGTGCCCAGGCAGATCCTGCTGTCGGAGACGATAGAGGAGCAGGAGCTTCTGGCGCTGGCTCTATCGGAAAAGGCTGCCCACAAGGTGCTGGTTCTGGTTCCGCAGCGTGGAGAAAAGAAGGACCTTGTCGATCACGTGGTTGCCAATGCGCGCGAGGCCCATGGGCGCAAGCTTGCCGAGACCTCGTCTCAGGCGCGACTGCTGCAGGGCATGAAAGAGACCTTCTCACTCGATTACACACCGCGACGCATCGAGATCTATGACAACTCCCACATCATGGGCACCAATGCGGTCGGCGGCATGGTGGTCGCCGGGCCAGAGGGCTTTGTGAAAAACCAGTACCGCAAGTTCAACATCAAATCGGAAGACATCACCCCCGGCGATGACTTCGGCATGATGCGCGAGGTGATGACCCGGCGTTTCTCACGGTTGATCAAGGAAGAAGGCAAGCCGGACCGGAGCACAACGACGACAGAGGATGCCGCCGATGCTACCTTTCCGGCATGGCCGGATGTGATCCTGATCGACGGCGGCCAGGGACAGATGTCGGCTGTGCGCAAGATCCTCGACGATCTCGACATTACCGATTGCGTAACAGCCATCGGCATTGCCAAAGGCGTGGACCGCGAGGCCGGACGGGAACGCTTCTTCGTCAAGGGAAAGCCAGACTTCTCGCTGCCACCGCGCGATCCCGTGCTCTATTTCATCCAGCGCATGCGTGACGAGGCTCACCGTTTCGCCATCGGTTCGCACCGCGCGCGGCGCAAGAAGGAGATGGTGAAAAACCCGCTGGACGAGATCGCCGGCATCGGGCCGACCCGCAAGCGGGCGATCCTGCAGCACTTCGGCACAGCCAAGGCAGCTTCGCGGGCAGCGATCAGCGATCTGATGGCGGTGGACGGGATTTCCGAGGCCGTCGCAAAGCTCGTCTACAATCATTTTCACGAAAACGGTGCAGATTGACGCGGGCTGGCCTTTTGCTGGGCGCCTGCGACATTAAATATAACGAGGCGTGTTGACGGCTTGCGTCGGAAACCGTCATCTACGGTCGAAATATCGGATAGCAGGACATCATGGCTTCGCGCGCATATAATATTCCCAATTTATTGACATACGGTCGCATTCTGGCGGTTCCGTTGATCGTCGTCTGCTTCTTCATTGAGGGCAAACTGCAAAGTACCGATTTCGCGCGCTGGACGGCCTTCTGGATCTTCGTCGTCGCCTCCCTCACCGATTTTCTCGATGGTTATCTCGCCCGCATCTGGAACCAGACATCGAATATCGGCCGCATGCTGGACCCGATCGCCGACAAATTGCTGGTCGCCTCCGTCCTGCTGCTGATGGCCGCCGATGGCACGATTGCCGGCTGGTCGATCTGGGCGGCCATTACCATCCTTTGCCGCGAAATTCTGGTATCGGGCCTGCGCGAATATCTGGCCGCGCTGAAGGTGTCGGTGCCGGTGACGCGTATCGCCAAATGGAAGACCACCGTGCAGTTGGTGGCCATCGCATTTCTTCTGGCCGGCCCCGCAGGCGACAAGGTGCTGCCCTATACGACCGAGATGGGCATCGCGCTGCTGTGGCTGGCGGCCATCCTGACCTTCTATACCGGCTACGACTATTTCCGGGCCGGCGCCAAGCACATCATGGAAGAGTGACATGGTGAAACTCGTCTATTTTGCCTGGGTACGCGAACGGATCGGCAAGCCCGAAGAGGAACTCGACCTGCCGACGAGCGTCGTCACTGCCGGCGATCTGATCGAGCATCTGCGCGGACTTGGCGAGGAATACGAAAACGCATTGCAGTTTCCACAGGCCATCCGGGTTGCGATCAATCAGGAGCATGTCGAGCATGACGAACCGATCGCCGGCGCAGGCGAGATCGGGCTCTTTCCACCGATGACGGGCGGGTAACCATGGTCCAGCCGACCATTCGCGTGCAGCGTGAAGACTTCGATCTGAATGCGGAGACAAAGCGTCTGGCCCAAGGCCGCCGCGATATCGGCGCTATCGTTTCATTCTCAGGTCTGTGCCGCGACGAAGGTGGGCAGCTATCAGCGCTGGAACTCGAACACTATCCCGGCATGGCCGAAGCGGAAATGACTCGGATTGCCGACGAGGCGATTTCGCGCTTTGATCTTCTGGGGCTCACGGCCATCCACCGGTTCGGCAAGATCGCTCCGGGCGAGAATATCGTGCTGGTCGTGGCTGCTGCCCCGCACCGGCAGGCTGCTTTCGATGGTGCCAATTTCATGATGGATTACCTGAAGACCTCGGCACCGTTCTGGAAGAAGGAACACGCTATCGACGGTCGAAGCCGCGACTGGGTGGCCGCCAAGGACGCCGACGACGCTGCCCGCGACAAGTGGTTGTGATCGTCACGGCGCCAACCGCTCCCGTCGCGACAAAACAAGCAGGACCACCAGAGCCGAGACGATGACGAAGTCCCGCCAAAGAATGGGCGCGTAGCCGCTCCAGAAGGTTTCGGCCACACCAACACCCGCAGCCCCCACAGCCGCGCGAAGCGGGTGAGCATGGCCACCGGCCGCGGCAATCAAAACGACCTTGAGACCGAAAACAAGGCCAGCGCCGAAGTCCATCGTTCCGTAATAGGAGGTGGCGAGCAGACCGCAGGTGGCGGCTATGGCCGATGCTGCCACATAGGCGAGAACGAAGACCTTGCCGGAAGCCGCACCGCAAAGTTCTGCGGCCAGCGGATCGTCAGCCACTGCCCGCCAGATACGCCCCGCCCGGGTCTGGCGCAAAACCGCCTGGCCACCCAGCACAATCACCGTCATCAGTGCCGCATTGCCGATCTGGATCACAGTCAGCGTGACACTGAAATTGCCATCGCGCCAGAACGTGATGGAGGTATTGAGAAAGGGCGGCAGCCACAGGTTTCCGCTTTCGAGCGCCAGCCTGCCGGTTTCCGACAAGACGATCAGCACCGCCAGACTGGCGACGATGACAGTGTTGGGCGATAGCCGGTACAGCGGCCGCATGACCGAGCGGGCAATCAGTGCTCCCGCCCCCACGGCATAGACAAGGGACAGAGCAGCCCCGAAGGCCAGGGCCGCTGGAAAGATCAGACGAAAGTCGTTCCAGCCGACACCGGTGAAGAGCAAATAGATTTGGCCGGCAAATGCGAACAACGCGCCATAGGTGATATCCGCACGTCTGGTCATACCGAAGGCCAGAGCATAGCCGAAGGCGAGCGCGGCATAGAGTGCTGCGACGGGAACGGCGTTGGCGAGTTGCTGCAGGAAATAGCTCATGACGGCCTCCACCCAAATTTATAACTGGTAAAATGATTTTTACCAGTTAGTATTTCACCATGGATTTTGCCTGGACCCCTCATCGCTTCTCCGGCGGCGCGCTCGCACTGGATGTCGCCAACAGCGTCATT
This sequence comes from Agrobacterium sp. ES01, assembly GCF_050320885.1. Taxonomy (NCBI): domain Bacteria; kingdom Pseudomonadati; phylum Pseudomonadota; class Alphaproteobacteria; order Hyphomicrobiales; family Rhizobiaceae; genus Agrobacterium; species Agrobacterium sp. ES01. The sequence continues at coordinate 211,489 of NZ_JBNQTH010000001.1, forward strand.
TTGCGGTTCGACCCCGAACGCTCGATCGACCGTTTTGCCATCACCGCGCAGATGGATGATTTCGTGCCGGCGGCGATCACCCATTGCGCAGAGCGCCAGCAGGTCAACGGCCTGACGGCAGCGACAACCGCCAATATTCAGGATTTCCTCGCCTTGCGCGAAGCCATCGACGACTATTTTCGGGCACGCACGCTCGGGAACGATGATCGACATTTACTTGCATGGATGCTCGCCCTTGCTGCCCGCAACCTGTCGGCGGCTGCCAGTGATACAGCGCTGGAAGCCCGCACCGCACGCTCGGCGCTTGCCCTCACCTGCGAGCCCGATCCACAGCGCATGAAGATCTGCGGCAACTGCGGCTGGCTGTTCATCGACCGCAGCAAGAACCGCAGCCGCACCTGGTGCGACATGGCCGTATGCGGCAATCGCGCCAAGGCCAACCGTCACTATCAACGACAGAAGCAGGGGATAGCGCCATGAAAGCGCCGATCACGACAATGACCATGCTGGCGGCTTTGCTTGCCGCAGGTGGCTGCCAGCGCGAGGATGAGGGACCGCTTGCCATTGAAGGCAAGCTCTTTGCCTTCAACTACCGCGTCTCGACCGCAACCTATGTGCTGACGCTTGCGCGCAAGTCGACACTGCCGGAGCACAGCTTTATCGAAACCAGCTACGAAGACCCGCGCGGCGGGCCACCGATCATGACGAAGACGAAGATCTTTCCATCCTGGACGAAGGTGGCGCTGGAAAGCCCGCCCATCCACTGTGTCGTCAAGAACAGACCCTATCACGTGACGATGACCGTGACCGATGGCAAGGGCGACGTGATCCAGACCATCGAGACGACCCTCACCTCAGACCTCGACCAGAGCATATTGCCAGCAAAACCGCTCATTGTCGGGGCGATCTATACGGCCAATCCCGAGGTCTACAAGCCCGGCCAAAAGCCGGATTTTTCCCCGGAAGCATGCCCGTCGACATGAGAGAATGCGGATCTCAAATCCAGCACATCCTGCCACGGACGATGTGAACCAAGGCACGGAGAAGTATCCGATGCTCGCAAAAAAACGGCGCCATCCGGCGCCGTTTTCTCATATCTGTCAATTAGTTCAGACTTGCGCCTGACAGTCTGATTCAGCCGACGATTTCGGTGTCGGAGAACCAGTACTTGATTTCTTCAGCAGCCGTTTCAGGCGCGTCCGAACCGTGAACCGAGTTCTCGCCGATGGACAGAGCGTGGGTCTTGCGGATGGTGCCTTCGTCCGCGTTGGCAGGGTTGGTTGCACCCATGACTTCGCGGTTCTTGAGGATTGCGCCTTCGCCTTCCAGAACCTGAACGACGGTCGGGCCGGATGTCATGCCTTCAACCAGTTCGCCGAAGAAAGGGCGTTCCTTGTGAACGGCATAGAAGCCCTCAGCTTCGCGGGTGCTCATCCAGACGCGCTTGGATGCAACGACGCGCAGGCCAGCATCTTCGAGCATCTTGGTGATGGCGCCCGTCAGGTTACGCTTGGTTGCGTCCGGCTTGATCATCGAAAAAGTGCGTTCAATCGCCATGTGTGATGTCCTCTTGTGGAATAGGGAAAGTGGGCGGTTTCTAGCGGCGAAGGGACTGAAAAACAAGAGGGATGCACGAATTTCACGCCGGCGTCACAATTGCTCGCCGGCGCGGCTCGATCTTGACCAGAGGGGGCCTGTTGCAGCCGTCAGGCGACCTTGCGGGGCTGACCGGCAAAGAGATCGAGGCAGCGCTGATACCAGGCAAATACGGGATCTTCTTCCGGCAGGTAAACAGAGCCGCTGGCGATATCGAGCCATTTCAAGGCGCCAAAGACGATATAATCGGCAAACAAGGGGGTTTCACCCCCGATGAAGGGTTGGTGCGCCAGCAGGTAGCGCACCGGCTTCAGCTTGTCGGCAAACTCGGCGATCTCGGTGTCGCGGCCTGCGGCCACCTCCTCGATCTGCTTGCCAAGGCGCTTGCTGCGACTTTCGCGGAAATAGGACTGATCCTCCGGCCCCAGCATGTTGCAGATATCGACGATGGCAATCCTGGTGACGGCCGGGTGAACTGTGGTGTTGGAGAAGGCTTCGACGAAACGTGCCATGGCCAGGCCACCCTCTCCGCCAAAGAGCGACGGACGGTCGGGATAGGTCTCTTCCAGATAACGGGCGATGGCAAAGCTGTCGGAAATCAGCGTCTCTCCATCCCGCAGAAGCGGAACCGTTTTGGATGCACCGTTTTCAACGCCCGGTATCGCTGTGAAGGCCTTGGGACTTTCGACGAATGGCAGCCCCTTGTGGTGCAGTGCCATCACCACCTTCCAGCAATGGGGTGAAAACGGTCGCGTTTCATCCGCGCCGCACAAGGAGTAAAGAGTGATGGTCATCATAAACCTCGCTGAAAATCCAGGCCCCGATTGTTAGCCTCCCGGGACGCTGTCGATCAAATCAAGTTATTTCATCGATGCATCACGCCCATTGCAACATATCTGCGCTAGGGTAAAAGACCGGATTGAAAGAGGTAGGATCATGATCGCGCATTATCATATGTTTGCCGCTTACAACGCCTGGGCAAATACACTCCTATATGACGCAGCAGCCACTCTAACGCCGCAGGCGTTGAACGAAGACCGAGGCGCCTATTTCGGTTCGCTGTTTGCGACGCTCAGCCATATCTTGGTCGCCGATCGCATCTGGATGCACCGTTTCGCCGGGGAAGGCCCGTCGCATAAGAGCCTCAACGAACAACCCTACTCCACCCTGCCACAGCTGACAGAGGCGCGAAAAGCGGAAGATGCGCGGATCATCAACTGGGTCAGCTCTTTGTCATCCGAGATGCTCGATCAGCCATTCACCTATACGCCGATCACCAATCCCAGCCAGATCACGCACAAGCTTGGACCGGCGCTCTCCCACTTCTTCAATCACCAGACCCACCACCGCGGACAGGCGCACATGACTCTGACCGCGCTTGGCAAGCCGTCGCTATCTCTGGACCTCATCTATTTCCTGCGGTCGGCGGGACAGCAGTGGCTCTGACACGTCTGCTTTAAAACATCCCGTTTACCATGGTCCGCTGAACCTTCGGCGCGAAGCACGGAGTCAGTGCAACATTCATCCTTTTTCAAGAGGTTCCAGCAACTATCACTGCCATTGCTAAAGACCGCGCGCCAGCGACAAGCATCCAGGCGCCCATAATTTATTGATGGGATATGTTATGTTTGAGGATACTGCAGACGCGCAGCGTGCCACCAACACCTCTGGCCTCGATCAGCTTCAAACAGTGGCCAGACACATGGCCCGTCTGAAGGTCTCCGGCATCCCGCGCAATTATGAGCTCTTCTATCAGGGGCTCTACGGCCACGACCCTGCCCTTTTGCGCGACGTGAAAGCCATCGGCACCAATCCGTCTCAGCACCTGCTCGATCAGATCGGCCTCAAGCACCGTCTGGTCTCTCATTGCGGCATTGCCGACGAGGTGGCGCACCGGGAAGCGGCGAGCGTGCTCAGACAGTTGACCCAGGATCTGGCGAGCGGCCTTGAACATGGAAGTCGCTTCATGCAGGCGCTTGAGGTCATCTCGACCGAACTTGAAGACGGATATGCCGGCAACACCGCAGATCTGAAGAGCGAGATAGACTATCTGAGATCGGCTGCTCAGGCACAGATGGGAGCCGAAGATCGTCTGCGCGAGAAGCTTGCCGATGGTATCGAACGCATCGCCAAGGCTGAACGCAAGGCGGGCCAGGCCAAAACCGCCGCATTGCGCGACCGGGTGACATCCCTGCCGAACCGGATCGCCTTCAACAACCGCCTCGAAGCACTTTACGCCGGTGACAGCGATCCGAAGTCGACGGCACTGATCATCGTCGGGATCGACCGCTTTCAGGCCATGGCCCAGTCGTTTGGCGATGCGGCCGTGAACCGGTTGATGAAGAGTCTTTCGGCCATTGTACGCAGGTCCATCAAGAAAAATGACTTCGTCGCCCGCACCGGTGCCGATGAGTTCTCGTTTCTGTTCGACGATGTCTCCGCCGAGGATGCCGAGGCGATTGCAGAACGGCTGTTTACCTCCATCAGCGACAATCTGGTCTTTGCCACAGACGATCCGTCGGACAACAGCAATCTGACGCTGATGATCGGATACTCGCTGACGGGCGCATCGATGAGTGCGGCACAGCTTCTGGCGCAGGCCCAGGAGGCCCTCAAAGCCACGAAGGGCAATCGTCGCAATCCGATCGCCGGACATCCGGCAGCTGCCACAACAGCGAAGTTTCGTCGTTCAGCTTGAGTTTGCGCTTCTTTTTGTTGCGCAACGGCATCTCCAGACAGCTCGTGGCGCATTCATGCTGCCTTGCGGTATGATCCTATATTGCCTTTGCACTGCAGTTCGGCCACAAGCCGGGGCATGATTACAATCAACGATATTTCGGCTCGCATCGCCGGCCGCCTCCTCATCGATCATGCCAGCGTTTCGCTTCCCAGCGGCACCAAGGCCGGGCTGGTCGGACGCAATGGCGCGGGCAAGTCCACTTTATTCAAGATCATCACCGGTGACCTGACGCCGGAGACCGGTTCGATCTCGATCCCCAAGAATGCACGCATGGGCCAGGTGGCCCAGGAAGCGCCGGGAACCGAAGACTCGCTCTTGTCCATCGTTCTGGCCGCCGACAAGGAACGGGCAGCGCTGTTGGCAGAATCCGAGACGGCGACCAACCCGGAACGGATATCCGAAATCCAGATGCGGCTGGTGGATATCGACGCGCATTCCGCGGAAGCACGTGCTGCCACGATTCTGGCCGGTCTCGGTTTCGATGCCGACGCGCAGCTTCGTCCTGCCTCATCCTTTTCCGGTGGCTGGCGCATGCGCGTGGCGCTGGCAGCGGTGCTCTTTTCCGAACCCGACCTGCTGCTGCTCGACGAGCCGACCAACTATCTCGACCTTGAAGGCACGATGTGGCTGGAAGACTATGTGCGACGCTATCCCCATACGGTCATCATCATCAGCCATGACCGGGATCTGTTGAACACCGCCGTGAATTCGATCGTCCATCTGGATCAGAAAAAACTGACCTTCTATCGCGGCGGCTATGACCAGTTCGAACGTCAGAAGGCGGAAGCCGACGAATTGCAGACGAAAGCAAAGGCCAAGAACGAGGCCGCGCGCAAGCACCTGCAGAGCTTCGTCGACCGCTTCAAGGCCAAGGCATCCAAGGCCAAGCAGGCCCAAAGCCGCGTGAAGGCGCTGGAGCGCATGGGCACGGTGGCCTCGGTGATCGAGGATCACGTGCAGCCGATCACCTTCCCGGAGCCGGAGAAGCAACCCGCCTCGCCCATCGTTGCCATCAATGGCGGCACGGTCGGCTACGAGCCGGGAAAACCTATCTTGAAGAATATCGATCTTCGCATCGACAATGACGACCGCATTGCGCTTTTGGGTGCGAACGGTAACGGCAAGTCGACGTTCGCCAAGTTCATCTCGGGCCGGTTGAAGGCTGAAAGCGGCGATATCAAGCTGGCACCGAATCTGAAGATCGGCTTTTTCGCCCAGCATCAGCTCGACGACCTCATTCCCAACGACACGCCGGTCGACCACGTTCGTCGTCTCATGCCAGGGGCGCCCGAAGCCAAGGTGCGGGCACGCGTTGCCCAGATGGGGCTGGCGACCGAGAAGATGGCGACAGCTGCCAAGGATCTCTCCGGTGGCGAAAAGGCTCGCCTGCTGATGGGCCTTGCCGCCTTCCATTCGCCGAACCTTCTGATCCTCGACGAGCCCACCAACCACCTCGACATCGATAGCCGCCGCGCATTGATTGCAGCGCTCAACGACTATGAAGGTGCGGTGATCCTGATCAGCCATGACCGCCATCTGATCGAGGCGACCGTGGATCGCCTGTGGCTCGTCAATAATGGCACGGTGACAAGCTTCGAAGGCGATATGGAAGAATATCGCGGGCTCATCGTCTCTTCCGGTAAAAAAAAAGAAGAAAAGCCGCGAACTGAGTTAGTTGCCGATCAGGCCAGCAAAGCCGACCAGCGCAAGCAGGCCGCCGAACGGCGCGCCCAGCTTGCACCGATGAAGAAAAAGATCAACGAAATCGAAGCGTTGACGAAGAAACTGGAGAAGCAGATTCAGGCACTTGATGCGGAACTTGCGGATCCGGTGCTCTACGAGAAGTTTCCGGCCAAGGCCGCAGAGAAAGCCAAACTACGCGGCGAAACGGCGTCAAAGCTGGCAGACGCCGAAGAGCAGTGGCTGGAGCTTTCGACCGAATACGATGAGGCGATGGCAGAGTAACGCAACACAGGCGAGTCTTATGGTTAATCGCCAAGAGGCCATTTCAACCAAAGATTAACCATGTTTCGCTAGACCGGTGCTCAACGTCATATCGCTTTGAGTGTGGTCATGTTTGCGTTTCGCCTTGTTGCCTGCGTTGTTGTCGCCTTGACCGTCACCGGTTGTGCGAACCTCAAGAAAAACGAAACCTCAGCACAGACGGCCTTCGTGCCCGCTATCCCGCAGCCTCGCCCTGTCGATGCGAGCGATCCCCTTCCGATGGAACCGCGTGCATGGTTTCACGCCAGTCTGGGCACACCACGCGGTCCTTTGACGGGGCGCACGCTGGACGTCTCCTCGGTCGGCGACATCAAACTGGCACCCAAGGAAGTCATCCTCACCTTTGACGATGGCCCGGTTCCCGGCAAGACGGAGCGCATTCTCGACACGCTAGATCTTTTCCGCGTCAAGGCGACCTTCCTGATGGTGGGAGAGATGGCGAAGAACCATCCGGACATCGCCCGAAAGGTGGTCGCACGCGGCCATTCTGTGGGGAGCCATACCTGGCGTCATGCCAATCTGAGCGGCATGAATTTCGATCGCGCCATGACCGAGATCATGCGGGGCGAGACGGCTGTCAGGGTCAGCACCGGTGCGGATATCGGCTTCTTCCGTTTTCCTTACCTCGCCGACACCGGCCCGCTTCGCGCCGCACTCGCCCGTCGCGGCACCGTGGTGCTGGATGTCGGCATCGACTCCAAGGACTATTTCAAGTCCACGCCATCCGAGATTGTCGAACGCACCATGACAACACTCGCGGCTCGTCAAAGCGGCATCATACTGCTGCACGACATTCATGCCCGCACCGAACTGATGCTCCCGCAATTGCTTTCGCGCTTGCAGGCCGGTGGCTACAAAGTCGTCGCACTGCGCCACAAGCGTTCAGGCCTCGATCTGCTGGCATCGGCACAGTGAGGCTGTCGACACGAATGGCCACATCTCGACGTCGGGATCAGGCCTTCTTCTGCCACCGCCCTTCAGGGGATTGCTGCCAGTAGGTCAGGGCATGCCCCTCACCCTTCAGACGTTTCCATTCACCCCGCGCCGACTCCAGCTGATGCTGATCATGTCCATCGAAGAGGAAGACGACGCGGTCGTAGTTCAGGTCTTCGGGAGGCGAGGCACCGTCGATCAGGAACCGGACCGTCGCGGCATTGATATTGTCTGCCGAGACCGTCAAGAGGATCGGCTGTTCGGCCGACTGTGGCCCCTCCTCCGTGCCATGCGGCAGGAAGCTGTCATCGCGAAATGTCCACAGATGCCCATCGAGCGCATCGCGCCTTTCGGCGTTCGGCGTCTGCACGGCCACGCGCCAGCCGCGCTCCAGGCTTTTTTCCAGGAGCGGCGGCAAAGCGTCCTCGAGCTTCGATTCCGTCAGGTGGTAGAAGAGAATCTCCGCCAAGGCAGTTGGACCTTTCAGGTTCAGGATTCGTAATTCGCACGCACCAGCTGGTCGAGCAGGCGAACCCCGTAACCGGATGCCCAGCTCTGGCTGATCTCGTCTGCAGGCGACCCCATGGCCGTTCCGGCGACATCGAGATGCGCCCACGGCGTTTCCTTGACGAAGCGCTGGAGGAATTGGGCCGCTGTGATGGAGCCGGCATGTCGGCCACCACTGTTCTTCATATCGGCAAAGCGCGAATCGATCATCTTGTCGTACTCCTTGCCGAGCGGCAGACGCCAGAGACGCTCATGCGTCTGCAGACCTGCGGCCAGCAACTGCTCCGATAATGCATCGTCGTTGGAGAACAGACCCGCATGGTGAGAGCCGAGCGCGACGAGAACGGCACCGGTCAAGGTCGCCAGATTGATCATGAATTTCGGCTCGAAACGTTCGTTGCAATACCAAAGTGCATCACCCAGGACGAGGCGGCCTTCAGCATCGGTATTGACGATCTCGATGGTCTGGCCCGACATCGAGGTGACGATGTCGCCGGGACGCTGGGCATTGCCGTCCGGCATGTTTTCGACAAGACCGATAATGCCAACGACATTGGCCTTGGCCTTGCGAGACGCCAGCGCATGCATGAGGCCTGTCACGGCGGCAGCGCCACCCATGTCACCCTTCATGTCTTCCATGCCACCGGCAGGCTTGATCGAGATGCCACCGGAATCGAAGACAACGCCCTTGCCGACGAACGCAATCGGCTTGTCCTTCGCCTTGCCACCCTTCCACTGCATGACGACGAGACGTGGCGGACGCGACGACCCTTGAGCCACGCCGAGAAGAGCGCCCATGCCGAGCTTCTTCATTTCCTTTTCGCCCAGAATTTCAATCTCGACGCCGAGCTTTTCCATGGCCTTTGCGCGGGCCGCAAATTCCTCAGGGCCAAGCACGTTCGGCGGCAGATTGACAAGATCGCGCGCGAGCAAGACACCGCCGGCGACACCTTCTGCATCGACAAAGGCCTTTTTGGCGTCGGAGGCAGCGGCCGTCACGAGCGTGACTTTCAGGGTTTTCACCTTGGAATCATCTTCGTCCTCGTCCTTCTTCTTGGAGGTCTTGAACGAATCAAACTTGTAAGCACGAAGCAGCATGCCAAGAGCAAAGTCGGCTGCCTGCTTGCCCGACACGTCAACCCCGGCAGCATCCAGATAGACCACAGCGGACTCAACGCCGGACAATGTCGACACGGCGGTGCCGCCAGCACGTAGCCAGTCATGGTCGCTCATCTTGGCAGCATCGCCCAAGCCTAGAACAACCATGCGATCAACGGACGAACCATGTGGCGCCACCACATCGAGCTTTGCCAGGGACTTTCCGGTGAACTTGCGCACCTTCGCTGCACGCTCATAAACGCCTGACGGATCGACGTCTGCGATGCCAGCAGCCGCGCCGTCGCCAGAGGCTTTCAGGAGGATGGCCGTTACGCCATCGAGACGCGCCGATTTGGAGAAGGAGATTTCAAGCTTCACTGACATTAATTGCTCCGCGTGTGTTTGTTTTTTTCATTTGGGCCAGATGTTCAACCTTTCAACCTCGAAGGCAAGTGTCAGAGAAATCTTCCTGCGGAAAAGTAGGTCGTACTTCATAAATATCTAATTTTAAAACCGTCATAGCCTTGTCATGGTGCGCATGCACGAGATAGCGTCAGACTTGAATATTCGCAGTTTCAACCGCCTGCTGCAATGGACCTGACTGATTTGCCAAAGCAACATAAAGAAACACCGGGCTTCTTGCCGGCGATTCCGAGACATGAAACGTTCGGATTCTTCATGCTCATGCTGTCGATCTGGTTTCTGATCCTGGCCTTTTTTCATTTTTTTCCACAGATAGACATAGCTGCGACCCGTATATTCTTCCAGGAGACTGAATGTCCGAAGCCTGCTCCGGCGGGTGAGAATTGCGGATTTTTCCCGATCAGCACTGACCCGTTCTTCATCGTTTTACGCAAGATTCTCTTTTACGTCCCTGCGGCCGCGGCGCTGGTGTTGCTCGGGATGCTCATCTTCACGGTGATCAAAAACGGGGACGAATCCTATCGTGGGCGGCCTGCGCAACAATATTCACTGTCGCTTCTGACACTCGCGCTTGGCCCTTATGTCTTGGTCAACCTGATCTTCAAAATGTTCTCGGGACGTCCGCGCCCCAATGATACCGACCTTTTCGGCGGGACCCATATATTCATGCCTGCGGGCGAATTCGGCGGAGAATGTCCCAAGAACTGCTCCTTTGTCTCGGGAGAAGCCGCCGGTGCCGGCTGGGTCATCTGCCTGCTTCCACTCATTCCGAAAAAGCTCCAGCCGTTCCTCATTCCTCCCGTAATCGCCATCTGCATCGTCACACCGGCCCTTCGGGTCTTCTTCGGCGGCCACTATCTCTCCGATGTCATTCTGGGCTGGTTGTCCTCAATTGTCCTTTATGCCGCGGTTTTCAGTGTGGCCAACATCCTCGAGCAACGAAAATTCGTCAGCGAAAACATTAAAAATGTTTTAGTACCTGTCGCCAAAAGCGACTGAGCCGCGTAGAGAAAGCAAAATTTTTCTTCGTGCTGGCTGCTGTCGCCAAGCATTGTCAGGTTGGCGTATGAAGCTGCTGGAACTGTACATCGCAAAACGTGTCGGTCAGATGTTCCTGACCGCTCTGCTGCCTGTGCTGACCATCATCTGGGTGACCCAGGTGCTGGGCCGCATCAATCTTGTCACCGATAGCGGCCAGTCCGTCGGCTCATTCTTCAAGCTGGCCAGCCTGATCCTGCCGACCATTCTGCCGGCCGTTCTGCCATTTGCAATGGTCATTGGTGTCACGCAGACGCTGACATCGATGAACAACGATTCGGAGCTCCCGGTCATTGATGCCGCCGGCGCCTCACGCAGCATCGTCACGCGGCCCATTCTGGTCATTGCGGCCTTGCTGTGCGCGTTTTCCTTCCTGATGTCGAATTTTGTCGAACCGAAGCTGCGCGTATCCGCACGCGAAATGATCGCGGCAGCCTATGCCGATCTGCTGTCATCGGTCATCGAGGAAAAGACATTCCGGCGTCTTGAAGACGGGCTCTATGTGCAGATTTCAGAACGCCTGTCCGGCCGAGTGCTCAAGGGACTGTTCGTTGCCGATTCGCGCGATCCGAATTTCGACCTCATCTATTATGCGCGCGAAGGTGCTGTTGACGAAAGCGGGACCGCGCTGGTGATGCGCGACGGGGAAGTTCAACGCAAGGCACGCGACGGCAATGTCTCCATTGTGCGTTTCGATTCCTATTCCTTTGACCTGACGGACCTGTCGCAGACCCGTGGCGAGGCACGGCTGCATGCCGGTGACCGGACACTCGCCTTTCTGCTTGACCCGGACCCGAATGATTCTGACTTCCAGCGGCGCCCCGAGGAATATCGCAGCGAGCTGCACCGGCGTCTTTCAACCTGGGCGCTGACCTTCGTCTTCGCCCTGATCTCGCTGGTGGTCTCCGCTGACGCCCGCTCTCATCGCGAAGCACGTCTGCATCCGATGGTCGCGGCACTTGGACTGTCCATTCTGATATACCTGCTACAGAATTACACACTGTCGCTCGTCGAGCGAAATGCGCTCTTTGCGCCGCTCGTCTATGCGGTTCCAGGTGTTGCAGCCCTGATCGCTGCTATGATGCTGGCCAGAGCACGCAAGCCCCACCGGCAGCGATTGTCCCAGGCGATCGGTTATCGCAGCAGTCAATTGCTCGACACGATTCGCAACCGATTCGACGACACCGGCAAAAGCGGAGGGCAAAGCTGATGGTATCGACGCTTAGCCGCTACTTTCTGCGCCGTTACCTGGCGCTCACCCTGTGGTTCTTCATCGGCGTGACGGCGATCTCGTTCCTGATCGATTTCAGCGAAACCAGCGGACGCTTCGGCGACATCGACGGTTTCACCGCCACGGTCGCGCTTTACATGACAGCGCTGCGGCTGCCGCTCATCATCCAGCAGACCGTACCCTTCATCTCTCTTTTCGTCGGCATGACGGTGTTGATCGCGCTGAACCGGAAATCGGAGCTCGTCGTTGCGCGCTCAGCCGGTATTTCGGTGTGGCAATTCATGATGCCCTTTGCGTTCGGCGCATTGATGGTCGGGCTCGTTACCACTCTGGCCGTCAACCCGCTGGCCGCCTGGGCGCAAGGCCAGGCACTGAACCTTGAAACGACGCTGCGCAATGCAGGTGGCAAGGCGAGCACGTCCACGGCCATCCCGTGGTTGCGGCAAATCAGCGGCAATGACGACGTGATTATCGGTGCGCGAACCGTGTCCGACAACGGGACCGAACTCGTCGATGCGGTGCTTATCCACTTCGACAGCGGCGGCCGAATCGTTTTGAGACAGGATGCACGCACAGCTAAGTTGAAAGATGGTTACTGGCAGCTTAACGATGTTACACAGACTCGGCCGGGCGAGATTCCCACAAGGCTCGCCACAGCCAAAGTCAGTACCAATTTGAAACAGGAATTCGTTCAAGAGCGCCTTGCGCAGCCGGAGACCGTTGGATTTTATGATCTTTCTAGGAAAATTGCAGTCGCCAGATCTTATGGGGTATCGACCAAGGCGCTCGAGACCCAGTTTCACTCCTTATTGTCACTCCCATTCCTTCTGGTCGCAATGACACTGATTGCCGCAACCGTTTCGTTGAAATTTAGCCGGTTCAACCAATCCCGCTCGGTGATTCTCGGTGGAATCCTGTCAGGCTTCGTGCTTTATGTTGTGACTGTGCTTGTGAAAGCATTCGGAAGCAGCGGTGTTGTTCCTCCGTTCGTTGCGGCCTGGATTCCAGTGGTCGTTGCGATGTCACTCGGAGCGACCGTATTGCTGCACCAGGAGGACGGTTAGTGGCGGCAGTGTACCGCAAGACGATTTGGCGGCTCTGCACGGCCCTACTGACGAGCACGGCACTGTCCGTGGGCGCGTTCGGTGTGCAGCAGGCGCACGCTCAGCAAGCAACCGACATGGGGCAACTGACCCCATCGTCCGTTCCTGACGATGCCAAATTGGTCCTTGCTTCAAACGAGTTGGTTTACGATCGCGACGCCCAGCGAATCATCGCTCAGGGTGCGGTGCAGATCAATTACGGCGGCTATAAAATGGTGGCGCGCAAGGTCGAGTACGACCAGCGCTCCGGTCGACTGATTGCGACCGGCAACATCGAGATGGTGGAACCCGGCGGCAACCGTCTTTACGCCGACACGCTTGACGTCACTGACGATTTTGCCAATGGCTTCATCAATGCGCTTCGCATTGAGACAACCGACAATACACGCATGGCTGCCGAACGCGGCGAGCGTGTGGGTGGCACGGAGGTCATTCTCTACAAGGGTGTCTACACCGCCTGCCTGCCGTGTGCCGAGCATCCGGAGCGTCCGCCGCTTTGGCAAGTGAAGGCAGAGCGCGTCGTTCAGAACGGAGTGACCCATACGGTTCGTCTCGAAAAGGCACGCTTCGAGCTGTTTGGGCATTCGATTGCGACACTGCCGGCGATTGAAGTTCCGGACAATACGGTCAAGCGGAAGTCCGGCTTCCTGTTTCCCACGATGCGGACAGCCGAGAATATCGGCTTCGGAGTTACGGTTCCCTATTACTACGTGTTCGACAACCACCGCGATGCAACGATCAGCGCAACCGGCTTTACCGGCCAGGGTGTCTTGCTTGACACGGAATTCCGCCAGCGTTTCGACAATGGCGAAGCTTCTGTTCGAATTGCCGGCATCAATCAGATGAATTCGGACGACTTCGACGCTGGAACGAGCGACGCAGAAAACGATCTTCGCGGAATGATATCGTCCAAGGGCAATTTCGATATCAATCCCCGCTGGGCGTTCGGCTGGGATGTCATGCTGCAGAGCGACAACAACTTTGCCCGCACTTACGATCTCGACGGCCTGGACGACACCACCCATACCAACGAGATTTACCTGACGGGACTTGGCGACAGGAACTCGTTCGAGGCCCGTGGATATTATTTCGACGTGCAGGACGCCGACCCGGACGATACGGCTGAAAAGCAGCAACCGACGGTCCTGCCGGTCGTCGATTACAGCTATTATGCACCGGAAGCGGTTGCGGGTGGTCAGCTCTCCGCCAATCTGAACTTTACGTCGCTGTCGCGCTTCAAGGCCGATGCCCTGACTGTGGATACCGACAATGACGGCATCGACGACCTGACGCGCTATCGGGGCCTGAAGGGAAACATGACGCGCCTGAGTGGCGAAGTTGAGTGGAAGCGCACACTGACTGCACCCGGCGGGCTGCTGCTGACGCCCCTGCTTGCGGTTCGCGGGGACGTCTATGGCCTGGCGATGAGCGATCCGTCGGCTTACACCGGCGACTACTATGGCGGGACAAGCGCGACACGGGGCATGGCGACAGCCGGCCTTGAGGCACGCTATCCGCTTCTTGTGACAACGGCCAACAGCAGCCATGTCATTGAGCCCATCGCGCAGATCTATGCGCGCAATGACGAACAATATGCGGGACGACTGCCCAACGAAGACGCCCAGAGCTTTGTATTCGATGCGACGAACCTGTTCGACCGCGACAAATTCTCCGGTTACGATCGCGTTGAAGGCGGCACGCGCGCCAATCTTGGCATTCGCTATACCGGGTCTCTGGATAACGGCATCGGATTCCGCAGCATTGTTGGACAGTCATTCCAGCTTGCCGGGCAAAACTCGTTTGCGACAGACGACCTGGTGAAGGTTGGTGCCGACAGCGGTCTTGAATCGCGTCGCTCGGACTATGTCGGCATGGCTGCGGTCGACCTGCCGAACGGTTTGTCGCTCGCTACCAATGCGCGTCTTGATGAGAAGGATCTGGACTTCCGTCGTGCGGACACCACGCTTTCCTTCACCAATGAAACGCTGCAGGCGAACCTGACTTATACACGGATCGCTGCGCAGCCCGATTACGGTCTCGATAGCGATAACGACGAGTTGCAAACGTCAGGCGCAGTGAACGTCGATGAATACTGGTCGTTATTCGGCTCGATGACCTGGGATATCAACAATTCGGCAATCAGTCGCCACGGTGTTGGCTTCTCCTACGCCGATGAGTGCACGGTATTCTCGCTGGTCTACTCGGCCAAGCGCGACGTCAATGACGAGTCGGCCAGTGACTGGGCCATTGGTGCGCGTCTCTCCTTCCGCACGCTCGGCGACGTGAAGGTCGGCGACACAACACTCGACGGTTTCAACTGATTTCAGTTCACGCGTTGTGACGGCCTGAAAGATCAATATTCCTTGCGGCGCGGGTCATTGTTTTGCCGCAAGGATTGTGCAATTCCTGCGGAAACTTATAGTAAGCTAAGAGATTGAAGACGCCTGCGTGGCGTCTTCCAGCCTCGCGGAGTGAGACATATGACCAACACAGGGAGAAGAGGAAGGCTTGCTGCATTCGCTTGCGCGGCGGTTCTGGCATGCACCTCCCTTTCACCGGCGATTGCGCCTGCAGCATATGCAGCGACCGAAATCCGGGCCGTCGTCAATCGGACAGCTATCACCAGTGGAGACGTCGCCAAGCGGGCCGCTTTCCTTCGGTTGCAGCGCCGCCCCGGCGCTGGGCCAAAGATGGCGCTCCAGGAACTCGTCGACGAGCAGTTGAAGCGGCAGGAGATCGCCCGGGTCGGCGCTTCGGTGAGCACAGCCGAGGTGGATGCTGCCTTCGCCCGTTTCGCAGCCTCCAACAAGCTGTCGGCAAAGCAGATGACCACGATTCTCGCTCAGGCGGGCGTGACCGCTGAGCATTTCAAGTCCTATATTGCCGTGCAGATGAGCTGGCCGCGTCTGCTCAAGGCACGTTACGGTTCCGGCGGTGGACTCTCGAAGGATGATTTCGTCACCAAGATGCTTGAAAACAAGCAAAAGCCCGTGACGACTGAATATTTCCTCAAACAGGTCATCTTCGTCATTCCGGCGTCGAAAAAGGGGCAGATCACCGGCAAACGTCAGGCGGAAGCAAATGCTTCACGTTCCAAATTTCCCGGTTGTGACGATGCGATGCAATTTGCGGCCAATTACCGCGATGTCTCGATCCGCAATCTGGGCCGTGTGATGGCACCGGAACTGCCACCGGAATGGAAACCTCTGATCGAAAAGGCCTCGAACGGCACAACAGGTACGCGCGTCACCGAAAAGGGCGTTGAGTATCTGGCGATCTGTAACCAGCGTCAGGTCTCGGACGACGTTGCCGCCGAGGTCGTGTTCCGTGCAGAAGATCTCGGCAAGGGCGGTGGCGAAGAAGATCCAAACGCTGCCAAGTACCTCGAAGAACTGCGCAGCAAAGCGCAGATCGTCTACAAATAACCGAAAGCCGCGCATGATCGATCGTTCCAGCCTTGTCCTTGCGCTGACCCAGGGCGATCCCGCCGGTGTTGGGCCAGATATTGCGCTCAACGCCTGGCACCGTCGCCGGCAGGATGCCATCCCGCCCTTCATCTATGTGGGCGATCCTGCAGTTCTGGCGATCCGCGCGCGACAGCTGGAAATAGACGTTCCGCTGATCGAGACCGATGCTGACGGCGCAATGCAAAAATTCGACGCCGGACTTCCGGTTCTGCCGCTCAGCACGGGCGTCGATGTCGTCGCAGGCGAACCGCATGTGGCCACTGCAAAAGTAACCATTGCAGCTATCGAGACGGCGGTCGAACTCTGCTTTGCGGGCAAGGTCCGCGGCATGGTGACAAACCCGATCGCCAAGTCGGTTCTCTATGAGTCCGGGTTCCAGTTCCCGGGCCACACGGAGTTTCTGGCCGATCTTGCGTCACGCCACAGCGGTCAAACCTTTCACTCGGTGATGATGCTGGCGGGGCCCAAGCTGCGCGCTGTGCCGGTGACCGTGCATATTCCGATCAAGGATGTGCCGGCGGCGATGACAATTGATGCGATCGTCAATACCTGCCGTATCACGGCAACAGATCTGAAGAACCGTTTCGGTATCGCCTCGCCACGTCTGGCCGTCGCAGGGCTCAATCCCCATGCCGGTGAAGGCGGAGCGATCGGCCGTGAAGATGCCGATATTGTTCATGTTGCCGTGATGAAGCTTCGTGACGAGGGAATCGATGCCTTCGGTCCCCTGCCGGCCGACACCATGTTCCACGACGACGCACGCCGTCGCTATGACGTTGCTGTCTGCATGTATCACGATCAGGCACTGATCCCGGTCAAGGCACTCGGCTTCGACGATTCTGTCAATGTGACACTTGGCCTTCCCTTCGTGCGGACCTCGCCCGATCATGGCACCGCCTTCGGCATTGCCGGAACCGGGCTTGCCCGAGAGCAAAGCCTTGTAGCGGCACTCAAGATGGCAGACGAGATCAGCCGGACAACGGATACAGAAAACTGATGGCAGCACTCGACGGACTGCCACCGCTTCGCGATGTCATTGCGAAGCATGGCCTTGATGCCAAAAAGGCACTCGGGCAGAACTTCCTGCTGGACCTCAATCTGACCCAGAAGATTGCGCGTACGGCCGGTTCGCTGGATGGCGTCACCGTCATCGAGGTCGGCCCCGGCCCCGGCGGCCTGACGCGCGCAATCCTCGCACTCGGTGCGAAGAAGGTGATTGCGATTGAGCGCGACAGCCGCTGCCTGCCTGCCCTCCAGGAGATTGCCGACCATTATCCGGGGCGTCTCGAGGTGATCGAAGGCGATGCTCTCAAAACTGATTTCGAGTTGTTGGCGCCAGACGGTCCGGTGAAGATTATCGCCAACCTGCCCTATAATGTTGGTACACAATTGCTGGTGAACTGGCTTTTGCCGCCGGAATGGCCGCCTTTCTGGCAATCCCTGACGCTGATGTTTCAAAGAGAAGTGGGGCAACGGATTGTTGCCCGCGAGGGCGACAATCACTTCGGGCGTCTCGGGGTGCTCGCTGGCTGGCGTACAGAGGCGCATATGGCCTTTGATGTACCGCCACAAGCCTTCTCGCCACCGCCCAAGGTTACGTCGACAGTGGTTCACCTGACGCCCATTGTGACGCCCCTGCCCTGCGAGGCAGCGCAGTTGGAAAAGGTGACACATGCTGCCTTTGGCCAACGACGCAAGATGCTGCGGCAGAGCGTCAAGTCGCTGGGTGGTGAGGCGCTTCTCAACAAAGCGCAGATCGACCCGGCACGCCGGGCCGAAACGCTATCGGTGGAAGAGTTCTGCCGGCTGGCAAACCTCATCTGAACGGCACAACCGCCATCAGGCTGCCCGTGAAACGGTTGCCGTACGCGTCGTCCTGAACATGCCGACCTGTCCATTCAGGCGATCTGTTTCTGATGCCAGACTGTGCGTGGCAGCACTTGTCTCCTCCACCATGGCGGCGTTCTGCTGGGTGACCTGATCCATCTGGTTGATTGCGGCTGTGATTTCGCGAAGCGACGTCGATTGCTCGCGCGACGAGCGCACAATGGCTGCAATTTCCTCATTGATCTGCAACACGTGCTGCTCGATGCCCTTGAGCGTCGTTCCGGTTTCACCGACCAGATTGACACCGGCCTGAACCTCCTCGGCCGATCTCTGGATCAGGGCTTTGATTTCGCGTGCGGCAGTGGCTGACCGTTGCGCCAATTCGCGCACTTCCTGCGCCACGACGGCGAAGCCCTTCCCGGCCTCCCCAGCACGGGCCGCTTCGACACCGGCATTGAGCGCCAGCAGATTGGTCTGGAATGCGATATCGTCGATCACGCCAATGATCTGGCTGATCTGACCGGATGACTCCTCAATACGTCCCATGGCCTTGACCGTGTCGCTGACCACAGTTTCCGAATGCCGCGCTTCCTTGCTGGCCTCGCCGACAATACTACTGACCGATTCGGCTCGTCGCTCAGAATCGACAACGGTGCCCGACACCTCGTTCAGAGAGGCCGAGGCCTGTTCCAGCGCTGCTGCCTGTCGCTCTGTACGCTGTGCAAGCTCATCGGCTGCCTGCTTCAGCTCCGTCGATCCATTGTTGATCGATTGTGCGCTCTGGGTGATCGTGGCCATAACCGAGCCCAACTTGTCCATGGAGCTGTTGAAATTCAGCCGCAGGCCATCGATGTTTTTCGCAAACGGTTTGTCGAGACGATGATCGAGATTACCCGCAACCAGCGCCGATAGACCACCTTCGAGTTGTTCTACAGCGAAGGCGATTTCGGCGGCACGCGCGGCACGCTCGCGCTCCTCCTCCTCGCGCCTGGCCCGTGCTGCAGTCTCCAGCTTCATCTCTTCTTCGCGCTGTTTCCTGGCTCGCTCTACGGCAAGATCGGCATATCGTCCGACGGCACGTCCCATCATCCCGATCTCGTCCTTGCGGTCGCTTTCAATGCCAAGCACATCCACTTTTCCGTCGGCCAAATCATCCATCGTCCGGGTCAACTGGCCAAGCGGCTTCAAAATGCTGTTGGCCAGTGTGCAGGCAAGAAGAAGCGCAAACACGAAACCAACCGCGGTCAGACCGCCAACGGTCAGCATATGTTGACGTTCAGCGGACGCAATTGCGCTTGCATCGGAGAGTATGCTGGCAAGCGACTCGTTTTCGATCTGCTTGAGCTGGTCGATCCGTTTGGTGGTGAGACCGAACCATGTCGCAGCATCCAGACCGCTCAGATCAGCACCCGAACCACCTGCAAACATCTGCTCGCGAACAGCGTCTATTGCTTCGGCTTCCTTTGTCGCCAGGCTCTGGTGGAATTCCTTCCTCACACTTTCAGGCAAAAGAGCAACATATTGATTCAGCAGCGCCTGTTCAGCACCGAACATGCTGACGAAAGTCATGTATCGGGCGGGATCGAACTGCCCGGAGGCAATGAAGCCATTGCCCATACCGCGTTCACGACCGGCCAGTTCCTTGGCATTCATCAGCAGACTGTAACCGACCAGTTTGCTGGCAATTCCGCCTGATACGCCATACATCGAATACTCCCGGGACAAATCCATCAGATCCGAGATGGTCCCGGTGTAAAATGCGAAGGCGTCTCCGCCGGCCATGGTCAAAGCATCAATCTCGCTGCGGATCTGCGGCATGCGGTTCATTTCATCGCGGATCTTAGCTGCATCGCGCGACAACACCGAAAAGTCCTCGCTCTCGATATGCTTCAGCACGGCGTCAATCGAGGCCAGGTTCTGGTCGTTCACTGCGCGCGCGGCTTTCAGGTCATCGCCACGCTTGGTGCCCTTGGAGCCGAGGAACCCTGCAGTCAAACCACGCTCGACTTGGAGATTGTGAATGAAATCACCCATGACAGCGAGATCCGCACCAACAGCCTCGATATGTCTGGCATGCTTGTAGGACGTGAAAGCGCTACTGATCTGCACATAGCAAAGGACAGTCAGCATCATCAAAGGAAATGCAAGTGCGGCGCATAACCGCCATCTCACCGGTATATCGATAAATCGCATAAGTGCTCCATCCGCCGCTAACTTGGGGTTGCAGTTTCAGGAGCAATATCGCGCTATGTGTATTTAATTTTAGTAAATTTACACATTCCAATAAGTTGTGACTTTAGTAAGCACACCAACCGACCAGTGAGCGTCAGGTCACCAGATGATCGACGAAGTCAAACAAACCGTGGCGACGGTCGCGGCGCAGCCGTTCCGCCTTGACGATCGACTGAACGGAATCGAAGGCGCTGTCCAAATCGTCGTTGACGATCACATAGTCATATTCGCGCCAATGGGCGATCTCTGCCCGTGAATTGGCAAGACGGGTCTGGATGACCTCTTCCGTGTCTTCGGCTCGACGGTGCAGACGCGACTGCAGTTCGGCCATTGTTGGTGGCAGGATGAAGACGGATACGACATCGGCTGACATCTTGTCCTGAAGCTGCTGGGCACCTTGCCAGTCGATATCGAACAACATGTCGCGACCATCGCCCATGGCCATTTCCACCGGCTCACGCGGCGTGCCATAGAAATTGCCGTGCACTTCCGCCCATTCCAGCAGCGAATCGGATTCACGCAGACGTTCGAATTCGCGCTTAGAGACGAAGTGGTAATGCACACCCTCGATCTCGCTCTGGCGACGTTCTCGCGTGGTCACGGAGACCGAGAGCCCGATGTTCCCGTCCTTTGCAAGAAGCGTGCGTGCGATCGTCGACTTGCCGGCGCCGGATGGCGAGGAAATCACGAGCATCAGGCCACGGCGGGCAATCTCGATAGATGCGGGTTTCGCCATAGGCGGGTTACTCCAGGTTTTGAACTTGCTCGCGAAACTGGTCGATCACGACCTTGAGTTCAATACCGGCGGC
The DNA here is from genome assembly GCF_050320885.1 of Agrobacterium sp. ES01. Lineage (NCBI taxonomy): Bacteria > Pseudomonadati > Pseudomonadota > Alphaproteobacteria > Hyphomicrobiales > Rhizobiaceae > Agrobacterium > Agrobacterium sp. ES01. The sequence goes on from NZ_JBNQTH010000001.1 coordinate 232,497, forward strand.
GGTCACCGCCACGGAATTGGACTTGGAGCATATTGTATTTGATTCGCGGTTGAACTCCTGGGCCAAAAAGTCGAGCTTTCTGCCAACGGGTACACCTGCTTGTAGAAGATCTCTGGCAGCAGCGACATGCGCCTTCAGCCGGTCGATCTCTTCACGCAGATCTGCCTTTGTGGCCAAAATGGCGGCTTCCGCATGCAGGCGATCGCGGTCGAGATTCGTGGCAGTTTCCATCAACGTGGAAATCTGTGTTTCGATCTTGCGCGCGATCTCCTCAACCGAGCGCGAGGGATCGTTTTCAACGACCAGCGCAAGCTCCTCGATCCTGTCGACCTGGGCGGATAAAAGCTTGCCAAGGGCCTCACCTTCGGAGCTGCGCATATCGCAAAGCGCAATGGCTGCTTTCTCCAGGCCATCGAGAATGGCCTTGTCGCGCGCAGCGATTGCCTCGTCGCTGTCTTTTTCTTCCTCGAAATCGACCAGTCCGCGAATCTGCAACAGCGTATCCATGCGCATCGGCGCCGGATCGACGATATCCGCTCCCAGTTCATCGCGCAGGGATAAAACGGCATCCAGCACGTCGCGGTTGACCCTGGCGCTCATGCGGCTTTCGCTGATCGAGACGTTCAGCCCCATCTGCACATTGCCACGCGCCAGACGGCTGGACACCAGCGTCTTGGCATCATTCTCCAACGCTTCCATTCCAGATGGCAGGCGAAGGCGCAGGTCCAGCCCCTTGCCGTTGACGGAGCGCAGCTCCCATGCCCAGCGGTAACGACCGCTGGTGCCTTCGCTTCGGGCAAAACCCGTCATCGATTGAAGCGCCATACTCTATCCCCTGCCCGGCAGTCTCAACTGCCTACTGATCCGCCGGTTGTACCACGTCGGGATCAACGCCGCGTTCAGCCTCGATCTTGCGCCAGCGGCGAACATTGGCGTTATGCTCGTCAAGCGTCGCAGCAAACATGTGACCACCCGTGCCGTCTGCCACGAAATACAGATCCTTGGTCTTCCACGGCTGGGCGACCGCTTCCAGTGCCGCCCGCCCCGGATTCGCGATCGGTCCCGGCGGGAGCCCCTTGATCACATAGGTATTGTAGGGCGTCTCTTTCTTCAGGTCGGACTGGTAGATCGGGCGATCGGACGGCTTTCCATCGCCACCAAACAGTCCATAGATGATGGTCGGATCGGACTGCAGGCGCATGCCCTTTTCCAGACGGTTGATGAAGACGGATGCCACATGGGCACGCTCATCGGCCTTGCCTGTTTCCTTCTCCACGATCGATGCGAGCGTGACGAACTCTTCGCGGGTTTTGATCGGCAGATCAGGATCACGCTTTTCCCAGATGTCGTCGACGAGCTTTTTCTGGCCAGCAATCATCTGGCCGACGATTTCCTTACGCTCGGTGCCACGCGAGAACCTGTAGGTTTCCGGGCGAAGGCTACCTTCGGACGGCAATTCTTCCGGCAGATCACCCTCGAGAATGGGGTCATCGGCCATTCGCGCGAAGATCTGCTTGACGGTCAAGCCTTCAGGCACGGAGAAGGAGTAGAGGATGGACTTGCCGGACTTCAGCAATTCCATGATCTCCTTCATCGACGCGCCTGCCTTGATCTCGTATTCGCCAGCCTTCAGCGTGTCGCCGTCATCGAGATAGGTGGTCGTTACGTAGCGGAACACGCGGGCGTCCGAGACCGCACCGTTTCGCTCCAGGGTATTGGCGATCTCGGCCAGACCCGCACCGTTTCGAACGACCAGATTGGCATTGGTCGCCAGCGGTCCCGGCTCCTGGTAGAGCGACATGATGTAATAAAAGCCGGCAACGGCTGCGATGCATAGCGCAACTGCAATCGTCATCAGGAAATTCAGGAAAATGACAAGCTGGCTGTGGGCCTTGCGCGACCGCTTGGGCGGCTGCGGCACGCGTTCCGGACGCAGCGCCTCATTCGGCGACTTCGGGATGATGGGACCTTTGCTGCCCTCCCCGTTACCACGCCCGCCGGCATTCGCGCTGTTCTGGCTGTTGTCGGTCACCTGTCGTCCTCTTCATTTCGGGGTCACTGTCTCTTGCCGTTCCATTGCGGCAAAATACAGGTTCTGGGGCATGATACGAAGCCGAGATTACCGGGAACCGTAGCCGACCGGCCAGGTGTCAGCCCTCGTATCTGCGCAGGATCAGCGACGCATTGGTGCCGCCAAATCCGAAGGAGTTGGAAAGCGCAATGTTGATCTCGCGCTTGCGTGCCTTATGGGGCACGAGGTCGATCTTCGTCTCGACGTCCGGATTGTCGAGATTGAGGGTCGGCGGCGCGATATTGTCACGAATTGCAAGCGCCGAGAAGATCGCTTCAACGGCACCGGCAGCCCCCAGAAGATGACCGATCGCCGACTTGGTCGAGGACATCGAGATCTTCGAGGCGGCATCGCCGACAAGGCGCTCGACGGCGCCAAGCTCGATCGTGTCGGCCATGGTCGAGGTGCCGTGCGCATTGATATAGTCAAGGTCGTCGGCAGTGACGCCGGCGCGCTTCATGGCCATTTTCATGCAGCGATAGGCACCGTCGCCATCTTCGGATGGTGCGGTAATGTGATAGGCGTCGCCCGACAGGCCGTAGCCGACGACTTCCGCAATAATATTGGCACCGCGTGCCTTGGCGTGTTCCAGTTCTTCGAGAACCACGATGCCGGCCCCTTCACCCATGACGAAGCCGTCACGGTCGCGGTCATAGGGACGCGAGGCCTTGGTCGGGTCGTCATTGCGATCGGTCGACAGCGCCTTGCAGGCGGCAAAACCTGCGAGCGAAATGCGGCTGACGGGAGATTCGGCACCGCCGGCCACCATCACATCGGCATCGCCCAGCATGATCAGACGGCTTGCGTCGCCAATGGCGTGGGCGCCAGTGGAGCAGGCTGTAACGACGGAATGATTGGGGCCGCGCAGCTTGTGGCGGATCGAAACCTGGCCGGAGGCAAGGTTGATCAGGCGACCGGGAATAAAGAAGGGCGATATGCGGCGCGGTCCCTTGTCGCGCAGCGTGTAGCCGGCGTCGACAATGCCCTCGATGCCGCCGATGCCGGAACCGATCATAACACCTGTGGCGATCTGGTCCTCGTCGCTCTTCGGATGCCAACCGGCATCATTCAGCGCCATATCGGCAGCAGCCATCGCATAAATGATGAAAGAATCGACCTTGCGCTGCTCTTTGGGTTCCATCCAGTCATCGGCATTGAAGGTTCCGTCGGAACCATCGCCAAATGGAAGGCGGCAGGCAATCTTGGCAGGCAGGTCGTCGACTTCAAACTCGGTGACACGACGGGCAGCGTTTTGGCCTTCCAAAAGCCGCTTCCACGTGATTTCCGTCCCGCAACCCAATGGAGATACCATTCCGGTACCCGTGATAACGACACGTCTCATCGCCGATCGTCCACCCCGTATTTTTCTACAAATGCCATCTAGAAACAGTGAGGCCCGCTTGAGGCGGGCCTAGCGGGAGCGGACATGACTGTCCGCTCCGTCATTGACAGACCAATTAGGCCTGGGCCTTTTCGATGAACTTGATGGCGTCGCCAACAGTCAGGATCGAGTCTGCGGCATCATCCGGAATTTCAACGCCGAATTCTTCTTCGAATGCCATGACGAGTTCGACCGTGTCGAGGGAGTCGGCACCCAGGTCATCAATGAAGCTGGCGCCTTCGACGACCTTGTCGGCGTCAACGCCGAGATGGTCCACAACAATTTTCTTTACGCGTTCTGCGATATCGCTCATGTCGGTTTCCTCGACCTTTATCTTTAACAAGGGTGCCGTGATGGACCCTTACCCTGCTTTAAAACCGATGAGGCGATCAAATTTCGCGTTCATCGGCAAACCCGTTCAGTCCCGCCCAATTCAGGGACAGCCTGTATACTATGTGGCTCCCGCCTGTAAATTCGGGACGACTGTTCACAGTCACGGCCCGCTTAACATGCTTTCCTGTCAGCGCAAAGCCCGAAAATCATGCCTCACAACACCCTCAACATACAATTGCGTCCAGAGTTCCAGTGCGAGCCAAGCTGTTTTAGATCATGGCCATTCCGCCGTTCACATGCAAGGTCTGGCCTGTCATGTAGCTGGCTTCGTTGGACGCAAGATAGGTAACAGCCGAGGCAACTTCGGCACCTTTACCCATGCGCTTCATCGGGATTGCACCCATGATGCCGTCTTTTTGCTTGTCGTTCAGCTTTTCGGTCATCGCACTTTCGATGAAGCCTGGAGCGACACAGTTGACGGTTACGTTACGGGTGGCGATTTCCATCGCGAGCGACTTGGAAAAACCGATCATGCCGGCCTTGGAGGCGCAATAATTGGCCTGTCCCGGATTGCCGGTCACACCAACGACGGAGGTGATGTTGATGATGCGGCCAAAGCGACGGCGCATCATCGGATGGGTGAGTTCGCGGGTCAGACGGAAGACCGCGGTGAGATTGACTTCGAGAACGGCATCCCAGTCATCATCGGACATGCGCACAAACAGGCCGTCCTTGGTGATGCCGGCATTGTTGACGAGGATGTCGACACCTTCGAGATCGGCCTCGGCCTTCTCGCCCAGCGCCTTGACTTCGGCGCGGTCGGACAGGTTGGCCGGGAAGATCTTCACGCGATCACCGAGTTCGGAGGCAAGTGCCTCAAGCTTTTCAACGCGTGTTCCATGCAGGCCGACAATCGCGCCCTGGGCATGAAGCTGGCGGGCGATCTCTTCGCCGATACCGCCGGATGCGCCGGTGACGAGGGCCTTGCGGCCGGTCAAATCAAACATTGTGGATATCCTTGTTTCTTGTAAGCCTTCAGCCGATCAGAGCGGCCAAAGCAGCATCAATATCGGCGGGCGTGCTGACGGTGACGCCAGTCACAGTCTTGTCGATACGACGGGCAATTCCCGTCAGAACCTTTCCGGAGCCTATCTCGTAAAGTGTTGTAACGCCATTGGCTGCGAACCACTCAACCGTCTCGCGCCAGCGGACCTGACCCGTTACCTGCTCGACCAGAAGATCTGCGATCAGTGCAGCATCGGAGACGGGAGCGGCGCGAACATTGGCAATCACCGGCACCACCGGACTATGCTTTTCGACCGTGCCCAGCGCGTCGCGCATGGCGTCTGCAGCCGGGCCCATCAGCGCCGAGTGGAAAGGTGCGGAGACGGGCAGCATGATGGCGCGCTTGGCACCCTTCTCGGATGCCAAAGCTGCAGCCTTTTCCACGGCCAACTTGGAACCCGAGATCACCAGCTGGCCGCCGCCATTGTCGTTGGCAATCTGACAGGCGCCTGACGCTGCCGCCTCGGCACAGATAGCCTCGACGTCGCCATGTTCCAGACCGATGATGGCCGCCATGGCACCCTCGCCGACAGGTACTGCTGCCTGCATGGCATTGCCACGAATGCGCAAAAGACGGGCGGTATCGGCAATGGAAAATGTGCCCGCCGCGCAGAGTGCGGAATATTCGCCGAGCGAATGGCCGGCCACAAATGACACTTTGTCCTTCAGCACGAAGCCGCGGGCTTCCATCACACGGATGACGGCCATGGAGACCGCCATCAATGCGGGCTGCGCGTTGGCGGTCAAGGTCAGCTTGTCTTCCGGTCCGTCAAACATGACGGCGGAGAGCTTTTCCCCCAGTGCATCGTCGACTTCATCGAATACCGCGCGCGCTTCCGGATAGGCGTCTGCGAGGTCCCGGCCCATACCGACAGCCTGGCTGCCTTGGCCGGGAAAGGTGAATGCCACAGTCATCGGGCTCAATCCTTCCCTGTCATTTTGACCCTCCAATTCACATTCTGCGCGCGGGAGTCAAGTGAGACGTCCTTTGCGTCCCCTGCTTGTGGCGTTCTTCTCAGCCCCGATGCGCAGTTGAACGGAGGCTTGCCTGCCCCATGCCGGAGAGACACAGAACAGGCCGCGGCTGGCGGTTGAAATCAATAAAACATGCGCTGCTCGCTTGCACCCGCCGCGTAAAACCCTAAATTCGCCCGGAACCTTCCAAACCCTGATCTGCACTCGCATAGACCCGGACGAATTTCATCATGAAATATAATAAACTTGGCCGCACCGATATCTCGGCTTCGGAAATCTGCCTTGGCACCATGACCTGGGGTAGCCAGAACAACGAGGCTGACGCTTTCGAACAGATGGATTACGCGCTCGATCAAGGCGTGAACTTCTTCGACACTGCCGAGCTTTACCCCACGACCCCGCTGTCGCCGGAGACCTACGGAAAGACCGAAGAGATTATCGGCAACTGGCTTCAGAAGAACGGCAACCGCGACAAGGTGGTGCTGGCTTCAAAAGTTGCAGGCCCAGGACGCCCCTATATCCGCAATGGTGGCCCGATCACCGTCGAGGGCATTCGTGAAGCGCTGGACGCCAGCCTTCGTCGCTTGAAGACGGATTATCTCGATCTCTACCAGATCCACTGGCCCAATCGCGGTCACTATCACTTCCGCCGATCCTGGACCTACGCCCCTTGGGAGCAGGACCGCCAGAAAGCGTCCGACGACATCCTGATGATCCTCGAAACGCTCAACGATGCGGTCAAGGCCGGCAAGGTCAGGGCGCTCGGTCTGTCGAACGAAACGACCTGGGGCGTACAGAAATATCTGACGACATCCGAGCAGAAGGGCCTGCCGCGCATTGCCACCGTGCAAAACGAATACAGCCTGCTCTACCGCACCTACGATCTGGATCTGGCCGAGCTTTCACATCATGAAGATGTCGGACTGTTGTCCTATTCGCCGCTTGCCGCCGGCATGTTGAGCGGCAAATACCTAAATGGCGAGGTACCCGCCGGTTCGCGCGGATCGATCAACTCCGATCTCGGCGGTCGCCTACAGCCATTGCAGGAAGCTCCTGTGCGGGCCTATGTGGACCTCGCCAGGGAGCATGGGCTCGATCCATCGGCCATGGCTTTGGCCTTCTGCCTCACACGCCCCTTCATGGCCTCCGTCATTATCGGTGCCACGACCATGGAACAGCTCAAGACCAATATCGGCGCTGCGGATCTCACCTTGAGTGCCGAAATGATGAACGGAATTGCCCGCATTCACCGGCAATATCCCGCTCCGATCTGAACGGCGCTCACACGTCCGGCATTGTTTTTCCGTCCAGCCCCGGAAAAGTGCCGCGTCACCTTGGAATGCGCGTCCCGCATTCCCATGTCATCTGAAGTTGCGGCCCGAAAGGGCCGCCTTCTTTATGCGCTAGAGACAAAGAGAGACGAATGGATTTCCTATTGATCGCCGCAGGGCTTGTTGCACTTTATTTCGGTGCCGAATGGCTTTTGCGTGGGGCGGTCTCATTATCGGGAAAGCTCAATATCCCGACGCTCGTCGTGTCTCTGGTGATCGTTGGTTTCGGGACATCCCTGCCTGAGCTTTTGGTCTCGCTCAGCGCCGCCTTCAGTGGCGCATCCGATATCTCGATCGGCAATGTGGTCGGCTCCAATATTGCCAATATCATGCTGATCATCGGCGTCAGCGCGATCATATATCCGATCAGCAACTGGAACAGCTCGGTGAAGCGCGATGCGCTGGTCATGCTGGCATCGAGCTTTGTCGTGCTTGGCCTCGTGCAATTTTCCTATATCGGCCGCATTGCCGGCATCATCATGCTGCTCATGCTGGCCGCGTATCTGGGCTACACCTATGTCAAAGAGAGCGGAAAGCCGGATCTGGATACTCCCGAAGAGGCCAAGGGAGAGATGCTCTCCTGGCCTTTCACATCGGCGCTGATTGCCCTTGGTCTCGTCATCCTTTTCGGTGGCGCCGAGCTTCTCATTCGCGGAGCAACCTCGCTTGCCCGTGAATTCGGCATTCCTGAGGCCGTGATCGGGTTGACCGTCGTTGCCGTGGGCACCAGCCTGCCGGAACTGGCGACCGCCATCAGCGCTTCGCTGAAGCGCCACTCCGACATCATGATCGGCAATGTGGTGGGCTCCAACATCTTCAACCTCCTGTGCATCCTCGGCATCACCGCACTGGTCCTGCCGATCCCCGTGGCAAGCCGCTTTTCGACCTTTGACGTTCCGGTGATGGTGGGTGTGACCGCGGTTTTCGCCGGTATGCTTTTCTTCGGGCGGAAAATCGGCCGGGGCGCCGGCGTCATCATGCTCGCCCTTTATGCCGGCTACACATTCGCGCTGTTGTGATCGAGCGAACTTTGTCGGCCCTCGCTTGAGCGTTTACGGCAAAAGCCCCGCAGAGCGCACATCGGCCAGATAGGAGCGACTGACCGGCAAACGCTCTGCGACCTCAGTTTCGATCTCCACGCGTCCGCTACCGCGATGCACGGCGCGGATCCCATCGAGCGCAACCCAGTGAGAGCGGTGGATCTGCAGACCCTTGTTACCATCCACCTCCGCAATTGCATCGCGAAGGCGCATCAGCAGCATTGCCTTGCCGCGAACGGTCGTCACCTCGACATAGTGATCCGCGACCGACATGGAAATGATCCGCCCGCGCTTGTCGAAGGGCAAGCGCTCGACAAGACGCGGCACGCCATTTTCGCGCGCATCATCGCCACTGTCACCGGAACCGGACACAGCTGCGGTATCATGCATCAAGACGATGGCCGCCGAAATGACCACGGCTACCGGCAGACTGTAGCCCAGGAGTTGAAGCAGCCGTTCGGTGGACAGACCGCTCCAGCCAAATACAACGGCGTCGACCAAGGCCACGACGACTGAAACGGCAATGCCGGCGGCAACGCCGATCGGCACAAAGCGCATTGTTGGCGTCCAGCCCTTCTCGCCAAGTAGCTGCTGGACCCAGGTGCCGACGAGATTACCGACGGCGAAGGTCGATGTGATCATCACCGCCCAATAAAGATAGCGCTCTACAAATCCGAGTGAGGCGAATGTGCCGAACGGCCCCGACAACCCGATCAGAAATATGGCAGCAATCAACAAGACGTATGTGCGGGGAGAAGAATAATCCTTGCGCATTTCACGAAGCGTGGACCGCACAGTGCGACCAATCACGCATTTATTCGACCGTTCACGCATGCCGACTTGCTACCGTCACGACCGATGCGCTGATTGCCCCAACAGCCACTCTCACCACCGTCCGAAAAGGGGTTTTCACCATGCATACGTTCCTTGTCGTTCTTCAAAATACACCAGGCTGGGCCTGGCTCATTCTCGCCTATCTCGTTTATTCAGGAGTTAAACGGACACGACCCCACGTCAAGTCGCCCGTCCAGATCATCCTGCCCTCAGCCATATTCCTTGCATTGATATTCGCCAAACTGGCGCAGGAGCATTTTGCCGAACCTGCCCTTGCAGGCATAGCCGCCGGTGCCATACTGGCTGTTATCTTCGTGTCGTCGATCAGGCCGGCGCGGGATACGTATCGACAGGCAGACGGTCGCCTTGTGCTTGCCGGCGAATATCACAGTCTCGCTTTGATGATGACGCTGTTTTGCGTCAACTATGCCAATGCCGTTGGATCTGCCATGGCTCCGCTCGCCACAGGCAGTGCAGTCGCAGTGTTCGGCTATTCTCTGGTCAACGGCTTTTGCACCTTTTATATGGCTTCGCGTTCGCTGGCGCATATGCGCGCCACATCCGGCGCTGCGGTGTGAATTGCAACGCAAAGGGCGGTCATCCGGGCTTTTGCTCCACCGCCCCTTGCCTTCCTTCCAGAAATCCGTATAAGCGCGCTGTTCACATATACCCGGTCATTTGGCTGGTGGCTGAACGGAGGGCTGGTTTTCATCATCGAAAGCCGCAGGAACCACAGGGTTCCGGTCTCCCGTGTCTCCGCTCTCGACCGTCTCGAACAACGCTTTTCTTGCCTACGGATTTATCCGAACAGGACCAGTCGTTGAGGCTTAGCGCCGGATCCGGGTATTGATAACCGCAAGAAAGGCAAGTCTACAATGGCTCTTTACGAACATGTATTCCTTGCCCGGCAGGATATGTCGTCTCAGCAGGTTGATGCCCTCGTCGAACAGTACAAGGGTGTTCTCGAAGCTAATGGCGGCAAAGTCGGGCGCGTAGAAAACTGGGGCCTCAAGTCCCTGACCTACCGCATCAACAAGAACCGCAAGGCTCACTACGCTCTCATGGACATCGAGGCTCCTGGTGCCGCGATCCATGAAATGGAGCGTCAGATGCGCATCAACGAAGACGTTCTTCGTTACATGACCGTCGCAGTGGAAGCCCACGAAGAAGGCCCGTCGGCCATGATGCAGAAGCGCGATCGCGATGATCGTCCGCGTCGCGATGGTGACCGTCCTGACCGTGGCCCGCGCCGTGATGGCGATCGCCCAGACCGTGGCCCACGCGAAGGTGGCTTTGAACGCCGCCCACGCGAAGATCGTGCTTAAGGAGTATTGACCATGGCTGATATGGCTCGTCGTCCGTTCCACCGTCGTCGCAAGACCTGCCCCTTCTCCGGCGCAAACGCTCCGAAGATCGACTACAAGGACGTTCGTCTTCTGCAGCGCTACATTTCCGAGCGCGGCAAGATCGTACCGTCCCGCATCACGGCTGTTTCCCAGAAGAAGCAGCGCGAACTGGCCAAGGCCATCAAGCGCGCCCGCTTCCTCGGCCTGTTGCCTTACGTTGTATCGTAAGTGATACCGAGACCCGCTGATTGATTTCAGCGGGTCTCATCTCCCTTTCGCGTTGGGCGCGGATCGGACCAGAACGACCGCCTGTTTTCAGGCACAAAACCCATGTTGGGGATATCTCCCCTAACTGCTTGAAGGCAGGACAGCGACTGTGAAGACCATGAACGGAAAATTGCTGCTGACCGGCATGCTTGCTGGTATTACCGCCGTCCTGCTTGTGCTGGGCGCGAGCGCGCAACCGCCCCTGTCTTCCATTCTTTACGCCGCATCCGCCCTGCCCGTCCTGATCGTCGGTCTCGGCTGGGGGAATATGGCCGCCGTCACGGCAATCGTGACTGCGGCTGCAGTCGGCGCTGTTACCGTCTCTCCCATGTTTGCGCTGGCCATGGCCATCTTCACCCTGCTTCCGGCTGGCTGGATCAGCCATCTGGCCAATCTGGCACGGCCTGCAAGCGAACTGGGCGGTCCGGACGATCTGATGGCCTGGTATCCGCTGTCTGACATCCTTTTGCACCTGTGCGGCATCGTGAGCCTTGCAGTGATCGCGCTCGGGGTCATGATCGGTTATAGCCCCGAGCTGGTGTCGCAGATGGTCGATATGATCATCACGTCGACGACCACGGCAGATCCGTCGCTGTCCATGGATGCCGGCCAGATCATGCAGGTCGAGGGCATGATGCTGATGGCGCTGCCGATCGTCCAGGCCGGCATGTGGGTGATGATGCTGACGGCGGCCTTTTACATTGCCTCGCGTATTGTTGCGGCATCCGGCCATGCCTTGCGTCCGCGCGAAGACATTCCGTCAGCCATGCGCATGAACCGCAATGCGCTCTTCATCTTTCTAGCAGGCATTGTTGCCTGTTTCGTCGGCGGCACGGCAGCGCTGATCGGTGCGACCATCTGTGGCGCGTTTGGCGCCGGCTTTGTCATGGCCGGCTTTGCCTCGATGCATGCCCGGACACGCGGCAAGGACTGGCGCACGCCCGTTCTGATCATCGCATATCTGTCGCTGCTGATGTTTTTTCCGCTCTTCCTGTTTCTCGTCATCGGACTTGCCGACACCGGCCGTACGGTCGCTCTGACGCCAAACGGCAAGTCTGGAAAAGATCAACCGAAACCCTGATCAAATTGAACACAACCGAAAGGAAACCAAAATGGACGTGATCCTGCTTGAACGCATTGCCAAGCTTGGCCAGATGGGCGAAACCGTGAAGGTTCGCGATGGCTATGCTCGTAACTTCCTGCTGCCTCTGGGCAAGGCCCTTCGTGCCAACGCTGCCAACAAGGCCCGCTTCGAGAGCGAACGCGCGCAGCTTGAAGCCCGCAACCTTGAGCGCAAGTCGGAAGCCCAGAAGGTTGCCGACGTTCTTGACGGCAAGTCTTTCATCGTTGTCCGCGCCGCTGGCGAAACCGGTCAGCTTTACGGCTCCGTTGCTGCTCGCGACGTTGTCGAGATCCTGTCTGCAGAAGGCTTCGAAATCGGCCGCAACCAGGTCGAAATGCAGCATCCGATCAAGACCATCGGCCTGCACAAGGTTACCATCCACCTGCATGCCGAAGTCGAAATCAAGGTTGAACTGAACATCGCCCGTTCGGCTGATGAAGCAGAGCGCCAGTCCAAGGGTGAAGACCTCACTTCGGCTGATGCCATCTACGGCGTCGACGAAGACGCCCTGCGTCCGGAAGACTTCTTCAACCCGGACCGCGACGAAGACGAAGATGATGTTGCAGACGCACCTGCAGCATCTGAAGAAGACGAAGACGACAAGTAAGACCGATCGATTGGCTCAGCGTTTTATCCGAGGTGATCGGATGGTGCGCTGAGCATCGGCTGGCCAAACAAGGCGCGATTTAGCGCCCACATGCCTTCGTTGAAATTTCTGAAAACAAGAAAGCCCGGTTCATGCGAGCCGGGCTTTCTCTTTGCCTGTGCCGCACCGCTACCGCGAACGGCAGCGTTTGGGACGCGGAGGGGGATTTCACAGGCTAACCGTTTTTGGGACATTGGTGCGACGGATTGTGGCAGCAGGCTGCGCGCTTTCCGTCAGTCTGCATATAATTACCACAAGTCATATGTATATACCATAACGTTTATAGCAAATATTTTGTCTTTGCACTTTTTCCAATTTTTGCGCAACTCAGATTCCCTTGCGCAGCGCAAGGCGAATCACGCTAAATTGGTCGATATTGGACGGTCATCGGCAAGACGCTGTGGATTACTTTGGACAACAGGAAAAACGCCAATGGCATCAAAGTGGCATCTGATTAGGTTCGGCTTTGATGTTGACTCCTGAGGGCTGCGACGCCAAACCGTGACCATCATAACAACGCCTCAAACACGAGTTGATGAACGCCGCCATGAGCGATGCCCTTCGGAAAATTGTGCCCGCAAAGCAAGAGGAACCTCACTATCGTGAGGCACCCAACAATATCGAGGCGGAGCAGGCCCTTCTCGGTGCTATCCTCGTCAATAACGACGCCTATTACCGTGTTTCGGACTTTCTGAAGCCGGAACATCTCTACGAGCCGCTACACCGCAAGATCTTCGAGGTTGCCTCAGAGATCATCCGTATGGGCAAGACGGCCAATCCTGTCACGATCAAGACATTCCTGCCAACGGACGCAAAGATCGGCGACATGACCATCGCGCAGTATATGGCGCGTCTGGCATCGATGGCGGTGACCATCATCAATGCCGAGGATTATGGGCGCGCCATCTACGACCTGGCCCTGCGGCGCTCGCTGATCCAGATCGGTGAGGATGTCGTCAATATCGCGTATGACGCGCCGCTCGACATGCCGCCGCAGGCGCAGATCGAAGACACCGAACGCCGGCTGTTCTCGCTTGCCGAAACCGGACGGTATGACGGTGGCTTCCAGGCCTTTAACGACGCTGTTGCCCTTGCCGTGGACATGGCAGGCGAAGCCTATAACCGAGACGGCCAACTGTCCGGCATTTCCAGTGGCATCATGTCGCTCGATAACAAGATGGGCGGGCTGCAACGTTCCGACTTGATCATTCTTGCCGGACGTCCGGGTATGGGTAAGACCTCGCTTGCGACCAATATCGCCTGGAACATCGCGGCCTCCTACGAGCCGGAAATTCAGCCGGATGGTTCGTTAAAGGCCAAGAACGGCGGCGTGGTCGGTTTCTATTCGCTCGAAATGTCGTCGGAACAGTTGGCAACCCGTATCATGTCGGAGCAGACCGAAGTGTCGTCTTCGAAGATCCGCCGCGGTGACATCACCGAGCAGGATTTCGAAAAACTGGTCGGCTTCTCGCAGACCATGCAGAAGGTTCCGCTGTTCATTGACCAGACCGGTGGTATTTCCATTGCACAGCTTTCCGCGCGTGCACGTCGTCTGAAGCGTCAGCGTGGGCTCGATTGCCTGGTGGTCGACTACGTCCAGCTGATGACCGGCAGCGGCAAGTCGAGTGAAAACCGCGTGCAGGAAATCACCGCGATCACCACCGGCCTGAAAGCACTCGGCAAGGAACTGAATGTTCCGATCATTGCGCTTTCGCAGCTGTCGCGCGGTGTCGAAAGCCGAGAAGACAAGCGTCCGCAGCTCTCCGACCTTCGTGAATCCGGTTCGATCGAGCAGGACGCCGACGTGGTTCTGTTCGTGTTCCGTGAGGAATATTACGTCAAGAACATGGAGCCGCGCGATCCCTCAGATCCCAAATATGAAGAATGGGAAATGCTGATGGACAAGGTGAAGGGCACGGCAGACGTGATCATCGCCAAGCAGCGTCACGGACCGACCGGCACGGTGAAGCTTGCCTTCCAGGCGGAATTCACCCGCTTTGCAGACCTGGCAGATCCAAGCTTTACGCCCTACGAAGAAACCTAGGTTTCAGCGGGCCTACGTCCCCACCTGCCCCCGACCGAGTGCCATGACCAGGATGCCGGCAACGATCAGCATGACGCCGAAGGCAGAGCTGATACTGATACTCTCCCGGAGCACGACGATGGCGGTGATCGTCGTGAGCACGATGCCGAGAGACACGAAGGGATAGGCGAAGGAAACCGGGATCTTCGACAGCACGAACAGCCAGAGGACAGCGCCGAAACCGTAACAGGCAAGACCTGCGATCACATAGGGCGACTTGGCGACTGCCATCAGGATCGCCGCAAGCGAGGCGTTTCCCGACATCGCCTCGACGATCAGCGGACGGGTCATGCCGTAGCGCAGGATGACCTGGGAGAAGGCACTCAGGCACACGCTGATCAGGATCAGAAGATAGTTCATGGAAGATTGCCCCCGGAGCGCGACGCATAGCCGGTCGCCATACTGGTTCGGTAGATGCAGATCGGGCCTTCGCGGTGAGCCGGTTCCTGCGTGACGGTTCGATCGCACGGCATTGCCAGATAGTCGATCTCCGCCAGCTGCGCGAATTGCAGGCGTTGCTGCGGTGTGGTGAGGCGCGTGAACGCCATCATACGGCTCTGCCAGAGCGGGTAATAGGACGGCGACCACATCACCGCGGCGCCAAATTTTCCCGCGAACCATATTCCCCGCATTGAGGTCTCTTCAAATCCGACCTCTGGAGATTCTTCGGCAACAGGAAACAAAAGGAATGTGGCCTGAGCAGGCGTCCCATGCCGCGCCCACGTCCCCACGGCGCCCCACGCCTCGACAGCTTGCCTATCGTCATTCGATATGCGGATCGCCTTGTAAGCTCTGACAGGCACCGCCAGAATGCAAAGCGCCAAAAACCCCCAGGCGACCTTGTGCAGAAACCGGTCCGTTCGCCCCTTGGGCCTGGATTCCCGCCTTTCAGCGATGTGAACATAGCCCAGAACCAAAACCGCCAGGGGCGATAGCTGGATCGGCGCGATCAGAATACCGGCCAGCATCAACGCATAGCGTTTTCGAAATGTATTTTGCGGGAAAAGAAGCCAATGGGAGACAACCAGCGCCAAGCTGAGCGGCGCGAGGATCGCCACCATCACAGCACCACGGATCAGATGCAGGTTGAGGACAAGGCGCGCATCGGTAACCTCAGGCACAAGCGCGCCAATGCCAATGACTGCCACAGCCCCGAGTGCCACCATCTGAAATTCCATGGATTTCCGGCCATGGAACCTGACCGACAGGAACAGGATCAGCAACAATCCCAGCAGCTTTATCAATTCGCGCGCTGGCACAGAGTTCAAAAAGAAATGCGGCGGATAGAAATCCCAGAGGAATTCCGGATAGGAAAAATCAAGGGGTGCGGCCAGTTCGGGATTATTGACGATGTTCAAAAGGGGCGGAAGCAGGAAGATCAGGCCGACGGCGCTGCCGACAAGGCCATCGCGTAGCAGTTTGCTCACGGAAAGCGTACCGGCCGACAACTGGTAGACTGCCAGCAGCAGCAATGGCGCGATCATCCATACCGCCATGAAGGCGTTGAGAAAGAAGGTCGCGCATGTGAGCACTGCTGCCTGGCCATATTGCCGCCTCAACGCAAAGGAGAGACCGAAGATCATCGTGGCGTTGGCCAGTTCCGAATGGCTGAAATTGCTGAGCATCAACCCGCCGCCGCCCACGGTCAGCCCAACCGTCATCGACGAGACCGCGAAGAGCAGGACGAACAGGTTCAATTGGCGGCGGTTGCGATAGCCGAGACTTCCGGCGAAATGCAGCCCTGCGGCCAAAAAAGCGAGATGCGTGACCCCAAGCCATACAGTTAGAAAAACCCTCGGGGCGATGTAGTGGCCGACGCCTGAGAACAAAAGCCAAAAGCCGGACGAGAAGTTTCGCAGTGACTGGATGAAGGCATCATCCTGAAACTGCGGCAAGTTCCAGCTCTCCAGCATGATCGGCAGGTGATAGATATTGTTGTTGAATATCGGTGCATAGCCGGAAAACAGGAAGGTCAACAGCGTCGCCGGCAGGATGGCGATCCAGGGCGAAACGTCAAACAGGCCAAGGCTTCCGCGTTTCGGCGCTTCACTCACAGAGGTCATGACGCTTTCCTCGCTTGCGAAATCCTGCACGATAGACAGCGGTCCGGGTTCATCATTCGTCCCCGCCGCTCAATGAGCCACCAGCACAAGCGCGATGGCAATCAGCCCGACGGCCCAGCTGCGGTCGTCTTTGAGAGCAAAGGCTATGGGATCCTCATCGACATAACGGCGATGGGCCAGCATGACGATGCGCGCAATCCAGTACAGGAATAGCGGGCACAAACCCCACAGAATATGTGGATGGCTATAGGCACGGGCAACGTCGTTCGATGAAACGTAAAGCGCCAGAACCATGACGGAGTTCATGCCGGCCGATGCCGCAAGCGCAGCAATAATCGGCAGATCGGCGATCTTGTAATTGCGACTGGACGGATCATCCAACCCCTTGTCGAGTCGGGTCGAGAGCTCGACATAGCGTTTGACCAGCGCAAGCGCCGTGAAGATGAGCAAAGAGAACGCGAAGAGCCATTCGGAGATCACGACATCAATCGCTGCCGCTCCGGCAAAGACCCGCAGCGTGTAAAGCAAAGACAAGACGACGACATCGATAAACATCCGCTTCTTCAGGGTGAAGGAATAGAGGTTGGTCGCGACGTAATAGACGGCAAGCGCCAGCAAGAATGCGGGCGAAACAAAAAAGGCGATCAAGAAGGACAGAACGGTCAAAATGGGTGCAAGTGCGATCGCAACCGTAATCGGCAGTCGACCGGAAGCGATGGGTCTGTTCTTCTTGGTCGGATGTCCTCGATCCGACTGAATGTCGAGGAGATCGTTGAGAAGATAGGCTCCGGACGCACACAGCGAAAAGGCTGCGAACGCCATCAAGGCATGCGTGATCGCAAAGAGATTGAACTGATGCGCCGTCAGCAACGGCACAAAGACCAGCCCGTTCTTGGCATATTGGTGTGGCCTCAAACCCTTGATCAGCGCCTTGAAGTCGAAGCGTCTTTCCTCGACAACCACGTGATCTGCGTGCGCGCGGGTCAATCGTTTCGACGATGATACCGCCAGATCGACGCTATAGGCGCGGCGCGCATGCTTCCAGATTTCATGGTCGCTGTCGTGATTGCCGATATAGTCGAAGCCACCCTCGCCGAACTGAGCGACCAGCAACTCAGCCTTGCGCGCGCCCTTCAGATTGACACTGTCATCGGAGGCAAAGACGCCGTCGAACAGACCGAGTGCCTCAGCGATACCTTCGCCATGACTTTGATGACTGGCTGTGGCCAAATAGGTTTTGCGCCCCTCTTTTCGGGCCTCCTCGACAACCGCCAAAACCTTTTCATTATAGGGAAGCTGCGCGTAGTCGATGCGCGAAGTTGTGGCCAGTTTCGCCTTCAAGCCTTCACGGCTGAAGTCGCGCACCAAGCCCGCATCGAAAAGACGCTTGGGGTCGCGCGACAAGGTGTCAAAAAAGCTCTCATAGAGCAGGTCCGTCCTGACAAGCGTTCCATCGAGATCGACGATCAGCGGTGTCTTGTCGCTGGCGAAAGCCTCATGCACAGGCTGCGACGAGCAATCGACTTCGGCTCGCGCGTCGTCACTCTGTTTTTCTTGCCGTATCGTCACCCTCTTCGCCCCCATTGCGATACCGGGCTTGCACCTGTTTCGTGCAACCGTTCGGCATTGTTACCATCTGGGCGTTTATCATCACAGAAGAACTACCAAATGTGCTTAATGCCGGTTGTCACAGCCCCAGCCGGCGCAGCACCGCTACGCTGGTTATGCCGAGACAAAGGGCTGCCAGAAACGGCAGGCGTTTCGCCGCAAGGGCCGTGACCGCACAGGCCAATGTCTCTGCCCAACCGGTGGCGAGGGCCGTTGGGGTAACGACTGCGGCCAAGACTGCCGGCGGGATGGCATCGAGCACGCGCCTGCGCTCGTCGGACATGAACATCATGCGATGCAGAAATAGTCCGCTGAGGCGCGTTGCGATAGTGGCGGCAGCCATTGCGAGGATGGCGATGAGGGTGACCGGATCGATCGTCATCTTACGTCTCAACCGCGCGTCTGGGCGACACAGCCGAGGCCAGCATGCCACCCACGGCGCCGGCAGCGATATACCAGACGCCGGGGATGAAATACTGGACGATCAAGGCGCAGCCGGCGCTGGCCAGGAGCACCCGCCCTGTATCCCTGCCCTTCCAGAACCCCATAATGAGAATGATGAAGACCGCCGGAAAGGCAAAATCCAGCCCAAGCACCGCCGCATCTCCGATCCCGCTTCCAAGCATTGCCCCGAGCAGGGCTGACAGGACCCAGGCTGAGTAGAACGGCATCACGGCACCCGCAAACCATGAAAACGTAAGCCTTGTCTGGCGCCCGTGAAATTCGGCGACAGCCCAGATCTCATCGGCCAGAAACAACAGACTTGTTGCCTTTTGCCATTTGCTGAACCTCTCCAGTTTCGGAATAATGGAGAACCCCATCAGAACGTGGCGCAAGTTGACGAGCAGAGCTGCAAAACCGACAGAGACCCAACTGGCGGGGTGAGACCAGATATCCATGGCCACGAACTGCGATCCTCCGGCAAAGACCAGTGCGCTCATCAGCGTGGCTTCGGCCGGCGACAGGCCTTTGGTTGCAGCGACGGCCCCAAAGACCGCGCCGACGGGAACAACTGCGATCATCAGGGGCAGGATGCGGCGCGCACCCTTTAGAAATTCGTCAATCTTGGAACACTGGTGCATGAACACGTCCTGTTGGCATCGGGTCTCTGCCAATAGACGTGCGACATCCGTCGGTCTTGAAGGAAAGTGTCAGGCGTTGCGAAACTGGCCCGGGGTGATGCCGGTACGCGCCTTGAAGTGGCGGGTGAAATGGGCCTGATCGGCAAAGCCGCAATCGAAGGCGACATCGGCAATCGCCTTTCCAAGCATCAGCATGGCGCGCGCCTGGCGCACCCGGACATCGGTCAGAAAGGCGTGCGGCGTAATGTGATATTCGCGCCGAAATGCACGGATGAGATGCGCGCGAGACAGGCCGGCAATGCGGGCCAGTTCGGTCAATCCGATGTCGGTTGCATAATTGTCGCTCAGATAGTCGCGGGCGCGGCGCACCGCCGTGCGCTCCTTTGTATCGACAGGTGCTGTAATTCGGCTGCCATGTCGAGCAAAGATTGCCGCCAGAACGCGGAACATGCTCTCCTCGCCCTCCAGGGCACCGGCCTTTTGCTCCAGTGCTCTGTGGGCATGGGCAAAGGCGGCGGCGAGTTCGGGATCCTTGGGCAGGCCTCTTTGAAATGCCGGACTGCCGTGAACTGCCCTTCCGCCCACATCCTCCAGAATATCGCGATAGAGGTCGTGGCCCGGATAGATCATTCGATAGCGATAGCCATCTGCACCCGGCGCACCGTCGTGCACAACTTCGGGATTGATGAGGTAGAGATTGCCGGGGCCGGTTTCTTCCCGTGCCCCATTGATACTGGCAATCTGGCTGCCGTTTTCGATGGCCCCGATGGAGAATGTCTCATGGGCATGGGGCGGATAGGCGTGGGTCTGGAAAGTCGCACTCAGGCACTCCATGCCGCCAAAGCGGGTGTCACGCCAGAAGCTGGCATGCTCTCCACCTATGAGCGGCATTTCCGTTGCGGCATCCTGTTGCGAGACATTGTGCATGGCAAAATATTAGCGCATGGCAGCCTTTCGGTCTTGAATAAAAGTGCTAGGTTCGGCCGAACCCAAGGCTCCTCCCCTATTCGTGAATCTCGATGTCCCAATCCCCCATGAATTTCGACCCCGACGAACACTTCCACTCAGCGCCTTTGCGCCTGACGATTGACCTGCCGGCCATTGCCGATAATTGGCGGGACATGGCAAAGCGCTCTGGCAAGGCCCGCGCCGCCGCCGTGGTAAAGGCCGATGCCTATGGACTGGGCATCGAAGATGTCGGGCGCACGCTCTATCACGCCGGCGCGCGCGACTTCTTCGTGGCAGTTCCCGCCGAAGGCGAAACGCTTCGCCCCTATGCGCCGGAGGCGCGCATCTTCGTGCTGTCCGGTGTCTGGCCGGGCATGGAACAAACCTTCTTCGACAATGATCTGGTGCCTGTTCTGGCATCGGAGGAGCAGCTTGCCTTCTGGATGTCCGCCGTCTCCAACCATGGCGATCACCCTTGCGCGCTGCATGTGGATACCGGCTTCAACCGGCTTGGGCTGCCCATGGAGGCCGCCATGGAACTGTCGAGCGACGTCTCCCGCCCGGCGAGCTTTTCGCCAGTTCTGGTCATGAGCCACCTGGCGTGCGGCGATGACCCTCAACACCCGATGAACCAGCAGCAACTGCAATCATTCCGCTCCGTTCGTGCGGCATTCGACGGTATCGAGGCGAGTGTGGCCGCCTCTGCCGGCACTTTTCATGGCCCAGACTATCACTTCGACCTGACCCGTCCGGGCATCGCCCTTTATGGCGGTGAGGCCGTGTCGGGAGTGAAAAACCCGATGCGACCCGTGGCCACGGCGGAGGCGCGCATTTTGCAGATACGCTCTGCAAAGGCGGGGGAAACGGTGAGCTATGGCGCAAGCTACAGGCTTTCGCGTGACAGCCGACTTGCCACTGTCAGCGTCGGCTATGCCGACGGTTACCTGCGTTCCCTCTCCGGCCACGGCATCCCGTTGCGCGACAGTGTCAGCGAAGGGGCTTTCGGCTTTATCGCCGGCTACCGGGTTCCGGTGATCGGACGCATTACCATGGACATCACCATTTTCGATATGACCGATGTTCCGGAGCAGGCATTCAAGATCGGCGACTATGTCGAACTGTTCGGCCAAAACATGCTGCTCGACGATGTCGCCCGCGCCGGCGGTACCATCGGCTATGAAATGCTGACAGGCATGGGCCTGCGATATGAGCGCCGATATGTCGAACAAGAGGACATTTGATCGCTTTCCCACGATGGCTTGATAGCGAACGGAAAGCGGTCTAGAAGAGGCTTGTTCCGCATTTGTTCTTATCACACCACCGGAAGCGTAGACTGCATGGCCAAACCGAGAACCCAATTCATTTGCCAGAACTGTGGCACCGTACATTCCCGCTGGGCTGGGAAGTGTGATGGCTGTGGCGAGTGGAACACGATTGTCGAAGAAGACCCGATGGGTGGCATCGGCAGTGGACCCGGCAAGACGCCGAAAAAGGGCAAACCGGTTACTCTGACCGCCCTGTCCGGCGAGATCGAAGAGGCGCCGCGCATCGCGACCGGCATGGCGGAACTGGATCGGGCAACCGGCGGCGGGTTTGTCCGGGGCTCGGCCGTGCTGATCGGCGGCGATCCCGGCATCGGCAAATCCACGCTCTTGATGCAGGCAGCCGCCGCATTGTCGCGCAAGGGCCAGCGCGTCGTTTATGTATCCGGCGAAGAAGCCGTTGCGCAGGTGCGCCTGAGAGCGCAGCGTCTTCACGCGGCCGATACCGATGTGCTGCTGGCAGCCGAGACCAATGTCGAGGACATCCTCGCCACCATTTCAGAAGGCAAGCGACCGGATCTGGTGATCATCGATTCGATCCAGACACTCTGGAGCGACACGGCAGACAGTGCGCCGGGCACTGTCACGCAGGTGCGCACCGGGGTGCAAGCCATGATCCGTTTTGCCAAGCAGACCGGCGCCACGATGGTTCTGGTTGGTCATGTGACGAAGGAAGGCCAGATTGCCGGTCCGCGCGTGGTCGAGCACATGGTTGATGCCGTGCTCTATTTCGAGGGCGACCGAGGCCATCACTACCGCATCCTGCGGACCGTCAAGAACCGCTTCGGGCCGACCGACGAGATCGGCGTGTTCGAAATGTCCGACCGGGGCCTGCGCGAGGTCGCAAACCCGTCCGAACTGTTTCTGGGCGAACGCAATGAAAAATCCCCCGGTGCCGCCGTATTTGCCGGTATGGAAGGGACGCGGCCTGTGCTGGTGGAAGTGCAGGCACTGGTTGCGCCGACCTCGCTTGGAACGCCACGCCGCGCCATCGTCGGCTGGGATTCATCACGGCTGGCAATGATCCTCGCGGTGCTTGAAGCCCATTGCGGCGTGCGGCTTGGACAGCACGATGTGTACCTCAATATTGCCGGTGGATACCGCATCAGCGAGCCAGCCGCCGACATGGCTGTGGCCTCAGCCCTTGTTTCATCGCTTGCCGGGCTTGCCCTTCCCGCAGATTGCGTCTATTTCGGCGAAGTCAGCCTGTCGGGCGCCGTCCGACCTGTTGCGCATACTGCCCAGCGCCTCAAGGAAGCCGAAAAGCTCGGTTTTTCCTCAGCGGTCCTGCCGGCGGCGTCTCCGGACCTTCCAAAGGGTGCGGGCAAACGCCTCAGCGAGATCGAAAGCCTGCCGGATCTGGTCGCGCGTATTGCGGGAGCCAGTTTGCGCAACAAAGGAGAAAACGACGGGGATTGAAGATTTTGCCTGTGGCGTTTTGCACGTCGGGCCGAAATAAGAGAGAATGGCTCCACCGGTGACGGTGGCAGCGGCAAACGGGGGCCGCAAGCCGGGTCTTGTGGAGTTGGATTTTATGCCCATCACGATTTTCGACGGTATTGTCATCGGCGTCGTTCTGTTTTCTGCCGTACTCGCCATGGTGCGCGGATTTTCGCGCGAAGTTCTTTCGATTGCCAGCTGGGCCGGCGCAGTGGCTGCCGCCTATTATCTGCATCCGTTCATTCTGCCCTATATCAAGAACTACACATCGGACGACCGGATCGCGCTTGCGGCCGCTGCCGGCATCGTGTTCCTGATCGCGCTGATCGTGATTTCGTTCATCACATCGCGCATCGCAGACTTCATTATCGACAGCCGCATCGGCGCACTGGACCGCACGCTGGGCTTTCTGTTCGGTGCGGCGCGCGGCATTCTGCTACTGGTGGTCGCCGTTGCCTTCTGGAACTGGCTGATCGACGTTCGCCAGCGTCCTGACTGGGTCAATGAAGCGAAATCGAAGCCATTCCTGGATGCGCTGGTGCTGAAACTGGAAGCCGTGCTTCCGGAAGACATCGAGCCTAAGCTCAGGGCACGCATTCTCGGCAAGGAAGATGCGGAGGGCAATACGCCCGCCGAACAGGTGCCTGCCGAGGACGCACCTGCAACAAACAATTGACGCCGAGCGGTATCTGCCGCAAAAGCGCCCTCAAATGCGATCAATGGACGCCCGTTCACGGCCATGGCTGGAAAAACGTCCCCTGTGTCGCCATATGGCCAATTCGCACACGTAGCCAAGGGTTGCCGCAATGAACCACCCGCATTCCGCCCGTGAAGACAATATCCTCGATGGTGACACGCTGCATGAAGAGTGCGGCGTGTTTGGCATTTTGGGCCACCCCGATGCAGCGACGCTGACCGCACTTGGCCTGCATGCGCTTCAGCATCGCGGACAAGAAGCCGCCGGCATGGTGTCCTTCGATGGAAAGCATTTTCACACCGAAAAGCATATGGGCCTTGTGGGCGACCACTACACCGATCCGGCAACGCTTGCGAAACTGCCAGGGGCCATGACCATCGGGCACACCCGCTATTCCACGACCGGCGAAGTGGCCCTGCGCAATGTGCAGCCGCTGTTTGCCGAACTGGAAGAAGGCGGCATTGCCATTGCCCATAACGGCAACTTCACCAATGGACTGACGCTGCGCCGCCAGATCATCGCCACCGGCGCGATCTGTCAGTCGACCTCGGATACCGAGGTGGTTCTGCATCTCATCGCGCGCTCGCGCCATGCTTCCACGACCGACCGTTTCATCGATGCCATCCGGCAGATGGAAGGTGGGTATGCCATGGTTGCGCTGACGCGCACCAAGCTGATTGCAGCCCGCGACCCGATCGGCATCCGTCCACTGGTGATGGGCGATCTGGATGGTGTTCCGATCTTCGCGTCGGAAACCTGCGCGCTCGATATCATCGGTGCCAAATTCGTGCGCGATGTGCGCAATGGCGAAGTGGTCATTTGCGAGATCCAGCCCGATGGTTCGATCAGCATCGAGTCGCGCATGCCGGCGCATCCGCAGCCGGAGCGTGCCTGCCTGTTCGAATATGTCTACTTTGCCCGCCCCGATTCCGTCGTGAGCGGCCGCAATGTCTACCAGACCCGCAAGGCCATGGGCGTGAACCTTGCCAAGGAAGCGCCACTGGAGGCCGATGTTGTCGTGCCAGTTCCTGACGGCGGCACGCCGGCAGCACTCGGTTTTGCGCAGGAGAGCGGCATTCCGTTCGAATACGGCATTATCCGCAACCATTATGTGGGCCGCACCTTCATCGAGCCGACACAGCAGATCCGCGCCTTTGGCGTGAAGCTCAAGCATTCGGCCAACCGGGCGATGATCGAAGGCAAGCGCGTGGTGCTGGTCGACGATTCGATCGTGCGCGGCACGACATCCGTCAAGATCGTGCAGATGATCCGCGATGCCGGCGCCAAGGAAGTGCATATCCGCGTTGCAAGCCCGATGATTTTCTATCCCGACTTCTACGGTATCGACACGCCGGACCGGGACAAGCTGCTGGCCAACCAGTATGCAGACGAACAGGCGATGGCGAAGTATATCGGCGCCGACTCGCTGGCCTTCCTGTCCATCGACGGGCTCTACATGGCCGTTGGCGGTGAACCGCGCAACGCCGCCAATCCACAATTTACCGACCACTATTTCACCGGCGACTATCCAACACGTCTTCTCGACAAGCAGAGTGACCAGTCGGTCGGCAACAAGATATCGATGCTCGCCAGCGCGGGCTGAGCGGCAAGGAATAAAGCATGACAGTTGATCTGAAGGGGCGGATCGCGCTCGTCACCGGCGCCTCACGTGGCATCGGCTATTTCACGGCGCTGGAACTCGCCAAGGCCGGTGCGCATGTCATTGCCTGCGCGCGCACCATCGGCGGGCTGGAAGAGCTGGACGATGCCATCCAGTCTGCCGGCGGTTCTGCAACGCTTGTACCCTTCGATCTCGCCGACATGAATGCCATCGACGCCTTGGGCGGTTCGATCTTCGAACGCTGGGGCAAGCTTGACATCATGGTCGCCAATGCCGGCGTGCTGGGCGTTATCTCGCCCATCGGCCATGTCGAGGCCAAGGTGTTTGAAAAGGTGATGACCATCAATGTCACCGCAACCTGGCGTCTTATCCGCTCGCTGGAACCGCTGCTTGTCAAATCGGATCAGGGACGTGCATTGATCCTGTCGTCGGGTGCTGCGCAGTCGTGCAAGCCGTTCTGGGGGCCCTACTCGGCTTCCAAGGCCGCCGTCGAAGCGCTGGCACGCACATGGGCCGGCGAGACGAAGCGACTGCCGCTCAAGATCGTCTCGGTCGATCCCGGTGCCACACGGACCGCCATGCGCGCGCAGGCGATGCCGGGCGAAGATCCCGATACGTTGCCCCATCCGCGCGACGTTGCATCGGCACTTCTTCCGCTATGCGGTCCCGAGCTGACCGAAACCGGCAAATTGTTCGTGGTGCGCGAAGGCAAGCTCAAGGACTACCGCCTGCCGGAATAGGTAACCTACCTCGCCTTCCCCGGGCGTTGATTGCCGCCCGCCAAAATCTGGAGTAGTAGGTTTACGGAGGTTTCACCGCACAAGGCGAAACTTTCCTGCCTCAGGAACATGCAGCCCTTTCAAGGAGTGGTCATGCCACCGGACCTGACCGACGTCCAGAAAGAACAGGCAGAGGCCGTTGCAAATCTCGTCGCCGCCGCGATGGTGCGGCTCAATCGCGAGCATGGCAAGGAAGCGGTTCTGGAAGCCATGCGGTTGATCAGCTCTGCCATGACCAGCAATGAATGGCGCAAGCAAGTCGGTAACGCGCTGATTAACAATGCTCCCCCGGAAGAGGCTGGCTAGACACGCCGCGTTCACGCCTTGGCACAGGCGCGGCAGCGTCGAATTGGCTGTGCATGCTGCGCAGCAGATCGCCTTTGTCATCTGACCGTCAGCTAATTGTCAGCTTTCTCATCGTAACAATTTTGTCATATTGCGATGGAGCGTGTTCTGACAGATTCTTTCAATTCAATTACGCAGGACACCGTGCATCTTCTGTCTCATGCGGAAGAGACGCGCACTGATCCCGGCAATGGCGAACTGACCGAGATACAAAGGGAAGCTGCCGCCGCTTCAGCCAATCTGATCGTGGCGACCGTTGTGCGCCTCGAAATGGAGCATGGCGAGGCCGCGGCATTGGAGGCCTTGCGGCTGGTCCTTTCGGCCGTTCCAGCCGACCAGACCCGCCAGCTGATGATCGACACAATGATCGCGGCAGAGCGGGAGCTTCACTGAAGCCCGAAACCCTCTCCCGAGATTTGGCCGGGCAATCGCGGCATGGACCGTGACATTCAAAAGCGCGTAAAAATCCGAGAATTGTGAGCAAATAGTCGACATGCCCTTGAAACATACCTTTTAGTTGGTATGTTTAGTTATGAAAGCCATTCAGAGAAAGAAACAGCCTGAAAAGGTGCGGCGCATGCTGCTGGATGCGGCAGCGAGAATTGCCACGCATCGCGGCATTGCAGACGTGACAGTCGATGCAGTGTGCCTGGAGGCCGGCGTGACCAAGGGGGCCTTCTTCCACCACTATCCCAGCAAGGCAGTGCTGATCCGTGCCGTTTTCGACGATCTCATCGAGCGTTTCGACTTTGATCTCAACGAGCGCATGGACGCGGACGACGTCCCTTACGGACGGTTCAGCCGTGCCTATATTGCGGCCGTTCTGGCAGAGGGAAAAGCTGGAAGCGAACCGCTTTGGGCCGCACTTTACGTGTCCACGCTTGCCGATGCCGATCTTCGCCAGAGCTGGGCGCAGTGGATTGGCGGCAAGCTTTCCGACCATGGCGAGAGTGCGAACCTTACTCTCAGGATTGCCCGCGCTGCGGCAGACGGGCTCTGGCTCGATACCATTACCGGCACGGCCGCTGCGCCAGACGAGGTGCGCGCCATGACTGAACAACTGAACGCCATGACCCGAGAGCGCCTATCATGAACCCTGTCTATGTCACCTACGGCTCTCTCGCGATCGCAGTTGCTTTCGAAGTCGCCGGCACCAGCCTTTTGCAGCAGACCCAGCAGTTCACACGGCTATGGCCATCTGTGATGAGCCTTTTGTGCTATGGAGCCGCGTTCTACATGCTGTCTATTGCGTTGCGCACGCTGCCTGTCGGCATCGCCTATGCCTTGTGGAGCGGCTTCGGCATCGTTCTTGTGTCTGCCGTTGGCTGGTTTGTCTTTCGCCAGGGGCTGGATCTTGCCGCCATTATCGGGCTTGCATTGATCATTGCCGGCATTGTCGTCATCAACGTGTTCTCGTCGACGGTCTCGCACTGAATTCGAAGAGGTGAAGACTGCTGCCCTTATATTGGCGAGGCTTCAAGCGGAAGCCGACGCTATCTGACGACTGGGCATCGCACCATTATCGCCGCTGAAAACCGTGACCACAGGTGCCAGTCGAACGCAATTTCGCCCGGCATCCTTGGCAGCATAAAGACCTCGATCGGCCGCCGCCAGCAAATCGTCGAGCCATTGGTCGACATTACTGCGCCGGGCAATGCCGATGCTCGTGGTGACTTTGAGCGCTTTGCCCTGAAATGGCGTCACCATCTCTTCAACGGATTGACGTAAGGCTTCGGCGGTCGCGAGCGCATGTTCCAGGCTCTGACCGGGAATGAGGCATGCGAATTCCTCGCCGCCAATACGGGCAAAATTCCACTGCGGCGAGAGTTTGCTCTGGAGCAACCGCGCAACGGCCATCAACACCTGATCGCCGGCTGCATGGCCATGGGTGTCGTTGATGGTCTTGAAGTCATCAATATCGAGCAGCAACAGACACTCCTGGCATGCAGTATCCGACAGGAGGTCTTGCGCACGCTTCACAAACGAGCGGCGATTGCGGATGTTTGTCAGGGAATCGCGCTCCGAGGCCAGCTCGAAAATGCGGCCATCGCGTTCCTTGTACAGCACCAGCAAGCCGACAAGGCAGACAATCCCCACCAGCGTCATACAGAGGGTCAACAGGGCAAACCATCCGGCATGGCTCCCATCCGGCAGATAGCTCGGCCCAAGCAGGAATGTCAGGGGGATGATCATAAACCAGCCCAGGCCACGGGCGATGTTCACGCTTGCGACAATCATGCGGGACGGAAGAGGTTCATCGGCGGCCGCTCTTTTGATTTCCCAACCGGACAGCGTCGCATAGGTACCGAGAACCAGGGAGACTGCGATGCTGCGCAAAACTACCGATGCCTGAACAGCCGGTACAAGCGAATAGGCAAACCAGAGAATGGCACCAAGAATGGCATACAGAAAATGAGCTCTTCGCCCATGGAACAGGACGACGCCGAGCCAGAACAATCCGGCTCCCAGATTGACCAAGGTGAGACCGACGGAGGTTTCGAACCAAAGCGGCAGGCTGCCGCGCATACCATGGATGAGACTTCCGGCGGATCCCGTCAGTGCCGCCGCGATCAGGACCTTGACCACCGGGCTCGCAGGCTTTCTGATCGACGCCCTGATGAGAAGAATACCGGCCATTAGAATCGTCGCGGCAAACAACACCAGCAGGGTCGGCAGATGCAACAGATCATTCATAGCGGACAACTCGTCTCATGGGCGTTACAACACGCTAGGGCACATGGTCTTTAAAAAGCTTTACGTTACGTGAGCATTGCTCACATATGTCAAAAGACAACGGAGCGCAGGCACGCCCCTTGACCAATTCCCCGGCCCGCGCCATA
Source organism: Agrobacterium sp. ES01 (assembly GCF_050320885.1). Taxonomy (NCBI): domain Bacteria; kingdom Pseudomonadati; phylum Pseudomonadota; class Alphaproteobacteria; order Hyphomicrobiales; family Rhizobiaceae; genus Agrobacterium; species Agrobacterium sp. ES01. Next base: position 261,737 of record NZ_JBNQTH010000001.1, read on the forward strand.
ACCGTGACCATGAAAACGACGATCTGCATTTGCCGGATTATTATTCGCTAGCGCATCCGCTGGCCTGGCCGTTTTCGTCTCCTGAACAAGTCCCAGATGACAAGCGACCCGGTCCAGCCGGCAAGACTGTTATTATGGGAGAAACGCATGGCCACGGGCCTGAAGCTTTACAATACACTGACGCGCGACAAGATCGACTTTGAGCCGATCGATGCTGATAACGTGCGCATGTATGTCTGCGGTCCGACCGTCTACGACTTTGCCCATATCGGCAATGCCCGCCCGGTGATCGTGTTCGATGTGCTGTTCCGGCTGCTGCGCCATCTCTACGGCGCTGACCACGTGACCTATGCCCGCAACATCACCGACGTCGACGACAAGATCAACGCGCGGGCGCTGCGCGACTTTCCCGATCTGCCGCTCAACGAGGCCATCGCCAAAGTCACGCAAAAGACGGCCGATCAGTTTCACTCCGATGTCGCCGCCCTGGGCGCATTGCCGCCCAGCATAGAGCCGCGCGCGACCGACAACATCGCGCAGATGGTCGCCATCATCCAGCAATTGCTGGACAAGGGCCATGCCTATGTGGCCGAAGGCACAGAGGGCAAGGAAGTGCTGTTTGCAACCGGATCCATGGCCGATTACGGGCAGCTTTCGAAGCGCAAGCTGGAGGACCAGCAGGCGGGTGCGCGCGTTGCGGTTGAAGCGCACAAGAAGAACCCTGCAGACTTTGTGCTGTGGAAGGAATCGGCTGCCGACCAGCCCGGCTGGGCCGGCGACTTCGTCCTCGATGGCGAGAAAATCGCTATCCATGGTCGCCCCGGCTGGCATATCGAATGCTCTGCCATGTCCGGCCGTTATCTCGGTGAGGAATTCGATATTCACGGTGGCGGGCTCGACCTGATCTTCCCGCACCACGAAAACGAGATCGCCCAGTCGCGTTGCGCCCATGGCACCCATGTCATGGCCAATGTGTGGATGCATAACGGCTTCGTACAGGTCGAAGGCCGCAAGATGTCGAAGTCGGATGGCAACTTCGTTACCATCCACGACCTTCTGGAAACGGACACCTTTGGCGGACGCAAATGGCCGGGCGAGGTCCTGCGGCTCGCCATGTTGATGACGCATTACCGCGAACCGATCGACTTTTCGGTGAAGCGGCTGGAGGAAGCTGAAAGACTGCTCGCCAAATGGCCCGCCGGAGATGGCGAAGATGCCAGCCCCGACCCATCCGTCATGGCTGCTCTGGCTGACGATCTGAACACGGTCGCGGCCATTCATGCGCTGCATGCACTGGCATCCGCTGCCAATGCCGATCCATCGAGACTGGCGCGTTTCGTCGCCAGTGCCGAACTGCTTGGCGTTGCGCCGAAGAAGTCCGATATCAGCGACGACCTGACACGTGCGGTCCAGGCCCTGGTCGATATGCGACTTGAAATGCTGAAGTCGAAGAACTTCGCCGAAGCCGACAAGCTGCGCGACGACCTCGCCGCCAAGGGTATCCAGTTGAAGGATGGCAAGGACAAGGAGACCGGCGAGCGGGTGACAAGCTGGGAGGTGAAGCGGTGAATTGTGGGAGCTGGCAGCAAGGCATATGCTGAGACATATGCCTGCGCTTGAGAGAGGTCGAAATGACATGGAAAGACAGGTTAGGATCTTCAAGAACGGTCGCAATCGCGCCGTTCGCATTCCTGTTGCATTCGATTTCCCAGGCGACGCGGTGACCATGCGCAAGGAGGGCAATAAAATTACCCTTGAGCCGGTGAATGCTGACAGACAGAGCTTTAGCGAGTGGCTGAGCGCGCAGCCGTCGCTGGACCACGATGATATGGATGTCGACTTTGACCTGCGTGAACCGCCGCCGCGAGACATCGTCCTATGACATCGCCTCGCTACATGCTGGATACCGACATCGTCTCTGACGCCATGCGCAACCCGGTTGGCGAGACTGGCAAGCGGTGGCTTGATCTGGGGGACGATGCACTGTGCGTCAGTTCGATCGTCGCCTCCGAATTGCGCGTCGGTGCCCTGAAGCGAGGCTCGGCGCGAGTGCATGCGATTGTCGAGGAATTTCTCACGCGCATTCAGATACTCCCTGACGAGGCGGAGGCGAGCCATCATTTTGCCGAGATACGCAACTTCCGTGAGAAACAGGGAAAGCCGATTGGCGCGACCGATCTCTTCGTGGCCGCCCATGCACGCTCGCTCGGCATGACCTTGGTTACAGCCAATGTCCGCGAATTTTCGGCGGTCCCTGAATTCAGGATCGAAAACTGGTTGGAGGATGCAGGATGACAGCCCATTCCGGAGGTTGCCAGTGCGGGGCGGTGCGCTATCGGGCCGAGGGCGGTATCCGCAATGCGCATCTATGCCATTGCCGCATGTGCCAGAAGGCGGCGGGCAATTATTTCATGCCGCTCGGGAATGCCGCCTGGGAGAATTTCTGGATCACGCGCGGCGAGCCTAGCTGGTTCCAGTCCTCCGACAAGGTGCGCCGGGGCTTTTGCGAAAAATGTGGAACGCCGTTGTTCTTCGACGGCAATAGCGACCACATCAATATCGTGCTGGGCTCGCTGGATGAGCCGGCGAGCGTCATGCCACGCATGCAATGCGGCACGGACGCCAAGATGCCGTGGTTCGGCGAACTGGACGGGATCGCGCATCAACCGGACTCGGAAGAAGAGCAGGCCTGGCTTCGAGACGTTGCTCGAGCCGTCCATCAACATCCTGACCATGACACGGAGACATGGCCCGAGGAGGAAACCCAGTGAGCGCTTCATCCTATTCCGGCGGCTGCCAGTGCGGCGCGGTGCGGTTCAAGGCAAGAGGCAAGTTGACCGCCTCGATCTGCCATTGTCGCATGTGCCAGAAGGCATTCGGTGCCTATTATGCGCCGCTCGTCGACGTCAAGGACGGAACGGTCGAATGGACTCGGGGTGCGCCGAAGCGCTTCCCCTCCTCCAACTTCGCCATGCGCGGCTTTTGCGCAAATTGCGGCACGCCGCTGACCTATGAAGCGCCCGACGGGATCGCGCTTGCGGCCGGTGCCTTCGACGATCCCTCGGCGCTGCCACCGGTGGTGCAGTATGGGGTGGAAGCCAAGATCGGCTTTGTCGAGCACCTGCATGACTTGCCGGAACACACCACGCTGGATGACGTCGAAAACGCGCCGTTTCTGACCGAGATCGTCACCTTCCAGCATCCTGATACCGATACCACAAGCTTCGATGTTCACCCTGCCGTCGAGCCAGATCATTGGCGTCCCAAGGAGCAAGGCGTATGACAGAAGGTGCGTTTTCCGGCGGGTGCCAATGCGGTGCCGTGCGTTTCAAGGCCACAAAGCTCGGGCGCCCGTCGATCTGCCATTGCCGCATGTGCCAGAAACAGTTCGGCAGCTTTTTCGGTGCCTTCATCTCTGCCGATCTGGCGCATCTCACCTGGACACGCGGGCAGCCGACGCTGTTTCGATCGTCCGCAAAGGTGAAGCGCGGCTTTTGCGCGAAATGTGGCACGCCCCTCACCTATCAGCATCCAGGCGGCCTTGAACTCGCGATCGGCACGCTCGATCATCCGGAAAAGTTCAAGCCCGAAGTCCAGGTCAATCGGCATCGCGGTCTGCCATGGATCGAAGAACTGTTCGAAGCTCCCGGTTTCACCAGCCCAGAATACGAGGCCTTTTTCAATTCGATTGAGAGTTATCAGCATCCTGACCACGACACCGATGCCTGGCCTACCAAGGACGACGACACATGAGTGATGAACTGCACAGCTTCTACCCCGAGATCGAACCATTCGAGACCGGCTTTCTTGAAGTTGGCGACGGTCATCGCGTCTATTTCGAACGGGTGGGCACGAAAGGCGCAAAGCCTGCCGTCTTTCTTCATGGCGGTCCGGGCGGCACCATTGGCCCCATTCATCGACGCCTCTTCGATCCGGCACTTTACGACGTCATTTTGTTTGACCAGCGCGGCTGCGGCAGGTCGACGCCGCATGCCTCGCTTGAGGCAAACACCACCTGGCACCTGGTGTCCGACATCGAAAAGCTGCGCGCGATGATCGGCGCGGACAAATGGCTGGTGTTCGGCGGCTCCTGGGGCTCCACGCTGGCGCTTGCCTATGCGGAAACCCATCCGGATCGCGTGTCCGAACTCGTGTTGCGCGGCGTCTATACGCTGACAAAGGCGGAGCTGGCCTGGTACTACCAGTTCGGCGTCTCCGAGATGTATCCGGACCGCTGGGAGCAGTTCGTCGCTCCCATTCCGGAAGGCGAACGCTCAAACATGATGGCAGCCTATCACAGGCGCCTGACCGAAGAGGACCGCGAGATCCAGCTCGAATGCGCCCGCGCCTGGAGCCAGTGGGAAGGGGCGACGATCTCGCTCCTGCCCGATCCCGACCGCACCGAAAATTTTGGCGAGGCGGAATTTGCGCTCGCCTTTGCCCGCATCGAAAACCACTTCTTCATGAATGCCGGCTGGCTTGAGGAAGGCCAGCTGATCCGCGATGCTTATAAGCTGAAGGACATTCCCGGCGTCATCGTGCATGGACGCTACGATATGCCCTGCCCGCTGCGCTATGCATGGGATCTTGCCAAGGCCTGGCCGCGCGCCGAATTCCACATTATCGAAGGTGCTGGCCATGCGTTTACGGAACCGGGCATCCTCGACCAGTTGATCCGGGCGACGGACCGATTTGCGGGGAAGCCTTGAGATGACGTGCATGCAAGATGTCCCTTCTGCCCGGCCAGCATCTCCCCCACAAGGGAGCAGACAGCTGGGCGACTGCGTCTTGCCGGGCCCGCACCCAGCCATTTTTCGCCCGCTCCAGATGATCAAAGCGCGAAGCATTCTGGGTGCCTCGACGGTCAGAGGCTCGGTCTCTCCGCGCGTGCGGGGGAGACGGCCGTCAGGCCAGAGGGTGACTTTGACAAACATACAACGACAAGACTGCCCGGGAGGCGCCATCCATGACTCGTGAAAAGATCTTTTTCTTCGATACCACCCTGCGCGACGGGCAGCAGACGCCGGGAATCGACTTTTCGCTGGAAGACAAGATCGCGATTGCGACCATGCTCGACAATTTCGGCATCGATTATGTCGAGGGTGGCTATCCGGGGGCCAACCCCACCGATACCGCTTTCTTTTCCAAGAAGCGCACGTTACGCGCCTCCTTTGTCGCCTTTGGCATGACCAAGCGCGCAGGCGTGTCGATCTCCAACGATCCGGGGCTGAACCAGATCATCCAGTCGCAATCGGATGCGATCTGTTACGTGGCCAAGAGTTGGGACTATCATGTGAAGGTCGCACTGGGCTGCACCAATGAGGAAAACCTGCAATCAATCCACGACAGCGTGAAAGCGGCCGTCGCGGCCGGCAAGGAGACGTTGGTCGATTGCGAACACTTCTTCGACGGATACAAGGCCAATCCAAATTATGCGCTGGCCTGCGCCAGGACTGCCTATGACGCCGGCGCGCGCTGGGTGGTGCTGTGCGATACCAATGGCGGCACACAACCTTCTGAAATCCGCGACACCGTTTCGGCCCTGATCGCGGCCGGCGTTCCGGGGGCGGCGCTTGGCATCCATGCCCATAACGATACCGGACAGGCCGTTGCCAATTCGCTGGCCGCCATCGAGGCCGGGGTGCGGCAGGTACAGGGTACGCTCAACGGCATCGGCGAGCGTTGTGGCAATGCCAATCTCATTACGCTTATCCCGACGCTGATGCTGAAGGATACCTATGCGGCGCGCTTTAAGACCTCGATCGACCGCGAGAAGCTGCTGGAGCTTACCAGTCTCAGCCACGCCTTTGACGAACTTCTCAACCGCTCGCCGGACCATCAGGCGCCCTATGTCGGTGCGTCAGCCTTTGCGACCAAGGCCGGCATTCATGCATCCGCGCTGCTGAAGGACCCGAAGACCTACGAACATGTGCCGCCGGAAACTATTGGCAATTTCCGCAAGGTCATGGTGTCGGACCAAGGAGGCAAGGCCAATTTCATCAACGAGCTCAAGCGCCGCAAGATCGATGTCGCCAAGGACGATCCCCGTCTCGATACGCTGATCTCGATCGTCAAGGAGCGCGAAGCGACCGGCTATGCCTATGAGGGTGCCGATGCGAGTTTCGAACTGCTGGCACGCCGCACGCTGGGCACGGTTCCCGACTTCTTTGGCATTGACGGTTTCCGGGTGATGGTGGAGCGACGCTTCGATGCCAATGGCGACCTGAAGACAGTCTCGGAAGCCGTGGTGCGGCTCGTGGTCGACGGGCAAAAGATCATGTCGGTTGCGGAAGGCGACGGCCCCGTCAACGCGCTCGATCTGGCGCTTCGAAAGGATCTGGGCAAATACCAGCATGAAATCGACGATCTGGAACTGGTGGATTTCAAGGTGCGTATCCTCAATGGCGGCACCGAGGCGATCACCCGCGTTCTGATCGAATCCGCCGATGGCGACGGCCAGCGCTGGTGGACAGTCGGCGTCTCCGAAAACATCATCGACGCGTCTTTCCAGGCCCTGATGGATTCGATCGTCTACAAGCTGATGAAGAACCGCGCGCTGGCGGGCAGAATTGCTGCGGAGTAAGCCATGCGGCTCAACCAGGTCACTGTCACCCTGCCCGATCTCGATGCCGGCTGGAATTTTTACACAGCGCTCGGCCTCCAGCCCATCGTCGATTCGCGTCCGCACTATGTGCGTTTCCTTTGCCCCGATGGCGACAGTACATTTTCGCTGCATCAGGGCGAGGCAAGTGGCGGCGGCACCACGGTCTATTTCGAATGCGATGATCTCAACGCCGAGGTCGCTCGCCTGAAGGCCATAGGCCTGAGCTTCACGACCGGCCCTCAGGATCAGTCCTGGCTGTGGCGGGAAGCTGAGATTTTCGACCCCGGCGGCAATCGCGTTTTACTCTATTTCGCCGGCGAGAATCGCATAGATCCGCCCTGGCGGGTCAAAGAACGGTCAGACTGACATAACTATGTGACCGAAGGTGAGCGGCTTAGCTGACCGGCCCTCCGGTACCTCCTTAAATGGCTGTGTCTGGTGACGGGTTGCAGGCCCGGATAGTTCAAGTAAATGAATTTGCTCATTCATGCAGGTTCCGCTACCGCGTTGAAAAAAGCAGTTGGGCGGATAACACCATGGCGACGAACACGACGGTTGAAGTGCCGAAGAATGAAGATAGCGGGCGCGGGTTCATGTTTGCGCTTTCGGCCTATCTCCTGTGGGGCTTCCTGCCTCTCTACATGAAGGCGGTGGCACATATATCGCCAGCGGAAGTGATATCGCATCGCGTGCTCTGGTCTGTGCCAGTGGCTGGTATCATCCTCATTCTGCTGCGCCGGACCGGCGATCTCAAAATTGCGCTACGTTCCCCGCGCATGCTGGCCATGGCAGCGCTGACAGCGGCTCTCATCAGCATCAACTGGGGCATCTATGTCTGGGCCATCGGTGCCGGACGCGCGCTCGACACCGCCCTTGGCTATTTCATCAATCCGCTGTTTTCGATCATGCTCGGTTCGCTGCTGCTGAAGGAAAAATTGCTGAAAACCCAAATTGCAGCCATTGTTCTTGCCGCCATCGCTGTTGCCATATTGGCATTCGAGACCGGCAGTCTGCCCTGGGTGGCACTCAGCCTTACGGTGACCTGGGGATTTTACGCCTTCTTCCGCAAGACACTGCCGATCGGGCCCAATCAAGGCTTCCTGCTGGAAGTCTTGCTGCTCGCACCATTTGCGCTTGGATATCTCATCTATCTGGCAATCACCGGCCAGGGGCATTTCCTGGCGTCCGATCGCACCGACACGCTGCTCTTGATGGCGAGCGGTCTCGTCACCGCAGTCCCCTTGATCCTTTATGCCAACGGGGCCAAGCTCCTGCGGCTATCGACCATCGGGATCATGCAATATATTGCCCCGACCATGATCTTTCTGGTCGCCGTCTTCATATTCCACGAACCGTTCGGCACGGCCCGCGCCATCGCCTTCCCGCTGATCTGGGCAGCGCTGGTCGTTTATTCCTGGCCGTTGCTGACGGCCTACCGCAAACGTCCGCCCACAACGCCACCCTTGTGATTTCAGAGCGAGGCTATTGCACATGAAGATGACGGATATTCCCTTCGGCACCACAGACTGGAGCACAGTCGAAGCGACAGACCATCCCGGCGAAACCGGGGCCGCGCGCTGGCGGACACGCCAGTTCGGCGATATCCGCGTTCGCATGGTCGAATACACGCCGGGTTATCTGGCCGACCACTGGTGCGTCAAAGGCCATGTGCTGTTTTGCGTCTCCGGCGAACTGACGACCGAGCTGGAAGATGGCCGCATCTTCGTGCTCAGCCCTGGCATGAGCTATCAGGTCGCAGACAATGCAGAACCGCATCGCTCATCGACGCAAGTTGGTGCCGTTTTGTTCATCGTTGACTGATATCGGGTAGACGGTGTCGAATAGTATCATGACAAAAGCTCAGGGATGCGTCCCGGAGCCAGTGAATATATCGGAGCCAAACACGTGTCCAATGTCGTGGAATTCAAGCGCCCCCCGAAGCCCAAAGAGCCGAAGCCGCCACGGCCAGGCCTGAACAAGCTGCTGGTCGCGCTCGGCGTCATTGCGGCCTTCGTTCTTGCCTGGGCGTATTTCAACTATTTCGGCAGCTAGGCGCATCAGGCCCAGAGTTCAGAGTTCAGAGTTCAGAGTTCAGAGTTTTGAGATGACCTCTTCGGCGCCGGACGGGTCACTCATCTGCTGCCATTTCTCCATGATCTGCGGAACGATATCCTCCACCTGATCGATCACCAGCGGCTGGACCAGATGGGCTGTGTGGATAAAGCCCTGCTCTTGCATGTGGCGAATGAGTTCCAGCATCGGATCCCAGAACCCGCCGACATTGGCAAATACCATCGGCTTGCCGTGACGTCCAAGCTGCGCCCAGGTCATGATCTCGACAATCTCTTCCAGCGTGCCAATACCGCCTGGTAGCGTGACAAAGGCATCGGCGCGCTCGAACATGGCATGTTTGCGCTCATGCATGTCCTTGGTGACAATCAGTTCGTCGAGTTGCCCCAGCGAATGGCGCGTGGCTTCCATGTCGACCAGAAATTCGGGTATGATGCCGGTGACATTGCCGCCGGCGGACAGAACACCGCTTGCGACAGCGCCCATGATGCCCTTGGTTCCACCGCCATAGACGAGGCGGAAACCGTTTTCAGCAATCGCCCGACCAAGCGCGCGGCCGGCATTCATATAGATGTCACCGCGCCCCGGCTGAGAACCGCAATAGACGCAAATAGATCGATTTGGCACAGATTTTCCAGTCATTTCAACAAAAGAGGCAGATGGTACGGCGAGGCCCATAAAATTGGCGGAAAAGGCTTAAAGGCACAAGCCTTTGCACGCTGCAACGCTTGTGCAACGAGATAGATAACGCTAGCAAGAAAAAAGGGGAATATCGGCCCTCGGTTGTAGGAATTGGCAACCGCGCGTCTGGAGAGGCTTGATGATGAAAAACCGCGCCGGCTGGCTGGCTCTACTGGTTCTTGGCTTTGCAACCATACTGATGGTGTTTTTCGTGTTGCCGCGGATTACCGAGGATCCCGAACCGAGCGGCAGCGAGCAGACCCCATCGAAATCTGCTGATACCGCGCCCGTCACCAGTGCCGTAGCCGAAGCGACGGAAAAGATGGCACGCCTGCAGGAGGAAGCCAGCAATGCGGTGAAGGGGCTGGCTTCGCTGTTTGCCGATTCACAACTCCCGACAGCTGATGCCTATGCCGGTGCCAGAGCCGTTGCAGAAACCTCCGTCTCGGCCTTGGCCACGATCAACATTCCCGACGATATTGAAAAGGCAGCCGGCGCCGCCATGACCGCCACACGCGCCGGTGCGCAAAAGGCGCTCTCCGTTTTGAAGGCCCTGCCCAGCGAACCTGAGGCTGCAGCGCCGCTTATCGGATTGATCGAGAAGGCTCTCGACGGCATGGACGTCGACGTGCCGGCCAGCGAAGGCTCTTCTGCGTCAGCGGATCAATCCCCTGCTGTCAGCGCAGAGGTATTTCCCGAATTCGATGTGTTGCGGGTCGAACCCGATGGGTCAACCGTCATTGCCGGTCGCTCGCTTCCTGACAGCCAGGTCGATGTCGTTGACGGCGACACTGTGATTGCCACCGACAAGGCCGGTGAAAGCGGCGATTTCGTCGCCGTGACCGAAAACCCGCTGCCACCTGGCGATTACGCGCTTTCCCTGCGTGCAACGACCAAGGACGGCAAGGTCGTGACCTCAAAACAGGTGGCGACGGTTTCCGTCCCCAAGGATGCCAGCGGAAATCTTCTGGCCATGATCACAACGCCCGGGCAAGCGAGCAAGGTTCTGACCATGCCGGACCAGGTGGCTGAATCGACCAAGCAGCCTCGTGTTGCCGAGCAGTCCACGGAGGCTCCTGCGCCAGCCGAAACGGCAGCCACTGCCGAACCGGCCGAAACAGCCGAACTGCCACCGTCCACCACCACGACGGAGCCGGCATTTGCGTCATCCGGCGATGGTCAGGCGATCCGCGTCACCGCAGTCGAAATTGAAGACGAGAAAATCTTCATTGCCGGTGCGACGAAAAAGGGTGGCACAGTGCGCGCTTATGCCGACGAGACGTTCGTTGGCGATGCCAGCGCCGATGCCGGCGGCAATTTCGTGGTCGAAGGCAAGATGTCGCTTTCCGTTGGCTCTCACACGATCCGGGTCGATCTGATCGACGAAAACGGCAATGTAATCGTGCGCGCCTCCGTGCCGTTCGAACGGCCCGAAGGCTCTCAGGTCTCCGTGGTTGCCAAGGCACCCGACGCTGAAAGCGGCCAGCCGGACGCGCTGGTGCCTCTGGAAGAAGGCGCCTTCGAGAAGCAGCGTGACGCGCTGTCCAAGTCCTTTGCCATACTTCGCTCGCTCTATGTCGACGGCAAGCAGCCGACCATGGAAGCGCTGGCCGCTGCCCGGTCTGCGACCTCCTTCTCGCTGAAGTCCTTGAGCGAGTTCCGCCCATCCACCAATGCCGGCGAACAGATTGCGGCGAATATCGCCAAGACGGCCAAGGCTGCAGGCAAGGCATTGGACACGCTTCAGGCACTGCCGCAAGATGTGGCGGCGGTTGGCGCTGCCCTTCCCGATCTGGCAAAGTTGATCGATGATGTACTGAACGCTGCTCCGACACCGACACAGGCCCCTGCGGCCATCGCGTCGGGAACAGACGCTGCCTCGGGGGCGCAGGTGCAGACCGCAGCCGGCGAACCGGCGACGATCGAGCAGGCCCCTCTGACCAAGAGCGCCAACAGCGTGATCATTCGTCGCGGCGATACGCTCTGGCAGATCTCGCGACGCATCTACGGTCAGGGCGTTCGCTATACGACGATCTATCTGGCCAATGAGGGGCAGATCCTCAATCCCGACCTGATCGAACCGGGACAGATCTTCACGATCCCGGACAGTGCGTTGCCGGAAAATGAGGCCGAAGATATCCATCGCCGTCGTCTGCGCGGGGAAAAACCGGGCAACTAACCGGCCTCAAATACCCTAGTTTGCCGGCCTGCCATTGCATTCGCATAACCATGGCCCTATCTGCTGAGCGGCGGCGGTTCCTCAAGGACCGCCGCTTTTCATCTTGAAATACAGGTTACCCGGGGGCGGAAGACCATGGCCGACACCAAGAAAACCGTATCTGCGGACGACAGCAATCCATTGCGGACACTGTTGAACCTCTGGCCCTTCATGTGGCCGGCGGAACGCTTCGATCTGAAGATGCGCGTTGTGTGGGCCTCCGTGTTTCTGGTGTTCGCCAAGGCCGTGTTGATGCTGGTGCCCTATTTCTTCAAATGGGCGACCGATGCATTGGATGGCAAGATGGATGCGACGGGCATCCTGCCGCTGTTCCTCTTGTCTGCCGTGGCGCTTGTGGCCGGCTATAACGTCGCCAAGATCGCCCAGTGGGGGCTGAACCAGCTCCGAGACGCCCTTTTTGCCAGTGTCGGGCAATATGCCGTGCGCCGGCTCGCCAATCTGACCTTCGTCCATATGCATCAGCTGTCGCTGCGCTTTCATCTGGAGCGCAAGACCGGCGGGCTTTCGCGCATCATCGAGCGCGGCACAAAGGGTATCGAAACGATTGTCCGCTTTACCATCCTGAACTCGATCCCGACCGTCTTGGAATTTCTGCTGACGGCTGTCATCTTCTGGTGGGGCTACGGTTTTTCTTATCTTGCGGTCACGGCTGTGACTGTGGCTGCCTATATCTGGTTCACCATCCGGGCCAGCGACTGGCGCATTTCCATCCGCCGCGCCATGAACAACAGCGATACCGAGGCCAATACCAAGGCGATCGATTCGCTTCTGAACTTCGAGACGGTCAAATATTTCGGCAATGAAGACATGGAAGCCCGTCGCTTCGACGATTCCATGGAGCGCTATGAGAAATCGGCGACCCAGGTCTGGACCTCGCTTGGCTGGCTGAACTTTGGCCAGGGCGTCATCTTCGGTCTGGGGATGACGGTGATGATGATCATGTCGGCGCTTGCCGTTCAGCGCGGCGAACAGACTGTGGGTGATTTCGTCTTCGTCAACGCCATGCTGCTGCAGCTTTCGGTGCCGCTCAACTTTATCGGCTTCGTCTATCGCGAAATCCGCCAGGGGTTGACGGATATCGAGCAGATGTTCGATCTGCTGAACGTTGCGCCGGAGATCACCGACAAGGAAGGGGCCAAGCCGCTGCAGATCAACCAGGGTGCCATTGCATTCCACGATGTGCATTTTTCCTATGATCCCGACCGACCGATCCTCAAGGGTATTTCGTTCGAGGTTCCGGCAGGCAAGACCGTTGCGGTGGTCGGACCGTCGGGTGCCGGCAAGTCGACGATCTCCCGCCTCCTCTACCGGTTCTACGACGTTCAGTCGGGCGCGATTACCATCGATGGCCAGGATGTGCGCGAGATCACGCAAAAGAGCCTGCGTTCTGCCATCGGCATGGTGCCGCAGGACACCGTGCTGTTTAACGATTCGATTGCCTACAACGTGCGCTATGGCAGGCCGTCGGCCTCTGATGAGGATGTCGAACAGGCCGCCGAAGTGGCGCAGATCAAGCATTTCATTGCCGACCTTCCGCAAGGGTTCAAGACCATGGTTGGCGAGCGTGGGCTGAAGCTGTCGGGCGGAGAAAAGCAGCGCGTGGCGATCGCGCGTACCGTTTTGAAGGCACCGCCGATCCTGATCCTCGACGAGGCGACATCGGCGCTCGACACAACCACCGAACAGGAAATTCAGGCCGCACTCGACGTTGTATCGCAAAACCGTACCACGCTGGTGATCGCCCACAGACTGTCGACGGTGGTCAATGCCGACGAGATCATCGTGCTGAAGGGCGGGCAGATTGCCGAACGGGGAACCCATCGCGATCTCCTCGACCAGAATGGCCTTTATGCCTCGATGTGGAATCGACAGCGTGAAGCCACCGAAGCCGAAGAGCATTTGCGCCAGGTGCGCGAAAGCGATGCCGAGGGTGTGGTGATCCGCAAGCAGCCGGCGAACTGACGTCTGGGGCGAGCAAGCGTTGCCTCTGGAAATCCGTTGGCCAATCACCACATCAGGCATGAGGGACGCTATCTGGATGTCTTTAGATGTTGTGGCTGCGCGATCAGGCTTTTGCCATGCGCCATTGCTCCTGACAGGCTTTCGCGGTAGTCAGCTTCCAATCGTTTTTTGAGTGGAGACAAAAGGCCCATGAGCCTGTTCGACAGCCTGCGTAACACCATCGTGCCCGTCCACAAGGAAGGTTATCCCTTTGTGGCGATCTTTTTTGTTGCCTCGCTGGTGCTTGGATGGATCTGGGAGCCGCTCTTCTGGGTCGGGATGGTGTTCACACTGTGGTGCGCTTATTTCTTCCGCGACCCGGAGCGTGTGACGCCGCAGGATGACGATCTGGTGATCAGCCCGGCTGACGGGCGTGTGTCGTCGATCCAGATGCGCATTCCGCCGGAAGAGCTGCATCTGGGCGCGGAACCGATGCTGCGCATCTCTGTGTTCATGAATGTCTTCAACTGCCATGTGAACCGCGCACCGATGCGTGGCCGGATCGTCAATATCTCTTATCAGGAAGGCAGCTTCCTCAATGCCGAGCTCGACAAGGCCAGCACGGACAACGAGCGCAATGGCCTCGTGATCGACACCAGCCACGGCCATATCGGCGTCGTGCAGATTGCCGGTCTCGTGGCACGCCGTATCGTCTGCTGGGCCAATCCGAGCGATTCGCTGGATGCCGGCGAGCGCTTTGGCCTGATCCGTTTCGGTTCGCGTCTGGATGTTTTCCTTCCCGCCGGCGCCGAGCCGCGGGTTGCTATCGGACAGACCGCCATTGCCGGTGAAACCGTGCTTGCCGAATTCGGCTCGCCAAAGGGACCGGTGGTCAGCCGTCGCGGCTGACCTTGAGGAAGCCCAGGAATATGCAAGCGCCCCATCCAGAGAGAGACCTTCCCACCATTGACCCGGAAGAACAGAACAATGCGGCGCGTGGACCTCGTCTGCGCGAAATACCGCTTCGCCTGATCATCCCCAATGTCATTACTGTTCTGGCCATCTGCGCCGGTTTGACCGGCATTCGCCTCGCCTTCGAAAATCGCTACGAACTGGCGGTCATGATGGTGCTCGCGGCTGCCTTTCTCGATGGCATTGACGGGCGCATTGCGCGCATGATGAAGGCCAGCTCGAAATTCGGCGCGCAAATGGACTCGCTGGCCGATATCGTCAATTTCGGTGTGGCCCCGGCGCTGGTGCTTTACGTGTTCCTGCTCGATCAGGCCCGTTCCCTCGGCTGGATCGCGGCATTGGTCTACGCCATTGCCGCCGGTCTTCGCCTTGCCCGCTTCAACGTCATGGACGAGAGCAAGCAGAAGGCCAAATGGCAGTCCGAATATTTCGTCGGCGTGCCGGCACCCGCAGGCGCTTTGCTGGTGCTTTTGCCGGTCTATCTCGGTTTCCTTGGGGTCCAGATCACAGAAACCTTCGCCTATGCCGCTTCGGCCTATACCGTGCTGATCGGCTTCCTTCTGGTCAGCCGCCTTCCGGTCTGGTCGGGCAAGTCCACCACGCAAGGCATCCGGCGCGATTTCGTTTTGCCGCTGATGCTGACGGTCGTTTTGTATGTGGCGCTGCTGATGAGCTTTACCTGGCAGGTCCTGTCCCTGACAGTTCTGCTCTACCTCATCACCCTGCCCTTCGGCGCGCGCGCCTGGCGTCGCCGTTATGGGACGCTGACGGTCGAAGATGACTCCAACGAGCATGAGGAAAACGACCTCGACCGAGGCGTATGACCGCCAGTTTCGATCACTGACCTGATGCTTGTTATACGGGAACAGTCGCGAAATGTGGTTTGTGTTGTTTTAATGTGATTTGCGTCCTTGCCTGTCTCTGTCATGCTTTTGTCATGTTCAGGCAAAGATTCTGGACAGTGATGAACACCAGAACGCGCAAGCAAGGAAATATCATGTCGCCGAAGAAGCCGGCCCCAGCGCCGCAAAAATCGGACCTCGTTTCACAATACCGCCCTGTCGGGTTGAAAGCCGTTGCTGCTGCAGCGCTGATGCTCAAGCGCAAACCGAAGCCTCAGCCAGCCTGAAGCCAGGTATCTGCATCTTCTGCAGTTTTCAAATCGACAATTGTTCGACTTGAAATCATGCAGCACCTGTAGCGTGTTAGAGTTATTCTCTTGTCTTGTTTGACAAGCAGCTCTCTAGAATAGCGACATCTGACCGGACCCTGCAGATTTATCCGAGGGTGCTGGATCAGGCTGTGCTATTTCCACCCTGTTCTGGATTTCCGGACTGGTGTTGGACACCTTGTTGACCAGATCAGAGATCGGCACGGCCTCGAAGAAATCATCGTCGGTCGGCACCATCAGATCGGCCACCTGGCGTGGCTCGTAATTCATGCAATCCAGCCAGCGTGGAAAATCTTCAGGCTTGATGACCACCGGCATGCGGTCGTGAATTTTCGATATCGCCGTGTTGGCAGCGCAGGTGATGATGGCGCCCGTATCAAGTTCGGAACCATCGGCCGAGGCCCATGTCTCCTGCAGGCCTGCAAAGGCGACAAGACCGCCATTCTTCGGGTGTATCCAGTAGGCTTGAGACTTCTGCTTGCTACCCTTGGGGTAGCGCCGCCACTCGTAGAATCCGGACACCGGTACAAGTGCACGCCTGTGGCGCATGGCTGCCCTGAACGACGCCTTTTCATTGACCGTTTCCGCCCGCGCATTGATCAGCAGCGGAAAATCATCGGGCGACTTCACCCAGCCGGGAAGGAAACCCCAACGGACCAGCAAGGCCTCGCGATTGGGCAGGTTGCTGCCAGGCTCGCCCCTGGGTGAACCGACAGCCATCAGGATGGGCTGCGTTGGCGCTATATTGAACCGCGGCGGGAAGTCCTCGATGCGAATCACGCTGAGGAATTCCAGCACCTGTTCAGCCGTGGCATCGAGAGCAAAGCGTCCGCACATGATTTTTCTTCGCACCCTGCCTGCTCACGGTCAAGCAGACCATATGCCGAAAGACGCTGACAGGCATGCGCCTTTGCTTCTATGATCGGATGTCGCAAAGGAAGTGGAGCCGATGACCCATTCTTACCCCACACCACAGACAGCCGCCTCCGCCATCGCCGTCTTCGCGGGTCAGGTTCTTCTGGTACGACGTCGCAATCCGCCTGCGGCCGATCTCTATGCATTCCCCGGCGGCCGCTCCGAGCCCGGTGAAACGCTGGAAGAGACTGCACTGCGAGAGCTTGAGGAGGAAACAGGGGTGACCGCCACCAATCCGCGTCTCTATGCGTTTTACGACCTGAAAGCGGAAGGCGATGGCGATGGCCCTCCCAGCCATTTCCTTCTGTCGGTATTCAGGGTGGATGTTGAGGGCATCAGCGCCGTCGTGGCCGCAGACGATGCTCTGGAGGCCGACTGGTTCCCCCTGGAGGATGCGGCAAAGCTCCCGGCTCCCCCAAGTGTACTGGAATGCATCGAATCGCTGGCGCGCGAACAGGAAGCCGGTTAAATGATGTGTGTTTGCAGCCTCTCAAAGTGCTGCGCTATCGTTCACGAGCGCATCTTAGTGACAAGACCAGACCGCATTCTTGCCCTTCTCGCGATCCTGGCGTTTTCGCCATGGCCTGCACTGGCTGTGGATAACGCCATCGTCGATGTGCCAGCTGCGGGCGAAAAACCGACGGCTTATGACACACAACTGGCGCGGTTGGCCGAGATTCTGGGCACCGTGCATTATCTGCGCAATCTCTGCGATCAGGGAGAAGAGCCGGAATGGCGCGAGACGATGCAGTCCCTTCTGGAGTCCGAGACTGCCGACGAGCCGGGTCGGCGCAGCGTTCTGACGGCTGCATTTAACCGCGGATACCGGTCTTTTGCGGCAATTCACGTCGAATGTACGCCGGCAGCGGTTGACGTGGAGCGGAGATATCGTATCGAAGGCGCAACACTGGCGACCGAAATTGCAGCGCGCTTTGGAAATTAACGATAAATTCACCTCTTTTGATCGGCACCCGTGTCGTTTTAAGAAAAGGCTGCTAATGTCGTTAAGAGCTCAGTAAGAACTGCATGCATGCGAGGAATAAGTATATGGAACCGCGCCGCAACGAAATCGATGACATGATTGTCCACGAGAAGATGCAGGCCGCGCTTGAGTACCAGAATGAAGCCTGGGCCGACGGCATGGCAGACGGCATCGAGCCGGAAATCATCGCCGATGCGGCGATCGCTCTTGCGATGCGCGAAACGATTCGCGTGCTGGGCGAAGAAGGTGCCGAAGCCTTGCTTGAGTCGCTGCGTGAACGCATGGTTGCCGGCGAATTCTCACCTCAGCGTAACTTGCAGTAACTATCAGGATATAAAGCGATGCGCGTCGGAGCTACCGCCTTGCGTCGATACATTCTCCGCCCGACCTTGGCGGCGATCATCTGTACGGCAGGGCTTGCCGCGCAGAGCAACGGCGTTTTTGCACTTTCACAACTGAAATCCATCCCCGGTGCGGACGATCGCGGAACAACCAATGGCGAACTTCTGCCGCCCGAGGATGTGCCGGCAGACGAGCTTCCGAATGACGGTGCGCTTGGCATTCCCGACCCCGACCCGCTGATCAATTCTGCGCCCGCTGACGATGAGGCGGTGACCGATGATTCGTCGCAGTCTGGCACCGTTGAGGTCGAGTTCGACCTCGACAAGCTTCCCGAACCCGTAAAGCGCATGCGCCAGCTGATCATCGACGCAACGGCGACCGGTGATGTTTCCAAGCTGAAGCCGCTGATGAATCCCGGCCCCAACCAGACGCAGTTGCAACTGAGTGGGTCAGATTCCGACCCGGTGGACGTCCTCAAGGGTTTTTCCGGCGACGATGACGGGATCGAGATCCTGGCCATTATCGAAGATCTGCTGGCAGCCGGTTATGCGCGTGTGAATGCCGGAACGCCGAGCGAAATGTATGTCTGGCCCTATTTTGCCGAAAAGCCGCTTCAGGCGCTGACGGCGCCTGAAAAGGTTCAGCTTTTCCGTATCGTCACGGCCGGCGATTTCGCCAGCATGCTGGAGATCGGCAATTACAATTTCTTCCGCCTGGGGATTTCCCCGGACGGCGAATGGCGTTTCCTGCTGGGCGGCGACTGATTTCATTCCGGTTAAGGGGCCGGCCGTACACGTTCTATTTACTGATTCGAAAGAATTGGGCATTGTCATGCTCGCCCAATGCGGGTCTGATATGCATGAATCGTTCGTGACCGCCGACAACTTGACAATTTCATTACCCAATCGGATACGAAAACGATGCCAGCCGCACTCTTGCCAGACAGAGCACTCATCCGCCTGAGCGGACCCGATGCCGAAAAATTTTTACAAAATCTCATCACCACCGATCTCGATAGCCTGCCTCAAGGCGAGGCCATGCCAGCAGCCTTGCTGACCCCGCAGGGCAAGATCCAGTTCGCATTCATGATCTGGCGGGACGGCGCAGACTTCATTGTCGACACCCAGGCCAGCAATGCAGAGGCTATGAGCAAGCGCCTTGCCATGTACAAGCTGCGCTCGAAGGTCGAGATTTCCAACGAGCCGAGTGACGGCGTGACCGTCACCTGGGGCGATATTGCAGGCGACGACGCGGTTGTGGACATGCGCTTTGCCGCTGCCGGTATTCCCGTCATGCGGCAGGCCGGAAAACATGGCGATTACACGATCGAGGGCTATCATGCGCTCAGAGTTCTGGCTGGCGTTCCGGAGACCCCCTTCGACTTTGCGCTGGACGATGTGTATCCCCATGACGTGATGATGGATCTGAACGCGGGTGTTTCGTTCAAAAAGGGATGCTATGTCGGACAGGAAGTCGTGTCCCGCATGCAGCATCGTGGAACCGCCCGCCGGCGTCTGGTCATCGTGACGGCTGAAGCGCCTTTGCCCGCAGCCGGCACGGAGATTACCGCCGGTGGCAAGCCACTCGGCACGCTTGGCACCATTGCCGGAAAGCGTGGACTTTCAATAGTCAGGATCGATCGCGCCGGAGACGCCATGGCTTCCGACACACCGATTCTTGCAGGGAAAGTCCCTGTGGCTCTCACCCTTGCGGGCTGGACCGGGCTCAGTTTTCCACAGCCGTCCGAGGAAAGCTGACCGCAATGGCATCCGTTACACCGATTTCGGCGCGGGCCTGGCAGCGCATGCTTTCAGGCCGACGGCTGGATTTGCTCGATCCCTCACCGCTTGATGTGGAGCTGATCGATATTGCCCACGGTCTGGCGCGTGTGGCGCGCTGGAACGGTCAAACCCATGGTGACCATGCCTTTTCGGTGGCGCAGCACTCGATCATGGTCGAGCAGATCTTCTGCATCAACCAGCCGCAGGCCAGTGCAGACGACCGGATGATGGCACTGCTGCATGACGCGCCGGAATTCGTGATCGGCGACATGATCTCGCCGTTCAAAGCCGTCGTCGGCGGTGGCTACAAAACGGTCGAGAAACGGTTGGAGGCGGCCATCCATCTGCGATTCGGCCTGGCACCGCATCCCAGCCGTGAATTAAAAGCGCAGATCAAGAAGGCCGACCAGATCGCCGCCTATTTCGAGGCAGTCGAGCTTGCCGGCTTTTCCGAGACCGAAGCCAAGAAATTGTTCGGCATGCCGCGCGGCTTCAGTCGCGAGATGCTGCCGATCGCGCCGGAAGCCGCGACCACGGCGCAGGTCCATTTCGTTCGCCGGTTCGAAGCTATCGACGCAGAACGCGCCGGAAAATCATGACATTGATCATCGTCTCTCCGCTGTCGCATATTGCCGAAATGGCCGTGCGGCACCGCGCATGCGAAATGATCAGCCTGATGGCTGCCAATCAGGACTTCCATCGCCCCGCGGTGATCCAGGCGGAGCGCCACCTGAAGCTCGGTGTCAACGACATCAGCTTTGCCGGCACCGGAAAGCTGATCGCGCCGCAGGACAGTCATGTGCGGGCGATCATCGATTTTGCCCGTGGCTGGGACCGGAGCGCGCCGCTTCTCATTCATTGCTGGTTTGGCGTGTCGCGCTCCCCAGCGGCGGCACTGATTGCGGCTCTCGCCGTTCATCCCGAGCAGGAGGATGCGGCACTGGTGCAGCGCCTCCGGCAAGCGTCGGCGCATGCGACCCCGAATGCACGGCTGGTGGATATTGCCGACCGTCTGCTCGAGCGGGACGGTCGTTTGCGGGCTGCCGTCAAATCGATAGGCCGCGGTGCAGAGTTCAAGGAGGCCGCTCCCTTCCTCTTGCCTCTCAATGCCGAAAATGCGGCGAGCTGAGCATTATTCTCCCCTAGACTGGACTTCGGAAGAACCGTGGTCCAGTTTAGCTGGAACTTATGGAGCTTACTTACGTTAGAAACTTGGCGACAGACGGGCGTCCGGCCGTTCCGTCACTGCGTTGCCAGCATATCCTCGAGGAACAGCCGGGCCCGAACAGCGTCTCCCATTGCCGTCAACTCTGGCGGAAATCGTGAGACCCCTTTTCTATTCAGGGCATCCTTCCGTTCCCCGTGGCCGATAGACACCGACCTGCAAGGGGACAATTGAACGCATGGAACAACAGACATCACAGTTTTTCATCGCAACGCGCGCCGCACTCAGTCAGGCAAGCGCGATTGCCGTGGAATATTCCTTCTCGATCGTTGGCGCGCTTCTGCTGCTCATCATCGGCTGGGCTTTCGCCGCTATCCTCGGTCGCTGGGCACGCCGTGGACTCGGCCGGGTCAGAGGTGTCGATGAAACGCTCGCGGTCTTCCTCTCCAATGTGGTGCGCTATGCCGTCCTCATCATGGTTTTCATTGCCGTGCTGGGACAATTCGGGGTGCAGACGGCCTCCATCCTCGCCGCCCTTGGTGCAGCGGGTCTGGCCATCGGGCTTGCCTTGCAGGGGACTTTGCAGAACATCGCAGCCGGGATCATGCTGCTGGTGCTGAGGCCATTTCGGGTGGGTGAGTATATCGATACCGGCAATATTTCCGGCACCGTGCGCGAAGTCGGCCTGTTTGCCACGGAAATGAAGACCTTTGACGGGAAGTATCTGCTGGCCCCCAACTCCACGCTCTGGAATGTGCCGATCGTCAATTTCAGCCGCGAGCCGACACGCCGTTTCGATCTCAATGTCGGCATCGGCTATGAGGACGACATTACCCAGGCCGAAGAGATCATGATGAAGCTCGCAACAGCCGACACACGCGTGCTGTCCGATCCGGAGGCGGCAACCTTTGTGATGGAACTCGGAGACAGCGCAGTTGTCCTGACGCTGCGCTACTGGACAGCGTCGGCAGATTTCTGGACCACATCGCGCGACCTGACCAAAGCGGTGAAACTTGCGTTTGACGATGCGGGCATCTCGATCCCGTTCCCGCAGGTTACCTATTCCGGCGAACTGGCGGCCAAGCTGGAAAGACCACCGGTGGAGGAAAAAGAGGCTCGCTGAGGGCAGCTTTTCTGAATTCCTGCGGCAAAGAGGGGTGTTTCGGAAGAAACACCCCTTTCTACTTTGTGGACTTTTTATGTTGCTGGCCCGGCGAGATCGAAAGATCTCGAATGGTCACACGAGGATAGATTCCGTGCTGGCGCCGTCTGCCGCGTCGGCAAGATATTCAGAGAAAAGTGCATTGACCCTTTCAAGAATGTCGGCAAGGCTGACAGTATCAACGTCTTCAGCTGAGGCTTCCGGCGGGGTCCGCATAGCCGTCATTGCAGTGGTAAACTGCTCTTCGGTAATTGATCCCGTCTGCTCCGTATCTATATCGCTGAAAAGCTGTGTCGCCATGTCTTCGGTGACATCATCGGGACGGGCGGCGACGAACTCGGCTGCACTGACTGTTCCATCGCCATCGCTATCCATTTCGGCAAACAGGTCGGCAAAGGACAGTTGCTCAGTGTCTTCGTTTTGCGGCGGTGGCGGCGGGCCCATCGGAGGCTGCGCTTCCATCATCGATACATATTGGTCTTCGGAAATAGAACCGCTGCCCTCACTGTCGATCCGGCCAAAGAGTGCTGTGGCCATCTCTTCCGTCACGTCCTCTGGACGTGCAGCAACGAACTCAGCCTCGCTCACGCTGCCGTCGCCATCGTCATCCATGGCCGCAAACATATCGGCAAATGAGGGTGGTTTCATTGTGCCGCTGTCGCTTGCCGCGTTCATCGACTGAAACAACATGCTGGAGAGCTGGGACTGTGCGGCCGCGCTACCGCCAACTTCGACTGTGGGGTCCTGGGTTCGACCGCTCTTCTTGTCGCCTGCCGCCAGTTCCTCTGCGCTCACAACACCATCGCCATTGGTGTCAAGGCTCTGAACATAGGATGAAGTTGCTGTATAATTTGAAGAAATTGATGTCATCATATACCCCCTGAAATATTGACGTCCGCCTGCCCCGACGCAAAAATCAAAAAGGGTCGCACACATATTACCGAATTTCAGGGACGGATCAAAACCAATTAATGATCGGTTAATTTTAATAACCATTCTTACTATTGCGAACGCAATCGATGTAACGCCCATCGCCGCCAGCACTCCTCGGGCGCGTTGCCTTACCCGCGACGCGACTGGGCCTTGTCACATGCTGTCTCCGGTCCTTTTCTTTCGCCGATCTCTAGCCTACAAAACCGCCATTGCGATTTGTAGCCAGAGCGCTGGCGCGGCCGTCGTGCCAACCAATCCGGACCACAACCATGACAGATGCAAAATTCCTTGCCGGTTTTCGGCCTTATGAAGCCCTTGCAACCGAGCTCATGCCCCACGCGATAGAGGGCGGTGACGACGGGGCGCATGATCTGGCCCATATTGCCCGCGTGTTTCGTAATGCGATGCGCATCCATGGCGACGAAGGTGGAGAGGGTCGCATTCTGGCGGCAGCCGTCCTGCTGCATGATTGCGTCTCCGTGGAAAAGAGTTCACCGCTCAGGTCCAGGGCCTCCACGCTGGCCGCCGACAAGGCCGCAGGCATTCTCAGGAACATGGGCTGGAGTGACCCGGACATTTCGTCTGTCTGCCATGCCATCGCCGCCCACAGCTTTTCAGCCGGCATCGCGCCCGAAAGCCTTGAGGCGAAGATCCTGCAGGATGCCGACAGGCTGGACGCCATCGGTATTATCGGTGCAGCCCGTTGCTTCTATATCGCCGGACGGATGGGCTCCGCGCTCTACGATGCCGCGGACCCGCGTGCAGAAAACCGCGCGCTCGATGACCGCGCCTTTGCCATTGACCACTTCCCGGCAAAACTGTTCAAACTGGCCGACGGCTTCCAGACCCCTGCCGGACGGCGGCTTGCCAGCGAACGCCATGACAGACTGAAACAGGTCTACGATCTGTTTTTCGAGGAAATCTGAGGGACATCATGCAGGTCAGCGCACTCAACATCTATCCATTCAAGAGCGCACGCGCAATTGCGATCCCCGAAGCGATGATTGATGCACGCGGACTGATGGGCGACCGCCGAATGATGCTTGTCGATGCTTCCGGCCATTTCATCACCCAGCGCGAACTGCCAGCGCTTGCCCGCCTGACTGCCCTTCCCCATTCCGGCTATATTCGCCTTGTCATGGATGACGGGCGGGAGATGATGGTGGCACCGCCGCATCCCGACAAGCGCATGGACGTGGCCATCTGGAAATCCATCGTCAATGCAGCAGCCGCCGACGACACTGTCGATGCCAAACTGTCCGACTGGTTCGGCCGCGATGTGAAGCTGGTGTTCTTCGACAGCGGCGCCAGCCGCACGGCAAGTGCCGAATGGGCAGGTCCCGACAGCCCTGTGACCTTTGCCGACGGCTACCAGATCCTGGTGACGACAACCGCTTCGCTTGCGGCCCTCAACGCCGATATGCAAGCCCATGGCGAAGGCTCGGTGGGCATGGATCGCTTCCGCCCCAACATCGTCGTCGATTGCGACGAGCCCTGGGCCGAGGATCGTTGGTCGGTGATCCAGATTGGCGACATGGTGTTCGATCTGGTCAAGCCCTGCCCGCGTTGCATCATGACCACGCAGGATCAGGCGACCGGCTCGCGCGAGGGTGCCAATCCCATGCCGGCCATGGGGCGTCTGCGCATGTCAGCGGACAGGCGTGTTCCCGGGCCGTTATTCGGCTGGAATACGGTGCCGCGTGGCGAAGGACGTTTGAAGCTCGGCGACACGGTATCCGTGCTGGACGTGCGCGAAGATGGCTGGACTTTCAAAGCACGAAAATAGCCTATCAGTAATGACGGGTTCTTTTTTGGGGTGATTAAAAGAACGTTCACAATATCCGAATATTTCTAGACATGCACAAACATCGCCATGACGGGCGGCGGGAAATTCCCGATGAGCAATGTATTGCCGATATAGTATTACTGCCTGGAAAGCTTCGCCTCATGGTCAGCATTCAAACGAATGGCGCCGCCATTGCGGCGCTCGACACTTTGCGCTCTATCAATTCGCAATTGAACACGACCCAGTCACGGGTCTCCAGTGGCTACCGTGTCGAAGGTGCAGACGATAATGCCGCCTATTGGTCGATTGCAACCACCATGCGCTCCGACAACAAGGCTCTTTCCGCCGTTCAGGATGCGCTCGCCTTCGGCGCAGCCAAGGTCGATACGGCCTATATGGGGATGGAAGCTTCCATCGATGTCCTGAGCGAAATCAAGGCGAAATTCGTGGCGGCACGTGAACCCGGCGTCGACCGTGACAAGATCTGGTCGGAAGTGACCGAAATGAAAAATCAATTGCTGAGCATCTCGAAGTCCTCGAGCTTCAACGGGGAAAACTGGCTCTATCTCGAGACCGCAGATGACGAAAACCTGGTGAAGGACAAGTATCTTGTCGGTGGCTTCACGCGGGCGGCCGACGGCACCGTCGCCATAGACACGATCAAGGTCGACTACTACGACGAAACTCAGACGACAGTGCCGTCGTCGACATTTGCATTGTTCGACTTCCTCGACGGCCATGTCGGCGATCTCGGCATCCTTACCAGCCAGGATTTCGCTCTGGAAAACGGCATGGCCACCGGATGGGTCCTGTTCAAATCGGACTCGCCCCTCGTTTCTGGCTATCCGTCCATCACTGAGATGTCGCTCGATTCGTCGACCAGCAACACCGATCTCGACGAGATGATCCAGGTGCTCGATTATGTTCAGGAATATGCGACCGACGTGGCAGCGACCTATGGTGCGCTCAGCACGCGAATCTCGACGCAGACAGATTTCGCCGCAGACTTGTCCGATGTGATCGAAACCGGCGTCGGTCGGCTGGTTGATGCCGACATGAACGAGGAATCGACCCGGCTCAAGGCACTGCAAACCCAACAGCAGCTTGGCATACAGGCACTGTCTATCGCCAACGGCAATTCGCAGGCTATCCTGCAACTGTTCCAATAAGTTCTGCCCGAACGTCGCTGCGTTTTATCCTGTGACTGCCCTTGGCCGGTGGGCACGAAAGGACGCATCACAGCACTGATCACTCGGCACGAAATCCGGTTTGCCGAAAGCCTTGTCTATTTTTCCCCGAGAGGCAGCGCCCCCCCAAAGCAGTGCGAACACATGAAGCATCACCATCCTTGATGGGATCTTCATTAAAATACGTTTGGCGGCGCCTCCAGTGCTACCTATGATCGCGGTGAACGAGGGACGTCTTTATGGAAAAAATCATTCGCAGCCCTATGCCCTGGCTGATCATTGCCAGTGGCTCGCTGATTGCCATGCTGACTTTCGGTCCGCGTTCGGCCATGGGCTTTTTCCAGCTACCGATGCTGGCCGACACCGGCTGGGACCGCTCGACATTCGGTCTGGCCATGGCCATCCAGAATCTCTGCTGGGGACTCGGGCAGCCATTTTTCGGCGCGCTCGCCGATAAATATGGCACCGCCCGCGTACTGACCCTTTCGGGCCTCATTTATGCGGCGGGCCTCATTATCATGTCGCAGGCCGACGCCCCGATCTGGCTGCATGTCGGTGGCGGCGTGCTGGTCGGGCTTGGGGTCGCATCAGGCTCATTCGGCATCATTCTCTCGGCGTTTGCGCGCAATGTGGCGCCCGAACAGCGCTCGCTTGCCTTCGGGATCGGCACTGCGGCGGGTTCTGCCGGCATGTTCCTGTTTGCCCCGCTCAGCCAGGCGCTGATTTCCAATTTCGGCTGGTCCGACAGCCTGGTCCATCTCGGCATTTTCATGCTGGTTGTCCCGCTGCTCGCCTATCCTCTCAGAGGTAACTCCAAGTCCGGCACGCAATCCCAAGCGCAGTTCGAGCAGACGGCGGGTGCGGCGCTTCGCGAAGCGCTGGGCCACAAAAGCTATGTCCTGCTGGCCTCCGGCTTCTTCGTCTGCGGTTTTCAGGTGGCCTTCATCACCGCGCATTTTCCTGCCTATCTTGGCGATATCGGCATCGATGCGCGCTATGCGGTAATTGCCATGGCGCTGATCGGCTTTTTCAACATCATCGGTTCCCTGGGGGCCGGTTTTATCGGCCAGCGCTATTCAAAGCCGCACTTCCTGTCGCTGATCTATATTCTGCGCTCGGTCGTCGTCACGGCATTCCTGCTGCTGCCCCAGACGCCGACTTCGGTTGTGGTCTTTGCCATTGTCATGGGTCTGTTGTGGCTATCCACCGTGCCGCCCACCAATGCACTGGTTGCAATCATGTTCGGCACACGCCATCTCGGCATGCTGGGCGGCGTGGTGTTCCTGTCGCACCAGATCGGCTCGTTTCTCGGCGTGTGGATGGGCGGATATCTCTATGACAAATTCGGTTCCTACGATTCTGTCTGGTGGTTCGGAGTCGCGCTAGGCGTGTTTGCCGCCATCGTTCACTGGCCTATTGCCGAACGGGCGGTGGAGCGAAACGCAGCCGTACATGCATAAAGTTGCATGCAAACACGAATCCAGATAAACATAATTGTGAAGAATTTTATGCTGCATGGCAGCAATATGACATAACGATACGGAATAGGATTTTATTTATTTCGTATCGACCGTTGACCGCTCGTTCCACTATTCCTATTTTACTCAAGTCGGAGTGAACCGACGGTCAAAATTGCCAACGACCGCTGCAGGCGGTCACGCCAAAGAGGAGGTTCGCGCAATGCGTGTTGTGTACCATCATGCCGCTTACTCCTGGCATCCTGTATCGCTTCGGCCGACAAAAAGCCCGATGCGAAATTTCTGTCGAATGTGACGGCGTACCGGAACTGATTAAATCGACATTCGTTACAAGGATGCCCGCGCGGATCGCGTAGGCGGGGAATAGCATTATGGAAAAACAAGTTGTTGAATATGCCGGCGTTCCTGTCGGCATCACCGTTCCAGATGGAGACCGGGTGAAATTTATTGCGGTCAAATTTCCAGTCATCGAACTGGACGGCGGCAGTTATTCGAGCATTACAGAACTCAGACGGGCCATTCACGCCCATATGTCATCGTCGAGCGGCAACGGTCAGACCGGTGCAGGCCCTGGCAACATGGCCGGCGGCAACACCTTCAATGCCGCCTGAAGAAAACCGTCTCGCGCCGTGCCGGGTTCCAGCCCGCGCGGCTCGTAGACATGTCTGGACAAAAAATATCCAGTCAGTCGAAAGGCATCGGACAGGCTGTCCCGGTTGGCAGACTTTGCCGCACCTGCCAGCAGAAATGGCGGCAGTGGCAGCATCTTGTCGGCCCAATTCGCGCCCGCGTCACGGCTGACCGCCCGTCCCGACTTTGGCGAGACATAGACGAGATCGCGTTCGGTGCCGGTCGCAGCGCATCGTGCAAGGTCAAGGCCGAAACCCAGATCGTTCAACACCGCGAGTTCAAACCGGATGAACAGTTCCCCGGCGGCGGCCGGTTCTCCCAGATTGTCCAGAATGACATCCAGCGCTTCATAAAGGTGCAGATGCGGGTCGCGCTCCGGCAAAAGGCGCAGCAGTGAGCCCAGTGCCTGCACGCCGTAGACGCCAAGCGCGCTTTCCATCAGCTCGCCCGCCCTCAAACGGACCGGCTCGATGCGATATTCACCCAGATGTTCATCCAGACGCGCGCGCCATGTCACATCCAGCCGATTGCCCGGCTGAAGAGCCGGTTGCAGTGTGCGGGACCGCCCGCCGCGAACGAGACCCAGATGACGACCGTGGGCGCGCGTCATCATCTCGGCGATCACACTGGATTCGCCGTGGCGCTTGACACCGAGAAGGATGGATTCGTCGCTCCACTGCATGGGTGTTTTCTACACCAGCGGGCGGCGGGACACAGTAAAAATCGACAGAGGTTCCGGTCCCGATCGATGTCGTCAGTTCGCAGCGTCGGGCTTCACCTTGGCGAGATAGTCACGCAATATGCCCCGCCATGCCTGCACAACGGAGTTCTTTGCCGGATAAGGCGCTTCCTCGGTCAGTTGCACATCCGCCTTCATGGCTTGCAAGATGACGGCTGCGTGGATGGCAGCGTCCGTCTCCACAAGCTCGCCGTTCCATAGACGGAGGATGCCGGCGATCCTGGCACGTATGTGACTGCGGAAGTGGCCGGGCCGCACAGATGGTCCCGTCCAGCGGGCATCGAGCAGTGACAGAGCAAGCTGGCGCTCGGCTGCGAGATTGCGGAAGACCGAGAGCAGGACATCCGTCAACTGGTCTGCTGTCAGCGCAGTGACTTGCGCCTCTATTTCGTCGAGCCGCTCGAATACGTGCTCGCCGTAGCGTTCGACCAGCGCGTCGGCCAGAAGTTCCTTGTTGGGGAAGAACTGATAGAGCGAACCGATAGCGGCCCCTGCCCGCGCCGCGATCTCCGTCATGGTGGCGGCATCGTAGCCGCGCTCCGCAAAGACTGCTGCTCCCGCCTCCAGAAGTTGGGCGACTCGGTCACGCCCACGCTTGCGCTGCGGCGTCTTCGCTTTGACTTCGGTTTCGGATATTGACTTTTGCGAGGCCATGCTCATATATCTTTTTGTGAGGACAACCTCACATACTATCTTGTCGAGATTGGGTCCAGCCCTTTCCAGAGCCCCACCATAAGGCCGCCTTGATGCGTCAACATCCCTCTCAGCCAACCGCCTTTTGCGCGACAGGACATGTCTCGCGACCCTTGCCGGCAGCGGCCAACGGACCACTGCGCCCACATTCTCTCAGGCGATAGCGGAGATGGAGACCCCGATGCCATTATCCAAGGAACATGTAGCCGACCCCGGTATCCTGACCAACCTTCCGGCCCAGGTCAGATGGGGACTGCTCCTGCTGGTCACCGTCCCGATCACGGGCCTGTTGGAATGGTGGCACATTCCAGCAGCCCTGCTGATGGGGCCGATGCTGACGGCAATCCTGTTTGCGACCAATGGCGCTCGACTGAATGTGTCTCGCATTCCCTATATCGCCGCCCACTCGCTGGTCGGCTGCGTCATCGCGCGTTCTCTCGATCCGGGCGTCATTCCAGCCTTCCTCGATGACTGGCCCATCTTCATTGCCGTGGTGTTGTCCGTGATCGGCGCCACGAGCGTGTTCGGTTATCTTCTGGCCCGCGCGGGTGCTCTACCGGGAACCACAGGTGTTTGGGGCACCTCTGCCGGTGGTGCGTCGGCGATGGTTCTGATGGCCGAGGCCCATGGAGCGGATGCGCGGCTGGTCGCCTTCATGCAATATCTGCGTGTCGTCGCTGTGGCTGCATCCGCCTCGCTGGTGGCTGCCTTCATATTTCACGCAAGTGGAGAGCAAAGCGCGCCGATAGACTGGTGGCCACCGGTAGACTGGATCGCCTTTACCGAAACGATCGTCGTCGCCATCAGTGCCAGCGCCCTGGGCGCAGCACTCAAGATACCGGCCGGGACGATGCTGCTGCCGATGATTGCCTTAACGATTCTAAAGAGTCTGGGCCTGATAGAGGTCGAACTGCCGATCTGGTTGCTGGCCGCCGGCTATGGCGTTCTCGGCTGGCGCATCGGGCTCGGCTTTACCCGGCGTATTTTGCGCCATGCCGCAAACGCTCTGCCGCAGATTGCTCTGTCCATCGTCGTGCTGCTCGCCTTCAGTGGCTTGCTGGCGATCATTCTGTGGAAGGGTCTCGGCATAGATCCGATGACCGCCTATCTGGCAACCAGCCCCGGCGGTCTCGACAGCATTGCCATTATCGCCGCATCCACACCAGTCGACATATCCTTCGTCATGGCGCTGCAGACGGTGCGGTTTGTGCTGGTGTTGCTGCTGGGCGGGCCAATCGCAAAATTCGTGGCCCGCCGTTTGCCGGCTTGATTGGAATCAGCCCTTGGGGAATTCCAGCCCCATCTCGCGGAAGCGGGCTGGGTCATCGCCCCAGTTTTCGCGAACCTTCACGAACAGGAACAGGTGTACCGGCTGTTCGAGGATCTCCGACATCTCCTTGCGGGATGCGGTGGAGATGGCCTTGATGGCATCGCCGCCCTTGCCCAGAACGATCTTCTTCTGGCTGTCGCGCTCGACATAGATCACCTGCTCGATGCGCACCGATCCGTCTTTACGCTCTTCCCACTTCTCCGTTTCGACGTGAGAGGCGTAGGGAAGCTCCTGATGGAGACGCAGAAACAGTTTTTCGCGGGTGATTTCAGCAGCCAGCTGGCGGATTGGCAGATCCGAAATCTGGTCTTCCGGATAATACCAGGGACCTTCCGGAAGACGGGCCGCCATGAAATCCATCAGATCGTCGCAACCGGAACCGGTGGTGGCCGAGATCATGAAAGTGCGCTCAAAGGGCACGATCTCGTTGACCGCCTGCGTCAGCTTCAACAGATCTTCCGGCTTCACCCGATCGATCTTGTTGAGCGCAAGGATCTTCGGCTGATGCACATCTTTCAGCGCTTCCAGGATCGACTCGGCGTCGCCGCGCAAACCGCGCTCGCTATCGATCAACAGAAGGATGACATCGGCATCCTTGGCGCCACCCCAGGCTGAGGTCACCATGGCACGGTCGAGCCTGCGCCTTGGCTTGAAGATGCCGGGGGTATCCATGAATACGATCTGGGTGCGGTTATGGATGGCGATGCCACGCATGACGGCGCGGGTCGTCTGCACCTTGTGGCTGACAATCGACACCTTGGCGCCGACCAGGCGATTGACCAGGGTGGACTTGCCGGCATTGGTCGCGCCGATCAAGGCAATGAAACCCGAGCGGGTCGGGGCCTCGCCGTCGGCTGACCCTTCAGCGGCGGAATGTTCTTCAAATTCTGTCATATCGTCCAATCAATCTTCGCCTGACGGTTGCCAGACGCCTTCGCGCTCCAGCAGGCGCGTTGCAGCAACCTGCTCTGCTGCGCGCTTGGAGCGTTCTACGCCCGTTTCGGGTGCAACACCCGGAATTTCGACAGTAACCGTAAAACGGGGATCATGATCCGGTCCGGA
The DNA here is from genome assembly GCF_050320885.1 of Agrobacterium sp. ES01. NCBI lineage: Bacteria > Pseudomonadati > Pseudomonadota > Alphaproteobacteria > Hyphomicrobiales > Rhizobiaceae > Agrobacterium > Agrobacterium sp. ES01. The sequence continues at coordinate 293,600 of NZ_JBNQTH010000001.1, forward strand.
GCGATCATCAACCCTGTAGTTCGGGGTTACCGCATAATGGGCATGTGCCCATTCCTGCAATTCGGTCTTTGCGTCGCGCCGGGCCGCATCGGCCTTTGTGGCCCGGCTGCTCCAGAAGCGAAGGATAAATGCGCGGGCGGCCTCGAGACCGGCGTCCAGGTAGATGGCGGCAATCAGGCTCTCGACCACGTCGGCGCGCACATTCAGCATATTCTTGCCGGTCAGCTTTTTCACGTCCGAGCCTGTGCGGATAAAGCGATGAAGCTCCAGTTCGTCGGCAATCTGGGCACAGGTCTCGGCGCTCACCAGCTGGTTGAAGCGCACCGAAAGCTCGCCCTCTGTCGCCGTCAGAAAGGTCCGGAACAACAGTTCGGACACGCAAAGGCCGAGAACCCGGTCCCCCAGGAACTCGAGCCGCTCGTAGTCGCTGCCCTTTTGACGGCGCGCGCTCGAATGGGTGAGCGCGCGGTCCAGTCGCGTCTTGTCGGCGAATTCATGGCCAATCGCTGCCTCGACCTTGGCACGCAGTTCGGCCTGAGCGTTCGCCTTTGTCATTCAACAACCTTGAACAGACGGTCCCAGCGCATATTGGCAGGCCAGTTCCAGATTTCACGGAACGACGTGTCATTGCCAAGCGAGAAGAAGATGATCGAGGCGCGGCCGACCAGATTTTCCGCCGGCACGAATCCGACATCAAAACGGCTGTCGAGCGAATTGTCGCGGTTGTCGCCCATCATGAAATAATGGCCTTCAGGCACGATGAATTCACGGGTGTTGTCACCGCGGGAAAACTGGACCTGATCGAGCGTGTCATAGGTTTTGCCGTTGTCCATGGTCTCGCGATAGACCGGAACATCTTCGCCTGGATCCAGACGATAGTCCGAGGTGAAGGAACCGTCGGGCTCGCGCGGAACAGCCTTCTTGTTGATGTAGAGAACGCCGTCGATGACCTGGATGTGGTCACCCGGCAGGCCGACGAGACGCTTGATGTAATCGATCTCGGGATTTGGCGGGAAGCGGAACACCACGACGTCACCGCGTGTGGGCTCGCTTGCAAGAATACGGCCAGAAAACAGGTCAGGCGAGAATGGCAGCGAGTACTTGGAATAGCCGTAGGAGAATTTGTTGACGAAGATGTAGTCACCCACCAGCAGCGTCGGCATCATGGAGCCGGACGGAATGGTGAAGGGCTGGAACAGCACCGTTCGGATGATCATTGCCAGCAGCAGGGCCTGGATGATGACCTTTATGTTTTCCCACAGGGCGTTCTGTGACTTCTCAGCTCTTTCGGCCACGCGTCGTCTTCCTTTTTCTGGTAATTCAGCCCTGTCTAGTCGCTAACCGCTCTCGCGGCAACGGTAGAGACCGGCGAAAAGCATCTAACGCCTGCAGGCTCAACCGGCAACCGGTCTTGCCTCGATAATCACGAAGGCCTGCGCATAGGGGTGTTCATCGGTGATGGTCAAATGGATGTAAGGTTCGTGGCCTGCCGGCATCAGTTCAGCCAGGCGCTCGCCAGCGCCGCCGGTGAGGGACATGGTCGGCTTGCCGCCGGGAAGATTGACCACGCCCATGTCTTTCCAGAACACGCCGTTGGCAAGGCCGGTGCCGAGCGCTTTCGAACAGGCTTCCTTAGCCGCAAACCGCTTTGCATATGAGGCAGCACGGTTCTTGCGGCGATCGGATTTGTGGCGCTCCACATCGGTGAAACAACGATTGACGAAGCGATCTCCGAACCGTTCGATCGATTTCTCGATACGGGTGATGTCGATCAGATCGCTGCCGATACCAATGATCATGATGGGGGTCCTATACGCTGGCGATGCCGTCGATGGCCGCGTTGAAACGTTTTTTCGCACGTTCAGCCAGCCGTGCCTTGCGGCGTGCCTGGAAGCCGCGCACGGCGAAATAGGTGAAACTGTAGACAACGATGCCGCTGATCAGAGCCGGCGGTATGCAGCCAACGACCATGGGCTTGATGATAGGCCCCCAGAGCTGCGAAAGCTCGGCACGCTCAAACAGATGCCAGAGATTGATATGGCGATGGGGGTCCCCATGAGGGATACCGAGCATGCGGTTGCCAATCTCCCAGGTGGTGGCCCAGAGAAATGGAAATGTCAGAGGATTTCCAAAGCCTGTTCCAATCGCAGCAGCAATCATATTGCCGGCGATGAGATAAGCGATGGCGAAAGCGATGAGGAAATGGAAGCCGACGAAGGGGCTCCAGGAAGACGCCACACCCGCTGCAACACCGGCAGCAATGGCATGGGGAGAGGCTGTCAATCTCAAGATGCGCTTGACGATATAATGAAATGGTCGCGCGAATCCCTTGCGTGGCCAAAACAACCCACGCAGTTTTTCAAACAATCCGGCAGGCTTGCGTCGGCGAAAAAGCATGGGTCACATGTAGTGGAACAAAAGCGGCAATGACAAGGCCTCATGGCCGCTTGCATCCGGCTGCCGGGAATTATTTCCCGGCCGATCGATCAAGCTTTTGCGAGATCAGAAATTGTGGCGGCGGAACATGCCGCGATCAACCTGACGCTGACGATGCTCAAGGTCAACGCGGTCGAAGGAGTTGTTGAGATACTGGGTTTCCAGTTCATCGACGCTTGGGATGCGGAATGCACGTGCGAATTTGCGGATCGGTCCAAACATGGTTTCTTCCTTTCAGGATGTCCGTGTCTTGTCTGATCACCAATATAATGGTGCAACGCACAAATGACTATATCCGACTTGGTCACGCTGCCATGCGTCAAGCGCATAACGACGCCGAAAAAACGACCAATCTTTGTGCAAGTGACGCAATCGAATTAGGCGTATCGCCATTTCGCCGCTCTCAAAAGTAGCAAATTCGCCAGAAACACTGCCTTCCCGCAAAATTGCACGCAGCGCCCTTACCGACACAAAAGGCGACACAGTGAAATCGCGTATTTTCGCATTGCAGGTTCAGCATAGCTCCTGCGCTGCCACCTTGCAGGTCAGTCGTAGAGGCGCTTGATGGTAGAGATGCAATCCAGATCTTTCATCTGCGCAAGCAGCTGGTTGAGCTGGCGCAGGTCCCAGACTTCGATATCGATGGCCATTTCGGTGAAATCGGCAGCGACCCTGACCATTGTCAGGGTTCGGATATTGATATCGAGGCCGGCGATGGTCTGGGCGACGGTGGCAAGCGTTCCAGGCTCGTTGATCGCATTCAGCAGGATGCGGGCATAAAAGCGCGAGCGATTGGCCTCATCGAGGTCCCATCGCACATCGATCCAGCGATCGGGCTCATCGTAGTACTTCTCCAGGATGCCCGCCTGGATGGGATAGATGGTGATGGCTTTTTGATCTTCGACGATACCGACAATGCGGTCGCCCGGCACGGCACCCGAGGGTGAGAAGCGAACTTCGACCGGACCGGACAAGCCACGGATCGGCAGCGGCGCCAGCTCGAGGTCTGCGCCCTCGCCCTCCTTGGAACGCTCCGGCATTTTGAACATCATGCCCGTTGCGCTTGGCACGTGGAACCAGCCCTCGTCATTGGCCGGCTTCACCGTGACGCGCTCGTCCTGATAATCGGGATAAACGGCGCGCAGCACATCCAGCGAGGAGGTTTCGCCACGCCCGACCGAGGCGATGGCGTCTTCCACATCGCGCTGGCCGAGCCTGTGCAGCACAGGCTTCAGGGCATCGCGGGAAAAGATCTTGCCGGCACGCTCGAAGGTGCGCTCCAGAATGCGGTGACCGAGGCCGGCATATTGCTTGCGGATCGCCATGCGGGTGGCGCGACGGATGGCCGAGCGTGCCTTGCCGGTAACGACAATTTCCTCCCAGGCAGCCGGCGGGACCTGCACGCCCGAGCGGATGATCTCCACCTCGTCGCCATTGGACAGCCGTGTCACCAACGGCATGATCGACCCGTTGATCTTGGCGCCGACGGTGGTGTCGCCGATATTGGTGTGGACGGCATAGGCGAAGTCGATCGGGGTCGCACCGCGCGGCAGCGCGATCAGCTTGCCCTTGGGCGTGAAACAAAACACCTGGTCCTGAAACAGCTCCAGCTTGGTGTGTTCCAGAAACTCTTCCGGATTGTCGCCATCGGACAATTGCTCGATGGTGTGGCGAAGCCAGGAATAGGCATTGCTTTCCTTCGACAGCAGTTCGCCCTCGCCGCCCTCGCCATCCTTGTAGAGAGAATGGGCCGCGATACCGTATTCGGCAATGTCGTGCATCCGCTGCGTTCGGATCTGCAGCTCGATACGCTGCCGCGACGGACCGACGATGGTGGTGTGAATGGAGCGGTAGTCGTTCTGTTTGGGCGTCGATATGTAATCCTTGAACCGGCCCGGCACCACGCGCCAGCGAGTATGGACGATACCGAGCGCCCGGTAGCAACCGGGCACGTCGTCGACGATGATGCGAAAACCGTAGACATCGGACAGTTGTTCGAAGGAAAGCGATTTCGACTGCATCTTGCGGAAGACCGAATAGGGCTTTTTCTGCCGGCCCTTCACATGGGCATTCTGCAGACCGTTGGCGATCAGGAGTTCTTCCAGCTCGTCCTCGATCTTCTTGATCAGGCCTTCATTGCGTTGCGACAACTCCTCCAGCCTGTGGGTGACGGTCTCATAGGCTTCGGCATTGATATAGCGGAAGGACAATTCCTCCAGCTCGTCGCGCATATCCTGCATACCCATGCGTCCGGCCAGCGGCGCATAGATTTCCATCGTCTCTTCGGAAATACGGGCGCGCTTGTCGTCGCGCATATGCTCGAGCGTTCGCATATTGTGCAGGCGGTCAGCCAGCTTGACCAGAAGGACGCGGACATCATCGGAGATCGCCAGAAGCAGTTTGCGCAGGTTTTCGGCCTGCTTGGCCTTCTTCGACACGAGATCGAGTTTCTTGATCTTGGTCAGTCCCTCGACAAGGCGACCGATATCCTCACCGAACAGTTCGTCGATTTCCTGACGAGTGGCGCTGGTGTCTTCGATGGTGTCGTGCAGGAGGGCGACCGCGATCGTCGATTCATCGAGATGCATGTCGGTCAGAATGGCGGCAACTTCGAGTGGATGGGAGATATAGGGGTCGCCGCTGGCGCGCTTCTGCTGGCCATGCTTTTGCATGGCATATACATATGCCTTGTTCAGGAGAGCTTCGTTAGCATCGGGCTTATATTGTTGAACTCGCTCGACGAGTTCGTATTGCCGCATCATGCAAAGCCACTCCTAAAAACGAAAAGCGCGCCAATCTCTGAGATTGGCGCACAACAATAGCATCAGATATGCCCAGATTAGGGCAATAAATCTTGACGATTAGTAATCGTCGCTCTTTTCCGGTGGCACGAGGCCTTCGATGCCGGCCAGCAGGTCTTCTTCCGACATCTGGTCGAAGGAAACCGTTTCCGGCATGTCGTCGTCCTGATCGGCCTTGACCACATCCGAATTGGACGCGGCAGACGAGCCCATATCCTGTTCCGGCTCGTCGACTTCGACGTGCTTTTGCAGCGAATGGATCAGGTCTTCCTTCAGGTCGCCTGGCGACAGGGTCTCATCAGCGATCTCACGTAGGGCTACAACAGGGTTCTTGTCCTTGTCGCGGTCAATGGTGATTGCTTCGCCCTGCGAAATCTGGCGCGCACGGTGGCTGGCGAGCAGCACCAGCTCGAAACGATTGTCTACTTTGTCGATGCAGTCTTCAACTGTGACACGGGCCATGGCCTGTCCTTTTGTAACCGAGTTCTCATGGGATTGGGTGACGCGATACAATCAATGGACGACAAATTCAAGTTTTTCCTCAGATCGGCCTTGAGAAGCGCTATCCATGACACATTTAATATATATAAAGTTAAACTCAACCTATGCGTGCTTGGAATGCGACGTTTCTTGCTCTAAAGAAATTCCTTATATGATTAATTCATAATTTACGTGAGTTAATCATTACCATCATAGCAGTGAATTGTTTTTGGCCCGCTTTTGTCAATCGTGACGTTTTGTATGACGAGGAATTTTGGGAATGTTTGACCCACGCGAAAAAATCGGTCTTTTCATCGACGGTGCCAATCTCTACGCCGCCTCGAAAAGCCTCGGCTTCGATATCGATTATCGCAAATTGCTGAAGGCATTTCAGAAGCGCGGCTATCTGCTCAGGGCCTATTACTACACAGCGTTGATCGAGGATCAGGAATATTCCTCCATCCGCCCGCTGATCGACTGGCTCGATTATAACGGCTACAAGGTCGTGACCAAGCCCGCGAAGGAATTTACCGATGCCATGGGCCGACGCAAGGTCAAGGGCAATATGGATATCGAGCTTGCCGTCGATGCCATGGAACAGGCAGAGACGATCGACCATCTGGTGATTTTCTCCGGCGATGGCGATTTCACCACGCTGGTCGAAGCGCTTCAGCGCCGCGGACGCAAGGTGACTGTGGTCTCCACCATGGCCACGCAACCACCCATGATTGCAGACGACCTGCGCCGCCAGGCCGATCACTTTATCGATCTTATTTCGTTGAAAGCGGAAGTTGGACGCGATCCGGGCGAACGCATGCAACGTCCGGCACCGGCTGCGGTGGAAGAAGAAGAGGAAGAATTCGAGGATTGATGTTGAAATGCCGGCCGCGAGGCTGGCTGCAATCAGGCCACACGTTCTTTCGCGCGATGTAGCGGCTTTAAAAATCAACGCCTCTTTTTCGGCGGCATGGTCGGTGAAATCGGCTAAAGTCACGCCATGCTGCTTACTCGCCCCACAGATGACACCTATTATGACGCGCTGATCCAGCGCGATGCCGCCTATGACGGCTTCGCCTATGTCTGTGTCTCGTCCACCGGCATCTTCTGCCGTTTCACCTGCCCCGCCCGCAAGCCAAAGCGCGAAAACTGTATCTTTGAGGAGACCGTCGGCGTCTGCCTGGAAAAAGGGTTCCGTCCGTGCAAGCGCTGCACTCCGATGCTCAGACTCAAGGGTCACGATCCCATTGTCTCGCGCCTGCTGTCTGCGCTTGATGCCGAGCCGCAGCGACGCTGGTGCGAGGCCGATATCGAGGCTATGGGGCTGGATCGCACCACGGTGCGGCGCGCCTTCAAACGGCAATTCGGCATGAGCTTTCTGGAAATTGCCCGGCTTCGCCGTGTGGGCAAGGCCGCCGAGAGCCTGACCATTGGTGCCGATGTGATCGATGCCCAGCTCGACGCCGGATATGATTCCGGTAGCGGCTTTCGATCCGCCATCACCCAGCTCTTTGGCGATGCCCCTGCGCGGATGAAGGGCAAGCCGCTCCTGAAAGCCGACTGGATCGAGACACCGATTGGCCCATTGATGGCGATTGTTTGCGACCACGCTTTACATCTTTTGGAATTCATCGACCGCCCTGCCCTGCCAACCGAAATTCGCCGACTGCAGAAAAACAGCAGCTGCGGTATCGTGATGGGGTGCACCGGGATCACAGAGCAGATAAGGCGCGAATTGAACCGTTATTTCGATGGCCATGACGATGGTTTCGAGACGCGGATCGGTGGCCATGGCACGCCATTCGAGCGGCAGGTCTGGGAAGAATTGCGGCGGATCCCGCCGGGTACCCAGCGCAGCTATTCCGACCAGGCAAAGGCAATCGGTCGCGATAGCGCCGTGCGTGCCGTTGCCCGCGCCAACGGTGCCAACCAGATCGCCATCGTCATCCCCTGCCACCGGGTGCTGGGCGCCGACGGTTCTCTGACAGGCTATGGTGGCGGCCTGTGGCGCAAGAGATGGCTTCTGGAGCACGAAAAACGCATGATCGCCCGGACACACAGGTCAATTTAAAGCATCTATTGCGAACTGAAAGAGATTGGAACTGACCTTGAGCGCTGACAAAGCAAAGACATTCGCCGCCCTTCACGTGAAGGGAAATCCGCTCGTGCTCTACAATATATGGGATGCCGGATCGGCAAAGGCCGTTGCAGAGGCAGGAGCGCCGGCCCTTGCCACCGGGAGCTGGTCTGTTGCCGCAGCCCATGGCTATGCCGATGGGGAGAGCATTCCACTCGATCTGGTTGAAACGGTCACGGCGCGCATAACGGCGACAGTCGATCTGCCGCTCACGGTGGATTTCGAAAGCGGATATGCGCTCGATGCCGAGGCGGTGGCTGCCAATGTTCTCAGAATCATCAAAGCCGGTGCCGTCGGAATCAATTTCGAGGACAGCTTTGACAATGAAAGCAGGATGCACAGTGTCGAGCGACAGGTCGCCTGCATCAAGGCGATCCGCGCCATGGCGCTCGCTGAAGGGGTCCCGCTCTTTATCAACGCGCGCAACGACTATTTTCTGGCCGAAACTAATGCTGAGCGCCACCCGGATCTGATGCCGGATGCGATTGCGCGGGGGCTTGCCTATACGGAGGCTGGCGCTGACGGGTTCTTCGTTCCCGGACTGGCTACAGAAAACCTGATCGCCGAAATCTGCGGTGCAATCGCCCTTCCCGTGAACATCACGGCGATGAGCACGGCAGCGTCGACCGAGACGCTCGCCAGACTTGGCGTTGCAAGGATCAGCCATGGTCCCCGTCCCTACCGAAAGGCCATGGCCGCCATCAAGGACGCTGCGGCATCGGTTTACGGGGCGGCTTAGCCCTCTCGAATCACGGCATAGGCACGTAAAAACGCACTGCTTTCCCGCAAAACATCATCATCCGTGATGCGAGACATTCCAAACATTCGCTGGACCGATTGACGCAGTGGCGGCATTTTCGCGCCGCATCCTGAGCCGACGATTATTTTCCGGCTCTCCGTCGAACCTCCAACCCAGACCTTTGCCCTGCTGCTCAACCGAGAGGCGGGCTACCCCTCTTTGCGCCTGATTTTTGAAAGGAACAGGACCATGAGCTCGATAGACCAAGACATCACCGGCCCGCTTGCCTCTGCCGCTCGGACACTGCGCAGCTGCATCCGTTCTCCAGTGCGCGTATTGGTCTGGCTCTATCGCGTCATGAACCGAGGATATCGAGTGAATCGTCTCGTCGATGTCGACGAGCGGCAATTGCGCGATATCGGACTGTCAGGGGATGGCATCAACGCGTGTTCGCACGCTTTGTTGCGCGCGCGGCGCAATGCGGCGTCTTCCGAACGGGCATCGCTCTTATTGCTGATGGGGCGAAGCGGCCTTTAACAAAGACCTGCGAGCGACCGGCATATTCAATTCAGTGGATATGCCGGCAATATCAGGAGATGGGTTCAACCCGAATTCTTCAGAATACGGGACTTCTGCCTGTTCCAGTCGCGTTCCTTGGCGGTCTCGCGCTTGTCGTGCAGCTTCTTGCCCTTGGCAAGCGCCAGTTCAAGCTTGGCCCTGCCGCGTTCGTTGAAATAGATCTTCAACGGCACCAGTGTCATGCCTTCGCGATTGATCCCCACCCGCATGCGGCCGATCTCGCGCTTGGACAGCAGCAGTTTGCGGCGACGGCGCGGTTCGTGGTTGAAGCGGTTGGCCTGGAGATATTCCGGAAGATGAGAATTGATCAGCCAGATCTCGTCGCCTTCGTCCGAGGCATAGGATTCGGCGATATTGGCCCTTCCCTCGCGCAAGGCTTTGACCTCGGTGCCAGTCAGCACCAGGCCGGCCTCGTAGGTGTCCATGATCTCATAGTTGAAGCGTGCCTTGCGGTTTTCCGCAACGATCTTTTTGACCACACGCTGGCTGCCCTTGGGTGCCATGATACCGATCCATTCTCCCGGAATGTCTATTTTCGCCCTGTTGCAAACGCGCCGGGGCTCATGATTGTTTCTATGTAGTGTCGATCAGCGGCAAAGAAAAGGCGGACAGAGCCAAGGCTGTGCCCGCCCTCTCATTATACACTCAGTTCAGAAGTCCGGCATTCTTCAGCGCGGCATCGATGGCCAATGCCGTCGACGGTTCGACCGACGGCACCAGCGGCGAGCGCACGGTGAACTTCATGCGGCCAAGCTTTGACAGCGCATATTTGACGCCACAGACACCCGGCTCGAGGAAGATTGCCTTGTGCAGCGGCATCAGGCGATCCTGATAGTCGAGCGCCTTTTTGAAATCGCCGGCGGCCGTCGCCGCCTGGAATTCGGCACAGAGACGCGGAGCAGCATTGGCGGTCACGGAAATGCAGCCAACGCCGCCATGGGCATTGAAGCCAAGCGCGGTTGCATCTTCGCCGGACAGCTGGACGAAGTCCTCGCCGCAGGTGATGCGCTGTTCGGACACGCGCTCGATCTTGCCGGTCGCATCCTTCACACCGACAATATTCTTATGCGCCTTGGCGAGCGCGCCCATTGTCTCCGGTGACATGTCGATGACGGAGCGCGGGGGAATATTGTAGATGATGATCGGCAGCGAAACGGCATCGGCGATGGCCGAGAAATGCGCAATCAGGCCCTTTTGCGTAGGCTTGTTGTAATAGGGCGTAACCACCAGCAGTGCATCGGCACCCGCCTTTTCGGCATGCTGAGCAAGCTCAATCGCTTCGCGTGTATTGTTGGATCCCGCACCGGCGATCACCGGCACGCGTTTTTTGGCAATTTCGATGCACAGTTCCACCACCCGTTTGTGCTCGGCATGGGACAAAGTTGGCGATTCGCCTGTTGTGCCCACCGGTACGAGACCGGACGAGCCTTCAGCGATCTGCCATTCCACATGAGCGGCAAATGCAGCTTCGTCGACACTGCCGTCTTCGGCGAAAGGTGTGACGAGCGCGGGCATGGAACCCTGGAACATGCAAGAAACTCCCTGACGGCCGAATTCATTGTTCAGCCGCATTCATCGGTTACGAGGCGCACAGTTCATTTTGCCCCCTGACGGCGACAAGCTGGCGTGCCCAAGGCTTTTAAGCGAGAAATCGCCAACGTAAAAGCCCGAAATCTTTCGGATGTGGTATGCTTCGGCCAATCGCGTTGCACCGGGCGGCAGAATGCCATGCCGCTTCAAGGAGCCCCATGACACGCCGTGTTTGTCTTGCATCCGCAATTGCTATCTGGGTCGCCTGCGTTGCCCCGGCTGTGGCTGAAGATGCGCTTGGCTTCGTACCGGTTCCATCTGTCAAACCGCCTGCCCCCTTTGCCGAAAGCCTGTCCGACCATGGCGCGCCAATTGCGCCCGTCAATAGCGATCTGAAGGCCGGTCTGGACGCCCTTTCCAACAAGGACGGTGCTCAGGCACTCTCCATCCGAAACGGCATGAAACAATCGCTCGATCGCCATATGCTGACATGGTCGATTGCCATGTCGGGGCTCAGCAGCGTTCCATCCGCAGACATTGCCGCTGCCCAGCGCGAGTTGAAGACCTGGCCCGGTCTGGCAGCCCTTCGGGCCAATTCGGAACGGGCGCTCTACCGGGAAGATCCGCCGGCGGATCAGGTGCTTGCAGCCTTTGGCAGCAGTCGCGCCGAGACGGTTGAAGGAACCATCGTTCTTGCCAAAGCCGAGCTTGCCAAAGGCGAAAAGACAAAAGCACGCGCGCTTATCCTTCGTCTGTGGCACGGCGACGCCCTCAACACCAAGCTCGAGGACACAATCCTTGACGCCTTTCCCGGTCTGCTATCCGTCGAAGATCACAAGGCCCGGATGGACTATTTGCTCTATCGCAGCCGCGTGACCCAGGCGAAACGCTTTTCGCAGTTGGGTCAGGCAGCGTCGCTCTATAATGCCTGGAGTGCCGTCATCAATCGCTCGTCCAGGGCAGATGAGCTGATCCAGGCGGTGGACAATCTATGGGTCAATGACCCTGCATATCTTTTCATCCAGATTGAGAACCTGCGGCATCAGGACAAGTATGACGAGGCGGCAGCGCTGCTGGCCAAGGCGCCGCACGATCCGAAAAAGCTGATCAATCCCGGCGAGTGGTGGAACGAACAGCGCATCACCGCGCGCGGGCTGGCGGATGATGGGAAATTCAGCAAGGCCTACCGACTTGTTGCCAACCATCTTGCCACGGAACCGACCGATATTGTTGACGCAGAATTTCACGCAGGCTGGTTTGCGCTGCGCGGGCTGGATGACACAAAGGCGGCAGCCAGACATTTCAGCAAGATCCTCAGCGTCTCCAGCGGGCCGATCTCAGCCTCGCGTGCCTGGTATTGGCTGGGCCGAACGGCAGAAGAGGCCGGCGACAAGGCCAGAGCGACGGCCAATTTCGGCAAGTCCGCCAATTTTCCCAGCACATTCTATGGCCAGCTCGCGGCAGCGCGTCTCAAGCAATCCAATTTGAAGATAGATTATCCCGCGCCGAATGAAGCGGAGCGCACCCGATTCGGACGCCGCGAGGCAGTTCAGGCCATTTCGCGTTTCGAGCAGGCGGGGCATGGCTGGCGCGCGGCCAGCCTTTATCGCGCACTTGCAAACGAACTCGATTCGCCCGGCGAGCTTGCTTTGCTGACGGCCAAGGCAGAGAAATCCGGCGATCATCAACTGTCTTTGCAGATCGGCAAGATCGCCTATGGACGCGGTATCGATGTGCCGGCGCTTGCCTTTCCGATCGGCGTCATCCCTGCCAGTGCCAATATTGCGGGCTCGGGCACGGCCCTGGCCTACGCCATTGCGCGACAGGAAAGCGCGTTCAATCCGGCAGCCGTTTCGCCTGCCAATGCCCGCGGACTGCTGCAATTACTGCCGGGAACCGCCAAGGGTGTCGCCCGTCGGCACGGAATTGCCTATTCGCCGGACAGACTGACCAGCGATGCGGGATATAATGCCACGCTCGGGGCGCATTATCTGGGCGAGCAGATCGACAGTTTCGGCGGATCCTACATCCTGACCTTCATTGCCTATAATGCTGGCCCAAAGCGGGTTCCGCAGTGGATTGCCCGTTACGGCGACCCGACGGGCCGGCCCATTGACGACGTGGTGGACTGGATCGAGCGCATTCCCTTTCCCGAAACGCGCAACTATGTGCAGCGGGTGATGGAAAACTACGAGGTCTACAAAGTGCGGCTTGGCCAGAAGGCCGAAATCGAGCACGATCTGCGCTATGGACGCTAGCTCATCGCGTGAAGCGTCCAGTCATTGGAGGATTTCATGGGTCAGCAAAGTGGTTTCAGCGAGGAATATTATGACAGCAGCGATGGACTGAAGCTGTATGCCCGGATCTACGGTGATCCGAAGGCCACCCGAACCATTGTCTGCCTGCCCGGATTGACCCGCAACTCCCGCGACTTCCATGATCTGGCGGTGCAGCTGACTGACAGGGACAGTTCTTGCCGCGTGATCACACTCGATTCGCGGGGCCGCGGGCTCTCAGGCTGGGACGACAACAAGCAGAACTACAATCTCGTTGTCGAGGCAGGCGATGTCCTGACGGCCTGCGCGGCATTCGGTGTTACCAAAGCCAGTTTTATCGGCACGTCGCGCGGCGGCTTGATCCTGCATCTGCTGATCGCCATGCGACCGGAGCTGATTGAGTCGGTTGTCTTGAACGATGTCGGGCCGGAACTTGGCATCGAAGGGCTGCGACATATTCAAAGTTATCTGACCTCGCCTCGCCCCGCCCCCAAGGACTGGGAGGAGGCCACGGCTTATGTTCGGGATAACCATGGCGCTGAATTTACGGCACTTTCAGCGGATGATTTCCGCGATATGGCAGCGGCCATCTACCGCGAGGTGGATGGCATGATCCGTCCCGATGTCGATCCGGCGATCGCGCGCCAGTTTGCCGATCTCGACCTCAGCAAACCGCCATCGGATCTTTGGCCGCAATTCGATAAGTTTGCGGGTCTGCCCGTGATGGTGGTGAAGGGGGAGAATTCCAAGCTGTTGACGGAGGGTATTGTTGCGCGGATGGCCGAAAAGCATGCCGGGCTTACGGTTGTGATCGCCGAAGGACAGGGCCACGCGCCGGTCTTGCATCTGGAAGGGATCGGCGCGGCGATTGGAGATTTTGTCTCGGGCGGCTGATCACGGGTCAATGTAATCAAAGCTCCAACCATAGAATGCAAAAAGCCCGGCCTATGAGGCCGGGCTTTCCGTAATCAGATCAGGAGATCAGATTAGAACGAACGGGTCAGGCGGAAGAAGCCAGACCAGTCGCCGTCGGAACCGTCTTCGTCGTAGTAATCGACAGTCGAAGACAGCGTCAGGCCGCTCGTAAGTTCGTAAGAGGCAAGCAGGCCCGCACCCCAAGCGTCGACACCACTTGCGAAGCCAACATCCGACCAATAGTTAACCGAAGGAGTGATCGTAAACTTTTCGGTCGCCTTAAAGCCGTAAGCGGCACCGAGGGTCCACTCTGCGTCCGAAGCATAAACCGACGCGCCGGAAGCATAGGCACCATAAAGCTCAAACGTACCCGGGCCAACGCCAGCGGACAACTGAGCTGCGATAGAACCTTCTTCGGCGCCGAAGTCATACACGCCATAAACGCCGAGGCTTGCCGGACCGAACGCGGCCGAAACCATGCCTTCGATACCAACTTCGTCTCCGGTGTAGCTTTGCGAGAGATCGTCAATGCCGACGCCTACGCTGAAAGCATCCGACGAGTAAGTGTAGCTCGCCAAGAAGAAGGTGGTCGTATCGGTGAAGTAATCGTTTTCACCAGAGATGCCGATGTCATCCCAGAAAGAGGTCGTATAACCGGTTTTGAAACCACCGACCGTGATATAGGCAGACCGGACATAAACGTCGTTGTCAAATCCACGCTGATCAGGAGCGCCAAGAGTCGAGTTGTACGCCCAAGGACGTGCACCGTCCATGTTGGCTTCAATGCCGATGAAGGCACCGATGACACCGATTTCGGAGTCGGCCTTGGTATCAAAGTCTACGCGAGCACGCAGTTCGTAATCCCAGGTTTCGCTGTCCTGGTCCGCACTGGACGTCGCACCGGCAGCGTAATCCGTATCGTCATAGGCATCACCGAACTGCAGAGTCGCACGCACTTCGCCGCCGATCTTGAGGCATGTTTCAGTGCCAGGGATGTAGAAGTAGCCGGTGCCGAAAGCGTCGCAAACGCGAACGTATTCCATAGGCTCAGGAGCAGCAGCGACGATGGCGTCAGCGGCCTGCGCGCCAGAAACTGCAGCAAGTGCGGCAGCGGAACCGAGCAAAAGGCTCTTGATGTTCATTATTGACCTCCAGTCAATTATGAGCATCGAAGGGTCGCTAAAATCCAAATATATTCATATAAATCATATACTTGATTAAAAAATCTCAAATCTGAGGTCGACGAATGATTTGCTGTCGTCAATCCGTTTGCGAACAAACGTCAATTTATGATTGTGTCACTTGCCGCGAAGACGCTAACAACTATCGCCATAGCAATTGATTTTGGGTTGGGGACAACGTGGACAGAATTCGCGGTAGGGATATCAAAAAGTACATACGCACAAATTTGCCGTTTTTTTCGCGACGACGTTGGCGGAATGCAATTAACTCAGCTCGATTGGTGAACTACGATCTCTGTTCGGCTCTACCGCTCTATGCGCCGCATAGCGGCGGAAAATACATTGACCGTGCGCGGATGACACTTGCCACGGCCGAGCACATATTCCCCGTTTTCTCAAAGTTTGCTGCTAAAAGACTCGCATCCTCTCTCCCCGAGTTGGCGTCTGTCGCGACGTTTGAGGATAGATCCCAACGAGGCAAGGAAAATACGGAAAAGCTCCGTAGCCTTTTAACGGACTACGGAAGCGACAAAGCAACAACGCACGACTACCATCTTTTTTATGCGTCCCTGTTCAAAGATCCGCTGACTGTCACCTCTGTATTTGAGGTCGGTCTCGGCACGAATAACACCCATGTAATCTCTAATATGGGCCGCTTCGGCAAACCTGGAGCCTCGCTGCGCGCATTCCGCGACTACTTCGCTAATGCGAAGATTGAGGGAGCAGATATAGATCGAGGCGTTCTATTTCAAGAAAGTCGAATACACACACATTGGGTTGACCAGACTGCGGCCGAGAGCTTCCTGGACCTGAATATACCTGAAGACAGTATTGATCTTGTGATCGATGACGGGCTGCATTCGCCAGATGCCAATCTGACCACGCTTTCCTATTTTCTCAATAAGATCAAAGTTGAAGGGTGGGTTATTATTGAGGATATAGCCCCCGAAGCGCTTCCATTCTGGCAAGCGGTCGGGCCTCTTATGGCACCGGACTTTGAGGTGCATATCATTGAGGCACGGCGCGCTTTGATGTTCGCGGTAAAACGTCTGCAATAAGGGGACCCCAAAATGCGTCGCCCTTTCAGGCACCCCGGGCGATAAAAAACGGATTGGCAAAATCGCAATCGGCCGCCTGGTTTCGCTTGCCATAGACAAGCGGATGTCCGTCGAGAGTGGTTGTCAGGCCACCTGCAGCGCGAAGCACGGCGTCGCCGGCCGCCGTATCCCATTCCATGGTGCGGCTATAGCGGGGATAAACATCCGCTTGGCCTTCGGCTAACAAACAGAATTTCAGCGATGAACCAATGGATTTGCAGCCGCTGATGCCGTTGTCACGTAGAAAAGCGTCAGTCTCCGCACTGTTGTGGGAACGGCTGGCAATTGCGATAACAGGCAAACAGCTCTTTCTAGCCTGGATCGGATGGCGCTCAGTCACGTCAAACTGGCCAGTAATGGTCAGTTTTTCCGCCCCACTGGCCGATCCCAGATAGGCAACGCCCTTTGCCGGCGCATAGACCACGCCCATGATCGGCGCCCCATTCTCTATAAGGGCAATATTGACTGTGAAATCGGCGTTTCGATCGATGAATTCCTTTGTCCCGTCGAGCGGATCAACCAGAATAAAGCGACCACTGCCAATATCGGGAACATGACCGGCGGCAACGGCTTCTTCGGCCACGACGGGTATATCAGGGAAGGAATCGGCCAGGATGCCCAGAATAATGGCCTCTGCACGGTTATCAGCATCGGTCACCGGCGAGCAGTCAGCCTTCAAGGAAATATCCGGCCCAGCCTCGTAAACCTCAAGAATGGCGCGACCGGCCAGAAGCGCCGCCCGCTCGAAAACGCTGATCATGACCGCCTTACCAGCTCCCGGCTCTAACCCGCCAACAATGGTGATATGCGGATACAGCACCTGCTCCACACGCCATACCTATTATCCGTATCGAGACGCCGCTGTTCAATGGTCTATCTGAAAACACCGGGAATCAACGCAGCAGCCAAGGCGCAACGAGATATGTGCGGCGTGCCCAAATCGTAAAAAGAGCCGGAAAACCGGCACTTTCGAGCAGACTATATGAATGCTGGGGTTATGGAGGAGAGGAAGGGATTCGAACCCTCGATACCATCTCTGGTATACTCCCTTAGCAGGGGAGCGCCTTCGACCACTCGGCCACCTCTCCGGTGACGCCTGATTATTGCGTCGAAACTACGAATGCAAGGCTTTTTAACCGGCTACCGCTTTTTCCACCGCAAGAGGCGAGGAACGCCACCCCGCACCGTCCACATTGAGTGAATCACCGACGATCGCCGCGATGGAATGAGGCGACCGAATCGCCGAAGCCAGAATCAGCGGCGATTTTTTTCCAGTGACTCGGGCCGAAATCTCTCTTCAAACGACAAAGGCCCTGAA
Source organism: Agrobacterium sp. ES01 (assembly GCF_050320885.1). Classification (NCBI taxonomy): domain Bacteria; kingdom Pseudomonadati; phylum Pseudomonadota; class Alphaproteobacteria; order Hyphomicrobiales; family Rhizobiaceae; genus Agrobacterium; species Agrobacterium sp. ES01. The sequence goes on from NZ_JBNQTH010000001.1 coordinate 311,086, forward strand.
AAAAGATCATGGCTCACTTATTCCCGGGGAGCGCAAAACCAAAACGCAACAGTTAGCAAACGCCGCAATTCCGGGCTTCTCTCCGCATGACGGCATAGCCGTCTATTATATATAGTGAAACAGCGGCCTTCCATCTGCAGCTTCGGTCGTGAGCGTAAGTGCTGAAAAAACAAAGCCTTTCTTAACAATCAGTAAACAGATCATCGCCGCCAGCACCCCGTTTGTGTCCTTTCAGCAACATCATGGACGGAAGGGGGGGCAGAAAAGTTTCAAACGACGGTTTGTTGATTGCATGACGGCATTCATTTTGTATTTTCAACATCGGAAGCGAGGCGGTGGATCGTCCGTCTTCTGAATATCGACGGGGATGGGGCAGGGAATGCTGTCCTTCAGCCAAAACACCCAGACCCATATCAAACTTGACTGGAGGTCAATAATGAACATCAAGAGCCTTTTGCTCGGTTCCGCTGCCGCACTTGCTGCAGTTTCTGGCGCGCAGGCCGCTGACGCCATCGTCGCTGCTGCTCCTGAGCCTATGGAATACGTTCGCGTTTGCGACGCTTTCGGCACCGGCTACTTCTATATCCCTGGCACTGAAACCTGCCTGCAGATCTCTGGTGCGATGCGCTTCCAGGTCGACTTCGGCACGCAGGATAGCCGTGACGCTAACGGTAGCAGCGCTTCTGGCTGGTACGGCGACGACTGGGACATGAAGACCCTTGCTTGGGTTAACTTCTCGGCCAAGAGCGACACCGAACTCGGTGTTCTTGAGTCCTACATCACCTTCGAAATGGACACATCGAACAACGGCGGCAACGATATCTATGCTGACTCGGCATATATCGCTCTCGGCGGCTTCCAGGCTGGTTGGTTCTACAGCTGGTGGGATTCGAGCATTGCTGGCGAAACCGACAGCCTCGGCGACACAACCGAATTCGTCTCGGTTGCATACACTTACGCAGCCGACGCTTTCACAGCTGGCATCTCGCTGGACGAACTCGAAGGTGACACATACCACGATATCGGTGTGACCGGTTACCTCGCTGTTGCCTTCGGTCCAGTGTCCGCAAACCTGCTCGGTTCGTACGACAACAACACCGAAGAAGGCGCTATCCGCGGTATCGTTAAGGCTGATGTTGGTCCCGGTTCGCTTCAGGTTGCTGCTGTCTACTCGACAGGCGACAACGCCTACTGGGATCAGTCCGAGTGGTCGATTGCTGCTTCGTACGCCCTCAAGGCTACTGAAAAGCTGACCATCACCCCGTCTGTTCAGTACTGGGATGACTACACCAAGAGCGGTGCATCGGGCGTAGCAGCTTACGGCAACGGCGAAGAGCGCTTCCTTTACGGCGTAACCTTCGACTACTACCCAGTCGAAAACCTGCTTGCTCGCGCTACCGTCGAGTATGACGATGTAACCGAAGACTTCGGCGGTTACTTCCGTCTGCAGCGTTCGTTCTAATTCGATCATCTGATCGAAACGGGAACCCGGCCTTAGGGCCGGGTTTTCTGCCCTCTGAAAGGGCGATGGCCGACAATGCGATGGGACCGTATTTGAAGCCTTTGTAAGATAGATATGTGAATACGATGGGACCGTATTGCTGCATATCGTTTATTGACTATAACAATTTGCTCCACTACTCAGTGTGCGGCGAGCGTTTTTCGTTCGTCTCTTTAAGGGGGACTGGTTTTGAGCAGCGTAGAGGCCGGTATCGGCGCGTCGTTCGTTACGGGTAATGTACCCGAGTACAGCGTAAACTATCAGCATGGCGAAAGAGCCAGGCTATCTGTCGTGAAAAATACGTCGTTGCGGGAGATGTTTCGCAAATATGGTGACATCCTGTGGATGAACGGTCCTCACAAATACAATGTGACGAATTTCATCCACGAAATGCACGACCTTCTGGTTGAACCGGAATTCGCCTGTTTCAGCCAGGATATGCTCGACAGCCTGATTGGCATCCTGCGCAAGCGCGGTAACAGTAACGCAACGATCAATCGCAAGATGGCGGCCCTTAGCAAATTGCTGCGAAAGGCCAACAAGATGGGCGAGATTCACAGCTTGCCGGAGTTCAAACGCCAAAAGGAAAGTGCGGGACGAATCCGCTTTCTCGACGGCGTGGAAGAACACGATCTGTTTGAAGCCATCCGGTCCCAGTCGGATGACTATTATCGTCTCTGTGTCTTCCTGGTGGATTCCGGAGCACGTCTGAGCGAAGCGCTCAATCTGCGCTGGAACGATATCTCCGATTGCCGCGCGACCTTCTGGGTCACCAAATCCGGCCGCAGCCGCTCGGTTCCGTTGACCGATCGCGCCCGCAAGGCCGTTGAAAACGGCGATCGTCGCAAGCCCGGCCCCTTTTCCATGATCGATCAGCAGCGTTTTCGCACCTGCTGGCATGCCTGCAAGGCCACTGTCGGTCTTGGCGACGACAAGGATGTTGTTCCGCACGTCCTGCGCCACACATGCGCATCGCGTCTGGTTCAGGGTGGTATCGATATCCGCCGTGTGCAGATGTGGCTGGGTCACCAGACATTGTCCATGACCATGCGTTATGCGCATCTGGCATCGCATGATCTGGATATGTGCATACCTATTCTGGAGCGTGGCGGGCGCTAGGGCGCAGCAAGTCCCGCCCCTCGCCCGCTATCTGAAAATCCCTGTACGATCCACGCCAAGGGGAATGTACCGCGAACCGGACAGTGCCCCCCACCCCCTCGATACAATTCTATTGCAGCAGCTGTTTGAGATCCGCCTGAGGATCGGCCAGAATCGCCAGATCAGGCGTTATCTTGCCGGTATCCAGCAGGCGTTTGCCGGTCACATAAGCCTTCGCATCGTTGATCGCATCGACTGCGATCAGTTCCCCATGGGAAAAATACCAGACCGACCGGCTGCCTTCGCGGCTGCCCGGACGAACCAGAGTTTCATCGAAACCGAGATTGAAGCCTGCGATCTGCAGCTTGACATCGTATTGATCCGACCAGAACCACGGCTTTGGGCGATAGGGCTCTGTTCCACCGACCAGCAGGCACGCTACGGCTTCCGCCTGATCGATGGCATTCTGCACCGATTCCAGGCGCACCTGCGCGCCCTTCCACGGAAGAACGGCACAATCGCCCATAGCGTAAATGTTCGGATCGGACGAACGCGCATATTCATCGACGACGATACCGTTCGACGTCGCAAGGCCTGCTGCAGTCGCCAGCGCATCATTGGCGCTGGCACCGATCCCGGCAATCACGAGATCAACTGCCATCGTCGTGCCGTCGGCCAGTTCGGCGCCGGTGACATGTCCGTTCTCTCCGATCAACCGCACCAGACCGGTCTTTTCGCGAATGGTCACGCCATGGCTTTCGTGGATCGCCCGCATGGCATCGGCTGTTTCCCGCGAGGCGACACGCTGTAAAATGCGCTCCCCCATTTCGATCACGGTGACATCCAGACCGAGATTGCGGGCCACGGCTGCTGCCTCAAGGCCGATATAGCCGCCGCCGACCACCAGCAGTGTGCGACCCGGCTTCATCTCCACCGCCAGGCAATCCGCATCGGCCTTGTCGCGCACGACAAACACGCCTTTCAGATCGCCTCCAATGGCTGCCGGCAGGCGGCGCGGCGTGGAGCCGGTGGCAAAGGCCAGTGTGCCATAGGCGATTTCTTCCCCGCCCCGGCACGTGACTGTCTGTGCCGCAGGGTCGATGGCGTCTACCCATGTGGAGAGCTTGAGCTCGACTTTGTTTTCCACAAACCATTCAGCCGGACGGAAGGTCAGGCGCTCGAACGTCATCTCGCCGAGCAGATATTTCTTGGAAAGCGGCGGTCGCTGATAGGGGATCTCCGGTTCGGCACCGATCATGGTGATCGGCCGCATGTCGCCCAGCATTCTCAGTTTGGCAGAAAGCGCAAAACCTGCCTGCCCTGCCCCGATGATGACCAGCCTGTCCGTCACGCCGTACTCCTGCCATGCACTGAAGTTCCCGTCTTGCGGCGGGCAATCTGCGGTCCAGCGATACCGTGACGGTATCACCCCGTCAAGGATGGCAGGGCCGGCAAACGGCGTCATGGGTGGTAACCATATATGTCGCCGGCTCGACAACCCCGTGCCTATCCAAAGAAGACGCAACGCACCCAACAACTCATTCCCCAGTGGAATGATTTAAGTCCTCGCCGCAAGATCGAGAATGAGATGAAAAGCCTGAATCTTCGGGCTTTTCTCGGAGACAAAGCTGTTGTACCTATGGTCGCAAAACAAGCAGCCATTCCCGGAAGGACGCACCCATGAGTGACCATCACACCGCAACGCCCGAACAGGCCCGCGCCAGGATGGCGCATTTCGTGTGGGAAGATCCTTTTCTGCTGGAAGATCAGCTGACTGACGAAGAGCGGATGATCCGCGATACGGCGCGCGCCTATTGTCAGGACAAACTGATGAGCCGCGTGACCGAGGCCAACCGCCATGAAATCTTCCACCGCGAAATCATGAGCGAGATGGGCGAGCTTGGCCTTCTTGGTCCCACCATTCCGGAGGAATTCGGCGGCGTTGGCGCCAATTACGTGGCCTATGGACTGGTTGCCCGCGAAGTCGAGCGGGTCGATTCCGGCTATCGTTCGGCCATGTCGGTGCAGTCCTCGCTGGTCATGCATCCGATCTTCGCCTTCGGCACGGATGAACAGCGGGCGAAATATCTGCCCAAGCTCGCGTCTGGCGAATGGGTCGGCTGCTTCGGTCTCACCGAACCCGATCACGGTTCCGATCCCGGCTCCATGATCACCCGCGCAAAGAAGGTCGATGGCGGCTATTCCATCTCGGGCGCCAAGAACTGGATCACCAATTCACCGATCGCGGATGTGGCCGTGGTCTGGGCGAAATCGGATGCCCATGACGGCAAGATCAAGGGTTTTGTGCTTGAGCGCGGCATGAAGGGCTTCGAGACGCCGAAGATCGAGGGCAAGTTCTCGCTCAGGGCTTCGGCCACCGGCATGATCCAGATGCAGGACGTGTTCGTGCCGGAAGAAAACCTTCTGCCGCATGTGTCGGGTCTGGCCGGCCCGTTCGGCTGCCTCAACCGCGCCCGTTACGGCATTGCCTGGGGCGCCATGGGTGCTGCCGAATTCTGCTGGCATGCTGCGCGCCAATATACGCTCGACCGCAAGCAGTTCGGAAAGCCGCTGGCCGCCACCCAGTTGATCCAGAAGAAGCTTGCCGACATGGAAACCGAGATCGCGCTTGGCCTTCAGGGGTGCCTGCGTCTCGGCCGCCTGTTTGACGAACACCGGGCACCGGCCGAACTGATCTCGCTGATGAAGCGCAACAATTGCGGCAAGGCTCTCGATATCGCCCGGGTCTCGCGCGACATGCATGGCGGCAATGGCGTGTCTGACGAATATGGCGTGATCCGCCACGTGATGAACCTGGAAGCCGTCAATACCTATGAAGGCACCCACGATATCCACGCGCTCATCTTGGGCCGTGCGCAGACCGGTCTGCAAGCGTTTCAATAAGGATTGCGGCGGTCGCCCGCATCAAGTGCGGCGACCGCCGATTTCTATGGATTTGCGTGAGATAAGGGTGGGGCCGCCCTTATCGCATTCGCCGGATAATCCCCCCATTGCGCCCGTTCACACCGGCCGCAAGATTTTCCGCGGCAGCCACGCGGCTTATCTGGCCTCACCTCCCTGACCGAGATGGGGAAGCGGACCAAGGCTCTTGCCCGCGATCACCAACAGGCAGCCCTGGACAGGTGGTTTAACGTCGATCCCATTCATGCCGCAGAATGGCGTACTGCATGGTGTTTTCGTAGATCGGATTTCCGGCGCTGTCGTTCTGGAACGTGACATATTCCAGGAATAGGCCTTCTTTTCGCATGCCAAGCTTTTCGCACAGCCGCCGCGACGAGGTGTTGTGATCCTCGACATAGGCGTAGATGCGCCTTTTATTCCGACGCGTGAATAAGTCTTCAAACAGGGCCTGTGCGGCTTCGAACGCATAGCCTTCGCCACTGAACAGTGGATTGAAGTTCCAGCCCACAGATACCGTGTCAGATTGTTGCGCTTTTTCTTCATCGTCCGGCCAATCGGCATCTGGATGGACGAACAGGTCGCCGATGAGGTCGCCCGATTCCTGCAGGCAAACGGCGACATACTCGTCGTCGCCAGCGCGCTTTAGAACCTCGCTTTCGGATGCCGCCAGATCGGCGAGTTTTAGCGAGAAGAAGCAACTCGCAGTCGGCTCCCGCAGATAGGCGAACAAGGCCTCCGCATCGCCCATACGGAAATTCCTGATCGCCAGACGGTCGGTTCGGATCGGTTTCAACGGCTCATTTTCCTGGGTTCCAGATTGATGGCATAACAAACGCTGCCATCGCGGCGTTGCGCTGACGCGCGCGCAGCCTGTCCGCTATAGGGCAACATTATCCCCCGCAGTTTGGAGCCGCATCAACTCTTGCGCCCGCCATCTTTGCCAACGGTGGCGCAGATCTCCCGAACGCAACCCGATCGGCTGATCGAGAATGTCCGCAGATTGAATCCTGTCGCATCGAAAGTGGCGAAAACCCGCCCGCAATTCGCACCAGCCGATCAACAGACGGCTTGTCTCCGCATAACCCAAAGTGACCGGCCAGACCACTCTTTCTGTCGTTTTTCCATCCAATGTACGGTAGACGATGAGCAGCTTGCGCCCATCGCGGATCGATTGACGCAGTTTCGCGGCAAGCCCATCTTCGGGTTCGGGAAAGAGCGGTTGTCGCGCGGCAATGCTCGGCTCGGCGATGAACGGCCGAAGCTCTTCAGGGATCGCCGCTGTCACTTTCGCAACGAGGTCACGCGCGGCATTGGCCAGCAAACGGTCGGAATGGGCCGTGACCCATTGCGCACCCAAAACCAAAGCCTCGATTTCGTCGACGGTCAGCATCAGCGGCGGCATGTCGTAATTGCGATCGAGCACATAGCCAAATCCTGCCTCGCCCTGGATGGGGACACGCTGGCCGATGAGATCGGCGATGTCGCGGTAGACGGTGCGCTTGGACACTTCCAGCTCTTCGGCGATTGCAGCCGCCGTCACCGCCCGCTCCGAACGGCGCAATATCTGGATGATCTGAAACAAACGGTCGGCACGGCGCATCGCTACTGACTCCTGCTGCCATAATGGTGGCAAGAGGGCTGTGCCACAAGCAACGGGTCGCAAATTTAACGATCAGCCCTCAAACCAATGGCAAAAGAATGAAACTCGCATCAGTCCGCCTCATTGCAGCCGATCTGAACAAGATGGTCGCTTTTTATGAAATGGTCATTGGCGTCAAGGCCGAATGGCTTGCGCCGGTTTTTGCCGAAATCGTCTGCCCCGGTGCGACGCTGGCAATCGGCGCAGCCGAAACCGTCGCACTTTGGAAAGCAGGAAGCGGCGAGGCAGGATCGAACCGTACCGCCTATCTGGAATTTCAGGTCGAGGATATCGATGCGGAATTCGAGCGGCTAAAGGAAAGGGTGCCACTGGTGCACGACATGAAGACGATGCCCTGGGGCAACAGGACGTTTCAATTCCGCGACCCGGAAGGAAATGCAGTATCGTTTTACATGCCGGAAACGGCGGCGGCCAGGCACCGCTTCGCCTCCAGATAGAATTTACAAACGAGCCCTTCATTGCACGCGACAAGAATTTGTCTTGGATCGATCGAGCGGGATCTGTGAAAGGCGGGTATGGACGCGCAAAGAAGGGGGTGCTCTCAACACCACCTAATCATCGCCCTGTGTCGAAAGCAATTTCGAGCCAGCTGCGCGTAAAATATCCGCCTTGACCATTCATGGACCTTGAACCCGCCAGTCCCCTCCCGGCCCCCTTGCGGAAATCATTTCTGCTTCGCGCCGCGATTTCGGCCGTTCAGTCTTCTTTTGAATCCTCTGAAAGATGCCGCCCGCCAAATCAGACAGTATGACTAACTTGGGGTGGATTCCTGCCCGACAGCTCTCGGCTGGCAACACATGGAAGCAGACAGAGTTTTCACCCTGGCGCCCGATTGCCGTCGCCGGCGATGCATTACTTCAAATTTCGAAATTGACGGTATAAAATCTTGTCGCGACTGCTGTTGCACTTCAAGAAGTCTATTTTCCTTGCATTCCTGGTGTCCGCTCGTCTAACGTAGCTTGCGCCGTAGCTCTGATTTGAGCACCGCCTTTAAAGGGCTCTATATGCTCCTTCAAAGCGGACGGGCGCGTTCAATTCGCGCACGGCGTACCAAATGTCTTATGAACTGAAGAGAACTGAAGCTCGGGCTGTCTTCAAACGGCTTCTCGGACAGGCCAATCATTTTTTGATTACAATATTGATTGGCTTGCAAGCGGTCAGAGACGGGACAGCTACGCCGGACGAAGAGTTCAGGACGTCATGGAACCCTAAGAGTGCAAAGGATTCGGCAGACCGAAGCCGGATGTTTTCACTGGATCTTGCTCTAGTCCGCGCGGTTGATGCACTTGACACCTATATGATGCGCACAAATAGGAAGCCATTTGCTATTTCTGCGTCTGCTTTCCGAAGTGCGATGGATGGAACTGGGCAGAGTGTGAGCAAGAGGCTTTCGGTCTTCCTGGCCCACGCTGGTCCGTTGCCTCCGGAACACGCTGCCCTCCTAAGCCTTGGGATTGCTTGGAGAAACCGAAGGGTTCACTCCTTGTCAGATAATGACATAACGGCAGACGAACGGGATTGCCTGAAATCTAAGCATACCGAGCTTCAGCGTGACTACGCGGGTCTGTTGATTAATGATATGTTAAAGCATTTTGACGCTTCGGAGCCGCCTCACTTTAAGGAAGCCGCTGCCGTTATACGTGCCGCGCAAAATGCTGTCGGATTTTTCGACATTGAGTTGTTGAGGCAACTTGATCTGGAAGATTATTTGGCTGGTTTGCTCTCCGAACGACTTGGGAAGGGGCCGCTTGATCAGGACAGGAACCGTACACATGCGGTGAGGCAGACTTGGGGGCATCCTATCGCAAAAGAAAACAAAGTACTGCGTGTGCTCAATATGGTCGGCGTACACAAGGCAGCGACATCACAAGGCTCTGCGAAGAAGCCTGTCTTTGCACGTAGTGTGCCAGATTGCCTCGTCGATCGAATCGTAAGCATGGATCAAGCAGAAGCCTTGGAATTCATCGCCGCAGACTGATATTTTATGTTAATGAGGTGGTTGGGCTCGCCATCTCGTTGAGCTGTGCGGCTGCAATAACCTCAAGTTTGACCCCTGAGCCGGCAGTTCCCTGCCTGAGGGCCAATAGTGGCGGCTTTGGAAAAGGATCAATAGATGTCTATCATGATGGTCAGTTTCGAAATGTTGTGTCCGTTCGGTCGACCAGAAATCGACCTGAGGTGAGCTCCGAGCAAGAGAGGAAGCGCACCCCTCGAAATTTCATCGCCAGTTACGATAGCGAGGCACCGCTCGAGTATCAAACTCGTGCGGTCGCCTTCTTCGATATCCTAGGCTGGGGGCAAGCCGTGGAAGAATCGGAGTCCAACTCTGAGCTCAGGAAAATCCTATTGAACGCAGTGTGGTCTTTTGTGGCGCGGACGCGAGATTATGTTGAGACGGAAACTTCAGATCAGCCGTCGCGAGATGAATATTCGCAGTTTTCCGACAGCTTGATAATCTCCTTTCCCTACTCAGATTACCATGACCTGTTCCGGCTGCTAAAGTTCGTCACGGAATTCCAGACCAGCATGTTGATGCTCGGGCTGCCGATACGTGGGGGAGTGACCGTCGGTCCGCTATTCCATATGAATGCGATCGCGTTCGGACCAGCGCTGAACTGCGCGTATCATCTCGAAAGCAAGGTCGCGAAGATGCCTCGAGTTATCATCGACCGAGCGCTTGACTTCGATGTTGAGGCTGCGGCTTCGAACCTGCCGAGAGATTGGCATTTTGTCTTGCTCGCCGACGACGGCTACTACGAAACCGACTTCTTGACTGGCTACGCCAGGAGTGAAGAGCTTGCACAAATCATTCAGTGCAAGATCGACAACTGGGTTGAGCAGCACCGCAACGACGAAGGCATCCTCGCGAAATACCTTTGGCTTAGAGCCCGCTGGAATGCCTCCCGAGCTATGTAAGTGGAACGGCGGTATCCGCGAAGCCGTCGGTGACCTTGCAACTACCGCAACGGGGTCGGAAGCGGGCATGGAGGTTGCTGGCGCTCATGGCAGCTATTTCTTCCTCCATTCCAAACCCGCCCTTCCCCTCCCGGCCCCATTTCAACCATTGCGCCAAAGCCCGGCTCCACCTCCGCCCCCTGCTTATACGAAGGGGCGGAGCTGCCCGATTTGCCTTGTCCCACCTACCCTCACCGATCCAGCACGATTTGCGGGCGGCCGTTGGAGGTTTGTCTTGGGGAGACGCCTTTCCTGTCGATGGTGCCGTTCACACGTTGGCGAAAGGCCGAAAAGCTGTCGAAGGTGACGACATCGACCGGTTCGTCGAAATGCAGCGTGATGGCGTAGAAGTCGCTGTCGGAGAGTTGTTGCAAGGCAAGCACCTTGCCGGTGAAACGCTGGCCGAGATATTCGCCGGAGACCAGAGCGCCGACCGATGCCGGCGGCAAGGGTGCGTTGTCGTGGCGGCTGGCCAGCGCTGCGAGTGTGTTCCAGTCGCGCACGCCATGGCTTTTGGCCACCAGTTCGAGTGCGCGGCTGTGGCCAACCGGAGTTCCGGCAGCGGACATGGCCTGGCGCAGGCGTTTGGCCTGGGCCTTGAGGTCGTCAATCGTCAGATGTGCCATTGATGTGGACATGGCTTGCCTCTTTCCTGAACAGGCATGCGACAACTGAAACAAGGGACCCGCATTGCCCCATTTGCGCATGCGCAGGATGGGCTGAACCAGTTTTAGAAAAGAGGACTTAACCAGGGGCAATTATGCCTGCGGGCGGCCGGTGCCTCGAACCGTTTCGAGATATGCAAGGGCTGTGCGATCCTGTCAAGCGGGGCCGATCCGAGAGTCTTCGCAGTTGTGGCAGATCGGCGCAGATTGTTGGGATTTGAAGAAATCTCTTCACCCTTCATGCGTAAAGCTGCGCTATAGTGGGTACCTAAAAAACAAGTCTGGGGAGGGTGCCATGCCCTTGCAAACGACGCCTAAGACGACACAGGACATACCGCCGGACCAGATCTATGAGAAATTCAGGATCGACCGGCCGGGGCGGATCATATTTGTCGGCCATCGCCTGAGCACAACCAGTTCGATGCGCTGCCTCATTCAATCGATCTCGCGTTACGGAGCCGAACTCGAGGTGAGCCCCCAGTTCGATGTGCCGGCCCATTTTTTCCTGGAAATTCTGGGCATTCACGACGAGATCGGCTGCACGGTCATCCGCCGCGAGGAAGAAAAGGTCACGGTTGGCTTCAATATGCTGATCGACCCCGAATTCCTGCATCATGTGGTGCGGCTGTCCTTCGAACTCAGCCAGTGATGTGACAAAAGCCGACACAGCCTTCAAGGGCGTGCCGGCTTTCGTCCTCGTTCGGATCGGCTCAGGCGGCCCTGAGCCTGGTCAGATGCTTTTCGATATCCGTGATTGGCTGATTGGTCAGATCCTTCGGAATTTCAGCGCTCGCCGCATCCGTCGATGCCGCATTGAGATGCTGTCTCAAGGTGCCAAGCGCTGACGGCGGTGCGATCAGCACGTAATCCTCTATGGTCTTGTCATAGACCATCTCGTTGACCCGTTCGGCGGTCCTTTTCAAAAACGCCTCCTCGGCCTGCGCATGAAGGTCTGTCTCTTCCATGGCGCTTCTTCCATTCCCGACCGACTGGTGCGAGCGACCGGGCCGATCGGCACCCAGATCCCGGCTTGGCTCATCCTCCTGGGACGACCGTTCGGCCACACGCAAATTCAGCTTTTCGGTATCGCCGTCATTTTGAATGAACAAAGCCCGCGCGCCGTCGCAGACAATCACCCAGGACTTGGTTGGTACTTTGAATTGGCTCATGTGGTTTTCTCCTGTCGTCGATGACACCGAATTGGTGTGCCAATCGGTAACAAGTGCGGTTGAGCCGTTGTTCCATGAATTACCGTTCATCAATTGCTTGCGTTCGGGAAACCGGGAATTTTCAGAGGCTCGGGCCATCGACCCAAGTGTAAAAGTTTAACCTTTTCATTGACCTGACAGGAACAGTTTTCAGGCAGCATGCTGATTGAGGATATTCTTGAACACCAAGGATCGAGGGACAGCATGCAGTCTGGAACACATCTGGCGACGGTCAATTCCGAAATGTACGAGCGGCGCTGGGACCGGTATCAGGTGCGCCGCCCCGCCCGTGTGTGGACAGTCAGCCCCTGCATGAACAACATCTCCATCCGCAACTGCGAAATCCTGGATATTTCCCGCGGCGGCGCGGGGCTGGAAATGTCGACCTCGGCCGGCCTCGGCCTGCATTACTATATTGAGGTCATCGGCATTTCCCGCCGGATCGGCTGTGCGGAAGCCTATCGCAACGGCACGCGCGTCGGGGTGAAGTTCATTGCGCCCATTCCCGATGACATCCTGCAGCAGATCATCCGTGCGGACTTCCTGATGGGGGACGATGTGCGCCAGAAACGTCCCGGTCCAACCGTCGGCTTTCCGCCCGGCATGGGGCGCAGGCCGCGCGATTTTTAAGACCCGTCGCGGCATCTCCCCTTTGTCACGCCTGTCCTGACGAAGGCGCGCAAATCCTTTTTCATTTCCGGTCTTTCTGCGGCCTTGGCGTGCTTGCACAGCGCGAATTAGCCCCTATTGTGGGCGCGCCTATTCCAGATGCCCTCTTTCAAATGCCCGGGAAACTTCAGAAATGTCCGCATTCCAGCGCTTTACACCGTTGATCAGCGCCCTGCCCTCCACCGTTCCATTTGTCGGTCCCGAAGCCATCGAGCGTAATCGCGGCCTCAAGGTCAAGGCCCGGATCGGCGCCAATGAAAGTGGTTTCGGCCCTGCGCCCTCCGTGCTGCAGGCCATCCGCGACAATGCCGGCGAGGTCTGGTGCTATGCGGATCCGGAAAACTTTCAGCTGAAACAGGCTCTCGCCCGGCATCTTGGCGTCGCTGCCGCCAATATTGCCGTTGGCGAGGGCATTGACGATCTGCTCGGTTTGATCGTGCGCATGGTCATCGAACCCGGCATGCCGGTTGTGACATCTCTTGGCGGCTATCCCACGTTCAACTTTCATGTCACCGGCTTCGGCGGGCGGCTGGTGACAGTGCCCTATGTCGATGATCGCGAAGATCTCGACGGACTGCTGGATGCGGTTCGCCGTGAGAATGCGCCGATCGTCTATTTCGCCAATCCCGACAATCCGATGGGAAGCTGGTGGGATGCAGACAGCATCGTCTCCTTTGCCAGGGCGCTGCCGGAAACGACTTTGTTGATTCTGGACGAGGCCTATAGCGAGACGGCGCCAGAGGGTTCGGTGCCCGAAATCGATGCGTTGATCGATTGCCCGAACGTGATCCGCACCCGCACATTCTCCAAGGCCTATGGACTGGCCGGCGCTCGTATCGGCTACACCATCAGCACGCCGGAAACCGCGATCTATTTCGACAAGATCCGCAATCATTTCGGCATGCCACGCCTTTCGGTCATTGCAGCACTGGCAGCCCTTGAGGATCAGGCCTATCTCGGCCAGACGATTGCCGCCATCAAGACCTCGCGCGACAGGATTGCCGCCATCGCCGAGACGAACGGGCTGAAGCCGCTGGCATCCGCGACCAATTTCGTCACCATCGATTGCGGGCGTGATGGCGCCTATGCAAAATCCGTAGTCGACGGATTGATGGAGCATGGGGTGTTCATCCGCATGCCGGGCGTCGCACCGCTCAATCGATGCGTGCGCATTTCAGCCGGTGTTCCAGCCGCCATGGACCTTCTTGAAGCTTCGCTTCCAGATGTGTTGAAAGCGCTCTAGCGGGTCAGGATAACCAACGGAAGCCAAACGTAAAAAGAACCGCGCCGGCCTTGTTCCTGCCGGTCGCGGTTCTGATGTGTTGGCATCGGCCCCGTCCAAAGGTCCCCCGCCACGGTCCCCTCGCAAGAGGGTTCTTTTTTATTGTGTCGCGCCGGGCCGTCGGCCCGGAGAATTGTGTGATCAGACGATCAGTGCATTGTCATCCAGTCGCGGGCAGCGCGCAGCGCCTCGGCGAGCTGGAGCTTGCTCATGGTCTGGGCCAGATCGGCGCGCAATTCAGCGGCGCGGTCGCAGCCCTTGATCGCGGCGATGTTCAGCCACTTGTGGGCCGAAACGAGGTCGACGTTGCAACCGCGGCCGGTGGCATACATCAGCCCCATATCGCGGAATACATCAGCTTTGGTTTCGCCACCCATGGTGGCCATTTCTGAAGTGTGCATTTCAAAGCGTGCCATTGGTACTATCCCTGTTAAAAAGCTTGTCTGTTCCGTCTGCCCTGTTTTGCCCTTGCGATCCGCTTGTCGGGTCCGGTCCGTCTTCTGCGGCTCCGTCTCGACCCTTCAAGCGTCGGCAGGTTTTCCCTGCTCGTTTGATGAGCCCACTATGCCAAACGGGCTTCAACAGGCGCTTAAAAGGCAGAGTTAATTTGCTGAAAACAAAGTACAAATTGTTCGTAAACTTGGGAATTTGTTAAGCATCGCTGCCCCTGAGAACAGTGGGATTTGGCGAAAATTTTACGGATTCTTCATGCGATGGTTTAAACGGAAAATTCACCACGATTTTCGTTCCCGTTTTTATGAAAAACCGGAATCGCTGGTTTTCGCATGGAAAAATGCAGCCGGAGACAGCCGTCTCCCCACTTTACCTTTACGTGCGCGTAAGTTATTTCTTAACCGATGGCACGCGCCGGGTGGAGCGGTGAAACCATTGCCAACATGATGCCAGGCCTAAATCAGGCACCGGCATCGCTATCGGGAGGAACAACATTGATACGGGAACTCATTCTTGGCGCCGCTCTGGCGCTGTCGGTCACAAGCGTACAGGCAGCCGAACCCATTCAAGGTCAATGGAAGACGGCAAGCGGCGCGACCGCCGATATCTCGCCCTGCGGCGGCGCATTCTGCGTCACGCTGAAGAGCGGCAAGCATGCCGGCAAACAGATCGGCAAGATGCGCGGTGCCGGCGATGCCTACAAGGGCGAGATCACCGACCCGGAAACCGACAAGACCTATGCCGGGTCCGGAACCGTGTCCGGCAATTCCCTGAAGATGAAA
Source organism: Agrobacterium sp. ES01 (assembly GCF_050320885.1). NCBI lineage: Bacteria > Pseudomonadati > Pseudomonadota > Alphaproteobacteria > Hyphomicrobiales > Rhizobiaceae > Agrobacterium > Agrobacterium sp. ES01. Next base: position 326,281 of record NZ_JBNQTH010000001.1, read on the forward strand.
GGCTGCGTGCTGGCGGTTCTGTGCAAGAGCCAGACCTGGACACGTCTCTGATCCGCATCCGACATTATGATGAATAGACTGAAGGCCCGGGCATCCTCAGGCCCGGGCCTTCGCCTCCCGTTTGGTCAGATCAGTCTTTCGCCCGGTAACTTTCGGGGATGGTGAAGACCTCATCGGCACGTGCATAGCCCCCATCCTTGACTTCTTCGATCAGCACCATGGTGTGCGGACGTGCGGCCTCGGTGAAATAGTCCACCATCATATCGGTGGCGCGATGGACGATCTCTTCCTTCTGCTGCTTCGACAGCGCTCCTTGCGGAGTCTTGATATTGATGAACGGCATGATGCGGTCCTTTCGCTTCGTTGGTGATGGGTTTGATGGAGACAAGCAGGCAGGCGGCGCTCAGATCACGCCGCCGTTGGCGCGGATGACCTGCCCATTGACCCATCCGGCATCCGGGCTGGCGAGGAAGGAGACGACATTGGCAATGTCGTCCGGCTGGCCGAGACGCTTGAAGGGGTTCATGCCGGCAATGGTCTTGACCAGTTCGTCCGGCTTGCCCTGCATGAACAGATCGGTTTCGACCGGACCGGGGGCAACCGCATTGACGGTGATATTTCGGGCACCAAGCTCCTTGGCAAGAATATGGGTCATCGCCTCGACGGCAGCCTTGGTGGCGGCATAGACGCCGTAGGTTGGCTGGTAGAGGCCGACAACGCTGGAGGAGAAGGAGATGATGCGACCGCCATCGCGCAATCGCCTGGCACCTTCCCGCATGCCCCGGAATACGCCTCCAAGATTGACGGCAATCTGCCGCTCGAACGCGTCATCCTCGACGGACGCCAGAGGCGAGAGCTGCATCATGCCGGCATTGTTGACGAGGATGTCGACGCCGCCGAACGCCTCTTCGGCCGCATCGAACAGCGAAGCCATGGCATGCGCGGTGCCGATATCCGCCGCGACCGCAAGCGCTCGACCGCCATCGGCCTCGATCTTCGACACCACGGCATTGGCCGCCTCGGCATCGCGGGAATAATTGACGACAACGGCCATACCGTCCTTGGCAAGGCGCTGGGCGATAGCCGCGCCAATGCCCTTGGAGGAGCCGGTGACGATTGCGGTCTTCTGTTTATGTTCAGTCATGGTTTTCTCCTTGGTTGGTGAACAGGAGATAGAACCGAACCCGCAACCAAACAATAACACCATAATTGACATGTTAATTCGTCTGTGATGAACAATGAAAATGGACCGTCTTGACCGCATGCATCTGTTCACCCGGGTCGTCGACCGGCGCAGCTTTAGTGCTGCTGCCAGCGATCTCGGCTTGGCGCGCTCGACAGCGACGGAAGCGATCAAGCAGCTGGAGGCCGAGCTCGGTGCCCGGTTGCTGGAGCGGACGACACGCGTTGTACGCCCGACACTGGATGGTCAGGCCTATTACCAGCGATGCCAGCAGATCCTCACCGAATTCGAGGAGGCAAACTCCGCCTTTCGCAATGCGGAGCCGCAGGGCTTGTTGCGGATCGACGCGCACCCGCTTTTGACCCATACCTATCTGTTGCCCAAATTGCCGGAATTTCTGGCCCGCAATCCCAAACTCGATCTGCATATCGGCCAGGGCGACCGGATCGTCGATCTGGTGCGCGAGGGTGTGGACTGCGTTCTGCGCGCCGGCAGTCAGCCGGATAGTGGCCTGATCATGCGACACCTCACCGATATTCGCGAAGTGACCTGCGCAAGCCCCGATTATCTGGCGCGGCACGGCATGCCCGCTTCGCCCGAACAACTGGGCGGTCATCAATGCGTGGGCTTTGTATCCTCGCGCACGGGAACGGTAATGCCGCTCGAATTCACCGTTGGGGGCGAATTGCGCATGGTCGAGTTGCCGAGCCGGGTGACGGTCAACAATTCTGACACCATGGCAGAACTCGCGCGCCTCGGCTTCGGCCTCATCCAGGCGCCGCGCTACCGGCTCAAACCCGATCTGGACCGGGGCACGCTTGTGGAAGTCCTGCCCGACCATCCCCCTTCGCCCACGCCCTTGTCTGCGCTCTATCCCCAGAACCGCCAGCTTTCACCGCGACTGCGGGTATTTCTCGATTGGGTGTCTGGTATCTTTGCAGCGGCCGAGATCTGAAACCGGCCTCGCGCAGCCAAACCCCACATCTTTCCCGCTGTTAACGCTTCTGAACGCTGGATGAATGCCCGCATCAGCAAGCGTTCAGGCAGCCTCTGTCATAAAGGGTCCAACGATCTGGAAGAGGATTGAGGGACATGGGAAAACTGGCACGGCGCTTTACGATCTTCACGTTGACAATGACGGTTTTCGCTCTGGTGATGAGCGCCCTCGTTGAAAAGCCCGAGCAGCGCGTTCATCGCGGCACCAGCATTCCCTGCTTTCACCCCAACAGCATTTTCTGCGTCGCTCAAAGCTGATGCCACAAACACGGGATACCAGGACAATGACAAACTCGCTGACCAACACTTTTTCTTCCGGCCTTCGCCTTGCGCTGATGGCCGTCATGCTGCTGGGGCCGCTTGCAGCCCTGGGCATGGCCAAGAGCGGCGAACCGGTGATTGCCAAACAGGGCGCGGGCCTTGTTCTTTTCGTCAGCCTGCAGCGCCAGTCGATGAGCTGATTTTGAGAGTTCAGGACCAGGACGCGTCAGGTCTGGCCTGAAAATCGCGAACACGTCGCAACAAACCGCATATTTTTTTGAATTTCGTCATTGAACCGTCGCTTGCCTGCCAAAAACTCCACTCTATAATGGCGCATGAACACACGAATCTCACAGCCATCATCCATCAGTTTCATCAAGCCTGACGCCTACGAGCCAAAGGTATTCACGGACGCCAAGTCGGCAGTCGATGAACTGACCGCGCTTTACGAGCGCAACACCAATTTCCTGATCGACAATTTTACCGCCCTTTCCAAGGGGGCACCGATTGAAGGCCGCTACCGCGCCTTCTATCCGCAGGTCAGTATCGAGACGACCAGTTTCGGCCATATAGACTCGCGTCTGTCCTACGGGCATGTGACAGGACCGGGCGTCTACACCACCACGGTGACGAAGCCGCATCTCTTTCGCCATTACCTGAAAGAGCAGCTCGGCCTTTTGATGCGCAATCATGAAGTGCCGATCACAGTCTCTGAATCCACAACGCCCATTCCGCTGCATTTCGCCTTTGGCGAAGGAGCGCATGTGGAGGCCGATGCCTCGTCGCTCGTGGATGTGCCTTTGCGCGACCTGTTCGATACGCCCGATCTGACGACGACCGACGACGAGATCGCCAATGGCGAATATGAGCCCAAGCCCGGCGAGCCGCATCCGCTGGCGCCCTTTACTGCCCAGCGCATCGACTATTCGCTGGCCCGGCTGTCGCATTACACCGCAACCAGCGCCTCGCATTTCCAGAATTTCGTGCTGTTTACGAACTACCAGTTCTATATCGACGAGTTCTGCGCCTATGCCCGCAAGCTGATGGCCGACGGTGGCGAGGGCTATACGGCCTTTGTCGAGCCCGGCAATATCGTGACACCGGCGGGGTCTTCCCATCCGCAAGGCGATATCAACCCGCCCCGTCTGCCGCAGATGCCGGCCTATCACCTGAAGATGAAAGGCCATGCCGGGATCACCATGATCAATATCGGCGTCGGTCCCTCAAACGCCAAGACCATTACCGACCATGTGGCGGTGTTGCGCCCGCATGCCTGGCTGATGCTTGGCCATTGCGCCGGTCTTCGTAACAGCCAGCGGCTGGGCGACTACGTGCTTGCCCATGCCTATGTGCGCGAGGACCATGTTCTGGATGATGACGTGCCTGTCTGGGTGCCGATCCCGGCGCTTGCCGAAGTGCAGCTGGCGCTCGAGGACGCTGTCGAGGAAATTACCGGTTACGAGGGTTTCGAGCTGAAGCGTATCATGCGCACCGGCACGGTTGCCACCATCGACAACCGCAACTGGGAACTGCGCGACCAGCGCGGGCCGGTAAAGCGGCTGTCGCAGTCGCGCGCCATCGCGCTGGACATGGAATCGGCAACGATCGCCGCCAATGGCTTCCGCTTCCGTGTGCCCTACGGCACGCTTCTTTGCGTCTCCGACAAGCCGCTACACGGGGAGTTGAAGCTGCCCGGCATGGCGACGGCCTTCTATCGCACCCAGGTGAGCCAGCATTTGCAGATCGGCATTCGTGCGCTGCAGAAACTTGGGGCGATGAAGAAGGAAAAGCTGCATTCGCGCAAGCTCAGGAGCTTCTACGAAACCGCGTTCCAGTAAGTCGCCTTTTTAGTCCCACTGCCTTTGTGTATGATCCTGGATGTTCCATGGACAGAGGTCATGCTCATGCGGACCAATATCGAAATGGATGACGATCTGCTTGAAGAGGTCATGGCGCTGACCCGTCACGCCACCAAATAAGCGGCCGTGGACACTGCACTTCGACAACTACGCGACAAGTTGCTGGCAAGGCAGGCCCTTCTGGACCTTGGAGGAGCAGGATGGGACGGCGATCTCGATGAAATGCGCCGGATGCGCGAATTTCCCGAGGCTTCATGATGGTCGTAGACACTTCCGTCTGGATAAATTTCCTGAATGGTCGTGAAGACGATAAGGTTCAAGTTTTGCTTCACCACGACGCGCCAGATGCAATTGTCGTCGGTGATCTGATCCTGATGGAAAAGCAGCAAGGCGCCCGCATCGAGGAACGCGCGGCTTTCCTCGATGGACGATTGCGGCGTTTCAAGCTCGCGCCAATGCTTAAGTCCGGAGCTCGCCCGCAAATCCGCCTTGAACTACAGAACACTACGCCGAAAAGGACTTACAGTCCGTCGATCAACGGACGTAATCATTGGCACATCTTGCATCGAACATGACCTCCCGCTTCTGCAAGAAGGATCGCGATTTCAACATCATGCAATCCCGTCCGGGCCTGCAATGCCTGTAAGTGGCACGCCATTTCAGCCTGACACCTGGACCGCCTCCGCCGTCAGCCTTACCCCCAGCAGTCCGAGCACGAGGCCGGCTGTCCGGTCGATGAACCGCTTGCCGCGTAGATAGAGCTGCTGCGGCTTTGGTGCGGAGAAGACGAAGGCGACCACCGCGTACCAGCCCGCCTCGATGCAGAAAATCAGGGGAGGCAGGCATATCAGCATCCAGAATGGAACGTCCCTCGGCAGGAGGGCAGCAAAGACGCTGGCATAGACGATCGCGGTCTTTGGATTGGCGATCTGGACAGCGAAAGCGTGCCAGAAGGAGCGCCGAACCGATGTCGCCAGGGGCGTGTCCGCATTATCGGCCGCAAACGGCGCCGAGGCGCCGCGCCAGATCCGGATGCCGAGATAGATGAGATAGGTGCCGCCGGCGATTTTCAGGGTCAGGTAGAGCCACTCCACCTGCAGGAGCAAGGTGGCCAGGCCCGCAAGGGCGATGGTGGAAAAGAGCAATCCGCCGAGCCCCATGCCGCAGGCAGCGGCCAGCCCATGCAGGCGAGACCTCGTCACCGAGATACGGGACACGATGACGAAACTGGGGCCGGGACTGATGGCGCCGACCAGCAGGGTCCCGAGGATGGCAAGAAGCGCGGCAAAGGCTGGAAAATCGGCGGATGCGGAAGGCACGGCGCATGTTCCTTCTCAGATCAAGGTTGGCAAGTGCAATGAGGAGGCCCGGGCACCCCCGAGACTGGCCCCAAAAGCCTTGCAGCCCAGTCTGCTCTCCTTCACGACGATCGCAACCGAAAACATGTCTTCATTGTCTCCAGCCGTTCAAGCCTGCAGGATCTCCGCCTCGCATCCAATCGGGAAATTCACCGAATTGGCGATGAAGCATTTTTCGTGGGCGTCATGGTGCAGCTTCAGCGCAAGCTCCGCGTCGCCTGATGAGATCCAGATCTTCGGCTTCAGCGCGATTGCGGTGAAACGTCCACCGCCGTCCTTGTCCATTACCATCACGCCTTCGGCTGCGTCCTCGTAACGCTCGACGACGATGGCGTTGACCGAGCAGAAATGCAGGTACCAGAGCTTGTGGCAGGCCGAAACCGAGGCGACCAGCAGGTCCTCCGGGTTCCAGCGCGCGGCATCGCCCCTGAACGCAAGGTCCGATGAACCCGGAATGTCCGGCTTGCCGGCGGCGGCGATGATGTGGTCGCGGCCATAATCACGGTAGCTGCTGGTGCCACTGCCGCGATTGCCGGTCCAGGTAACGGTGAGCCGATAACGGTGCTGCTCTGTGCTCATGCCAAATTGTCCTTGTCATTCGGCCGTCACGATAGGTCAGGTGGAAGTCGGGGCCAATCCCTGCTGCCGAAGCTGCCCTCGAGAAATTTGCGTGGCACCTCTTGTCAAAACAGTCTTAAGATATATCTTAGAGACATCGAAACACATTTTAAGGATTATCCCATGAGAGGATTTCACTTTGGCCGCCACCGTTGCGGCCCAGACATGCATGCGATGCGACGCGGCCCCTTTGGCGGCTTCGACCGCGAGGAAGGACATGGCCCGGGCCGTGGACCACGCGGCGGTCGCCGGCGGATGTTCGATGGCGGAGAACTGCGGCTGGTGCTGCTGAAACTGATCGAGGAACAGCCGCGCCACGGTTACGATCTGATCAAGGAGATCGAAAGCCGCACCGGCGGTGCCTATGCACCAAGTCCCGGCGTCGTCTACCCAACAATGACATTGCTGATCGACATGGACCTGGCCGAAGAACAGGCCAGCGAAGGTGCGCGCAAGCTGTTGTCGATCACCGATGCCGGTCGTACGCATCTGGCGGAAAACGCCGTTCAGGTCGACGAGATCATGGCGCGCCTGTCCGCCCTTGGTAAAATGAGCGAGCGCACGGATGCCGCACCGGTTCGCCGGGCCATGCATAATCTGAAAGTGGTTCTGCAGGAACGCCTGTCCCATGAAAATGCGAACCGCGATCTGCAACTCGAGATCGCGCGGTTGATAGACGAGGCCGCCAGCAAGATCGAAAGGCTCTGAACATGTCGAAAGCAATCGCAACCGTTCCCACCGAAAGCGGCTGGAAATATCTGCAACAGTTGTGCAAGCACTGGGCCCACAAGCTCGATGTCGAGCTTGGCGAGCAAAAGGGCGTGGTGAAATTCCAGGAGGCAACCGCTTTCATGACCTCCAGCGAGACAGCACTTGTCGTCGAGCTGGAAGCAATGTCGGACGAAGTTCTGGAGCGCATGAAGGGCGTGGTGTCGAGCCATCTCGACCGCTTCGCCTTTCGCGAAGCGCCTTTGCCATTTGACTGGAAACCTGCCTGACACGATGCCACTCCTTTGCCGCCGGTCATCGTTTCCGGCGGCAAAGACCGGGGCATTCTGTCATCTACCCCTTGAAACGCCATCCTGATCGGCGTCTAGTCTGCCTCCGCTTGCAAGGAGGAGTATCCCATGACGACGCATCTTACATCACACCCCACCATTCCCGATCTCGCAGGCAAGGCCGTGCTCATTACCGGTGCGTCCAGCGGCATTGGCGCAGCGCTCGCCCATGGTTTTGCAGCTCAGGGCGCCCTGATCGGGCTGCATTATCATTCCAGCAGGCAGGCCGCCGACGCGATCGCGCGCGACATCGAAGACATCGGTGGCAGCGTGGAGCTGGTTCAGGCCGATGCAGCGGACAGCAAGGCGATGACGGAGGCCGTGGACAAGGTTGCCAAGGCCTTCGGAAAACTGGACGGGCTCATCAACAATGCCGGCAGCATGATCTCCCGTCTCATCTATGAAGAGATGACGGATGAACATTACGACAAGGTGATGGATGTGAATGGCCGTTCGGTTGTCTCCACCAGCCATGCAGCGCTGCCGCATCTGAAAAAACAGGGCGGTTTCATCATCAACACCACGTCTGTGGCGGCGCGCACCGGCGGAACCGCGGGATCGGGCCTCTACGGCTCGTCCAAGGCATTTGTTGCTGCTGTCACCAAGGGCATGGCGCTCGAATTCGGCAAGCACAAGATCCGCGTCAATGCAGTCGCCCCCGGTGTCATTACCACACCGTTTCAGGACCGTTACGCCCTGCCCGGCCAGCTCGATCAGGTCGCTGGCAGCGTGCCACTCGGACGAACAGGCACGGCAGAAGACTGCGTCGGCGCCTATCTGTTTCTGGCGTCCGAAACGATGGCCGGTTACATCACCGGACAGACAGTGGATGTGAATGGCGGGCAGGTCATGCCGTAAGGGCTGACCAGGGACAGGAGCATCACTTCAGCACGCAGATATGTCCCCTCACCCGTGTGCCTGCACCCTCTCCCCGCTTGCGGGGAGAGGGTTAGGGTGAAGGGCTATTCATTGCTCAGCGACGATCATTACGGCATCATCGCCCGTTAGCCCCTATTCCTTGTGATTGTCCTTCAGCCAGTCCAGTCCGTTGCGCAGTGCTTCCACGGCCTGATCGACTTCGGAATGGGAGATGATCAGCGGCGGGGAGAACAGCATGCGGTCGCCGGTGGCGCGCAGGACGACGCCTGCGTCGACGCACTGGTTGCGCACCAGCGAGCCGATCGCATCCGGCTTTTCGAAGCGGCGGCGGGTCGACTTGTCGGCGGCGATCTGGACGGCGCCCATGAGCCCGACGCAGACGGTTTCGCCGACGAGTTCATGATCTTCGAGCGAGGCGAGCGCCATCTTCAGATAAGGGCCGATATCGTCGCGAACCCGTTCGACCAGCCCCTCGTCTTCGATGATGCGCAGGTTCTCGATGGCAGCGGCTGCCGACACCGGATGACCGGAATAGGTATAGCCATGGTAAAAATCGCCAACCTCCTCGATCATCACCTTGGCCACGCGCTCGGAGACCAGCACTCCGCCGATGGGCAGGTAGCCCGATGACAGGCCCTTGGCGATGGGTGCGAGGTCCGGCTGGAAATCGTAATACTGATGGCCAAACCATGTGCCCAGACGACCGAAACCGCAGATCACTTCATCGGCAACCAGAAGAATGTCGTATTTGGCCGCGATGCGCTTGATTTCCGGCCAATAGGTGGATGGCGGGACGATGATACCGCCTGCGCCCTGGATCGGCTCTGCCGCGAAGGCCGCCACATTGTCCTCGCCCAGTTCCAGGATCTTGTCTTCGAGTTCCCGCGCCACCTTCAGACCGAATTCCTCAGGAGACAGATCGCCGCCTTCTGCATACCAGTAAGGCTGGCCGATATGGACCACGCCGGGGATCGGCAGCTGGCCCTGCTCGTGCATGCTCTTCATGCCACCGAGCGAAGCGCCAGCGACCGTCGAACCGTGATAGCCGTTCTTGCGGGCAATGACGGTGGTCTTGGTCGGCTTGCCCAGCGCCTTCCAGTAGACGCGCGCCATGCGGAACCAGGTATCGGAGGCCTCGGAACCGGAATTGGTGAAGAACACATGCTGCAGGTTGGGGCCGCTATGGCTGGCAATCTTTTGCGCCAGAAGCGTCGTCGGCTGCGTCGTGGTGCCGAAAAAGGTGTTGTAATAGGGCAGTTCCTGCATCTGCGCATAGGCAGCCTCGGCAATGGACTTGCGACCGTAACCCACATTCACGCACCAGAGACCGGCGAAGGCGTCGATATATTTCTTGCCGGTCGAATCCCAGATATTGCAGCCATCGGCACTGCTGATGATCCTGGTGCCGTCCGCATTGAGCTTCTTCATGTCGGAGAAGGGATGCAGGTGATGGGCAGCATCGATGGCGGCGAGATTGGAAAGCGTCGGTTTCTGGTTCATGTGGTTATTCCCCTGCAGCAAGCGCAAACATGCAAGCGGAGCGGGCCCATCTCCCCCTCCGTGCTGCTTACCCTTGCCTGATTGAAAGGCGTCTGGTTATCGGCTACGAACATGACCGCCCGAATTCGGTTTGGCAAGGGTGTGCGTCATCCACACGCTGCGACCAAATCGTTTCTCCTCAACATGCGAGACAAGCCGTTTCATGACCCAATCCATCAAGGCCGACGACACCCATGCCGCCGATACATCTGCCCGCGTCGAGCTGCTGCTCGTGGGCATGAACGGTGATCTCAGGGGCAAGATGATCCCGCTCTCGGCGGAGAAAAAAGTCTGGGCCGGCGAAGTCCGTTTGCCATCGTCCACGCAGTCGCTGGATATCTGGGGCGACGACAACGACGATCTGACAGGGCTGTCCATCAGCGCCGGCGACCCGGACGGCCTTTGCATTCCAGACAAGCGCAGCCACGCAGCCATGCCCTGGGCTCCAAAGGGCTCGAGCCAGGTGCTGGCCACCATGCATGAGATGAACGGTCAGCCGAGCTTCATGGATCCACGCGCCATTCTGGCAAAGGTGCTCGACCGTTTTGCCGAGCGCGGGCTGACGCCGGTCGTTGCAACCGAGCTCGAATTTTACGTGGTCGAGGATGACTGGCGCGAGACCGGCAAGCCGATGCCGCCAAAGGCCTTGAACTATCGCGGCGAGCCCAACGGTTTCCAGCTCTATGACATGACCGCGGCGGCTTCGATGGAGGGCTTCCTGTCGACCCTGCGCGGCTATGCCGATGCCATGGGTCTGCCGGCGGATGCGACGACCGCGGAATTCGGCCCCGGACAGTTCGAGATCAACCTTCTGCACCGTCCCGATGCGCTGGCAGCTGCCGACGACTGTATCTATCTGAAGCGGGCTGCCGACTATGCCGCCCGCCGCCACGGGCTGAAATCCACCTGCATGGCCAAGCCCTATATGGATCAGGCGGGCTCCGGCCTGCATGTGCATTGCAGTATCCTCGATCGAGACGGCAACAATATTCTCGACGCCAAGGGCGGCGATCCGGTGAAGCTGAAATCCGTCGTTGCGGGTATGCTCAACACCATGCGCGATGCCCAGCTCGTGTTTGCGCCCTTTGCCAATTCCTATCGACGGTTCCAGCCGGGCTCGTTTGCGCCTGTCGATATCGACTGGGGTTTTGGCCACCGCGGTACTGCCATCCGCATTCCCGACAAGGACGGTCCAGCCGCCCGTGTCGAGCACCGGGTGGCCGGTGCAGACGTCAATCCCTACCTGCTGCTGAGCGCCATCCTTGGCGGTATGCTTCTGGGCTTGGACGAAACGCTCGATCCCGGCCCCGCAACCGAGCCCGGCAAGGATCCGGTCGGCGGCAAGCGCCTCACCCACGACTTCCTGACGGCGGTTGAAGAATTTTCGGCTTCACCCTTCATCAAGGATGTGTTCGGCGAGGCCTATCAGGACCTTTATGGCGTGACCAAGCGCAAGGAAGCGCTCCTGTTCCTGCAAACGGTTTCGAGCTTCGATTACCAGACCTATCTGCCGCGCATCTAAGCCTCGGCCCAGTACCTTTATCGACCAGATTGAAGGGCCTGCCAGAATATGGCACGGCCCTTTATCCTTAGGGGTTTGGTGACGTTTTGGCGCAAGACGGTGCGCACCTTCCCCCGCTATCAACAGCCGCGACATCTTGGCGCGACAGGAAAATTCTCTTCGCTACAATTATACGCACACTTATTGCGTTAAACCATACGATTTCATTCCAATGCGTGCGTCGATGCATATTTACGCAACTTTAGCGTCGTGCTTCATTTTTAGCCTATTGCATCCAAAGCGGTTTTGGCCTTTTTTGCAGGTTCCGTCACGCCTCAAAGGGGAGAAAAAAAATGACGATCATAAGCAAATTCGCAACAACCGGCCTGCTACTGGGCACAATCATGCTCGGCGCCAGCCCAGCCCTTGCAGAAGCCGTTCTGCATCGCGGCAATTCGGGCGAGCCGACGTCGCTCGATCCGGCCCATATTTCGATCAATATCGAAGGCTTCATCATTTATGACCTCTTCGAGGGCCTGACGATTTTCGGCCCCGATGGCAAGCTGCAGCCAGGCGCTGCCGAAAAGTGGGACGTATCGGAAGACGGTACCGTCTACACCTTCCACATCCGTGACAACGCCAAGTGGTCTGACGGGACGGATGTCACCGCCGGCGATTTCGAATTCGCCATGCGGCGCGTCGAAGACCCGAAGACGGCTGCCGAATACGCAACCATCCTCTACCCGATCAAGAACGCCGAGGAAGTCAACACCGGCAAGGTGCCGGTCGAAGAACTGGGCGTGAAGGCGATCGACGACAAGACACTCGAGATCACTCTCAAGCAGTCCACCCCCTTCTTCCTGCAGCTGATGGCACACTACACAGCGCTGCCGATCAGCAAGGCAAACTACGAAAAGTTTGGCGACCAGTTCGTCAAGCCAGGCAACATGGTCGGCAACGGCGCCTTCAAGCTTGAAGCCCATGTCCCGAACGACAGCCTGACGACCGTCAAGAACGAAAACTACTGGGACGCTGCAAACGTCAAGCTCGACAAGGTCATCTTCTATCCGATCGAAGACGACGCTGCTGCGATCCGTCGCTTTGAAGCCGGTGAACTCGACACCGTCTACAACTTCTCCGCCGACCAGATTGAGCGTCTGCGCGAAAACTATGGCGACCAGGTTCACGTCAGCCCATCGCTGTCGACCTATTACTACGCCTTCGACATGCGCAACCCGCCTTATGACGACGTCAAGGTCCGCACGGCGCTCTCGATGTCTGTCGACCGCGACTTCCTGACCCAGGAAATCTTCTCCGGCGCCTATCTGCCAACCTATTCGGTTGTCCCTCCAGGCATGGAAGGCTATACGCAGGCCAAGCCAGACTGGGCCGACCTGTCGCAGATCGACCGCGAAGACAAGGCTGTCGAGTTGATGAAGGAAGCCGGTTACGGTGAAGGCGGCAAGCCGCTCAACATCTCGATCCGCTACAACACCAACACCAACCACGAGCGCGTGGCTACCGCCATCGCCGATATGTGGAAGAACGTGTTCGGTGCCAATGTCTCGCTGCAGAACCTCGACGTTGCCTCGCACTACGCCTATCTCAAGCAGGGCGGCAAGTTCGACGTCGCACGCGCTGGCTGGGCCGCTGACTATGCGGATCCGGAAAACTTCCTGTTCCTGATGCTGAGCGACAATGCGACCTTCAACTACTCGCATTACGACAACAAGGGCTTCGACAAGCTCGTCGATGACTCCTACGGCGTACAGGATCAGGCAAAGCGTATGGAAATGCTGCATGATGCAGAGCAGATGGTGGTCAATGACCAGCCGATCGCTCCATTCATGAACCAGGCCGAGCTGTGGATGGTCTCCAAGCGCGTGTCCGGTTGGCAGGACAATGCGGTCAACGATCACCGCTCCAAGTTCTTCAGCCTTTCCGAGTAACCCCAACACTGGAGATGGACGCGCGATCGCAAACACGGTCGCGCGTTCATTGTTAGCACATGCTGAGCTTCGTCTTTAGAAGACTGATGAGTGCAATTCCGACATTGTTCCTCGTCATCACGATCTCCTTCTTCCTGATCCGGGTCGCTCCAGGCGGTCCGTTCGATCTGGAACGCCCCCTGCCCCCGCAGACGATGGAGCTTCTCAACGCGACCTATCACCTCAATGATCCGCTGTGGCAGCAATATGTCAGCTATATCGGCAACGCCATTCGCGGTGATTTCGGTCCGTCCTTTGTCTACAAGGACAATACGGTTTCGGAACTGATCGCCAAGGCCCTGCCCTATTCGCTTGAAGTCGGCTCCATTGCCATTCTTCTGGCCCTGTTCGGCGGTGTCCTGCTCGGCACGATCGCGGCCCTTCGCCAGAACGGCGCCATCGATTTCGGCCTGATGAGCTTTGCCACCATCGGCGTCACCATTCCGAACTTCGTCATGGGTCCTGTTCTCACCCTTATTTTCGCTTTGATGCTGAGCTGGCTGCCAGCCGGCGGCTGGGGCACGGGTTCGCCCTATTATCTGGCCCTGCCGATTACCGTCCTGGCTCTGCCGCAGCTTGCCGTCTTTGCCCGCCTGACCCGTGGCTCGATGATTGAAGCGCTCAACACCGACCATATCCGCACGACCCGCGCCTATGGTCTGCCGCCGCGCGTTGTCGTCGTCACCCATGCCTTGCGCGGTGCGATGTTGCCGGTGATCTCCTATCTCGGCCCGGCAGCTGCTGCCCTTTTGACCGGGTCTGCCGTCGTCGAGACCATTTTCACCATTCCCGGCATCGGCCGCTTCTTCGTGATCGGCGCGCTTAACCGCGATTACCCCCTCGTCATGGCGACGGTGGTCCTGGTTGCCGTGTTCGTGATCGTCTTCAACCTACTGGTCGACATTGCCTATGGCCTGCTCGATCCGAGGGTCCGCCATGACTGATATGACAGAAACTCCAAAGGAAGTGGCCGGACGCAGCCTCGGCCAGCTTGCCTGGCTGCGCTTCCGCCGCAACAAGCCCGCGATGGCCGGCACCATCATGCTGTTGCTGATTGCCGCCTTCTCCTATCTCGGCCCGTTCTTCGTGCCGCACAGCTACGATCAGGTGTTTTCGTCTTACGTGACGGTCGCACCGAGCCTCGATCCAAGGCCCGACCCGGCCAGTCTTCAGGATGTGGCTGAATCGGCGGCACGGCGCGCGCGCGTCACCGTCTCCAGCTTCGAGGTCGAGAACGGCGATTTCACCGCGACGATCACCTCCACCAAGCCGATCGACGAGCGGACCATCCGCTACTTCAACCGTGTCAACGAGTTCCGCGACACGAAAATCGCCGAAACGGCCCCGGACCAGCTCTCCATGGTGCTGACCGGTCATGTCGATCAGGAATATTTCCCCTTCGGCACAGACACCAACGGACGTGACCTTCTGGTGCGCGTGATGCTGGGCGGACAGATCTCGATTGCCGTCGGTATCGCCGCCTCCCTGGTCTCGCTCGGTATCGGCGTGATCTATGGTGCGACATCCGGCTATCTTGGCGGCCGTGTCGACAACGTCATGATGCGTATTGTCGAAATCCTCTATTCACTGCCCTTCGTCTTTCTCGTGGTGGTGATGGTGGTGTTCTTCGGCAGATCGATCGTTCTGATCTTCATTGTCATCGGCGCGGTGCAATGGCTGGAAATGGCCCGTATCGTGCGTGGCCAGACCCTGTCGCTCAAACGCCGTGAATTCGTCGGCGCGGCACAGGCGCTGGGGCTCACCGACTGGCAGATCATCCGTCGTCACATCATTCCCAACACCATCGGGCCGGTGATCGTGTTCGTCACCGTCGTGGTGCCGCATGTGATCCTGACCGAAAGCTTCCTGTCCTTCCTGGGTCTCGGCGTTCAGGCGCCGCTGGCCAGCTGGGGTTCGCTCATCTCGGAGGGTGCTGCCAACATGCAGAGCGCTCCGTGGCTGCTGATCTTCCCGTCCGTCTTCTTCGTCATCACGCTGTTCTCTTTGAACTTCGTTGGCGATGGCCTGCGTGACGCGCTCGACCCGAAGGACCGATAAGCATGGACAACAAAAGCAACAACGAGACCGTGCTGTCCGTCAAGGATCTGAAGGTGACTTTCGAGACACCGGACGGTCAGGTGGAAGCGGTCAAGGGCACCTCATTCGAGGTCAAGAAGGGCGAGACGCTTGCCATCGTCGGTGAATCCGGCTCGGGCAAGAGCCAGACCATGATGGGCATCATGGGCCTGCTGGCCAAGAACGGCAGCGCCACCGGTTCCGCCGTCTATGGCGGCATGGACATGATCGGACAGCCGATCAAGGCACTCAACACGGTGCGCGGTTCCAAGATCACCATGATCTTCCAGGAACCGATGACCTCGCTCGATCCGCTCTACCGTATCGGCAAGCAGATCGCAGAACCGATCATGTTTCACCGGGGTCTCAGCAAGGCGGATGCCCGTGCGCGTGTTCTCGAACTGCTGAAGCTCGTCGGCATTCCCGACCCGGAACGCCGGATCGACAGCTATCCGCATGAAATGTCGGGCGGCCAGCGCCAGCGCGTGATGATCGCCATGGCGCTTGCCAATGATCCGGACCTGTTGATTGCCGATGAGCCGACAACGGCTCTGGACGTGACCATTCAGGCGCAGATCCTCGAACTGCTGGCAGACCTGCAGAAGCGTTTCGGCATGGCCATCGTGCTGATCACCCACGATCTGGGTGTGGTGAAGCATGTGGCTGACCGCGTGGTTGTGATGCGCAAGGGCGAGATCGTGGAACAGGGAAGCCGCGACGCGATCTTCAACGATGCCCAGCATGAATATACCAAGATGCTGCTGGCGGCCGAACCGACCGGGACCAAAATCCCCCCGCCGGAAGGTTCGCCCGTCATTCTGGATGCCCGCGATGTGATCGTGGATTTCGATATCGGCAAGGGCATGTTCTTCAAATCGAGCGAAGTATTCCGCGCGGTCGATCATGTGAATGTCACCCTGCGGCGAGGCCAGACGATCGGCGTTGTCGGCGAGTCCGGTTCGGGCAAATCGACGCTTGGCCGTGCGTTGCTGAGGCTGCTGCACTCCGATGGAGCCTACCGGTTCGGGACGACGGATATTTCCGGACTGGACAGAACCGAGATGCGGCCCTATCGCAAGGCGCTGCAGCTGGTCTTCCAGGACCCCTATGGTTCGCTGTCGCCGCGCCAGACGGTGGGTGACACCATTACCGAAGGTCTGTTCGTGCACGAGCCGCAGTTGACGCGGGCCGAGCGCGATGTACGGGCCATTGCGGCCCTGAAGGAAGTGGGCCTCGATCCGGCTGCACGCAACCGCTATCCGCACGAGTTTTCCGGCGGACAGCGCCAGCGTATCGCCATTGCCCGTTCCATCATCCTGAAGCCGGAAGTGATCGTACTCGACGAGCCGACATCGGCGCTGGACCGCTCGGTGCAACGCCAGGTGATCGAGCTTCTGCGTGACCTGCAGGACAAGCACAATCTGTCCTACATCTTCATCAGCCACGATCTTTCCGTGGTTCGGGCGATGTCCGACGAGGTGATCGTGATGAAGAGCGGCAAGATCGTCGAGCAGGGTCAGACGGAACAGATCTTCGACGCGCCGCGCGAGGATTATACCAAGTCACTGATCGCGGCGGCGTTTGCGCACTGACATGAATGCAAAACGGCGGCCCTCGGGCCGCCGTTTTTGATTTGGGACCATGGCGCAGTGCCCGCATGCATGCGCCTCAAAAACCCTCGATCCTCAGATCCGGCTTCAGGCTTTCCTCGATCACCAGCTTGCCGTTCGGCAGGTCGTTGCCGTAGAGCTTCCACTCGATACCGGCCTCATCGAGCTTGTAGCCGGTCCAGCGTTCGGTCAGGCGGCGGGTGAGTTCGTCGATGGACGGGGCGACGAGGATGGAGAAATCGAACAGAGGTGCCAGAGCGTTCCAGGGCGCGCGGTCGAGGAGGATATAGTTTCCCTCGACCAGAATGATCCGGTCTTCCGGCACAATGGCGCGGGCCGCGCAGATGGCAAGTTCCCGGTCGCGGTCGAACACCGGCACCAGCACCTCGCCCCCGGCCCGCACAGCCTTGACGATATCGATGAAACCGCGCGCATCGAAGGTTTCCGGCGCGCCCTTGCGTTTCAAAAGGCCGCGCTCCTCCAGAATGCCGTTATCCATATGGAAGCCATCCATGGGCAGGATGGCGCAGCCTTCGCCCCTGGCCTGCAAGGCAGAGTTCAGCCGTTCGGCAAGCGTCGACTTGCCGGCACCCGGCGGACCGGCAATGGCCACAATGAAACGCCGGGCATCCCCTGCCCGGCGCTGTATGTCATCAGCAATGTGTTCAACCGTAACAGTCACGCAGCGATTTCCATTCCCGGCGGCTCCTTGGCGCCTGTCATGAAGGCGACCGCATCCGACATGGTATAATCCTTCGGATCGATGACGCATAGGCGCTTGCCCAGCCGGTGGACATGGACGCGGTCTGCGACCTCGAACACATGCGGCATGTTGTGGGAGATCAGGATGATCGGAATGCCGCGCGATTTCACATCCTGGATCAGTTCCAGAACGCGGCGGGATTCCTTGACGCCGAGCGCGGCCGTCGGCTCGTCGAGAATGATCACCTTGGAGCCGAAGGCCGCAGCGCGGGCAACGGCAACACCTTGCCTTTGGCCACCCGAGAGCGTTTCCACTGCCTGGTTGATATTCTGGATGGTCATCAATCCCAGTTCAGTCAGCTTCTCTCTGGCAAATTTTTCCATGGCCGGACGGTCGAGCTGGCGAAGCACCTTGCCCATGAAACCCGGCTTGCGGATTTCGCGGCCCATGAACATGTTGTCGGCAATCGAGAGCGCCGGCGACATGGCGAGTGTCTGGTAAACGGTCTCGATCCCGGCTTCGCGCGCATCGTTAGGCGAGGCGAAGTCCAGCGGCTTTCCGTTCATCAGGATTTCGCCGGAATCCGGAATGACCGCGCCGGAGATCGCCTTGATGAGGGTCGATTTGCCGGCGCCGTTATCGCCGATCACGGCGAGGATTTCGCCGGGATAGAGGTCGAAGTCGCAGTTGTCGAGGGCAACGACCTTGCCGTAGCGCTTGACGAGGTTGCGTGCTTTCAAGAGGGGCTCGCTCATGCCGATACCTTTCTGATCCACTGGTCAACCGCAACGGCGGCGATGATGAGGACACCGATCAGGAGATAGGTCCACTGGGCGTCTGCGCCGAGCAGGCGAAGACCGAGGGTAAAGACGCCGACGATCAGCGCCCCGAACAGCGTGCCGAGAATGGAGCCGCGTCCGCCAAAGAGCGAGATGCCGCCGATCACCACGGCCGTGATGGATTCGATGTTGGAGAGCTGGCCAGAGGTCGGAGACACCGAACCGATGCGGCCGATCAGCGCCCAGCCGGCAAAGGCACAGATGATGCCCGACAGCGTGTAGACGGAAATCAGGACGGCCTTGACGTTGACGCCCGACAGTTCTGCGGCTTCGGGATCGTCGCCCACGGCATAGACATGGCGACCCCAGGCGGTATGGCGCAGCACATAGGCCAGCAACAGCATCAACAGCACCATGAAGAGAACGCCATAGGTAAAGACGGCGCCACCGACCGAAAACTTGTTGCCGAAGAACTGCAGGAATGGCGCCTGCGTCTCGATGTCCTGGGCGCGGATGGTCTCGTTGGCGGAATAGAGGAAGTTGGTGGCGAGCACGATCTGCCACATGCCAAGCGTCACGATGAAGGGCGGAAGCTTGATGCGGGCGACGAGGAAACCGTTGATGAAGCCACAGGCCGCACCGCATAGCAGACCGCAGAAGACGGCGATGCCCGGCGGGAAGCCGTAGCGGAAGGCGAACTGGCCCATGACGACCGAACTCAGCACCATGATGGCACCAACCGAGAGATCGATACCGGCCGTCAGGATGACCACGCTTTGTGCGGCCGCCACAATGCCGACGATCTGCACCTGTTGCAGGATCAGGGTGAGTGCGAAGGGCGAAAAGAACTTCGAGCCCAGAAGCAGGCCGAAGACGACGATCGACATCACCAGAACAATGAACGGAACCAGCGAGGGTGCCTGATGCAGCCTGTGCTGCAGGATTTCGATGAAGCCCTGGCGACCGTGCTGGAACTCTGCGACGGTTGAGGGACTTGTGGCGAGCGAGGACTCGTAGTCCTGTCCCTTGGAAACGGTATTGGTCATGCTCCTCCCCTTCCGGCTAGCGGATACCAATGTGCTTGTCAGACACAGAATGGACGCCTGGAGCGCCTCTTAATTGAGGGAGCCGCATTGCGGCCCCCTCGTACTGGAAGAACGCGTTCCGCTTAGCCCCAGCAGAGCTTCTTGCCTTCTTCGACCGAGATGGATTCAACGCCATCGACGGCCTGGTCCGTGACCAGGGACACGCCGGTATCGAAGAAATCCTTGCCTTCGGTCAGAGCCGGCATGGTGCCGTCCTTGGCAAAGGCTGCAATTGCTTCGATGCCCTTGGAGGCCATCAGCAGCGGATATTGCTGCGAGGTCGCGCCGATGACACCTTCCTCGACATTCTTGACGCCCGGGCAACCACCATCGACGGAGACGATGGTGACGTCGCCTTCACGGCCGATTGACTTCAGGGCTTCATAGGCGCCGGCTGCCGCCGGTTCATTGATGGTGTAGACCACATTGATCATCGGATCCTTGGCGAGAAGGTTTTCCATGGCCTTGCGACCCCCTTCTTCGTTACCGGCCGTCACGTCATGACCGACAACACGCGGATCGGTTTCATCGCCCCACTTGTTGGGGTCGCCGAGATCGATGCCAAAGCCCTGCAGGAAGCCCTGGTCGCGCAGCACGCCGACGGTTGGCTGGCTGACGGCAAGGTCGAGCATGGCAATCTTGGCGTTGTCGGCATCTGCACCGAGCTTGGCCTTGGCCCATTGGCCGATCAGTTCACCGGCCTTGAAATTGTCGGTGGCAAAGGTTGCGTTTGCGGCATCGATCGGATTGAGCGGCGTGTCGAGCGCGATCACGACCATGCCGGCATCGCGGGCCTGCTTGACCGAAGAGACGATGGACGACGTATCGGATGCGGTGATCAGGATACCCTTGGCGCCATCGGCGATGCAGGTTTCGATGGCCTGAACCTGTGTCTCGTGGTCGCCGTCGATCTTGCCGGCGAAGGTTTTCAGGTCAACGCCCAGTTCCTTTGCCTTGGCTTCAGCGCCTTCCTTCATCTTGACGAAGAAGGGGTTTGTATCTGTCTTGGTGATGAGGCAGGCGGTGACGTCGGCAGCGCTTGCCGGAGCGGCGAAAACGACGCCCATTGCCAGAGCTGCCAAGGATGCGGCGACAAATGATTTCTTCATGACTTCCTCCCGATTGATACCGGCCTCCTGCGTGCCAGCTTAGTCAAAAATTCCCGGATTTCCTCAAATCCAGAGGACGAAACGTTTGCGTCCGCCCTACTCCACGGCGCCATTTAGAACATTAGGTTTTCCTTCTGTCAATAAATAAATCCATTTGATTTATTAATCCAATGTGACATGGTGTGAACAGGGTGGCGTAAGGAGGCTGCTTTAATCGGGCCGGAGGAGGAACGGCGATGACTTTGACCGACAACCAGCCGAAACAGGACGAAACCGCGAGCTATGCCAGCATGGCCGGCGGCGCCAATCAGGTGCGTGTGCGCGCCTATAACGAACGTCTCGTGCTGTCTGTCGTGCGATTGCATCCCGGTGTCTCGAAGGCGGAGATCGCCAGGCGAACGGGGCTTTCCGCACAAACCGTGTCGGTCATCATGCGGGCGCTGGAAAAAGATCATCTGCTGATGCGCGGCGAACCGGTGCGCGGCAAGGTCGGCCAGCCTTCGGTTCCCATGCATCTCAATCCGGATGCGGTCTATTCCTATGGGGTGAAGATCGGACGACGCAGTGCGGATCTGGTGCTGATGGACTTCGTCGGCGAGATCCGGCTCAATCGCCATCGCACCTATGGCTACCCCTCGCCCGGGGAAATTCTGGAATTTGTCACCGAAGGCATCGCCGAGATCGAGGCAAGCCTGTCGCGGGCACAACGGGGCAATATTGCCGGCATCGGCATATCCGCGCCGTTCGAATTGTGGAACTGGGCAGGCGAAGTGGGTGCGCCGCAAAGCGTGATGGATCAGTGGCGCGGCTTTGACCTGCAGGCCCAGATCGCCCAACGGGTGGACTATCCGGTATTCCTGCAGAACGATGCGACCAGCGCCTGCGGGGCCGAGCTCGTTTTCGGGGTCGGACCGCGCTATCCCGATTTCGTCTATTTCTACATCGGCTCGTTTATCGGCGGTGGCGTGGTGTTGAACTCTGCTTTGTTTGTCGGACGGACCGGAACCGCGGGCGCGACAGGCCCCTTGCCCGTGCGCAACAAGAACGGCGAGACCGTGCAGTTGTTGCAGATCGCCTCGATTTTCATGCTGGAGCGCATGCTGCGCGAACGCGGCATCGATTCGCAGCCGCTCTGGTACAGCGCCGATCAGTGGATCGATTTTGGCGAACCGCTTGAAAACTGGATCCGCGACAGCGCAGCCGCCCTTGCCCAGGCAATCGTCGCTGCCTGTTCCATCATCGACTTTTCCGCAGCCGTCATCGATGGCGGCTTTCCCGCATGGGTGCGCGAGCGGCTTGTCAAGGCAACCCACGAGGAGATCGACAAGCTCAATGTCCAGGGCATTGTCTATCCCGAAATTGTCGAGGGTGCCGTCGGCGCACAGGCGCGTGCCATTGGCGGGGCCAGCCTGCCCATCTTCGCCCGCTATCTCACAGACCAGACCGTACTGTTCAAGGAAATCGATAATGCTGAAGGGAATTGACCCCATCCTCAGTCCAGATCTGCTCGCCACCTTGCGAGCCATGGGACATGGCGATGAAATCGCCGTCGTTGACGGCAACTATCCCGCGCTGGAGCATGGGCGACGCCTGATCCGGCTGGATGGCCTTGCCATCGTCCCGGTGATCAACGCGATCCTGTCGGTGCTGCCGGTCGATGACTTTGTCGAAGAAGCACTCTTTCGCTCGACCGTCGGGGCGGATGCAGAGCGTCTGGACCCCGTGCATGACGAACTTCTCGGCTGCTGTCGGCTTCACGTGCCGCAAATTGAGGTGGTGCCGCTGGTGGGGCCTGCCTTCTATGACCGGGTGAAACGCGCGCACACCGTCGTGCAGACCGGCGAGCCGCGGCTTTACGCCAATATGATCATTCGCAAGGGCGTGATCTACCCGGCAACGGCCCACTGAAATCTGCCGATTGCGAGGCATTGCGGGTGCGGCCCTCAGTTCGGCACGCGTCGAATGGGCCAGCCCTGTCGCCGCTTCATTTCCGTCCGATGATGCGTTCAAGATCTCCGACTTCTCGGCAGCGCGTGAAGCAAAATCTGTCACGATTGCCGATGGCTCCAATGACATAGACGGCCGGTCTCAAAACCGCCGTGTCGAGATCAAGCTGGAATAGACCTGTCCGGTGAATGCACGGGGCCTCGATCGATCAGTCGACCGGATCCTGCGGCTCAGGCGCCAGAACCTTCAGCTCGCCGGGATGAATGCTGATCTCCAGCTTCGGCGGCAGGTGCAGCAATTCACCGTCGACCACGGCGAGCGTATGTCTGGACCGGGAGAATTCGAGGGTGACGCTGTTTGCGGTCTTCGCATGCACGGCCTCGTTTTCCTTCAGCCGGCCGCGGATGATGTCGATGGCAAGTTTCAGTGCGCCGGACGGTTTGAGTGCGTCGGCAAGATAAACACCAAGATGCCCACCCGCCGGATTTTCGGCAAACATCAGCGGATTATTGCCAAAGCTGTTGTTGGATACCGAAACCGCCGAAACGCGAGACCTTTCCTTTTGACCGTCATGGTCGATATCGAGCGCCACCTCAAACCGTGGCGGACGTCCAATGACGCTCAAAGCCGCCTGAACGCTGGCCCGCATTTTTCCCAGTCGCGAGGCAAATTCCATCTTGTCGCGCAGCCTGACCATGCGCGCATGGAGACCGGCCGAGAACTGATGGACAAAGGGGCGGTCGCCTACGGTTGCGATATCCACAGCGCGGATCTTGGCCTTGGCCAACACATCGAGAACGGCCCAGATATCGAGGGGAAGTCCGAGCGCGCGCGCAAACAGGTTCATGGTGCCGGCGGGGATAACGCCGAGCGGCAGACCCGCTTTCCACGCGATACCGGCGGCAGCGGAGATCGTTCCGTCGCCACCGCCCGCGAGAATGGCCTCAATACCAGGTTCCTGGGCTGCTTTTTCCAGTGCATCGACGATCTCGGCACCGGCCACCACGCGGCATTCGATGTCATGCCCGGCACGGGCAAAGGCCTCGGTCGCCCTGGCGCAATAGTCATCCATGTCGGTCGTCTTGAACGTGCCGCCATCGCGATTGAAAACGGCTTTAATCTTCATGGATGATGCGACCCTCGTTGAAAAAATTGACGAACCCAATGCAACTCAACGCATCGGTTACGCAGTTGGTTTCCCGGCGGGTGCGAAAAATCCCGCAATCGGGCGTGAATAACGCTCCTTGACGACCTTTGCCGCACTGCAACAACATGATAAGTCCAAGACGTATTTGCTGCGCGTTGCCTTTTGCACCCCTGCGCGTCGCGCCTTCAGGACCCACCATGACAGATTGCCCCGCCTACTCCAATGCCAGTGCTGCGGATAACCGTTTCGAGCGCCCATCCATCTCGCCGCTGATGGCCATCCTGATCGAGGTCGCGCTGGCGGCCGGTGGATTTGGCATCGGCACGGGCGAATTCGCGATCATGGGCCTTTTGCCGAATGTCGCCGAGAGCTATCAGGTGAGCGTTCCGCAGGCGGGTCACGTGATTACGGCCTATGCGCTGGGTGTGGTCATCGGCGCGCCCATCATTGCCGTGCTGGCAGCGCGCCTCAGCCGCAAGACGCTGCTGTTGATGTTGATGGGCCTGTTTGCAGCCGGGAACATTCTTTCGGCAATTGCGCCTGACTTTGTGACCTTTACGGCGCTGCGATTTATCACCGGGCTTCCGCATGGCGCCTATTTCGGTGTCGCGGCACTGGTTGCGGCCTCCATGGTGCCGCCGCATCGGCGAGCCCGTGCCGTCGGACGGGTGATGCTGGGCCTCACCATCGCCACGCTGATCGGCACGCCGGTTGCCACCTTCCTCGGGCAGATCCTGAGCTGGCGCTCGGCCTTCATGCTGGTGGGTGGCATCGGCGCGCTCACGGTGGTGCTGATCTTCCTCTACCTGCCAAAGGACGAGGTTGCCGAAGGCGCATCGATCCGGCGCGAGCTTGGCGCATTCGGCAGGTTGCAAGTGTGGCTGACGCTGGCTGTGGCCGCCACCGGTTTTGGCGGCATGTTTTCGATTTTCAGCTATATCGCCAAAACTACCACCGACACTGCCGGCCTTCCGGCGACGACCGTTGCCATTGTCCTGGCGATGTTCGGAATCGGCATGAATGTCGGCAATGTGCTTGGATCGCGGATGGCGGATTATTCGCTGAAGGGCACGATCGGCGGCATGCTGGCCTTCAATGTGGTGATGATGACGGTTTTCTCGCTGACGGCGCATAATCCCGTCATGCTGTTCATCTGCGTGTTCCTGACAGGCTGCGGCTTTGCCGCCTGCCCTGCCGTACAGACCCGTTTGATGGATGTCGCAGCAGATGCGCAGACGCTGGCTGCAGCCTCCAACCATTCCGCCTTCAATATTGCCAATGCGCTTGGCGCCTGGATCGGCGGTCTGGTGATCTCCTGGGGCTATGGTTATGGCTCGACAGGCTTTGTCGGCGCAGGCTTTTCCGCCGTCGGCCTGGTCATCTTCCTGATCTCGATCCTTGTGGAACGGCGGAGTGCCAAGGGCTGATTGCTCGACACACTTCTTGCCTCGGCCGGTTGCAATCTCCACATGAGGCGCGTGAAAAAGAATTCAAACAACACGCCAAGGAGACCCCATGCGCGCAGTCGGTTACAAAAAGGCAGGGCCCATTACCGCCGAAGCCTCCCTCCTCGACATCGAATTGCCTGATCCGGTTGCCAGCGGCCATGACCTTCTGATCGAGGTGAAGGCGGTTTCGGTCAACCCAGTCGATACCAAGGTTCGTGCCTCCGCTGACCCCACCGATGGCGAATACAAGGTGATTGGCTATGACGCCGCCGGCGTGGTGAAGGCCGTCGGTGCCGATGTAACGCTCTTCAAGCCCGGCGACGACGTCTATTATGCCGGTTCGATCGCACGGGCCGGCACCAACAGCGAATTGCATCTTGTGGACGAACGCATCGTCGGCAGGAAGCCGAAGAGTCTGAGCTTTGCCGAAGCTGCCGCCCTGCCGCTGACGGCCATCACGGCCTATGAGGCGCTGTTCGACCGGTTGAAGGTTCAAGACAAGGTACCCGGCGCCAACCATGCGATCCTGATCACCGGCGGCGCCGGCGGGGTGGGTTCGATCACCATCCAGCTGGCCAAGCAACTGACCGATCTGACCGTAATCGCCACGGCATCGCGCCCAGAGACCGCCGAATGGGCCAAATCGCTCGGCGCCGACCACGTGATCGACCATTCCAAGCCGCTGGCCGACGAATATGCTGCACTTGGCATCGATGCGCCGGCATTCGTCTATTCGCTCACCCAGAGCGACATGCATGCCGATGCGCTGGCTGCCATCATCGCACCGCAGGGCCGGCTCGCCATTATCGACGATCCCAAGGGTGGATTCGACATCATGCGCTTCAAGCGCAAGGCGGTGTCCGTACACTGGGAGTTCATGTTTGCGCGTCCGCTGTTTCAGACCTCCGACATGATCGAGCAGCACAGGCTGCTCAACGAGGTTGCCGATCTGGTCGACACCGGCAAGATCCGCACGACACTTGGCGAGAACTTCGGCACGATCAATGCCGAAAACCTCAAGAAGGCGCATACGGCTTTGGAGACCGGCAAGACCCGCGGCAAGGTTGTGCTCGAAGGGTTCTAAGCCCCTGTCCCCTTGACGCCTTTAGCTCTTCATCGGCGGCAGCTTCAGCTTGCCGCCGGTCTTGACGTTGCGGATGGCAAAATTCGAGCGGATATCGGTGACCTGCGGCAGCACCAAGAGCTTTTCCGTGAGGAGGCGTTCATAGGCCGCCAGGTTTTCCACAACGACCTCGGCCAGGAAGTCCAGATCGCCCGAAATCATGTAACAGGACACGACTTCGGGAATCTCCACCAGGGCCTGCTGGAACTCATCGGCATTTTCCCTGTTGTGGCGGATCACCTTGAAGTGCACGAAAACCGTCAGTTCCAGGCCGACGGCCTGCCGGTCGAGATCGGCACGATAGCCCTTCACGATGCCCGCCTCCTCCAGCAACCGGATGCGCCGCAGGCAGGGCGATGGCGACAGGTTTACCTTGTCGGCAATTTCCACATTGGTGGCGCGGGCATTGTCTTGAAGCGCAGCCAGGATTGCGAGATCGAATTCGTCGAATTTTGGCATAATCGCAAATCCTGAGGTTCATTATTGGCAATTCGTGCCAATTTCATATCGTCTGGCAGCATATTGAGCAAGGACATGCCACATGCGTTGCAGCTATCGTGCCGTCATCCTTCTGCGGAGCGACCAATGGCTGCCACCACATCGTCATCTTCCTCCACCGTGTCCCCGCTTGTGGGCGCATTTTCGGCGCTGTCCGTCGTTCTAATCTGGGCGTCCTGGCTGATCTCGACGCGTCATAGCGTTGGGACTGTGCTTCGCCCCATTGATCTGAGCCTGTTGCGCTATGGAGTTCCGCTGATCGTTCTTGCGCCTGCCCTGATGCGGGTCGGCATCTGGCCGAAGGGCGTGAAGTCATGGCCTCTCATTCTGATGGTGGGCGGTTCCGGTGCGCCCTTCTTCCAGGTGGTGGGACTTGGCATGCATTCCACACCGGCCTCCGCCGCCGGCGTCCTCCTGCCCGGTGCGATGCCCCTGATGACTGCACTGATCGGTGTCGTCTTCCTGGGCGAGCGTCCGGACCGCATGCGGCAATTGGGCATGCTTGCCATTCTGGGAGGCGGCCTCCTGCTGCTGGCCGGCAATCTGGGGGATGCCGGGCTGACCTGGCATTCCTATGTCATCCTGCCGATCGGAGCGACGCTCTGGGCCATCTATACCCATGCCTTTCGCCATTCCGGCCTCTCCGCCTTCGAGGGCGGTGCGCTGATCTGCTTCTGGTCGACGGTGATCAACCTTGCGCTCCTGCCCTTTTTCGGCGGGACGCAACTGTTCAACGCACCGATTGCGGAAACCGGGCTACAGGTGGTGACGCAAGGCGTGTTGTCGGGACTTCTGGCAACGATCTTCTACGGCACTGCGATCCGCGCATTGGGCGGCACGCAGGCGGCGGCCTTCACCGCCGTCACACCGATCGCTGCGGCGATCGGCGGGGCCATATTGCTGTCTGAACCGGTGGGCTGGGCAACCGTTGCGGCAGCAAGCCTGACGGGTATCGGTGTGCTTTTGTCGACCGGCATCGTCTCGCGGCGCGTGAGGGTGGCTGCCTGATTGACACACGACATCGCAAGGCAAAACGGCCGGGTGAACCCGACCGTTTTCCAAACTCAGTGGCAAACGTCGATTATGCCTGAAGGATCTTCACCTGAGCGCCGACCTTGACGCGCTCATAAAGGTCCATGACATCCTGGTTCATCATGCGCACGCAGCCCGACGACATCGCTTCGCCGATCGACCAGGGCTGGTTGGTGCCGTGGAGACGGAACATCGTGTCCTTGCCACCGCGATAGAGATACATGGCACGAGCGCCCAACGGGTTGTTCGGGCCACCGGGCACGCCGCCGGCAAACTGCATGTTGTGCTTGGGATTGGTGCGCAGCATGTTGGGCGACGGGGTCCATGACGGCCATTCAGCCTTGCGACCGACATAGGCCATGCCGGCCAGGGCGTATCCGTTGCGACCGACGCCTACGCCGTAGCGCATCGCCTTGCCGCCACCCATGATATAGTAGAGCCGCTTGTTGGGCGTATCGACCACAACCGAACCTGCCGGCATATTGGTTTCATAGGCCACTTCGCGGCGACGCAGGTCAGGCTTGAACTTGTCCAGCGGAATGCGCTTCAGCGTATAGCCGGCATCGGTTACCGGACCATAGTTCTCGAAGTCGGAGTTTGTCTGGCAGCCTGCCGCAAACAATGGAAGGCCGATCAGAAAGCCCCGGCGCGAAATCGTCATATTCTGTCCCCAAATCATGCTGTGTTTCAGCGCTAATATTAGGGAAATCATGGTTAACAGGTGGTGAAGATGTGGCAGGTTTTTGCCGTTATCTTAACGGTTCGACCCTGACCGGAGCGCGGCGCATGCCGATCAGAACGCCGGCAATTGCCAGACCTCCGCCAATGAGGTGAAAGAGCTGAAGCTGCTCGCCGAGAAGCAGTGCCGCGAGCCCCGCCACGATGGGCGGCAGCAGATTGAGAAACAGCGTGGTTCTGGCAGCGCCCAGACCGCGCACGGCGAATATCCAGCAATAAGGCGCAATGAGCGAGGTCGGCAGTGCGGCATAAAGGACAAGCGGCAGGTTTTGCGCGTTCAATGCGCTGATGTCGCTCAGCAACCAGAGCGGCAGCAGAACCAGCGTCGAAAAACCGATCTGCCACCACAATTGCTGCCACAGCGAGAATGG
This sequence comes from Agrobacterium sp. ES01, assembly GCF_050320885.1. Classification (NCBI taxonomy): domain Bacteria; kingdom Pseudomonadati; phylum Pseudomonadota; class Alphaproteobacteria; order Hyphomicrobiales; family Rhizobiaceae; genus Agrobacterium; species Agrobacterium sp. ES01. The sequence goes on from NZ_JBNQTH010000001.1 coordinate 355,187, forward strand.
CATCGGCCAGCGCCGCAGGAAGACGCCATAAAAGGCATTGGCGGCCACGGCGACGATCATCAGGGCATCGCCGATGCGAAAGCCGTCCCGCAAGATAACGGCGGGGTCGCCATGGGAGATCAGATAGGCGACGCCGAACAGCGAGACGGCAGCACCGAGCAATCGCGCCGGGGTCAGTCGCTCGCCTGCGATTGCCGCGGCAGCAAAGGCGGCGATCAGCGGCATCAGCGCCACCAGCACGCCCATATTGACGGCAGTGGTGGTCTTTGCCGCCTCATAGGCAAGGCTCTGATAGGTGACCATTCCAAGCATTGCCAGAAGAAACAGACGGTGCCAGTGGCCAAGGGCAAGCCTTCGATCGCGCCAGACGGCTTTAGCGACAAATGGCGTCAGCACAATAAAGGCGATCAGCCAGCGATAAAAGGCGATGGATGCGGGGGCAATGACATCCGCCGACGCCTTGGTGACAATGGTGTTGCCGGACCAGATCAGGATCGTCACGAGACCGGCGAAGGCTGCCATCATGGCGGCCGAGCGACCGTCGTCGTCGCCTTTGGGTGTCGTCGCCATTTCGCTTGCCATTCCACTTCTCCTGAGACGGGTGTTTCCTAGCAAATGTCTCATAATCGGCATATAGTCATTTTCAGACAGAAGACTGCGAGGACCGGCCATGGCAACAGCTTACGGAGAGGTCGACGGCGAAACGCCGGACCCGCTTTTCTTTCGCACCGAACGTTACCGCGCCGGCATGGTCTTTCCGCCAAGACGGCAGGTCTGGGGCGAGTTCAACTATGCGCTGGAGGGTGTGGCCGAGATCGTCATCGAGGGCGAGCGTTATCTGTCGCCACCGCATTATGCGATCTGGGTTCCGCCGGGATTTGAACACGAGGCGCATAATGCCCGGGAAATCCGTTACGTCACCGTCTATGTGGCAGCGGAACTGTGTATCGACCTGCCCGCCGAGCCGTCGACGCTTGCGCTCAGCCCTTTGATGAAAGCCATCCTGGCCGATTTCGACCGTCGCAGCGTCCGGCATCCAAAGAGCGCCGCCGATCGGAGACTGGCCATGGTGATTGTCGATCAGATCCGCGCGGCACCACGCTTTGCCCATTACCTGCCCTTGAGCGACGATCCGTTGATCGCGCCCATCCTTCAATCGTTGCAGGACAATCCCGGCGACCGGCGCTCGGCATCCGAATGGGCCCGCTTTGCCGGCACCACGGAGCGTACTCTGGCGCGCCATTGCCTGGAGCAATTGGGCATGCCGTTCAACGACTGGCGCCAGCGGCTGCGGCTGGTGGCTTCGCTCGCCCTTCTGGAAGACGGGTTTTCCGTACAGGATGCGGCAAAGAGACTTGGCTACTCCACCCCTTCCGCCTTCATCGCCATGTTTCGCCGCATGACCGGCATGAGCCCAACGCAGCTGCGACAGGGCTAAACGAAAAAAGCCCGTCCTTGGAACGGGCCTTTTGCTGTGCACCGATGCGGACGAGCCCGATCAGACGCCGTCGAGCACCTTCAGCCAGCCATAGCGGTCATTGGAGCGGCCGCGCTGGATGCTGACCAGCTGTTCGCGCAGCTTCGTGGTCACCAGACCGGTCTGGCCATCGGCGATCTCAAACTCGCCCTCGGTGAACTTGACCTTGCCGATGGCGGCAACGACGGCGGCGGTTCCGCAGGCGAAGGCTTCCTTGAGCTTGCCGCTTGCGGCATCGGCCTGCCATTCCTCGAAGGAATAGAGGCGTTCATGCACCGTCATGCCCTCGTCTCTTGCCAGCTTGATCAGCGAATTTCGGGTAATGCCGGGCAGGATTGTGCCGGTGAGCGGCGGCGTCACCAGCGAGCCGTCTTCCATGACGAAGAACACATTCATGCCGCCGAGTTCCTCGACCCACTTCTTTTCGGCGGCATCGAGAAAGACAACCTGGTCGCAGCCGTGCTGGGCCGCTTCGGCTTGCGCAATCAGGCTCGCTGCATAGTTGCCGCCGCATTTGGCAGCACCCGTGCCGCCGTGGGCCGCGCGCGTGAAGGTCTTGGATGCCCAGATGGTGACCGGCTTGGCACCGCCCTTGAAATAGGGACCAACCGACGAGGCGATGACGCAGAAAATATATTCGCGGGCCGGGCGCACACCGAGAAAGGACTCGTTGGCGAACATGAAAGGCCGCAGATACAGGCTGCCCTCGCCTTCGGGGATCCACTTGGCATCGATCTCGACCAGCTTGTCGACCGCCTCGAGGAAGAGTTCTTCCGGAAGCTCCGGCATGCCCATGCGGCGAGCCGAGTCGTTGAAGCGTTTGGCGTTCTCTTCCGGACGAAACAGCACGGCGCGGCCATCGGCTGTGCGATACGACTTCATGCCCTCGAAGATTTCCTGCGCGTAGTGCAGCACGGCAGAGGCCGGGTCCATCGGAAACGGCGCGCGCGCGGTCACTTCGGCCGAATGCCAGCCGCGGTCGGCACTCCAGCGGATGACCGCCATGTGATCGGAAAACAGCGTGCCAAAACCGAGCGCCTTGAAGGCTTCCAGCCGGTCGGCCTCGGGCATCGGATTGGCATTGGGCGTGATATCGAAGGAAAGCGTGTCTTGTTCGGTGCGCATGATGACCTTGCTTATCGTTTGGTCAGGCTTGCTGACCTATTGCCTTTTCAAGGCGAATATTCCTCACGCGCACATTCCGCAAGTCTTTTTGCACGGGGATTGGTACTCTGAGCAGCAAATCAGACCCTAATGCAACCGCGCAAATGTCAGGCCTGCACTTGGGCATTTCCGCCTGCACCACATGAAAAGGGCGGCCCGGAGCCGCCCTCTCATCATTACATGTTCGGATAAACAGGTCCTTCGCCGCCCTGGGGCGGCACCCAGTTGATGTTCTGGTTGGGGTCCTTGATGTCGCAGGTCTTGCAGTGGACGCAGTTCTGGGCGTTGATGACATAGGTCTCCTCGCCATCCTTTTCGACCCATTCATAGACGCCGGCCGGACAGTAACGGGTCGAGGGGCCGGCATAGACGTCGTGCTCGGACGATTTCTGCAGGGCCATATCCTTCACCTGGAGATGGACCGGCTCGTTTTCCTCGTGGTTGGTGTTGGAGAGGAAGACCGAGGACAGACGGTCGAAGGTCAAGACACCGTCCGGCTTTGGGTAAGCGATCGGTTTGTGTTTCGCGGCCGGCTCCAGGGAGGCCGCGTCGGTTTTGCCATGGCTGAGCGTGCCGAACAACGACAGGCCGAAAAGCTGGTTGGTCCACATGTCGAGACCGCCCAAGGCGACGCCAATGGCCGTTCCGAACTTCGACCACAACGGCTTGACGTTGCGCACGCGCTTCAGATCCTTGCCGATCTCGCTCGAGCGCCATTCGTTTTCGATCTCGATGACCTCGTCATTGCCGCGACCAGCGGCCAGAGCGGCGGCGATCTTGTCTGCGGCCAGCATGCCGGACAGCACGGCATTGTGGCTGCCCTTGATGCGCGGCACGTTGACGAAGCCTGCCGAACAGCCAAGCAGCGCACCGCCCGGGAAGGTCAGCTTCGGCACCGACTGATAGCCGCCCTCGGTAATGGCGCGCGCGCCATAAGAGATGCGCTTTGCGCCTGCGAAGGTGCCCTTGATGGCCGGATGGGTCTTGAAGCGCTGGAATTCTTCGAAGGGGAAGAGATAGGGGTTCTTGTAGTTCAGATGCACGACGAAGCCGACGGCAACCAGATTGTCTTCCAGGTGATAGAGGAAGGAGCCACCACCGGTTTTCATGCCAAGCGGCCAGCCGAAGGAATGCTGGACGAGGCCCGGCTTGTGATGCTCGGGCTTTACTTCCCAGAGTTCTTTGAGGCCGATGCCGAACTTCTGCGGTTCGCGATCCTTGGAGAGGTCGAATTTGGCGATCAGCTCCTTGGCCAGCGACCCGCGCACGCCTTCGCCGATCAGCACATATTTGCCGTGCAGTTCCATGCCGCGTGTGAAGTTTGGACCCGGCGTGCCGTCACGCTCGACACCCATGTCGCCGGTGGCGACACCGGTGACGGCGCCATCGGCATTGTAAAGCACTTCGGTCGCGGCAAAACCCGGATAGATCTCGACGCCGATTTCTTCTGCCTTGGTGGCGAGCCAGCGACAGACATTGCCGAGCGAGACGATGTAGTTGCCGTGATTGTTCATCAGCGGCGGCATCAGGGCATTGGGCAGGCGGATGGAACCGGCGGGGCCCAGCAGAAGGAAATGGTCGTCGGTGACCTGCGTCTTGAAGGGATGCCCCTCCTCCTCGCGCCAGCCCGGCAGAAGCTTGTCGATGCCGATCGGATCGACCACTGCGCCCGACAGGATATGCGCGCCGACTTCAGCGCCCTTTTCCAACACGACCACGGTCATATCGGGATTGATCTGTTTGAGACGAATGGCGGCAGACAGACCGGCAGGACCAGCCCCCACGATCACCACATCGAATTCCATGCTTTCGCGCTCGGGCAGTTCCATCTGTTCGGTCATTCTTTATCCTCCGCTCGGTCGGATCCCCATCTTGTTGGCTCCCTCATTGGCAAATGCCACGCGGATTGTCGAGCCGCGATGCGACACCGACTGGCCAGATACGGGGGCCCGTATGTATTGTCGCCAAGAATAAATTACGCTTACGTGAACGTCAATTGCGATCCGGCGACAGGTTCAGCTCTAGTTGTCATACAACCTGACAAATTGGCAAGGGCTTCTGTGACCGACAGGAGGGGAAACGGGCCAGTTGCAGCCCACTCACAAATCAAACGGGGTCTCAGCCCGCGTTATCTTCGTTTGTCCGACCACCGGCCGTCGCGCAATCTTTGCCATAATTCAACGCAGGAATGGAGCGCAGCGGCATGGTCAAGACATATGGGTTCATCGGCCTTGGGCATCTCGGGCGCTTTTTGGCGGGCAGCCTGCTGCGCGAGGGCTTCGGGCTTGTCGTCACGGATCTCAACAAGGAAAACGCCGCCGATCTGATCGCCGCCGGTGCGATCTGGGCCGGGGATGCGCAGGCGGTGGCCGAGCAGGTGGAGGCTGTCATCACCTGCCTGCCCTCGCCCTCCGTCAGCGAGCGGGTCCTGACCGGCGAGCGTGGCATTCTGGCAGGCTTGAAACCGGGCGGATGCTGGATCGAGATGAGCACACTGGACGAGCAGGAAATCATCCGCCTTGGCGCCATGGCCGCCGCGCAGGGCATCCGGGTCATGGAAGCGCCGGTAACCGGTGGCGTGCATCTGGCAGCCTCCGGAGAAATCTCGGTCATCACCGGCGGCGATCAGGATCTGTACGAACTGCACCTGCCCGCCTTTCAGGCCATGGGCAACCAGATCTTCCGCGCCGGGCCACTGGGCAAGGCCGCCATCATCAAGGTGATTACCAATATGCTGGCCTTCATCCATCTGGTGGCCTGCGGCGAGGCGCTGATGCTGGCCAAGAAGGGTGGCATCGACCTCACCGATGCCTTCAACATTATCAAGGCCTCGTCCGGCAACAGTTTCGTCCATGAGACCGAGGGCCAGGTGATCCTCAACGGCAGCTACAACATCAATTTCACCATGGATCTCGCCTGCAAGGATCTGGGTTTCGCCATGGGGTTTGCGCGCGATTTCGGCGTGCCGCTCGATCTGGCCTCGCAGACAGAGCAGACCTTCATCCGCGCCCGTGCGGCCTATGGCGGCGATGCCTGGTCGTCGCAGGTGGTCAAGCTGCTGGAAGATGCGGTCGGCACGGACCTGAGAGCCCCCGGTTTTCCCGCAGAACTGTGAGATTTGACGCTTGGCGCTTTTCCCGGGGCGCAAGATGTGGTCTGCATCGCATCGAACCGGGCCGAAGCCATGACCGAGACCAATGCCGCATCCACATATCGCCTGCCGCCGCTTGCCTGGCTTCGCGCCTTCGAGGCGACGGCCAGACATTCCAGTTTTACGAAGGCGGCAGCAGAGCTTAATCTCACACAGGCGGCCGTCAGCCATCAGGTGCGCAGCCTTGAGCGGCATCTGGGCTTTCTTCTGTTCGAGCGGCTGCCGCGCAGTTTGAAACTCACCGAGATCGGCGCTGCCTATCTGCCGCCGGTGCGACGTTCGTTCGAGGATCTGGCGTCGGCAACGGACGGGTTGTTCGGCCCCGTGGGCAACAGGACACTGACGCTGAGGGCACCGACATCCTTTGTGGCACTGTGGCTTGCGCCGCGCCTGAAACGCTTCACCGAGCGCTTCCCCGATATCTCCATCCGGGTCGCCTCGGTGGTCTGGGCGCAGACCCATTACGAGGAGCCGGTCGACGTCGATCTGCGCTATGGCGACGGCAACTGGCCGGGATATGCTGTCGAATGCTTGATGACATCGGACGCCATTGCAGTCTGTCGTGCCGATGCGCTGGAACAGGGCGAAGACGACAACAGGCTGGTGCGCCTGACGGCGCGCCGTCCGCTCATCCATGTGACCGGTTATGAGGATATGTGGCAGAGACTGGCCGGATCTCTCGGTATAGCGCTGCCGCGCCTGTCCGGTGTCAATGTCGACACCACGATGGCGGCCCTGGAGCTTGCGACCGCAGGCGTTGGCCCGGCTATCGTGCAGCAGGATTTTGCCGCTCCCTATCTGGCGCGCGGCCAGCTGGTGAAGGCACTCGACAGCACGCTGCCGCTCAAGGAGGCGCATTATCTGGTGACGCCCGAAGGCCGGCAGCGCACGACGGCGGAAGCGACTGTTTTCATTGCCTGGCTGCGGACGGAAGTTGCCGGGCCGCATTGACTGGCGGAGCTACGCCTTTTCCGATGCGGGCGTAGCGCCGTTCGACAGCCGGTTGCGCAGTTCGGGTATGGCGAAATCCATGAAGCGGCGCAGCTTCATCGGCAAGGCGCCCTGCCCCTGATGCAGAAGGGTGACCGGGAGGCCCGGCGGCTCGAAATCCTCCAGCACAATCTGAAGACGGCGATCCGCCACCGCATCGGCAACCTGATAGGACAGGACGCGTGTCAAGCCGATCCCAGCCGTCGCGGCATCGATCGCCGCTTCGGCCGTGTTCACACACAGTCTTGCATTGACCTCCACCATCTGACCGTTTCCACCCCGGCCATTGCGAAATATCCACGGGCTGCGCGCAGCCGCCATGTCGAAGGTGACGCACGGCAGGCGCGCAAGGTCAGGCGGCGTCTGCGGCATGCCCGTTTGAGCGATAAATGCGGGGCTGGCGCAAACCACATGACGCACCTCTCCGACGCGCGTCGCAACCATCGAGCTGTCCGGCAAGCTGCCGATGCGGAGCGCCAGATCGATCTGATCCTCCATGAGCTGCGCATTGCGATCGGAGAGCAAAAGCCGGATATCGATTTCGGGATAAAGATCGAGAAAAGCCGTGACGACGGGCAGCATATGGAGACGGCCAAAGACAATCGGTGCCGTGATGACCAGCTCGCCCTTTGGTTCACTCTGTTCGCCGGATGCCTTGCGCTCTGCCTCGCCGACCTCGCCCAGAATACGAATGCAGGCGGCATAGTAACCGGCACCGGCATCCGTCAAAGACAGGCTTCGGGTGGTGCGGGCAACGAGGCGTGTGCCCAGATGCTCTTCCAATTCCCCAAGCTTCCGGCTCACGGTGGGCAACGGCATGTTCAGCCGCTTTCCCGCAGCGGTCAGACTGCCCGTTTCCACCGCCGCAACCAGTACGGACATGGCTTCCAGTCGATCCATTACTCTCTCATTTTTCGAGATTAATATTATCGAATATACGGGATTATCCCGAAAATCGAAAGCCGGTAGTATCTCGCTATCGCAACCCGTTGCGCGAAAGGGCGATGATCATGACCTATGGATTTCTCGATATTGCCGTCACGCCCAGCGTGCGTGCCGCACAGGCTGAGAATAACGCGGCCCAGCTCTGGGAAAATTTCGGCGGCGATCGCGCGTTCGATCGTTTCGGTCCCAACGAGACCGCATTCATCCAACAGCGCGACAGCTTTTACATGGCCAGCGTCTCGGAGACAGGCTGGCCCTATGTCCAGCACCGGGGCGGCCCGACGGGCTTTCTCAAGGTCCTTGACGACAGGAGACTGGGTTTTGCCGACTACCGCGGCAACAGGCAGTATATCAGCCTTGGCAATATCGCCGCCGATGACCGCGTGGCGCTGATCCTTGTCGATTACGGCATGCGGGCGCGGATGAAGATCTTTGCCCGTGCACAGGCATTGTTGCTCGACGACGACCCGGACTTTACCGCGCAGGTGGTCGATCCAGACTATAAGGGGCGGCCGGAGCGGCTGTTCAAATTGACACTGGAAGCGTTCGACTGGAACTGCCCGCAGCATATCGCACCGCGCCTGACGGCAGAGGAATTCACGGCAGCGGCGACGCAGTTGCGCGAGCGGATCGCAGAGCTTGAAGCGGAAAATGCGGCGCTCAGGGCAGAACTTGCAGGACGGCGCTGACCCGACTGCGTCTCCACCGGCTGCACCAACCTGCTGCCAGAAACGACATCGCGCCGCCGTGAGGGTTACTCACAAGCGGCGCGATTTGGATATTCGAAAGGGCCGACATTCACCGGCGGAAGGACGTGCCCGCTCAGCTTGCCATTGCGTAGCGCTGGGTCTGGCCGCTTGCGCTGACTGTCTTGAAGCGCTGGACCATGATGGCGAGGTTTTCCGTTTCCTGCGACAGGCTCTGGGCAGCGGCTGTCGTCTGCTCCACCATGGCGGCATTCTGCTGGGTGACCTTGTCCATCTGGTCGGCGGCGGAAGACACCTCGCGCAGGCTGTTGGCCTGATCGCGTGCGCTGATGGCGATTTCGGACACGGTGCTGCTCATGGCGGCAACCTGGGCCACGATTTCTTCCAGCGACGTGCCTGAGTCGCTCACCAGCTGGACGCCGGTATCGACCTGGGCCGACGATGTGGAAATCAGTGCCTTGATCTCCTTGGCAGCGTTGGCAGAACGCTGGGCCAGTTCGCGCACTTCCTGGGCGACAACCGCAAACCCCTTGCCGGCTTCGCCTGCGCGGGCCGCCTCGACGCCTGCATTGAGCGCCAGAAGATTGGTCTGGAAGGCAATCTCGTCGATCACGCCGATGATATTGCCGATCTTTGCCGACGAGCCCTGGATTTCCGTCATGGCGGAAATGGCACTGGCGACGATGCTTCCACCCTTTGCCGCATTGTCGCGCGCTGTCTGCGCGGTTGCCTGGGCGCGACCGGCACCTTCGGCGGTATCGTTGACGCCGCGGGTGACATCGCCAAGGGAGGCAACGGTTTCTTCCAGCGAGGCCGCCTGCTGTTCGGTGCGGCGTGCGAGATCGTTCGATGCCGAGGAGATTTCGCTCAGGCCCGAGCGAATGGTCGATACGGAATGCACCACGCCATTGATGGCCTCCTGAAGCGATGTCACAGAGGCATTGAAGTTGCTGCGGATCGGCTCGAATTCCGGCGCAACGCTCTCGTTCATGCGCACGGTCAGATCGCCGCTGGCAAGCGCATCAAAGCCGGTCTGAACGGCCATCACGAATTTGCGCAGATCTTCGGCCTTGGCGTTGTCGATGCCGGCCTGCCGTTCGCGTTCGCTGGCGACACGCTGTTGCAAGGCTTCCTGCTCCGCCTTGGCTGTCTCGCCAGTGGCCAGATCGTGGCGGAACGCTTCGAGAGCCGTTGCCAGCGTACCAAGTTCGTCGTTGCGGTCGGCATTGGCGATTGGCTGGGAATAATTGCCCTGGCTCATCTTGTTGACGCCACCAAGGATCGCCGACAGCGGCCGACCGATGATCGAGCGCGAGGCAAGCTGGATCACGCAAAGTGCGACAAGCAGAATGATCAGGCCGCCGATGACGGTGTTGGTCACCTGCGCCCAGACCGGGGCGGTGAAAACTGCACCGGGAACGTCGATGACGGCTGCCCAGGTGGTGTTCATGCCCGGTGCGGTGAACGGATAAACGAGACGAACCACACCATTGGGCATATCGTCGATGACCTGGATCTTGCCGTCAGCCAGTGCCTGCTTCACCCGATCGGCGCCTTTGTCGGCATAATCCGTCATCAGCAGGTTCTTGTCAGGATTGGCGAGCCAGTTGCCGTTATTGGCGAGAAGCATGACATGGCCGCCCTCGAAGGGCTGCATGGCGCCAAGCTTGCTGGTCAGATCGTCAAGTTTGATGTCGACCCCGGCAAGACCGACAATTTCCCCATCGACGCGGATTGGCACACTCACAGATGTGACGAGCTCCTTCAGGTTGGTCAGATAGGGCGAGGTGATGGTGGCTTTGCCGGTCTTCAGCGGCAGGGCATAATATTCGTCTTCCGGATTGATCGTCCAGGTCGAGAACTCGACATTGCCGTTATCATCCTTGGTCCAGTAGGGCGTGAATATGCCTTCCGGGTTCAGGCCTTCGGTGCCTGTCAGTTGCTTTGCACCCGGCTGACCGATCAACTCGCACATCCATGCGCCGTAGACGCTTGGATACTGAGGACCGATTGTCTTGATCATGGCTACGACATCGGCGCGGCTGCGCGAGCCCTCGGCAATGAAGCCGGAAAGGCTGCCAGCAAGCGTTGCACCTGCCGATGTTGCCTGGGCGATATCGACGGCCACTTCCTGGGCCGCAGACGATGCTTTTTCTTCCGCAAGCGCCATGACGGAAGCCTTGGTCTGCTCTTTGGCACTCCAGGCGTTGAACGTGGTAAAACCAATCAGAATGGCACCAATCGCAGCACCGGTGACCAGCACCAGCTTTGCCGAAACAGTCCGGAATGAAGTGTTCATGCGAATCCCTAATGTGGAAGGTAATTAAGCAGTTCGCCATTTTATAAGTTTGTTTTGTTTAATGATCGGTGAAACGGATATGAAGCTTGTGTGTCAGCGATCGACGCTATCAGGATCGGGGCTTTTGCTTCGCCTGCCGGATCTCTATAGATCACGCCAACAGACACAAAACTCACGAAGGAGTTCACCATGGATCTCGGTCTTTCCGGCAAGCGCGCGCTCGTGCTTGCCTCCTCGCGCGGCCTTGGCGCCGGTATTGCCAAGGCTCTGGCCGATGAAGGTGCGCATGTGTTGATGTGCGGTCGCTCGACCGACAAGCTGAAGGCCAATGCCGACGCCATCAATGCGGACGGCAAGGGCAAGGCCGATTTCGTCGAAGCGGATATTTCCGATGCGGGTTTCGTCGAGCAGATCGCCCATGCCGTTCACGACAAGCTCGGCGGCATCGACATCCTGGTCAACAATACCGGCGGACCGACGCCGGGCACTGCCGAAGACATGGATGCCGAAAAGCTCTACAATTTCTTCCAGTCGATGGTGGTGCGGGTGATCACGCTCACCAATACGCTGCTGCCGCTCATGAAGACCCAGGGCTATGGCCGCATCCTGACGGTCGCCTCGTCCGGCGTGTTCGAACCGATCCCGAATCTTGCGCTCTCCAACACGCTGCGTGGCGCACTTGTCGGCTGGAACAAGACGCTGTCTTCGGAAATCGCCTCTTATGGCGTGACGTCCAACATGATCCTGCCCGGTCGCATTCATACAGACCGTATCGACGAGCTGGACGGCGCCAATGCCAAGCGATCCGGCAAGTCCCTGGACGAGATCCGCACCGCTTCCATCAAATCCATTCCGGCAGGCCGCCTCGGCAAGGTCGAGGAATTTGCCGCGGTTGCAGCCTTCCTGTGCTCGGAACCTGCGGCCTATGTGACAGGCACCATGGTGCGCGTCGACGGCGGCGCATCGAAGTCGAACTGACTTTTTGGGCTGCAGGGCGTTCCTCACCCTGCCCTGCGGCCCTCAAGCCCCGCAAATGTGACAATCGCCTATCGTGCCGCCACAACAGGCGTGGCATCCCCCCGGGCCGCCAGATGCGAAAGAGCCAGTGCGCCGATGCCGGCGATGAAAAAACCGGCTGCAAGATTCGTGGCAGTGCCGTCATAGGCGTAACCGAGTGCGACGGCAAAGAGCGTGGCAACGAGGCTTGAGCCCGAGGCAATCAGCGATGCACCGAGCCCCGCAACCTGGCCGAGCGAGCGCATGGTCATGGCGTTGAGATTGCCAAACAGGATGCCGATGGCAAAGAAGGCGAGAAAGCCGAAGATCATCAGCACGGTGAGCGGCAGGTGCCTATCCCAGAACAGGCAGGCGACCAGCATCCCAAGGCCGACCGTTGCCAAAGCCAGCAATGCCGTGCGCACCATGCAATCCATGCCGAAACGCTCGACCAGTCTTGAATTGAGATAGGATGCCAGACCGATCGACGTGGCAAGAATGGCAAAATAGAGCGGGAAGGTTTCACTGATGCCATAGGCGTCGAAGAACAGATCGGCCGCCGTACTCAGATAGAGAAGCTGCGCTCCGAAGATGAAACCGGTGGCAAGGATCAAAAAGGCGACACGACGCTTCGACAGGATGCGCAGGGCGTTCCTAAACAGCAGCTTCGGCCGGAATCCTATGCGTTTGTGTGCGGGCAGCGTTTCCGGCTGACGCAGGACAAGCCAGATCCCCAGCAGCAGTGCCACCCCAAGATAGATGGCAAAGACCGCCCGCCAGCCGGCAAGAGCGATCACGCCCTGCGCCAGAGCAGGTGCGAGCATCGGCACCAGGATGAACAGCGAGAACATGAGCGACATGACGCGGGCCATGGCATCGCCTTCGAACTGATCGCGGATCATGGCACGCGTCGCGATCTTCGGACCGGACACACCGACCCCCTGCAGAAACCGCCCCAGAATCACCATGTCCAGCGACCCCGCCAGCATGGCAACGATCGTTCCGGCGGCATAAATGCAAAGGCCGAGCACAAGCGCCTTCTTACGCCCCATCGCATCGGACAAGGGCCCCAGAAGCAGTTCCCCGAAGGCCATGCCGAAGATGAAGAGCGAGATGACGTGCTGGGTGGAAAGCGGCGGCGCGACGCCGAGTTCATCGCCGATCTCACGCAAGCCGGGCAACAGCGCGTCGATACTGAGCGAGGTGAGCGAGGTCAAAAGTGCGTAAAGAGCAATGCGTTCGCGAAACTGGATGGGAGATGTCATGGGTCTTGCGCAATAAAAGAGGACTATGCTTCCGCTTTATCAGCTTTACGGCTGAGATCGAGAGACATCTGGCCAATGCACAAAGCTTTGGAGCGGCGCAGCGGGCTGCGGTCATGGGGCATGAAGGCTGCGGCGGGATGTCGCATTTTCCGCTGGCCTTGCAAATGGGCCGCGATATACTCGGTCAAACAGCTCACGGAGGAGTGGCATGGGACAGATCAAACTTGGCCTCACGGTCATCAGCGCTATTGTTTTCATTGTCGGGCTTTTGTGGGTGGGCCATGGAACGGGCGCGATCCATCTGCCCGGCACGGGCTTCATCTCCAGCGACAGTGTGTGGATCATCAATGGCGCGCTGGTCGCAGCCTTCGGACTGATCGTGCTTGTGGCAACACGCCGGCTGATGCGCGACGCAGGCACCAGACCGCATTGATGGTTTGAGGCTTCCCGACACCAAAGACGGCCTTCGATTTCGACAGCCTTGCATAAATGCCGGATCACTCCTCTTTGCTCCCAGGAGACTGCTTATGAAAGTCGCTCGCATCGCGCTCACGGTCATCGGCGCCCTTGCCATCCTGATGGGCCTTTTGTGGATGGCACAGGGATCGGGTATTTTCCCCTATCCGGCGGCGAGCTTCATGATCGACCAGACACCCTGGATCATCAATGGCGCCGTGCTCGCCTTCGTCGGTGCGGTGCTGCTTTTGATGGGGCGGCGTTTGCGGCGCTAGAGCGCCGTTACGGCATCAACCCGGCAAAATCGGCAATCAGGCTATCGCGAGTGGTCAAACTGATGGGGTCAGCATGCGGGACCGTGTCGATAAAGAGACGCGCGAAGGCAATTTCTTGCCCGTCTTTTTGCGCCCAACCGACAAACCAGCCCAGCGGTCGCGCCCGGTCGATCTTGCCGGCGGTGTTTCTCAGCCAGCCGCTGCCGGTCTTGCCGTGGATCTCCCAGCCATTGCCGGCCTTAAAGACGGGCATGATGGCGCGGGTATTCTCGACCGCTTCTGCTGACACCGGCAATTCCCCCTTCAGCAGGCGCCTGACGAAGTCGACCTGTTGGTCCGGCGATATCTTCAGCGAGGCCATCAGCCATGCCCCCGTCAAACCATCCAGTTTGCCCGGGCCGCTGGAGACATCCCGATTGCCATAGTCAAGTCGGCGGACATAGTTCTCAAACGCTGCCTTGCCCAGTCGGCGCGTGACTTCCTGCGAGTACCAGACAATGGAATCGCGCTCCCATATGGTCGGATCGGTTGCCTTGCGTTCACGCTTGGGCCGGTCGAAGCTTGCCTGATAGGACCACAGCGGGGTTTTGGCATCGACCAGAATACCGGCATCGTAGCCCATCACCGCCAGCGGCAGTTTGAACGTCGACATAGGATAGACCGGCCGATCGCAGGTCCCCTCTCGAAGACGTGTCGCGCCACTGTCGACGTCCATGAGGATGGTGCAGCGGATGGGGTCGTCGGCGACAGCCTGACGGCCCGAGGGAGCGAGAGATAACGCTGCCAGAATGATGTTCAGCGCAATTGCTTTTGCAGCCATGTTCGAAATCCCCCGTTTGACCGTAGCACACTGCCCTGACGGACAAGGTAGGCTTTGCCGATAGGCATTCAATCGGGCATAAAAATGAACGCAGCCATGAGGCTGCACCGACCACACCCTTGCAAGACATGCACAGGCATGCGATCTAGCCGCCCTGTCAGGGGTGCGCATCCACGTGCCCCGTTTTCGCGTCCGGGCACATCCGGTTTCGGCATTCAACAATCAGATATTCTGGGAGCGACGGCGATGGCCAAGGCGCTGGGGCTAGATTTCGGCACGACGAACACTGTTCTGGCAATGGCAGACAGTGCATCGACCACACATTCGGTCACGTTTCAATCGCCAGCCGGCACATCCGACACCATGCGCACGGCGCTCGGTTTCATGAAGGATCGCCAGCTTGGCGGACGGGCGCTGAAGGTCGAGGCCGGACAGGCGGCCATCCGTCAGTTCATCGACAATCCCGGCGAATGCCGCTTCCTGCAGTCGATCAAGACCTTTGCCGCATCGCCGCTGTTTCAGGGCACACTGGTGCATGCGCGCCGCTTCCAGATGGAAGACCTGATGGAGGTATTTTTAAAGCGACTCGAGGCTTATGCCGGTGATGCATGGCCGGCTGGCAGCGGTCGGATCGTCGCAGGCCGACCCGTCCATTTTGCCGGCGCAGGCCCCGATCCTCAGCTTGCGCTCACGCGCTACAACGAAGCTTTGACGCGCCTTGGTTTCGGTGAAATCCACTATGTCTACGAGCCGGTGGCGGCAGCCTTCTACTTTGCCCAGAAGCTGACCCATGACGCCACCGTGCTGGTGGCCGATTTCGGCGGCGGCACCACCGACTACTCGCTTATCCGTTTCGAGCGCAAGGCGGGCACGCTATCGGCCCGCCCGATCGGCCATTCCGGTGTCGGCATTGCCGGCGACCAGTTCGATGCACGCATCGTGGATCACGTGGTCGCGCCGGAGATCGGCAAGGGCAGCCAGTTCAAGAGCTTCGGCAAGGTGCTGGATATTCCCAGCAATTATTATCTGAGCTTCTCCCGCTGGAACCAGTTGTCGGTGTTCAAGAGTTCACGCGAGTTTGCCGACCTGCAATCGCTGGTGCGTCAAAGCCTGGAGCCGGAGAAGCTGGAACTCTTCATTGACCTGATTGAAAACGACGAGGGTTATCCGCTCTATCAGGCGGTGTCGGCCGCCAAGATCGCGCTGTCGCACGAGGATGAAGCCGAGTTCAACTTTGCTCCGCTTGGAAAGGCCGGCCAGAAAGCAATCAAGCGGTCGGATTTCGAAACCTGGATTGCCGATGATCTGGCGCAGATCGAAGGCGCGCTGGACGATGTTTTGACGTCGACCAACACAAAGCCTGATGCGATCGACAAGGTGTTTCTGACCGGCGGCACATCCTTCGTGCCCGCTGTGCGGCGCCTCTTCACCGAACGTTTTGGCACTGAGCGTATCGAGACCGGCAACGAACTGGTCTCCATTGCCCACGGCCTGGCGCTGATCGGCGAGGAAGAGGATATTTCGCGCTGGACGGCATAACGGTGAAGTAAAGATCCAGCACCCTTCCCCACGCTCACCCCATCGGCTAAGATCGCCTCCATGAACCTTGCCCAGGACCTGAATCCGGCCGAACTGGCCGCGCTTTTGCATTTCTATGCCGATGCGGGAGTAGATTGGCTTGTGGAAGACGAGCCCGTCGACCAGATGGCGGCTTTCGCCGAGCAGAAGCAGGCACGGCAATTGTCGTCGGGGACGGGACAAGGCGCTGCGCCGGCACAAGGCGACGGTGAGCGCCGCACACTGTCAGCGCGCTCCGTGCGCGATGCAGCGCCGGCCAAGACGCCTGCCGCCCTCACCATGCCGGACGAACATGCCGTGACCGAAGCCCGGTTCGTGGCCGAAAGCGCGCGCTCGCTCGAAGAGTTGAAGACAGCAATCGAGGGCTTTACCGGCTGCAACCTGAAGACCAGCGCCCGTTCGACCATTTTCTGCACGGGTGAAGGCGCCAGCGGCGTGATGGTGATCGGCGGGGCTCCCGGCGGCGATGACGACCGCGATGGCCAGCCCTTTGCCGGTCGCGCCGGCCTGTTGCTCGACCGCATGCTCGCCTCGATCGGCCTTTCCCGTGACACCGTCATGCTGAGCACGGTTTTACCCTGGCGTCCACCCGGCGATCGGCCACCCTCCGTACAGGAAGCCGCCATCTGCAGACCTTTCATCGATCGGCAGATCGAGTTGGCCGAACCGAAGACCATCCTGCTGTTGGGTAATGTCGCCGCCCGCCTGTTCTTCGGCGGTACTGACACCATTCACGCGTTGCGGGGCCAGTGGCGCGACATTGCCTGCGGAAATCACACAGTTTCGGCTCTGGCGTGCCTTCATCCGACAGACCTCATTGCCGCCCCGGCTGGCAAAGCCTTGGCCTGGCAAGACCTGATGGTCTTTCGCCAGCGCATAAATGCAAGCCAATAGCCCTAAATTTAGGCAGATATGACGCGAGTATGTCGCAAGACATGCACGGAATGCATGTCTGTATCGCGTTGCAGCACATTGTCGAATCAATGTTGCGGTGCAATAATGAGCCTATCGGGAGGAACTGATGCTTTAGGAGCTTGAGCCGTGACAACCCGTATTCGCCCCATGCATTGCAATTTCGAGACGCTTCGTCTCGCTGGCGATCCCGCGACACCTGCTCGCGGCTATAACCGGGGTGCATCCTCGACCAATGAACAACTCAGCGCTCGCGCAACCTCCAGGATCGGTCGCATTGTCCGTCCTGCGTTCGCCTTTGCCGTTTTTCGTGAAGTCTAAGATCGCAACGCGAGGAACTGGTGCGCTGTAGAGCGCCTGCCATGTCTTTGCCGGCCAACCGCCCGTCACCCAAGGAACCCGTCACATGTCTGCTTTTGAGCGCCCCATAAAGTCATTGCTGCAAACCGTCAGCGAAATCGGACTTGCAATCAGCGCCTCACAGGAATTGTCGCGCGCTGCCCGCGAGAATTCAGCCAAGGCAAAATCGCGGCATCCGCTGGCGTTTCTGTAAAAATCTCCATCGACACATCAAGGGATACTGCGCGGGTTTCAGGCGCAGGTCAATTTTTCCACCTGCGCCAGAGACCATTCGAACGCCTCTGAAATGATGGCGAACTTCTCTGCCTGCCATCCCAGATATTCGCTTAGAAAACCGCGTTTGATATACATGTGGGTCTTGCGCGTATCGTCATGCCATTCCAGGCAATTCGCCAGCACGGCCTTTCTCAGCAACCGCTGCAGATGCGTGCGCGACATCATGAAATTTTCAGCGATCAACCGGGCATCTATACGGCCCAGGTCGATCTTTTCCTCGTTGCGCTTGTCAGGATCGACCCGGCACATCAGTTCATCCATCACAAGCCCGCCGGATTCCGTCCACTGAAACATCGCAATGCAGTCCGGCGGATTGCGCCATACCAGATTGTCGATGCATTGGCGGGCAATGCGCGGCTGCAGGAGACACAACATCTCCGGATGCGCCATGAATGTCATCAGGCGTTCGCCATTGTCGAGTTGATCGAGCGCGGCGAGATTGGCGCCAACCCACCCTGCCATGGCCTGTGTGGTGATCTCTGTTGCCTCAAAGCGGCGCGGCCGCTTGTTGGATTCTGTGGCGACCGCGATGAACTTGTAGCTCAACAGCTGGTCGAGAAAGTTCAAGACCGTATTGCGGCTTGCAGCATTGATCGAGGTGATCATGTCCCGCAGGCGCGAAGTCGTCAGGCCTTCCTGGCTGATCCCCGCCTCGAATTCCAGATGCAAAGCAAAGGCTGCCTGACTCATCAACCAGCGCTGATGTGAAACCATGTAGCGCGACAGTCTTGGGTTCTCATCATACTGGCCGCGAAGCTGGCTTGCCAATAATTGTATAACGCCCAGCATGCCAGGATGGGTTGCCAGCTCATCAACACTGTAACTCATGACCTTACATCTCTGCTCGCGGGCGTGCCGTCCGCCTGTGACAGAATGAAAGGCCGTCCAAAATCACAATTCATTATATTTTTAAGCACTCAGATATTTTTGTTTTCTTTTCGAATTTAAGTTTAGTGGCGTCGGTTGCTCACGTATCGAAACATAGCATCGCTATCGGTCAAACCCAATATTATAAAATTTAATAAGAACAATTAGTGCGCTCCTTTTCACCGCAGCGCAAACATTACAGGGCCTTAATTCCGTTCAATTGAACGAGAGGACGCCAAATTCGACATTGCGCCACGCTCTGTCGCAATCGACAGCCCGCCTCAAAACAAATAGAGGCAGGGTAATGATTCTTATTAGCAGATGGTTTTGAAATGTTTACCAGCCTCGCCTCAGTCGCCACCTTGATGATCTCGACAATCATGATGATGGCCGGTTTCGGCCTCATGAACTTCGTCGTGCCTGTTCGCTCGCTCGCCGAAGGCTGGTCAACCTTTACGATCTCGCTCACGGCCACCGGCTACACCCTGGGTTTCACGATCTC
Organism: Agrobacterium sp. ES01; assembly: GCF_050320885.1. Classification (NCBI taxonomy): domain Bacteria; kingdom Pseudomonadati; phylum Pseudomonadota; class Alphaproteobacteria; order Hyphomicrobiales; family Rhizobiaceae; genus Agrobacterium; species Agrobacterium sp. ES01. The sequence goes on from NZ_JBNQTH010000001.1 coordinate 374,227, forward strand.
TTGTATCGTGACACCCATTTTCGTGCGCCGCGTTGGTCATGTGCGTGTGTTTAGCGCGCTGATCACGCTTCTGACCGTCTCGATTCTGTCGTGCGCTCTGGTGGTCGACTGGCGAGCCTGGTTCTTTTTCCGCGGCATTGCCGGCTTTGCCATCGCCGGTGCCTATCTCGTCATCGAGAGCTGGCTCAACGAACGGGTGACCAACGAAAACCGGGGCGCGCTCTATTCCGTCTATATGGTCACCTGCCTGACCGGCTCGATCGGTGGTCAGTACGTCGTTCCGCTGGGCGACCCGAGCGGCTACGGCCTGTTCATCCTGTGCGGGCTGATCTTTTCGCTGGCACTTTTTCCGACGGCACTTTCGACGGCACAATCTCCGGCCCCGATTGCCCAGGCGCGCTTCGATCTTGCCAAGCTATATCGACGCTCCCCCGTCGCGTTCATCGGCTCGCTGCTGGCGGGTGCCGTTTCCGGCACCTGGGGCAGTCTTGGCGGCGTGTACTCGCAGAGCATCGGCATGAGCACCGCCCAGGGCGCGACACTCCTGTCTGTATTCCTCGCCGGCGGTGCCATTGCGCAGATCCCCATCGGTCGCATCTCCGACCGCATCGACCGCCGCTATGTCATGGTGTTTTGCGGAATTTTCGGCACCATATCCTGTATCGGCATGGCACTCTTTTCCGGCTTCGGGACTGTTCCCCTCTATGTCACCGGCTTTTTTGTCGGCTGCGTTCTCTATCCCATCTATGCGCTCAATGCGGCCCATGCCAACGACCTTGCCAATCCGGACGAGTATGTGACCATCTCCAGCGGCGTCATGATCCTTTATGGCTTGGGGACTGTGTCCGGGCCGTTGATGGCCGGTACGCTGATGGACAGTATTGGCCCACAGGGACTGATCTGGTTCCTGGCCACGGCCTTTGCTCTTTATGCCGGCTATGCGGCATGGCGCATGACACGCCGCACAGAAGCTGTGGCCGATGCCGACAAGGCGGACTTCCAGGCCATGGCCATCCCCGTGCTGGGTACGGACCAGGCCAATGCCGCCAACAGCGCCATCGGCGACGCCGATGCAGATCCCGTTTTCCAGGGTCAGGCGGGATCGTAAGACTGGCGTCCCGGCTCAACCTTGTGGCGTCGATGCCCGTCGGGCAGCGCGCCGCTCGAGGCCGAGTTGATGTTCACGGTAGATGATGTAGAGACCGGCGCCGACGACGATTGCCGCTCCCGCAAGCGTTGTGATCGTCGGTATCTCGTCAAACAGAACATAGGCGATCAGCGAGCCCAGCAGGATCGACGAATATTCGAACGGGGCAATGGTCGAGACATCGGCAAAACGGTAGCTCTCGGTTAACAGGATCTGGCCAAAACCGCCAAAGAAGCCGGCCAGTGCCAGAAGGCCCAGTGCCTCGACAGACAGTTGCGCCCAGCCGAAAAACCAGCTCAATGCTGACAGCAGCGAGGCGACCAGGGAAAAGTACAACACGATCGTTGCCGTTTTTTCCTCTCGCACAAGCTGGCGCACCTGCATCATGGCGCCGGCACCGAGAACGGCCGAGAGCAAGACAGCCATGGCGCCTATTGCGGCTGTCGAGCCGAAGCCCTCCTGGCTGAACAAAGTGAGCTTCGGATAGGAAATGATGGTGACGCCGACCATGCCGATGGCGACCGCGGTCCAGCGGTAGAGCCGCACCGTTTCCCGCAGGAAGACCGCGGCAAAGACGACTGCAATCAGCGGCATGGCATAGCCGATGGCGATGGCATCCGGCAGCGGCAACAGCACCAGCCCGTAAAACCCGCAACCCATGGCGCAAATACCCAGCAGACCGCGGCGCAGATGGCCCAGAGGATTGTCGGTGTGAAAGGCGGAGCGCAAATTACCGCGCATTCCCAGATAGATGACGATGGGTACGATGGCAAAGGCGGATCGGTAGAATGCTATCTGCCCCGGAGGAATGCCTGCCCCCGCCAGTTTGATGCAGCTTTGCATGGCAAGAAAGACGGTGATCGAGGATAGCTTCAGCAGAATGCCGCGAAGCGGGTCGGTTTCAGCGGAGGGCATTGCGGGCTTTCAGAAAAACGCAGACAGGAAACAGGCCGGCCGCAGCGACACATCGGCGCACAGGGCAAGGCGAATGCGGCAAACTGGCATGTCGCCAAATACGAGACAAGCCATTGGTGTCGGAAAGTCCGGGCGCGGCAAAATGGTGGGGCCATGGCGATGCGAAAATATACGGCATGACGATGCTTCACCTGACTGATCGGCGATCGGCGCCGGCCGCAACTCAATTTATACTGGTGGTAAAATACGCGTCGAAACAACCAGAAAAGGTCAGCGCTTCATTGAATTTTTAGCGCTTTTTAACGCCGGAACGGCCAAGACAAGTCTTTTCAGGGGGACAATTCTCGTCTTATTTTATCAATCGTTCAGAAATTAATGTAAATCTGTGTTTGGATGGAACAGATTTAGCGATGAAAGTCGTGGCTCCGGTCGGTCGGAACGCGAAAGAGCCTAAGCAAACAATCAGGACACACAATGCGAACAGATACGGGCCAGGTTATTCATCTGGCAGATTACCGCCCCACCGACTTCGTGCTGGAACGTGTGGATCTGACATTTGAACTGGATCCGGTCGAAACAAAGGTCGAATCGAGACTGATATTCCACCGTCGGGAGGGGGTAGATCACTCCGCCCCGCTGGTATTGGATGGCGATGGTCTGACCATGACCAGTCTGTTGTTCGACCAGATCGAGATGGAAACCGATCGCTATACTGCCACGTCGGACAGTTTGACTATTCGTGATCTTCCGGCTGACAGTCCGTTCGAGGTGACAGTCACGACACTGCTTAACCCGAGCGCAAATACGCAACTGATGGGTCTTTACCGTTCCAACGGTATCTATTGCACCCAGTGCGAGGCCGAGGGCTTCCGTCGCATCACCTATTTCCCCGACCGTCCGGATGTGCTTGCGCCCTACACGATCAATATCATTGCCGACAAGGAAAGCTGCCCGTTGCTGCTCTCGAACGGCAATTTCCTGGGCGGCGCCGGCTATGGCGAAGGCAAGCACTTCGCTGCCTGGTTCGACCCTCACCCCAAGCCCAGCTACCTGTTTGCGCTGGTGGCCGGCGATCTCGGCGTCGTTGAAGATACGTTTACGACCATGTCGGGCCGCGAAGTTGCGCTGAAGATCTATGTGGAGCACGGCAAGGAATCGCGTGCAACCTATGCCATGGATGCGCTGAAGCGCTCGATGAAATGGGACGAAGAGGTGTTCGGTCGCGAATACGACCTCGACATCTTCATGGTCGTTGCCGTCTCCGACTTCAATTTCGGAGCGATGGAGAACAAGGGCCTCAACATCTTCAACGACAAGTATGTGCTGGCCGATCCGGCCACGGCCACCGACCAGGACTATGCCAATATCGAGGCGATCATCGCCCATGAGTATTTCCACAACTGGACCGGCAACCGCATCACCTGCCGCGACTGGTTCCAGCTGTGCCTGAAGGAAGGCCTGACCGTCTTCCGCGATCACGAATTTTCTGCCGACGCGCGTTCGCGCGCAGTCAAGCGCATCGCTGAAGTGCGCCATTTGCGCTCGGAACAGTTCACCGAGGATTCCGGTCCGCTTGCTCATCCGGTGCGCCCGGCAAGCTACCGCGAAATCAACAATTTCTACACGACGACCGTCTATGAAAAGGGTTCCGAGGTCACCCGCATGATCTCCACCATTCTGGGCCGCGACGGCTTCAAGAAGGGTATGGATCTCTATTTCGAGCGTCATGATGGCGAAGCCGCTACCGTCGAGGATTTCGTCAAGTCCTTCCAGGATGCCAATGGTCGCGATTTCAAGCAGTTCTCGCTCTGGTACAATCAGGCCGGCACGCCGCAGGTCACTGTCTCGACCACCCATGATGCCCGTGCCAAGACACTGACTGTCTCGCTTGAGCAGATGATCCCTGCCACGCCCGGTCAGCCCAACAAGGAGCCGATGCATATCCCGCTCCGCTTCGCTCTGATCGACGAAGATGGGTCGGACGTCACCGCGTCAGGCATCACCGGCGGAGAGGTAACAGGCGATGTCCTGCACCTGACCGAGCGTTCACAGACATTCGTTTTTGCCGGCATCGCGTCTCGCGCGGTACTCTCCATCAATCGCGGCTTTTCCGCCCCGGTCACCATCCATTTCGATCAGTCGGCAGACGACAAGCGTCTGATCGCGCTTCATGACAGCGACCTGTTCTCCCGCTGGCAGGCCATTACCGATCTTGCCCGTCCTGTGCTTGCCCATGCCGCAACGCAGGCTGCCAAAAACGAGGACGTCGGTGGCGATGCGCGCTTCGTCGACGTGCTGCTGCAGATTGCGGGCGATGAAACGCTTGAGCCGGCCTTCCGCGCCCAGGCGCTGTCACTGCCAAGCGAGGCCGATATTGCCCGCGAACTCGGCTCCGACACCGATCCCGACGCCGTTCATGCGGGCCGTGAGGCCATATTGAAGCAGATTGCGGATGCCGGCTCGGATCTGTTCGGCAAACTCTATACGGCCTTGGCCGATGTCACCGGCCCGTTTTCACCGGACGCCGAAAATGCCGGTCGCCGCGCGCTCAAAAATACAGCCCTGGGCTTCATCGCCCTGTCAGACGCAACACCTGCCCATGCGGCCGAGGCTTTTGCCAAGGCCGATAACATGACGGATCTTTCGCAGGCGCTGACAGTTCTTGCGCATCGCTTCCCGGATTGCGAGGAGACAAAATCAGCGCTCGAAGCCTTCGAGTCCCGCTTTGCCGACAACGCGCTGGTGATCGACAAGTGGTTTGCCATTCAGGCCACTATCCCCGGTGACGGCGCACTCGACCGCGTCAAGGCACTGGTCGCCAACAAACACTATATCGCCAACAACCCGAACCGCGTGCGCTCGGCCATCGGCAGCCTCGCCTTTTCCAATCCCACCGGGTTCAACCGGGCGGATGGCGCAGCTTACGATTTCCTCGCTGCGCAGATCCTGGAGATCGACAAGCGCAATCCGCAGCTTGCAGCCCGCTTGCTGACCTCGATGCGGTCGTGGCGACAGCTGGAACCCGTGCGGGCCGAAAAGGCAAAGGCGGCCCTCTCCACCATTGCCAGGGCCGACAAACTTTCCGCAGATGTCCGCGACATCGTCGATCGCGTTCTAAAGAGCTGATGACGGACGGAGGCGGCTCCCATATGCCGCCTCCCCACCGCTTGAAATTTCCGCTGTCTTCGCTTTCGCGAAGCAGGGGCTCAGGTGACTGAAACACCGGAAAACGCCATGTCCGCGTTAACCTTTTCCTTGAGATTCAATCCCTTGGCCTGATCGCTCGAGAAAAAAGCGATTCGAATGAAGCACTTAATACTTTGTTCACCTTCGCCGTCTGGACACGACGAATCAGTGATGATTCATTGAGTCCGATTCGGGCGAGCGGCGCCTCGAATCGCACGAGGAATAAGAGGCGGACACGATGGCGGACGTGCGGCAGGAGACTGCAGCCGATGGCCGTATGGGGCTCCCATATGGTCGAATTTCAATGTTCCTTCGGGATCTCCTGTTTACGGGAGCAGCAGATCCCAGGCGAATGGAAATCATACTCAGGAACGCCATACCGGTCCTGATCATTGCCTTTCTCATGGTCGTGGCCATGGCACGAACGGTCGGCATCCTGGCCGAATACGGGCGAATGGAAAGCAATGCACGGCAGTCGACGGCGATGTCGGCGGCGGTGGCGACGGCGGCATTTTCCGACAAGGCCGACTTGTTCGTCAATCGCGACCGTGGCAGCGCCGAAAAACTGCTGTCGCAGTTTCTGCCCCAGAGCCGCCTGAACCCCAGCGCCTATATCCTGCTGATCGATCCCGCCGGACAGATCTTTGCAGGCTCAGCGTCAGCCGTCGGTTTCATCGGCCAGTCGCTCACAAGCATCCTGCCTGAAGTCGCCGCCATCCGCCGCTATTCCGACAAGACCGGGACCATCGAGACCCATATCAACGGCAGGCGCCATGTCGCCGTCATGGAACCCGCAGCCGGTGGGTCGCTCATCCTCGTCACCCAGTCGCTGGCCGATATCGATGCCTTCTGGCGCAGTGAAGTGGCGTTGAATGTCACGCTGTTTGCCGGCATATCGATGACGCTTCTGGTCATTCTCTATGCCTATTTCATGCAGGCCAAGCGCGCCCGCGAGGCTGACGATATCTTCCTGGAATCCAATTTGCGGGTGGAGACTGCGCTGTCGCGCGGTCGCTGCGGCCTGTGGGATTTCGATCTGTCGAGCCGCCGTCTGTTCTGGTCGCGTTCCATGTATGAAATGGTCGGCATGAAGCCTTCCGGTGCCTCGCTCTGCTTTGGCGATGCCGCCCGGATGATGCATCCCGAAGACGGCAATCTCTACAAGCTTTTCCGCTCGCTCGGCCGCAGCGACAATCATCAGATCGACCATATCTTCCGCATGCGCCATGCTCAGGGCCATTATGTGTGGATGCGCGCCCGCGCGCAGGTGGTGCGCACCCCCAATGGCGGCAGCCGCATCATCGGCATCGCCATGGATGTGACAGAGCAGCATCGTCTGGCACAGCGCTATGCCGAGGCTGACCAGCGCCTGATGGATGCCATCGAATGCACATCGGAGGCCTTCGTGCTGTGGGACAAGAACGACAAGCTGGTGATGTGCAATGCGCATTTCCAGAAAGTCTATGGCCTGCCAGACGATATGCTGACACCGGGCAAGGATCGCGCCGCTGTGGTGAAGGCTGCTGCCCGGCCGATCATCCAGCGCCGTGTCGCCGATCCGGACCAGACAGGCAGCTCGCGCACCACCGAGGTCCAGCTTGCCGACGAACGCTGGCTGCAGATCAACGAACGTCGGACCCGTGACGGGGGCCTGGTGTCGGTGGGTACCGACATCACCCTTTTGAAACGCCACCAGGAGCGGTTGCGCGATCAGGAGCGCCGCCTGATGGCCAATATCGGCGACCTGTCTTCCTCGCAGAAGACGCTGGAGCGGCAGAAGCAGGAGCTGTCCATCGCCAATGCCAATTATCAGGTGGAAAAAGAGCGTGCTCAGGCTGCCAACAAGGCCAAGTCGGAATTCCTCGCCAATATGAGCCACGAACTGAGAACCCCGCTCAACGCCATTCTCGGTTTCTCGGAAATTCTGCAGACCGGCATGTTCGGTCCCATCGGCTCACCCAAATATTCCGAATATGCCCGCGACATTCATGACAGCGGCAAGCATCTGTTGAATGTCATCAACGATATTCTCGACATGTCGAAGATCGAAGCCGGCCAGATGCGTCTGCGCTGCGAAACCATCGACCTGTCTCCGCTGATCGACGAAAGCCTGCGCCTGACCTCCATTCCGGCGGAGGAAAAGAACATCACCATCGAGCAGCGTATTTCGACCAATCTGTCTGTCGTGGCCGACCGCCGTGCCATGAAGCAGGTGCTGTTGAACATTCTGGCCAATGCGGCAAAGTTTACCAATGAGGGCGGCCGTATCGCTCTGCGTGCCCGCCCCTGCGCCCAAGGTGTGGCACTGACGATTGCCGATACCGGCATCGGTATTCCGAAAGAGGCGATCAACAAGATCGGCCAACCCTTCGAGCAGGTGCAAAACCAGTATGCCAAAAGTCGCGGCGGTTCCGGTCTGGGACTTGCCATCTCGCGCTCACTCGTTGCACTCCATGGCGGTGCTTTGAAAATCCGGTCTCGCGAGGGCAAGGGTACGGTCGTGCAGATCTTCATCCCGCATGGCAAGGAAGACGTGCTTCCCCAGAAGAAGCGCATGGCGTAGGGCAGCGTTTGCCCCGCGCGACTGTTCAGCATTGAATTTCGATCTCTGGCTTCATAGACTTGCAGCCAATCTGCAAAGGAGCCGTCGTGAAGGCACGCATTGTCCGCTCTGCATTGACGATCGCGACCGTCCTTGCCCCGCTCGGCGCACTCGCCGGCGGCCAGGTCATCGAACAGGTCGAGACCTACAGTATCAACGGTGAAAGCGCGCGTGCGCTTTATGACTCGATCGGCGAACGCGGCCCCATGCTGGGGAATTCCCGGGTCATCGCGCAGACGGGTTTCAAGCTCACCTGGCGCCGCGATTATCAGAACCGTCACGGCGGCTGTGTGCTGGCGTCTGCCGTTCCGAGACTGGTCATCACCACCAAGCTGCCCAAACCATCTGCCAGGCTCCCGGCCGATGTCGCTGCCCGCTGGGCGGTCTTTATCGAGGGTGTGACGGCGCATGAAAAGGTCCATGCCGAGAATATCAAGGTCCTGGCCCGGGAGATCGAGAAAGCGACCGTTGGCCTTTCAGCGGAGAACGATCCAGACTGCAACAGACTGCGGGCGAAGATGCAGCCGATCCTGAAGGAGATATCGGATCAGCGTCGACAGAAAGACCGAGACTTCGACAAGGTCGAGTTCGGACCGGGCGGCACAGTGCAGCAACTGGTCATCGGGTTGCTCGGTCCAGGCTGAACCGTTTCTGCGGCCATTCAGGATGCGCGCGCTGCCACCGGCATTCGATCGTCGGACAGGAGAAGTTCAACGGTGTCATCCGCGCTGACGGGACGGGAGAAATAGTATCCCTGCACGGCTTGAACGCCCAGTGACTTCAGAATTTTCAGTTGTTCCAGGGTCTCCACGCCTTCCACGATGGCGTCGATATCCATATCCGCACACAGAGCCAGAACCGACTTCACGATCTTGTAGCTCGAATCGCGCTGCTCGATCTCCTGTACAAAGGATCCGTCGATCTTGATCTTGGAGAGCGGCAGGTGATGGACATGGCTGAGGCTGGAATAGCCGGTGCCAAAGTCATCGAGCGAAATGCCCGCCCCCATATTGCGCAACAGGGTTATGGATGCCTTCGCCTGGTCGAAATCATGCATGATCGCCGTCTCGGTGATCTCGAAATTGATCCGTGCCGGATCGAAGCCGCTGGCATGGACAATACCGATAATGCGCAGGATGCCTTCGGCAGAGGCCAGGTCGTGCGGTGAAAGATTGAATGACAAATAGCAATCACCGGGCCAAGTCGAGGCTGTCTGCAATGCACGTTCCAGGACCAGGCGCGTGATCGTCAGAATACGGCCGTTATGTTCGGCCACGGGAATAAATTCCGCTGGCGATACGCTGCCGATGGTCGGACTATCCCAGCGCGACAGCGCCTCGAAACCGACACAGCTGTTGGAATTGACGTCGACGATCGGTTGGAACACCAGCGACAATTCGTCTTCCAGAGAGGCGCACAACAAGGCCTCCTCGACCACTTTCAGACGCGACAACTCGTCGGCCTGCGCGGCATTGAATATCATGACACCGGCGCGTTGGCGGCGTTTGGCGGTGTAAAGCGCATAGTCTGCGCGGTCGTAAAGCTCATGGCCGTTGGTGCCGACCTTGGGGTAGATAGCGATACCGAGAGAGCCGGTCACATGCACATTTCCGGCACCGATGCTGATGCGCTCTGCAATCGCGTCGCAAAAGGTCATACCGAAACTGGAAAGCTTGCCTTCGTCGGCGACACCGCAGACCAGAAGGGCAAATTCATCGCCACCGAGGCGATAGACGCGGGCCTTGCCCTCAGCCACGATCTCCAGCCGCCGCGCAACCTCCACCAGAACCTTGTCGCCTGCGGAATGACCGTGCATGTCGTTAATCGGCTTGAAGCCGTCCAGATCGATCACGCCCACGGCCAGCGCCGTGGAATTCGTCTTGGCCGCGTCAAATTCTTTCAACAGATCGTGGAAGAAACTGCGGCGGTTGGCCAGCAATGTCAGGCTGTCCATATTGGCCAAGCGCAAATTTTCGTCTGACAGCGCCTGCATGGCAGCATTCTGATCCTGCAGCACAAGTCGCGACTGGCCGAGTTGACGAAAGTCGCGATAATGCGACTGCAACACCACAACCATGGCCATGCAGACCAGAAGGAAGTTGATGCCTATCGCGTTGAAAATCGGTTCACCATGCAGGAGCATAAAGACAAGAAATGGGGCATTGACCAGGCAAGTGACAATCAGCGCGGCAGAACGCAAATGCATCAGACAGAAGATGATGCCGATCACGGTGATGGCAATGTAAAACGCGACATGCGCCTGCTGGTAAGGATTGCCAAGCGGCATCAACATCAGGGACCAGGCAACGCAGACGAGCGCCAGGGGGCCTGCCAGGCGATTTGTCGAGCGCAATTGACGATAGGCTTCGTCGGCATCGACAACAACATTGTGTCGGCGATACCACCCCAGACCGCGGAAGACAAATATCGCCACCATCGCCAGGGGTATATAGATATCCAGCCACGCGGGAGCGGTATTGATATGCGTCCAGGATACGGCCAGTGTGTTGACGGCAAGGATAAAATAGAGAAGCGGTACCTGCTTGGAAAAAGCCTCATACTGCGCGCGCGTCAGTTCCGGATTGTCATTGGGAACGCTTAGAAACTCGCTGATCTTGCGAGCCACCCATCTTCCGGTTTGTATCATGCGCATACGTCGCTCCCAGTCAGATAATAACTGCCCAAGCTCAGGACGAGATTTCGTTTTCGCTGTGAAACCTCGCAGAAACCTGTTAAATTAGGGATAAAGAAACAACGCTATACTTGGCTTCACAGTCGCTAAATCTTGCCAGACCGTCGCGTGCCTCCATTGCCAAATTTGTTCGCGCTTCGGGAACTGCTTGGCCGCTCCTGCGTTGATGAAGGCTGGGAGGAGGTGATCTCGATGAAATATGTAGCCGAAGACGAAACGAAAGCTGGTGAAAACCGCGAGGTGTTCAGCGTGCAGGACTTCTGCGACCGTGAACATGTCGACGTCAACCAGACGCGCAAGCTTTTGCGGGTGCTGGGATCGTTTGCGACCAAGCAGGAACTGCACATGAACCTGCAGCGACGTCCGGCGTGGCGCTAATGCGCGTCGGGGCTTGCCCCAAGGGATGTCGGCGGCAAGCCGTCTGAAGAGTAACCCTGCGCCGCACAGATGTTGGTGAGGTTTTGCGGATGTCTGAGGATACTCAGCCCCGCTATTCCAGCCAGCCTTCGTTTATGAGGGCCTCACCACCTTGTCGAACACCTTGCGCACCGCTTTTGACAGCCGCTTGACCTCCGCTTCGAGCGTTTTCATGTCCGGACAATCGGCTGCTCGACAAAGAAGATCTGCAAGGCCTGCCGGAATATCGTCAGCATCGAAAGGCCCGTCAATGCAGAGCCGGATGATCTGGGACAAATCCGTGAACAGCGTAAGCGCTGCAAGGCAGGTCTCCAGATCGTTGCGATCCATCAGGCTTTTGCCCAAGACTGTCAGCGCCTGAGCCGTGCTGAGCCCGGACGTGGCGACCGTCACGCCCCGAGCAGGGCCGACCAGGGTCAGAAACTGGGTTATGAATTCGATGTCGATCAGGCCCCCTGGGATGAGCTTGAAGTCCCAGATGTCGCGCGGCGGCTTTTCCTTGCCAATCAGCGTGCGCATCTCTTTCACATCGGCTGCAATCTTTTTCTCGTTGCGAACCTCGCCCATCACATCGGAGATGATCGCTTGCGCCCTTTCGATCAGATCGTCATCGCCAGCCATCATCCGTGCCCGCGACAGTGCCATATGCTCCCAGGTCCAGGCTTCGTCCTTCTGATACCGCTCGAATGCATTGAGGCGGGTTGCCACCGGGCCCTTGTTGCCGGAGGGGCGCAGGCGCATATCGACTTCGTAGAGCACACCCTCTGCCATCGGCGCAGACAGGGCTGAGATCAGGCGCTGTGTCAGTCGGGTGAAATAGCGCACCGCATCCAGCGGCTTGTCACCAACACTTTCCACCACCTCCGCGTCATAGTCGTAGAGCAAAATGAGGTCGACATCGGACCCGGCCGTCAGCTCGAAACTGCCCAGCTTGCCCATGCCGGCAAGCGCCACCCGTCCACCGGGATAGACACCATGGGCGCGGTCCATTTCCTTGCGTACCACATCAAGCGCCGCGCCGATGACCAGCGATGCCAGATCAGCAAAGGCCCGGCCAGCCTGCGTTCCATCGATCGATCCGGTCAGAAGACGGATACCGATCAGGAAGCGGTGTTCGGCGGCGAAGATACGGAGCTGATCCAGAAATTCCTCATAGTGGACACGGCCAGCGGTAAAACTCTCAAGTCGATGTGCCAGATAATCGCGGGTCGGAAGTTGAGCCATCAATGCCGGATCCAGCATGCCGTCAAAGACATGGGGACGCTTGGCGATGATTTCCGCCAGGCGCGGTGCAGCCGACATGATATTCACGGTCAGCTTCAACAGCGGCGGGTTATTACCGAGAAGCGAAAACAGCTGAATGCCGGCAGGCAGGCCCGCGAGAAACGTGTCGAAGCGCATCAGCGCCTCGTCCGCGCGGCGGCTTTCACCGAACGCTTTCAACAAGAGCGGGATCAGTTCGGTCAGCCGCTCGCGCGCCTCGACCGACTGCGTGGCCCGGTAGCGCCCATAATGCCATGTGCGGATCACACGCGACATGTCTTCGGGTCTGTCGAATCCCAGTTTTGCAAGCGTCTTCAGCGTATCCGGATCGTCATTCTGACCGGTAAAGACCAGATTGCCTTCCGTGCCCGACAATCCCTCTTCTTTCTCGAACAGGCGGGCATAGCGCTTCTCCACCGTCTTCAGCACGGTTTCGAGTTCGCTCGAAAAACTCGCCGTATCGGCAAAGCCGCTCATCAGGGCGATGCGGCGCAATTCCGGCTCCGTTAACGGCAGCAGATGGGTCTGTTCGTCATGGACCATCTGAATGCGGTGTTCCACATCGCGCAAGAACCAGTAGCAGACGATCAGCTCGCGGGTGGTGGCATCATCCACCCAGTTCGCGGCATTCAATGCCTTCAGCGCCGCCTCGGTCGACCGCGTCCTCAGTTCCGGCATTCGCCCGCCGGCGATCAGTTGCTGGGTCTGGGCGAAGAACTCGATCTCGCGGATACCGCCGCGGCCAAGCTTCACATTGTGCCCCTTGACCGCGATTGTGCCGTGGCCCTTATGCGCGTGAATCTGACGCTTGATGGCGTGGATATCGGCGATGGCCGCATAATCCAGGTATTTGCGGAAGACGAAGGGGGTCATTTCCTTGAGGAAGGCTGCACCTGCCTCCAGATCGCCCGCCACAGGACGTGCCTTGATGAAGGCTGCACGCTCCCAGTTCTGTCCCCTGCCCTCGTAATACAGCAGCGCGGCCTCCACCGGCACGGCAAGAGGTGTCGACCCCGGATCGGGGCGCAATCGCAGATCGGTTCTGAACACATAACCGTCGCCGGTGCGCTCCTGCATGATGCGCACCAGACGTCGCATCATGCGCCCATAGATTTCCAGCCCGTCATCGGGATCGGGCAAGATGCCGGCCTGTGGGTCGAAGAAGACGACAATATCGATATCGGAGGAATAGTTCAGTTCGCGGGCGCCATGCTTGCCCATGCCAAGCACAATCAGGCCACTGCCGCGCGATGGCTCGCCACGGTCAGGCAAGGTGACCTTGCCGGCATCGTCTGCGGTCAGCAGCAGGTGATTGATCGCCGCCGATACGCTGGCATCGGCAATGGCGGTCAACCACTCCGTCGTATGGGCCGCATCAAAGATCCGGGCCAGATCGGCCATGGCCAACAGAAAGGACACCCGCCGCTTGGCAATGCGCAATCGCGTCATCACCTGGCCTTCCGTGGGAAGAGTGCCATCGGCCTGGGGCTTCCAGGCGTCGCGCGCCGCGTCAACAAGACCTGTCAGCAAGGGTTCCAGCGGTTGGCCGATCGCCAGAACAAGGATCTCGGGATCTCGCGCTGCGATGTCGCGCAAATGCGGAGAGAGGCTCAGTGCTGCGGCGACAAATTCGTGGAGCGGCGTCATCGTCTCCAGCATGTCGGCAATTGCCGGATGCGTCGCGCCAATGTCGCTCAGAATTTCTCCGACAGACTTCAATTCGCTCTGGTTCAGCGGATGCAGCGCACCTGCATGCACCTCGCTCAGCGCGCTGGCTGTTTGCTGCACGTCAAATCTCCTCCAGGGCAATACCTTTTCGCCTATGCGGCCTCCCGAACCGCATCGCGAATCCTGAATGGGAGATTAGGCTTTGCGCGGCGGAAAGACCATGGTTGCGGTGAGGCCCGGATGGTCTGCGTCGCTTTCATCCGTTGCTAAAAGCTCCAGCCGGCCGCCATGCAGTGCCATCACAGCCTCGACCAGAGACAAGCCAAGGCCTGTGCCCGGCTTCGAGCGGCTTTCGTCGAGCCGCACGAAACGTTTGACCGCCTCTTCGCGCTGTTCGGACGGGATACCCTGCCCGTTATCGGCAACCGATAGCCGGACGTCGCCGTCGCGCGTTGTAACGGATATGCGGATTTGCGGCTGTTCCGCGCCGTCTGCATATTTGATCGCATTGTCGAGCAGATTGAAGATTGCCTGTCCTATCAGTTCGCGATTGCCGCGCACTGACAGGCCCGGCGCAATGGTGGAGACCAGCGAAAGCCCCGCTTCTTCGGCCACCGGCTCATAAAGCTCCACACTATCGGCAGCGACGGCTGAAATGTCCTGGTCGGACAATTCGGCTGCGATCGAACCTGCCTCTACGCGTGAAATCATCAAAAGTGCGTTGAAAGTCCGGATCAGCTGGTCGGATTCGGCTATGATACCTTCAAGAGCCACGCGCCGCTTCGCCGCGTCATCCTCATCAAGCGCTTCGGATGCCTTGTGCCGCAGCCGTGTCAGGGGTGTCTTCAGGTCGTGGGCGATATTATCGGAGACTTGCCTCAAGCCCTCGTTGAGCTTGCCGATGCGGCCCAGCATCTCGTTCAGACTGCCGGACAGCCGATCGAATTCATCGCCCGATCCGGAGACAGGAAGACGCTGCGAGAGGTCACCGGCCATGATCTTCTTGCTGGCGGCAGACACCCTGTCGATGCGCTTGAGCGCGTTTCGACCGATGGCAAACCAGATGATCAGCGCACCGCCGCCCATGATGGCAAGCGCCACCATCAGGGCCTTGCGCACGAGCAGTCTGAGACGGGCCGGTTCGCCCAGATCGCGTCCCACCAGAATATGCAGTCCATTGTCGAGTTTCAGCAGGAAGGCGACCGCAACATGACGCCGTTCATTGCCCGCGCCCGAATAACGCTCATAGCGGAAAGGCTCGTTCGTCCAGCCCTCGCGGCCGAGAATGCCCGGCTGCACCGAGGCAACATTGCCGGCCAGGATTTCACCGCTGGGGCTGGCGATCACATAAAGGTTGGCGCCCGGTGCGCGGGCGCGTCGCTCCATGGTACTGAGCAAGAGGTTCATGCCGCCGCTCTTGTAGGCGCCGTCGACCTCGCGCACCTCTTGCAGCAAGCCTTCCTGGGTCTGCTGGGTCAGCACGCGTTCTGACAGTGCCGTCACATAGAAGACCAGAAATGCTGCGCAAAGCGCAAAAAGGATCATGTAGAGTGCCGACAGACGCACGGCGGTCGACTTGAACAGCATGGACAGGCGGTTCATGAAAAAATACGCTTACCCTTCGTCCTTGATCATATAGCCGGCACCGCGCACGGTCTTCAGCAGCGATGTCTCGAATTCCTTCTCGATCTTCGAGCGCAATCTCGACACATGGACATCGATGACATTGGTCTGGGGATCGAAGTGATAGTCCCAGACATGCTCCAGCAACATCGTGCGGGTGACAACCTGTCCGGCGTTCTTCATCAGATATTCGAGCAGGCGGAATTCCCGCGGCTGCAGCAGGATCTCCTTGCCGCCCCGACGCACCTCATGCGACAGGCGGTCAAGTTCCAGATCGCCGACCCGATAGACCATGTCCTGTTCCGGTTTGCCCTTGCGGCGTCCCAGCACTTCGACACGGGCCAGAAGCTCGGAAAATGCATAGGGCTTTGGCAGGTAATCGTCGCCGCCTGCCCGAAGGCCCGTGACACGGTCATCCACCTGACCGAGCGCCGACAGGATCAGCACAGGCGTGTCGATTGACTTGCGCCTCAGTTCGCTGATGACCGACAAGCCGTCGCGGCGCGGCAACATGCGGTCAATCACCATCACGTCATAGCTGTTTTCCGTGGCCATGAACAAACCGCTTTCGCCGTCGCTGGCGTGGTCGGCAACAATGCCGGCTTCGCGGAAGGCCTTGGTCATATAGGCTGCGGCTTCTAGATCGTCTTCAATTACCAGTATCTTCATGTGCGCGACCATATCGCCGGCTGTACCCTTGGCACAATCGGAATCGCCCGAATTGGAAATTTGCTCGACCCGTTCCATCTCTCTTCACCTTTCCAACACAAAAAAGAGCGCCGGGCTGCTTATTGCTGCTCGGCGCTCTCGCGCTTTGACCCCTTAGGCCAATTAGCTGTTGTCGAGTGGCAGAGCGACGAAGCGGTTGCCGTTCTCCGTTTCGATCATCACCAGAACCTTGGTGCGACCTTCCTTCTTCACGGCGTCGATTGCCTTTTGCGCCTCTTCCACAGATGAGACTTCCTTGTTGTTGACCGAGGTGATCTTCTCACCGGGCTTCACACCCAGATCGGCAGCATCCGAGTTGGGATCGACATTGGTGATCGTCAGTCCGGCGCCATCGTCTGAAGGCTGAACGTCAAGACCCAGATTGGCCAGAGCCTGCTCTGTTGCTGGCGCGGCATCCTCGTCGGAGCCGTTGCCGTCGGCCTTTGCCATCTGCTTGTCGGTCGGGAACTTGCCCAGTTCAACGGTCTTGGTCAGCGACTTGCCACCGCGCCACAGCGAGACTTCCACCTTGGTACCGGGTGCAAAGTTGGCGATCTTCTTGGCAAGGTCGCGGTTGTCCTTCACCGTTTCGCCGTT
Organism: Agrobacterium sp. ES01; assembly: GCF_050320885.1. Classification (NCBI taxonomy): domain Bacteria; kingdom Pseudomonadati; phylum Pseudomonadota; class Alphaproteobacteria; order Hyphomicrobiales; family Rhizobiaceae; genus Agrobacterium; species Agrobacterium sp. ES01. The sequence goes on from NZ_JBNQTH010000001.1 coordinate 391,045, forward strand.
CACGGCAACGATCACGTCACCCTGCTCGATACCGGCAGCCACACTCGGAGAGCCTTCCTGCGGCGCGACAACGATTGCGCCACTGGCTTCGGCAAGACCGAGGGATTCTGCGATATCCTTGGTCACAGGCTCGATCTGAACACCCAGCCAGCCACGATCGACGGTGCCCTTCTCGATCAATTCCTTGACCACATTCTTGGCCAGCGAGGCAGGGATCGCGAAGGCGATGCCGACGTTTCCGCCGGATGGAGAGAAGATCGCGGTATTGATGCCGATGACTTCGCCACTCAGGTTGAAGTCCGGACCGCCGGAGTTGCCGCGGTTCACGGCGGCATCGATCTGGATATAATCGTCATAAGGACCGGAGCCGATATCGCGGCCGCGGGCAGAGACGATGCCTGCGGTCACCGTTCCACCAAGGCCAAACGGGTTACCGACCGCCACGACCCAGTCGCCAATGCGGGCGCCGTCACCGTCGGCAAACTTCACATAGGTGAAGGTCTTCTTCGGCTGGTCGACCTTCAACACGGCGAGATCGGTGCGGCTGTCCTTGCCGATCAGCTTGGCCGGATATTCGGTGCCGTCCTTCATCACGACGGTGAAGGCAGCGCCATCGTCGACAACGTGATTGTTGGTGACGATGTAGCCGTCTTCGGAGATGAAGAAGCCGGATCCTTGCGAGGTTGGGCGCAGCTTGCCCTTGCCGTGCGGAGGCGGAGCCTTGCGGCCGCCGTTGTCGCCGGGCATGCCGAACTCACGGAAAAAGCGCTTCAGCGGATGATCGTCCGGGAGATTGTCCATTCCCTGACCGCCGAACCCGAAGGAGAAGGAGCCATCGTCGGATGCCGGCTGCACGTCCGTTTCAACACGAACGGAGACAACGGCTGGCGAAACCGCCTGAACCACGTCTGCAAAACTTGGCACCTGCGGCGCCTGTACGCTCACTGCATCGGCATAGGACGGGGTGACGAGAGCGGGAACGCCACCGGCCAGCATGACAGCTGCGAGACCAGCTGCTGTGGAGGCCTTCAGGAATTTGTCGAGAGGAGTGCGGGAAGTCTTCCGATTGAACATTGTTCGTACCTTCGTCAGTTGCTTTTGCGTTATCGCCCAAGTGCGGCGGGAAGCGGTGGATGACGAAGATATAGGGGTTGTCACCTTACAGTGAACTGTCCGCGACATGACAATTTGGTAATTTTTCCAGAAAGATAGTCAGGACTGGTCAGTGCCGTTTTCGGCCAGCAGGGTCTTCAGCCTTTGTTCTTCTTCCGCGGTCAGCTTCTCCGGCGCGGTGCCTGCCCGGTTGCGACCATAGGTAAACATGGCAATCGCGCCGATCAGGAACAGCACAAGAGGTGCGCCCCACAAAAGATAGGTCTTGAGCGCCAGAGGCGGCTTCAACAAAACGAACTCGCCATAGCGCGAGACGATATAGCCGATCACGTCTTGATCGCTGTCGCCCTTGACGAGCCGTTCGCGCACCAGAAGGCGCAAATCCTTGGCAAGCTCGGCATTGGAATCGTCGATCGACTGGTTCTGGCACACGAGACAACGCAGCTGCATCGACAGATTGCGCGCCCGCTCCTCCAGCACCGGATCGGCAAGCACCTCATCCGGGTTGACGGCAAAGGCGGGTGCTGCAGAGAGCCCGAGAAGCACAACAAGAAATATAAGCTTCACGCTACGCGCAAACCCGAATGCCCCTGCGGCGATCATTCCGCCGCCTCCAGCCGTGCCGGCACCGCTTTCGCCCGCCGGTTCGGTGCACCGACACGCAGGCGACGGTCCGACAGCGAGACGAACCCGCCGACCATCATGATCACGGCACCGAACCAGATGAACAGGATATAGGGCTTCCACCAGATCCGCACGACAATGCCGCCATCATCCATGGGATCACCCAGCGATACGTAAAGCTGGCTTGGGCCAAAGGTGCGGATACCGGCTTCGGTGGTCGGCATCCTGCGCGCCGTATAAAGCCGCTTGGACGACCAGAAATCGCCCTTGTCGACACCGCCCTTGCGCAGCGTAAAATGGCCGCGATCCTCGGTGAAGTTGGGGCCGACGGCCTGCCGCATCCCGTCAAAGGTCACGCTGTAGCCGCCAGCCTCCGTGGTCATTCCGGGCTTCATTTCCACCACGGTTTCCGTGGCATAGGTGGTAACGGCCACAATGCCGAGCACCGTTACGCCAAGTCCCAGATGCCCGAGTGCCGCTCCATAGGCCGAGCGCGGCAGACCGGCGAAGCGACGCCAGGCGACATTGAAGGCGAGTTTTCCGAAACCGGCGCGATACCAGAGGTCGGAACAGGCGCCGAAGACGAGGTAAAGCCCTGCCGCCATGCCGAAGACCGCCAGCACCGGGCCACCATGTTCGATGTAATAGATGACCAGTGACACGACGAAGGCCAGCGCGATTGCCGCGTAAAGCCGCTGGAACGCGCCCAGCAGATCGCCGCGCTTCCACGCCAGAAGCGGTCCAAAGGGTACCGCCACCAGAAGCGGCAGCATCAAAAGGCCGAAGGTCAGGTTGAAGAAAGGGGGGCCAACGGAGATCTTGTCGCCGGTCAATGTCTCCAGAAGCAGCGGATAAAGCGTGCCGATCAGCACCGTTGCCGTTGCAACCGTCAGGATCAGGTTGTTGAGCACCAGCGCGCCCTCGCGCGAAATCGGGGCAAACAGACCGCCGGACTTCAACAATGGTGCGCGGAAAGCAAACAGGGCCAATGCTCCGCCGATAAACAGCATCAGGATACAGAGAATGAAGATACCGCGTGTCGGATCTGTCGCAAAGGCATGGACCGAGGTCAAGACGCCCGAGCGGACGAGGAATGTGCCGAGCAACGACAGCGAAAAGGTCAGGATGGCCAGCAGCACGGTCCAGATTTTCAACGCCTCGCGCTTTTCCATCACCAGCGCCGAATGCAGAAGTGCCGTACCGGCAAGCCATGGCATGAAGGATGCGTTTTCGACCGGGTCCCAAAACCACCAACCGCCCCAGCCGAGTTCGTAATAGGCCCAGTAAGACCCCATCGCGATGCCGGCGGTGAGGAAGGTCCAGGCAGCGAGCGTCCAGGGACGCACCCAGCGTGCCCAGGCCGCATCGATGCGGCCGTCGATCAGGGCGGCAATCGCAAACGAGAAGGATACGGAAAAACCGACATAGCCGAGATAGAGCAGCGGCGGATGGATCGCCAGACCGGCATCCTGCAGGATCGGGTTCAGGTCCTGGCCTTCGGCGGGTGCCGGGCTCAGCCGTATATACGGGTTGGAGGTCAACAGGATGAAGAGTGTGAAGGCCGTGGAAATCCATCCCTGAACGCCAAGCACATTGGCCTTCAGGCGATCGGGAAGGTTGGTGCCAAAGAAGGCCACCAGCGCGGAAAACAGCGACAGGATCAGCAGCCACAGCATCATGGAGCCTTCGTGATTGCCCCAGACCGCCGAGAATCGGTAGATCGCAGGCATCAGCGAGTGCGAGTTCTCCCACACGTTCTTCACCGAGAAATCGGAGACCAGATAGGCATGGGTCAGGACCGCGAAGGAAAACAGCACCAGCGCGAACTGGGCGACGGTTCCGGTTGTGGCAATCGCCATCAGCGCGCCATCGCCGCGCCGTGCGCCGATCATCGGCAAGACCGACAGAATGATGCTGGTCGCGAGCGCCAGAACCAGCGCGTAATGGCCCAGTTCGATGATCATTGCGTGGCCTTCTCTTTGCCTTCCCAGACGCCATCTTTCTTCAACCGGTCGGCGACTTCCTTGGGCATGTAGTTTTCATCATGCTTGGCAAGCACCGTATCGGCCACGAAGACATTGCCGCTTTCGAACGTGCCTTCGGTCACCACCCCCTGCCCCTCGCGAAACAGGTCGGGCAGAATGCCGGTATAGGTCACCGGGACCGTGTTCTTGCCATCGGTCACGGCAAAGGTGACCGTCGATCCTCCACCGCGCTTCACCGAGCCGTCTTCCACCAGCCCGCCGAGGCGAATGCGTGTTCCCGGGCCGACATGATTGGTCTGAAGGTCGGACGGCATGTAGAAATAGGCAACCGACTGGCCGAAGGCGAACATCACCAGCAGGACAGCGGCGAAAATAAAGCCCATGCCGCCAAGAATGACTGTGAGACGTTTCTGCTTGCGGGTCATTGCTTGACGTCCTCCACGGGAAGGCCCAGTTGACGGCCAAGGTCCGCCAGTTGCGCACCCTGCTTGCCATTCGCCGGAAATGTCTTGAAGGCGGCGTTCAAAGCGTCCACCGCGCGATCTGGTTCTTTGAGCATCGCATAGGAACGGACCAAACGCATCCAGCCTTCGAAATTGTCGGGATTTTCCTTCAGCTTGGCATCGAGGCTGTCGACCATGCCGCGGATCATCGCTGTGCGATCCTGCGCCGACATATCCTGGGCCGCGGCGATATCGGCCTCGCTCGGATTACCCGGTGCATCGCCTTGTGCCGCAACCGGCCCCTTGCCGCTGACCATGGCAATATGCTGCTTCACCAGCGGCAGCCAGGGCGCATCGGCGGGTGACTTTGCCGCAAGCGCCTCGAAGGCCGCCAGCGCCTCATCCTGCTTGCCAGCCTGTTCGAAGCCCAAAGCCAGATAGAATTCGGCGCGCGGATTGTCGGGTTGCTCCTTCAGCGCCGCCTCGAAGGCAGCACTCGCATCCGCCGTGACCACGCCGTCGTTTTCGGCGATGATCACCTCGCCCAGCCCCGCATAGCGGGCAGCAGACGGGCCTGACAGACGGATGGCATTGCGATAGGCCATATGGGCATCGCCCATCCGTCCGCCCCTGAAATAGATCGGTGCCAGCACATCCCAACCGGCGCCATCTTCCGGGTTCTGCGCCAGATGCCGTTCCACCTTTGCCACAAGCAGGTCGATATTGTTGCCGGGGTTTTCCAACCGTGCCGCAAGCGGCTGGTCTTTGAGACCCGGACTTCCGGTCTCCAGATAGAAACCGAGCCCGATTAGCGGCAGACAGAGAAGAATGAAAATCTGGGCCATGCGGTGGCGTCCCGTCCGCACCGGTGCCTCGGCACCTTTTCCGGCAACGGCCAGAAGCCGCCGTCCGATTTCGGCACGGGCATATTCCGCCTGCTCAGCCGAGATCAGCCCTTGCGCCTTGTCACGCTCGAGCTCGCGCAACTGATCGCGATAAACGGCTTCCTCTCCGGCCCGATCCACATCGATGGCAGGCGCAGATGCCCGCCATAGCGGATACAAAAGAAGGACGGCGACCGCAAAGGTCAGGACGGCGGTGATAATCCAGAACAACATGGAGCCCAATTACTGCAACGGCCGCTGCTTTCCAATCGCTAAACAGGCGGTCACGCGCTTTTGAGGCGTTTGGCCGCAAGAGGATGGCTACACCTGCTCTGGTCGAGCGGCCTTGACTTATGTCAAGGGCGTCCAGCTGCCGTTCTTGTTGCGGCAGGCGGCACCACGCGCTTCGACTTCGCGGCCGTTGGTATTGATTTTGTGGGTATATTGCCGACAGTTCTGCGCGCCCACCTGATAGGGCGCTGCGGCAACCACCTGACCGCTCACATTGCTGCCAGCCCATGCCACCGGCTGGCCACCCGGAGCGGCCTCAAGCGCCCGATATTCCGCTTCCAGTGCGCGCTCGCGATCGTCTTTGGACAGCTGCACACCGCTGCGGGCAACAATTCCGCCGTTCAGCGACGTGATGAACACGGTCGAACTATTGGAGGAAGACGACAGGAAAGACCCCGTCCCCTTGCCGCCGGAAGAGGTCGTACAGCCAGCCAGAGACGCAAATGCGACGATGATGACGATGGAGCGTGTTCTGTAAGCGCTTCGCATGCGGCCTTTCCGAATCTTGCCTGAACAATCGAATATAAGGTTTATCATGTCCAGTCGCCGATTTGGGGGATATCTTGGATCAGGAGAGCAGTCCTTGAAGACTGTGATCAATTGCGCACAGCGTCGCGGCTGACGGCCGGAAGGATCAGCCGAGCCTTCAAGCCCCCGGTAGGCGCCCGCGACAGCCCGAAATCGCCCTGATATTCGCCGGCGATTTCCTTGACAATAGACAGCCCGAGACCCGTGCCAGGCTTGGATTCGTCAAGCCTGCGGCCACGCTTCATGGCTTCTGCGATCTGCCCATCCTCCAGGCCCGGCCCATCGTCCTCGACGACCAGTTCCACCCATTGACGACGGGCGGGATCGCTACCGGCCACGCCGTCCGCCGCAAGACGTGCATCCACCCGTATTTTTTCCTTGGCAAATCGTGCGGCATTTTCCAGAAGATTGCCGACCGTCTCCTCCAGATCCTGCTGCTCCATGGCCAGTACCAGCGCTGGCTGCATGGTCAGATCGAACTCGATCTGCGGATTCAACCGCCGCATCACGCGCACCAGGCGTTCCAGAACGGGCTCCACCTCGCAGCGCGCCAGAACAGAGTCGCGCTGGGCGGCAATCCGCGCGCGGTTGAGATAGGAGGTCACCTGCGCTTGCATGGCTTCGGCCTGGTTGATTACCAGTGCCCCTTGCGCCTTGGGCAGCGCGCGCGCCTCGTTCAGCAGCACGGCAATCGGTGTTTTCAGGGAATGGGCGAGATTGCCAACCTGCATTCGCGCGCGCTCGACAATGCGGCGGTTGCTTTCGATCAGCGCGTTCACCTCGTTGACCAGAGGCAGGATTTCGCGCGGAAAATTTCCCTCCAGCGCTTCGGCCTCGCCGCCGCGGATACTCTCCAGCGCACGTCGCGCCCTGTCGAGCGGTTTCAGCCCGTAAAGAATGGCGCCGGCATTCAGCAGCAATCCACCGATGCCGAAAATGCTCAGTGCGATGTAAAGCCTGTGGGAAAAGGCGGCGATATCCTCCTCGACGACGGTCAGGTTGCCGGCAACGCGAAACCGTGCTGCATGCCCGTCACCATCGAGAACCACTTCGGTTTCAGCCACTTTCAAGTGATTACCGACGTGATCGTCAACCTGGTAAAACCGCTCGTAGCTGTTGTTGAAGGGAATTTCGGCAACGCTTGGCACCGGCAGCGTATTGCTTCCCAGGGATATCGAGGTCAGCCGCACGGAGCCGAATGTGCCCAATGGCTCGACAATCCAGTACCAGCCCGTCGATGGCTGCGAAAACCTGAGGTCGCCCAGTTCGGGATTGCCGGCCAGATTGCCGTCTGCGCCGATCGAGACGGAATTGATGACATTGTAGAGCTGGGCGTTGAGCACGCTGGTAAAGGCACGCTCCGCGCCCTGCCGGTAAAGCGCCGAAATCACCAGCGCAATCGTCACCAGCGCCACGGCCGACCAGATGGTCGCCAGCAACAAGACCCGTTCTGTGAGGGATCTAATTCGCACGCGCGTCGCCCGGCGCCTGCATGCGGTAACCCAGACCGCGCACCGTCTCGATCATGTCGACACCGAGCTTCTTGCGCAAGCGTCCGACAAAGACCTCGATCGTGTTGGAATCCCGGTCAAAATCCTGATCGTACATGTGTTCCACCAGTTCGGTGCGCGAGACCACTTCGCCCATGTGATGCATCAGATAAGAGAGCAGCCTGAATTCATGGGAGGTCAGCTTGAGCGTCGTTCCGGACACGGTCGCCTTGGATGCCTTGGTATCCAGACGCACCGGTCCGCAAACGATCTCGGACGAGGCATGGCCGGCTGCCCGGCGGATCAGGGCGCGAATGCGTGCCAGCACTTCCTCGACATGAAACGGCTTCGTCACATAGTCGTCGGCACCGGCATCGATACCGGACACCTTGTCGCTCCAGCGATCGCGTGCCGTGAGAATCAGCACCGGCATGTCCTTGCCGGCGCCCCGCCATTTTTCCAGAACCGTAATGCCGTCCATTTCGGGCAGGCCGATATCGAGGATCACCGCGTCGTAAGGCTCGGTATCGCCGAGAAAGTGTCCCTCCTCGCCGTCGAGCGCGGTATCCACCACATATCCTGCCTCCTGCAGCGCCTCGACGAGTTGCCGGTTCAGATCGGCATCGTCTTCCACCACCAAAATGCGCATTCCGTGCTTCCTCATTCGTTCTTGTTCTTATGGATGACGCACCGCGCTCATGTCGGCGCATCATCGCTTGTTACTGCGGAACCTTCACGGTCACCTTGCGGGGCCGTTCATTGCCGTTTCCAGGCACCAGAACGGTCACCACGCAATTGCCGCCCGAGGGCTTGGCCGACAAGAGTTGGCCACCCGTCTGGGCCACAACCCGCGAGGCGGCGGCCGAGCAATCCGCGGCGACATAGGTGACGTGTCCATCAAGTTGCGCCGGCACGGAGAGGCCGGACAATGCGCCCGCCAGCGCCGCTATGATCAGAGGAGATGCCATCGATTTAATTCCACCGCTTGTCTTGTTTGGCGGATTTTTAACCGATGACGTCTGAATGGCAAATGAATGCACGCATTCACAAACCGTTTAATGGCCAGCGATGCCCGATTTTGCCGAAATACGGCCATAGATCGCCAGCAATCCACCGATTGAGCCTGCAATCGTCACGGCCATATCGGCCAACTGCCCCTGGGCTTCGGCATCCACCTCAAGCCCGCCATATCTCAACAGCGGTGCGGCCACCGCCAGCAAACCGCCCCAAACCGTCTTTGACTGATACCATGGCTTCATCGTCAACATCGCGTTCTCCTTTGCTGGATGTTGTGGAAATTTTACGTCGCCTGGCCCTGCCTCTCGTCTCCGCGTTCGCGCCGGCGGTAAAGAAGGCACAGCCATGGGCAAGAGGGGCAATCTCCGACGAATCAGACAGGCAGATCCGCCTCAGCCGGCAACCCTTCGGCCACCTTGCGGCCAAGCTGGCGCACCCGCACCGAGCGCGTCGTCGGCACCGCGCCAAAATCCGCAATCTCCTCCGACTGGGCATAGACATAGGCCGGTTGAGACACATGCACGCTGCGCACCACCGCCTCTCCATCCAGCAGGTCCAGCCGGTAGCCTTCCTCTTCCTCATCGAGCGGAATGTCGGCGGCCATCCAGTCATCGGCGTCCAGCCGCCCCCGCCGCACCCATGTGATTCGGATATCACCATCGCTCTGTCGCCGTGCTTGCAGATGAACCGGTGCCAGCGGCGTTGCCGCCCGCAGGCCTCCGGCAAAGGCAATCGCCTCAGTCGCTGCGCCACTGCCTGTTGCCGGTTCCGCGATCCAGTTGAGCAGCAGCCCCGCCTCATCGGGTGCGAGCCCCACCGGCACTACCGCCTCGTTCAACAGCACGACGGATGCGCCTGAAACAGCCCCGGCCGTCATGCAATCCTCGGTGCCCGCCAATCCGCGAAGCAGGTTCGACAGCCGCCAGCGCCCGGTGGCGATTTCTTCCGCTTGCGCAAAGGCCAGCACTTCCCACCCGCCATTTTCCGACTGAACCGCCATACGGTTTGTCCCGTTCAGGACAGACAGCCTGGGCGCGGACGACAGCGCACCGAAATCAAGTCCGACATCCAGCGACTGTGAGCGATCGAAGCGACCGGACACGCCAGTGCCGAGATCCGCCATCAATGTGCCCGTCACCGCGGGACGTTCCACCACCGTGCGCAGGCGATAGCCGTCTTCTACCGGAGAAGACGACAAGGCAATGCGTCGCCACGGCTTTGCCAGTGCAGCCACCCGGGCGAAATCGGCCTCGGTCCCTGCCCCATCGAGGCGCGGTAAATCCATCAGATGCACGAGCGGCGCAAAACCCGCACTCGGATTGCCCCCCGGCAGGCGCCCTTCGTCCGTCGGCACCACATTTGCGGAACTGCCGGTGCCCAGCCGGCGCAAATGAAGTCGGCGGGCGACTCCGTCTTCGATGCGTGTCACGATGAAGCGCGTCCCCGGCCCTTGCGTCAGCCGCAACACGTCGCCCGGCGTGACATCCAGCCGGTTGGGTGACAGGGCATATTCCAGCGTATGGCGCGATAGCCGGTGATCGCGCAGCAGACCTTCCGCGGCCAACAGCGCTGTTTCCTCGGGGATCACCGCCGCCAGTTCACGGGTCAGTTCCCGGCGGGTGGCCACTTCCAGCCGTCTCGACCGTGCGCTGGCCTCGCCATAATCGCTTGCCTCATCGAAGAAGGTCAGAACGGCTTCGGCGGCAAAATCACCGTCATGACCGCGTGTCTCGCGCCAAAGCGGTTCATCCTTCAGGTCCGCCAGCACCGCCGCATCTACTGGCGGCAGGCTTGCCTTGTCCCTGGAGCGAAAGACCAGCCGCTCGCCATCTTCGATCACGTCGAGCGCAAACACCTCCACCAGCGGTTCGATCAGCGCGCGCGCCGAGGTGACCTGCCCCTGCATGTATCCGGTCAGGTCGCCGGAGACCTGCGACACGTCGAAATCGGTAAAGCCGTGATCGGTCAGGATCGCGGCAATCACATCGGCAAGCGTGCCTGCACCCAGCCGCGCGTTCAGCCAATGTCCCGTTCGCCAGTTTCCGCCATCGTTCCAGATATCGCTGCGAAACGGAAAGGCCGGATAGGGGCGCGCATCCCAGCACCACAGAAACAGCCGCTCCGGATTGACCATTCCGTCTGGCGCATCGCCGCTCTGCCAATGGCGATGATGGGCTTCCAGAAACCGGCGTTGCGTGCTGTCGGACCGCCCGCCACCGGAAAAATAGGGCATCGCGCTTTCCGAGGATTTCGGGTCCGCAAAGACATTCGGCTGGTTGGAGCCCTTGTCCACTGCCGGGCATCCCAGTTCGGTCAGCCAGACCGGCTTCATCCCCGCGGTCCAGGCCGTCGGGCTCGGCTTTTCCACCCCGCCCTCACGCTCATAGTGGCGATTGCCCCACCAGTTTTCGATATCCTTGTAGCGGAACACCCAGGGCTTGCCCGCCAGTCCGTCGGCGATTTGGGAACGGTTCCGGCTCTCCCGGTCTGCACCGGAGGCGTAATACCAGTCAAAGCCCTCGCCACCGGTGATCTGCCCTTCCAGCCCCACCGGATCGTCGCCAACGCGAAAGCCGTCCGGACTGGCCGAGGCCCGGTCCTCGTCGCGCCAGTCGGCAAGCGGCATGTAATTGTCGATCCCCACGGCATCGATGGCGGAACTTGCCCACAGCGGATCCAGATGGAAGAACACGTCGCCCGAGCCATCCTGCGGGTGATAGCCGAAATATTCGCTCCAGTCGGCGCCATAGGTGATACTCGTTCCAGCACCGAGGATTGCCCTGACATCACCGGCCAGATCGATCAGCTGCTCGACAAAGGGAAAGGCATTGGCCGCATCCCTCACGGTCGTCAGCCCGCGCAATTCCGATCCCAGCAGGAAACCGTCTATGCCGCCCGCAGCCTTGGCCAGCAAGGCGTAGTGCAGCACGAGCCGCCGATAGCCTTCATCCGGGCCGTCATAGCGCACGCGCGTGCCATTGATGGCGAAATCATCCGTCTCCGCCGATCCGCAAAAGGCATTGATCTGGCTTCGCGCCGCCGCACTCCGGTCCGCGGTTGCCGGTTGGCCGATGGCAGGATGGCAGGTCACGCGCCCGCGCCAGGGATAGGCCGGTTGTGCCGCCTCTCCATACGGATCGGTCAGGTCGTTGCCATAGGCGATGTCCATCATCAGGAAGGGATAGAGGACCACCTTCAGCCCGCGCGCCGTCAGGTCCCTGATGGCCTCCACCACGCTTGCGTCATCCGGGGTGCCGCCAAAGGCAGGACCGCCCTGATGGTGGCTGATCAGATGCGCACCCGCCCGACCGATCCCCGCCACAGACCAGGCACGGCTTTCGCCTTGCCGTGCGGCCACTTCCACGCCCGGCACAATCCGGCAATTGCCGGCGCGTAAATCGGTGCCGAACCAGGTCACGACAAGCGCCACGGTTTCGAGATTCGGACAGACCGCCTGCAATTCGTCGATGGAGGCTTGCCAGTCGGTGGCCGCCATCAAGCCGTTTCGGTTCAAGATGCGAATGCTGCCGGCCCCGGTCTTTTCGCTGACCGGCGTTGTCGCATAGCCATGCTCGGTCGCACCGGGAATCACCACCATGGCCCGCGCCTGGCGCTCCAGCGTCCCCACCGGCCGCATCACCTCGAACTGCATCACCGGTATGCGGTTACCGAAATCGCCAAGCGGCAGGTGCTCGATTACCACATAGGCCAGACCGCGATAGGCGGGTGCCTTGCCCGCCCCCTGCTTGGCTTCGATCAGCGGATCGGGTTGCTGGTTTTGGGAACCGTCGTGAAAGCGCAGCTCGATGCCGGTCAGATCCACCTCGCGCCCGTCGAACCAGGCACGGCGAATGCCGGCCACCGGCCCTTCGCAAAGTCCCACCGCCATATTGCCGTAATAGTGGAAGCTTCTGACCTTGGCGCCGCCGGTCGATTTGCCGCCGCTGCGCTCGGTGGTCACCTCCTCCTCGAACCGCGTTGCCCAGATCAGCGTGCCACCGATGCGCGCGGAGCCGTAGACCCGGTTGATCGCGGTTCCTTCGCTGGCGCCCGGTATCCGCGCCGTGGCAAGCCTTGCGCCGGACATCGTGCGGCTATCGGAAAAGATTGCGCGGTCGACGGCACTGCCAACCAGTGCCCCTGCAGCCCGTCCGACAATCGTGCCAATGGGGCCGAAGGCGCTGCCAATGGCTGCGCCGACCGCCTGAAAAACGATGGTCGCCATCATCAGATCTCCGGAAAGCGATAAACGCCCGCCACCCGCCGTCGCCATGCGGGCACAAGGGCTGAGCGAAGCACCGCCGCCTGCTCATAGGCATGAATGAAATGTCCTTCACCGGCCAGAATACCGGCATGCTTGGCCGCAAATTGCGGGCGAAAGCGAAACAGCAGCACATCACCCGGACCTGCCGCCTGAAGACCCGCCACCGGCCTGAACCACCGCTCTGCCGCTTCGATCAGCCGTTCGCCACCACCATGTTCGGCCCAGTCCGCCGCATAGGGGCCCGGCACCTCCGGCTCTTTCCCGTAAAGCGCAAGCCACACACCGCGGATCAGGCCCAGGCAATCGCAACCGACGCCCTTTGTCGCCCCCTGATGGCGATAGGGCGTGCCGATCCAGGTCTCGGCTTCGGCCAGTGCCCGTTCACCGATCACGCTCATTCGAACAAGGCCCCGCCATCGTGGTTGCCGCTGCCGTCGGCGTAGGAATAGGCAAAGTCGCTGCCCGGCACATGCGGGAAGCCCTGGAAGTTCAGGTGATTGGAAAAGCGTGCCCGGCAGGTGGAAAAACTCTTGTCGCAGCCGGCGGTAATCTCGAATGTGTCGCCACTCTCGGGCAAAACCTCCAGCGGCAGCCAGAAGCGCAGTTCGATCCCGCCGTCGACGGCTCTTGTGCTGTCGATTGCAAGCACAAGTCCCGCATTGGCGCCGCTTTCAAAGACCAGTCTTCCGCCATCGAAAAATCCGGCCGAAAAACCGTCAAGTCCGCTCGCAACAATCTGCTCGGGCGCCTCGACCGCCGTTACCGTGCCTGTTGCCCGAAAGGCTGCCAAATTCACCCGGCACCGGCCATCGCCCAGATCGGCATCGCAGCGGCGGTTGTAGACGCGCCCGTTTTCCTGGCCCAGCCGATGCGCAAAACTTCTGAGCTCGGCCGTAAACTGCCCGCCGCCCCGGCTCACCTCGCCAATCTCCTGCACCTTCAACAGCAGGCGTTGGTCGAGCGCTTGCCAGTTGACGATAAAGACCTCGACACGCGCACCGTCATAGCGACCGGATGCCAGATCGCCCTCGGTCATGGCCTCACTGGAAAAGCCGCCGGTCACCTCGCTTGGCGGAGCCGCAAGCCCGTCTTCCGCCTCGGTTTCGCTTCGCCGAAATCCGCTCGCGGCCTTAAAATCGGTGCCATCGAAGGCCAGATTGCGATCATGCTCGGTAAAGCCCAGCACCACGCCATCGCGCCGCGTCAGGCGCCAACAATGGCAAAGCGTCGTCGCATCGCCGCCCAGATGAGCCGCCAGATCTTCGGATATCTGTCTCATGGCACAATCTCGATCAGGGGGATGGCTGGAATGCTGCCGGCATTGAAGGCTGCAAGATTCACCTCGATCCGGTCCGTGGCAAAGCGCACTGGCACGTCGAATTCAAAGCCAGCGGTCACCGCCGCGCCCCCAGCCGGAACATGGCCCTCGGCAAAACGCACCATGCCGGTTGCTGGATCGCAGACGAAATTCTCCGCTGCCTGCACCGCGCCGGCCACCGCAACCGACACACTTCCTGCCACTGGTTTGTAAATCTCGCGTCGCCAGATGCCCCCGGCATCGCCATAGGTCTTGGTCAATTGGAACTCATCGGTCTCGCCGTCACCGGTGCCAATCGCCTGATCGATCGGCGTCACCGCCGCATCGGGTGCAGCCGATTTCCAGTCGATCGGGTCACGGAAGCGAAAACCATACATCTCTCCACCGCGCGCTTCGAAGAATTCGAGCACCGCATAAAGGTCGGCCACCGATTTCAGGCCGGAGCCCGCGTCATAGGCACGTCTCGAATTGGCCCAGCGGCGATTGCGGGCCTCGCGGCCATTGGAAAGATTGACAATATCGGTCCGCCTCACCGGCCCGCCGCTGGTCGTCAGCGACAGCCGCAACGGAAACCGCACGTCGTGAAAAGCCGTCATCTTTGTTCTCCAGAGAAGCCGGAATCTGCGCCGGGCGTTGGCTCACATGTCAGGGATCGAGGAACGCTATATGGGCAACACCGCCTCGGCCCACCCGCAGGCCGTCATCCTTCAGAGGCCCGCTTTGGGCTAAAGTCCGCGCTTTCCGCGTGCCACGCTGCGGGCCAGCATGGCGGTAATCTGCCCTTCCGAGCGTCGGAAACTCTCCGCATCGGTGGCCGTCACGTTAAAGACGATCTGCTGGCCGCCGCCGCCGTTGCTTTCGACACCCAATGCGCCGTCGGGGCCGCGCTTCAAGGGCAGGATCGCCTCGGCGCCAGCCTCGCCCATCAGCCCGGTGCCGTGTCCCATGGAAAAGTAGGTGGGGGCTGAGACCACGCCGCCATCGGCAAAGGGCGTTACCCGCCCGGGAACGCCCCCCAGCGCATAAGGCGTCACCGATCCGACAAGAGAGCCTGCAAGGCCGGACACCAGATTTTCCAGCGGCTTCAAACCCGCCTGCAGGGCAATGGCGGTCAGGCGATTGCCCAGGCCGCGCAACACATCGTCCAGCCCCTTGCCGCCGCTTGCGGCACTCGACAGCGCCGATGTCAGCGCCCGTCCGAAGGATTGCGACCGCCGCTCCAGATCGTCCAGAACGGAAAGCGCAGCCGTTGCGTCGATATCGACGCCCAACGAGAGTGTTTCGTCATCCATGTCAGATCCTCCAAGGCGACAGGGCAGGCTCAAGAACAGTCAGACCTGCACCGTCGCCAATATATGCCCGGTGGAAAAACAGCGCTGCTGAGCCTCAGCCTCCCCAAGAGGCAGCGTCACCCATCGGGGAACGCCCGCATCAAATCCTGCAGCGTCGCGCGCCCGATCCGGCCACCTGGCGGCGAAAAGGCGCCTGTCATCGCCGCCAGTTCCATCGGCGTCAATCGCCAGAACACCCTTGGTTTCAGCCGCAGAAGATGGAGCCCGGCATGCAGCGCCGCGTCCCAGGGAAACGGCGCCACATCGTCAGGCTTTCCATCTGCTGCGGCTATCAGGGGTCCGGCGCAGCACTCCCTTTGCGCGGTTCGCCTGTCCCGGCAAAGGTCACCGCCAGCAGTTCGCCGGCAATCGAGGCGAAGCCCGGCAATCCGCCATCCACCGTCATCACCGCCACATCCTCGTCGTCAAACGCGTTTCCACCACCGCGCAGGCCGGCCCCCAGGATGCGGATCAGGTCGACACTCCTCAGCCGCCCGCCGGAAAAGCGCTGACCGAGATCGGCGAGGCTGTCTGCGGCAAAGGCCGTTTCCAGTTCCGCCAGCGCGCCCAGTGTCAGGCAGAGAATGCGCCGCTCGCCGTCAATCACCGCCTCCACCTCGCCGCGCCGGCGGTTGGCGCGGTGCATTGTCATCGCGCGCGCCATCACAAGGCTCCAAAGCTCAGCGCACCGGCCGATTCCAGCGCAATCTCGAAGGTCAGTTCACCGTCATGGGCGCCGGAATAGTCAAGCGCCGTCACCTGAAACGGACCGGTCACGGTACCGAAGTCGGGCACCACCACCTGCCAGTTCAGGATGCTGGCGGAGAAGAAGGACGCACGCACCAGTTCGTCGGAACTTGCGTCCTTGAACAGACCGCTGCCCGACAGCGAGGCACGTTGCACGCCCGTCCCGCCCAGAAGCTCGCGCCAGCGCCCGGCGCTTTCCGCGTCGGTCACATCGACCGTTGCGGCATTGAAAGCCAGCCGCTTCGATCTGAGACCCGCCACCGTCTGATACCCGCCGCCATCATCAATCTTCAGCAGCAGGTCCTTGCCCTTTTGTGCCGTCATCTTGGGCTCCCTTGTTGAACCGTGATCGTGATTATTTTCGTCCGACCGGATCGGACCGAAGGCCTCACTCCAGCACCGCGCGAAACCGCATCTCGGCCACGAACAGAGCCGTCTTGGCCTCCCGTCTGCTGGCTGTGCGCTGATGGCTGAGCGAGATCAGCTGGACATCCTCGAGAAAGAGCTGCGCGTCCTCCAAGCTCGCCCGCACTGTTGCTGCAACCTCCTCGGCTTCGCGCCTCGATGCGGCCGACCAGGCCTCGATTGTCAGCAAGACTTCGAGGCCCGGCTCCGTCGATGTCGAATAGTCGCGCGCCTCGGCCTCGCCAATCACCAGATAGGGCATGGCGGTGCGGTTCAGCCGGCGATCGTGGATGGCATCGCCGAGCAGCGCTGCAAGGCCTGGCTCTGCCGTCAACCGCGCGTGGATTGCGGTCAGCAGGTCATTCACCGGAGCGGTCATTGCCCGTCTCCCTTTGCATTCGTGGAGGGATCATCCGTCCCGGAGCCATCGCGGCCCTGGCCCGCATCAACCGCCTCGACTCCATCGCGCATTTGCCGCACCCGCCTCGTCACCAGCCGGCGCAGCGCTTCGGCGAGATCGGGTCCCGTCAGGACAAAGAGCAGGCTCATGGTCCCTCCTCCTCGCAGCTGAGCACCAGAAAGCGTTGTGTCTCATCGGGATCGTGGGCGCTTTTTACGGCAAACCGTCGTGCGCCTTTCTCCAAGCGCATGCCGGCCTGCATGTCGGCGCGATGACGGATCCATATGCGATGGGTCAACGTCACCAGTTCTGCCCCCGCCCGCTCCTCTATGGCGGCAGCCAATGGCACGATCCGCGCCCAAAGCGCTGCCACCGCCTCGTGGGTGACGACCGCCCCGCCCTGGCCATCGCTGACGGCCACGGGTCGCGACAGCGTCAGTCGTGCCGTCATCTCCCCGGGATCGAAGCCTGCCATGTCAAAGCCCCTTTCGCGTATAGGGTGCCACCAGCCTTGCATAGCCCTCCGGCATGGCCGCCGGCTGGTCGCTGGCAGACACCACGCCGCGATAGGAGAACATCAGCGCCACATGCATCAGCATGGCCCGCTTCAACTCGTCCGGAACATCTGCCCCGGTCTCGCCAAAGCCTGCGGTAAAGTCGACTTCGATGCCGTTCATCGCTCGCCCCGGCGCCACTTGCCGCGGCAGCCAGAAACGGGCCGGCCGGCTCACCCCATCCAGCCACTGTCCATCGAGCGACAGTATCTCCGGCGTGCCATCCGCGTCATAGACCGTCACCGCATCCACCGAGATCACCGGACCATGGGCAATGCGCACGATCCCGTTGACCGGCCAGCCATCCAGATAGAGACGGCGCCCTTGGCTCATCAGGCAAAGCCCGGTCACGTGCTCCAGGCAATTGCGCGCCACCGAAATCAGTGCCGTGATCAGTGCATCCTCATCGGCTGCATCCAGGCGCATATGCGCCTTGGCCTCGGCAAGCGTCAGCGGCTCCACCGACGGCGGAGTGATCTGGGCATAGGTCATGGGGATCTCCAAAAGCGCCGCCACTGTTTGCGGCTTTTGCACTATTTTATCGGGGCGGCCTGCCCGCCCTATCCTCTCCTCTCCCGTGGTGGGAGAGGATAGAAAAACGGGGTCATGGCAAAGCCAAGGCGCAGATTGTCCTGGTGAGGGGGTCCAAGCGCCGGCACGCCTTAGGCCGCAAATTTCACCAGCTTGATGGCCTCGAAATTCTGCACACCGCCGCCCACGCGTTTGGTGGTGTAGAACAGAACGTAAGGCTTGGCTGAATAGGGATCGCGCAGCACCCGCACGCCGGTGCGGTCGACCACCAGATAGCCGGAACGGAAGTCGCCAAAGGCAATCGCCAGCGCATTGGCGGCAATATCCGGCATGTCCTCGGCCTCCGTCACCGGAAAGCCCATCAGCGCCGCCGCACCGTCTGCCGTTGCCGGCGGCTGCCAGAGATAATTGCCATCGGCATCCTTGAACTTGCGGATCTCGCCTTGCGTCTTGCGGTTCATGACGAAACTCGCATTCTGCCGGTGAGCCGCCTTCAGCGTGTAGATCGCATCGATCAGCACATCGGAGGGACCGCTTGCCGCAAAGGTGCCGGCGGCTCCCGTCGGCAGAAAGCCGATCTTGCCCCATTCCCAGGCCGCTTCATCGACCGTGTCATAGGCCAGAAATCCCTTCGGCTTGTTCACCCCGTCGCCCAGCACGAAGGCCGTCCCTTCCTGTTCGGCAAAGGCGATATCCACTTCGGCCGAAATCCAGGATTCCACATCCACCGCCGCATCGTCGAGCAGGCTCTGGGTTGCCGCCGGCATGGCATAGAGTTCCATGGTCGGGAAGGAGAGTTCCGCCAGTTCCGGCGTATTGGTCTGCGGTCGTGCCGCGGTCTCCGCCACCCAGCCCGAAGCCATACCGGCCGGCGCAAAGGGCTTTTTCAACACAGAGCCAGACACCTGCCGCACCGTCGAAAGTGCGCGGATCGGCGAGACCACCGAAAGCCTGCGGCCAATCTCGCTATCGGTTTCATCCGGTACCAGATAGCCGCCATCGCCCGATGTCTGAGCGCTCATCGCCTTGGCCTCGATCTCGCGCAGGCCCAACTCCTCGCCACGGCGGATATAGGCGTCAAAGGCGGCCTTGTGTTCGTCGGCCCCCACAGACGCCGCGCCAGTTCGCCCCAGTCTCGGGCGAAGGCTCTTCAGCGCCATCTGGTCGATCAGCTTGGACTGGTCGTCGATGGCCTTGTTGATGCGCTCCACCTTGTCGCGGGTCACCACATCGGCGGAAAGCTTGGTTTCGATCTGTTCCAGCCGCTCGTCATTGGCGTCCTTGAACGCCTCGAAGGCAATCATGAAGTCGTCGAAGGCTGCCGTCATC
Organism: Agrobacterium sp. ES01; assembly: GCF_050320885.1. Taxonomy (NCBI): domain Bacteria; kingdom Pseudomonadati; phylum Pseudomonadota; class Alphaproteobacteria; order Hyphomicrobiales; family Rhizobiaceae; genus Agrobacterium; species Agrobacterium sp. ES01. The sequence continues at coordinate 410,299 of NZ_JBNQTH010000001.1, forward strand.
GTCTCCGGCATGGCCTTCAATTCGAGCGCCTTTTTATGCGGCACCATCATGCTGTTTTCCATGGTCATCGTGTCATCCCTTGCTTGAATTTCGCTTCTGCCATTGTCCGAGCCGCCCGCCGCATGGCGCGCAGCAGCTCGGTCTCCCTGTCGCGGAAGAACCGCGCATTCTTGACGTTGGAAACGCGTGCCTCGGGCTGCATCGGAAAGGTCACCACCGAGATTTCCCAGAGGTCCGCCTCGAGAATGCGGCGCACGCCCGTGCCCGCGCGGTTCTTGCCGTCGGCCTTGGACCTGACCGCCTGAAAACCGATCGACAGCCCGTCCAGCGCGCCGCTTTTCATCAGCGCCAGCACTTCGCGGGCACGGCCCACGCCCGGCGCAAGCCGGCCCTCCACGTAAAGCCCGCGCCCATCCTCGCGGATCACCGTCCAGGCGCCGATGGGTTCGGCCGGATCATGCTGATAGAGCATGCGCACGCCAGAGGCCCCGCGCCGATCCAGCGACCGGCGAAAAGCCCCCGGGGCAATCACGTCGCGCCCCAGATCGACCTCTCCGAAAATGCTGGCATAGCCCGAAAACCGCCCGTCCCCCGCCACGCCCTGCAATGTCAGGTCGGCATATTTCTGGACAAGCGAAAGCCGCCCGTTAAACAGGGTCATGAAGTCTCTCCCGATGGAATGAATGACTGTCGAAAGGAAACGATGTTCCTTGCCCGATCACGGGACGACGCTGTGCGAGGGGCGGATGATGATCCGTCTCATCCCGTCATGCCGGGCGTCAAGGACAGGGTGTCACCCGCCCTTGCCGCTCCATTTGCCGGCAATGCGGGCCAGCGCCCCCAGCGCCCACCAGGCACACAGGCTTGCCGCCGCCGATCCCATCAGCACAACTTCGCCGCGTCCCATGGTGACTGCGAGATCGAGGCGCGCCGCCAGCCAGATGCCGGTCGGCCCGCCAAAGACAAGACCGCAGGCGACACCGGTCAGAAACCGTGTCGCGGCCTCCCGTCGTCCATGGGGCAACAGATAGGCAAGCGAGATCGCAGAGCCTGCCACCGCGCCCGCCAGCCGCGCCGTCCACAACCCGCCATCATGGGAAAAGTCGGTCATCGTCTTCATTCTCCAGACTCAAATTGAAAATCCGAATAGCCGGAAATGCTCTTCAAGCGATCACTAACAAAAACGTGGTTTGAATCGCTTGGGGCCGACAGCTGACATGCGTGTTGCGAGACTTGATATCTTGATTCAACACGCCGCCGAATGGCGACAATGGATCCAGTGCTTCGCCAACAGCAGCTCCACGGTCATCGGCTTCAGCTGTCTTCACCGCCATAGCCCACCGCCTCGCGCTTCTCCTCGTCGCTGAGGAAATCCGCCTGCCCCAGCCGCGTCCACAGGGCATCGCGTTCGAGGCTCAGCCCCGGCGCCTGGTCGAGATCCGGCTCAAGCCGCAGTTCCTCGTCATAGAGCCTGGACAAAAATCCGGAAAAGGCGCTCGCCGTGCGGTTGAGCAGCGGCAGCACTGTCAGGCGAAAGAAGGCGCGGTTGGCCTCCTGGTAATTGGCATAGGTATTGTCGCCGGGAATGCCCAGAAGCATGGGCGGCACACCGAAGGCCAGCGCCACGTCGCGCGCGGCCCCGTTCTTGGCCTCCATGAAATCCATGTCGCGCGGGGAAAGCCCCATCGCCTTCCAGTCGAGCCCGCCTTCCAGCAGCAGCGGTCGCCCTGCCCGCATCGGGCCGGAATAGCCATCGTCGAGTTCAGCCTTCAGCCGCTCATATTGATCGACCGTCAGATTGCCGCCCTCCTTGGGCTGGTAGACCAAGGCCCCGGAGGGCCGTGCGGAATTATCGAGCAGCGCCTTGTTCCAGCGCGTCGCGGCATTGTTGAGATCGAGCGCCATGCGCGCTGCCGCCAGCGGCGGCAATCCGGAATGGTCGTCGAGCGGATGGAAGAGTTTCAGATGCAACAGCGCCGCATCGCCGTCTGCCGCGATCCGTCGCGCCGCACCGCTCACGCGATAGTCATAGCCGACCGGCCAGCCATCCCGTCCTTCCACCACGCTCACCCGGTCCGGCCTGAGCAAATGGAGTTCGGCCACCCGGCTCCCCAGCATCACCGGTTCCACATAGGCATTGCCCGACAAAAGCAGATGCCCCGTCAGCGCCTCGAAGAAATCCGGCCCGCTCACCCGCCCGTTCGGCTGGCGCATCAGCGACAGTGCGCCATGCGTCTCCCGCTCGGTTCCGTCCTGATAGAGCAACCAGGGGATCGCCGCGCCGGCTTCCGCAATCAGCCGCACGCAGCGATGTACCACCGGATTGCCCATGAAGCCTTCGCGCGACAGCGCCGCATAAGACCCGACCGTCCAGCGCGCCTGACCTTCGCCGGCAATCAGCGCAAGGGGTACTGCGGCCTTGGTATCCGGCGGCGACGGATAGGCTGCCGCGCGCAGCCCCGGCAAGCGAAACGGGAGTTTCATCGGCTAGTCCTTTCCAGAAATCATGCGTTTTGGCCGGCATCGTCGCCAGCGAGCGGTCACGAAGCTCACCGCTGAAGCGCTGACCAAAACGACCGGCCATATCCGGCAATCGCCTCTGCCCGGTCGCGTCCGTTCACGATCGCCCGCGCACCTGTCCAGTCTTCCCGGTCGCGGTTAAAATAGGCCGCCAGCCGTCGTCCGGTAAAAAGCCCCTCGGTCATGCCGAAAAAGAGAATGCGCACCGCAACGTCCATGCGAAGAGCAAGGCCGGGATCGGCCACCAGATCCAGACCGATCGCCCGGCCCAGGCGGTCGTAATTCGCCTTGTGGGTGATCTGTACCAGCCCCCGCCCGAACCAGCATTTGCCGTCTCGGTCGGCGCGCCAATAGGGCGTCGTCACGCTCGGCAAGCGTCCGCTGGCAAAGGCCTCATCCAGCCGCGCCACGGTCTGTGCATCGCTTCGTCCATATCCCTCGCGAAGCGGCCGCATGGTAAACCCCGTCTCGTGAAAGACGGTCGCCAGCATATAGGCAAGCCAGCGGCCGTCGCCCTGCGGCAGCGCATCTTGCCAATGGTCGAGGATCGCATTCATCCCGTCCACCTGGCCCTGGCCCAAGCGACCGCCAAACGGATCGGCGCGTGCCGCGGAAAAGAATCGCTTCCGGTCGATTTCCATCACCCGGCTCCCGTTGTTTCAAGGCACTGTTTCACGGCTTTGAATGCGGCGCCTGGCCGACCATTTTGCGGCCGCGCCAGGACAGATTGTGAATAAGTTGAGATCTAAATCGGTTTAAATAAATTCAATCGTTTAAGGTGGTTAGGCGGCGTATTTACAATCCTTTAACGCTGTGGAACCTTCCACCTCAGAGATCGTTTCATAGCCGGTCCACACAGCAAGGAGCGCCATCATGGAAGTGAAAGTGTCGAGCCAGACCAAGGTTCCCGCCAACACCAATGCCATCCCCGCCCACATCATTGAGCGCATGGAAGCCGAATGGCGCCAGATGCGGCAGCCCCAGAAGCAGTCCGCATCCGGCTATTCTTACGCACCGAGCTATTCGCCGAAATAATCCTGTTCGAAAGAACGAGGAGCCAGGGCCGGTCCTTCGCAAGAAGGCCGGCCTTTTTGTTGGGCTGGATCATGCAGGACATTTGCTGAAACGACGCTAGACTGACCTCCGTTCGCAAAACTGTTCGAGAGCCAAGCCATGCGTTTCGTCAATCCCATACCCTTCGTCCGCGATATCGCGCTGTCCCTACATTTTTACCAGAACGTCATCGGCCTGAAGCTTCGCGAGGACTTTGGCAGTTTCGTTCTGTTTGAAGGCGGCTTTGCCATTCACGAGGGACAGTCACTGACCCAAACAGTCTGGAAAAGACCAGCCTCGATGCGTGAAACCTACGGGTGCGAAAACCTTCTTCTATACTTCGAGCACGACGACATAGACGCGGCATTTACGTCCATTGCCCCCCAAGTGGACCTCATCCACCCGGTAGAGCAGCAGGCCTGGGGGCAGCGTGTTTTCCGCTTTTATGACCCCGACAGACACGCAATCGAAATCGGCGAGCCCCAAGCGCTTTAGCCGCCCTCGTCTTATGGCAATCCAAAATCTCCGCCTGGCCAAAGCCACCGACGCCACCGCTTGGTACGCCCGCACCGTCGGCGTATGCCTTGGCATCTGTGCAACGACATCGAAAGAGCAGCGGCCGTCATGAGCGATCCATCCAACCTTCTGGCCGAGATTCGCGCCCTCGAGCAGTCTCTTCACCAGCCGGAGATCCGCACTTCACGCGATGCGCTGGACGCCCTGCTGGCGCCCGACTTTGTCGAGTTCGGCGCATCGGGCACCGTCTATCACCGCGCCGGGATCATCGAGCTTTTGCTTGCAGAAGATCCCGACGAGACTTCGGGCGAACTCCTCACCGACACTTATGTCCTGACAGCCATTTCGGCTGATGCAGTGCTGCTGACCTACCGAACCATCCGCCGAAGCGCCGACGGATCGGAGCGCTGCGCCCTGCGCAGTTCCATCTGGAAACAGGATGGCGCGCGCTGGCAGATGCTGTTTCATCAGGGGACGCTTGTTCCGACAGGTTCGAACGCCGGTTGAGCAAAGGCCCAAACTCTCCTCCGTCCTGCCTTGCCCCTTCCCCTTGTGGGGAGGGGATTGGGTGGAGATTTTCATCTGCAACACAGGCCCGCTCTTTATCTGAACGGCGATTCTCGGTAGGCAGGGCACCCGGATCGCAGATCCTCACACCTCTCTTCATCCTCACCCTGCAGACCACCTGCCGAAACGCATTCGGAATAAATCGATGGACATGTGGCCCGGAGCGCCAACGACAAAGCCGAAGGCAAAATGGAAGGCCTATCTCTATTTATCGGTGCTCCTGATCGTCCTCATGCCGATCCTCGCCAAGGTGTTCGGCTTTGCCTTCATTCCCGCACCGGACTGGCTGGCGCTTGCCCACCTGCCCGGCCTTGTCACCGGCGTCGTCTTTGCGGCCTTGATGCTGTGGTTGACGATCAGCGCCCGGCACCGCCTCGGCGGAGGCTGGTTCAAGACCGGCATCACCATCTTGATGTCGCCGCTGTTCGGGTTCTGGATCGGCTATGTCCTCGTGGTCGTCAGCGGCCCGATGCTGCTTGCCGTCGTCGCCGGCCATGAAACGCAACTCAACCTCACCGTCTCCCGTGCCGATCGCAGCGGTTCCAGCCGTTGCCGCATGCCGGTCGAATTCGAGGGACTGATATTCGCGTTCGACCGCGTCTGCGACATTCCCGATGATTTTCGTCAGCTGCTCGCGCCCGCAGACCCATTGACGGTCGTCGGCCGCGGCACACGCTTCGGTCTCATTGCCGAGCGCCTGCGTCTCCACAACTAGGCCCCACGGTGTGCGGCCGCCTTCACATCCCCCTCACCCGCGGCTCGCCACCGCGATCCAGCATCAGCGCCGTCAGCGCCCAGACCAGTGCGTCCAGCCGGTCGGGCGAACGGCCGGAGGATAATCCGTCGGGGCCGAAGTCGCACATCTGGTCTTCCAGATCGGCAAACCGTCCGGCATGGACCACCCTTGCCTGCTCGTAGAGGGCTGCCACCGGTTCGGCGCGCAGGAACTTGCCGCGCATCGCCCTTACCATTGTCACCGGCAGTCCGGCCTCCACGCTGCGCAGCACTTCGGCCACCATGGCCCCGCCCTGGTTGACCTCGGCAATGACACGATCGGCCTCGAAGCGATGATAAAGCCGTGCCACGGCCCCCGCCCAGCCGGCAGGGCTGCGGCCCGATACCGAACCATCGGCAAGCACCACGGCTCGCCCGCTTTCCTCCAGCGCCGCCGCCACGATCCCGCAGCAGGACAAGGCGCCGGTTCCGGAGGGCGGGTCGACGCCGATCACGATCCGCTGCAACGGGCCATGGGCCTTCACCACCAGCGCCTCCAGCCGGTCGCGCCGCCACAGGGCGTCCTCGCGATCCTCGATCAGTTCGCCGTCCAGCTCCTGGCGTCCGAGCCGCGATCCGGCATAGCGGGCCTCCATGGCGGCGATAAAATCCGGGGAGAGGTGGTCGCTGTTGGAGCGCGTCGAAATCCGTGTCACCACGGTTGCGGCATCGGCCATCAGCCGTTTGACCAGCGGCACCGGGCGCGGCGTGGTGGTGGCCAGCAGGCGCGGCGCCTCGCCCAGCCGCAAACCGAATTGCAGCATGTCGAAGGTCTCTTCGGCATATTTCCATTTGGCCAGTTCATCGCACCAGGCGAAGTGAAATTGCGGACCGCGCAGGCTTTCGGGATCTTCGGATGAAAACAGCTGTGCCACCGCGCCATTGGGCCAGACCAGCCGTCGCCGCGAAATCTCCACCTCGGGGCGACGCCAGCGCGCCACCCGGCAGATACCGGACAAACCGTCCAGCATCACCTCGCGGGCATCGCCCAGGGTCTCCGCCACCAGCGCGATCCGCAGGTCGGAGCGCTCGGCCCGGCTTGCCAGAGAATGCACCCATTCCGCACCGGCCCGCGTCTTGCCCGATCCGCGACCGCCCATCAGCAGCCATTGCCGCCAGGCGCCTGCCGGCGCCATCTGGTCTGCCCGCCCCAGCAAGCGCCAGTCCGACCCGATCCGAAGCGCTGCCGCCCGCGACACCGGCTCGCCGAAAAGCGCCAGTCCCGCCGCCCCGTCCGACGACGGCGCGTTCAGCGCCGGCGTCCCGTTCCAGTTCCCCGCCTCAGGGGAGGCTGCGTCGGCAGGCGGATGCGGGACAGGTTCGACCTCAGAGAGACAGTCACCGACAGCCTCGGCTTCATCGGCAAGCGCGCCGTCGCTGCCCTCAACCGCCTCACACCGTCGCGGCTGTCGCCTCTCCAGCCGCGTCGGCACCACCAGCCACACCGTGCCTTGCGCCACCGGCCAGAAGCCCGCCACCATCGCCGGGGGAAGCGGCCAGCCAGAGCCTTGCGCGTTCCCGCGCTCTGGCGTCGATAAGAGCCTCGATCCGGGCGCGGATATCGGCATCGCTTTCCTCCTCGCCAAGCTCCGCAGCCTCGGCGCGGTCTCGTGCCAGTTGCCGCTGCAAGGCGTCGATCTTTTCCAGCGTGCGCACGATCGCCTGCATGGCATCGGTCACCGCCTTCAGGTCGCCGCGCGCTGCCTTGGCCGCTGTCCCATCCGGCTCGCCGCCCGCCTGTCCTTCGGCCGACAGCCAGCCCTGCGCTGCCGCCCGCAATTGCCGGTGCAGGTCAAACTGGTCGCGCATTTCCGCGGTCAGGTCGTTCAAAAGCACCACCAGCGCGTCGCGCTCGCTGCGCGTCGCCACCGACTTGATTTCCAGCGCCTCGAACAGCGAAACATCCGGCGCAAGCGACACCTCTTGCGCCTGCACGGGCCACGGCCCGAACAATGCAAGGTCCACCCGCCCCGGATCGAAAGGATCCGGATCGCTCATCACGCACTCCGCTCAACGAAAAAAGCGCCACCCACAGGCAGCGCCATCAACTACACCCCGTCAAAAGGGCGCTCGCAAAAGCCAAAACAGCCTGCCGGTATCAGCCCCGAAAGGCCACCCAAGCACACTTCTTTGACGATGCCTGAACCCTACCAAACCACCGTCACGCCGTCAAGGATTATTTTCCTATTTTGTAGGCGTGGCGTACCGAGGTGCAAAAATGCGTACTGCTTCGCGACAGGCTGGCAGTGAAAAGCTGAAAACTAGGCGATATCGCCAGAGATGGCTGAAACAGGGATCAAAGGATTAATTACAGATACATAGAGCTTTATAAAGATAGTGGCCGCGGGTTTAACCCCTTGCACGCGGTATTTATCCGCATCAGGTAATCGTTCTAGCGCGCTCGCTCCAACTGTGAATAATCGGCTTTCTAACTCTTCCGAATCTAGATCAACTTCTACCTGCAAACAGTCGGGTTCCAAACTATGTCATCGCTGATGTGTCTTGGGCGTCGTTATGCCCGACAAGCAAAGTGACGTCTTCTGCTGCGGGTGCTTCCCCATCTTCCGCTGAAAGTCGCTTCAATATCGATCGAATTAGTTCGGCGCCCGCGGGAGAAAAATAAAACACTACTTCATTTTGGTCAAATTGCCGGTTGCAGTACATTGCGGCTTTCGGTGGCATCCCTGCCGCAGCGAACGCGGTCTCAAAAGTAGATTGCAGTTCTTTCCACTGCCCATTTGACTGCGAATCCCTATGCAAGGTAATTATTTTCCACATTTTCAGCCTCCCCAATCAAAGAAGCAAAGATACATCTTTTTCCTCTTTTTTCGAGCTTTTTGCCTTCTGTGTAGCCGAAACCGGTCTCACCAATTCGCCGATCGGTAAGGCGCTTGTCGCGAACGTTACGAAGCAATCCTTCGGCGCGTTCGGTGTCGCTAATCTATCGCGCGCCCTACGAACGGCAACCCCAGACCATCCCCCTACCGCGCCGTTACCACGCCCAAATCATCCGGCCGCATCGCTGCATCCTGCTTTGGTTTGTCCGGCCGCAGCAGATGCAGTGCCTCCACCTCGCGCACGGTCAGCCGGGGTGTGATGTCGTGGCAGGCGGGGACGGTTTCGTCGACGAGGATCGAGACCACCGAGAGCTTGGAGCCGGGGTCGCAATAGAGTTCGCTCACCCCGTCGGGCACGCATTGGGAAATCAGTTCGCGCCCGCCCGGCAGGGCGCGGCGGACGAAATTCTCGCGGCTCTTCCAGTCCGGCGTGTGGGCGGTATAGACGTCATGGCATTGCGCCATGCTGGCGATCGTCTTTTCGTAGAAGAACAGATTGCCGTCATCGCCCCGGGAGGCACCGGCACTCACCGTCCACAGTCCGAGTGTTATCAGCATGGTTGGCCGCATCGAATCACCCCCGCTCGATCGATGCAACCCTAGCGTTAATCCGGCATGCAAGACAGCATTGTTTTCAAACGATCTTCGCAAGATCTTGCCAGGCAATTCAGGTAGCATACAACCAAACCGGCCTGCCAGCCGATCCCCGCGGCACTATCTGCTTCGCTGCGATGGGATCCGGAACCTGTCCTCAAGTCAGTGTCTTGCCGCCACGGGCGTATAGCCGGCTCCGGCAATCGCCGCCCTTGCCATGGCGGCATCGCCGGCAACGCTTACGGTCTGGCCGGTCAGATCCATGTCGACGGCGGCGTTCGGCAGGGCCTCGATCAAGGCCTGGCGAATGGTCTTTTCGCAATGGCCACAGCTCATGTCTTCGACATGAAAGATCGTCTTTTCGCTCATCGGTCCGTTCTTTTTGAATTGGCAAAGCTTGGCGCAGTCATGCGCCTTGCCTTTGCTGGAAGGTCAAGCCATTGCCGGTAGACAGGACACCGTGTCGCAGGCCAGGCGTGGCTTCAGCCATCACGCCTGCTGCCTCGTCTTCGGCTTCGCCTGCCGGCCACTGTCTTCGCCCCCACCCAGCTCGGCCAGAATGGGGCAATGCGGGCGATTATTGCCCTGGCAGCAATCCGCCAGATCCTTCAGCTGGGTCACCATGTCCTGCATGGCGGCGATCTTGTCTTCCATCTCGCGGATATGGGCCGTCGCCAGCGCCTTCACTTCCACGCTCGCCCGGTCCTTGTCATCCCACAGTTTCAGCAGTTGTTCGGTCTCGGCCAGCGAAAAACCCAGCATGCGCGAGCGCTTGACGAAGCGCAGCCGGTTCACCTCGTCGGTGCTATAGATGCGGTAATTGGAATCGGTGCGATGCGCCGGGCGCACCAGGCCGATTTCCTCATAATAGCGGATCATCTTGGCCGAGATTCCCGATGCCTCTGCCGCTTGCCCGATATTCATGCAGACTTCTCCTGTGTCGATCCCCCGATGGAGCTCACGCCGGCTCGCTTCAGTCTCAGCGCATTGGTCACGACAAACACGCTGGATAATCCCATGGCGCCGGCCCCGATCATCGGTGACAACAGCACGCCATAAGCGGGATACAAAAAGCCCGCCGCAACCGGGATAAGCAAGATATTGTAGCCGAAGGCCCAGAAAAGGTTTTGCCTGATATTGCGCATCACCGCCCGGCCGATCTCGACGGCATGGACGGCGCCGGCCAGATCGCCGCTTGAGAGAACCGTATCGGCGCTCTCGATCGCCACATCCGTGCCCGTGCCGATGGCAATGCCGGTATCGGCTGCCGCCAGTGCCGGCGCATCGTTCATGCCGTCGCCGACAAAGGCCACCGTCCGGCCCCTGGCCTTCATCGCCTTGATGGCCTCCACCTTGCCCTCCGGCAAAAGGTCGGCTGCCACCGTGTCGATGCCGGCAAGGCCTGCAATCGCATTGGCGGTTTTCAGATTGTCACCGGTTGCCATCACCACCGTCAGTCCCAGACGTTTCAATGCCTCAACGGCATCAACGCTGTCGGCCTTCAAGGGATCCGCAATGGCGAGAACGGCTGCCACTTTTCCGTCAATCGCCAGAAACACCGTCGTCTTGCCCTCAGAGGCCAGGCGATCGACAGCAGCATCCAGCGTTTCGGCGCGCTCGTCGGTGGCGATATCTGCGCTTTCGCCATAACCGAGCTTGTCCATATAGCGCCTCGCGCCGATCTCCACCCGGCGGCCATCCACGGTGGCGGCAATGCCGTAGCCGGTCACCGCTTCCAGCCCCTCGGCCTTGAGCAGCGTCAGGGCGCGGGCCTCGGCTGCCCGCACCACCGCCTCGCCCAGCGGGTGTTCCGAGCGCGCTTCCACGCTTGCCGCCAGCATCAGGCAGTCAGCCTCGTCCAGGCCCCGTGCGGTCAGAATATCGGTCAGCTCCGGTTTGCCCTTGGTCAGCGTCCCGGTCTTGTCCAGTACGATCGTGTCGATCTCAAAGAGCCGCTGCATGGCCTCGCCTTTTCGAAACAGAACTCCCAGTTCGGCGGCACGGCCGGTGCCCACCATGATCGACACCGGTGTCGCCAGTCCCATGGCGCAGGGGCAGGCAATGATCAGCACCGCCACCGCATTGACCAGCGCATAGGAAAGCGATGGCTCCGGCCCCAGCCACAGCCAGACCGCGAAGGTCAGCGCCGATGCTGCCATGACCGCCGGCACAAACCAGCCGGTCACCTTGTCGATGGTGGCCTGGATCGGCAGCTTTGCCCCTTGCGCTTCACCGACCATGCGGATGATCTGCGACAACATCATGTCGGCGCCAACCTTGTCGACGCGGTAGCGGAACGTGCCATTGCCGTTGATCGTGCCGCCGATCACCCCGGCACCTTCGGTTTTCTCCACCGGCACCGGCTCGCCCGAAATCATCGCCTCGTCCACGTGGGAATGGCCGTCGACCACGGTTCCATCCACCGGCAGACGCTCTCCCGGACGGATCAGCACGATATCGCCGACCGCGACATCATCCACGGCCACGTCCCGGACCGCTCCGTCGCGCTCCACCCGCGCCGTCTTCGGCGCAAGGGCAGACAATTTGGCAATCGCCTCGCCGGTCCGACCCTTGGCACGTGCCTCAAACAGGCGGCCGAGCAGGATCAGGGTCACGATCACCACGGCTGCCTCGTAATAGACGTGGCGCGCCTCGAGCGGCAAAATATCCGGCGCAAAGGTCGCCACCAGCGAATAGAGGTAGGCAGCCCCCGCCCCCAGGGCGACCAGCGAATTCATCTCCGGCCCGCCGCGCAAGAGCGCCGGCACGCCAATGACGAAGAAGCGCCGGCCCGGTCCGGCCAGAACAGCCGTGGCCAGCACCGCCTGGCTCACGTTCAGCCAGAATGCGGGCACCATGCCGATTAGCCAATGATGGAATGGCGGATAGATATGACCGCCCATTTCCATGATGAAGACGGGGATCGTCAGCACTAGCGCTGCCCAGAAATCGCGTGCCAGGCCACGGATCTCCTCGGCGCGCTTTTGCTCGCGGCTTTCGCCTGTGCCTGCCGATTTCGCCCTGGCGTCATAGCCGGCCTTTTTCACCGCCTCGATCAGCGCCGGTCTCTGATCCTTGCCGCCGATCGCCGATACGGTTGCGATATTATTGGCAAGGTTCACCGATACGGCGGCGACGGAGGGCAGAGCGGCCAACGCCTTTTCCACCCGCGCCACGCAGGAGGCGCAGGTCATGCCGTCGATCTCCAGTTCCACCGTCTCCGGCTTCACCGCATAGCCGGCCCGTTCGACCGCGGCGATCAGGGCCTTTGCTGAAAACCCCTCACCCGGCGTCACCGTCAATGTCTCGCCGGCATAATTCACCGCGCTGGCCGATACGCCATCCACATTGCCGGCGGCCTGCTCGACGCGGCGTACGCAGGACGCACAGCTCATGCCCGTCACCGACAAGGTGATCGGCTGGAACGGAGAAGTTGGCTTTGCTTGATCAGTCATCTTGTGCACCTCATGCACAGTAGATGGAGCTTCCCATCATGGGAAGGTCAAGGGGCAGGCCTGAAAACGGAATTCCGGCCTTATGTAGCAAGAGCACCAAGGAAATATATAGCAATTCCAACAATCTAGCAACAGAATAGGAGGTGCGCCAATGTTCCACGATCATTGGTCATCATGCTCGCTTCACTCGTTACCGGCCAAGTTTCCTAAGCGGTTCAGCTGTGGTGGGTTCAAAGACGGCAAACCACACGGTCTATGGTCTCATCCCATCGATTATATCCGGCCCTTGGCCCTGAGAAGGTTCGTTCAGTTGTGGTTAGCCCGGATAGCTTGGAAACGTGAAAATCGCGCCAGCCTTGGCCAGTTCCTGAAAGCTGCCATGCACTCAGGGTCAAGTCGCCATCGCTGTCAGACCCAAGAAGATGAGGCTCGACGGTTCTGACGATATTTTTGTATCGGAACGAAAGAACGTGTTTAGCCGCGATTGCCGAGCATATGACTTGTTGTGACATTGGTTCCCCTCCACCAAAAGGAGAATTAGACCATGGACACATACAAACCGGCAAGAACGGAAACCATTGACCACACGATAACCGGCCTTCTCGCTAAACGAGCCGACCTATTCAACGAAGCCGAACGCATTCGCGACCGCCTAGCCGAAATCAAGAACGACATAGGCGCAATAGACCGCACTCTCTCCGTATTGGGCTACACTGGCGATCTAGACGCCGCCATGCCTCGCCAGAAGCGCGAAGTAATCTTTGGGCGTGGTGAGCATTCTCGGGCCATCATGGGCGAACTACGGCACGCAGAAGGGCCGCTATCCAGCCGCGATATTGCGCAGACAATCGTTGCCATGCGTGGCGAGGACGCGAGGGACCGAAAATATATATCCGACCTCACCAAGCGGGTAAGCAAAGCCCTCCGGTCTATGAAGGCCGAAGGCCTGGTAAGGGGCGTTGCAGACGCCAAGGGGAATATAAGTTGGGAACGGCGGGGTTAACTAGTCTGTGTCATTTTTACTGTTAAAGTCAGGCGATCTCGTTTCCGAGTGAGCTTTTGTTTTCAACTGCCACGCACTATGTTATTGCATGGAAAACGCGTTGAACTACGTTAGTAACTAAACGACGCTCCCAATGGGATTGAGATAATGCGTATGAAAGCGCCTATTGTTTATATCAAGCCGAATGAATCGAAAATTTTTGAGTCCGTCGTGTTTCTGATTTCTGAAGCAGATAGGACAAATAAATTTGCGAGCCAGTATGATATTGTTAAATCTGTTTTTTTGGCCGATAGGCGGCATTTGAACGAGTACGGTCGCCCTATTACATTCGACCGTTACTCAGCGATGAAGCATGGGCCGGTTCCTTCGAATGTCTATGATCTGCTAAAGGGAGACCCAGATCTGCGGGGGTTCCCTTGGACAAAGATAAGACAAAGTCCGACAATTAATCAGTTTAAGGACGCCACTCGCCCTTATGACGAGAGCATATTATCGGAAAGCGATATAGAAGCACTGTCAGAATCTTTTGTAACCGTTAAATCTCTTGGCTTTTCACAAATTAGAAAGCTTACTCATGAAGACCCGGCGTATGTAGATGCGTGGGAAGATGATGACGATGTCAAATCTTTTGATATGAGTTACGCTATGCTTTTTGATGTTCCAAGCATTGAAAAGGCCATGGATGTAAAGTTCTTTTCCGAAAATATTTAGCTATGCAGATCGGAGACGTAGTAAAAATATACGCTCCGTCTGCAGGATACACAAAATATCATTTTTGTGTATGCATCCCCGATGGGGAGACATCAGGGAAATTTATCTTCCTAAATTCAGACCCTAACTACAGGGATTGCCTATCAGTTGTTTGTGAGCGAATACCGTGCCTACCAAAATCGGAAACTGGTGTGACGGCAATCAGCTTCTCACTCTTGGTCCGATATACTGATGCAAAGCTTGATCTTTATAAGGCTGAGGTACTTGGGAAGATGCCTCTTGATGTCGTTGAAGAGATGATTGCATTTTTGATTTCAGTAAAATCTCTTCCCGCTCCAGACAAAGAGGCAGTTAGAATTTCGCTTGAGTCCTTGCTGCATTCTTAGATAGAGCGCTGCCAATAGCCCTTCCAATTCCGGCTAACCGGGTGCGAAAGCGAAGCGCCGAGAAGGCCGAAGGCATTCGCGCCATTTGAGCGACGGCGGTGATCTTCCATCCAAGCGGCGTGGTTCGCGTACTGGTAGAGGTACTTGTGTGAAACATGGTGGTGCTGGCCACCGACCATGCGGCGAAGGCGCGAGAAGTAGCTTTCAACCGAATTGGTGTGCTTGCCGTTGCACTCGCTGTAGAGTTCGCTGTGGTCGATGCGGCCAGTTTCGCAATGCATTTCCAGCGCGTCCCAATGTGTGGCTTCGTCAGCGAAGATCATGGCCTTTGCGGCAATGCGTGCCTTGGCGATTTCGACGCCTTCGGCTTCCGACTTGCGAACAAAGGTAATGGTGCGGCCCTGACGCTCACGAAGAGCGATAACGACGCGGCGGCGGTCTGACTGGTTCTACTTGAAGCGGCGGTCCTTGCGGTTCTCAGGGCGGACGTGACCACCGAAGTAAGCGCCGTCAATCTCGACTTCGCTGTCGAAGACTTCCTCGGCTGTTTCAACGGCCAGAGCTTCGCGCAGCTTGTGAGCAAGAACCCATGCCGTCTTGTACTGCACGTCCAGATCGCGGCCAGCAGGTCACAGAAGCCAAGCTTGCGGCTTGCGAAGATCGTACCGGACGTAACCGAATACTGAGCATGGCAGGCAGCGCACTTGAACTTGCGGCGGGTCTTGATTTCGTAGTGATCCAGGCAACCGCACTTAGGGCAAACAGGTTCGCCACCTTCCCAGCGCAGGCGCTTGAAGGTCTCATAAGCCTTTTCTTCGCCTCCCTTGTAGATTTCCTTGAGGGAGAGGGTGCGGGCTTCGGCTGAAAGGAGAAAGTGCCGCGCCATTCGTCATCTTTTCCGTTACTTATGTAACGTATATAGTACTTTGACGCACAGCAGTAAATGGCAATGTAATCATTTGCGATACGTTTCGCATCACAGGTTATACATGACAGATAAAACAGATTGGGAAATGAAAGCCGCCAACCTCCTAAAGGCGGAATTGAAGCGCAAAGGTGTAACCTATGCGCAGCTTGTGGAGAGGCTGGCCGGGATCGGCGTTGATGAGAAAGAAGTGAACATTCGCAATAAGCTAAGCCGTGGGAAGTTCACTGCTTCTTTTCTTCTCCAATGCTTAGCTGCGGTTGGCTCTCAATCTCTACATTTGAACTAGACTGGCCATCTTCTGCCTCGTCGAGTGTCTGAGGGTCCGCTAAATTTAGCCAATTTAGCCAATCCAAATGTTCGAACTGGTGGAAAGCATTTTCTGGCACAACGATTGTCACTCGCTTGAATGAGCAATGCCTGAATGTGCAGCTATCAATGATTATCCCGTTTAAAATATTCCTATCAGGTCTAACTAAAACTGCATCGCATATAGGCAAATGAGGGTCAGCCAACTGATTGTTGTTCCGTAGAATGATATTCGCAGGCCCGACGATATCGCAGCCAATGAATACCTTTCCTTCGATATGTTGCTCAGATGGCAGGCAAAATTCGCTAAGAAATATCCGCTTGCTTTCAAAAGTCTTCAACATTGGATCGACAAATCCAGACTTAGAGAACAAAAGCTGGTTATATCTGGATTTCACTATTCGCCCGTATGCAAGCGCGGAAATAGCATAGATCAAGGCGGCCAATAAAAGACCACAAAACCCCGCCGAGACCCAAGAAAACGGGGCGTACTGGCCGAACATATCAGTAGCGCTAGCCGCCCAAGCTGGTATCGCAAAACTACTCACGATACCCGTCCCTTTGACAAAGGTCCAAAGAGACCACTGCCATTCTACTGTTGATAGCCAGCGGAATATTTTGTTCTGTCCTGCCATGCGTGAAATCAAACACAAATGTTAGCGGTTGTGGAGTCGTCATTTCTCCACCCCGCATGTGCTTGGTGCGTTTGCTACATAAGACCGCAGAATACGCCCGAAGGGCAGCCGCTGCCCGACGATGCCGTCCGGCTCTTACGGGGTGTCGGTCAGCAGGCCTCGGCCATATCCCATGTCGGCCTTTGATAGAGCGCCAGAAGATCCGCTGCCGATTGCGGCTTGCCGAAGAAATAGCCCTGCCCCTGCTGGCAGCCGGCAAGCCTCAGCAGGTGCCATTCGTCGCGGGTTTCGATACCTTCCGCCACAACCTTGAGACCGAGACCATTGCTCATCGACATGATGGTCTGGACGATGGTCAGGCTCGTCTGATCGGACACGATCTTGCGCACGAATGACTGGTCGATCTTCAGCTTGTCGAGCGGAAAGCCCGCGACATAGCTCAGCGACGAATAGCCGGTGCCGAAATCGTCCAGCGCGATGGTGACGCCGAGTTCGCGCAGCGCAGTCACCGTCTCGACAATGCGTTCCCGGCCGTCGATGAAAGCCGTCTCGGTGATTTCCAGATGCAGCCGTTGCGGGGCAAGCCCGCTTGCCTGAAGCGCCGCCACGACAGTGCGGAAAAAATCGCCCTTTTGAATCTGTACAGGCGATACATTGACCGCAATCGTCAGGGCATCCGGCCAGCGGGCGGCCTCGCGGCAGGCTTCGTTCAGCACCCATTCGCCCAGTTCGCAGATGAAGCCGTTGGCCTCGGCAATCTCGATGAAATCGACCGGCGAGATGGGGCCAAGTTCACGGTTCTGCCACCGGATCAGCGCTTCGGCACCGGTCATGACCGCGCTCTTCAGGTCCACCTGCGGCTGGTACAGCAGATAAAATTCGCCTCTTTCGAAAGCCGGGTGCAATTCCCGTTCCAGCTGGCGGGCGCGGTTTCGCCGGTCAGCGGATGCGGTGTCATAGGTCCGCCAGGCCGATCCTGTTTCGCCCTTGGCATCGTGCAGCGCATGCTCGCAACAGGCAATGGAGCGTGCCGCATCGATCTCGTTGCTGATACGGGCGCAAAGGCCGAGCCGGACGGCCGCCTGCAATCTGGAACCGCCAAGCTCGAATGGCCGTTTGAAAACATCCAGAAGCCGCTCGGCAAACTGCGCCTCATTGAAACCGTCGCGCATGGGCAGGGCCAGACAGAACACATCGCCGCCCAAACGTCCCACCAGACCGTCGACGGCATCGCGCTCAAGCCTTGCAGCGACCGCCTTCAGCAGCTGGTCACCGCGATCGCGACCGAGCGCTGAATTGACATTGGCGAAGCGATGAAGATCGAGCACCGCGACATGGCAGGGCTCTGTCACGTCATCGAGGCGACGGATAAACTCGCGACCGTTCAACAAACCGGTCAGGTCGTCATAACGCGACAGCCGCTCCAGCCTGTCCTGATAGAGTTGATGCGCGGTGACATCGCGAATGATCAGGCATCCGACAAAGCCCTTGTCGCTTTCAATACCGTCGTCATTCTTCGTTTCGATCGGCGAGACCGTAATCGTCGCCTCCAGATGCCGCGCCTGCTCCAATTGCGGGAGGGCAAAGTCGACCGTCAGCGAATGGACTTTTCCGGGGTTCACAGCGTAGCGACTGACCAGCCCCGCGACCGGGGTCATCAGCGCCACGGGCAAAAACAGATCGAGCGGCACGCCGCGACCATTGGCCGGGGCCAGACCCAATAGCGGCCTGACAGACTTGCTTTCCTCGATCACCCGCATCCCGTTGTCGAAGGCAATCACCCCGTCCGTGCTGTCGGTGACAATCCGTTTCAGCAGACGGCGGGTGTTGCGGTGCTCGGATTTGGCGATGTCTAGCAACAGCGCGGCAAAGTCGACTTTCTCATTCATCAGCATGAACAGGCCGAGGCCCAGCATGGTCCACCAGGTGGTGGTGTGGAGCAACACGTCGTTGTCACGCTGCAACAGATAGGCACCGGCTTCGCCGACCACGAAGAGGACGACAGACACCGCCATCACGGGAACAAGGCGGCGCTTGCGCAACAGAAGAACCATCGCGGCAATGATCGCAGCCAGGAACAGGTCGATCTGCAATTGCGGTGCGGGCTCGAGCAACCGGCCCTGCAACAGGGTCTCCGCCGCGATGATATGCAGCATCGGTCCAGGCATCAGCCCATAGACCGGCACCGGAAAGATATCTTTCAGTTCGGTGGCATAGGCGCCGACGACGACGGCACGTCCATTGATTTCGTTTGCGCCGACGCTTCCATCCAGGACGGACGACAGCGAGTAGGTCGGCACGGTCGCCGGATCGATGGAAAAGTCGATCGGAAGGCGTCCCGTCACCCGATCGCTGCGGGCAAGCACCGCCGGTGCGGACTGGGTGGGGGTCCCGTCGACATCACCGCCCGCCATGAAGGACCGCACCGCGCCATCGGGGTCGGCAATCACATTGGCAAAGGCAAGCCAGGCATTGTCCGCCAGTTCTGCGACGGGCCGTGTGAGGACCGTGTCAGAGGCGGCATCGGCTGTTTTCAGTTGGTGAAAGACCGGCAGGATCACGGAACCGCCGGCATCGGCCAATGCCTTTGCAAGCCGTTTGTCCTCGCTCGGTGACGATGGCGTGCTGAAATCGACATCGATGAAGAGATCGGCAGCGCCGGCAGCGGTCAATTTGTCGATGACACTGGCATAGACGCTGCGCGGCCAGGGCCAGACACCGATATCGTCGAGGCTTTTCTTGTCGATGGCGATGAAGACCATGCTGCCGGACGCCGCACGCGGTGCAGCCTGAAACCGCAGGGCAATCAGTTCGTCATCGATCTGATGGATAAGGCGTGTGTTCGCCCCGAGAACCGGCATCAGCAGCACGCAAAGGATCAATGCGATCCTCACGATATGCGTGCCCACTCTCTGCCCACCGGTCTTCTTCATGCGCGGTGGGGACCATGCCCGCCGCATTGCAGTTCACGTGCCATGACGGACTTATCTCTTCTTGTGATGGCCATGCGCATGACCCCTGCCGTTATTGCCCTTGCCGCTGTTGCCGTTGCTGCTGTTGCTGCTATTGCTATTGCCGCTGTTGCCGGGACTACCGGACTTGTTCGACTGTCCAGAATTTGCCGATGAACTGGACGACGCCGATTTTCCATTGTTGCCGGATTTGGCCGAGGATGCCTTGGCGCTGGCATTTTCATTGACATTGCCTGCCTTGGCGCTGGAGCTGGAGCTGGAGCTGGAGCTGGCGGCTGCAGCTTGCGAGGAGGATGTCGAGGTGGTGCTGGAGACCTGTTCGATGGCATCCGTGCTAACGACCGCACGACCAGCGGCGGCAGCCGACACGGTTTTCACGCTGGGTGCCGATGCGGCACCTTGGGCAGCAACGGACATGCCGCGCCTGACATTCACGCTTGCCCTTTGGCCTGCACCGACATTGGCGCGCTGGCGACTGGCAAACGAGGTAACCTGGACCAGACCGCGATCCACGGACACGGATGCCGTGGTTCGACCGACCGCAACATGAAAGATCGTGCCCTTGACCACGGCGGCCAGATGCGGGGTCTGCACCGTGGTATGAGGCAAGATACGCTTTTCGATTTCCAGATCGAGCGTGCCTTTCTGCTGGGTGACCACGGTCTTGCGGAAAATGAAGAAGCCCTTGGTGACGATGGCAGCGCGGGTATTGGGCTGAAACGCGATGCTTTCCACGCCACGCACAAGCTGCACGCGGCCGCGCGAACCGGTGGAAATCCACGCGGCATTCGGCACCACTTCACCGCTTTTCAACGGCGTCCAGGTCTCTGTGTCCAGAGAATAGGTGACCTGGCTGGTGGCTTTGGCCACAACCCAGTCATTTCCGCCGGCCACTGCTATAGCGGGTACCAGCATCAAAACAGCAATACAAATCGCCCTGAACGCACTCAACATGTCAAACCCCCGAATTCAGCGCTAAATTAGACACAGGCGTATTAACATCGCCTTTCTCAAGAGCGGAAACTTGTAGATGTCCTGCTGTTTGTCAGGGGTTTCCGGCAAATAAGACGCATACGAATATATTTCCTCCTCCGCCCGGTGCCGATGGACCGCTTGCGCCTTTGCCGTGACGCAGCTGAAGGACACGCAGTGTTCACAATCTCATGGCTTGGAACGGCGCGTGGTGCTTTCTACATTGTGCCCAACGGACGGCGGTTGCTTTGCCGTCACCTTCTTTTCCTCCCACATGGGTGAGACCTGATGAAAAATATTGGATTTCTGTCGTTCGGGCATTGGACGCCCTCCCCGCAATCGGGCACGCGCTCGGCTGGCGACACGCTTTTGCAATCGATCGATCTGGCCGTTGCCGCCGAAGAACTGGGCGCCGACGGGGCCTATTTCCGCGTGCACCATTTCGCCCGCCAGCTTGCCTCGCCCTTTCCGCTTCTGGCAGCCGTCGGCGCACGCACCAGCAAAATCGAGATCGGCACCGGCGTCATCGACATGCGCTATGAAAACCCGCTTTACATGGTGGAAGACGCAAGCGCTGCCGACCTCATCTCCAAAGGCCGGTTGCAGCTTGGCATCTCGCGCGGCTCGCCGGAACAGGTGATCGAAGGCTGGCGACATTTCGGCTATCAGCCAAACGAGGGCGAAAGCGATGCCGATATGGGCCGGCGCCATGCGCAAGTCTTTTTCGAGGCGCTGAAGGGTGAAGGCTTTGCCAAGCCCAATCCGAACCCGATGTTCCCCAATCCCCCGGGCCTGCTGAGACTGGAACCGTATTCGGAAGGACTGCGCGATCGCATCTGGTGGGGTGCCGGCTCCAATGCCACGGCCGTGTGGGCCGCCAAGCTCGGCATGAACCTGCAATCCTCGACGCTGAAGGACGATGAAACGGGCGAAGCCTTCCATATCCAGCAGGCCAAGCAGATCCGCGCCTATCGCGAAGCCTTTGCAGAGGCCGGCCACAGCCGCACGCCGCGCGTCTCCGTCAGCCGCAGCATCTTTGCGCTGACCGACGAGCGTGACTTTGCCTATTTCGGTCGCAGCAAGGATCAGGATTCGATCGGCTATCTCGACGCCAATACCCGCGCCATCTTCGGTCGCTCCTATGCCGCCGAACCGGACAGGCTGATCGAGGAGTTGCGCAAGGACGAGGCGATTGCCGAAGCCGATACGCTGCTTCTGACCGTGCCCAACCAGCTGGGCGTCGATTACAATGCCCATGTGATCGAATCGATCCTGAAGCATGTGGCACCGGCCCTGGGCTGGCGCTAGGCGAGGAAGGCTCTCGCCACCGCACGGTCACCGTCGCAACCGCGAGAGGGCTTGCGACGGTTTTTCAGCCTTTGCTTGCATAAGCCTTGCGCCAGCTTTGATCGGTAAAACGCGAGGGTTGCTCATCATTGTCGCGGGGATCCTTGCGTGAACGTAAAACTGGCCACCACATCCGATTCACTGGAGCTTATCGCCTTCAAGCTCAACGATCAGTCGTTCTGCGTGAAGACCCGCTCGATCCGGGAAATTCGCGGATGGACGCCCGTGACCCCGCTCCCCCATGCACCTTACGAGGTGCTGGGCGTGGTCAATCTGCGCGGAACCGTGATCCCGATCATCGATCTGGCGGTCAAGCTCGGCATGGCCGGCACCGTGGCGTCGGAGCGCAGCGCCATCATCGTCACCGATGTCAACAACATGACGCTCGGCCTGCTGGTCGAAGGCGTGTCGGATATCCTGACCGTGCCGGCCGAAAGCCTGCAGCCGGTGCCGCAGACCGCGATCCAGTCGGCCAAATTCGCCGAAGGCATCCTGTCGCATCAAGGCGCGATGATCTGCTTCCTCAATCTGGAAGAACTGTTTTCCTCCACCATCTCCCTGTCCGGCGGCGGCGGTGGCGGTGGCGGAGACGCCGGCTGGCAGGAATTCTAAGGCCTGGCCGGCAAACGCAGGCTTGCGCATATCCCTTCCAATGAATGGTAAAAAGCTGGTCGCGAGGCCGGCTTTTTACCGTTGAAACACTCACTCGCAGTCGTCCGCGCGCAACGGTTTAATAAATATCTTTTTTAGGACGTATTGATACACTCCCCATCTGCTCTATCCTTCTATGATTACGTTATTTCATAGCAAGCTGGGGACCAGATCCTTGCCATCCATAAAATCCGTCTTCCTGACCGTTGTCGCCGTAGGGGTCGTCGCCGTTGCCGGCTTCGGCATCTATGCCTATCACGGCGCCATACCCGCCATGAGTGCCAGCGAGCGCCCGAGCTTCGACGCTGCCACGATCGAAAAGGGGCGCGTGCTGACGGCAGCCGGCTATTGTGCCAACTGTCATACGGCAAAGGGTGGTGAACCCTTTGCCGGAAATTACCCTATCGCGACCGGTTTTGGCACGATCTACGCATCCAATATTACACCCGATGCCGATACCGGTATCGGCAGCTGGTCGCCGGAGGCCTTCCGTCGCTCCATGCATGAGGGTGTGGACCGCAACGGTTCCCATCTCTTCCCGGCCTTCCCCTACGATCACTTCACCAAGATGGGCGACGACGATGTCGACGCGATCTATGCCTATCTGATGAGCGAGGTGAAGCCGGTCAACGAGGCGACCAAGGAGAACAGCATACCCTTCCCGCTCAATATCCGCGTCCTGCAGGCTGGCTGGAAACTGCTGTTTGTCGATTTCGGACGCTATCAGCCGGATACGGCGAAGTCGGATGAATGGAACCGCGGCGCCTATCTCGCCGAAGGAATTGCCCATTGCGGCGCCTGCCACACGCCACGCAATGCCGTTGGCGCGGAAATCGCAAGCGAGCAATATGCCGGTGCTGCCATCGACAACTGGATTGCGCCAGCGCTGACCTCGGCCAATCCATCCGCCGTCGGCTGGACCGCATCTGAATATACGAAATACCTTGAAACCGGTGCCGGAACCTATCACGGCATTGCTGCCGGCCCCATGGGTCCGGTCGTCCATGCGGGTCTGCGCGAACTGCCAGACAGCGACCTCAAAGCCATCGGCACCTATCTCGCCGATGTGGCTGGAAACCCGGATACCGATCCGGCTGACAATCCGGTGGTCAAGGCAAGCCTGGAGGCCGGTCGTCCCGACCCGACCTATCGCAAGGATCTGGGCGAGCGGCTCTATGCCACCGCCTGTGCCGCCTGCCATTACAATGCCGAAAGCGTGCAGGAAGGGCGTCCCGATCTCGCCATCAATTCGGCAACGCGTCTCGACCAGCCCGACAACCTGATCCATGTCATGCTGGATGGCGTGAGCGCGGAAAACGGCACAAAGGGTGTTGTGATGCCGGCCTTCCGAACGGCACTTTCCGATGACGAAGTGGCGGCGATTGCCGCTTACCTGCGCGACAAGCGCGCCGATCTGCCCGCATGGAACGACCTTCCAAAGAAGGTCGCCGATATCCGTGCCCAGGCCGAGACCCACTGACAAGGACATGACCATGATCGAGTTCACAATCAACGGACGTCAAGTGCAGGTCGAGGCCGAGCCGGATACACCGCTTTTGTGGGTCATCCGTGACGAGGCCGGACTGACCGGCACCAAATTCGGATGCGGCATCGGCATGTGCGGTGCCTGCACCGTGCATGTGGGGGGACGGGCAACACGCTCCTGCATCACTGCCGTTCAGGATGTCGCCGGCACCGAGATCACCACAATCGAGGGACTGGACGAAAACGGCAATCACCCGATCCAGCAGGTCTGGCGCGATCTGGCTGTGCCGCAATGCGGTTACTGCCAGTCCGGCCAGATCATGCAGGCGGCGGCCTTCCTGAAGGATATTCCCGACCCCAGCGACGACGATATCGATGCCGTGATGACCGGCAATCTCTGTCGTTGCATG
This sequence comes from Agrobacterium sp. ES01, assembly GCF_050320885.1. Lineage (NCBI taxonomy): Bacteria > Pseudomonadati > Pseudomonadota > Alphaproteobacteria > Hyphomicrobiales > Rhizobiaceae > Agrobacterium > Agrobacterium sp. ES01. The sequence goes on from NZ_JBNQTH010000001.1 coordinate 434,421, forward strand.
ACCTATGTGCGCATTCGCGCCGCCGTGCGCGAAGCCGCAGCGGCCATGAGAGGAGACATGTCCAATGGCTGATGATCCAAGAGTTGCCTTTCGCAAGCGCGACAGCGTCGAGCTCAGCCGCCGTGGCTTCCTGGTGTCCATGTGCGCAACCGGAGCACTGTTCGGCTTTCCCCGCATGGGCGCTGCCGCGATGAACCCGGAGGCTGCCGACGGCTCCCCCATCGAGGCCGTTGGAGCGCGCTATGAGCCGGCGATCTGGTACTGGATCGACAGCGAAGGCCGCGTCAATGTCAACATCATCCGCGCCGAAATGGGCCAGCATGTCGGCACCGCGATTGCCCGCATCCTGGCCGACGAGCTCGGTGCCAACTGGGACGATGTGCATATCGACCACGTCGATTCCGCTGCCAAATGGGGCCTGATGGTCACCGGCGGCAGTTGGTCGGTGTCGCAGAGCTGGCCGATCTACCGTCAGGCGGGTGCCGCCGGGCGTGTGGCGCTCAGCGAAAAGGCAGCGCAGATGTGGGGCATCGACGTCTCCGAGATCACTGTCTCCAACGGCATTGTCTCCGGTGGCGGCAAGACGGCAGGCTTTGGCGAACTGGTGGGCGACGGCATCAGCCGTTCGTTCAGCGAGGACGAGCTGAAGGCCCTGCCACTCAAGCCGGTGTCCGAACTGACCATGGTCGGCAAACAGGTCAAGGCACTCGACATTGCCGGCAAGACCACCGGTCAGGCAATCTTCGGCATCGATGCCAAGGTCGATGGCATGGTGCATGCCATGCCGATCATGCCGCCGACCCGCTATGGCTCCGAAATCACCAGCATCGACGACAGCGATGCAAAATCGGTCAAGGGCTATAGCCAGACCATCAAGATCGACGATCCCTCCGGCACCACGCAGGGCTGGGCCATGGTGATTGCCGACAGCCATTGGGCAGCGCAAAAGGCTGCCGACAAAATCAAGGTGGAATGGAGCGTCGGCAAGACCGCCAAGGTGAGCGAGGCCGAGATCCAGGACCATGCCCGCAAGCTGATTGCCGATGAGAGTGTCGGTTCGCTGCTCGACACCGGCAACCACGATGTCGATCCGGTCTTTGCCAAAGCCGCCGAGACGCTGGAATCGGAATATACCACCTCCACGGTGCTGCATTTCCAGCTGGAACCGCTCAATGCTCTGGCTTTCCAGAATGAAGACGGCATCTGGGAAATCCATACAGGCAACCAGTGGCAGTCGCTCGTTCTGCCCTGGTTGCAAAAGGCACTGGGCGTCGATGAAAACGGCGTGGTCATGCGCACCTATCTTCTGGGCGGTGGCTTTGGCCGCAGGCTCAATGGCGACTATGCCGTGCCGGTGGCGCTGGCCTCCAAGGCGCTGGGTGGCAAGCCGGTCAAGATGGTGATGACCAGACCGGACGACGCCATCTTCGACAGCCCACGTTCGCCCTCGGTGCAAAAGCTGCGGATGGCCTATGACGAGAACAAGACTGTGATCGCCATGGATTCCGCCTGGGCATCGGGCTGGCCAACCAAGGTCATGATCCCGGGCTTCATGCCCAAGGGTGTCAATGGCGAGCCTTACGATCCTTTCGCCAGCGACGGTGCCGATCACTGGTATGACGTGGGTGCCCAGCGCGCGCGCATCATTTCCAACGATCTGGCCGAAGCCACATTCCGGCCCGGCTGGCTGCGTTCGGTTTCACCCGGCTGGGTCAACTGGGGTCTGGAAAGCTTCATGCATGAGGCCGCACTGCAAGCGGGCAAGGACCCGGTGCAATTCCGTCTCGATCACCTGAAAGCGGAAGGCCGCAATGCCGGCTCCGCGCCAGTTGCCGTTGGCGGCGCATCGCGTCAGGCGAATGTATTGTCGCGGGTGGCCGAGCTTTCCGGCTATGGCAAGACCGAGCTCGAGGCCGATACCGCCATCGGCATTGCCACCACCTATGGCCAGTCGCGATCCATGCCCACCTGGGTGGCGGCCGCCGTCAAGCTGCATGTGGACCGTAAGACCGGCCATGTGGATGTGCAGAAGATCTGGCTCGTGGTGGATTGCGGCATTGCGGTCGATCCGGATGGTGCAAAGGCGCAGTGCGAGGGTGCTGCGCTCTGGGGCCTTTCGATGGCGCTTTACGAAGGCACCGAATTCGAAGACGGCAATGTGCGCGATCGCAATCTGGACGCCTATACCCCGCTTCGCATGATCGACACGCCTGACCTGACCGTCGAACTGGTCGATAGCAAGGAAGCCCCCGTCGGACTTGGCGAACCCGGCACCACGCCAATCGCGCCCGCCATCGGCAACGCCATCTTCGAGGCCGTCGGCGTCAGAATGCGCCACCTGCCGATCACCCCGGATGCCATTGTCGCTGCGCTGAAGGCGTGAATAGACACAGACACCCAAGCCCCCGCCGGTTTTCGCTGGCGGGGGCTTTTTTGTGGCCGGTCCGTGGCGGTCGGGGAGCCGTTTCCGATCATCGAACTGGCGGTCTGCCTCGGCATTTCTTTTCCCTCCCGCCTCCCCCTGCATCGGGGCGGCAAACGAGCGGCCCTTTCTGCCTTCGTTAAAATTCTATTTATCTTTTACCGGTAATGTCTTGTTAGGAATTTCCTTTTCCGCGCCGACCGGCGGCCCGTCGGGGTGCGGCCTGTACTGCGTTAGGGAAACGATGCGTTCTTCTGTCATCACGGCTGTTATAGCCCTTGTGTTCCTGTCCGGCTGCACCTCCAGCGCCGGTCCGGAATCGGTGCTTTCCGTCACGTCCAGGGAGACCACCGGGTCGATTTCGCCGTCCGCTCCCATTCCCTCGGCACCGGTTGCCGGAGCTTTGCAGACAGGCGAGCGGCTTGCGGCAAGCGGTGAGAGCCCATCGGTCGAAGACGCACCGCATCCAACCGAGCTTGCCTTTGCCGGCTCGGGGGCGGATGTCCAGGTGTTCGAGGCTGCGATCGCACCGGGCGCGATTGCCGTTCCGCTGGAGCGGCCCGAGGGTCGCTCGCTTGGCCGGCCCAAGGTCTACAGCCAGCGTTTCCGCGATGCCAAGCCGATCAATTTCGGCAAGAAGTCGCCCTCCAAGCTTGCCGTGCACGGGGTCGATGTATCGCGCTGGCAGGGCGATATCGACTGGCATACGCTGCGCCGCCAGGGTGCCAATTTCGTCTATATCAAGGCCACCGATGGCGGCGATCATCTCGATCCGATGTTCAAGACCAACTGGCGCGGTGCCAAGGACGCCGGCGTGCGCCACGGGGCCTATCACTTCTTCTACTGGTGCCGCACGGCAAGCTCGCAGGCCGACTGGTTCATCCAGAACGTGCCGCGCGAGGCCAATGCCCTGCCGCCGGTGATCGATGTGGAATGGAACCACCAGTCGAGCTGCAAGAAGCGGCCGGACCGCGCCACGGTTCTGGAAAAGATGCGGGTGTTCATGGACCGGCTGGAGCGCCATTACGGCAAGCGTCCGGTGATCTACACCTCGCCCGATTTCTACGCCGACAATCTCCAGGGGGCGTTCAAGAGCCACCCCTTCTGGCTGCGCTCGGTGGCCGCCCACCCCTCCAAGGTCTATCCCGACCGGCGCTGGGTGCTGTGGCAATATTCCGGTTCCGGCCTGTCGCAGGGCGTCGACGAACGCATCGACCTCAATGTCTTCAACGGCAGCGTGGACGACTGGCACCGCTGGCTCTCGGACGGCGCCTGAGTGTTTCTGTCGCGTCCGCCCCGGTCTGGCGATGAGCGTATCGGGCGTTAAAGATATGCGGGCTTGCCCAAGAGCGCGCTTCAGACTGCCCTGATCTGCGCTGGATATTTGCCAAAGCGCAGATAGAAGGCGCGGCTGAAACTGGAGGCATGCTTGTAGCCCAAGCGGAAGGACAGCTCCTTGACGGAAATCTGGCTGGTCTGCAGCGCCTGGTAGGCATGATCGAGGCGGGCATTGCCCAGCGTCCTGAAAATGCTGGCGCCGAAGAGTTCCTGAAACACATGATCCAGTCGACGTTCGCTCATGCCAGCCGTTTCGGCCAGTTCCGTTGTTGTCGGCGGCAGTTGAAGATTCTGCAAAAGACGCTCATGCGCCTCCTTCGCGCACCTGACTTCATTCGAGGTAACGCTGCTATATTGCGCGTCTGCGCCACAAAGCTCGTGCAGGAACAGGGTGACCATCTGGATCGCCAGGCTCTCGAAGGCCAATGACCGCATAGGGTCTTCGTATTTATCCACCTGCAGGGCGAGCATGTGCATGAGGCTCGCGTTGAGGATGGGCGCCTGCAAGCTCTTGTCGATCGTATCTGCCGTAAACGGCAGCATCGCCTTGGGCAAACGTCCACCAAACCAGTTTGCCATTGTCTGGACCGCAACGAATGGAACGAAAGACCGGTTCAGCGTCGGCTCGGAAAAATCGTAGAGCGGTGCCCCCGGCACCAACCGCAAGGCCCGGGGCGCTCGACTGGCATCATAGGGCTCGGGACCGAGGTCCGGAATAATGATGCGCCCCTGCCCCTGGAATGTCAGCGGAATGAAAATCAGGGGCTGCACGACTTCCGTCGGCATCCTCGGCTCCATCACGCAGGGTTGGCGCACATCGACGCTGCCATCGACCCAGAACATCTTGCTGTCGGAGAATTGTCCCAAACGGGCGGTCACCGTCATCGCGACTGTCTCGACAGTCACCGTCTTGTTGTTGCTCATCCACACAGCGGCCGGCGGTTCCTGTAACCACTCTATCAAAATGCACCGCCTGACGAATAAAACAAGTAATAATGAACAACCAATCAATTCAATATAAAGCAAAAACCCTACGTACGGTAACAATTGTTCCGTTTTTGCTATGCATTTGTCATTTTTGACATGCGTTATCCTGTGGTCAGCTCGATCAGGGTCTCCTAGAAATCTGAATACATTCGCAAGTTTCGCGCAAAACAGCGCGCGATTTGGCGGATGCCATCGACGCATCCGATCCCTGGATCCAGCCGTGTCACGGCAAAGACCCGAGGCATTTCAAAGCGATTTTCGAGATTTCAAGCGCAACAGAAGTTCTGCGCAGGCAAGCAAGAGGCAAGACGACCCATGACAAGATACATTCTCAGTGCGGCTTTCTCGATGCTGGCCACAACCGCTTTCGCTGCCGATACGGAACCGACAGTCACGCACAATGCCTGCTCTGGCCATGCCGAAGCCTATATCGGCAGACTCTATTCGTTCAATATCGGCAACCTTGGTGACGTTCACACCTATGGGGGTGCCACCCGCGCCAATTGTAACATCGAGGGCAACTGGAACGTTCAGGGCGACTTTGTCGTCGATCGCCTTGCCGCCGATGGAGCAGGCTATACCCAATATGGCGGCACCGCGCATCTGTTCTGGCGCGACCCGTCCTCTTTTGCCGCCGGCATCTTTGTTTCCGTCAACAGGACCGACATCGAGACAGTCGACTGGACGGTATATTCAGGCGGCCCGCAATTCCAGGTCTACCTCGATCAGGTCACACTCTTCGGACAGGCCGAATATGGGCAGTTCGACATACAAGGCAATTCCGTCGACTTCCTGGGCGCGCGCGGCGTTGCCCGTTATTTCGCCACGCCCAATTTACGCTTCGACACGGAGATCGCCTATCGCGACTACGATCCACTCCCGATCGACGTGTTTTACGCCGCGGCCCAGGCAAATTATCGATTTGACGATACTCCCTATACCGTGTTTGCCCGCTATCACTATGAAAACATATCTGCCGGCGGTAACGATCAAGACTTTCAAAGAATAACGGCAGGCCTGCGTATCAGCTTTGGCAGCGGCACGCTGCTCGACGAAGACCGTCATGGCGCCGCGATGGATACGTATCGCTCCAGTTTGATATCGGGTGGTTTCTGACCGTTTTGGGCATCACCGTGTCAGAACATCGCACGAAGCCTTCGACCTATCGTGCAGTTGAGCCTGCCCCTTCGAAAAAGAGCGGCGCGAGAACAGGCCGGATGCCCTTCGTGGCCATCTTGTACGGTCATTTCGCAGCACGCCCTGCCGCGCGGACAGGTGCTGCGGGCATATCTTTTGGTGAAGGCCAGACGAAATGGCAGCTCAGCCAGCATCCGGTCGCATCATGATTCAACGCGCAGCCCAATAGAAACCGAAAGGGAACAACATGCACAGAAACAGAATCACATCCCCCCTCGTTCTGGCCGCGGCCCTTCTGGCGACCGGGCTCATGCCACCATGCCAGGCATTCGCCAAGGATTGGCTCGAGAAAGTCGAAGTCAAAAAGGACGGAATAGATCACGCGCCAATTGAAGTTTCGGCAAAAATGGGCGGTTACACCAGCATCAAGTCCAAAAGCCACACGTTCATGTTCAGTCTTTATGCCCGCGCGACCAGCGGCGAGCGTATCGTTGCCATGAAACTGGGTGTCGTCGATCCCGTGCGGTATTTCGAGCACGACGGCGGTTACTGGCATCAGATATTCACGAATCGAGACATCGGCTCAGGCAGCAAACGCACGGTCTCCATCAACTTCAATCCGGTCATTCCCATGGGCAAGATTCAGTGGTTTGGCTCCAACCCCAAGACCAAGTGCGACCAGAAACTGCAGAAGCTGATGAGTGAGGGCATGACCAAACAGCAGGTGCTCAGCCAACCACAAGAGGCGGTGGCGCGCGCCTATTTCGAGCTCGACGCGGTGGCTTCACGCAAGAACAAGGCTGCCAAAGGCTGGAACATGAACAATACCGACCACCAGCGCGACAGCTATGTATATGATGTGCGCGTGGTCTGTGCTGCCGGAAACAAGAAGGTCGGCAACTAGACACAGAACCGGATTCACCCCTCCGCCCCCTGACTGATTTCTGCCGCACTGCCCTTCTAATCGATTAGCCTTATTTTTTTGCATGAGCCGCGATTCTCTCTTTTCGCTGCTCGTTCTTGGCTGTAACGATTGGGGCATGAATGCAGTTTGGATGGTTTGAGCGGTGATGCGGTTTGCGAACCATCTTCTGGTGCGGTGGCGTTCGCTGACGGCCGGCGTGCGTGCCTATATGGTCGGCCTGGCGCTTTTGACCACGCTGCCGCTTACCATTTTTTCGGTCCTGATCGTTGGCGAATTGCGCAGCGGCGAACTGGAATCGGTCAGACAGCGCACCACCGGCGAAGCGGAGGCCATTGCCCGGCTGGTGGACCGCCAGTTGCACGACATGGTGACGACGCTTCTGGTTCTGGAAACCTCTCCGGAACTGCGCAGCCGCGACTTCGGGCGCTTTCACAGTCGCGCCAAGGCGGCGCTGGTGCGCAGCGGCTGGTATATGCTGGTGGTCAACCGCCAAGGCCAGCAATTGCTCAACACCCGCGTCGATTACGGCGAAAAACTGGGCCTGACCGGCAATCTGGAATCGATCGAAGAATCCGTCAAATCCGGACGCCCCTATATATCCGACGTCTTCAAAGGCCGCACCAGCGGACGCTTCGTCTACAATGTCATGAAAATGGTCGATGCGCCGGGCGTGCGCGACGACGAACTGGCTCTGATCCTGACGCAGGATGCGCCCTTGCTTGGCAGCCTGATCGGCGACCGCCCGCTGCCGCCCGAATGGAGCTATGCACTGATCGACGGCGACAATGACATTGTCATTTCGCCCAATGGCAAGGATACTGGCGAGCCCTTTCCGGCCGAGCTTCTGGAGGAGGCCAAAACCGCCAGCATGACGGGCGAAGAGCTTCCCGCTGCCGATATGATGACGGGTTATTCCCGCGTCGGCGTGACCCCATGGCAGGTCGTGGTGTGGGGACCGTCCAACACCGCCATCGGCACCGTTGGCACGACATGGCGCTACCTCATTCTCGCCGGCATCGGCTTCTTCCTGCTGTCCATCGTGTCGGCAATGGTCTTCGGTCGCAAGCTGCAGAGCGCCATCCGCCTGATCTCCGAACGCGCCGAGGGCGTGGGCCGCGGCGAGATCGTGCCGCCGCTCTATACGGGCGTGACCGAAATCGACCAGGTGTCGCGGGTCATGTCCGAGGCCTCGTTCGACCGCAACCAGGCGGAAGAGCGCCTGCAGGTGGTGTTGCGGGAAATGGCCCATCGCACCAAGAATGTCATTCTGGTGGCGCAGGCACTGGTGCGCCAGACGGCAAGGCACACGCAGGATCGCGACGCTTTCGTCAAATCGATCACCGGCCGCATGGGGTCCTTTGCCCAGTCGCTGGATCTTTTGACCGGCAATCGCGCGTCAAGCCCGACCTTCTCCAAGCTGATTACCGTACAGCTCGACAGTTTCCTCGAACCCGGCGCGCGGCTGAACACCGAGGGCGAGGATTTCGATGTCGATGACGACTGCGTCAAGGAAGTGGGCATGCTGCTGCACGAGCTTGCCACCAATGCGATGAAATACGGTGCGCTGTCGACGCCGGACGGTCAGCTGGATTTGCGCTGGCACGGCTTTCGGTCTGAAGACGGCAAGGAGTGGATCCGGATCACCTGGCAGGAAGCCGGCGGCCCGCCGCCCAAGGAACCGGATGAGAAAGGCTTTGGCTCCGTCCTCATCCAGTCGACCGTCTCCAGCCTGCATGGCACGGCGCAATGCGAATATCTGCCGGAAGGCATTTGCTGGACCTTCGAGATCCCGGCAACGATGATCTGCGCCAAGCCGGTATAGCGAAACCTATTTCTCGGCGCAGATGGCGTAGCGGTGCTGGGTGGCGCGTTCGAGGCCCTTGAGGAACGAGAAGTTCCGACGCTGGGTGCGGTGAATGGCGCGCATGTCCCGATCCAGCGTGACCTTTGAGAAACCTGCCTCATTCAACAGCGCCATAACCGCTTCGGCGCGCGCGCCATCGCAGAAATGCACGCGCGACAGGATCGAGGCATGGGTGGCGGCCATATCGCCCGCCATGGGGCCGTTCTCCACGGATTTGGGGCCAAGGCCCAGGCGTTTCAAAAGCTCAGACAGCTTGCGCGCAATCCTGGCCACCGGGCCGGGATTGACGAAATCGCCGTCGACCACCAGCAGCTTGCCGCCGGATTTCAAAAGCCGGTGCCATTCGCGAAAGGCAGCGGAGGGATCGACGAGGGTCCAGACCAGATGGCGGTTGGTGATCACGTCATAGCTTTCATCCGGTTCCATGGTGTTTTCGGCATCGCCCAGATAAAAACGGATCGTCCGTCCGCGGTTCTTCGCCTTGGCGCGCGCGCGATCGAGCATGGGTTCGGACCAGTCCATGCCGGTGACCTTGAAGCCCAGATCGTCGAGCAAATGACTGACAACCGCCGTACCGCAGGCCAGATCCAGCGCCGCGCGCCCCTCGCCCCGCCCCAGATGTTTCTCAAGCAGCGCATGCCAGGCCCGGCGTTCCTCTTCCGAGAAAATTTCGTGTCCCGGCTGGGTGTCGAAGGTTTCGGCACGCTTGGACCAATAGGCCTTGATTTCATCGCGAAGGCCGAGATTTGAAAGGGATGCGGAAGGGGTCGCGTGCGTCGTCATGGGTGCGTTCCGTCGAAAGATGAGCAAGATTGGAAAGTTTCTAAAAGATATTTCTTGACTGCGAAAGTCATAAAATCATAATTCGCCAAAATCCGAAGCTCCCACAGGAGAAATATTGATGTTCCATTTCAAGATGGTGGCTCGCGCCGCCACGCTTTCGCTCGCGCTTGTTCCAGGCCTGGCCCTGGCCGACATGGTCACCATTACCGATATTGCCGGCCGCAAGGTCGAGGTCAATACGCCGGTAAAGCGCGTCATCCTGGGCGAAGGACGTCAGATCTATTTCACCGCAGCGCTGGACACCGACAATCCCTTTGGCCGCGTGGTCGGCTGGCGTGACGACTTCCAGAAAGCCGATCTCGACGGCTATAACATCTATCTGAAGAAGTTCCCGGAGATGGCCGACATCCCGACCTTCGGCGGCATGAAGGACGGTACATTCGACATCGAGCAGGCCGTCGCCCTGAAGCCCGATGTGATCATCATGAACACCGAAGCCAAGGCGGCAACGGAAGAATCGGGCTATATCGAAAAGCTCGCCAAGGTCGGCATTCCGCTCGTCTATATCGACTTCCGCGAAAAGCCGATGGAACATACCGATGAGTCGATGCGCATTATCGGCCAGTTGTTCGGCAAGGAAGATCGCGCCGAGGAATTCGTGACATTCCACGACGAACAGATTGCCCGGGTGACCGACGTTCTGGCCAAGCATGCAGACGTCAAGAAGCCCGTCGTGTTCATGGAGCGCGCCGGTGGCTATTCGGATGATTGCTGCATGTCTTTCGGCAACGAGAATTTCGGCAAGATGGTCGAGCTTGCCGGTGGCATCAACATGGCCAAGGACTTCATTCCCGGCACCTTCGGCACGGTCAACCCGGAGCAGATCATTGCCTCCGACCCCGATCAGGTGATCATCACCGGAGCCAACTGGGAGCTTTATGTCCCCGGCGGCAATTGGGTGGGCGTCGGTCCCGGTGCCGATCCGGCAACGGCTGAAAAGAAGCTCGCAGCCCTGATGGAACGGCCTGCCTTTACCGGCATCAAGGCGGTCAAGGACGGCAATGTGCATGCCATCTGGCACCAGTTCTACAACAGCCCCTACCAGTTCGTGGCCGTTCAGCAGATCGCCAAGTGGCTGCATCCGGACCTGTTTGCCGATCTCGATCCCGATGCCACCTTCCGCGAATTGCATGAGCGTTTCCTGCCGGTCGACTACCATCCCGGCTATTTCGCCTCGCTGAAAAGCGGCTCCTGATCGCTCGATTTTTTCAGCCCATACCCCGGCGGCTTCGGTCGCCGGATTTCTTTATTCGAGGATGCCCATGCTGACCGTTAAGACGCTTGCAAAACTCGCCGCCCTTTTGGCGCTTCTGGCAACGCCCGCTCTGGCCGAACAGATCACCGATGCCGCAGGCCGCACTGTCGATATCGACATGCCGGCCAAGCGTGTTCTCGTGGGGGAAGCCCGGCAGGTGAGCGTTATTTCCGCCCTCGCCGGCAAGCACGCCTTCGACACGATTGTCGGCTGGCGCGACGATCTGATGACCAAGGATCTCGACACCTACCGCAATTATCTTGAGGTCTTTCCGCAGATCGCCGATCTGCCGCGCTTCGGCTATGTCGGCAATGGCACCTTCAGCGTGGAAGCGGCGATTGCGCTGAAACCCGATGTGATGACGCTGAACCTGGAATCGCAAAAGGCCGCCGAAGAAAGCGGGCTGGAAGAAAAGCTGGCCGCCGTGGGTGCCAAGCTCGTCTATATCGATTTCCGCGTCGATCCCGACGCCAATATGGAAAACTCCATTTCGGTGCTGGGCAAGCTGTTCGGCAACGAGAAGACAGCCGATGAGCTGATCGCCTATCGCCGCCAGCAACTGGCCCGCGTGGCCGATGTTCTGGCCGCGCATCCCGGTATGCGCGAGCCCAAGGTCTATATCGAGCGCGCCCCCGGCATTGTCGGCGACGAGGTGTGCTGCCAGACCTTCGGCCCGGTCAATTTCGGCAAGATGATCGCGCTCGGCGGCGGTCACAATATCGGCTCGGATTTCTTCGACAAGTTCTCCGGCGAACTGAATGCCGAACAGCTGATTGTCTCCAACCCGGATATCGTGGTGGTGACCGGTGCCAACTGGAGCCGGCAATCGGATGTCAACAAGTTCGTCAGCATCGGCCCCGGCGCCGATCTCGATGCCGCACGCGCGCAGCTGCAGGCGCTGATGGAGCGGCGTCCCTTCAATGCCCTTCCCGCAGTCAAGGCCGGCAAGGCCCATGCGATCTGGCATCAGTTTTATGGCACGCCCTATGACTTCGTCGCCGTACAGCAATTCGCCAAGTGGTTCCATCCGGATCTGTTTGCCGATCTCGACCCGGAAGACACCTTCCGCGAGCTGCACGACACATTTCTGCCGGTGCCCTACAAGACCGGTTACTTCGTCTCACTGACCACGGAGAGCAACTGATGGCAGCGCTCACCGAACACGACAGCGCCACCGCCACACCGCTGGAAACGGGCAACCGTTACCGGGCGCTGGCGGGCCGCAAGATCGCCATTCTGGCGATCCTGTTTGTCTGCCTGCTTGTGTCCGTTGCCGCCGACATGGCGCTTGGACCGGCGCGTTATTCGCTGGCCCAGGTGCTTTCGGCCGTGTTTTCACCCTCCACAGCCGATGTGCAGCTGCGGGTGGTGATCTGGGATATCCGCATGCCGATTGCCATGATGGCGGTGACCGTCGGTGCCTGTCTGTCGCTGGCCGGTGCGCAGATGCAGACCATTCTCGCCAATCCGCTGGCAAGCCCGTTTACGCTGGGCATTTCGGCGGCCGCCAGCTTTGGCGCGGCGCTCGGTCTTGTCACCGGCGTTGCGATCTATCCCAGTGCGACCCAGTACATGATCCCGATCAATGCCTTCCTGATGGCCATGGGGGCATCGCTGTTCATCTACGGTGTGTCGACACTGCGCGGGGTGACGGTGGAGACCATCGTGCTGCTCGGCATTGCCCTGGTCTTCACCTTCCACGCGCTTTTGTCGCTGCTGGAATATCTGGCATCCGAACAGGCGCTGGCCGCCGTGGTGTTCTGGACCATGGGCTCGCTGACCAAAGCCACCTGGGGCAAGGTTGCGGTCACCGGTGCAATCCTCGTTGTCGTTCTGCCGCTCTTTGCCCGCAATGCCTGGGCGCTGACAGCGCTTCGCCTGGGTGACGACAAGGCCGCCTCGTTCGGCGTCAACGTCAAGCGGCTTCGGCTGGAGACCATGCTTTTGGTCAGCCTCCTGGCGGCCATCCCGGTCTCCTTTGTCGGCACGATCGGCTTTATCGGCCTGGTCGGCCCGCATATCGCCCGCATGGTGGTCGGCGAGGATCAACGCTTCTTCATGGCGGGCTCTGCCATCTGCGGCGCATTGATGCTGTCGGCCACCTCGGTGGTGTCGAAAATGCTGATCCCCGGCGCAATCCTGCCGATCGGCGTGATCACGGCTCTGGTCGGCGTCCCCTTCTTCTTCTCGCTCATCTTCACCAACAGGCGGCGCGCATGGTAGCCCTCTCCCTCGAAAAGATCGGTGCCCGCTATGGCCGCACCACGATCTTCTCCGACATCACCACCGGTGCCATCCATGGCGGCGCACTGACCGCCATCATCGGCCCCAATGCGGCTGGCAAGTCGACATTGTTCAAGCGCATTGCAGGCCTGTTGTCGGGCGATGGCGTTGTGCATGTGTCGGGCACGGAGGCGACCTCCAACGCCATCTGTTACATGCCCCAGGATACCGGCGCGAATGCGGTTCTGACCGTTTACGAAAGCGTGCTTCTGGCCGCCAAGCAGGGCGGCAGCTGGCGCGTTGGCGACGATGAACTGGCCGAAATCGACGGCATTCTGGCCTCGCTCGGCATTGCCGATCTGGCCTTCCGCGATCTGGGTGCCCTGTCGGGCGGCCAGCGCCAGCTGGTGGCGATTGCCCAGGCGCTGGTGCGCAAGCCGAAGATCCTCCTGATGGATGAGCCGACCTCGGCGCTCGATCTCTTCCGCCAGATCGAGGTGCTGGAATATATGCACCGCCTTGCCCGCAAAAGCGGCATGGCCGTGCTGATCGCGCTTCACGACCTCAACCACGCCATGCGCTACTGCGACCACACCATGATCGTCTCCAACGGCCATCTGGTGGCCGACGGCCCGACAGCCGAGGTCATCACGCCGGCGATGCTGGCCGAGGTCTACAAGGTCCACGCCCGGATAGAAGCCTGCACGCAAGGGCGACCGCTGGTGATTGTGGATGGGACCGTTTGAGGGCATCACCTCAATCCCTTCTTCCGCCGTCACCCCGGACCTGACCCGGGTTCCATCAGCGAGCGCGATCTCTGGCGCGCGGGGAAGCACCCTTCGACGATGCACGGTAGGGCACCACACCCTCCCGGCACGCAGATGCGCGTCGGCTGGAGGCCTGTGTAGGCACAGGAATGACGACGGGTTCAGGGACCGCCAATGTTTGCGTTGCCGCTCGACCGCAAATTCCCCATTGACGTCCCGACGTAATATAATTACACCCATCCCCGTTGAAGGTTCTCCGAAGGCATGCGCTGGAGGGGATTAAAAGGGAACACGGTGAGACGTACCCAAAAGGGCGCAAATCCGTGACTGTCCCCGCAACTGTGAGCGGTGAGTTCACCCGGGAATGCCACTGGCCGAAAGGCCGGGAAGGTCCGGGGGCGCTGTGACCCGCAAGTCAGGAGACCTGCCCTCGACATGTCTGAAGAAACCTGGCCGGGGTGAGCCAAGGGGAAAGATTGATGGCGTTCGACGTTCACATTGCTGTTGACGGCCGCATAGGCTCTTCCCGCTCCCCCGCTTCTTGCGTGGAGGCTTGCGATGGAACTGCCGTCGTCCCTGATCGGCTCTAGTCCGGCCCGGCTTGCCGTCGAAGGCTTGAGCTGGGGACCGCATCGCGGGCCGTCCCTTGTCTGCGAGATCGATTTTGCCGTCGAGGCCGGCCGGATGCTGGCCATAGTCGGGCCCAATGGCGCCGGCAAGTCCAGCCTGCTGCGCTGTCTTTACCGCTATCACCGCCCCTCTTGCGGCCGTATCCTGCTGGATGGCGCCGATGTGTGGGACATGCAGCCGCGCGATGTCGCACGACGGATTGCAACGGTTTTGCAGGAACCTGCCACCGATTTCGGGCTGACGGTCGCCGAAATCGTCGAACTTGGGCTGTCGCCCCATCTATCAGGCATGAGCCGGAACGCGGTCTATGCCGCAATCGGGGACGCGCTGTCCCTGATGAAGATCGACCATGTGGCATCGCGCAATTTCGCCTCGCTGTCCGGTGGCGAAAAGCAGCGGGTGATGATTGCGCGTGCGCTTGCGCAAAAGCCCGACCTGCTGATTCTCGACGAGCCCACCAACCACCTGGATATCCGCCATCAGCTCGAAGTCCTGGCGCTGTTGTCGCATCTGCCAACCACGGTGATCGTGTCGCTGCACGATCTGTCGCTGGCCTCTGCCCATGCCGATCATGTGCTGGTGCTGGCCAGGGGCCGCCAGGTCGATTTCGGTGCCGCCGGCCATGTGCTCACGCCCGATGCGATCCGCGACACCTTTGCCGTGGAAACCGTGATCGACAGTCACCCGGTCACCGGGCGGCCGCGTTTTTCATTCCATCTTCAGCCATCCATTTCAGGGAAATAATCATGCGTCTCGCCCCATTGCTTCTGTCCGCACTCGCCCTTTCGGCAACAACGGCTGCCGCATCCGGTTTTCCGGTCACGGTCAAAAGCTGCGACCGCGAGGTGACCTTCGATGCGGCACCGAAACGGGCCGTCTCCAACGACGTCAACCTCACGGAAATGATGCTGGCGCTCGGTCTGACCGGCAATATGGCCGGCTATACCGGGGTGACCGGCTGGAAGACGCTGGACGAGACGCTGACCGCCGACATCGCAGCCCTGCCGGAACTGACGCCCACTTATCCGACCAAGGAAGTGTTGCTGGGTGCCGACGCCGATTTCCTGTTTGCCGGCTGGAACTACGGCATGAAGGTGGGCGGCGAGGTCACGCCCGACACGCTGACGCCCTTCGGCATCAAGGTCTATGAGCTGACCGAAAGCTGCATCCACATCATGAAGAAGTCGAAGTCGTCGATGGACGACATGTATGGCGACATTCTCAATCTTGGCCGCATCTTCGGCGTGGCGGAACGCGCCGAGACACTGGTCGCCGGCTACAAGCAGCAGCTCGCCGAGGCGATGGCGGATCTGCCGGAGCGCAAGGGGCCGCTCAAGGTCTTTGTCTACGATTCCGGCGAGGAAAAACCCTTTACCGCCGGGCGCTATGCCATGCCGACCGCGCTGATCGAGGCTGCCGGCGGCACCAATATCATGGACGATGTGGAAACCAGCTGGACCACGGTTGGCTGGGAAGGCGTGATCGAGCGCAATCCGGATGTGGTGGTGGTTGTCGATTACGGCGAAGTGAGCGCCGAACAGAAGATCGCCTTCATGCGTGACAATCCGGCCTTCCAGGATATCCCAGCGGTGAAGAACAATCGCTTCGTGGTGCTGCCCTATGCCGAGGCAACGCCCGGCCCGCGCAATATCGAGGCCATCAAGACGCTGGCTGCTGCCTTCAACCCGCCGGTTCGCTGATGAGCCACCGGCATTTCATCTACGGCCCGCGCCACGCCATCGTGCATCTGATGCCGTGGCTGGTGGTGGCGCTGATCCTGGCTCTGGTCGCGACCATTGCGGCTGGCGTGAGCTTTGGCGCGACCGCCATTCCGCTTGCCCATGTGTGGAAGATCACCCTCAGCCATCTGGGCATGTCCGGCCTGGAGGCCGACTGGAGTGCCGGTCGCGACAATATCGTCTGGCAGGTGCGCCTACCGCGGGCGCTGCTGGGCGCGTCCATCGGGGCAAGTCTGGCACTGGTGGGTGCGGCCCTTCAGGCCGTGACCCGCAACACACTGGCCGATCCGCATCTGCTCGGCATCTCGTCGGGGGCTGCGCTTGGCGCGATCATCGTGCTGCTGCATACCGGCATGTTCCTGGGCCTCATCACCGTGCCGCTGTTTGCCTTTTTGGGCGCACTCGGCAGCACGCTGCTGGTGGTGGCGGTTGCGCGCTTTGCCCATGCGAGCGATGCGAGCCGGCTCATTCTCTCGGGCGTCGCCATCTCCTTCGTGCTGACCTCGCTTGGCAGTCTGGCAATTTTTCTGGGCGACCCGCGCGCCACGCATACCGTGGTCTTCTGGATGCTGGGCGGGCTGGGGCTTGCCCAATGGAACCAGCTTTCCTATCCGCTGGCCGCCCTTTTCATCTGCGGTGGCTATCTGGTTTATAACGCACGCAATTTCAACGCGATGACGCTGGGCGACGAGAGTGCGACCACCCTTGGCGTCTCTGCCGGTCGCTTTCGCATGACGGTGTTTGTCGTCTGCGCGCTTCTGACCGGTGCAGCCGTTGCCTTTTCCGGCATCATATCCTTTGTCGGGCTGATGGTGCCGCATCTGGTGCGCATGGTGGTCGGAGGCGATTATCGCCGGGTGCTGCCGCTTTCGGCGCTCGTCGGGGCCATTTTCCTGGTGGCCGCCGATATCGTCGCACGCGTGATCATTCCACCGCAGGATATGCCGCTCGGCATCATTACCGGGCTTGCCGGCGGCGTGTTCTTCATCGTGCTGATGCGCAGAAACGGCAAGGCAGGCTGACCCGTTGTTGTTTCGAACATCAGCTGACCTGGGCGATCATTCTGGCCTTGCGTCGTCCGCTGATTGCCAGAACGTCCGCTGCACTGACAGGTGCGCCGAAGTAATAGCCCTGAATGAGATCGGGATTGAGCGGCAGGAGTATTTCGAGTTCGGCTGAGGTTTCAACGCCTTCGATGACACTGCGCAGGTTCAGCCGCTGACACAGGCTCAAGAGACCGGCAACGATCTCGCGCGAAGTGTTGCTGGTTTTGAGCGTGCGCACGAAGCTCTGGTCGATCTTGATCTTGTCGAGCGGCAGGGTTTCGATATGGCGAAAGCTGGAATAGCCCGAGCCGAAATCGTCCAGTGCAATCCGGCAGCCGGCTGCCCGCAGGTCTTCAAGAATACTGCGGATCAATGGAAGGTCCATCATGACCGCCGTCTCGGTGATTTCAAATTCGACCCTATGCGGCGCCACGCCCGCACGCTCGATCACCGACAGGAGCTTACCCGCGATCGAG
Source organism: Agrobacterium sp. ES01 (assembly GCF_050320885.1). Lineage (NCBI taxonomy): Bacteria > Pseudomonadati > Pseudomonadota > Alphaproteobacteria > Hyphomicrobiales > Rhizobiaceae > Agrobacterium > Agrobacterium sp. ES01. The sequence continues at coordinate 452,073 of NZ_JBNQTH010000001.1, forward strand.
CGGCAAACCAGATCATGGGCCGACAGGTTGAAAGACAGGGTAATGTCATCGCGAAGGTTGGCCAGTGTCTGCATCGTCTTTTGAAACAAGACGGTCGTGATCATCGGCATGCGGCCCGACCGCTCGGCAATCTCGATAAACTTGTCGGGCCGGATCGCGCCCAGTCCCGCACAATTCCAGCGGGCAAGGGCCTCATAACCGGTGACCGCGGCATCGCGCACCGAATATTGCGGCTGAAACACGATATACAGTTCGTCATGCAGATCATGTTCTTGCAAGGCACGTTCCAGCGCCACCCGCTCGGTCATTTCGCGCTGCTCGCAGACATCGAAGACGACGGTCCGGCCTCTGGAGCCTGCCTTCGCCTTGTAGAGCGTGTAATCGGCACGCTCATAGAGTTCCGCGCCCGAAAGGCCTTCGCCCGGGAAACGGCAAAAGCCTGCAGACGCGCCGACGGTCAGTCTGTGCAGATCGATCATGAAGGGTTCGGACAATCGCGCAATCAAGGCATCGCATTCCCGACGGATCGTCTCGTCGGTGCAGTCATCGGGAACAATGACGGCAAATTCATCGCCACCGATCCGGCCAAGGGTAACGCCCTCACTGGACAGATTGATGGCAAGGCGCTTGACCACCGACACCAGTAGCCGGTCACCGACGACGTGACCATAGACATCGTTGATGGCCTTGAACCGGTCAAGGTCGATGACCCCGAACCAGAATGGTTTTCCGGCAGCAATCAGGCAGTCGAGCTCGTCGAAAATGGATCGTCGGTTCGGAAGCGACGTCAGGGGGTCGGTACGGGCCAGATCCTGCGCTGTTGCTGTCATTGCATCGGCTGCCAGACGGGCCTCTATCTGCTTGAGGACCGCCTTGCGCAGCAACCAGGTCATGCCGAAGGCGGCAAATGAGCCGGCAACGCCGATGAACATATACTGTTCGGCGGTCGCGGCATCGGCCTGCTGGGAAAGCCAGAACAAGGTGCCGATCGACAGGACGATACTGGCAAGGGTGACCCTCAGTGTCACGCCGGAGGTGGAAAAGACGACGGCCATCAGCACGAAATAGATCAGCTTCGACGGCTCGAAATGAACCAGCATATGGACCAGAACATTGGCATACATCAGCAGATTGATGGCCAGCCCCGTCCGTTCCAGCAAGCCCAGATCGACCTGACGCCCGGCCAGAACAACCTGGCGCAGGAGCGCATAGGAGATCGCGGTGATAAAACTGAGGCTGGCCAGAATTGCCAGATTGGTGCCTGTCTCGTCACGCCAATGGCCCCAGGTGACGAACAGATAATAGGCACATCCGGGAACCAGGAAACCGCGCACGATCGGGACATAGGCCTCGGCGAGCGCCTGCCGATGGCGCCCATCGCCCCATGTCGTACAGTATTGCCCAATTGCCTTCAGCATGCCGCCCCCCGGAACCTTTGTTCTGGAGTGCGCTAACGCCGGGCCTCTTGCTGTAAGGGCAGACCGGATCTTCGTCATCGCAGCTTAGAACGATGGGGGATGACTACAGATTTCCATTTAAGGCAGGATTAATTTAGCAACTAAAAACCGATCTGGCCGCAATAATTCCGCACCTCGATTGAATGAAACGCGCCCGCAGCATCGTTTAATTGATCGAGATCAAGAACAGGACGGGCATATGCCGACTTCAGATATTGCCTGATCCCGCTATCGTCGGATCCGGCTCGTTCTCGCGCAGCACATCCCAGTCGATCAGATAGTCCTCGAAGTCTTCGACCGGTACATCCTCTTCCGACACCGTGCGGCCGCTGGCGGAGATGCCGGCTTCGTGGACGGTGTTGCGTTCGCCGGACACCAGATAGTGCCACCAGTAGAGATCGCGGCCCTCATCCACCAGACGATAGGCACAGGTCGGCGGTAGCCAGGCAATGTCCTCGACACCTTCCACGGTGAGCTGGATGCAATCGGGCACCGTGTCCTGTCGGTTCTCATAGTCCTTGCAGCGACAGCTCTTGTCATCCAGCAGGCGACAGGCGACCGAGGTGAAGGCAATGGCGCCGGTTTCCCAGTCTTCAAGCTTGTTGAGACAACAGAGCCCGCAGCCATCGCACAGGCTTTCCCACTCATCATTACTCATCTGGGAGAGCGATTTGTGTTTCCAGAATGGAACGGTCTCAGTCATTTTTGATCTTCCAAAGCCCTCATATCAGGCTTTTCTACTTGTTCTTTCCGTGCACATGTCTCATCTATTTGTGCAATAGATCGCGCATTTCGGGCTAGCTCTGGCCGTTCGGGCAGGCCACGTCAAGCTTCTGCGCGCGGGTGAAGACAGGATTTTTGCGTGCAGGACCAGGATCAGCCAGGCCGGAAAAAGCGTCTCAAGCGCCATTTTCTCCTTCGTATCGACAGCTGGATCGACTCGACGCTCTGGAGCGCAGGTTTCCGTGCCGGCGAAATCTGGGAAGACATCACCATCTTCTCGCGCAAGTTCCGCATGCGCGGATGGAAGCGCTGGGTCTTCGAAATCCTGGGGGAAGGCATGACGCTGGGCACCGCCGGTGCTGTCCTCATGCTCGCGCTTGCCTTGCCTGCCTTTCAAGAAACCACCAAAGATTGGCGAAGTCGTGGCAATTTCGCCGTGACCTTCCTCGACCGCTACGGCAACGAGATCGGCCATCGCGGTATCATCCACGAAAACTCGGTGCCGGTGGACCAGTTGCCGGATCATTTCATCAAGGCCGTTCTGGCAACGGAAGATCGCCGCTTCTTCTCCCATTTCGGCATCGATTTCCTAGGCCTTGCCCGCGCCATGAGCGAAAACGCCAAGGCCGGCGGCGTGGTCCAGGGCGGCTCGACGCTGACCCAGCAGCTGGCGAAAAACCTGTTTTTGACCAATGAGCGCTCGCTGGAGCGCAAGATCAAGGAAGCCTTCCTGGCGCTGTGGCTGGAGGCCAACCTGTCGAAGAAGGAAATTCTCTCCACCTATCTCGACCGCGCCTATATGGGTGGCGGCACCTTCGGGGCAGCGGCTGCCTCGCAGTTCTATTTTGGCAAGAACCTCACCGAGGTGAACCTTGCCGAAAGCGCCATGCTGGCCGGCCTGTTCAAGGCGCCGGCAAAATATGCGCCGCATGTGAACCTGCCGGCAGCGCGTGCCCGCGCCAACGAAGTGCTGACCAACATGGTCCAGGGCGGGCTGATGAGCGAAGGTCAGGTGATTGCCGCGCGGCGTAATCCGGCAACCGTTATCGACCGCGACGAAAAGGAAGCGCCCGACTATTTCCTGGACTGGGCCTTCGATGAGGTACAGCGCATTGCCGCACGCATGCCGGAGCATTCGCTGGTGGTGCGCACCACGATCGATCTGGGCCTGCAACAGGCGGCAGAGGCGGCGGTGGAATCCAGCCTGCGCGAATATGGCGAGGGTTTCCATGTGCGCCAGGGCGCGCTGGTGATGATCGAAAACGGCGGGGCTGTGCGCGCCATGGTGGGCGGGCGCGACTATGGCGAAAGCCAGTTCAACCGCGCCTCCCGCGCGCTGCGCCAGCCCGGTTCGTCCTTCAAGATCTACACCTATTCGCTGGCCATGGAAAAAGGCATGACGCCGGACAGCCCGATTGTCGACGCGCCGATCCACTGGGGCAACTGGAACCCGCATAATTATGGCAACAGCTATGCCGGGCGGATCGATATCAAGACCGCACTGGCAAAGTCGATCAACACCATTCCGGTGCGGCTGGCCAAGGAAAAGCTTGGGCCAAACCCGATCGACCAGATTATTGCGCAGGCCAAGAAATTCGGCGTGGAGACCCCGATCCGCAAGGATGTGACCATCCCGATCGGAACCTCGGAAGTGACCGTGCTCGATCAGGCGACCGCCTATGCGGTGTTTCCCGCCGGCGGCCTGCAATCGCGCCGGCACGGCATTGCGCAGATCATGACCTATGGCGGCGACGTGCTTTACGATTTCGACCGCGACGAACCGCCACCGGAACGGGTTCTGTCGGAAACGGCTGCTTCCTATATGAACCAGATGCTGACGCGCGTTCCCTATGTGGGCACGGCGCGGCGCGCGGCGGTCGATGGCGTTCTCACCGGCGGCAAGACCGGCACGACGCAAGCCTATCGCGATGCGTGGTTCTGCGGCTTTACCGGCAATTATACCGCAGCCGTCTGGTTCGGAAATGACGACTATACCTCATCGGCCAATATGACCGGCGGTTCTCTGCCGGCCATGACCTTCAAGAAGCTGATGGATTACGCGCATCAGGGGATCGAGCTGAAGCCGATCCCGGGCGTCGACAACCCGCTACCCGATGGCCCGCGACTGGCCAGCAAGATCGGCAAGAGTGGTTCAGCGGATGACGATACCGTGCCTGAGCTGATCCGGCCACGCACATTGTCTGCGCAATCGACCCGGATCGTGCGCGAGGCAGCCCGTCTTCTGCGCGATGCCGCACCGCTGACGCGTGATGCGCAGACGACGGCCAGCATCGAGCCCGAGCCGGCGGCTCTGCGGTAAGACATACCGTTTGAGGTTGATTAACCATCGATATCACCAGAACTGTTTCCGGCTGGCCGATACCCCAAAGTTTAAAGCGGAATTAACCGACCAAGCCGCATTGGTCTGGTCGACGCCATGATCGGCGCGACCGTAAGACAATTGCGAGTAAACATCTCATGACGAGCTGGCTTGGCCTCGACGCACGCCCCACACTGACAGACGAAGAGCGCACCGCCTATGACGCCTCAAGGGTCGAGGCACGAGCGCATGTTCTGTTTCAGACTGTGACGGCGATCTGCGCCTTCTACCTGTCCTATATCGTGGTGGATTACCTGCTGGTGCCGGATGCCTTTGAGTTGGCTGTCCTGTTGCGCTTCGGCGTCGTGCTGCCCATCGCGATCCTGTTATTGGCCTATCTGCGCAGCTCTGCACCGCTGCGGCACAAGGAAGTGGCAGCGCTTTGCGTCTCGGTCAGCGGTAATCTTTTCTGGTGCGTGATTGTGGTTTCCAGCCATAATCCTTCGGTGCTGAGCTATTATTATGCAGCACTGGTGTTCCAGGCGGTGATTGCCATTGCAGCCAAGACGCCGTTCATTCCAAGCCTCATTGCCAGCCTCGTCACCTTCGTCATCAATTACAGCTTTATCTGGTTCCTCTCCGGTTCGACGCCCGACTATGTGTTCCAGCATTTCGTGGTCTACATGCCCGTCTTTCTGCTGACGATGGTGACCTGTCACCAGCTTGAGGCAGAACGGTTGATCGTGTTCAAGCAGGCCCATGAGAACGAGCTTTTGAAGGCCGAGCTTTCGCGCCAGAACGAGGATCTTGCAAGGCTCTCCTTCACCGATCCCCTGACCCGGCTTGCCAACCGACGCGGCACCGATGCGGCGCTAGCGGCAATGCGAGACGGCAAGGTGAAAGGGCTTGGCAATGCGGCACTGTTCATCATCGACATCGACAAGTTCAAGACCTTCAACGACAATTACGGCCATGCCGCCGGCGATCACTGTCTGGCGATGGTGGCCGCTGCCCTGGAACAGGAAACTGCTCCCTTGATGCATATCGGTCGCCATGGCGGCGAGGAATTTCTGGCGTTCCTTCCCGATTGCGACGGGGCCAGAGCCTCGCTGCTGGCCAAGCAGCTTTGCGGCGCGGTGGCGGCAATGGATATTCGTCACGATTTCACCGGCACCAGCGAGAACCGCATCACCGTCAGCATCGGTGTGGCCTGTGGTTCCCTGGAGAGCACCGAGCAGACGCATGCCCTGTCGAAGAGGGCGGATGAAGCTCTCTACGCAGTCAAGAATGGCGGGCGCAATGGCTGGTTGGTGGCACAGGTTTCCAGACCGAAGGCAAGCAGCGCGGCATAGGGAGAGGCCCTGACCCGGCGTCGTCCAGCCTGTGCGCGTTGACGACGCCTCTTTCCCTTGTGGCGGAATCAGGCTACCCCTCGACAATCGTTCACCGAGGATTTGAACCGCATCGTGTTCCGGGTTCCGCTGCTCATTGCCGTCGCTCTTCTGATTGCCTTTGGCGGCGGTATCGGCTCGACGATTTCTGCGCTCAATGCCTCTGCCGGTGCAGGCGGCATTCACGTCGGTGCCTGGGCCGCCTACCCGCTTGGCCAGACCGAGGCAGCCGATCCTTACGCCAAATCGCATCGGGCCCGCGCCGGACTATTGCTGCTGGGGAGCGCCGAAGGGCTGACATTTTCAGCGACCGAAGATGATGACGGCGAACGCCTGACCGGCACCTGCAGCTACCGTATTCACGGCACCACCCCACAGGCGAGAGCCTGGACGCTGTTTGCTGCCGATCTTTCCGGCCAGCCCCTGCCGATCCCGCAGGAACTGCCGGCGGCTTACAACTCCCGTACCGTATTGCGCGAACCGGATGGAAGCTTTGCCATCACGCTGTCGCCGACCGCCAAGCCGATGAACTGGCTGGCATTGCCGGATACCGGCTATTTCACGCTGATCCTGCGGCTGCTGGATACGCCGGCTGCGGGCAATTCGGGCCTGCTCGATCTCGACATGCCAAATGTCGAGAAGATCGGCTGCGGTCATGAATAAGGTCTTGCTGGCCGTTGCCACCGGCCTGATCGGGGCTGCCGTTCTGCACATCATCATCATCTTGTCGGTGCCGCATTTCACGGGACGCGATGCCTATACGCGCGTTCAGGCCGAGGGCGAGGCAAACGACTTCCATCCGCTATCGGCCGATATCGACGAGGCGGGCCTCTCCAATATGGATCCGTTTCTCAGGACGGCGGTGTGCCATTTCGATACGACATCCGCACCGGTGCGGCTTTTGGCACAAAACGGGCGGACATTCTGGTCGGTTGCCATTTTCGATGCCGACGCCAATGAAGTGTTCAGCATGAATGACCGGACATCGGTGGATGGGGTGCTGGATGTGCTGATCGCCTCGCCTCAGCAGGTTGCCCGCATCCGCAGGGCACCGCCGGACGTTCTTTCGCAATCGATCATTGTGGAAATGCCTGCACGCAACGGTTACGCGGTTCTTCGCATCATGGTGCCACAGCCCAGTTTCGAAGAGGGCGCCAAAGCCTTTCTGAGCGAAGCGGCCTGTGCGCAGTTCGCCGGGCTTTAGGCTGCGGCTTCGGCCTTCAGGACGGGCCGCGACCTCTGCTGATCTCGACCTGTTCAGGCCTGATCGACATCCTTCTTTCCAACGCCGCGGGCTACGCGCTTGGCCTTGTTTTGCAGGGGCTTTCCTGCCGCCGGACTGTCTTCAAAACGCTCGTAACGAATGCCGGTGAACAAAAGGATGGCCGCCTCGCCGCCGTCGACAGGCGATGTCCTGCCACGCTGACGGGCGATCCTTTCATGTATCGATATGACCTCTGCCATGTGTCGTCTCCAATGCAAGCCATGAGACGGATGAAGAGAACTCGATTTCACCCTGCCCTTGTATATTCAAGGGCTGGCGCATCTCCGGATGGCGCGGTCATTTGGCGCCGTAATCCAGAGGCATTTGCGCCGTTCTCGTCGCGATGGGCCTTCAGACCAAAGTCCTCAGGCCAGGAACGCGTACGCCGTCTGATCCCAGACAACCGAAACAAATCACTGCTTCGATCTAACTATCATATGACGCCACAGGATAGTTAACAACTTTCTAATGAATTAGAGCTAGATTGAATTAAATGTGATGCGTTTGTGTGGGTTGAGTTGTGAACAATCAGTTTCGGGAATTGGAGCGGCCAGAGGCCGTGCGTAAAAAGGATGTGGTGTTGATGGCGACCGTTTCGGGCTTGGAGAGCCTGTCGTTTCCGTCCAAATCGGAACTGCGCCAGTTCGCAGAACTGTTTGCACCGCTGTTCCAGGCATCCTCCGACGAGGCCAGACGCCAGGCGGTGGCCGCCCTGTCGCAAAGTCCGCAGGTGCCGCCCGCCGTGGCCCATTTCATCGCATCGCAACCGATTTCGATTGCAGCGCCGTTTCTGGCATCCTCGCCCTGCATGAGCGACGATCTGCTGATCCTGATTGCCCGCACACAAGGGGCCGCCCATGCCCGCGCCATCGTGCGCCGCGAGGCGCTGTCGCCGCGGGTCATCGACGCGCTGGTGGGACTGCGTCACGAACACAGAACGGCGGCCGACAAGACGCATGCTCACAATGCGACGCCGCGTTTCATGAAGGTCGCGCCGGACGAGACGCAGGTTGCCAAACCCGAACCGGTTCAAACCGTGGCACCGGCCAAGACGCCTGCCCCGATGGAAGCCAGGGCCAAGCCGGCTGCGCAGGTAAACCCAATCGCTCAGCCGCAAGAGCAGCGCGGCATGCGCGAGGAAGAACTGCGCCAGACGATCCGTTCGCTGAGCGCCCATCTCCATCGCCCCGAAAGCGACCGCCTCGGTCTCTTCTCGCTGTCGCCGCTGCAGGAAGCGCTGATGGTGCGGTTTGCCCGTTCGCGCGAGGGTGGTCACTTTGCCACCACGCTTGCCAATGCGATGTCTTCCAGCCGCTGGCTGGCCGAACGCATTCTGCTGGACATCTCCGGCCGTCAGCTTGCGGTCACCCTGATCGGGCTTGCAATGAATTTCGAAGATGCGGTCTATGTGCTGACGCGGCTCTATCCGCAGCTGGCCCGCATGGACGCCGATGCCAATCGTGCCGCCAACCTGCTTGCCTCTCTCAACCCGGTGGAATGCGAGGAGCGGATCGAGGCCTGGCTCAAGGCCGATCGCTACACTTTCGCGGACGACAGGGCGCAGGACGAGATGCCGAAGCTTCAGGCCGCCAACGCCTCGGGCAATAGCGCCGGCACCCGAAACACAGCCTCGCATGCGCGCCAGAGATTGCTGGCGCTGAAAGGTCGACGCTGAGGTGGCGACGATGCCGCTCCATGCAGGGCGGCATTCCTTGCGAGCTGATCGCTAAACCGCCGCAGCCGTCTGCATCCCCGACAGCGGACCGAAGGCTTCGCGGATCATCTCGGCCAGGCCGTCTATGGCCGGGGCTGCTCGGTTGGGGTTGCGCTTGAGCACGACGCGGGACGAGTCGACGGGCGGAAAACCATCGGCCAATGTCAGCTCGCGGCAGCCGGGCGGGATGTTGCTGCGGGCCAGAGGGGCAATGCCGAGGCCTGCGGTAACGGCGGCGCGCAGACTGTTGCTGGTGTCGCAGCTATAGGCAATGCGGTAGGCGATGGTGTGCTGTTCCAGCGCGCGGATGGCAAAATCGCGGCACCAGCTCGAGCGCAGGTAGATGGCGATGGGAACCGGGTTCTGGTGATGGCAGCCATGGGCATCGGAGGTTGTCCAGACGGTCGGATCGACAGCCAGAACTTCGCCGGAATTGGTCTCGCTCCATTCGAAGATGACAGCCAGATCCAGCTCATCATTGTCCAGCGCCGCCATCTGCTGCGAGGAATAGCCGCACAGCACCGTGACCTCGGTTGCCGGATGGCGTTCGGCAAAGGCTGCCAGAGCCCTTGGCAGGATGGTGGTGCTGTATTCTTCGGGAATGCCGATGCGGACCGGGCCATCGAGCGGCCGGGTGCGCATGGCCGCCGAGGTCTCATCGACCAGACCGACGATGCGGCGGGCATAGGGCAAGAGACGTGCCCCATCCTCCGTCAGCGCCATACCGCGCGGACCGCGGGCAAAAAGCGGTGCGCCGGCCACCTCTTCCAGACGCTTGACCTGCATGCTGACGGCGGACTGGGTGCGGCCCAGAAGCGTTGCCGCATGGGTCACATTTTCCGCCTCGGCCACCGTGAGGAAGATTCGCAGGAGATCGCTTTCGAGGGGTAACGCCATGGATCTAGCAATCTGTTTTTCGAATGCCTGCCATCATGACTATTCGTTTGTAAAATGTCCAGCGGCGTCGATGATGGGGTCATTCGTTAGCGGGAGTGGAGCACATGAATGTCGTTGGAAGCCTTGCCATTGCCCTTTGGCGCCTCATCAAGCGATGGCGGCGTTCATCCATGCTACGGAATGAACTGAAGATGATCGCGGTCAGACCGTCAGACCACCTGCTGGACGATCTGGGGTTGACGCGGGAACAGGCCCGCAAGATGAGCAAGGAACGAGACTATCGACGGATCGTCAGTCCGTGGGAATGAGCGGGGCGACATTTCGATCGGAAGGACGGTCGCTTGCGGCCAGCCCCTCGGAAACGCCCCTGCGGTCAGCCTGCGTTCTGTTCTGGCTCATCTTGCGCTTGCCCTGAAGCGCGGTGACGGGAATGCGCAGGCCGACAATGCCGCGCATATGGGCCTTGATATAGGCCTCCGGCGCGTCGCTGACCGCCCAGGGGCTTGAACGCCCGCTCTCATGCAGATCGGTCAGGCGGCTGACGACAGCGTGCAGGCTATCCGGATCATCGAAGAATTCGACCGGGCCGCGCGCCTCGACTGCCTCATAATTCCACGTCGGCACGACCTTGCCATGCTCGGCCTTGGCCGCATACCAGGACGGCGAAATATAGGCATCGGCTCCCATGAAGAGAACCAGGGCATTGCCCCGGACGGGGGCCTGCCAATGGGGATTGGCGCGCGCCACATGACCATAGAGCACGCCCATCTCGCCTTCCGCCTCATCGATGAACATCGGCAATGCCGTGGCGATCGGACCGTCGGTGCTGGCTGTCACGAACTGGGCAAGCCGGCAGGCGCGGATCATGGCGATCAGCGACGAATGGTCGTCTTCAGCGAATGCGGGCGGGGTGTACATCGGCATCTCCACGGCTGGACCGTGACCGATATAGCCTGAGATGGCGCAAAAACAAATCCACAGCGGTGGATGAGGAGGCGCCGGCCGGTGACCGGCGCCTCCGTCCGTTTTTAGCGGGGCTCTGCCGAGAGGCCCTTGACCAGCGCGAAGCAGGCGCCGAGCAGGACCAGCGTGAAGGGCAGTCCGGTGGAGACGGCCATGGCCTGAAGGGCCACGAGACCGCCGCCGAGCAGAAGCGCAATGGCAACCAGGCCTTCGAAGGTGGCCCAGAACACACGCTGCGGAACAGGCGCATTGACCTTGCCACCGGCAGAGATGGTGTCGATGACCAGCGAGCCGCTGTCGGACGAGGTCACGAAGAAGACCACGACCAGGATGATCCCCACCATGGACGTCAGGCCCGTGAGCGGCAGTTGCGACAGCATTTCGAACAGCTTCAGTTCAAGGGCTGCATCCTGAACCGAGGTCAGGCCCTGATTGACGACCTGGCTGATGGCTGTGCCACCCAGCGCCGTCATCCAGATGACAGACACCAGCGACGGGATGATCAGCACGGCCAGCAGGAATTCGCGCACGGTGCGCCCCCGGCTGACGCGGGCAATGAACATGCCGACGAAGGGCGACCACGAAATCCACCAGGCCCAGTAAAACGCGGTCCAGCCCTGACGGAAGTTATCGTCGGTGCGGCCAAACGGGTTCGACAATGCCGGCAGATGTTCGACATAGGATGCCAGATTGAGGAAGATGCCGGAGGCGATCTGCGCTGTCGGTCCAAAGAAGATGATGAACAGCAACAGCAACAGGGCCAGCCCCATGTTGATTTCCGACAGGAGCCTTACGCCGCGTTCCATGCCGGCAACCACCGAGGCCGTGGCAATACCGGTGATGATGATGATCAGGAAGACCATCTCGCCGGTGCTGGACGCGAAACCGAACAGGAAGTCGAGACCCGCCGATGCCTGTTGCGCACCGATACCCAGAGAGGTTGCCAGACCGAACAGGGTGGCAAAGACGGCGAGGATGTCGATGACATGGCCCGGCCAACCCCAGACGCGCTCGCCCAGAATGGGGTAGAAGACCGAGCGCAGGGTGAGCGGAAGCCCCTTGTTATAGGCAAAGAGCGCCAGCGACAAAGCAACGATGGCATAGATTGCCCAGGGGTGCAGTGCCCAATGGAAGATCGTGGCCGCCATGGCGAGCCGTCTCGATCCCTCGGCATCGCCAACGGCACCATCCAAGGGTGCCCAGTCGGTGCGCACGCCATCTTCGAAGACCGGTCCGCCAAAGGCTGCGGTGTAATTGCCCAGCGGTTCGGACACACCGTAGAACATCAAACCGATGCCCATGCCGGCGGCAAACAGCATGGAGAACCATGACAGATAGCGGAAATCCGGTTTTGCATCCGGTCCGCCGAGCCTGATCTTGCCATAGGGCGTGAAGATCAGCCCCAGCGCCAGCAGCAGGAAGATGTTGCCCGACAGAAGGAAGAACCAGTCGAGGCTTCCCGTCAGCGTATCGCGCAAGCCGGTGAAAACGGGCTCGAGCGTGGACTGGAAAATGAGCGTGATGATGGTGAAGGCAAAGATCGAAAGTGCCGAAACGCTGAAGACGACATTGTGAATGTCGAGCTCGAAGACGAAGCGGCGGCGGTAGTTGATGTTATCCTGACCGATTTCGTAGTCCGTGGTGATGACTTCGGTCGCCCCCTGTGGAGCAGGAACGGCTTCAACGCCTTCCTGAGCGGTGCTGTTGTCAGCATCGTGCGGAGTGTCGTTCATAGATGTCCCCCTGTATGCATCAGATGGACCCCGGCTCAGCCGAGGCCAAGTGCGCCGTTATTGCAATTAATGAGCACCAATGCAAATTACGGCAAAATCATGTATCGGCGCTTGTGGACAAGCTAGGGCGCATAATGCCGAAGGCAATCCCCCTTCCCCCAAGTCTTCCCGTCGGTTACACCGCTGCCATGCGCCTCAAGACAGATATCTTTGCCTCCGCCCTTATTCGCCGCGTCTTTTCCCAAGGCGGCTTTGCCGCGATCGAACGCAAGGGGGCGGAATCCGCCGGCGCACTGTTCATCCGCCAACGCTTTCGCGACGGTCTGGAAACCCTTTACGGGCCGGCACCGCAGAGCTTTGCCATGGACGACGACGCGGATTTGGGCCGGACATTCGAGGTGCGGCTTTCACGCGCCGAAGCGGCAGAGGTCGGTGATCTGCTGGCGCGCGAATTGACATGGGACAGCGATCTCTGGGTGGTGGAGATCGAGACCGACGAGATTGGCGATCTGATTTCGGTGAGCGGCGGGGACTAGTGCTGCTCCTGTCCGGTAGATGCAGGATTGCCGCTCATGCCCCGGTCTCCTTGACCCTCACAGTGCGCCGATGGACTTCAGCTTCTTGAGCACCGCTTCATTCGGCTCTCCGGTCTCCGGCAGCCTGTAGTGCCGCTCGAAGTGGCGGATGGCGGCCTTGGTCTGGTCGCCGGCGACGCCATCGACGCTGACATCGGCATAGGCGATGTTGGAGAGGCCGCGCTGGATTTCCATGATCAGGTTTGCCTGCTCAGTCAGACTTTCCGGATCCGGGATGACCATGGATGTGTTCTTTTGAGCAGGCGTCGTGACAACCGTCTTTTCGGCGCTGCGGATGGCGGCTGCAACCGGATCGATGGCGGCGGACGGTTTGCTCAGATCTTCGGCAGGACGTGCCAGAGGAATAGCGGCAGTGGCGCTGCTGTCCACACGAAGTGCCGCCAGAAGCTCCGGGCTCGCCTCGCCGGTCTCGGCCATGCCAACTGTTTTCTGGAAGGCGATGATGGCACCGCGGGTCATGGGACCGGATACGCCGTCATCTGCCCCGTCATAAAGGCCGCGTCGCTTCAACTCGCGCTGGACCGCCATGGTGAGACCGGCAGCATCGGATTGCTCGGGCGCCTTGGTGGCCAGTTCATCGGCGGCCGGCGTGGTGCCCGGTGCCTTGGTGTCATCGCCCTCTCGGGCAATGCGATAGGTCACAACGTCCGCGGCATCGCGGTTGAGCATGGGGTTCTGGTTGACGCCGGTCAGGGCAAAGAAGTCCTTGGCGTCACGGGTCCGCAGATACGGCGACGGGTGGCGCCCCGGCTGATACCACAGCGCGTTGGCGGCCACGAAGCCGAAGACGATGGCGAAACAGGTTGCGCCACCGAAGAAGACGGGATGCCGGGAGACAAGCCGGCCGAATGCGGCGGCGCCGAGCGTGAAAACTCTCAGCGCGCGCGCTGCGGGTTTCGGCTCAGGCGATTTTCGCTTTCGCGCCATTGATCACGTTTTCCTTTTCTTGCCCGAAGGTCTTTGCATCACTGTTGTTGGCAGCCTTGAGACGTGGCGGGAACTCCACCATGGTCTGCTCGTCATCGTTTGCGACCAGCTTCACGCCGGACCCATCGGCCGGAACGAGAATGGTGACGACTGTGCCCTCACCCCGGTGGCTTTCGATCTCGAAGCTGCCGCCATGAAGAGCCGTCAGCCCCTTGACCAGCGACAGTCCAAGGCCGGAGCCTTCGTAGCGACGGGACAGTTCGTCATGGGCCTGGGTAAACGGTTGGCCGAGAATGGCCATCTTTTCCGGTGCAATGCCGATGCCGGTATCGCTGACGACGAGCTTCAGATTGCCCGCTTCCAGTACCGCGTCGACAATGACCGCGCCACCCTGTTCCGTAAACTTGATGGCGTTGCCCACGAGATTGATCAGGATCTGGCGCAGGGCACGCTGATCGGCGACCACCTCTCCCAGACCGCGACCGATGCGGCTGGTGAGCACCACACCCTTTTCACGGGCCTGAAGGGCCAGCATGTTTTCGCAGTCCTTGACGGCGGTGCTGACGACAAAAGGCTCGACCATCAGTTCATAGCGACCGGCCTCGATGCGCGACATGTCGAGCATGGCGTTGACCACGGACAGAAGATGCGCGCCGGACTGGCGGATCAGTTGCACATATTCGCGCTGGCGGTCGTTTTCGAGCTTGCCGAAATATTCGCCGGCGAGGATATCGGAAAAGCCGAGAATGGCATTGAGCGGCGTGCGCAGTTCATGACTGACGGCTGCCAGAAACCGTGATTTGGTCTCGTTTGCCGCCTCTGCCTCATCCTTCAAGGTATCGACTTCGCCACGCAGCTGCATCTCGCCGGCCACGTCGAGCATCTGACCGGTAAAGCCAAGAAGGCTGCCGTCTGCTGCGCGTGCTGCCGTCAGGTCGAGACGAACTGTGGCGAATTGCGCCAGGGCACGGTCCAGAGACGAGCGTTCCAGGCGAAGGTCAGCCTTGGCTGTATCGGCTCCCTGGCGCAGCGTATCCAATGCGCTGAGGAACGGAATGCGGTCGGAGACATAGAATTGTTCGGCAAGGGCGCGCCCCATGGGGTCGCGCATATAAGACATGAAGCTGTCGCGATCACGACCGTCCAGTGCCAGGACATGGCCCGAGGGATCCAGAGAGACAATCAGACCCGGGCAGACGGCAGAGGTTATTGCCGGCAGCGTTGCGGAATTTTCCGCCACGTTGGGCATCTGGGTGTTTGCGCGCGAGATGCCGAGCACCAGAACGGCCGTCAACAGGAAGGCGGCCAGCACGACCGCGAAACCGAAGGGCATGGCGATGGCGGGGCCGAGCGTGAAGGACAAGGCACTTGGAAGGGCAACGAGCGGAAGGGCAAAGCCGATGGCCAGACGGCGCAGCAGCATCGCTTCGTGCTGAGCCGAATCCTCTGCCTCGGCTGCCTGCTCCTGGCCGATACCCGACGCGCGACGGAAAACCGTCAAAGCCGATCCAGCAATGTTACTCAAAACTCGCACGCAATACACATCCCGATATGGGTTCATTTCGAAGCCCGACATTAGGCCCGGGCGCTTAAAGAAAAGATAAGGCGGAGGCTTCGAGCCGCCCCGGGAAGGCGCAGAACGACCCGAAATGAGACATCCGGACAGGCAATGAAAAACGTGGTTAACGGGGGGTAAGCGCTTATTTCCACATAGAAATTAACCTATTCACATCTCAGACGCGGTGAAATGCCCTACGGTGCCGCATGTCTGCCGCAAACATGCTTAACGATGACCGGAACAAGTTGAGACAAAAACACATTAAATGCAGGAATTCGGCTTTTTAGACGAATTTGCCGAAAAGCCGAGCGAGTTTTGCAAATCGTTCTTTGCACACCGGGCTTAGGTTGACGGAACAAGGCCGGGATGACCGGCGAAGAACCGGCTGAAGCCGGCAGCAATACGGATGGGTCAAGACAATGTGGTTTCTGATCAAAGGGACAATCTGGTTGACGGTGGTGCTTGTCGCCCTGTCATTCTTCGGCAACAGCCCCGATACCAGTTCCGAGCCAACACCGCCCTTCGAAGTGGCCGGCGCCGTGACGGCTGCCAGCGGCATCTACCAGTATATGACCCAGATCTGCCTTGAAAAACCCGATGTCTGCGAAAAGGGCGCAAAGACGATTGCAGCGCTTGGACACCGTGCCCGCGAGGGCGCCTATGTGGCCATCGGCTTGATCGACACCCAGCTTGGCGAAGAAGATGGCGTCAGCACCGGCGCTGCCAAGCTGGAGACGGCTGTCCTTGGCGCCGACGACCAGCCGATGCCTGCTCTTGTGACCGGTACCATTACACCTTCCATTCCCGTGCCGATGCAGCGTCCGACGCGCTGAGGCCTTCCCCTTCAGAATTCAGGGCCGTCGCGGCGGCCCTCACCCCAGATCCTGTGCCGGGTCATTGACCGTTTCTCTCTTGAACACGATGTCCCGGCGCTTGTCGTGCCTGCCCGCATGAAAACTGCAGCCTTTGGCTGAGCCGCGAGGAACCTGTTTCCTCGCGGTTTTTTTCGTCGGCGCGCCGGTTCATTTTCGCCGGCATATGGCCTATATCGCAAACAGCGGTGCTCCTGGCGAGTGCGCGTCGCCCAGCGAATAAAGAAAGCGGTGCCTGATGAGCAAGATCGACGAGATTATCGAAGACTTCTCCTATCTCGAAGACTGGGAAGACCGCTACCGCTATGTGATCGAACTGGGCAAGGCGCTTCCGGAACTGCCGGAAGAGGATCGCACGCCAGACAACAAGGTGAAGGGCTGTGCAAGCCAGGTCTGGCTTGTGACCGAACCCTCGGAAGACGGTCCCGACCCGGTGATCACCTATCGGGGCGATTCCGACGCGCATATCGTCAGTGGGCTGGTGGCGATTGTGCTTGCCGCCTATTCCGGACGGCATGCCACCGAAATCGTCAAGCTGGACGCGATCGACCTGTTTTCGAAAATCGGGCTGATCGAACATCTGTCTGCCCAGCGCGCCAACGGCCTGCGCTCGATGATCCAGCGTATCCGAGAGGAAGCCGCACGTCGGGTCGGGTGACAGCGCGCAGCTTCAAAGCTCCGGTCGATAGTCGGCGGCGCCCCAGTGCCGGGCTCTGGTCCTGCGCGCATTTCCGGGCGGATCGTAGTGGCGGGCGAGCGCGGCAAGGGCGGTGCGCAGCATCAGCTTGGCAGAGCGGGCCGGCCATAGCCGTTCGCGCTCGACCAGTTCCAGGCCCTTGGTGAAACAGCAGACATCGACTGCCACGCCGGACAGATCGGGGCCCATGGCCTCGACCGCGCGGGCAAAGCGTATGCGGGCGGCCAGTGCCGTCTCCGTCAAATCGGCCACGCCGCCTGCCCCGCCCTTTCCGCGCGTATCGAGCCTTGGCTCCCAGCGTGCCGTGACGCGTGGCTGCAGGCCGCCGCGATAAAAGTCCGCCGCCAGACGTTCACCGGCATCGATCGCCTCTGCGGTAAAATAAGGCTGTCCGGATTTGTCGCGCAATTTCGCCAACTGCGCCAGTGGCGACTCATCGCGGTTGCGACGAACGAGACGCCGCGGCAGACCCTCTTGCGCTGGCAAGTGGTCTTCGACGACATCGCGGTGCTGGGCCTGAAAACCGTCTTCGCCCTCCTCGATCAGCAGGCGGCGAAGATATGGTCGCACCTCCCCGGTTGCCTGATACCGGCCATTCGCCTGCCGCAAGAGACCGCGCGCGAGAAGGCTTGCGAGCGTTTGGCGCGAAAACGGGCACTCCGTACCATCCTTGCCGATCAACAGGATCTTATCGCCATCGCCAGAGCGCCATGTCAAAGGACCAGCCAGCGCCATTCGCAAAAGCCTCACCAGAATTTTAACTGCTGCTTTGTCATGTCTTCGGTCAGACATCGTACTCTCCTTCACTGGTTTTGAGGACGGTGGCCGCAACTCTTTCGAGCGTCGTTATGAAGGCGTCGAAATCGGGGTCGTCGCGACGCCGCTCGACCACACTGCAGGCATGGAACACGGTGCTGCGATCGAGCCCGAAGGCCAGCGATATATCGCGATACGGCAGACGCATGGCCACATGGCAGACATAGATGGAAATCTGGCGGACATGGCAGACGGCGCGGCGCGTGTGGCGATGCAGCAGGCCGAAATGGCCAGCAAGCACCAGCATCTCCTTCGTCATGTCAGATATGAGGTGACAGGCAAGCCTGGGCGGCAAATGCGCCCGACTGCCAAGGTGCCCGGCATCGAGGAGCCGATTGGGACGGTGGACGGCCGGCACAGAGAGTTGTTTCAAAGAGATCATATCGCCACTCCTGACGATATAGGAATATATTCTTAACTATTCGTCAAGATACAAATCAGACCTCGGTCGCGCTGCCGTTCACAAACTCTGTTTTACAATATGGTTTACGTAAAAACATCCGTCAATTTTTAGGAATTAATTCCATATACCCGATATGAAAAAGCCGGGCCTCGGGGGAGACCCGGCTTTCTCATGTCATCCGAATATCGGGTTATTTGCCGCGCTTGCGACGCTGGCCGAGACCCATTTCCTTTGCCAGGCGCGAGCGCGCTTCGGCATAGGCTGGTGCAACCATCGGATAGTCGGCCGGCAGATCCCACTTTTCCCGGTATTCCTCGGGGGCGAGGGAATGATGGGTCATGAGGTGACGCTTGAGAGACTTGAAGGCGCCGCCACATTCCAGGCAGATGATCTGATCGTCCTGGACCGACTTGCGCACTGCGACCGCAGGCTTCTGTTTCTCGACGACCGATACGGCCGGTGTGGGGGCAGAGGTGTTGCTGAGTGCCGTGTGAACATCGCCAATGAGGCCGGCCAATTCGGAGACCGGGACGACGTGATTGCTTACATAGGCCGCAACGATATCCGCAGTCAGTTCAACCAGTACACTCTGGTTCGAGCCCAACGCAGTTTCGCTCATATTATTGTAACTCCTGTTTATAGCAGCAAAACGATACGCTCACCGCCGAGCGTATCTCCTTTCAAGCCAACAGTTTCGACGATGAACGACTTCCGGCCCGCACCCGAGTGCAAGCGTACCCCCCACAGGTCAGGAAAACGTCCAAAATCACACTGCCTGAAATTGAAAACTGCCTTTTTCGATCTAACGGATGAAGTTCACACTACATCCGCAAACTCCATTGCTGTGACGTCCGTCAAAAACGTTGCAGCCAAGGAGAAAAAGGCACTATCGCAATATCAGCGCTTAAATAAGGCGATAGCATTCTTTGCAATAAAGGCCAATTACAATTTTTTACCAATTTTAGGGTGTTGAGACATTCATCGTTAAGGAAAGGTTTTGCTTCCGTGAACAGAACGAAATGCAGTCGCGTTGCTTTCAAGAAAACCCGAAATCAATCAAGGAATGATTTAGCTTTTCCACACTAAACTGCGACTAGACTTTACGTTTCTTCAAATCGTCGCGTACCGATACGGGATCCAACTTGTAGCCGACCTCGTGCGCGGCCTTGGCGAGCAGATGCGCGGAGACCGGCGCGGTGAGGATAAAGAAGAAGAAACCGGCCAAAGCGCGGCTGAAAATGGCCAAATCGCCGGAATGAAAGCCCACTGCAACCAGCAAAAGCCCGGAGCCGACGGTTCCTGCTTTCGAGGCCGCATGCATGCGCGTGTAGAGATCCGGCAGGCGATTGATGCCGATGGCGGCGATCAGGGCAAAGAGCGAACCGGCAACCATCAGAAATGCGGTAACGAGAGCGACAGCCATAGTCATGATTTACCACCTCTGCGTGTATTGCGTTTCTGCCCGCGCTTGACTGGCTTCAGGACGGCGCTGTCTTCCGAGGGTTTCTTTCCGGTAATACCGCGTGCCAAAATGAAACGGGCAAAGGCAACCGTCGCCAGAAAACCGACCAGTCCGAGCGAGATGGCGATATCCACATAAAGTGTATAACCGGTGCGGATGGCAATGACGGCAATGAAGCCGATGACAATACCGACCAGCATGTCGAGGGCGAGCACCCGGTCTGGCAGTGTCGGTCCACGCACAACGCGAAAGACTGTCAGCAAAATTGCGATACACAGCACGACCAGTGCAAAATTGCAGGTCACCTGAATAATGGTATCCGGCGAGATCATTGGAAAGCCTCCCGAATTTTACGCTCGAAGCCGTCAGCAATGTCACGGACAGCAGCTTCCGGATCGGAGCAGTCGATGGCGTGGACGAACAGGGTCTTCTTGTCGTCGGAGACATCGACAGACAAGGTTCCCGGCGTCAGCGTGATCAGGTTGGCGAGAAGGGCGATCTCGAAATCACGCTCCAGGGTCAGTGGAAAGGCGAAGATGCCCGGCTTGATATCCATGCGCGGCGACAAGACCATGGCTGCCACCTTCCAGGCCGACTTTGCCAGTTCGATGAAGAACAGCATGATCAGCGCGAATATGCGCCAGCTGCGGCGCAGATAGCCCGTTCCGCCGGTCTGCTCGCGGATCAGCCCCAGCGCCAGCGTCGAGAGCACAAAGCCGAAGACGAGATTGTGCAGCGAGGCGCTGCCGGTGACCGCCACCCAGATGATCGCCAGAAGCAAATTGATCGCATAGAGGGTCATTGGGCGCCTCCCTGCGGAAAGACGGAATTGAGATAGGCGGTCGGATCAGCCAGTCCAAGGCCTGCCTGCTGGGTCAGCTCCAGCAGCGGCTGCGGAAACAGACCGAACCACACGACCAGTGCCGTCAGGCCGATGATCGGTGCCCAGGCCGGCCAGCCAGCCGGCTTTGGCGGCGTTTCCTCGCTGACAGCCACTGCCGTTTCCGCCGGGCGCCAATAGGCAAGCAGGAAGACACGGCCAAAGGCGATGGTTGTCAGGAAGCCGGCAATGAGGATCGAGGCCGCCAGCCACCAGGCGCCGATATCGATCGCGCCCTTGACCAGCATGGCCTTTGGCCAGAAGCCCGAAAACGGCGGCAGGCCCGCGCCTGCAAAGAACAATGCAAGCGTGATGAAGGCGAGCAGCGGCGATGATTTCCAGATACCGGCCAGACCGCGCAGATTGAAGGACCCGCCGACGGCAGCTGCCTGGCCTGCGACGAAATACAGGGCCGTCATCAACACGATCGAATGCAGGCCGTAGAAGATGGCCGGCGACAGGCCGGCGACGCCGCCCATCGAGGCACCGGCCAGCATGTAACCGATGCCGGAGATGACGATATAGCCCAGCATGCGACGGATGTCCGATTGGGCAATCGCACCGAGGGCCCCGGTTATCATGGTGAGCGCTGCGGCAATGCCGATCAGCAGCGACAATGCTTCGCGCTCGACCGGAAACAGCATGACCATGATGCGCAGCAGCGCATAGACGCCGACCTTGGTGAGCAGACCGGCAAAGAGTGCGGAGACCACCACGCGCGGCGTGTGATAGGAGGCCGGCAGCCAGAAATTGACCGGAAAGGCGGCTGCCTTCATGCTGAAGGCCAGAATGAACAGCGCCGACAGTGTCATCAACGGTGCCGTATCCCGCATTTCGCCAGCCTTGCGGGCGATATCGGCCATATTGAGCGTGCCGAAGATGGCATAGAGATAGCCGACGGCGATCAGGAATAGCGTGGTGCCGATCAGGTTGAGGATCGAGTATTTGAGCGCGCCGTCGATCTGCTCGCGTTCGGAGCCGAGGATCAGCAGGCCGAAGGACGAGATCAGCAGCACCTCGAACCAGACATAGAGGTTGAAGATGTCGCCGGTGAGGAAGGCACCGGTGACGCCAGCCATCAGGACCATCAGGAAGGGGAAGAAGCCGTAACGGCGCGCGGACTGATTGATATCGGCGACGGCGTAGATACCGCCGGCCAGCGCCACGATGCCCGATGACAGGGCAAAGAGCGCGCCGGTCAGATCGACCGTAAAGGCGATCCCGAAAGGCGGCAGCCAGCGGCCCATCATCATGGTGACAGGCCCTGTTTCGGCGACGTGCAGCAAGAGCAGGGATTCCAGCAGAACCAGAATGGCCAGCGAGACAATGGCAATGGCGGCATGAAGCCGGGTGGTATGGCGCACCATCATCAAGACAGCGCCGGTCGTCAGACACAGTGCCACCGGCGATATGGTCAGCCATTGACCGGCGGTTGCCGGTTCCATGACCCAGGCAAGCGCATGGTCGACGGCGTGGGTGGTCGAAGAAGCGGCCATCAATCAGTATCCCATCGGTGGCAGCGGGTCGTTTTCCGGCTCGGCCACGCGCATTTCGTCGGTGTCATCGGTCTTCAGCTCCTGATAGCCGCGATAGGCGAGCACCAGCAGGAAGCAGAAGAAGGAAAAGGAAATCACGATTGCCGTCAGGATGAGGGCCTGCGGCAGCGGATTGGCAGCGCCGGAGGCAAGCTCGCTGGAGCCTTCGGCAATGATGGGCGGCACTTCGCGCGTCAGGCGACCTGCGGTGAACAGCAGGAGATTGACGGCATTGCCGAGAATGGCCACGCCCAGCAACATGCGGACAATATGCTTGGACATGAGCAGATAAAATGCAGCCGCAAAGAAGATGCCGACAAGGCCGGAGAGCAGAACTTCCATCAGTCGTCCTCCCTTTCTTCCAGTGCCAGTGCAATTGAGGTGATGGCGCCAACCACCACCAGATAAACGCCGATATCGAAGCTCATGACGGTGGCGATGGGCACTTCGACACCTGCAATTTCCGGATAGATCCACAGACCGGTCATGAAGGGTACGCCGAAGAAGATCGACAACAGGCCCGACAGGCAGGCGAGCAGCAGGCCGAAGCCTGCAACAGACATGGGGTGAAACCAGATGGCGCGGCGAACGGCCTGAACGCCATAGGCAATACCGTAGATGGCCAGTGCCGAGGCTGCGATCAATCCACCGATAAATCCACCGCCCGGTTCGTTATGACCGCGCAGCAGGACGAAGATCGAAAACAGCACCATGACAGCCGTCAGGAAGGGGGCGACGGTGCGGAAGATCAGCGTGTTCATGCCCTGCCCTCCTTCTTGGCGCGGCGTTTGCCGGCAGCCTCGCCTTCCAGCGATTGCGCAGCCGGCACGGACCCCACGCGAATGCGGATGAGGGCCAGAATGGCAAGACCGGTGATCATGACCACCGCGATTTCACCCAGCGTATCGGTGCCGCGGAAATCGACGATGATGACGTTCACGACATTGGCACCGTGGGCAATGACCTTGGAATAGGCATTGAAGAAATCGGTGAGCGAGGTGTTGAACGGGATCTGGGTCGACTTGAGCAGCATCAGCGTGAAGCCGAGACCGCAGGCAATCGCAATCGATCCGTCGACAATGACCTGGCTCCAGGTGCGGTGATCGGATGGCGACAGGCGAAGGCGTGTCATGACCAGCGCCAGAATGACCACCGACAGGGTTTCGACCATGAACTGCGTGAAGGACAGATCCGGCGCGCCGAACAGGAGAAAGATGACGGCGACGGAGAAGCCCTGGATACCGAGCGAGACGATGGCCGTCAGGCGATCATTGGCAGCCAGCACGGCGATCAGGCCGATGATGGCGATGGCAAAGAAGGCCAGTTCGTGGAAATGGGTTTCCTCGGGCCAGACCGGCATGTCCGGCAGTTCGCCATAGAGGACGGGCGGCACCAGCAGCACCAGCGCCAGGAAGACGAAGGTGATGGTGACGTAGAATTCCAGCCTGCCGTTCTGCACGGCGCGGGTGACGACACTTGCAAAGCGCACCAGGCCGGCGATGAAGTGGTCGAAACCGCGATCCGGTCCGGGGCCGAGCGCGTCCATGAGTTTGACCATTGCAGCGCGCGCGCGGTCGAGACCCAGATAGACCAGTATACCGAAAATCACGGTCACAACCGAGAGGGCAAGCGGAATGCCGATATGCGGGATGAGGCTGATCTCGACATCCTTCACCATGCCTGCAACAGCCGTTGCCATGGGCGAGGAGATGAAGTCAAGCGACAGGCCGGAGAAGATCGCCATGCCCAGAGCCAACAATGCCAATGTGAAAGGACCGAGCCACAGCAGTGCGGGGCCTTCATGCGCCGGTTTTGGGGTCTCCACCTTTGGTCCGAGGAAAGGTTTGAGCGCGACGGCAAAGCCGATGACGAACATGAGACCATTGCCGATGATGGCGACCACGGTGAAAAGGATCGAGCGCAAATCGGCATGGGCGAGCGCCGCATAGATCTCTTCCTTGGCGAAGAAGCCGAAGAAAGGCGGAAGACCGGCCATGGAAATGGCGCCGCCCAGCGCCGCGAGGAAGGTGATGGGCATTGCCTTGCGCAAACCGCCAAGCCTGGTGACATCGCGCGTGCCGGCCTCGTGGTCGATGATACCGGCCACCATGAAGAGGCCACCCTTGAAGAGCGAATGGGCGACCAGATAGAGGACGGCTGCAACGACGGCATGTTCGGAACCGAAGCCTGTCATCATGACCAGCAGGCCGAGCGATGCGACCGTGGTATAGGCCAGCATGATCTTCAGATCGGTCTGGCGGATGGCAAGGAATGCACCGACCAGAAGCGTGACGCCACCGAAGACGGGCAGCAGGATTTCCCAGGCGGGCGTGCCGCCCATCACCGGATTGAGCCGCATCAACAGGTAGACACCGGCCTTCACCATGGTGGCCGAATGCAGATAGGCAGACACCGGCGTTGGCGCTTCCATGGCGTTGGGCAGCCAGAAGTGGAAGGGGAACTGCGCCGACTTGGTGAAGGCGCCGCCCAGGACCAAAAGCAATGCGGCCATGTAGAACGGGCTTTCGCGCACGATGTCGCCGGTATTGACCAGCAGCGACAGCTGGGTGACGCCGGTCATGTTCCACAGGAAGATCAGGCCGGCAAGCAAAGCCAGACCACCGCCACCGGTGACCACCAGAGCCTGCAGGGCTGCGCGCCTCGAGGCCTCGCGCTCATGATCGAAGCCGATCAGCAGGAAGGAGGTGATCGAGGTCAGTTCCCAATAGATGAACAGCATCAGGAAGCTGTCGGACATGACGAGGCCAAGCATGGCGCCCATGAACATCAGCATGAACGAGAAGAACCGGCCCTGCTGGGGATGGCCCTTCATGTAGCCGCCGGAATACAGAATGATCAGTGCGCCGATGCCCGTGATCAACAGGGCGAAGGTGAGCGACAGGCCATCGAGGAACCAGGAAAAGGACAGATTGAGGCTGGGCACCCAGGCATAACCGCCGGTGACCACTTCGCCCGCCGCGATCTCGGGGAGAAAGCCGGCAAAATGCAAAAAGGCAAAAGCCGGCAGCAGCGCCAGAATCCAGGCTGCGTTATGACCGAACCGCCGTGTGAGCCATGGTGCGATGAGCGCGCCCGCAAAGGGCAGCATCAGGGCAATGAATGTCACGCCAGCGACATTGTCGAACATCAAGCTTTTTCCGTTCCCGCTATACTACAAACCTCCGTTTTCATGAGGAGGAGCCTCTAGTTAGGCCAAACAGCCACGCGCCTCAAGAGGCCCTGCTTTGTTTGCGCCGTGAAATTGACAGCGATCAAGAAGCTGTGAGGATATGTGTTCTCGCCACCCTCTTGCGCGATACACGATCTTCACCGGACTTGCTCGCGCGCGTATTGTATAAAGACCTCGATCGGCGCGAATGGCTGTTTCATTCAGCAATGATTGGCAAAAGAGCGCGGTTGGCGAAGCACCGCGGAGCGGTGGAAACCGCAATTGCATGCGCCACTTGGCCGCATTGGACGGCTGTCCGTGAACAGTCTGGCGCGACCGGGTTACGGCAAAAACGGCAGGTCCCTCCGCCACTCCCATCCGGATGCCCAGCCATGCCCCTGCCCGCAG
This sequence comes from Agrobacterium sp. ES01, assembly GCF_050320885.1. Classification (NCBI taxonomy): domain Bacteria; kingdom Pseudomonadati; phylum Pseudomonadota; class Alphaproteobacteria; order Hyphomicrobiales; family Rhizobiaceae; genus Agrobacterium; species Agrobacterium sp. ES01. Next base: position 477,858 of record NZ_JBNQTH010000001.1, read on the forward strand.
CTCGCAAGCACCCCTCGATCGGAAAGGGGGCGACGCAGAAAGGACGGGAGATTGTCGAAACGCAAGTCGGACCCTATATCTTCAGCACCACAAGGAGTTTGACGATGTCCCAAGACACCAAGCCGAAAGTCCAGAAAACCGACGCCGAATGGCGCGAGCAGCTGACGCCCGAGCAGTATCACATTCTGCGCGAGGCCGGCACCGAGCGTGCCTTTACCGGCCCTTACTGGAATTCCCACGAGAAGGGTCTCTACCGGTGTGCCGCCTGCAATGAGCCGCTGTTTTATTCCGATACCAAGTTCGATTCCGGCTGCGGCTGGCCGAGCTATTTCGAGGCTGTGAAGCCCGATGCGGTGACGGAAATCCGCGACAATTCACACGGCATGATCCGCACGGAAATCCGCTGCAGCAATTGCGGCGGCCATCTGGGCCACGTGTTCCCCGACGGTCCTCCGCCCACGGGATTGCGCTACTGCATCAACGGCCATTCGATGGTTTTCGAGGCCGAGTGAATAAAGCTGGCCCCGACGCCATTCGGGGCCAAAGCTATGTTAATCCAGCTTTTGCAGCTCCTCACGCAACTGATCGAATGTCAGTGCCGTGGGCTTCGTTTGATGGATTTCGGATAACACACGGTGTCCCTTGGAATTCAACTCTTGCCATATCTTGTCTTGTATAAACTTGATAGGGAAACGCTTGGCATAGGTAAATACCGTGCCTGGAGCAGTTCTTGTGACAATATAGTAGCTCAGCTCAACTGCTCCGTTACTTTTGCAATTAACATCAATGACTACGTCTCCCACCTCGAAGCCATCCCATCCGTCGTAGACATCAATACCACCTGCCAGGTCAGGCCACTCAGACATCGCCTGATTAAATCGAGCACTAGTAACGGGATCAGACCACAGCGCAAACTTTACTTTGTCGCGCATATTTTCTTCTAAATATTCCAAAGAAAAACCGGAAATATCCCTTTTTATTTTCGCTTTTTCTACAAGATCATGAGTCACGATATCGGCTTTTTCGATCAATGAAAGACACCACTTCTTCAATTCATTGACGGTGTCTTTATCCGTGAGGATTGCATTTGCCTCATGGTTGCCAGGTGAACGAAAGTGGAGGCCGCCGTTGGAGGCGTTTGAGGAGCCGATGAGACAGCCATGTTCTGTCCAGTAGACTTTTCCGTGATATCCACTCAGAGTTTTCACCTTAACCCCCAAGTCAATAATCTTTTTAATTTCGTCTGGATTGCAACCTTGTGAGAAGAGATCGCAAAGCACAGTCACATCTCGTTTAGCGCTTGCAAGTTCGTCTAATTTTAAAGCCTTAGAAGCTCCGGTTCCCCAGAATGCGACAGCCAAAATGATCTGCCCCGGACCTGCATCAGACAGTTCAATTACTTTTTGAGCGACGTCATTTCCTTCAACAAAACAGTTATTTGACACAGAAAATTCCCCAATTTCATACGAACACATAGCAGCGACGCAGACGACTTTAAAAAAAATCCGCCAGGATGACGTCACAATGACTTCAACTTCTGCCCCTGAAAAGGCCGGCCCTGTTCTTTGCCAAAGGCGACGGTGCGTCTGCTGCGGAAGTGTCGCGGCTAAAGGGTGAGATGAAGGCGATCGAACAGACGTCGCTTAAAAAGGATTGCGGCATCAAGTTCGAGGCGGCCAAGACCGGCAAGCCTTGATCCGATACGTGTGCTCATTTTTCGTTGATGGCGTATTTTCGCCGCTTGCGATCCTCGACATTTGTCCGGCAAATAGGTGCGGAAAACAGATCAAGGGAATCGCATGCGGGTAACGTCACTTCAGACCGTGGGTCTTTGCTTTGTCATCAGTGCCGCTCTTTCGGGATGCCTCCAGGCAACGGACGATCTGGCGCAGAGTGCCAAGAGCGTCAGCCCTTCGGTGGAAACGGCGACGGCTTCGGCCGATCCGGTGACGGGCCAATCCGTGGGCCAGCCCTATGCCAAAGTGCTGGCTGCAGCGCATGCGAACCAGGGCGATGGCACAACGGAGCCTGCGCTTGGACCGATGATCGGCGCGACCGTGCTTGCCAGTGGCGCCATGGTCTATCGCCATCTGGCGCCTGCCGATACGACGTCGGCGAGCACCGGCTATGCCGAACCCAATGGAAAGCCCCTGCCCTATGAACGCGAACGGCTGGTCTATTTCCTGGTCGGGCCGGATGGCGTGGTGCGGGACTGGGCCAGCGGATATACGCCCGGCGGCACCGGCAACTGCTTTGGTGGCCTGAAGGGGGCGAGTTCTGGCGGCTATGCCTGCGCGCAAGCGGACCTCAAGCAGGCCGTGGTCGCGATGTTCGATGCGGCGGTCAAGACGCGCTCCGGCCAGCCAATCGGCGTCTGGGGGCCGACGGAGCGTCCCGCCATGGATAACGGCACCAACTGAGGCCATGCCCGGTTTCGTCAACCGGCCTGACGTCGAGCGGCGGCATCGGCGCGCCACACCGTCGGGCTCTTGCCGGTGACGCGCAGGAATTCGCGGTTGAAATTGGACTTGGTCATGAAGCCGGCCTCGTAGAAGATCGCCGTCACCGGAAGATCGCTTTCGGCCAACAGGCGGCAGGCTTCGACGACCCTGAGATTGTTCACATATTGGGACACGCTGACGCCGTGGACGCGGTTGACGGCGTTGGACACGGCGCGGGCCGGCAGGCCCAGACGGCGCGCGAGACGGGCCAGATTGAGATCGGCATCGGCAAAAAGCTGTCGCTCTCCCATCAGCCGGTCGAGATCGGCGGCAATCTGCGCATCCGCGCCGCTGGCGGTTGCGGTGTCCGGGTTATCATTTTCTGCAGCCGCACCGACAGCCTTGCGACTGGCCTGCCCCTCCTCCACCTCGCGACGGCCGCCACCGGAGCCGGCAGAGGCGGCGGCAATACCGAGCAGCAACAGGATGAGCGTGGTGGAGACCGAGACCACCTCGCCCGCATGCCGCCCGCCGCCAAGGCTCATGTCCAGGCTGACGGCACAATCGGTCAGCGCCGAGGAGACAAGCATCACCCCGCCGGCCAGCATGGAGCGCCAGGAGCGCAGGGCACCGTCCAGACGGGATGCCACGAGACCGTCGGGGCCATGGCGGGCAAGCCAGAACAGCGCCGCTCCGTAGCCGAGGAAATCGGCAATGATCAAAATGTCGATGGGCGCACGCCAGAGGGCGAACAGGATCACCACCGCGATGACCGGCAGGACATGGGGCCAATCGCCGGAGCGGACCATATCGCCTTCCTGCGCCAGACCGCGAAAGGCGAGATAGGAGGCCGGCGGGATGGCGCTGGCAATGGTTGCCAGCAAGGGCAGGATTTCTGTAACGCCATAGCCCCAGCGCAGGCCGACCATCACGGTCTGGACGGTGTAGAGCAGCAGCAACAGAATAAAGGGCCATGCCGGCCCTCCCTCGTCGCGCGCCGACAAGAGGCGGACGATCAGGACCAGCAAAAGCAGGGTGGCGCAAAAGGACAGGGGTACGAAAATCATCGGGCATCACTTGATAACATGGCTGAGAGTTTGGCCTCGATTGCGATCCCGGTCGACCTGAAACGTGATCAAGGACGCGTTTTGTCTCGATGTGGCCGACAACAGGAGCGGTTCAACCCGTACCCTGAAAGGCACATATCATGAAATCGAGAACTGTTCTTCTGACCGGCTGCGGCATTCTGCTGGCCGTCATCGTGACTGACGCGGCTGTCGGCCTGATCAGCCGCAGCGAGGCCATTGCCGGTCCTCTCGATCTGACCCAGGTGTCATCGGTCGACGTGACCGGCAAGGCAAGCCATATCATCATCACCGCCGATCCCGACGCGCCGCAGACGGCTCTTCTGCAAGGGCGGCGCGATGGCTGGAGTGCGGTCTGGCGCTCCGGCTGGTTCTTCTCCGACACCTGCACACCGGATGCCAGCATGCGCACCGATGGCAACAGGCTGATCGTCGACATGGGGCGCTCGCCACGGCTTTTCGACTGGTCCGACTGCCAGCCCACGCTCACGGCCAATATCAAGCCCGACAGCGCGATCAGCGTGGATCAGGCGGCAAGCCGTACCGAGCTCGAGGGCGATTTTTCCACGGTGAACGTGGCAAGCGATGCGGGCGATGTGGTGTTCGACGGACACGCGACCGGCCTGTCGCTCTCAGGCGCGGCGCTGCGGGCCCGGATCATCTATCGCCATGTCGCCAATGACGAGACGATCCAGCTGTTCGGCAAGATGATGGATGCAAGCCTTCGTTTCGTACAGCCAACCGAGATCAGCTATCTGGTCGAAGCGGTCGCCTCGCTGGTGGACAGCGACTTGCCGAACACGCCCGGTGCGAAACCCGCAGTGACCGTGCGCGGCGACATGCTGCGGCTGCACATCGAGTGATCCGGTTGCGATCAGCCCCGGGGCTGGCGGTCGTCGAGCACCAGCTCCATGGCCGCCAGGTCCAGCCAGCGGCCAAATTTGGTGCCGACCTGTTTGTGGATGCCGACCATGGCGAAGCCGAGTTTTTCATGAAGGGCGATCGAGGCCGTGTTGCCGGCCTCGATGGCGGCGATCATGACATGGATATTGCCGGCCCGTGCCCTTGCCAAAAGGGCTGCCATCAGCTGACGTCCGATGCCGCCGCCACGGCAGTCCTTGTCGACATAGACGGAATGCTCGACCGTGTGGCGATAGCCGTCATGGGGGCGCCAGTCGCCATAGGAGGCGTAGCCGATGACCTTGCCATCGCGCTCGGCGACCAGCACCGGAAAGCCACGCTCAAGACGGGCATCCAGCCAGGCGCGGCGGTTGTCCAGATCGACCAGAATGTCGTTCCAGATTGCGGTCGTGTGTTCCACGGCGTGATTGTAGATGTCGCGGATGGCGGCAAGATCCGCTTCGCCGGCGTCACGGATCAGAAGAGATGAGGTCATGCATAGGGTCCTGCCAGAAATGTGCCTGTTCCATAGCCACGCTGTGGCTGCGTTGTCCAGCGGGTGCATGTTTAAGAAGGCAGGCTATTCAGGATGCGCCAAGGCTGAAGGCGGTGAGGACGGCGGAATAATGCACGGCGGCGGCGGCGACGACGAAACCGTGCCAGATGGCATTTTGAAAGCGCAGTTTTTCCCAGACATGGAAGATGACACCGGCGGAATAGATCACGCCACCGACGACGATCAGCGCCATTGAGATCGACGGCAGGTAGCTGGCGATCTCGCCCACGGCCATCAGACCGCTCCAGCCCATCGCCAGATAAAGCAGGATGGCCAGTCGGTCGTAGCGGCCGGGAAAGAAGCATTTCAGCGCAATGCCCATCGCGGCCACCAGCCAGATGCCGATCAACAGCGCCAGGATCCAGGGGTTGTCGGAGCCACGCTCGAGAAACGGGGTGTAGGTCGCCGCAATCAGGATGAAGATGGCGGAATGATCGAATCGACGCATGATCCACTTGAAGCGCGAGTGGGGCAGCATATTGTAGGTAAACGACACACCAAGGGCGATGACGAGCCCCAGGCCATAGATCCAGGCCGCGGCAATTTCACCATAGCTCGACCAGACGGTGGCGTAGAAAATCAGGACCGTTGCGCCGATGAGCGCGAAGACAACACCCACGCCATGGACGATGCCGTCGGCGAGCAGTTCATGGAAATCATAGGGCCGTCCAAAACGGAACTGCTGGGTCATCTTCCGGATGCTGTCCTTCAACGAGTGATAGTCTGGTCATGATGATAAGAGGATAGCAATTAAGCAATGTTGAAATTGTGACAATCGTCACAGCCAATCCGGCAATTGTTTTGCGTGCCGGTCAGATCGCGCTGCTTGCCAGCAAAATGGGTTTGTCCTACGGCTAGTGCAGATCCTCACTCCGGGTCAGTTCAAGGAATTATCGATGCGCTTTACGGTTCTTGCGACCTTTGCCGCTCTGGTCGCCTATATTTTCTTCTTTATCCGCGTGGCCCGGGCCCGCAAGGAATATGGCGTGGAAGCGCCCAAGACGACCGGCAATGTCAATTTCGAGCGGGTGTTCCGAGTGCAGCAGAACACGGTGGAACAAATGGTCCTGTTTTTGCCGTCGCTGTGGATCTTCGGCACCTATGTCTCCGATCCGCTGGCCGGATTTTTAGGCCTGTGCTGGACCGGCGGCCGCGCGCTCTATGCGGTCGAATATTATTCCGATGCCAAGAAACGCGGACCCGGCGCCGTGATCACATGGCTTTCGTCCTTCATCCTGCTGATCGGCGGGACAGTCGGGGCGCTGTTGCAGACCATGTAGGACGAAAACGGGCCGACTGGCGACAGCCGACCCACAAATGTCGATCCGCATCTGTGAGACTAAAGCTCCGCAGCGCAGGCCTTGCAGAAGGGCGTGTAGGGAATGACGTCCAGCCGCTCTTGCGAAATCGGCTGGCCGCAATTGACGCATTCGCCAAAGGTGCCTTGCGAGACACGATGCAAGGCGGCGGCGATCGCTTTCAGTTCCACCTCGCCGGCCTGGCCCAGTTCCTCCAGCACCTCGTCGTTTTCGCGCTCGATGGCGCGGTCCTCGCTGTCGGCGCTTTTTTCGTGGCCCAGGTCATCATCAATGCGGTTCAGGCGGGAATTGATCTCGCGTTGACGATCACGCAGGATTTTCTCGTATTTTGCTTGATCCATGGATGTCTCCTTACGTTTCGTCGGATTGTCATGAGGCTCAACCGCGATCAGCGGTCGACCAATACCGAGCATTTCGAATGGCGCACGATCCGGTCGGCGGTGGCGCCGATGAAATAGTTCGAATAGTCGGGGACGTGTGATGCAACAATGATAAGGTCGGCGGAATGTTCCTCCGCGGCCGCCAAAATCTCGCGGGCCGGCGCACCTGTGCGGATCTCGACGCGGGCGGCGACACCTGTCTTTTCCTTCAGACCGACCAGCTTTGCCTTGCCGTCCTCAATGGCGTTTTCGATCATGTCGACGGGCAGATCGATGGCCAGATAGCCCGGAACATCTTCAACGACCGTCAGCAGGACGATGTCGCCCCCTTCGGCCAGCAGGTTGCTGGCGGTTTCCAGAATGGTTGCGCCCCGGTCGAGCGCGCCGCAGTCCACGGGTACGATGATCTTCTTGTACATGCGTGTTCTCCTATTGCCGCAGACCTGTGGGTCAGGCTGCTCCGATGCCCGGCAGAATGCAGCGCACCCGATGGGCCTGCATTGATCCGGATCAAGTTGCGGCACGGGCGACTGTCAAGGAATAGCGAACGATAAATCTCCAACTGAGCATCTTTCGTGAACACCTGTGCCAGCGCATATTCCCTCCAGACAATCAAAGGGAGCACAGATCATGGGTGATATCAGCCGACGCGGCCTGCTCGTCGCCAGCGCAAGCCTCATTACATCCGGTCCGGCACTCTCATAGCCCTCGGAGGCCGATATGAACACGACAGACAAAAGCTTTGCCCTGACCCGGCCGGCCCATGTGGGCGCGGCCCATCTTGTCGTCCGGGATCTCGATACCACTGCGGAATTCTATCGCTCGATGCTGGGCCTCAAGACCATCGAGACTGGCATGAGCGGTGTGGTTCTGGGCGCCGGTGGCGTTCCGCTGCTGACACTGACGACGCAAGGCGACGTTGCTGCCGCTCCGCGAGGCGCTGCGGGGCTGTTTCACAATGCGTTCCTGATGCCGAACCGGCAGGAACTGGCCCACTGGCTTTATCACGCAGCCAATCGCGGCGTGCGGCTGGATGGTTCAGCCGATCACCTGGTATCGGAGGCCATCTATCTGTCAGACCCGGAAGGCAATGGTATCGAGATTTATGCCGACCGCCCCGTCGATGCCTGGGCCTTCAACAGTGACGGCACCGTCCAGATGGACACTCTGGCGCTCGATCTTCAGGCCCTCTACGACAGCGCACCCAAGGGCGAATGGGGCGGCATGGCCGATGGTGCCGGCCTTGGCCATATTCACCTTCAGGTGGGCGACATTCCCGCTGCCGATCAGTTCTACGAAGGCGTGCTTGGCCTGAAGAAGATGGCAACGGTTCCGGGCGCAAGCTTCTTCGGGTCCGGCTCCTACCATCATCACGTGGCCGCCAATATCTGGCGCAGTCGCAAGGCTGGACCGCGCAGCGGCAATCTATCCGGGCTCAAGGGATATTCCGTGGTTTTCAATGAGAAGCCGGCGCTCGACATGGCGCTGAAAACTCTGGATGCGATGGAGATCCCGGTGACACGCAATGCAGACGGCCATCTGATACAGGACCCATGGGGCATTGCTTTGACGCTCAGCGCCTGAGGAGAGCATGCCCCCATTCGAGCCATTGACCGCTCAGCGCAGATAGAACAGCCAGATGCCGAAGGTTGTGAAGACGGAGGCCATCAGGTTCATCGGCACGCCGATCTTCAGGAAGTCGGCAAAGCGGTAGCCGCCGGCAGAGGCCACGATGGTGTTGGTCTGATAGCCGATGGGCGTGGCAAAACTTGCGCTGGCCCCAAACAGGACGGCCAGCACGACGGCTTCCGGCGGCATGTCCAGCGATCCGGCAAGGGAAATGGCAATTGGCGTCATGATCACGGCCACGGCATTGTTGGTGACCATTTCGGTCAGCACCGATGTCAGCAGATAGATGATCAGGATGATGGCCACCGGCGGCGCCAGCGTCAGGATGGGCAGGACCGCATCGATCATCAATTTGACCGCGCCGCTGTTTTGCAGGCCGATGCCGACGATCAACATTCCGAAAATCAGCGCCAGCACATCGCCATCCGTTGCCCGCCATGCATCGGACGTATCGATGGCACGGACCAGAAACAGGAAACCGATGGCAATGATTGTCAGCACGGCGATCGGCATGACCCCGAGCGTTGCGAGCACGATGACTGTGGCCAGAGCCAGCAAGACCAATGCTGCGCGGTCGCGGCGGAAGGATTTTTCCAGCGGCGTCTGGGACGGTATGAGGCGGATGTCATTTGCGAGCTTTTGCAGGTCTTCCGCGGAGCCTGCGAGCCACAGCGCATCGCCGGGCTTGAGCTTGAGGCTCGGAAGATCGGGACCGGCGAGGTTGGCCCTGCGGCTGGCACCCAGCACCTTGACCTTGTGACGCGACAGGAAGGATGCGTCGGAAATCTTGCGGTCGACCGCGTCGTGGCCGGAGGCGATGGTGATCTTGGTGATCTCATGGTCTTCGGCTTTTTTCGCAGGTGCCCGCAACTGCAGGCCCAGATCGGCGCCGTCGGTGCTGTCGAGCGTGGCCAGTTCGGCCTGGGTGGCGCGCAGCACGATCCGGTCGCGCTCCAGCATCAGCACGTCCTCATCGGTGAGATCGAGTTTCACCCCGCCGCGAAAGGCTGCCATGAGCTCGACGCCGCGCGGGGAGAAGATCTTGGCCTTGGAATAGGGCCTGCCCAGATCGGCAAAATCGTCCCGCAGGCGCAGTTCCGTGACGATGTCGGGTTTGGCGTCACCCTTGTTCAGATCGTCGCCATCGCGTCTGGCCGGCAACAGAAAGGTCTGGGCAAACAGCAGGAAGATGGAACAGCCTGCGGCCAGAATGAGACCGATGGGCGTGATGCCGAAAATGCCGAAGGGCTCCAGGCCCTGCTGACGTGCAACGCTATCCACGAGAAGGTTGGTCGATGTGCCGATCAGCGTGCAGGTGCCACCGAGAATGGCGGCATAGGATAGCGGGATCAGCAGCTTGCGCCTTGCTATGCCGGTGGCAGAGGCAAGCGAGGTCATGACCGGGATCAACATGACCACGACCGGTGTGGAATTGACGAAGGCGGAGGCCACCATCGTCAGCCCTAACAGGGTGAAGATGGCAAGGGTTGGCCGGGTCCGCGCCAGCGCCAGAATGCGGGTGATGATGGCTTCGAGGATGCCTGTTCGGGCAAAGGCTGCCGAGATGATCAGCATGGCGGCAACGGTGATGGCCGCACCATTGGAAAATACCGACAGCGCTTCATCCGGCTTGACGAAACCGAAGGCGATGAACACCGCTGCACCGGATACGGCCACAGCCGAGGGCGGCGTCTTTTCGCGCAAGAATCCGATCAGCATGAGAAAAAGCACCGCCAGCGCGATGAAGGCGGAGTAGTCTTTCAGGTAGTCTGCAGGCGTCATGAATGTCCCCGAAAGTGCCGCGATGCGGACGACTATAGCGCGCTCGTCCCCATTGTCGAAGCGCCGGCATTAAACATCCGACGATGTCGAAATGTTCCGCAGTCCGATAGCACTGGTGACCGTTTAATACGGCGTTGTTGTGAAGGTGGCTGGCCGGAAGCAGCCAGCGGCCCCGCGACCTTCGGCAAGGGAGCGGCGGACCGCTAGACGGCGCGTCTCTTCGAGGGACCAGCGATCCCGGCGACAGGCCGGGCTCGCCTGTCAATCATAGAGATAATATTTCTGCCACTCGTTGCGCGGGATCAGTGCGCCCATCTCGTAGTCGAACTTCTTGACCTTCAGGTGCTTTTCACCCGTCTCGCACTGGTATTTCAGGCGATACCACTTGCCACGGCTGCGCACGACTGCGCCGGAGGCATGGATGCTGTTGCCGTCGACGTCCGGCGGGGAGAATGTGTAGGCGATCACCTTGTCCGGATTGAAACCGCTTTGTTCGCTGCGGATGCGGCTCATGGCTTCGATATCGCAGCGCTGCTCCAGTTGTTCCTCGGGCTCGAGTTCCTCGAGCTGGCGAATGACACTGTTGTCCAGGGCGAAAGCATGGCCCGCAAGGAGCGTTACAAAGGCTGCGGAAAACACTCTTTTATACATCGAATACTCACTGAGTCGTTTAACCGGGGCCGAAATTACCCGCCAGAAATGGGGTGTTCCAGCAACCACGAGTTGTCAATTCTGTTTTTCCCAGGTGCCAGAATAGCGCGACGGACATTCGGGCTTGATCGGCCCTGCCGCGCTCTCTATCTCTGATCCACCCGCCCCGGATATTCAAAGTCGAGAGAACGCATTGTCCCCTTTCAAGAACCTGCCAACCACCCCGAGCGCTGCTGCCAAACCGGTCAGCGATACCCGTCACGGCATCACCCGCACGGATGATTACGCCTGGATGAGGGCCGATAACTGGCAGGCGATGTTCAAGGATACCTCTATCCTCGACCCCGAGGTCCGCGCCTATCTGGAAGGCGAAAACGGCTATATGGAGGCGGCGATGGCAGATACGAAAGATCTGCAAAAGACGCTGTTTGCCGAGATGAAAGGCCGTATCAAGGAAGACGACAGTTCGGTGCCGGTGAAGGACGGGTCCTTTGCCTATGGCACGAGTTTCGTCACCGGCGGCGAGCAGCCGCGCTATTTCCGCATCCCGCGCGACGGCGACGTCAAGGACGAGACGATCCGCGACCTGCTGCTGGACGGCGACAAGGAAGCCGAGGGCAAGGATTATTTCCGTCTGGCCGGCCTTGGCAATAACAATGACCACTCGCTCGGCATCTGGGGCTATGACGACAAGGGGTCTGAATATTTTACGTTGCGGGTGCGCGACCTGGCGACCAAGACCGATCTCGACGACGTGATCGACAATACCGCCGGCGGCGGGGTCTGGGCACCGGATGGCAAGAGCTTCTTCTATACGCTTCAGGACGACAATCACCGTCCGTCCAAGGTGTTCCACCACATCATCGGCCAGCCGCAATCGGAAGATCGCCTGGTCTTCGAGGAGAAGGACCCGGGCTTCTTCATGGGGGTTGGCGGTTCGCTGCTCGACGACTTCATCTATATCGACATCCACGACCACGAGACCTCGGAATTCCATCTCATTCCAACCTCCGACCTGACGGCCGAGCCCAAGCTTGTGGCGGCGCGCGAGGATGGCGTGGAATACGATCTGACCGAAGGTGGCGATGTGTTCTATATCCTCACCAATGATGGGGATGCCAAGGATTTCAAGATCATGGAAACCCCGGTTGCGACACCGGGCAAGGAAAACTGGACGGAAGTGGTGCCGCATGAGCCGGGTCGACTGATCCTCAACCATATGGCCTTTGCCCGCCATCTGGTCTGGCTGGAGCGCCGCGACGGCCTGCCGCGGATCATGGTCCGCGATCGCAAGTCCGGCGCCGAACACGAGATTGCCTTTGCCGAAGAGGCCTATTCGCTGGGCCTGTCGGGCGCGGCCGAATACGACACGGACGTCATCCGCTTTTCCTATTCGTCGATGACGACGCCCAGCCAGTTGTTCGACTATAATATGGCAACCCGCGAACGCACGCTGCTGAAGACGCAGGAAGTGCCGTCGGGCCATAATCCGAGCGACTATGTAACGCGCCGCGTGTTTGCCAAGGCCCATGACGGGGTCGAGGTTCCGGTCACCCTGCTTTACCGCAAGGATGTCGCCCTCGACGGTTCTGCCCCGTGCCTGCTTTATGGCTATGGCGCCTATGGCATTGCCATTCCGGCCTCGTTCAACACCAATGCGCTGTCGCTTGCCGATCGCGGCTTCGTCTATGCCATCGCCCATATCCGCGGCGGCAAGGACAAGGGCTTTGCCTGGTATGAAGACGGCAAGATGGAAAAGAAGACCAACACCTTCAAGGATTTCATCTCGGCAGCGGATCATCTGGTGAGCGAGAAGTTCACCTCTTACGACAAGATCATCGCCGAAGGCGGATCGGCCGGCGGCATGCTGATGGGCGCCATTGCCAATATGGCACCTGAGAAGTTCGGCGGCATTATCGCGGCCGTTCCCTTCGTCGATGTGCTCAACACCATGCTCGACGACACCCTGCCCCTCACGCCGCCGGAATGGCCGGAATGGGGCAATCCGATCGAGAGCGCCGAGGAGTATAACTGGATCGCCGCCTATTCGCCTTACGACAATGTCGCCCACAAGCCCTACCCGCCGATCCTTGCGCTTTCGGGCCTGACCGATCCGCGCGTGACCTATTGGGAACCGACCAAGTGGGTGGCCAAGCTGCGCGACAAGGCGCCGGAGGCCGGACCGTATCTGCTCAAGACCAATATGGCTGCCGGCCATGGCGGAAAATCGGGACGCTTCCAGCGACTGGAAGAGATCGCATTCGAATATGCGTTTGCGATCAAGGTTGCGGGCAAGATGTAGGGGACCTTTTACGCTCGCGGCAGGCTGGCCTTGTTTACCATGCGGTAAGTACACTGCGTGCGGTGCGCGGCGCAGAAGTGTTTTGTTAGCGATTGTTTCCCATAAAGCTTCGTGAAGGTTGCTGATATTTTTTTGATCAGGGACCTGCGCTTTTTTGGCGCCTTTTTATTTGAACGAAGGTTTATTTATGTCTTTCTGGGTGCTGGTCGCGGTTGCCGCAATGATCCCGCTCATCGTCGTCGGCGTGCTTCGCACGCCGCGCAGTCCCGGTCGTGTCTCGTTGATCATTGCCGTGCTTTGCGGTTTGTGGTGGACCTGCTGCGTGATTGCGCGCAATGGCAGTGACGACGTCGAATTCAACAACTTCATGGTCAAACTGGCATGGTTTGGCATTGTCGGCGTGCCCCTGTTCTGGAGCCTGAGTTTCGTCACCTATGCGCGCGGCGAGGACTGCGAAAAGAACTGGCAGATCGGGGCGCTGCTGGCCTTCACGTCAGCGGTCGGACTTGCAGCCCTCACGAATGACTGGCACCACGGCGTTTACGCCCCGGCCTACGATCTTGCCAGCGGTCGCAACGCACACGGCCTGATCTACGATCTGGCCATGTACATCGCTTACGCCACGATGGGGGCCGCATTTATCTATGGCCTGGTTCGCCTTCGTACCGCTCAGGGAATCCATCGCTGGCAACTGGTTGCACTGCTCATGGGAGCACTCCTGCCCTGGGCTTCCAATATCGGCTTCAACTTCTTTTCCTTTCGCGTGTTTAACGACGATCCGACACCCTTTGTCTTCGCCATGACCGGCGCGGTCCTGCTGTCTGCCCAGTATTTTTCAAGTCTGTTCGTGGTGCCACCGGTCGGACGGGATGCAATCTTTGCGATCCTGCCCAATCCTGTGGTGATCGTCGATGGTGAAGGCCGTATCCTGGAAATCAATCCTGCCGGTGCAGCACTACCGGGAATTCCCAAGGCCCCGATCGGCGCAATCCTTTCGGAGCCACCGGAACTGGCAAGCCTTATTCATGACGTGTCATTCACGGATGAAGCACGGGGCGAAGTGACCATTGCAGCATCGGGAAAGACCTATGAGATCGGCTGCCACGCTCTTTCGGCCTGGGGACGCGCCGGCGGCCGGATGTTCCTGATGCACGACATCACCGAGCGCAAGGCTGGAGAGGCCACGCTCAACACCCTGTCACGCGACTTGCAGTCCCAGTTGCACGACAATCTGACCCTGCAGCGCAAACTTAAGGAAGAGGCCTCGCGCGATCATCTGACAGGGCTGTTCAATCGTCGCCATGCCTACAGGGTCCTGCCACGGCTTCTGAGCGAGGCCGGCCGCCATCAAACCCGTGCCATGGTGGTGATCGACATCGATCACTTCAAGAGCTTCAACGACCGCTATGGCCATGACTTGGGCGACAAGGTGATCAAGCGTTTTGGCCAGATCCTGCAGTCCGATCCTGCCATGCGCGACTTTGCGTTCCGTTGGGGCGGCGAGGAATTCCTGGTATTCCTGCCAGACACCGACCGGGATGACGCCATGGCGCATTGTGCGCACTGGCGAAGGATGTTTGCGGAATCGGATATCGGTACGGTCGTCGAACTGCCCCTCACCTTTTCAGCGGGCATTCGGCTGATCGAAGCCGGCGTCGAGGCAACACTCGACGATGCCGTCAAGGCAGCCGACGATCTGCTTTACGATGCCAAGAGAGCAGGACGCGATGTCGCCTTTATCTCCGAAGAAGCCGCGCCGTTGAAACACACCGACGCGGCCTGAGCGACCGCTCCATGCGAGCCAATGACTGGCGCAGACCTGCGTCAGTAAGAGGCGAGTACCGCCTTCACTGCCGATCGCTCTTCCATCCGGTTGCCGTGATCCAGAATGCGCGGAAAACGCTTGGGATCGACACCGTCGCTCTCCAGCCAACGGGCGATGGTGAAGAGATAGGGATCGGCGATGGAATAGGCGTCGCCCATGACCCAGGGACCTTTGAACATGTCCTGTTCGATCATGTCGAAGCACTTGCCCATGACCTCCGGCAGTTTGCGCTTCATGTCGTCCAGCGAGGACTGATCGTCAGCCCAGCGGGTTCCCCGCCGGCCATGGGCGTGGGCCACATGAACCGTCGAGCTCATATAACTCATGAAGGCCTGTATCTCGGCAAAGGCAAAGGGATCGTCCACCGGTGCGAGACCGGCATCGGGATGGCTCTGGGCGACGAAGGCGAGGATGGCCGGCGTTTCCGTGAGGATGCCGCGGTCGGTGACCAGTGCCGGAACCCGGCTCTTTGGGTTGACCGCACGATAGGCCTCGCTGTTCTGATCGCCCTTGGCCAGATCGATCTTCTCGACCGTATAGGATGCTGCGGCCTCTTCCAATGCGATGTGAGAGGCAAGCGAGCAGCTTCCCTTGGCAACGAATAATTTCAATGAATTTCCTCCCGATCATAAGCAATGCTTGAGACTGAATATCACTGCCCAATGCGCGTCACCAGAGAGATGGCGCGCAATTGTGGGAACAAGCGGAAGGTCCGTGTGTTTAAAGTTGAGGGCTGGGCTATCTCATCACCAAATAAGTGTGCACGTTGGCAAGAGGATGCCGGCCCCCTATCGTATTTGAGCCTTTAAATTTTGGGAGGGAACATGCCAGTCTTTGTCGCCCTGATCGGTGCCGTGAATGTTGGCGGGACCGCAAAACTGTCTATGGAGGACCTGAGGGAGATTGCCAAAGGCCTCGGCTATAACGATGTTTCGACCTATATTCAGTCGGGCAATCTGATCTTTTCCAGCGACGACCAGCCGGCCTTCATCATTGGATGCCTGAGCGAGGAACTCGAACGCAAGCTTGGCAGCCCGACGCGGGTCTTCGTCAGACGCGCGGACGAGATGAGGGCGATTGCCGACAACAATCCGTTTGCCGGCATGCCCGCAGACCAGGTTCTCGTCAGCTTCTTCAGCGCTGCGCCCGGCGATACCGCCCTGCACGGCTTTGTGGCCCCTGACGGTGAGGAAGCCGTGGTGCGCGGGCGGGAGATCTATGTGCACTATCCGCTTGGCTCAGGCCGCTCGAAAATCAAGCTGCCGTCTCTGAGGTCCGGCACTTCGCGCAATATCAATACGGTCACCAAGCTTGCGGACATGGCCACCAAACTGGAGAACAACGCATGAGCGGTACGTGGTGGCAAGCCTTGCAGGTCGTCAAGCGGCTGTGGTTCCGGGCAACGCTCTATGCATTGGTCGCTGTTGCAATTGCCGTGCTGGGCATTGTCATCGGACCCTATATACCAGACAGCTTTTCCGATATGGTCGGTGCCAAGGCTGTCGATGCCATCCTGTCGATCATCGCGTCCAGCATGCTGGCCGTCACCACCTTTTCGCTTTCCACACTGGTGGCAGCCACCACGGCTGCGGCGACAAGCGGCACACCGCGCGCGATCAGCCTCTTGTTGCAGGATCGAACGGCGCAGTCGGCACTCTCCACCTTTCTGGGGGCCTTCCTGTTTTCGCTGGTCGGGCTGATTGCGCTCAATACGCATCTCTATGGCGGCGGCGGGCGTCTGGTGCTTTTCGTTGCCACTCTGGTGGTCGTTCTTTTGATCGTGACCATGCTGTTGCGCTGGATCGATCATCTGGCCGGACTTGGCCAGGTCAGCGAAACCATCAGCCGTGTGAGTGACACTGCAGAAAGCGCGTTGAGCGATCTGGCCCAGTCCCCCTATCTCGGCGGACTGCCCTATACACAAGTTCCCGATGGCGCTCTTCCCCTGTTTCCCGACATTGCCGGGCATCTGCGCCATGTCGACATGGCCCGGCTGCACGACATCGCAAAGGGGCTGGAGGGGAAAATCTTCCTGCTTGCACGGCCCGGTGACTATTGCTCGCCAAACGAACCGCTATTGATGTTCCACGGGCCAAAAGGCTTCGGAGACGAAGAAGACGATACGCGCGAAGCGACACTGCGGGCCTTCACCCTTGGCGATATCCGCAATTACGCCCAGGATCCCCTATTCGGCCTCACCGTTCTGTCGGAGATCGCATCGCGGGCGCTATCGCCAGGCATCAATGATCCCGGCACGGCGCTTGATGTGGTGTCGAGGCTGTCGAGGCTGATGGGCAAATTTGCCGAGCAGCGCCGCACGCGGCTGGCGAAAGAGGCCGACGGCGATGGCTCCGAGGCGCGCTATGACACCGTTTATATGCCGCCCGTGCTGGCCGACGATCTGTTCGGCGCCGCCTATGTCGGCGTTGCCCGCGATGGCGCGCATCTGATCGAGGTGGCGTCGGCGGTGCAGCAGTCGCTCGCAGTCGTGGCACAGGCCGCCGATCCCGAAATTGCAGATGCCGCGCGCGACATGGCGCGCCAGGCGCTGGAGCGTAGTCAGGATGCGATGACCTATGAGGGAGACTGGAAAAAGCTGGATGCGCTGCATGCGTCCATGACCTCCAGATCGCATCTGGCACACACACGACAGCTATAGTTAGCTTACGTAGCGTCAGGTGCTTCGCAGTGTCAGTTCAGAAATGAATTGCAAGGTCAATACCCGTTTTGCCGCAGCGCAATAATGCGCAAGCCTCGCGCAAGCTTCAATCGTTAATAAAAGGTTAACGCCAACGCAGAGAGGCCTGCCATGAGGATCGACAGCGGTCTAAGCAGCCAATATTACCAGAACCGGTATGTGCCGGAACAGATCGACAGCGAAGACGCAGCACCGGAAACGGTTGCGACGACGCGGTCTGCTTCCAATCCGGCTTTCAGCAAGACGCTTCTCTCCTCGCATCTTGCCAGCGCTCTGTGGGGCATCGAAGGCGGCAAGAAGAATGGCGCATCCGCCGGCACCGGCATCAAGGACTTCGGCTTTCCGACAACGGCTGAAAAGGTTGAAGCCGTCTACATGGAATTCAGCGACGAACAATAGTCGCTCCAGGGCCGCATGTTTCTGCGCCCCTACCTGCCTCTTTTCCTTACGTGAGACGACACAGCCCCTGGCGACCGGGGGCGCGCAACTTGATATCGCCGCAATCATCCCCAAATCTACAGCAACTAGAGATCTGGAAGGATGGCCATGTATGCGATTGGAGACCTTTCGCGTTTGACGGGCGTCAAAGTCCCCACCATTCGCTATTACGAACAGCAGGGCCTTATTGCCGCGCCCGATCGCACCGAGGGAAATCAGCGCCGTTACGAAAGACGTGCGCTGGACAGGCTGACATTCATTCGCCATGCGCGCGATCTGGGATTTCCGATCGAGGCGATCCGGGAATTGCTGTCGCTGAGCCGCCATCCGGAAGAACCGTGCGAGCGCGCGGATGACATTGCCAGGGCGCAGCTGATGGAGGTGCGCGAAAAACTGGCGCGCCTGAAGAAACTGGAAGTGGAGCTGGAGCGCATTGTCGACCATTGCGGCAATCACACTGTCGGCGATTGTTATGTGATCCGCGCCCTGTCCGATCACAGCCTTTGCGAACACGACCACTGAGGGGAAACCAATGCCAGTGATCAGAAGCGAGAACGCACCTCTTGAAGAGGTGAACGGAGAAGGACGAAATGCAGAGCTTGGACACTACAGCGCCAGACTGCTCAGCGACGCCGGCGGATTGACGCAATTCGGCGCCTTCGTCGAAACCCTGCCACCGGGCTCCTTCTCCTCCCACAAGCACTGGCACGAGTCGGAAGACGAGTTCGTCTATGTGCTTTCAGGCCAGGTGATGCTCAATGAGGGCGACACAATGACAGAAATGCATCCCGGCGATGCCGCTTGCTTCAAGGCCGGCGTCGAGGTGGGGCACCGGCTGGAAAACCAGTCGGATGCACCAGTGACCTACCTGATTGTGGGAACGCGCATGCCCGACGATGCGGTGCATTACACCGACAAGGACATGCTGCTCACCAAGGTGAGTTTCGAGAAGGTGCTGACCGATAGGTCAGGAAACCGGCTGCAGGACTAGAACTCGCTTTACGCACCGCGTGCCGCGATAAATGTCAGGCACTCCTCAAAGGCCGTGAGGTCCAGATAAAGCCTGTCTGGCTGTGCTGCATGGACGGCAACATGACCGCCGCGCCTGAGGACACCACCCTGCAGCATCAGGTTGTCGATCATGTCGACATCTTCCAGTGCAATACCATCCGGCCCGCGCCAGCGTCCATCGTCGCCCTTTACCGCGTCGCCACCGTAGAAACGCATGCTGCGTTCGAAATGTCCGTCCGCGATATTGGTATAGGCGGCGACGATCTTGCCCTGCGCGCACATGTAACCCAGCTCGAAGGCGGTGCCGACATCGGCGGATATGCCACGGAACGGGGTCAGATTGGCAATGATGCCATCGGCCGAATTCATCATCCGCTCGTCGACTTCGCTGATGCGCAAGCCGAATTCGCGACGGGTGGGCGCCGGTTCGATCGCGATATCGCCTGGCATGATCGGCTCGAAACCGTAAGCGCGCGCCATGTCTGCCTTGGCATCGAGTGCGCCACGGGCATCGGGCAGGAAGACTTCCGGACCTGCGAGATAGAGTTTGATGGTCATGGTGGTTTCCCTATTGGCTGGGGCGGACGCATTTTCCTATCAAGCCAGGCGCAGTCGTGCCAGCGCGGATTGCCGGCAAGCGATGCGCAAAAAGCCCCGTTGACAAGCATTGCAATTGGGAGCATCTAGGCTTCCATGATCAACGCACGCGCACTCATCACCAGCACGTATTTTTGGGCCTACCGGTAACAGGCGGCCCGACTGATCACTTATGTCAACAGGCCGCCGTCAGGCGGCCTTGTTGTATGAACAGCTTCCCCTGACGGCAAAACGAACAAGGGACGCGAACAATGACTGAAGATACCGACATTACACTTCCAAGACCGCCCGTTGTGGTGATCCGCTCGGCGCGGGTCGGCGACCTGCCGGAACTCAACCAGATGATTGCAGCCCTTGCGATCCATCATGGCGATGCATCGGACATGACCCCGGACAAGCTGGAACGCGATCTGTTCGGGCCCATGCCCTGGATCCAGGCTCTGGTCGCCGATAGCGGCGAAGGCTTGATCGGCTACGCCATTCTGGTGCCGCTTTACAAGGCGCAGGAAGGCAAGCGCGGCATGGACCTGCATCACCTGTTCGTGGCTGACGGCCAGCGCGGCAATGGCATCGGTCAGCATCTGGTGGCACGCGCCCGCGACATTGCCCGCAAATCCGGCTGCGACTTCCTGTCGGTGAGTGCCGCGACCGGTAATTTCGCCGCCCACCGCTTCTACGAACACATGGACTTCCTGCCTCGTCCTGTCACTGGCATGCGCTACACGCAGGCATTGGCCTGAGCTTCTTAAGGAGGACTTTCCCGATGCCCCGTATTGCCATTGCCTTGCAGCATGATTTTGCCGACTGGGAGCCCGCCCTCCTGATGGCAGCATCGCGCTATTATCTCGGCTGCGATGTGGTGACGGCGTCGCCCGACGGCGGCCCGGTCATCTCCATGGGTGGAATGAAGGTGTCGCCTGACATCGGTTTCGATGCCATCGATGCCTCCGAGTTCGATGCCCTTGTCATTCCCGGCGGTTACGCCTGGGAAAAAGGCAGCGCCTACGACTTTGCCGCCATGGCGACAGCCTTTCATGAAAAAGACAAGGTGCTGGCCGGTATCTGCGCTGCGGCCAGCGCACTGGCAGCGTCAGGGGTGCTGGACAATGTTGCCCATACCGGAAATTCGCTCGCGTCCCATCAGCAATATCCCGGTTATCACGGCGAAGCCCGTTATCTCGACCAGCCGCAGGCGGTGTCGGACAAGAAGATCGTGACGGCGCCCGGAAATTCTCCGGTGACCTTCACCACGGAAGTTTTGAAGGCGCTCGGGATCTGGACTGCGGAGGCCGACACAGAAATTACGGCTTTTCAACGCGAACACGGCCGAGAGGAGTAAAACTCCGCCCGGCCGGCCAGTCCGCCACGTTAAACTTACAGCCCGTCAATGCCTGACGGGAGGCTTTTCAGACCACTGTTGCAAAGTGGACTTGATGAGGATCAGCGCGGCCTGTTGTACCTGGTCACGCTCCCTCGGATCGACAATCGCACTCAAACGCTCCTCGAAAGCGCCGACCGTCTTGACGACCCAGTTATGCAACGCGGGATCGGGATAGTTGTCCAGCAAAGAGCGAATGGCACTCTCCATCCGCCTGCGTTCAGCGCTCATTCCCATATACTCTCCGTGCTGCTGGAAAGGACCATGCATGACGTGGCTTGCGCGACGCTGGAACGGGTGTTGGTTGCGTCGATATGAGATGAGGACTATCCTTTGGATCGAAGGTTGGCCGGAGCGATTGATATGGGCGAGATGGTGAGCGTTAAACTACCCAGCGACATCGTGGCGCTCCTGCGCGAACGACTGGGCGCACGGGAATTCGCATCAAACGATGAAGCCGTCCTCGCCGCCATTGAAGATATGCTGGAATCGGTACCTGCCGACGATTATCGGCTGGATGCCCTGCGGGAACGTCTGCGTCATTCGATGGACGACCCGCGTGCGAATATCAGCGGCAATGCAGCCCGCCAACACCTCGACCTGCTTTACGCCAAGAACCGTGCCTAAGGTGACGAATGAAGCGCTTCGAGGTCGTCTATCGTCCCGAAGCCCTTACGGATATTGAAGCCATTTTCCTGTACGTGTTCGAGGCAAGCCAATCGTTGCAAATTGCATCCGGCTTCACCGACCGTATTCTTGATCGCTGCCAGCGCATCGGCGACGCTCCCAGGGGCGGCGTGGCGCGGGACGACCTGATGCCGGGCATTCGCGTTGTTCCGTTCGAGAAAAAGGCTGTGATTGCCTACATTCTGCAGGATGACAAGGTCGTCATCGTCAACATCTTCTATGGCGGGCGGGACTATCATGCCTTGTTCAACACGCGCCCCGCATAAATCGAAACTCGACTATTCCACTGCCGGCACGGCCTTCAGATAGGCCGCAATCGCCTCGCGGTCTTCGGCTGGAAGTTCTGACAGGTTCTTCTGCACCTCGACCATGGAACCGCCAACGCTGTCGTAGTCCGGGGTAAAGCCAGTGGTCAGATATTCGACGATATCGCCCTGGCTCCAGCCACCGATGCTTTTCGAGCCCGGCGTGATATTGGGAATGGTGCCTTCCCCTTCCGGATTGGCACCACCGGCCAGCCATTGCCCCGATTTAAAGCCGCCCAGCGCATTGCGCGGGGTGTGGCATTCGCCGCAGTGGCCGGGACCTTCCACCAGATACTGGCCGCGTTTGACCCGATCATCCGCATTGGCCAGATCAACGCGTGGCGCGTCGGTGAAATAGAGGAATTTCCAGCCGCCGACCGCAGCTCTTATGTTGAAGGGAAAGGGCAGTTCGTGCGGCGGTGCCACCTTGTCGCTGGATGGCAGCGTTTTCAGGTAGCCGAAGAGATCGTTGATGTCGGTCGACGTCATACGCGCATAGGAGCCATAGGGAAAAGACGGATAGAGATGCTGACCATTGGGGCCGACGCCGCGGGTCATGGCATCGCCGAATTCCGCGAGGCTCCAACCGCCAATGCCGACATCGGGGTTGGGTGTAATATTGGGGGCGTGGAAGGTGCCGAACGGGCTTTTCAAGGGTGCGCCGCCCGACAACACCAGTCGTGCCTCACCCTCGGCACCCGCAGGCGCATGACAGGACACACAGCCGCCGGCCCAGAAGATGCGCTCTCCGTTTTGCAGATCAGGCTCACCGAGATTTTCCCAATGCGCGTACGGCTGGCGCTGCGGCGCCGTGACGAACAGAAAGCCGCCCGCACCGACGCCGCCGATGAGAACGAGCGTACCGAGTGTCTTAAGCCAAAGAGCTGTCATTGATGGTCCCCGCGAGACTCCGCTGCAAACAGATGCCCCTCCGCCCCGCTTTGCAAGAGCGGACGGAGGGTCGTTTTCTGCGCGTCTACTTCTTCATGCGGTAGGACTGATGACATTCGCCACACACGGCACCGACGGCCTTCAATGTCGCGCCGACGCCTGCCTGATCGACGGGCATGGATGCGAGCTGGGCTTCAGCGACCTCGGCAAGCTTGGCAGCTTCCGCCTTGAAGTCATCCATGTTTTCCCAGATCTTGGGGCTGGCTTCGGTCTCGAAACCGGTCTCTGTTCCTGCCGGAAACTGATCGGGGAAGGCCCTGGCATTTTCCTCGATAGTCGTCAGTGCTGCCTTGACGACGTCGGCGTCGAAGGGCTTTTCACCCTTGGCAATGGCGCCCATTGCCCCCATGCTACCGCCGATCTTCTTCATCATCTGCTGGCGGAGAACCTGCGGCTCGTCTGCAGCCACGGCCACACCGGCTGCAAATGCCGCCAGAACGGCTGCCGCCATCAATCGTTTCAACATCATCGTCACTATCTCCCTGTTCCATTCCCGGCATCACCGGTGGTGCATGCATTGCACATGATGATTGCCGGAAGGATATGACGGAATGAAGTCACAATCGGGTGAACCTGAACCCCGACCGTGCAGCTGGCCGCATTCCCTGGTCGATGTCGAGACAACGCGTGGGCGTTTCAATCCGTCAGCGCGATACAGGCAGCCGACGACTTTCCTCGCGCCCCAGACCGTCGATATGGATGTGATCTGCATAGAGCTGGAAAATGGCGAAGGCGTTTTCGTCTTCTGTATCCACCATTCCTTTGAAGTTGATGAAGTGGGTGGCGTTCTTCTGCCCGTAATTGCCGCGGTGGTCATGACCGCAGAGATAGGCGACGGCTGCACCGGGGGCGGCAATCAGTTCGGCGATCCCAGGCGCATCCCAAAGCGCATGGTCGGTGAAGGGGTGCAGGGGATAGTGGCCGAGCACAATGGCCTTTTCGCCCGCTTGCGCTGCCATGGTCAGGCGCTCCTGCAGCCAGGCGACCTGGGTTTCGCTCATGCCGGCATTCCACATCATGGCATTGGCAGCGCCCTGTTTCGTCATCGTCTCCAAGCGCTCGGATGCTTCGATGCGGCGTTCGTCATCCAGCGGCGGAGCAAACAGCGAGATCTCGCTTCCATCGGTCACGATCAGGCGCACGCCATTGACCACGCGATCATAATAGGGCGACGGCATGCCGATTTTGGCATGAACGTGCGCCAGCTTGTCGGCAGCGACGGCAAAATCGTGATTGCCCGGCAGGCAGAGGACTTCGTGCCGGGAGGTTGCCAGAATGTCGAGCACGGGATCGAAATTATCCCAGTCACGGTCGATCAGATCGCCAAGCACGACAATCAGATCGAGATCCTCCTGCTCGAAGAACGCAATGGCCGTGCGCAGTTTGTCGAGGCTCTGGCGGAAATAACGGCCAAGCTCCGGGTTTGGCGCAACGGGCGCATATTGCGGATCGGCAATGATGCCAAGACGGAGGATCGGTGTGGCGGATTCGGGCATGGGGTTCACGATATGCTGGGGATCAAATCAAGAGAGGGCTATGGGCTGCCGATTACGAGGCCGGGATGACAGGGATGTGACAAAGATAGGCTCTTCCATGACGGGGATATTCGCCTATGGTGCCATTTCTTTTTCCCTTTCAGGAGATTTCATGCGTTCGGCAGGCAAGTTCTGGATCGCTCTTCTTGTTCTCGTGATCTGGATGGCCGTGACGGTGCTGGTGGGGCTTGTTCAGCCCCATGCGACCGCCAATCAGGCGGCACTGATCAGCGGTGAGATCATCTACAGCATCATTGCTGCATCGGCTTTTCTGGTCGTCATCCTGCTCTTCCTGAAGTGGGACCGGCTGGGCTTCCAGAAACCGCAGCCGCTCAAGAGCGTCATGCTGACCTGGCTTCCCCTCGGCTATATCGTGCTGTTGCTTGGCGGCGCCATTGCCACAGGCCTGCCGCCGGCGACCACCGTCGCCATTGTCTTGATCAACTGCCTGTTTGTCGGCTTTTCCGAAGAGGCGATGTTTCGCGGCATCCTGTTTCGTGGCGCGCTGGCGCGCATGCGCATTCTGCCGGCGACCATCTTCACCTCGGCCGTGTTCGGCCTGATCCATACGCTCAACGTGTTTGCCACGGGTCAGTTGACGGTGGCGGTCATCCAGTCAGTCGCCGCCTTCATGAGCGGCATGCTCTATCAGGCCATCCGCATCCGCACCCAGTCGGTCTATCCGATGATGGTGATCCATGCGCTATGGGACTTCTCGCTGTTCATGGTGGTGCATTCTGCAGGGGCCGTGAACGAACAGCCGGAGATCACCTTCCAGAGCCTGATTGTGCCGGTCATGCTGGTGATTCCTCTGCTCGGCTATGGCATATATCTGCTCAGAAACCTCGAACGCGATTTTGGCTGGATGTCGGACAAAGCCTCCCGGACCTCTGACTGATGCCGATCTCCCAAAGACAAAGGACCAGACCATGGTGACATTGATTGGCGTCTCAGGAAGCCTGCGCAAACAGTCGCTCAATTCCGCGCTTTTGAAGGCTGCCGCCGCCTCGATGCCCGATGGCTCGACGCTTCAGACCGGCACAATTGCCGGCATCCCGCTTTACGATGGCGATGTGGAAGCCGAAGAGGGTATTCCCGAGGCCGTCACGAAACTGAAGACGCAGATCGAGGCAGCCGACGGGCTGGTGCTGGTCACGCCGGAATACAACAATTCCATTCCCGGCGTTTTCAAGAACGCGATCGACTGGCTGTCGCGCCCCTCCTCCGACATTGGCAAGGTGTTCGGCGGCAAGCCGGTGCTTCTGATGGGCGCGTCTCCGGGCGGCTTTGGCACGATCCTGTCGCAAAACGCCTGGCTGCCGGTTCTCAGAACGCTGGGCACAGACCACTGGAGCGGCGGTCGCCTGCTCGTCTCGCGCGCCTCGGCCGTGTTCGAGAACGGCGATATGACCGATGACAAGGTGAAGGAACAGCTTGTCAAGCTGATGCGCGGATTTGTCGATTATGTTGAGGGTCGCAAGGGGTAGTTCTCCGCGCCTGGCATACGATGAAAAAACCCGGCACCTTGCGATGCCGGGTTTTGTATTGAGACGATGTGCCCGTCACAGCCCTTGGAGAATATCCTCGATGCGGATCGGGAATTTCCGGGCGCGGACACCGGTGGCGTGCCAGATGGCGTTGGCGATGGCGCCGACTGTGCCGGTGATGCCGATTTCGCCAACACCCTTGACGCCGAGCGGATTGACGATGGCGTCCTCCTCCGGGATCAGGATGGCGTCGAGCGAGGGAATGTCGGCATTGACCGGCACATGATACTCGCCGAGATCGGCATTCATGATGCGGCCAGAACGTTTGTCGACAATGGCCTCTTCATGAAGCGCGAATGACGTGCCCCAGATCATGCCGCCGAAATACTGGCTTTGCACCATACGCGGGTTAATGATGCGGCCAGCGGCAAAGGCGCCCACAAGACGGGTGGTGCGCATCTGGCCAAGATCGGGATCGATCTTGATCTCGGCAAAGACGGCACCATGGGAAAACATGGCATGGGATTCTGCCGCTGCCGGATCGCGCACGCCCTTGGCTGAACCGACGATTTCCCTCTTCCCGGCGCGGGCCATGATCTCATCATAGCTTTCGCTTCGGCTGTCATCATCGCGACGGTGGAGCCGTCCATCGCGTGCCACCACTCCGATATTGCCGGAACCGTAAAGTGGCGAGGCCGGATCATTGCTGGCCAGTTCCGTCAACTGGGCAATGGCATCCTTGCCGGCATTGTGAAGCGCCAGACCGGCGCTGGCCGTATGACCGGACCCACCGGCCACGCCGCCATCCGGCAGGGTGGAGACACCCATGTTGAACTCGATCCGATCCGGATCGAGGCCCAGACCTTCCGCGCCGATCTGGGCAAGTGCGGTCCAGGCACCTTGCCCCATGTCCACGCCTGCAATCTCGACCAGCGCCTTGCCGTTGGCCCTGATGGTCGAGCGGGCCTCTGTTGGAAACATCGGACAGGGAAAGAGCGCCGTGCCCATGCCCCAGCCGACGAGAAAGCCATCGGCATCGCGCATCTGGCGGGGTTGAAGCGGACGCGAGGCCCAGCCGAAACGTTTGGCACCTTCGGTGTAACATTCGCGCAGCGCCTTGGACGAGAATGGCCGGCCGGAACCGGGTTCTGTTTCGGCGTAGTTTTTCAGGCGAAAGTCCAGCGGGTCCATGCCGCAGGCTTCGGCTGCCTCGTCGATGGCGACTTCCAGGGCTGCCGAGCCGGAGGCTTCTCCCGGTGCGCGCACCGGTCCCGGCGTGCCGACATCCAGACGAATACCCTGATGCTCCGACAGGACCGCCGGGCTTGCATAGAGATGGGTCGAGGCATTGGCTGCGGGTTCGAGGAAATCATCGAAAGACGACGTGGCCGACAGCGATTTGTGGTGCAGTGCTGTCAGCTTGCCCTCGCCGTCCATGGCCATGCGCAGGGTCTGCCATGTGTGGCCGCGATGGCCCACGGGGCCGAACATCTGGGCACGGGTGATGACCAGCTTGACCGGTCGGTCGAGCATGCGGGCAGCGATGATGCCCAGCATTTGCGGACCATTGAGAATGGCCTTGGAACCGAAACCACCGCCCAGGAAAGGCGAGCGGATGACGACATTTTCGGGTGGAATACCGAAATATGTCGCATAGGCAGCACAGCTCATCACCAGTGCCTGGTTGGGCATATCCAGGGTGAGCTTGTCGCCGTCCCAGCTGGCGACCACCGCATGCGGCTCCATGGCATTGTGATACTGCGCCGGCGTTTCATAGTCCGCCTCGATCACCGTTTCGGCACTCTTGAAGCCAGTCTCCAGGTCGCCGAATTCACTGCGGGGATTGCCACCGATGCCGACCGAACCGGGATCGAAACGCTCGCCGTTATCGATCTCCGTGCGGGCCTGCTCGACCTCATATTGCGGAGCGAGAAGGGCCGCCCCTTCGGTTGCCGCTTCCAGCGTCTCGGCCACCACCAGCGCGATCGGCTGGTTGGCATAGCGTATGCCGTCATCCTGGAGGACATCGATGCGGAAGCCGAATGGCGGTATCTTTTCGTCCGGATCATGGGACAGCGCCGGGCGGTTTTCAGGTGTGATGACCTCGACCACGCCTGGATGGGCCTTTGCGGCGGCGACATTCATGGACGTCACCCGACCGCGGGCAATGCGGGCGCTGGCATAGACGGCATAGAGCATGCCGTCCGGGTTGTTGTCCGCGGCATAGGTGGCCTTTCCGGTGACCTTCAACACACCTTCGCGGCGGGTCAGAGGCTGGCCGGCATTGGAGCCGTAGCGGGTATTCTGGCCCAAGACGGTGTCAGGCGACATATGTTCAGGCGACGTATTTTCAAGCGACATGGCTCTCTCCCGAATTGGTCGAGAAGGGCGAGGCCGGCAGGGCTGGCATGACCTGCGGCGTTCCCCTGGATGCGAGGGTCAGCGCCCGCACGGCAATGCGGCGCGCCAGTTCGATCTTGTAGGCATTGTCGCCCGATGGTCTGGCACCGGCGAGCAGAATGTCGGCGGCTTTGGCAAAGGCTTGCGGGGTTGGCTCTTCGCCCTCAAGGGCAGCCTCTGCCTCGGCCACCCGCCAGGGTTTGGCGGCAACAGAGCCCAGCGACAGACGGGCCCTTGCAATCACGCCATCCTTCATCTCCAGCATGGCTGCGCCCGAAACCACGGCGAAGGCATAGGAGGTGCGTTCGCGCAGCTTTATGTAGCGGGAATTGGCCGCAAAGGCTGCGCCGTCCGCCGGTAGCCTGAGCGCCGTGATCAGCTCGCCCTGTGCCAGTGCATGCTCCACCTGCGGGGTATCGCCCGGCAGCATGTGCAGGTCACTGAAGGCAATCTCGCGGGTGCCGTCCGGCCCTTCCACCTCGACCACCGCATCCAGCGCTGACAGCGGCACGCAGAAATCGGACGGGTTGGTGGCAATGCAATGATCGCTCCAGCCGAGGATGGCATGGCTTTTGTTTTCGCCGCCCTTGGCGTCGCAGCCGGAGCCCGGTTCACGGCGGTTGCAGGCGCTGGCGAGATCCTGAAAATAGGCGCAGCGCGTGCGTTGCAGGAGATTGCCGCCAACCGTTGCGGCATTGCGCAACTGGGCAGATGCACCCGATAGCAAGGCTTCGGCGACTGCCGGAAAGGTGCGGGCAAAGCGCTCGTCATAGGCAAGATCGGAATTGCGGACCATGGCGCCAATGCGCACGCCGCCATCGTCCTGCCATTCGATGTTGGAGAGTTCCGGCAGGCGGGTAACGTCGATCAGACGGTCCGGACGGGCAATACCGATCTTCATCAGATCGAGCAGGTTGGTGCCGGCCCCCAGATAAGCAGAGCCCGGTTCGGCGGCTGCAACAACCGCTTCCCTGATGCTTGCGGGACGCAGGAATTCGAAACGGTTCATGCCGCGTCACTCCCCTTTTCGAGAACAGTCCTTTGCGCCTCGAGCACCGCTTCGGTGATGCCCTGATAGGCGCCGCATCGACAGAGATTGCCGCTCATCAGTTCGCGCACGCGTTCCGGATCGTCCCCGGCATGGCCCTCGGCCATCAGTCCGACAGCGCTCATGATCTGGCCCGGCGTGCAAAAACCGCACTGGAAGCCATCGCATTCGATAAAAGCCGCCTGGACCGGATGAAGGGCTTCGCCGACGGCCAGCCCCTCGATCGTGGTCACCTGCGCTCCATCCAGACTGGCGGCGAGCGAAAGACAGGAATTGATACGCCGTCCATCGACGAGTACGGTGCAGGCACCACACTGTCCGCGGTCGCAGCCTTTCTTCGTGCCCGTCAGATGCAGCCGCTCGCGCAAGAGGTCGAGCAGCGTCACGCGCGGGTCATCGAGCGCAATTTCTTGCGGCTGACCGTTGATGGTGAGGCTGATGGAGAGTTTCATGCGATACTCCGATCAGAGAAAGTGTTATAAGGATACCAACCGCCTGCGCAGGCGGAGCATTTTAAAGCGGGCGAGGCTGTGAATTGACTGAACTGATCTGCGCCCGAACCGTTAACGCAGTATGCATTGGATTTGTTCAGCCTCACTTGAAATATACGGAGGCACCCTCCGTTTATCAAGTGGGCGCTCGCTGTTTTTAGAAAATGGAACATCAACTCCCGAAAGCAAGGCGAAAACCGCGCGCAGATTCCCTTCGTAACAGGGAATTGCTGCTGGTTGCCGCCGGCGAAATCTTCTCGACCGGCGGCCCACAGGCGAGTCTCGAGGCGGTGGCGCGCAAGGCCGGCGTGGGCATCGGCACGCTTTATCGTCATTTTCCCACGCGCGAAGCTTTGTTCGATGCCGTCTATCGGCACGAGGTGGAGCAATTGCGCGCCCTTGCCGAACAATTGCTCGAAGAGCCGGATCCGGTCGAGGCATTACGCCAATGGTTCCAGACCAATATCCGGCTGGTGGCCACTAAGAAGGGCATGATCGAGGCGCTGCAACTGGCCGTGCACGGCTCTTCGGAACTGAAAGCCTATACCTTTCAGCGCATGGTGGAGGCCGTCGGATTGCTGCTCGACCGGGCGGTCAAGGCTGGAATGGTGCGCGACGATATTCCGGCGCAGGATCTGCTGTCGACACTGTTTGGCATTCTCTACGCCCAAAACAGCGCCAACTGGCAACCGGCGGCGATGCGCATGGTCGATGTGTTCGTGGACGGCTTGAGGGCGCGCTGAAGCGCCGGGCATCACTGGACATCTGGCAGAAAAAGCCCGGTGCCAGCAGGCACCGGGAAAGTCGAGACGCAGGAGTAGGATTGCGATCTCGAAACCAACGCGAAGCCGCCTGTCGCCGGACAATGAGCCGGACGCAGTGTGGCTAATCCGACCAGATTACCAAGAGATTCCGGGATGGGTCGATGGCGCCGGGTGACGGCTGCTTGCTCTTGCATGCAAAGTGACGACGGCGACGTTTATATCGTTGGTGAAGTCTTTGCGGCGGATCCGGCGAGCCGCTCTCCCGCGCCATGCAGCCGACCGCTGATTTGCCAGTGTATCGGACACTCCCCAAAAAAGGGCGGATGGCCAAGCTTGAACTGTGCTTTTGCCTCTCCTTAAGGCGTGACGTCTGGACGAAGGCCTGGCGATCTGCCAAAAGCCGTTGCATGGACGCGACCGCCGTTATCTTTAGAATGGGGTCGGGCTGCTGATTGACGTCAGGCGGCTGCCGCGAGGACACGCTGGCCGTCCTATTTCTCTCCTGGCCCCTTTCTCTCATGGCCCCTTTCTCTCTTGGCCTCTTTCTTTCTTGGCCTCTGATTGCCAGTGTGCGTTTGCCTGTCTTGCAGCGGTCGACAAGCATGGCTATAATTCGGCCTGTTGCGCGCTTGAGAAAGGAGGGTCACATGCACAATTACTATTTCCGGTTCTACCGGACACGTGGCCCGGTCGTCGCCCTGCAGATGCGTTTGCAGGGCTGATCAGAGCCTGTTTCTCGTTTCAAACACCGTTCCTGGTCTGCCCTTTGTGGCCCGCAGGCACTGAGCCCTTGGCTCAGTTTCGTCTGCGATCATTATTCACCGCTTGTGATGCACCCGTCGTCGATGGCCAGATGCCCGCGACGGAGCTCCCGCGGTTTCGATCAGAGAACGACCATGAGCCTTATCAATATCCGCAATCTCGGCATTACCCTTTCGTCCCCGCTGTTTTCCAATCTCAACCTCGTCGTCAACTCCGGCGACCGGATCGGCATCGTCGCTGCCAATGGGCGGGGAAAGTCGACACTGTTTCGTGCCCTTGCGGGCATGCTTGACCCCAGCGAAGGCGAGATCACGCGGGCGCGCGGGCTGACCGTTGGCTATGTCGAGCAGAATGTGCCCCCTACCCTGATGCCGCTGACGCTCCATGACGCAGTGCTCGACGCGTTGTCGGAGGAAGAAGCGATCAGCGAAAGCTGGCGGGTGGATGTGGTGCTTGCCTCGCTGGAGGTGCCGGAAGACTATTATCGGCGTCCGCTTGCGGCGCTGAGCGGCGGCTGGCAGCGGATCGCGCTTCTGGCGCGCGTGTGGGTGACCGAGCCTGACGTGCTGATGCTGGACGAACCGACCAACCATCTGGACCTTGCCAAGATCGGCCTGGTGGAACGTTTTCTCAATGCGTTGCCGCGCGATGTGCCGGTGATCCTGGCAAGCCACGACCGCGCCTTTCTGGATGCCGTTACCAACCGCACGCTGTTTCTGCGCCCTGACAATTCACCGGCTTTCGCACTGCCCTATTCGCGGGCGCGCGCAGCGGTGGACGAGGTTGACGCGGCGGAGGCGCGGCGGTTCGAAAAAGACATGAAGACAGCGGAGCAGCTGCGCCGGCAGGCCGCCAAGCTCAACAATATCGGCATCAATTCCGGCAGCGATCTTCTGGTGGTGAAGACCAAGCAGTTGAAGGAACGGGCCGAGCGGCTGGAAGAGGCGGCAAAGCCTGCGCATCTGGACCGCTCGGCCGGCGCCATCAGGCTTGCCAATCGCGGCACCCATGCCAAGGTTCTGCTGACGCTGGACGATGTGGCGGTGGCGACGCCGGACGGCAAGCCGCTGTTTCGCACAGGCAAGCAGTTCATCTGCCAGGATGACCGGATCGTGCTTCTAGGCGCCAACGGCACCGGCAAGACGCGCCTGGTGTCGATGCTGCGTCAGGCCATCGAGCAAGCGGAAATGGCGTCGGGCGGCATCAAGGTCACGCCATCGGTGGTGCTGGGCTATGGCGACCAGGCGCTGGCGGACCTGTCCGGCATCGATACGCCCATCCATGCCGTGACCCGCCGTTTCGATATCGGCGACCAGCGGGCGCGCACCCTGCTTGCGGGTGCCGGTATCGGCATCGACATGCAGCCGCGCCTGATCTCCACGCTGTCGGGCGGGCAGAAGGCGCGCCTGGGCATGCTGATGCTGAGGCTTGCCGAACCCAATTTCTATCTGCTGGACGAACCGACCAACCATCTCGATATCGAGGGGCAGGAAGCGCTGGAGGCCGAACTGATGGCGCATCAGGCAAGCTGCCTGCTGGTCTCCCATGACCGCAGCTTTATCCGTGCGGTGGGCAACCGTTTCTGGGTGATCGAGAAGAGGCGGATTGTCGAGGTCGACAGTCCGGAGGGATTTTTCGAGACCATGGCGGCTGGCGGCTGAGGACAGAACCGCTGTCGGGCGCACGCCCTCCGTCAGTCCGGCCTCGAGCCCGGATCCAGTGCCGCAGGCCTCTGATCTGCGAAGGGTCGTTTGGCACGGCAGACGCGGCATGGCCAAACGCGCCTGTGACCTTGGCCGCTGCGGCTCTACCAACAAAAAACCCGACGCTCGAAAGCGCCGGGTTGTTCAACTTATGCGAAGCTGCGCTTACTTGGCGGCTTCGTACATTTCCAGGACGTAGTCCCAGTTGATCATGTTGTCGATGAAGGCCTCGAGATATTTCGGGCGAGCATTGCGGTAGTCGATGTAATAGGAATGCTCCCAGACATCGACGCCGAGGATCGGCTTTGCGCCGTGAACCAGCGGGTTTTCGCCGTTCGGGGTCTTCATGATTTCAAGCTTGCCATCCTTGACGGCAACCCAGGCCCAACCGGAACCGAACTGGCCGACGCCAGCTGCGGTGAAGTCGGCCTTGAACTTGTCGAAGCCGCCGAGATCGGAGGCGAATGCGCTTTCGAGCGCGCCGGGCAGCTTGTTACCGCCGCCATCCTTCTTCATCCACTTCCAGAAATGGATGTGGTTGTAATGCTGGGCAGCATTGTTGAAGAGCGGCTGGTTGTTGCCGTAGGACTTCTTGATCACTTCCTCGACGGACAGATCACCCATGCCGGCATCGGCGGCCAGCTTGTTGCCCGTGGTCACGTAGGCATTGTGGTGCTTGTCGTGGTGGAATTCCAGCGTCTCGGCCGACATGTAGGGGGCCAGAGCGTCGTAGGCATAGGGCAGATCTGGAAGTTCGAAAGCCATGAGGGATCTCCTTTCGGCATTTAAAAATCTTAATCGGGCAGGTGCACGGAACATAGGAGCGGAACCTTGTTCAGGCAACCTTGCGCGCATGAAATTTGTTCCTTTCGGAGCAAACTCTATTGTTGAATTAACGGGTAGGCGGGAACAGAGTTCCGTATCAATCGCTATAGGACGGAAACCTTTCGCGTTGCAGGAGACACGCCCATGCGCATCACAGCCCTCAAAGCTGCCTCCGTCACTCTGTTGCTCGGTGCCGGACCTGCGCTCGCCTCGTCTGACGAGGCATGGAAGCAGTTTGCGGCGGACGTCGAGACGCGCTGCCTTGCGGCCTCAAAAAGCCTTGTGCGCGCGGAAAAGATTGCCGTCGATCCGCTTGGAACACAAAGTTACGGCGTGGCGATCCTGACGGGCCGGGCCGTGGGGGCCGATGAGGCTGTGAGCCTCGTTTGCGTTTACGACAAGCAGAGCAAGACCGCCGAGGTCAGCCCCGGATTCGACCAGGATGCGGTGACTGTCACCATTCCCTGACGGGATCAGGCGGACGGTGCCGGGTCGACCGCGTATCCGCGCGCGGCGCGCGCCTCCAGGCATTCCGGATCGCCGGGCATACAGTCACGGCACACGAGCGGGCGAACCGCATAGATGGTGCAGGCGACATGTTTGCCGAGCTCGCCCTTCAGTGCCGCGCAACGCCCCTCGGTAAACAGCATGCCGCTTTCATCCCGGGCGACCAGCTTTTCCGGGATCAGCGCCAGCTCCTCGTCGCTTTCCAGCGAAAAGCGCGGCCAGTCTGCCGAATGGGCGCAACAGGCGCCGCAGGACTGGCAATCGAACATATCGGTGGAAGGTTCATCACTCATGCTGGCGCCCTACTTTCCGGTTGAGGGTTTATGGCGCAGGCCGGCTGCGAAGATGGCGGCGAGGACAAGCATCACGACACCGGTCAATATCGGTCCGGCATCGAGCGAGACATCCATGACCATGCCGGTGGCACCGGAGCCGACGGCGCTGCCGATGGCATAGGCAAGGCCGAAGGCGGCACTGCCGGAGACCAGCATCGAACCGCGAAAGCGATCGCCCAGCAAAGTGAGCGCACAGGTGAAAAGCGAGAAGCTTGCAGCGCCCATGACCGATACGGTGATCAGCAGCCCCGGCTCCCAATGGATGAAGGGCAAGAGAATGAAGGACAGGCCGCTCAAGCAGGCCGAGCCAACCGCAATGGCCGTGCGCGGAGCATGATCGAGCAGCCAGCCCACCAGTGGCTGGGCCAATGCCGTTGGCAGCGCCACCATGGTGACGGCAAGGGCTGCGAAATTTTCGGAATGGCCACGCTCGACGAAATAAAGCGGAATGCTGGAGATGGCGGCGATATCGGAAAAGCCGAAGCCAACCACCATCAGCGCCAGAAGCGGCGCGACCATCAAGAAGCGGAACAGGCCACCGGGGGCAGAGGCTTCCGGACGGGTGCGGGCATAACGGCCGAGCATGACCGAGGCAAAGGCCACCAGGGCGATATAAATTGCCACCAGCGCAAAGGCGAAGCCATCCTTCGTGCCGACCAGAGGGATGGCGAGCGGGCCAGCGGCAAAGCCGGCGCACATGCTGGCGCCATAGATGCCGGACACACGCCCCCGCAACCGGTCAGGACAGGCGGTATTGAGCCAGGCTTCGCTGATGGTGAAGATGATGCTGGTGCCGTAGCCGAGCACGAAACGGGCGACGAACCAGACGCCGAGATTGTCGCTCAGCGAAAAGGCGATCAGTGCAACCGAGCAGCCCAGCAGGCCAGCGACAATCAGGCGGTCGCCGCGCAAATGACGCGTCATGCGGCTGACCATCAAGGTGGAGGTGGCGATACCGGCTGCAAAGACCGATGCATTGAGCCCGGCCATGGTGGACGACACGCCGCGCCCTTCCATGACCAGCGCGATCAGCGGATAAGTGAGCCCCTGCCCGACCGAAAAGGCCGTCACCCCCAGCACAACGACAGCAATTGCCGCCCAATCCGGCGCGAAATCTTCCGCGATTGCCGATGCCTGCATGACCGAATTCCAACTGAGAAATGCCGGCAAGGCCAGCGATCACTTCGTCTATCCGAGCCACCGCCGTAAGTCGAGAGGGGCAGCAGACGGGCCGCCCCCCGATATCGCACACTGCTGCCGTCAAGCAGCGCGGCGATCCCAACTGGCGAAGGGATCGGCCAAGCCGCGCCAAAGCTCAGGTTCGAAAGCGTCGGCATTAATGAGGCAGGCATCCAGTTCCGCGGTGAGCAGCGCTTCGTCCATGGGATCGGCGCCGATGAAGACGATTTCCTGACGTCGGTCGCCCCAGACGGGATCGAAATACGGTTTCATCATCTCGTGGAAACCCGGATCGTTGGGCCATTGGTCCTGCGGCACTGCCGACCACCACAGGCCCATCTTGCCGGTGCGCACCAGAGCGCCGGCCTGGCTGATCTCGCCGACGTGATAGGGTCGTGTGGCCAGCCAGAAGAATCCCTTGGCGCGAACCACGCCCGGCCAGCTGCGATCGACGAAGGCCTGGAAACGCTGCGGATGAAACGGGCGGCGCGCGCGATAGACGAAGGAGCGGATGCCATATTCCTCGGTTTCGGGAATGTGATCCTTGAAGCCGTGCAGTTCCTTGAACCAGAGCGGATGGGTTTCGGCTTTGGCAAAGTCGAAGCGACCGGTGCCCAGCACCTCGTTTAGAGGCACATTGGCAAAGTCGGCCTCGATCAGCCTGGCATCCGGATTGAGGGCTGTGATGATCTTGCGGGCGGCCTCCAACGCCTGCGGTGTCGCAGCGCCGACCTTGTTGAGCACAACGACATCGGCAAATTCGATCTGCTCGACCAGGAGATCGACAATGGTGCGGGCATCGCCCTCGCCGGCCGTTTCTCCCCGGTCGGCGAGAAAGTCGGTCGACCCGTAATCGGCGAGAAGATTGGCGGCATCGACGACCGTGACCATGGTATCCAGGCGCGCGACGTCGGCGAGGCTCTGGCCATGTTCGTCGCGGAAATCGAAGGTGGCGGCAACCGGCAATGGCTCGGCGATGCCGGTGGATTCAATCAGCAGATAATCAAATCGCCCCTGCTCGGCCAAAGCTCGCACCTCCGTCAGAAGATCATCGCGCAGGGTGCAGCAAATACAGCCATTGGTCATTTCCACCAGCTGCTCTTCGGTGCGCGACAGATTGGCCCCGCCATCGCGTACAAGGGCTGCGTCGATATTCACCTCACTCATGTCGTTGACGATGAGTGCGACCCGCAGGCCGTCGCGATTGGCGAGAATGTGGTTGAGCAAGGTGGTCTTTCCGGCCCCGAGGAAGCCGGAGAGAACAGTGACAGGGAGCTTTTGGGTCATGGTGGACTTGTCCATTTGCGTTGCATCAGTCGATATTCGTAACGTTATACAGTTACATAAAATTGATGCAAGATGGGCCTGCCGTTTTTGACAGGCACTCATGACAACGCCCGCGCCTTTCCAGGAAGAAAGACGCGGGCGTGGTCGATGGGCAGATGGATTGCGGCCGATCAGAAGTCGCCGGAAGAGCGGGCCCAGTCCATGTAGAGATCGAGCGACTTGCGGGTGACAGGACCTTCCTGCAATTCGCGATCGTCGAGCTTTGTCACGGGCACGACCTTGGAATAGTTGCCGGAGGTGAAGATCTCGTCGGCATCCATGAAGTCCTTGACCGTCAGCGTGCATTCGCGAACGTCAAAACCGCCCTGCCGCAGCAGCGCGATCACACGGGCGCGGGTGATGCCGGACAGGAAGGTGCCATTTGGCACCGGCGTCATGACCACACCGTCCTTGACCAGGAAAATGTTGGAGGATGCGGTCTCGGCAACATTGCCGTTCATGTCGAGCGCGATGGCATTGTCGAAGCCGCGGCTATGGGCCTCGATCAGCATGCGGCCGGAATTGGGATAGAGGCTACCGGTCTTGGCCGCCGTGACGGCCACTTCGGCGGAGGGCCTGCGGAAGGGCGAGACGGTGAGCGAGGACGGTTTTGCCGTGTGCATGGGCGCTTCAAACAGGCAGAGCGCAAAGCGTGTGGATTCGGGATCGGCGGCCACCACGGAATAAGGTGAGCCGTGTTCGGCCCAATACATGGGCTTGATGTAGATCGCGGTCTTGCCGTCGAACTTCTTCACGCCCTCCCAGGCAAGGGTCTCGATCTCTTCTGCAGTCTTGACCGGCTTCAGGCCCATATTGACCGCCGAGCGATTGACGCGCTGGCAGTGCAGATCGAGGTCGGGCGCAATGCCGTCGAACCAGCGGGCGCCATCAAATACCGTGGAGCCCAGCCACATGGCGTGGGAGGTTGGCCCGATCAGCGGTGGATTGCCGGAGATCCACTCTCCGTCAACGAAGGTCCAGGTGCTGCTGCGGGGGGACGTATCGACTGCCATTTCTTGTCTCCGAATTCTTGAGCGCGCAGTCAATGACAGCAGCCAGTGGCGGTCAAGCCAAATTTTGCCACCATGTCGTTTTAACAAGAAAGCACACGACGCAGCCTGTCCGACGCAAGAATTTTTCACGAAATCAAAACCTTGCCTTATGATTTCATCAAATTAAATGATGGCGAGCGACTATCTTGAGGCACCGCGGGCGTGGCATGATGGTGAAGAGCCGGCGACAGGCGCAACTGTCGCCCATGGTGGAGGGTAATGAATGAGCGCGGCCTTTGTATTCGATGCCTATGGCACATTGTTCGATGTCCATGCGGCGGTGCGGCGTCATTCCGAAAGGGCCGGACCGGACGGTCAGCGTCTCTCCGAAATGTGGCGGGCCAAGCAGCTTGAATATTCCTGGGTGCGGGCATTGATGGGGAGCTACCAGGACTTCTGGACGTTGACGGAACAGGCACTCGATTACAGCCTGCAGCGGATACCGAGCGTCGACAAGGCGCTGCGCGACGACCTGCTCTCGGCCTATTGGTCCCTGGATTGCTATCCCGAAGTGCCAGCCGTTCTGAAGGCCCTGAAAAGCCGTGGCGCCAAGGTGGCGATCCTCTCCAACGGTTCGCCGGACATGCTGGAGGCGGCCGTCAACAATGCCGCCCTCGGACAGATCATCGACGATGTGTTTTCGGTGGAGCCGTTGAAGACCTACAAAACCGCACCCGCCGTCTACGATCTGGTGACCACCGCCTACCGGCTATACCCCGATGCCGTTTCCTTCCAGTCATCCAACCGCTGGGATATCGCCGGTGCCAAGTCCTTCGGCTTCCGCACC
Source organism: Agrobacterium sp. ES01 (assembly GCF_050320885.1). NCBI lineage: Bacteria > Pseudomonadati > Pseudomonadota > Alphaproteobacteria > Hyphomicrobiales > Rhizobiaceae > Agrobacterium > Agrobacterium sp. ES01. The sequence goes on from NZ_JBNQTH010000001.1 coordinate 516,994, forward strand.
GTGTGGATCAACCGGGCGAACATGCCCGACGAATATACCGATCTCGGACCCGATTTGATCCTGCCATCGCTGGAGAGCCTGTAAGAGGCCACTCCGGTCAGCCTCATATTTTACCATGGAACCAGGCTTTTCGGAGGCCCGCGAGCGGCTCGGAGAGAAACGGTCTCCAAGCCGCTATCGCTTTTCCATTCAGCAGGACACGCTTCTTGAGACCATGCTTGAGGCGAGCGGCGCAAGCCTCAGCGCCATAGAACGCGGCTGGTCAAAAGTTCAACGCGATGACATCATCAAGTTGCTGGAGGGTGCCTCTGTTTCTGAAGTAGCGCATGCGCGCAATGTCAGCGTGCACAATGTCTACAAGGTGCGAAGCGCCGGTGACTTTGAACTCTATATGCTTCAATGGGATGCAATTCAGACAGCGCTTAGCCAGCTTGACCATCGCTACCAACTACCGGGGGCCGACAAGTGGTGCACGCACTCACTTACACCAGCATAGCTGGGAAATAATCGCAGCAGTGATCGCTCTCAAGACTGTCGCGCGCTTCAAGGAAATGGACGAACGCGACTTCGCTGAATATTTTCTCGTCGGATCGCTCTTCAGCATTCTGTGGACGATGTTCGTGACCAGTGCCTGGCTAGCCTATGATCACAAACTCGGTAGTGACCTACGTGTTCATACCGAACAGTGGCTTGGCATGGAGGCCAAGCAGGACTAAGCGAGTCCGAAACAGCGGCGACATCGGGTTCCTCACCTTTCTTGGCTTGAACGATGCCTGCTGCCGATCTGTCGGATTATCAACCGGAGAACGCCCATGACCTGGTCTGCCAGCCAATATCTGAAATTCGAGGATGAGCGGACGCGGCCGGCGCGGGATCTGCTGGCGCAGGTGCCGCTGGAACGGGCGGCCGCCGTTTACGATCTGGGCTGCGGACCGGGCAATTCGACCGAGCTTCTGGTGGAGCGGTTCGGGGCGAAGTCTGTCACCGGGATCGACAGCGATGACGACATGCTGGACAAGGCAGCCAAACGCCTGCCGGATGTTGCCTTCGCCAAGGCCGATCTTTCGAGCTGGCTGCCGGACACCGACGCCGATCTGCTCTACTCCAATGCCATGTTCCAGTGGCTGCCGGATCACCTGCCGGTGCTGGCAGGGCTTATGGGAAAGCTCAGGAGCGGCGGCGTGCTTGCGATCCAGATGCCGGACAATCTGGGAGAGCCCAGCCATGTTGCCATGCGCGAGACGGCGGAAAGCGGACCATGGGCATCCCTTTTTGCAGGGCGGCAAGTGCGCGCCACACTCCCCTCGCCCACCGACTACATGAATGCGCTTGGCAGCCTTTCTTCCCGGGTGGATGTCTGGCACACGCATTACTATCATCCACTTGCCAATGCCGAGGCGATTGTCGAATGGGTGAAGGGCACGGGGCTGAGGCCTTATCTGTCGACGGTCGGCGCGGCCGCTCAAGAGCAATTTCTGGCCGATTACACCCGCCGTATTGCCCAAGCATACCCGCCCATGGTGGATGGTCGTGTGCTTTTGAAGTTTCCCCGCCTGTTCGTGGTGGCGGTGAAGCGCTGAAGGGGCTAAGAGAGCGGCCAAACTGCAAACCGCGAAAGCGAATTCCATGTCGAAGAACTGGCCCAAGCCCATCATCATCGCCCTTGGCGAAAAAAACGAGAATGTGCTGATCAACAGCACAGAGGCAGCTTCCTGGGCGATGATCGAGGACTGGCCGGTTGAAGACGGACCGGAACTCGACAAGGCACTTTTGATCTTTGCCGATGTGGTGCGTGGCAAACGCACGGATGAAGAAGCCCGGGCGGCCTTTCTGCAGGCGGTCAAGGAAGCCGGGATCACGATCGTCCAGCAGTGAAGCCGGCTGAACGCCGGTTACGCCTCTCTCCACGAGCCCCTTTCGTTCGATTGCCCTGTCATCCGATGACCCTGCGTGCTAGATCCTTTGGCCTTGCGCCACGATTTCACTGGATGAGGAAGACCGGATGCCGACACTGAGCGAGGAAGGCCGCGCGCACCTCAACGATATCGCGAACCGACACGGGGTGAGCTTCGGCGCGGTGGAGCATCTGCTGGCTGCGCTTTTATCGGGGCAATCGACGCAGGCGCAGTTCAACCATCCGGATCTCGGCGGCATGGGCCAATGGTCGCTGGGCGGCATGACCATGGTCGGCGACATGTTCAACAACACCCTGAAAGCCAAGGTCGACACTCTGTGTACGGAGTTGTCGAACCTGGTGCGCAGCTCGGATTTCCAAGGGTTCAATTCAAGTCAATCGCAGTCGCAATCGCAAGGCGGCCATCAGATCGGCATGTCGGGCGGCGGTGTCAGCCTGTTCGTCTCCGGCGGCAGCGGGTCTGCCAACTGGTGGCCGGGCAATCTGGGTGTCCCCTCTTCGGTGGGGGCGCAGAACAATCTGCGCTATGCGCTCTTTCCAACAAGCCAACGCCTGGCCATCGACATTGCCGGGCGGGTGACGGTCTACGATACCGCCGACCACCAGATCGGCGGGTTTTCGCAGCAGCAGGGCGGCGGCCAGAGCCTGACATTCACGTCGCAATACGGGCTTGTGCGGGTGTCGGACCTCAATATCGTCAGCCACCACAGCGAGAGACAGGCGCCGGCGGCGGCTGACGTCGAGCCGGAGGCACCGCAAGTGTCGTGGCGTGAACCGCAAGAGGTTGTGCCCGAGCAAGCCCCCGCTCCGGTCGCGATGCCGCAACCGTGGCAGCCGTCGATGAAGACCGCATCGAATGCCAATCTGGAAGACGATATCTTCGCCAAGATAGAACGCCTGGCCGACCTGCATTCCAAGGGCATTTTGACCGACGCGGAATATGCCGAAAAGAAATCCGAATTGCTGGCGCGGCTCTAGACGTAGGGCTATCAGCATCTGTTCTGCCGCAACGCCAATCGAAGGACCCTGTCATGGACATCAAACGCAATGGATCGCGCCCATCGGGCAAGGGACCGGCTGAATATTTTACCGGCGCGGTCAGAATGGATCCGTTGATCGAGGCACCCGAGCCCGCCCGTATTCGCTCCGTGCATGTGACGTTTGAGCCGGGCGCGCGCACCAACTGGCATACCCATCCCCTGGGGCAGACGATCATCATCACATCGGGCAGTGGCCTTGCCCAGCACTGGGGCGGACCGGTGGAAGAATTGCGGCCCGGCGATGTGGTCTGGTTTGCGCCCGGCGAAAAGCACTGGCATGGTGCAAGCGCCACCAACGGCATGAGCCACATCGCCATTCAGGAAGCGCTCGATGGCGTCACCGCCGACTGGCTGGAAGCCGTGAGTGCGGACCAGTATGACGGCAAGGCCTGATCGGACGATTCGCGATTTCAGGCCCGGAGGCGTGCGGGGTTCGCGGCGGGTGAGCACGCGCATATTTTGACAGTGCGTGCCCCTCACTTGGCAAGCTTGCAATCGAACGCGTGGCCCTCGGGCCATTCCACCATGGCCTCATCGCCCTTCACCCAGAAGACGATCCCGAAGGAGCCTTCGTAGCGTGCGCCAGAGCCGGAGATGCCCTGAATGGCGATCTCCTGACTGTCGCCGCGCTCCAGCCTGACTGCGGGCGGGTCGGTCTCAAAGAAGGTGGCGACGATCTCGTTGGCCGGGTTGTTCTCGCAGGTAAAGAAAACCGGATCCATGGCGGGTACCAGATTATGGGCAGCCTGCAATTCGGCAATGCGCCGATCATAGGACATCAGCGTGCACTGGCGCTTGTCGTCTGCCTTCCAGCAATCGTCGCGTCCGCCGACCCAGCCGCGCTGCCCTGTCTTCAACTCCGACGTCGCGGTTTTCTCATCCGATGCACCGGCAAGCGAGGCAAGGGCTTGGCTATAAACCTTGTCGAGCAACTGGTCCTTCTGCGCCAGTTCGTCATCCTGACAGATCAGGCCCTCGATCTCGTGCGTGGCCTTGGCGCAATCGAATGTCGGGGATGCGGCCCTGGCCGAGACTGCCGAAGACATGATGGCGCAGACAGCGCATACGATCATAAAAGCATGATTTGTCATGACGCGATCTCCCGCAGTGGTGAAAGAAGCATACAGCCTTCCGAGCACGGTTTATATTTTAGATTTTCGGCATGCAAATGCGGTCGGCCACTGGCCGGTCGCTGCACCCATGATCAAGAGTTTGCAAAAATAAGTTGGAACAGTGTTTCGATCTCCACAGTTAGCCTTGGACAAAACAAAAACTGCACAAGCAAACAAGGAGGCCAATCATGGACTATGTCAACGCTAATGGAGCCAGCCTCCCATCCCTCGGTTTCGGCACATTCAGAATGCCGGAGGAGGACATCGCGCGCATCCTTCCGCTCGCATTGCTGGTGGGGTTCCGCCATGTCGACACCGCCCAGGTCTACGGCAATGAAGCGGCTGTAGGCTCGGTTTTGTCGAAGTCCGGGATCTTCCGCGGCGATCTGTTCTTGACCACCAAGGTGTGGGTCGACAAATTCGCCAAGGGCGATTTCATCCCCTCCGTCGAGGAGAGTCTGCGCAAGCTGAAAACCGATTACATCGATCTGTTGTTGCTGCACTGGCCGCAAAGTCCGGTACCGTTGGAAGACCAGATCGAAAGCCTGAACAGGCTGGTGAAATCCGGCAAGGTACGCAATATCGGCGTCTCCAACTATTCGACCAAACTGATGGCCAAGGCGATGGAACTGTCGGACGTCCCGCTGGTCAACAACCAGATCGAATACCACCCCTATCTCGACCAGACGGCAGTCCTGGACGCTGCCCGAAGCTACGGCATGAGCGTTACGGCCTATTATCTGATGGCGGATGGTCAGGTGCCCAATGATGCCCTGCTTCAGGATATCGGCGCACGCCACGGCAAGACGGCAGCGCAGGTGACATTGCGCTGGGCGATCCAGCAGCAGAACGTGGTGGCGCTTTCCAAGACGGCGACCGAAGGCCGGCTGGCTGAAAATTTCTCAGTCTTCGATTTCTCGCTCTCTGCCGAAGAAATGGACGCGATCCACGGTCTCGCCAGGGCCGATGGCCGGATCGTCAGTCCGGCGCATCTGGCACCAGACTGGGATTAGGGGCATCTAGAGACGATAGACGAAGAGCCGGGTTTTCCGGCCGTCGTCGACCGCGATGATCCGTTCCGGCTCGACATCGGGCACGGCAAAACTGTTGCTGACAAAGCGCGTGCCGGGACGCATCTCGGCGCGCGCCTTTTCAAACATGCGCGGCATCGGCGCCGGCGACAGGAAACAATAGACAATATCGTGGCTTGCGAGGTTCTCATCCCAGATGCTGCGATAGGAGATTGTCGCATTGGAAAGCGCCAATGCGCGAAGGCGCGCTGCCAGATAGACCAGCGGTGCCGTTTCCACACCGCTTGCCTTGAGGTCGGGCTGAGCGCGGGCGAGAAAAGTGACAACGCCGCCCAGACCACAGCCCATATCGACAAAGGACTTCGCCTTGGCATCGGCCACCAGCGCCTCCAGCGCCTGCCATGTGCGCCGGTTGGTGAGATAGAGCGGCACCTGCTCGGAGGCGCTGTTCCAGTAGAATAGCAGGATGAGTACGAAGCCTGCCAGAAACAGCCAGGAGGGCAGTACCGGCCCGAGCGCGATGACGAGCGGCAAGAACACCTGTATGAGGATCCAGGCTGGCGGCAGGCCCAGTACGCGCCCGATCAGGGCGGCCAAAGCGCCTTGCGCCAATAGCAGCGCCACAGCGATCGCCGGACTGCCGGACGGCAACATGTCGCGAACCGCCCAGACGCCCGCCAGCACGATCCCTTGAGACAGGATGACCTTGAACCAGGGCAGGACATGCCGGGCAAGCGCATTCTTGGTGGCAGGCATGGTGTTTGTGCCGTGCTGGAGAAACAGGAGCGCGGGCACGACGCCCGCTACCCCTTTGTCTAGACCATCGCGCATCATGATCGTCAATCCGGCAAGGTCTGGCGCTCCACCGGAAAATGCCTGGAGACCATTTGCGTGTTGAGGGTCATGACCTCACGGCGTCCGTGTGGAGGGTCGGGCACACGCATATCCGCCTCCGCAAGCAACCGGTTCAATCGGGCGATGCAGGGATTAAGGCAGCGCGAGCAGGCGGCCGTGTCACCCTCCGCCGTACCGGGCGGCGGAGGGACAGTCAGGGAGACTGCCGGTCTCATGCTGCGAGACACAGCCGGTTGGCGAGATCGTCGAAGGCGATTTCCGACAGGCTGGGGCGAACGGCAAACTCGATCACCGCGTTGAAGATTTCCGGCGGCGCGCCCCGCTTCATGGCGCCGAGCAATGCCGCGCGTTCGGCGGGGTTTAGGGCCGGGATCATGGTGCGCATGAAAGCCAAGTGCTTTTCGGGCGGAATGGAAGAGACGATCCGCATTTCGATGCCGATCAGTTCCTGGTCGGTAAAATTCTTCCACAATGCGGGTGCGGTCACGGTCTCCTCTTCGTGCATATGGGCAAGGTCTTCGGCGATGTAGGCAGCGAAGGCGAGATAGAGTTTTCTGCCAGCGGCACTGCGGTCGAGCGCCCCTGCCTGTTCGACCGCCTGTGCCAGCGCTTCGAGATCGCGGAAAGCCTGGCGATGATCGTCGTGCTGGTCATCGACGGTGGCGGTGGAGGCGCCCCTGGCTTGCAACGCCTTGTGGACGTGTTCGTCCTCGTGCACCACATGGCCGGCTGCGATGGCGAGATAGCCACGCAATCCGGCAAGCACGGCTGCCCGCTCGTCGGCATTGTCATAGTCGGCCGCACCCAAACGGCAGAGGAGTTCGCAGCCCGCCTTGCGGATGGCCTTGTGGATATTGCCGTAGAGATCGAAACGACCGTTGAGGTCGGGAATGGTTGTCAGGGAAAGATGCTCGGTCATCGTGTTTTTCCTTTGCTGTTGAAAACCGGCGGTGCCGGCTGATGGACCGCGAGATAAACCGAGACGCGAAACGCGACTTCCTAAATGCTTGCTAAGCGCGAGTGCGCATTGCTAAAAACTTCCTATCTTTCTAATCTCCAGACTTTGATGCGGTGGTGAACAGTGATCGACACCGAGGTTGCGCGCTTCATCGAGAGTAAGGTGATGATCTTCGTTGCCACGCGCAACGAGGAGCGCCGCCCGATGATCGGCCGCGGCAGCGGCGCCTGGGTCGATGCGGCAACGGGGAACGTTGCTCTGCTGGTGTCTTCCAGCCAGTGGCCCTCCATGGTTGCCTGGGCCAAGGCCGGGATGCCGATCGCCATTACCTGCGTGCGCCCGACCGACTATCAGGCCTATCAGATCAAGGGCATGATCGGCAGCGTGCGCTCGGCTGACCGGGACGAAGAGCGTCGTGGCAGCCGCTATGTGGCGGCCATGCTGCAGCAACTGGGCTCGCTTGGCGTGACGCGCCTGCAGCTTTCGAGCACGCTCAGCGACCGCGACCTCGTGCATATCGCCTTTCGTCCGCGCGACCTCTATGTGCAGACGCCGGGCCCCGCGGCCGGCCGACGAATAACGGCGGAGGGACAGCCGCAATGATCCCGCTGAGCACGATCCGCGATTCCTTCGAAGGCGTCATTCCCTCACTGATCGCAACCACCGACAGCGACGGCATGCCCAACATCACCTCGCTGTCGCATGTCTATTACGTGGATGAACGGCATGTGGCGCTGTCGAACCAGTATTTTTCGAAAACGGCCGCCAATGTCGCGGCCAACGGGCTTGCGACGGTGATGGTGGTCGATGGCTATAACGGCAACCAGCACATTCTCGATCTGGTGTTCGAGTCCTCCCGGAGCGATGGGGACGTGTTCGACCGCGTCTGCGCCCATCTCGACGTGATGAGCGCCGAACAGGGCATGGACACGATCATGAAACTGCGCGCCGTCGATATCTATCGCGTCGAGGACTGCCGGCTGGTGATGGCGGCAAACCCGCTCGAACAGGCGCCGGAAAAATCCGCGAGCGCTGTTCGTGACCATCTGCAATGGACGGAGATCCTGACGGCACGGCTGACCGCAGAGACCGATATCGAGCAGATGCTCGACCGGGCGCTGGAGGGGCTGGCTGCGTTGTTCGGCTATAGCCACGCCATGGTGCTGTTGCCCGATACCGAACGCATGCAACTGACAACCATCGCCAGCCACGGCTACGACCGCTACGGCATCGGCTCCGAAATCCCCTTCGGCCAGGGCACGATCGGCAAGGCCGCAGCGACCCGGCTTCCGGTGCGCATCAGCGATATGAGCCGCGGGCGTCGCTATGTGCAGGCGGTCAAGGCCATGAGCGGCATGGACGAGGCGATCGCCTTGCCGGCCATCTCCTCCCCGGTCAGTCAGCTGGCCGTGCCGATGATCGCCCAGCGCCGGCTCATGGGCGTGCTTTTCGTCGAATCCGACACGGCCTTCGCCTTCCGACACAAGGATGAGGAAGCCCTGCTGGTGATCGCTCGGCAGCTGGCACTGGCGCTGATGCTTGCCGATCCCGGACGCGAGCGCGGCGAGCGGCCGCCTGCCCCCACCGCGCCGCCGGCCGCTGCCCCGACGACAGACGCAGGAGGTGTGAAGATCCGCTACTACCGCCGCGACGGCTCCGTGTTCGTGGATGGCGATTATCTGATACGGGGCGTGCCGGGGCGACTTTTGAAACACTGTCTCGACGCGTATCTCGCGACCGGCCAGCGAGATTTCACAAATCGGGAAATCCGTCGCGATCCGGGACTGCTGCTGCCCGACTTCAAGGATAATCTCGAGACGAGGCTGATCCTGTTGCGGCGGCGGCTGGAGGAAAAGGGCGGACCGATCCGGCTTATTCGCGCCGATCGAGGCCGGTTGCGGCTCGACATCGACGGTGTGCCGCATTTGACGGTGATCGATGGCGATTAGGATGCGACAAGACAAATGATTGAATGCGAAACGGCCGCACCAGAAGGCGCGGCCGTTTGAATGTCTGGCTTGAATTAAGGGTTCTGCCTATTCGGGCGGGTTCCCTATATCTCGGCAGCTGTCTTGGCCGGTTCTTCCTTCTTCTTGCGCCGGCGATTGACCAGCACGAAGAACAGCGGAACGAACAGAATGCCGAGCACCGTGCCCGAAATGGTACCGCCGAGCACGCTGGTGCCGATGGCGTTGCGACCGCCGGAACCGGCACCGGTGCTGAGCACCAGCGGCAGCACGCCGAGCGAGAAGGCCATCGAGGTCATGATGATCGGCCGGAAACGCTGACGGGCAGCCTCCCGGACAGCGACAAAGAGATCCTCGCCAGCGTCGAAGCGTTCACGGGCGAACTCGACGATCAGGATGGCGTTCTTGCCGGTCAGTCCGACAACGGTGAGCAGGCCCACCTGGAAGAAGACACCATTCTGGTAGCCGCCGAACAGGGTCCACAACAACGCACCGAGAATACCCACCGGCATGGCGAGCATGACGGCAAACGGGATCGACCAGCTCTCATAGAGTGCCGCAAGGCAAAGGAAGACTGCCGCCAGCGACAAGGCATAGAGCAGTGGTGCCTGGTTTCCGGATTCACGTTCTTCCAGCGACAGTCCGGTCCAGGATACTTCGTAGCCCGGCAGTTGCGATGCCAGACGCTCTATCTCGGCCATGGCCTCACCGGTGGTCACACCGGCTGCAGGCGAACCCTGGATCTGCATGGAGCTCACCGCATTATAACGGTTGATGCCTTGCGGACCGAAAGTCCAGCTGCCCTGAGCGAAGTTGGAGAAAGGCACCAGGCCGCCGCTGGAATTGCGCACCTTCCATTCCGAAATATCCGACGGAAGCGCACGCGAATCCGCTTCGCCCTGGATGTAAACGCGCTTGATGCGGTCACGGTCGATGAAGTCGTTGACATAGTTACCCGCCCAGGCGACCTGCAACAATGCGGCAACATCTGTCGCGGAGACGCCCATGGCACCGGCTGCGCGCCAGTCGATATCGAGGTGATACTGGGCGGCATCTTCCAGACCGGATGGACGCGCGGAACCGATCAGCGGGCTTTGCGCCGCCATGCCGAGCAGCTGGTTGCGGGCAGCCAGCAATTCGTCATGGGACTGGCCATTGCGGGCTTCGAGATAGAAGTCGAAGCCGCTCATGATGCCGAGTTCGGGAACCGATGGCGGGACGATCGGGAAGGCCATCGCGTCCTTGATACCCATGAAGGCCGGGTAGGCGCGCCCGGCAATGGCCTGGGCGCTCTGGCTCGGCAGCGGCCGATCCTTCCAGTCCTTCAGGCGCACGAAGGCAAGACCCATATTCTGGCCCTGACCGGAGAAGGAGAAGCCGACGACACCGAAGACGGATTCGACATTGTCCTTCTCATTCACCAGAAAGTGTTGCTCGACCTGATCGAGAACCTTCTGGGTGCGCTCAGCCGTTGCACCCGTGGGTGCCTGAATGAGTGCCAGAAGAATGCCCTGGTCTTCATCCGGCAAGAAGGCGGTCGGGGTCTGAATGAAACTCCAGACCATGACGCCGACCAGTGCCAGATAAATGACGCCGACGCGGAATGGCCGACGCACGATCCAGCCAATGGTGCTGCCATAGCCGCCGCTGATGCGGTCGAAGTTGCGGTTGAACCAGCCGGCAGGACCCTTCTTGGCATGATGCGCCGACTTGGACGACAAAATGGTGGCGCAAAGAGCCGGTGTAAGCGTCAACGCCACCAGCACCGACAGGCCCATGGCCGAGACGATGGTGATCGAGAACTGCTGATAGATGACGCCGGTGGACCCACCGAAGAATGCCATGGGCACGAACACGGCGGAGAGAACCAGGGCAATACCGATCAGGGCGCCGGTGATCTGCCCCATGGATTTGCGCGTGGCCTCGAGCGGACTGAGCCCCTCTTCCTCCATGATACGCTCGACGTTCTCCACAACCACGATGGCATCGTCCACCAGAAGGCCGATGGCAAGCACCATGGCCAGCATGGTGAGCGTGTTGATGGAAAATCCGAACGCCGCCAGGATACCGAATGTACCGAGCAGAACCACAGGAACAGCGAGCGTCGGAATGAGCGTCGCACGGAAGTTCTGCAGGAAGACCAGCATGACGAGGAAGACCAGCACGATGGCTTCGCCGAGTGTCTTGACCACTTCCTCGATCGAGATCTGAACGAAGGGCGTGGTGTCGTAAGGCACGACATAGGAGACGCCTTCGGGGAAGAAGGCCGAAGCCTCCTCGATCTTGGCCTTGACCAGTTCCGCGGTATCGAGCGCGTTAGCGCCGGAGGCCAGCTTGATTGCCATACCGGTCGAGGGCTTGCCGTTGAAACGCGCAATCGTGGAATAGCTTTCCGAGCCAATTTCGACGCGTGCGACGTCTTTCAGCAATACCAGACCGCCGTCGGTGGCCGCACGCACGACGATACCTTCGAAATCTTCAGGCGTGGTCAGAAGCGACTGGGCCGTGATGGTGGCGTTCAGCTGCTGCCCCTGGATGGCGGGCAAAGTCCCGAATGCGCCCGCCGAAATCTGGGCGTTTTCAGCCGAGACTGCACTGACGACATCGCTTGGCGCCAGGCCGTAGGCCGAGAGCTTGACCGGGTCCAGCCAGATGCGCATGGCATATTTGGAACCGAAGACCTGGACTTCGCCGACGCCTTCGAGACGGCTGAATTCGTCGACGAGATTGGTGTTGAGGTAGTCGGAAAGGTCGGTCTGGTCGAGCTTGCCATCATTGGAGATGAGCGCAATCACCATCAGGAAGCTTGCCGACGACTTCTGCACGGTTACGCCCTGACGCTGAACCGTTTCCGGCAGCAGCGAGGTCGCTTGCGACAGCTTGTTTTGCACCTGCACCTGAGCGATATCCGGATCGGTTCCGGTTTCGAAGGTCAGCGTGATCGAAGCGGTGCCTGCCGAGGTCGAACTCGACGAGAAATACCGCAATCCGTCCAAGCCGGTCAGCCGCTGTTCGATGACCTGGGTCACCGTATTGGCGATCGTTTGTGCCGATGCGCCGGGGTAGCTTGCATTGATCGAGATGGTCGGCGGTGCGATCTGCGGATATTGCGAGATCGGCAGGGTCGTGATGGACAGAATACCGGCGCCCATGATGATGATCGCAATCACCCATGCAAAGATCGGCCGGTCAATAAAAAAGCGTGCCATGTCGGTCTCCGCGAGGTCAGTTCTTGGCCGGCTGTTCGGCGCGTTCTTCCGGGGCGACGGTAGCGCCGACCGCAATTTTCTGAAGGCCTTCTACAATCACCCGGTCGCCAGCCTTGACACCGTCGGAGACGATCCAGTCGGACCCTCGGTCACTGACGATCGTCAATGTGCGCTGTTCGACCTTGTTGTCCGCCGTGACGACCATGGCGATCGGGTTGCCGCGACGGTCGCGCGACACGCCTTCCTGGGGAACGAGTACGGCATTGTCGATGACACCCTGAGGCATCTCGACCTGCACATACATGCCGGGCAACAGCATCTCATCTGGATTTGGGAATTGCAGACGCAAGGTGATCACGCCGGTTTCTTCATCCACATGCGGTTCCGCAGCGGTGAGCTCACCGGTCTGATCGTAGGCAGTGCGATCGGCAAGGGTCAGCTTGACCGTGGTATCGGCATTGGGGCCGAGCGAGGCTGCGCCCTTGCGCTTCCAGCGCACCAGATCGGCGGCCGACTGGGCGACGTCGACATAAACCGGATCGAGCTTGCGGATGACCGCCAGCGGATCGCTCTGACCGGAGATCACAAGCGCACCTTGCGTGGTCAGTGAAAGACCGATGGCACCGGAGATCTGGGCGCGGATGGTGGCGCGGTCCAGATCGATATTGGCCGTCATCAATTGCGCATTGGCCACCTGCAATGCGGCCTTGGCGGCATCGCGCGTGGTAATGGCTGTATCCAGGGCCTGATCGGTCGAGACATTGCTCTTGCGCAGCGCTTCAATACGCTTCAACTCGCGTTCACCGGAATCCAGATTGACCTGAGCCTGGGCAACCGATGCCTTGGCGGCTGCAACCTGCGCCTCGTAGCTGGCCGGATCGATGCGGTACAATATATCGCCCGCCTTGACCTTGGAGCCCTCTTCGAAAAGCCGTTCCATGATGATGCCGTTGACCTGAGGCCGCACTTCGGCAACGCCGGACGCGACCACACGACCTGGCAGTTTCGACGTGACTGTGATCGTCTGCTGCTTCAGCTCAACCACCGTGACCGGTGTTGGCGGAGCCTCTTTCTTGCCTTCCTGGGCAAAGGCCACTGCCGGCGTAATGACAGCAGCAAACAGGCATGAAAGGAGGGCGTTTGTCGCAGACCTCATGGAACTTCTCCAGTTAATGGGGAGTTGACGCTTGGCGAAGGGACGCGAAGAGTCTAATATTAAAACCAGATGGTTTTATAATAGAATTTTTGCAGTGCGCAAGCGTTATGCGCGCTGCTGCAAAGGAGGTAATGCGTATGTTGTTGCCAAAATGCCGCGATGCACATCGCGGCCCGGGGCGACCGCGTCAGTTCGATCTTGCAGAGCGAGAGGCGATCATCCTCGATACCGCTGAGCGAATTATTCTGGAAAGAGGTCTGGCCGCTACCTCCATGGCCGCAATCGCCAAAGAAGCCGGCATGTCAAAGCGCACACTTTACGAAGTGTTCGAGAGCCGCGCGACATTGTTTGCCAGCATTGTCCGACGCATACGCACCCGGAAGATGCGACCGCTCGCCGATGAACAGCACGGACTTCCGCTGGCACAGCGCCTGCGATTGCTGCTCACGCCCTCGCAGGAGAAATTCTCCGACCCGCTGCCTATGGCCATCCTGAGGGCGGTGATCGCCGAGTCCGAGCGCCAGCCGGACCTGGCGCAGCAATTCCTGCAGGAAGGCCCCTATGCTCTCTACGCGATGATCCGCACCGAACTCGACAGGAGCGTCGCGCGCGGCGAAATTGCCATTGCCGATACCGAGGAGGCCGCGCGCCTTCTGGTCGACATGGCACATACCAACCTGCTGGAGCATCTGGTGCTTGTAACCGGCTCTTGCCAGGAAGATGTCGATATGTTGCGCAAGCGCGTCGATCTGGCTATCCGGGTTTTTCACCATGGCATAGCGGAACGCGCGGTCGCCTGAGCCCTTTCCCTTACCGGCTCTGCGACAGCTTTTTTGCGGATACCTCGATGACCTTTTGTGTAAGAGGGGTCAACTGGTCGGCGGCCAGACGGTTGATGTGCCAATACAGCTTGATGTCGAGTGTCTGGCCCGGCACAAGTTCCACCAGCCGACCGGCCGCCAAATGCTCCTGGACCAGCGGACGCGGGTTCATACCCCATCCCAGCCCCATGAGGCTGGCATCGACGAAGCTTTGCGTGGATGGCAACCAATGGGTGGGGAGATTGACGTCCCGGCCCAGCACCGACCTCACCCAGTCGGCCTGCAACCGGTCCTTCTGGTTGAAGGTCATCGACGGGGCCTGTGCCATGGAGGCCGGCGTTATGCCTTGGGAAAAATGCCTTTCGACAAAATCCGGGCTGGCCGTCGCGTGATATCGAAGCGCACCGAGAAAATAGCGCCGGCAACCCGAAATGGGTTTGTCTGTGCCGGTGACTGCGGCAATGACCTTGCCTTGCTGCAGCCAGTCGGCGGTATGATCCTGATCGTCGACCGCGATGTCCAGCAGATAGCGCGAGGATTGGGAAAACTCCGACATGGCCTGCAGGAACCATGTGGCCAGACTGTCGGCATTGGTTGCGATGCGAAGCGTGACGCGTTGCTGTCTGCCGTCAGGATCGGCGAGTGACGGCAGGCCCTTCAACAGGTCCTGCTCCAGCATGCCGACATGCTCCATGTGCCGGCAGAGGCGCTCGCCCTTTTCGGTTGCCGTGCAGGGGTTTGCGCGCACCACAAGCGCTGCGCCCAGGCGTTCCTCCAACTGCTTGATGCGTTGCGAAACGGCGGACGGGGTGACATTCAGCGCGGCTGCGGCCCGGTCGAAGCTCCCCGTCTGAATGACGGCCTGAAGAACGCGAAGGGCGGCGTAATCGATCATGTCATTAGCTTTACTTAATCTGACGAAGCTGAGTTAATTAGACTAATTCCGATCGCCGGTCTATCGAACGGGTTCCGATCCTTCGTCTACGGCATTGCATCATCATGGACTTCACCACATTCTTCACCGGCCTTGCGATGGGCCTCAGCCTGATTGTCGCGATTGGCGGGCAAAATGCTTTCGTGCTGCGACAAGGGCTGCGCAACGAGCATGTGTTGGCCGTATGCCTTGCCTGCGCGCTGTCCGACGCGATCCTGATTACCGTCGGCGTGACGAGCCTCACTCAGGTTGTCGAGTTCTTGCCCTTTCTCGAGCCGGTGATGCGATATGGGGGCGCGGCATTTCTTCTCTGGTATGCCGCGCTGAACCTCAGATCGGCCTGGACAGGCACAGGCGCATTGCAGGTTAGCAATGGCGGCTCGAGCGGATTTGCAAAGACGCTTGGGCTTTGCCTGGCGCTTACCTGGCTCAACCCGCATGTCTATCTCGATACCGTGGTGCTGCTGGGCACGATCTCGACGCGCTTTCCCGGCCATCAGTTCGCCTTTGCCCTCGGTGCCGTGACGGCATCGTTCCTGTTTTTCTTTGCGCTTGGCTATGGCGCAAGGTGGCTGAGGCCGCTTGTTGCCAAACCCGCAGCCTGGCGCGTCCTCGAGGTGATCATTGCCGGCGTGATGGGGCTGATCGCCTTCCGGCTGCTCAGCGGTATTTGAATGGCGACGGTCTCGGACCCTGCCTCAGCCGGCAATCTTCGATGAGATATAGGTCGCGAATTCGTAGTTCGGGCGCTCCAGATGCGAAAGCGCGCCGGGCTCGGAAAGGCGCCCCAGCAGACCCTTGTAGACCTTTTCGGTGCAGCCGCGATCCTCATCGTTGACGGCATCGAGCAGGGCTTTCAGTGCCGCGAAATGGGCCTGCGCGTCCGGATCGTTGACATAGTCAGCATGCAGCCCGCCGCCATAGAGGATCTTGACCTTGCCGGGACCGTCGGGATGCAGGGACAGATACCAGAAGTAACCGGGGGTGAGCGTGATCATCAGCGCCGGATAGATGGCCAGCAGCCAGGTCTTCACCCGCTCCTCGCCCTTGAGCACGGTGTTTTCCGGATGGGCCACGGTCAGCGGCGCATCATCCTTTTTCAGTATCCAGTGGTAATTGAAGGCGTCATAGCCTTCCGGACAGGTCATCTTTTCCAGCGAGACGAAGCCGCCGATCGTGCCGGAATGGCAGACCGGCAGGTGATAGCTTTCCATGAAATTTTCGGCCAGCACCTTCCAGTTGGTGTTCCAGTGATGCTCTTCCCGGAAGGTCTCGGCATAATTGGCCATGTCGAGATAGCCGACGAGGTTTTCCACCTCCTTCAACTGCTCGGCGGGGTCCGGCGCATCGGGGTTGAGCGTGACCATGATCCAGCCGAGCCAGACAGTGCAGCGGATGGATGGCAGCTTCACATCCTCCTTGCAGAAGCCTTCGTTCATGTGCATGGCCGGCGCACCGCGCAGCGAACCGTCGAGATTGTAGGTCCAGGCGTGATAGGGACAGACGATGGCGCGCACATGACCGCGCCCCTCCAAGAGCGTCGACATGCGGTGGCGACAGATATTGGACATGGCGCGCAACCGGTTGTCGCGGTCGCGCAGGATGATCACCGGCTCGCCGGCAATCTCCATGGTGAGATAATCGCCGGGGCCTTTCAGCGCGTCGGCACGGCCGGCACAGAGCCATTCCTTGGAGAAGATATGCTCCAGTTCCTGCGCCACGAAGGCTTGCGAGGTGTAAACGCTTTTGGGCATGGCGCGGGCCTGCCCGAACGGCAGGGCGACATTGGCTTTCAGTTCTGCAGCCGGAGACAGGGAGGGATCATGCGCAGTCATCGAGGCAGCCTTACCTTTCGGGGCAAAGCGCCCCGGTGGACGGAGGACAGTGACGAGGGACCGGCAGGCTTGGCAACATCTCCTGCCGGGCATTCATGCGTAAGCTGATCATGTCACGCAGAGGGAGGACTGCCAATCCCTGAAACGGTGGGGGCAAAGGATATCGCACGCCCGCTCACGCGCGCTCCAGGGCCGTGTCCGCATGCCGGAACAGGCGCCTAAAGAAGGAGGTGTCCGACAGGCGGCGCAGAAGGATGGCGATCGCCGCCGTTGCGCAAAGGGCAAAGACCAGCCGCCCGGTCAGAACGCCGTGCACATCTGCGCCCAGCGAGATGACCAGGAGCGTGTCTTCGATGACGCTATGGGCAAAGCCCATGAAGACACAGGACAGGAAGATCTGGCGCGGGGCTATATGGCCGGACTGCGCCTCGCGGATCAAAAGACCGGCACCATAGGATATGCCGAGAAACAGGCCGACCGCGGTCAGATGACCCGCCTCCCCCCTGATGCCGGCAAGGCTGAGGAATGGCGAGAGCGCCTTCATCATCAAATCCAGAATTCCGCTCACCTTGAGGAATTCAAGCCCCCAGGACAGCACCAGAAGAATGACGAGCATCCACAGCATGGTTTGGCCAAGGCTTGTCAGATAATCCAGCCAGCCCTGCGTTGCGCTCATGGGCACCCAGACCGGCTCGACCGGGGCCGATAACCAGCCGGTGGCGGCCAGAAGCCGATGCAGCAAGAAGGCATAGAGCAGACCGCCCATGATGCGCAGAAGGGTCGTTGCGATCATGCCCGGCCCGGCCTTCTGGATGATCTTCTGCTCGATCGGCAGGCCATGGGCAAACAGGATGAGCGCCGAGAAGACCGTGACATCGGCGATACTGAGCGAGGATGCCGGGACCAGCGTAAACAGCAGCGGAACCGCGCCCCAGATGCCGACCAGCATGGCCGTCAGCCAGGCAAGGCCCAGCTCCGGCGGAAGGCCGAACACCTGCATGACCGGCGCAAAGCCAGGTGCGACCGCCTCGATCACGCCCAGGCGTGTCATGAGTTCCGTGGCGACGGCAATGGGAACCGTGATGCGCACGAGCAGCCAGTAAACCTGGAGTGTTTTTTGGGTATTGCGCAAGGCGGGCAGCAAGATCGACATAGGAGGCTCCTTGGAATTCGTCTTCCCTTGCTAGCGCGTGTCGTTTCACATTTTTGGTCAAAGATTGCAGCTTCTTGCAATTTTATTGCAAAGATTGCGACGTGCAATATGCTGTCCTCATGGATCGGATCGACCGGAAACTCTTGAACCTGATGCAGCGCGACGCCTCGCGCACCAATGTCGACATGGCCGACGCGGTGGGCCTGTCGCCCTCCAGCTGCCTGCGCCGATTGCAGCGCCTGCGCAAATCCGGCGTGATCGACCGCATTGTCGCCATTCTCAATCCGGCCAAGGCCGGACGCGGGATCAAGGCGCTGGTGACGGTGGAGCTGAAGCTGCATGGCGAACAGCATATGCGCCGTTTTCTCGATCTGGCCGTCACCGAGGAGGCCGTCTCGCAGGCCTATGCCGTGACGGGTGAAACCGATGTCGTGCTGATGCTGCGCCTGCGCGACATGGAAGAATTCGACGCCCTGTGCGACAGGCTGTTCCGCGACCAGACCAATGTGGCCCGCTTCTTCACCATGATCATTATCCGCACGGCCAAGGAGGAGACGGCGATCCGAGTCTGAGCGGGGGAGACAACCATGCGCCAGCACCCGACATAGCTCATTCAGTGATCCGTAGCGGCCAGGCGCCGGCATTCTTTGCTATCCAACTTGCTATCCAACAGACTTCCGTGATCGGACCTATTCTCGTACGATCCGTTTGTGCCGGAGATCGGAATTTTTGCTCGCATGGGCTGTCAGAACTCGATGTTCAAGGCTCTCATCCAACTGTCAAACTGGCTGGCAGGCCCTGTATGTCCACTGGCTGCGACATCGCCCAACTGACGGCGATACAGACCTGGTGAAACAGAACAGAATTGGGAAAATCTCCGGATGCCGTGGCTTTCGCTTGCAAAGCCGACGCCGAGACACAGGGCTTCGACGCTGAAGCGCGACATCTCTGCCTGCGCCAATAGCTGGCGGAGCTTTGTCGCCCGTGCCTTCTGAAGATATCTCGAAATGCCACCTTCCGGCTTGAAGAGTTCGTAGAGGCGGGTACGGGAGACGTTTGTCTTCGCCGCAATCCATTCCGGGGATAGCTGACGCTCTGACAGATGAGCGCCGATCACGAGCTTGGCGCGCGCCAGCGCGGCCACGAGATCGGCCAATATGATGGCGTTGGGTCCATCGACGATCTTGCCATGCATATGTCACGCACGCTTTCCGGCACATCCAGCATCGCGCGGGAGGTGGAAACGGCGATGAAATGACAATCGTTCAAAAAGCTGCGCTAAGGTTTGGTCATGTCAAATGCAACGATCTGCCCCGGATCGACGGACAGCCTGTTGTCTTGCGTCTCGACCAGACGCTGGCCGGAGAGGTTAAGCTGTAAGGTGCCATGTTCGAAACCATCCGCATTCACTCTGCGGGTGGAGCGCTCATGGGAGACGTCGTTCAGGTGCCGATCAAAAACCAGAACTTTCGAGTAGTTCCGGGCGTCGACCTGCGCGGAAAAGTCGACGCGGTCCGACCTCACATCAGATCCTCCCGGCATAGAGCTGCCTACAGGCCTCGACGGCCTCGTCCTGCCTGAGACTTGAACTGTCGAAATTGAAGGAACTCATGACTATTGCATATTGGACTGCGGATCCGAAAAGCAAGCTTATTATCATGCCAATGTCGAGCCAGGTGAAGTGCGGCATTGCGGTCGCTTGCAGGCCCCAACCCATTGGAATCTGATCAGAACTGGTACCGGGACAAATAGACAATGATCGCGCACGCTCAGACATGTGCAAAATGCGGACTCATTGATACGCCTGCTTCAGATCTCAAGACTCAGCTTTTCGTCGAAGTGCCGCGTATCGCAGATGGCAGGAGCTTGGGAAAAGGTGGGATGGCGCCTCCAGTCTGGGCCACGCAATCCGCTTTTGCTCTTCAGGCTGGACACTGATCGACGACGATTTGCGCCTAAAGGCGCTCCTTAAGGAAATGACATTATGAAGAATTCATGGGGTGCCGCGCGCCGCAAGGGCATTACTTTGCCTTCGCTCTATGTCACCAGTGCACTGTCGCTGGTTCTCGCAGCCGGGATGTCCCAGATCGCAATGGCTAAAGATAGCAGCGCTACAGGCATCCTGGTTGACGATATCAGCGCCGGCGACGCGGCTAAGTATTACGGCGATATACTTGGCATGAGCGATACCGGCATCGTCTTATTTGAATACAGAGGCTACAATGGCGACTGGTATTACGTTTTCTACAGTCTGACGGATGGCTTCACCGATCCCGGATCAGATGGCACCAATTGGCTGAGCGCCATCAGTGCGGATGGATCGACCTTTGTCGGGGCGGACTGGGAAGATGGCAACCCGTACACGGCCGTTGTCTGGACAGCAGCCGATGGATACACTGATATCGGCACCCTGGGCGGAAGCAGTTCCTATGCAGTGGATGTCAGCGACGACGGGTCGGCCGTCACGGGCATGAGCTACAACGTTTCGGGCGCATACCACGCCTTCTACTGGACGGCAGAAACAGGGATGGTGGATATCGGGAGTCTGACCACCGGTAGTAGCTTCGCTAATGCCATCAGCGGTGACGGTTCGACGGTTGTGGGATATTCACTAAGTGAGTCCGGTAACAGTACGGCCTTCCGCTGGGACAATGTCAGTCAGACCATAGAAAGTCTTGGCACGCTCGGCATCACCAATTCTTATGCGACTTTGGTCAGTTATGACGGCTCGGTCGTGGCCGGCTCTTCTATCACGACAGACAATTATTCTTACACCTTCCGTTGGACCGAAGAAGGTGGAATGACCAATATCGGAACGCTTGGAGGCACCTATACCTATGTCAGTGCGATGTCCGATGATGGCGGTGCGATCGTGGGCCGATCCAGCACCACTTCGGATTCCTACTTTCATGCCTATCGCTGGTTCGTCTCCGGCGATGGCATAACCGGCACGATGAGTGACCTTGGGACACTGGGCGGCGGCAACACTTCCGCTGCTGATGACGTTTCCGCCGACGGCAAAGTTGTGGTTGGCGCTGCCTGGGATAGTGCCAGTGTCTCTCACGGTTTCCGCTGGACGGACGAGACCGGGATGATCAGTGTCGACGACTGGTTGCGCGATGCGGGCGTGACACTCGATACCGATATTACCAGTGGTGCAAAATATGTCTCTGCCGACGGCAATATCGTCACCGGCTTCACGCAAGACGGCTTGATCTATATCGCCAAGGTCAGTGTCGATGAGGAGACAGATACAGATACCGACGGAGATGACGACGGTTCGGGCTCCAGCGGTGGCGACAACTCGGGCTCCGGCATCATCACCTATGACGATTTCCTGCCGACGCTCTATGGCGTCCAGGTCACCAGCCCCGCCCTGGCACAGGCAAGCACGGTCATGTTCGGTGCCCAGGGCAGCCCCATGCGCAATCTGCTCTCGCTCGGCCAGAAGTCCGTCTGGGGCACCGTCGACAGCGGCTATGACAATGGTCCCAGTTCCGACGGGGGCCTCGCCCTCGGCGATGTCGGCATGGGTTACGGCATTGCCGACGGCGTGACGGCACGCCTGTCTGTTGGTGCCACCTATACCAGGCAGGATCTCGATGATGGCGGCGAGTTCCGCAACCGCGGTTACTATGTTGCCCCCGAAGTCAGCGCGCTTCTCGGCGACAATGTCTATCTGACCGTGGGCGGCTACGCCTCGCGCGGCTCGGCCGATGTCAATCGTGGCTATAGGAACGGCACGGCGCTCGATTATTCTTCCGGCTCCACGGATACGAAGACCTATGGCCTGAAGGCCCGCCTCGATTGGCTGGATGCCGCCTCGATCAACGGCACCGCGATCACCCCCTATGCCGCGATCTCGCGCGCATGGAGCCATGCGGACGCCTATCGCGAAAGCGGTGGTTCCTTCCCGGTCAGCTATGATGCCGTCGACGACCACCAGACCATCATTCGCCTCGGCTCGGATTTCATCCATCCGTTGACCAACGATTTCCGCCTGACGTTCCGTGCGGAAGCCGATTACCGGTTCGAAAAGCGAGCCGCGGATATTTCCGGCGAGATCATCGATGTCTCGAGCTTCGACTTGGAAGGGGTTCAACAGAAGCAGCTCTGGCTGCGTGGCGGTATCGGTGGCGAATATGACGTGGCAGGCGGTACCGCATCGCTGATGCTCAATGTCACCACCGAAGGCTCGGATCCGGACATCTGGCTGCGCGCCGGCTGGCAGACGAAGTTCTGACCAGTTCCCATGACAGTGAGGCGCCGCATTTCGATGCGGCGCCTGCGATCCGGGTTTGAGCGGGGGGATTGGGGGATTGGGGGATTGGGGGATTGTCGCCTTTGGGGACGGGAGGGGACAGTCCATTGTCCCACTCGATTTGCATGCTGTTATCGAGCACCACTTGATCAAGCCTCGTTTCCGCGAGCCTATTGGATCAAATCCTTGAAGGTCACCACCGGCCTCCCTACCTACCTCTCTATGGCGATCTTCCGTGAGAGAGAATGGAAATGATATCCATCCAGACAGATCGAAATATCGTGACACAGATTAATGTTTTTACGGTGGAACCTGCGAGACAACAGGCTTTGGTCGACTCATTGATTGAAACGGTGAAAGCGGCCCAAAACATGGAAGGTTGGATTTCGGCCAGCATACACCGCAGCCACGATGGCACCAAAGTGACCAATTACATCCAATTCGAGAGCACCGAAGCCGCGCGCCGCGTTACCACGAAGCTGTTAGAGCTGGGGTATATCAAAAGAAATACTGCGCTTGGACGAGTGGCACCGGGTGAATACGAGGTCGCATTTACACTTATGGCGGACTGAGAAGCTCAGTCGTCGCCACTCCAGGTCCAGCGCGGCACTTCCCGCAAAGGATGAAGTTCTTCATCCCGTTCCGCGTGCGAATTCTGCCGCGCCACCTTGGTGCCGAATTCGACGTGCTCCAATACCGCTTTCCTGAATTCGAGGTTGGCGGGCATTCCGGCGGCGTCAATCGCTTGCGTGTAAAGGTCGACGAACCGCAACCGCTGTTCTTCGGTTATTTTCAGCCCGCGGTGCACATCGATCAAATGCCGGAATCCAATTTCCCGCGAAAACCGGTCGGGACCTCCGAAAGACTCCGCCGTGAAGGCAGTGAGATGGTCGACGTGCTCGGATTTGCCTTTGCCGAACAGTGGTTGGAGCAACGGGTCAGCGAGAGCGCTCGTATAGAATAACTCCTCCAACCTATGGAGTGCCTCTTCGCCTCCAGCGAACTCGAATAAACTTGGCATTTGCGGATCTCCCTGTGTCGTTTGCGAAATATGTAAGAAACGAGTTGCCCTGCCGCTAAGGGCCGGTCACCGCCATAGGCGAATCGGGATGGTCTGACCGACACCGTGACATGCGCCGGCCAAGAGGACTTTCTCTTTCCTTCCCCGCCCTTCCCCATACTAACGAAAAAACCGCCAGGCTTTCACCCGGCGGCTCTTGCAAAACGCGTGGTGTCAATCGGGTCAGACGAACTGGCTGAGACCGGGGACGGAGTTGACGACTTCGTCGACCACGTCGTCGCCGGCATATTCGCGGGCAGCGGCGATGGTTTCCTTGGCAAGGGCCGTGATTTCGCCCATGCCGAGGCCCTGGGCCATCAGCTGCTGGCCAAGGCCCATGACGCCGCCACCGCCGATGGCGCTCATCAGGCCGCCGAGAAGGCCCTTGCTTTCGCCTTCGCCATTGTGTTCGGCCACCAGTTCCATGGCGCCGGGAATGGCTTCGATCATGCGGGCCACGGCGCCGTCATCGGCTTCGCGCTGCAAAAAGCCGAGCATCATGCCCAGCGCCTTTTCGGCTGTATCCGGCTCCAGGCCAACATTTTCGGCAATGCGGGTTGCGAGTGCGTTCATCAAGGTTCTCCTCTGAAGTTCTGACGTTGACGTCAACGTAATCAAGGCTGACGGCGAACTCAAGCGCGCCCGCTCTTTTCTCCCGGGCATTTTTTGACGGTCTCAACTGCTGCCCCAAGCAGTTGTCGATGTTTCACACTATCCTTATAAGGGCAAGACAAGGACGCCGTGAAGACGCCGGTCGGGCATGTTTTTGGCTGTGGCATATCTGCGCAAGCAGGCAAAATGGGGACATGGAATGCTTGAAGCAGGCAAGATTTATATCGGCACCAGCCGCAATCCGGACGACAGCCTGAACAAGGGCGAATATCTGAACCTCAAATATGCCAACCGCCATGGTCTGGTGACGGGGGCCACCGGCACCGGCAAGACCGTGACGCTGCAGGTGCTGGCCGAGAGCTTTTCCAATGCCGGCGTTCCGGTGTTTTGCGCCGATGTGAAGGGCGACCTTTCGGGCATTGCCGAAATCGGCACGGCCAAGGATTGGGTGACCGCCAGAGCCGCACAGATCGGCTTCAAGGATTTCGATTTCCAGCAGTTTCCGGTGATCTTCTGGGATCTGTTCGGCGAAAAGGGCCACCGGGTGCGCACCACCATCGCCGAAATGGGCCCGCTTTTGCTGGCGCGGTTGATGGATGCCTCGGAGGCGCAGGAAGGCGTGCTCAACATTGCCTTCAAGATTGCCGATGAGGGCGGTCTTGCCCTGCTCGACCTGAAAGACCTGCAGGCACTGCTGAACTATATGGCAGACAATGCCAATGAATTGTCGAGCCGCTTCGGGCTGATTTCCAAATCCTCCGTCGGCTCGCTGCAGCGCGGCTTGCTGGTGCTGGAACAGCAGGGTGCCGAACATTTCTTCGGCGAACCGGCCTTGAAGATTGCCGACATCATGCGGGTGACCAATGACGGTCGCGGCGCCGTCTCGGTGCTGTCGGCCGACCGTTTGATGATGAATCCGCGGCTCTATGCCACCTTCCTGTTGTGGCTGTTGTCCGAACTGTTCGAGGAATTGCCGGAAGTGGGCGATCCGGACAAGCCGAAGCTGGTGTTCTTCTTCGACGAGGCGCATCTTTTGTTCGATGGCGCCCCGAAAGTGCTGATCGAGCGGGTGGAACAGGTCGTCCGGCTGATCCGCTCCAAGGGGGTTGGCATCTATTTCGTCACGCAGAACCCGCTCGATGTGCCAGACAGCGTTCTCGCCCAGCTGGGCAACCGGGTGCAGCATGCGCTGCGTGCCTATACGCCGCGCGAGCAGAAGGCGGTGCGCACGGCTGCCGAAACCTTCCGCCCCAACCCGGCCTTCGATTGCGAAACCGCCATTACCACGCTCGGCATTGGCGAGGCACTGGTCTCCACGCTGGAATCGAAGGGCGTGCCCTCCATGGTGGAGCGTACGCTGGTGCGCCCGCCCTCTGCGCGCCCGGCGCCGATTACCGATGCGGAACGCCAGCAGGTGATGGCGCTCAGCCCCGTTGCCGGCCAGTACGATACCGATCTGGACCGGGAATCGGCCTTCGAGATCCTGGCCGAACGCGCGCAAAAGGCAGCGCAGGCCGAGGCGCAGAAACAGGCAGATGAGGCCCGGGCCGAACAACAGGCCGACGACGACAGCGCTGCCGGTCGCTGGACCCTGCCCGGCTTTGGCGATGAGGATGATCGCGATGACGGCCGCTCCCCATCCGGGCGCAGCACCTCGAGCCGCAAGACAACGACCCGGCGCACGCGCCAGCGCGAAAGCGTGGTGGAAGCGGCCATGAAGAGCGCTGCCCGTTCGGTCGCCTCATCGCTCGGTCGCGCCATTGTGCGCGGTATCCTGGGAAGCCTGAAGCGATAATAGAGAAACGGCGGCCGCTTGAACGCGAAGACCAGGCCACATTCCCGCGACCGGCGATAGGGCGGAGCCGGTGCTTGGGGGGAAGCCGGCTCCGCCCCGCCTACCAACGCGCCTCGGGGGGGGAGAGGGAGAGACGCGCGGATATAATTCACTCACCTGCCCCCTGGACAACCAAGGGCAGGATTGTCGGCCTGCGGTGCTGACCTCACTTGCCGACGAATCAGTTATATTAGAATTTCACCATATTAGCCATATCTATTGCATGTGACACTTAATGGAAGCCTAATATTTGTCGGCGATTGGGTGTGTGTGGGGGGGGGGGGATGGCAACTTTTTCGGACCCCAAGCATTTCAGTGACGCGTTGTTTCGGTTAAGGCTGCCCCGGCAACGCCTTCCCTTTCATCTTCACCTTACTGGCCGTCCCCCATGTCCCCCATTCTTCGCCGTATCGTCTATGTCACTGCCTTCGAGGGCATTGCCATTGGGTTTAGCGTTCTGATCTTTCTCATGCTCGGGCATGACGAGACGTCTTCGGGGTTGGCGGCGGTGATATCCTCGACGGTGGCGGTGGTGTGGAATCTTGTCTTTACCACCATGTTTGAATGGTGGGAGGCGCGCAGTGCCGTGAGGGGACGCTCCGTCCTGCGGCGGCTGGTGCATGCAGCCTTGTTCGAGGGCGGACTTGCGGTGGTGCTGACGCCCGTTCTGGCAGTCCTTCTGGGTATTTCAATCGGTGAGGCCTTTGTGACCAATCTGGGCCTGCTTCTCTATTTCCTGGTCTATACCTATCTCTTCAACTTCGCCTTCGACCGGATTTTCGGCCTTCCGCAATCGGCCAAGTAGGAGGAAAGCGATCCGCGTCCAGGTGGCGTGCCAATGGCATGCAAACGCTGTTCATCGGGGTCGGATCATGGGGCGACGAGCATGAAAAACGGGCGCGAATGGCGCCCGTTTTCGTTATCTTCGATCGCGCGGTCGTCACACTGGCCTTGCAGCGATGCGACGTCTTCAAGCCGCCTGCCTGTCCGACGAATGGTGTCCGCTCGGCAGGCTGAACACACCGACAAGATTGCGCAGGCGCGCTGCCTCGTTGGAGAGACTGGCGCTCGCGGCATTGGTCTCCTCGACCATGGCCGCATTCTGCTGGGTGACCTGATCCATGCGATTGACCGCAGAATTGACTTCGGTCAGACCTTGCGACTGTTCGCGGGCGGCACGGGCAATGGCGTCCATATGCTGATTGATCTGACCGACATGATCGACAATGCGCTGAAGCGATCCGCTGGTTTCGCTGACGAGCTTCACGCCGGTGGACACCTCATCGCCAGACTGGGTGATGAGAGCCTTGATTTCGCGAGCGGCATTGGCCGAACGCTGTGCCAGTTCACGGACTTCCTGGGCCACCACCGCAAATCCCTTGCCGGCATCGCCGGCACGGGCCGCTTCCACGCCGGCATTCAGCGCCAGCAGATTGGTCTGGAAGGCGATCTCGTCGATCACGCCGATGATGCTGGAAATCTGACTGGAGGAGGCTTCAATGCGCTGCATCGCACTGATGGCGTTGCCCACGACATTTGCTGATTCCGCAGCGTTGCGATTGGCTTCCGCGGCCACCTGGCGGGCCTCCTCGGCACGTTTGGACGAGGAGCCGACATTAGCAGTGATTTCCTCAAGGGCTGCCGCGGTTTCCTCCAGCGAGGCTGCCTGCTGCTCGGTACGGCGCGCCAGATCGTCGGCGCTGTTGCTGATTTCGGTCGAGCCGTTGTCGATGGCAGTCGTCGAGCCGGACACGTCCCCGAGGGTCGCGCCCAGCTGGGCCACGGCGCGGTTGAGATCGAGGCGCAGCTGCTCGAAATCAGGCGCGAAGGGCTCATCCAGCTGAAACGTCAAATCGCCTTCCGCGAGTTTCTGCAATCCGACCGCGAGACCCGCAGTTGCCTGTTTCAGGCGCGCCTGAGCCGATGCTTCAGCCTCCTCCTGCACGCGAATGCGTTCGGCCTCGGCACGGGCGCGATTTTGGGCTGCCTCGCGCTCCAGCTTGCGATTGGAAATGGCAGCCAGCCGGAAGACTTCCAGCGCCTTTGCCATTTCTCCGATCTCGTCGTGACGTCCGGTCCCATCGATTTCCATGTCCGCATCGCCATCGGCCAAGCGCTCCATGGCACCCGCCATTCCGGCGATGGGGCGCGATATGGAGCGACCGATGAGGAAGACGGCCATGCCGAGCACGGCAAGCGTTGCCAGAACCACTATGGCTGCAATAGTCTGGCTGCGAGAAACCGCTGCATCGCTGCTTTCCAGCTGCGCCACAGATTGCGCCTTGGCCGCATCAAGGGCTGACAGGATCTTCGTGTCGATCTCGGCGAAACGCATATTGCCCGTTGCGCGCGCCTCGGTTTCCTCGATCACCACCTCGGCATAGGTCTTGAAGGCATTGGCATAGATATCCAGAGCCGACAGAATCTTCGCCTGCAGATCGGCAGGCAAATCCGATTGGGCAAGATTGGTAAAATTCGAGACCTCATCGGCGTGCTTGGCCAGATATTTCGGATCCTTGCGCAGCATCAGATCCTTCTCATGACGCCGAAGCATGAGCATGCTGACCAGGAGCTTGTCGCTCTGGACCGCCTTCAACTCCGTTTCGATGCCGTGAACAGCGTCGCGCATCTGGCCTTCAAGGCCCTCGTTCGGCACCAGCCCCAGCTTGATGTCGGTGGCGAAGACATTGTGAATGGCGTTCACATAGGCATCGTAGCTCGTTTCGATTTCGGCGAGAGCGGGTTTTTGCGGGGCAGCAACCAGCGCAGACACTTCTGAAATCAGCGCCGCGCCTTTGGCGACACTTTCATCAAAGCTGGACTGGGCTTCCACGGACTTATCGAGCAGGAAGTCCTTCTCGTATCGTCTGTTGTTGTGCAAGGCACCGTTCAGGGCAGAGAGCTTGCCCGCGATTTGATCAAGTCTTGTAAACTCCTGCCGGTAGGACTGTTCGGTCGCACTCTGCATCATAAAGATGCCGGTTACGGCGGCCACACCGAGGGCGGCCACACATGCCAGCGCAAGAATGCGGTGGACGATACGCATTCGGAAAGCCATAAGCAGAATATCCTTATTTAGAACTTCAAGATATTATGATTTATGCCGAACCAAACTTAATCGCGCATTAACAGCGAACCCCGAATTCTCAACTATAAGTCGCACCGGCAGACAAGCGCCCGCCCCCTGTCCTGACCTGACCGATCAACGATCATCGTGTCTTGGACACCAGCGAGAACATCGCCCCCTGCGGGTCCAGCCCGGTGACGATGAAGGAGCCGCCCGGCACTTCATGCGGACCGTTGACAATCTGGCCACCGGCGGATTTGACCCGTTCCGCTGCAGCATCGATACCGTCCACATTGACGTAATAGTTCCAGAACGGGGCTGGCATATCGGCCATCTTGGTCATCATGCCGCCGAGGCTTGCACCATCATGCTTGAAGGTCTGATAAATGCCCATGGCGCCCATATCCACAGCCATCTCCTTTTCCCAGCCGAACATGCCGGAGTAGAAATCGAATGCGGTGTCCAAATCGCCGGCATAGAGTTCGCGCCAGCCAAAGGTGCCGGGCGAATTTTCGGCTGGTGCGGGTGGCATCGGTCCGTCGGGCATAACCGGCTTGAACAGGCAGATAACGGCCCCTTGCGGATCTGCGGCCACCGCAAAGCGGCCCGTTTGCGGGATATCCGTCGGCGGCACATGGATAGAGCCGCCGGCGGCTTTGAATTCGTCCGCTTTCCGGTCGACGTCGTCAACCGCGACATAGCCCATCCAGCCTGGACGGCCTCCGCCAGCCAGCATGTCCGGCGTCAATGCCATCATGCCGGCAACGCCCATCTCGAAGCCGTCGACGTTGAAGATTGTATAATCCACGCCCGGTACATTGGAATCCTTGGCCTTCCAGCCATTGACCTTTGCATAGAAATCGGATGCCGCCGCGGTATCGGTGGTCATCAGTTCGTACCAGATGAAATTGCCTTGCATCATGTCAGGTCCCTTTCCTTGCTCAACGGAGCCGCTTCATGTCGTCGCGCATGAATTCCTTGAACGTGCCATCGGCCTGGCGGACAGCGCCTGTAAAGCGGCGATGATCCGCATCGAGGAAGGTGATGGTGTCGCGATAGAGCTCGGTTTTCGATGGATCGGTGAAGGACGGACCCTCGGCCTCCAGAATGAGCGTATTGCCATCCGGTTCCACCCAGCCGCTATAGAGCCAAAGCGTATCCATCATCGAACCGACCCATGAGCCGACATATCGTCCGGCCTTGGCGTCGAAACCCAGAGTGATCATCATTTGTCCGCGTTCACCATTGGGCATCAGCCCGCCGCTTTCGGCAACAAACCAGATGCCACCCAGCGTGCGGACCGTCTCGCGCCACTGCTTGTCGGGATCATCGGCATCATAGCCCGGGTGGTGCGCACTAGAGGTGACGACCCATTCGCCGAGCAATCGTTCGAGAAACCTGTGTTGCGGTCCCGGTTTTGAAAATTCCATCGGCTGCCCCTCCCCTCGCGTTCACCCGCTGCAGCAGCCGGCAACCGGCTTCTGGTCGTATTCATCGCGCCGCTTGAGGAAACTCAAGGTGCCCGTTTCATTGCGCCCGAGCGGTGCATAATCGAGCATCATCAGGGCACCGAGTCCCTCCTCGCCGCCGCGTGCGTAGTTGGAATAGGTGTGGAAGATGCGGCCCTGATCGTCCTTGTAGAAGGCCGACATACCGGGCAGTTCGTCATGGGCCCGCTCGCGCGGGATCGTCGTGAAATTGTACTCGACGCTGCCGGAGGCCAGCTCTTCCTCTGTAAAGGAGACGTGATAGTCGAAATTGAAGTCCGAACCGTTCGAAGACACCCACGGGAATTGCCAGCCCATACGGCGCTTGTAGGCCTCAATCTTGTCGAGCGGCGCGCGTGACGCGCAGACCAGTGTGACATCGTGATTATTGAGATGAACCAGCATCCCATCGATATGATCGGCGAAGAACGAGCAGCCGGTGCATCCGGCATCCCAGTCGGGACCGAACATGAAGTGATAGACGAGAAGCTGGCTTCGACCGTCGAACAGTTCCGCCAGCGATCTGCGACCATCGGCGGTGTCGAAGACATAGTCCTTGTCGACTGCGACCCAGGGCAAGGCAAGACGCTCGGCATTGAGCTTGTCGCGCGCTTTGGTGACCGCCTTTTCGCGTGTGAGAAGGCTGCGGCGCGCATCCAGCCATTCATCGCGGGACACTACGGCATGCTGCATGTCAGATCCTCCCGATTTCTCTTGATTTTTATGTTGATATCAACATAATTGGATCATGTCAAACGAATCGATACCCTTCTCTGTCACCATCCATGTTCGCGATCACTGCCTTTGCCTGCATGCACAGCGTGCGGCGCGCGCATTGGCACGGCGGTTCGACAAGGCCTTCAAGCGGTTCGGGATTACCAATGGCCAGTTTTCGCTGCTGATGTCGCTCAATCGGCCGCAGCCCGCCCCCATGGGGCCGGTCGCTTCCTTGCTGGCCATGGATCGCACGACCTTGACGGCTGCGCTGAAACCGCTGGAGCGTCGCGGTCTGTTGACCGTTGCACCCGATCCGCGTGACAAGCGCGGCCGGCTGCTCTCGCTGACCGATGACGGGCGCACCTTGCTCACCCAGGCGCTGCCGGTGTGGGTCTCCGAGCACGCAGCGGTCGAAGACGCATTGTCGCGGGACAATGCAGACGACCTGCGGGACAGCCTTCGTGAGCTTGGGCAGATGGACACGGCACCGCTCGCCGCATGAGCAATTCCCCCTCTCCTCCGCCGGCCGGCAACCTTCTCCCTGCTCCATGATTTATCATGGCAGGGAGAAGGATTTTCTTGGTCGATGCCTTTCGTTCACGCAGACACAAAAAGGCCGGCGCGGGGCCGGCCTTTGGGCAGGAAATGCCCTTCCAATACCTGAACGGTCAGAGCCTCGCTTCAGGCGACCTTGACGGGAACTTCGGTCGAGGTGCGCATGGCGTGGCTGTAGGGGCAGACGATATGAGCCTTGGCGACCAGATCTTCGGCGACTGCCTTGTCGAGGCCGGGGATATCGACGGTGATTTCGACTTCGATGCCGAAACCGGTGCCATCGTCACGCGGGCCGATGCCGACCTTGGTGCTGATCCTGGTGTCTTCGGGGATCTTGACCTTTTCCTTGCCGGCCACGTTTTTCAACGCGCCGAGGAAGCAGGCTGAATAGCCGGCAGCAAAGAGCTGCTCCGGATTGGTGCCGGTTGCCCCATCACCGCCCAGTTCCTTGGGCACTGTCAGCGTGACATCGAGAACGCCGTCGCTGGATACGGCCTGGCCAGCACGGCCGCCGGTTGCGGATGCATGGGCGGTATAAAGAATGGACATGGCTGAGTTCCTTGTTGAATTGACGATGCGATTTATATAATACACAATTGAATTGTGCGCAACTTAAATTTCCGCACATTGCATCTGCCAACCGGAATTGCGACAATCGCGCAATCAAACGCATGGAGACCCGTGAATGCCGGAAGACAATGGCGTGAAGGCAAAGACGACACTGGATCAACAATTGTGCTTTGCGATCTATGGTGCCGCCCATGCCTTCAACAGAGCCTACAAGCCGCTGCTGCAGCCATTGGCGCTGACCTATCCACAATATCTGGTACTTCTGGCACTTTGGGAAAAAGACCATCAGACGGTGAAAGCAATCGGCGATCAGCTGGGACTCGATTCCGGCACGCTGTCACCGCTGCTCAAGCGTCTCGAACAGGCAGGCAGGATCATGCGTCGACGTGCGGATGTCGACGAGCGTCAGGTGCTGATTTCGCTGACGGAAGATGGTGCGGCGCTGCAGGAGCAAGCCGCCGGTATCATGATGCAGATCGGCAAGGCGACCGGCTGCACGAAAGACAGCCTGGTCGCCCTGCGCGAAAATCTACATGCATTGCGGCACAGTCTGGAACAGACTGCGCAGGGTTCTACTGACGAACCATGATGCGGGCCTTGTTGGGCACGCGGTCGTAGAGATCGATGATATCCTGGTTCATCAGGCGCACGCAGCCGGACGATACGGCCTTGCCGATGGAATTCCATTCCGGCGAACCGTGCAGACGATACAGCGTGTCCTTGCCATTCTGGAAAATGTAAAGCGCGCGCGCACCCAGCGGGTTCATCAGACCCGGCGGCATGCCGCCATTGGCCGACGAGTATTTGGCGAGTTCCGGCTGGCGGGCGATCATTTCGTTTGGCGGGGTCCATTTCGGCCATTTCTGGCGCCACTGGATCACGCCTGTGCCCTGCCAGGCAAAGCCTTCGCGACCGATACCCACGCCGTAACGCATGGCGCTGCCACCTGGCTCGACCAGATAGAGGAAGCGCGATGGCGTATCGACCACGATGGTGCCGGGTGCTTCGCCCGTGGGATCGATTACGCGCTGGCGATAGAAGCGCGGGTTGATGCGCTTATAGGGGATGGCGGGGATGACATAACCGTTGTCGACCACCTGGCCATACATCGCATCCAGTTCAGCCGAACCACCATCCGGGAAACCCGGACGGGCAGCAATTGGTGTGATGGATGGGTTCGATGGGCCGTAGGATGCGCAGCCGGTCAGCAGCGCTGCTGCGCCGAGGCCTGAAAATGACAGGAAGGAGCGGCGCGATATTGGATTTTGGGAGGACATGGATACAGGATACCTTCACGGAACAAGAGCGGACCGGACCGCCCCTCGTCCGGCTAAATGCCTTTGCTGCCCAATTGGTTCCCCGCAGCGCCGGAATTCATGCATGGTCCGTAGCAAAGCCGCAGCGCTTGCGACATGGCTGGGGCTTCACAAAAGCGAGAGCTTGACGGCGTTCTGCGAAAGCGTGGCTAAATGACCACAATCGGGGCCTTGTCGCCCACGCGGTCATAGAGATCGATGACGTCCTGATTGAACATGCGCACACATCCAGACGATGTGGCCTTGCCGACCGACTGCCAGTCGGGCGTGCCGTGAACACGGTAGAGCGTGTCCTTGCCGTTCTGATAGATGTAGAGCGCGCGGGCCCCGAGCGGATTATTGAGGCCGGCTTCCAGCCCGCCTGCGGAAACACCGAAGGGCTTCAGCGCCGGCTGGCGCTCGACCATGTCATCGCTGGGTGTCCAGCGTGGCCATTTCTGCTTCATCTGGATCACGCCGCGTCCACTCCAGGCAAAGGCCTCGCTGCCGAGACCCACACCATAGCGGATGGCCTTACCGTTCGGCTCGACCAGATAAAGATGGCGCGACTTGGTATCGACAACAATGGTGCCGGCAGGCTCCGGCGTCTGGTAGCTGACTTCCCGCCGCAAGACGGAAGCGTCGACGCGCTGCAGCGGAATGGCGGGGATGGTCCGGCCATCCACGCGCTGCTCACCATAGATGGCACGATTGACCGGCGCATTGACCGGCAGGCCGTAGGTCTGGTGGAACTGCGTCTCGTAGAGGTTCTTCTTTTGCGGTACCGGTTGAACGACAGCCGGCTGCACGCGGGCCGGATCGTAATAGACCGGGGCCACCTCATCCTGAAAGACTTCGATATTCGTCCGGCTCGTATCGGTGACGAAATAACATCCGCCGAGGGTGGCGAGCCCGGAAAAAGCTCCGACTAAAACCAGAGCCCGGCGCAAAAATACCATCTTCAATACCATCTTACTTCATCAGTGCGCGTTTTTTGAGTCCGCGGCATCATGGCAATCGCGGCTGGCGCGAAGCTGTCGTATGCGCGGATGCCATGCGAGCCGGGCGATTTGACAAGGAGATGGCGCAGCCTCAACCAAAGTCAGGTTTGACGCTTCGTTTCAAAAGACTCATAAAGGCCGCCTCAGGGAGTTTATTCATATGGATGCACGCATTCTGGAGGACATCGCCTTTGCCGGCAACGGCCGCGACAATTGGCAAAAGCTGGTGGAAAAAGCACTGAAAGGTGCAGATTTCGCTGCCACCTTGACGTCCGCCTCCGATGACGGGCTGGTGATCGAACCTCTTTATGCGCGCCGTAAAGGCGCTCACCCTCTGGCGCGGCAATCGAGCGGTGGGTGGACAGTCGCCCAGCGCATGGACGATCCGGACGAAAAACGCGCTCTGGTGCAGATGGCTGACGACCTGGAAAACGGCGCGACAGGCATTTCACTCGTCTGCGGCGACAGTCCCTGTGCCTACGGGCTGGGCCTTGAC
Source organism: Agrobacterium sp. ES01 (assembly GCF_050320885.1). Classification (NCBI taxonomy): domain Bacteria; kingdom Pseudomonadati; phylum Pseudomonadota; class Alphaproteobacteria; order Hyphomicrobiales; family Rhizobiaceae; genus Agrobacterium; species Agrobacterium sp. ES01. Next base: position 551,935 of record NZ_JBNQTH010000001.1, read on the forward strand.
CAGATGACCGCTTCCCTGCTGTCACGGCTGGCGGCAGCCCGGGCTGCCCATCGTTATGCGATCAGGCTTGAGGGCGGCAGTCTGGCTGTGGATGGTGCACAGGAACTGGCCCGCGCCATCGACACCGCCGGCGGGAATGGCGGGGCCATTCATTTCGGCATAGACCCCATGAGTGCGATGGTTTTTTCCGGCAACGGGGCTCAGCCGGGCAAGTTTGCAGAGGCAGTCAAATCCCTCAAGCTTCTGGACCATGCAGGCAGCATTCTGACGGCCAGTGGCCGCGCCGTGCATAATGCCGGCGGGACGGAAGCGCAGGAACTGGCATTCATGGCCGCCGCGCTTGCTCATTATCTGCGGGAGATGGACGCTGCCGGCATGGATGCGGGCGATACGTTTGCCCTGTGCGGACTTGCGCTCAGTGCCGATCAGGACCAGTTCCTGACCATTGCCAAGGGCCGCGCTGCCCGACTGATCGTTGCCCGCATGCAGGAAATTTGCGGAATATCCAAGCCTTCTGCGGCCCATCTGATGATGGAAACCAGCTACCGCATGCTCACAAGGCTCGATCCGGAGACCAATATCCTGCGCAACACGACTGCGGTATTTGCCGCCGGCGTTGGCGGCGCCGACGAGGTGACGGTGCTTTCGCACACGCTGACCCACGGCAATCCCGATCCGCTGGCGCGGCGGCTTGCCCGCAACACGCAGGTGATCCTGATGGCCGAAAGCCATCTCGACCAGGTCTGCGATCCCGCGGCCGGTGCCGGCGGCATCGAGGCCTTGACCGACGGGTTGTGCGAGGCTGCCTGGGAGATCTTCATGGCGATCGAGAAGAATGGCGGGATCATCCGGGCGCTGACCGACGGCTCCTTTGCCGCCTCCGTCGCATCGAAAGCCAAAAGCCGGGTCTCGCGGCCCATTGTGGGAACGACCTTGTTTCCCATGGACAAGGAACGAGCCGTCACCGTGCTCGGACCGTTGGAAAAATGCACTGCATCCGGCCTCGCGCCGACGCTGCTTTCGGACAGGGCGGAGTGAGGCGATGAGCAAGATCCCGAATTTCTCCGAGACGTCGTGGACCACGCCCAATGCGCCTGAGGCCCGCCACGATGGCGCGGTGTGGAATACGCCGGAAGGCATTGCGGTCAAGAGCGCCTATGGCGAGGGCGATCTTGACGGATTGAGCCATCTCGATACCTATCCCGGCACCGCTCCCTTTCTGCGCGGCCCCTACCCCACCATGTATGTTCAGCAACCCTGGACGATCCGGCAATATGCGGGATTTTCCACGGCGGAAGAATCCAATGCGTTCTATCGGCGCAATCTGGCAGCCGGCCAGAAGGGTCTGTCCGTAGCCTTCGATCTTGCCACCCACCGTGGCTATGACAGCGATCATCCGCGGGTTGCCGGCGATGTGGGCATGGCAGGGGTTGCGATCGACAGCATTCTCGACATGCAGCAATTGTTCGATGGCATTCCGCTCGACCAGATGAGCGTGTCGATGACGATGAACGGTGCGGTGCTGCCGATCATGGCGCTCTATATCGTTGCTGCGGAAGAACAGGGCGTTTCCGAAGACAAGCTTTCGGGCACCATCCAGAACGACATTCTCAAGGAGTTCATGGTCCGCAATACCTATATCTATCCGCCGCAACCCTCGATGCGGATCATTTCCGATATCTTCCAGTATACCTCGACCCGCATGCCGAAGTTCAATTCGATCTCGATTTCCGGTTACCACATGCAGGAAGCAGGCGCGACGGCGGATCTGGAACTGGCCTATACCATTGCCAACGGCATTGAATATGCGCGTGCCGGTGTGAAGGCCGGGCTCGATATCGACAGCTTTGCCCCGCGCCTTTCGTTTTTCTGGGCGACCGGCATGAATTTCTTCATGGAAGTGGCAAAGATGCGGGCGGCCCGGCTTTTATGGGCGACGCTGATTGCCAAGAACTTCTCGCCGCAGAACCCCAAATCGCTTGCACTTCGCACCCATAGCCAGACATCCGGCTGGTCGCTGACGGCGCAGGATCCGATGAACAACATCATTCGCACCATGGTGGAGGCGATGGCGGCCACACAGGGGCACACCCAGTCGCTGCACACCAATTCGTTCGACGAGGCACTGGCGCTGCCGACCGACCATTCGGCTCGCATTGCCCGCAATACGCAGATCATGCTGCAGACCGAATCCGGCACGACCCGGATCATCGATCCGTGGGGAGGTTCTGCCTATGTGGAAGCGCTGACGCACGATCTGGCGGCGAGAGCGCTTGTCCATATCGAGGAGGTGGAAACCTCCGGCGGCATGGCCAAGGCGATTGAAAAGGGCATTCCGAAGATGCGCATCGAGGAGGCCGCGGCACGGACGCAAGCCCGGATCGACAGCGGGCAGCAGACGGTGGTGGGGATCAATTTCTCGCGGCCCGAACGCGATATCGAAGTGGATGTGCTGAAGGTCGACAATTCCGAGGTCCGCGCTCGCCAGTTGTCCAAGCTTCAGCAGCTCAAGGGGACGCGCGACACCCATGCCGTGGAGACAGCGCTCGATGCTCTGACGCAGTCGGCCAAGTCCGGCGATGGCAATCTGCTCGACTTTGCGGTGAAGGCGGCCCGTGCCCGCGCCACTGTTGGCGAGATTTCGCTTGCCCTGGAAAAGGCCTATGGCCGGCATGTCGCCGAGATCCGCACCATATCGGGTGTCTATCGCAAGGAAGTCGGCGATAGCGATGCGGCTTTCAATCTGGCGGTGTCCAAGGTCGAGGCGTTCAAGGCGGCGAGCGGCGAAAAGCCCCGTATTCTGGTGGCCAAGATGGGTCAGGACGGTCACGACCGGGGGCAGAAGGTGATTGCCACCGCCTTTGCCGATCTGGGTTTCGACGTGGTGGTGGGCGCGATGTTCCAGACACCGGAAGAGGTTGCGGAACTGGCCGTGCGCGAGGGCGTGCATGTGGTGGGGGCTTCATCGCTTGCCGCCGGTCACCTGACACTGGTGCCGGAACTGCGCGACGCGCTGTCCAAGCGAGGCGCATCCGGCAAGCTGATTGCAGTCGGCGGCGTTATTCCGCCGCAGGATTTTGCAGCGCTGGAGACAGCCGGGGCAGATGCAATCTTCCCGCCCGGCACGGTGATTGCCGAGGCCGCATCGGCGCTGATCGACAAGTTGTCGACCAACTGAACACCCATGCCGTCATGCAACCCGGCTCAGCCCGCCTTCTTGGCGAGCGAGCTTGGCAGTTGCACATTCTTGAGGAACACGGCGGCGATCAGGCCAACGGCGCTGATGAGCGCTGCCCCGAGGAAGAGCGGGCGGAAAGCGCCGGTATAGACTTCCGCGACCAGCGCCTGGGTTGCCGCCGGCAGGGTTTCCAGGACTGCCGGCGTGAGTTCCTTGATATTGTCGACGCCGGGGATGGGCGTTGCCAGATGGGCGACGCCCGCCGACAGGATGGCGCCATAAATCGAGATTCCGATGGCTGCACCGCCCATGCGGGTGAGCGTGACCGTGCCGGTGGCCGCGCCAGTGTCGCGCGCAAGGGCCGCATTCTGGACGCCGAGCACCGGGACCTGCTGGCCGACGCCGATCCCGAGGCCCTGGATGAAGAACAGGATGGCGACGAGATAAAGCGGTGGAGCGGCGGCGAGAGTGCTGAACACCAGAAGCATGATCATGCTGGAGGTCGTGCTTGCAATGGAGAAGATCTTGTAGCGGCCGGTGATCGACATGATGCGACCGGCAGACAGGGAACCGACGGCAATGCCAATCGTGATCGGCGTAAACAGAAGACCGGCAACCGTTGGCGACAGGCCCGTGGTGGTCTGAAGGAACAGGGCAAAATAGTTCGACAGGCCGATGCCAACCGCACCGCTGGTGATCGAAATGATCAGCAACAGGTTGATGGTGGATTTGGAAAACAGGCTGAGCGGCACGACAGGCTCTTCCGCGCGACGCTCGACGCCAATCCAGATCGTCAGGCAGACAAGACCGAAGGCAACGATAGCCAGGCTTTGCGCAGATACCAACGAGCCAAACAATTCGCTGCTGTCTGCCCATAGCACGATGCTGGAGATGGCCCCTGCCAAAAACAGAGCGCCGGCATAGTCGATCTTCGGTTTGCGTTGCGGCTTGCGGTAAGGCAGGAAAATTACCAGGCCGGTGAGCACGACAATGCCGATCGGAAGGTTGATGAGGAAGATGGAACGCCAGCCGAACGTGTCGCTCATGATCCCACCCAGCACCGGCCCAAGGGCGCCGGAGATCATCAATACGAGGCTGGCATAGCTCTGGTATTTGGCGCGCTCGCGTGGCTCGAACAGATCGGCATTGATGGCGAAGATCGACACCATGATGCCGCCACCGCCGAGCGCCTGAAGCACGCGCGCTGCAATGAGTGTATCCATGGAAACGGAAAGCCCGCAGACGAGTGAGCCAAGCGTGAAGATGCTGACCGCTGCGATGATCACATATTTACGCCCGAACAGATCGCCGAGCTTGCCATATAGCGGCATGACCGCACTCATGGTGAGGAGATAGGCGGAGCCTACCCAGCCGAAACGCTCGAGCTGACCGAATTCACCGACAATGGTCGGCAGGGCGGTGGAGACGATCTGATTGTCCAGCGTTGCCATGAACATGGCCGTCATGAGGATCAGGAACAGAAAAAGTCGCAAACGGGGGTCGGAAACCAGAGGTTCCTGCGGCGCGGGGCGCATATCCATGAACAATACCTGCGTTGAATTGCGGCAATTTATGTGACAAACGCACATAAATGTCAATGTCACGTAGATGACATTTTCAACCAACTAGGGTAGTCTCGCTTCAAATCAAGGTTTGGGACCAATGATGACGACCGCTGAACGATTGCAAACACAGAGTAAAAACGAGAGCGCCGATGCAGACATCGATCTGATTTCGCAGGCCATGTCGCGTTGGAGACTGCTGATCGGCCGGCGCATCATCAGCCGCGTGACCATAGACAAGGTGGCACCGGAACTGGATATTTCGCATTTCGATGTCATCGAAGTGGTGCGGCGCGGCGCCGGCGAAGTGACCGTCGGGGCGATCGCGGAGGCCATGCGTGTCGACCCGTCGCGCAGCAGTCGTCTGGTGGCCGAGCTTGTTCAGAACGGCATGTTGCAACGCGCCGTCTCCCAAGAAGATGCGCGGCGCACCGTTGTGCTTTTGACGGAAAAGTCGCTTGGCATGATGAAGGAGATGCAGCGGATCAAGCGAGACATCATAGAAGGCTGCCTCACCGGCTGGGCCGATGACGATGTGGCCCAGTTTTCCCGTCTGTTCAGCCGCTTCGTCGACGAGTTCGAAGGCATTGCCCGGGCCCGCGAACCCGGCGCATAAAAGATAAATTACCCGAAAGCGGAAAGGCCGGCCTGGCGATTGTGCCAGTGCCGACCTTCTCACACGGCAGCGTGCCGCAAGACGATGCGCTTCTGCCGTCTCCCCTTCAGCGCCCCCGTGCTCCAAACGCTGTCCCTGTTCTAACCGCTCGGTTGAAGCCCGCTTTGATCTAAAGCAAATCTATCGATGCGGCTGTGCTATTTTCCCTCAGGGGAATCGCACGACCATGCGATTGGCGTGATTATGCGGGGGACAAAGGGATGACCATGGTGAAGCGGCGACAGGTTCTGGCATTCATGACGCTGCCTGCCCTTGGCTGTGGCGCATCCGCCCGGCCATCTTTTGCCCAGGCGATCCTCGATGCGACGCCTTTGCGCGGCGCGATCGATGCGACAGCAGCCGGTGTGGTGAGCAATGCCGACGAGGATCAGAGTGCGGCGCTGCAGGCCATCATCAATGAGGGAGCCGCGCGCGATCTGCCGGTTTTCCTGCCGGCGGGGCGCTATGTGGCATCCGATCTTACCTTGCCGGATGGTGCCCGGCTGATCGGTGTCTCCGGCGCATCGCGGATTGTTCATGGCGGTGGCGGCGCGCTTGTGTCCTGCGCCGGCGCGGCACGGGTGGAGTTGCGCGATATCGTGCTGGATGGTGCGGGCCACGGGTTTGGCGAAGACACCGAAGCGGCCCTGGCCAATTTTACCGAATGCGGCGCAGTGCTGATCGACAATTGCGAGATCTTCGATAGCGGCAATATGGGGTTGCGACTTGAGCGTTGCGGGGGGCGGATTGAACGCACCCGCATTGCCAAGGCTGCCGATATGGGGCTTTACGCAGTGGAATGCGTCGAACTGCTGATTACTGCCAACACCGTCTCCGATTGCGGAAATGGTGGCATTCTGGTCCATCGTTGGGAAAAAGGCGCAGACGGAAGCCAGGTTCTCGGCAATCGTGTCAGCCGGATTGGCGCCCGAAGCGGCGGAACCGGTGAATATGGCAACGGCATCAATGTCTTTCGTGCCGACAATGTGATGGTCAGCGGCAACCACATTTCCGACTGCGCCTTCACCGCCATCCGCGCCAATTCGGCTTCCGACATCATCATCAGCGGCAACACATGCCTGTCATGCGGCGAGACGGCCATCTATTCGGAGTTCGTGTTCGAAGGGGCCATCATCTCCGACAACCTGATCGACGGCGCCGCAAACGGCATTGTGGTCGCCAATTTCATGGATGGCGGACGGTTATCGACCGTGACCGGCAATCTGGTGCGCAACCTCCAGCTCGCCGGCCCCTACGAGCATGACGGCGCTGGATTCGGCTTTGGCATCTCGGTGGAGGCGGACACCGTCGTCTCCAACAACGTGATCGAGAAGGCCCCGCGTTACGGCTTGATGCTCGGCTGGGGGCCTTATCTGCGCGATGTGGTTGCGAGCGGCAATGTTATTCGCGATACACCTGTCGGCATTTATGTGACCGTGGTCGAGGATTCTGGAAGCGCCATCATCAGCGCAAATGTGTTCAGCGCGGTCTCCAAGGCTGCGATTGCAGGTTATCGCTGGAACGATCTGGAGACGGAGGACCTGCTGGGGACACCGGATCGCTATGCCCATCTGACGATTGCCGGCAACCGCAAAACCTGATGCGGAGACGAGATCTTCCACAACAAGCTCATCGATATTTAAATATTTAGCATATTCGTAACAACAATTTAAGCGAGCCGTGATCATACTGTCTCTGAGTAACCCGACGAGACGCCATGATTACCAAGTTACAGAATACCATCCTCGAAATGATCGCGCGCGGTGCACCGCTGCGCGAGACGCTCGATACGTTGTGTCTATCGGTGGAGGAGATGGCTCCGGATGTGGTGTGTTCTGTTCTCAAACTGTGCGAGCAGGGACGATTGTGGAGCCTTTCGGGCCCCTCTTTGCCCCAACACTATATTGAAGCGATCGATGGCGTCACAATCGGGCCTGACGTTGGCTCTTGCGGTGCGGCCGCCTATACCGGACAATCCATCGTCATAACCGACATTGCCAACCACCCCTATTGGGCGCCGTTTGCCGACCTGGCACTGGGCTGCGGGCTGCGTGCCTGCTGGTCGACACCGATCCAGCTTGGCGACAAGGTTCTGGGGACATTTGCGTTCTATTTCCATACGACACGCGGACCTTCCACGTTCGAACAACACATTGTCGACACCTGCACGCATCTGTGTGCCATCGCCATAGAGCGAGAACTGCGCCTGGAAGAACGGCAAAGGCTTTCCGAAACCGACCCGCTGACCCAATTGCCCAATCGCGGGCGCTTCAACGCCCTGATCCAGGACTGTGACAAGCGGAAACAGCCTTGGAGCCTGCTGATTGCCGATCTGGACAATCTGAAGCTCGTCAATGACAGGCTGGGCCATCAGGCCGGCGACGAGTTGATCTGCGAAGCCGCAAGACGTATCGCCCGCGAAGCCCCCAAGGGTGCCAGTTTCCGCATGGGCGGAGACGAATTCGGCATTATGATCAACGGCGGCAGGACCGAGATGAACGATCTTGCCGCGCGCCTGATCGGGTCGATGAAGGAGGCCTGCATCTGTGCCGGTCAACATCTCAGATCATCCATGACAATCGGCGGCGCGGTTGCAACCGAGCACGATACGCCGGAAAGCATGCGCCAGAAGGCCGATTACGCGCTCTACCACGGAAAGGAACGTGGACGGGGGCAATTCATCGAATATGCTCCGGGACTGGGCACGGCAATCGCCAGGCGATTTCGCTCCATCCAGACGCTCACCGATGCGCTGCGCACGGACAGCATCGTGCCCTTCTATCAGCCCGTGGTTGAACTGAGCACCGGCGAGATCAAGGGCATGGAAGCGCTCTGCCGCCTCGTACTCCCGGACGGAAACGTGGTCACCGCCGAAAGCTTCCATGAGGCGACACGCGATGGCCAGGCTGCACTGGAACTGACCCAGTTGATGCTGACCAAGGTTGCGATCGATGCGCGGCGCTGGCTCGATACGGGCTATGATTTTGGACGTGTGGGCATCAATCTGTCTGCTGCTGACTTTTGTCACGACGGATTGGCAGAGCGCATCGCCACCGTTTTTGAGACGACGGGCGTGCCGCTGACAAAGCTTACCCTAGAGATCACCGAATCCGTCTATCTCGATCAGCGCGATCAGAATATCGCTTCACAGATCAATGCCATGAGAGCCATGGGCATGCGCGTCGCGCTGGACGATTTCGGTACCGGCTTTGCCTCGTTGACACATCTTCTGACGGTGCCGGTCGACATGATCAAGATCGACCGAACCTTCGTGCAACGCATGGTCAATGAAAGCCGTGGCCTGGTCATCATCCAGGGCCTTGTGGGAATCGCCAAGGGGCTGGACATGTCCGTGATTGCCGAAGGCATCGAGACGATCGACCAGGCGGGCCTGCTGTTAAAACTCGGCTGCCAGAGAGGTCAGGGCTATCTGTTCTCGAAAGCCGTGGACTATGACGCCGTGACAGGTCTGTTGAAGAACCACGGCAAACAGGTGAACCGCCCGCGACTGCTTGCAGCATCCCTTACCGGCTGAGCTGCATGCTACTTTCAAAGACGATCCTGCGGTCCGCTTTGTGACCGTTTCCAAGGCGCGGGGGCCGTGATTGAAATTGCTGCTGCGATCAGTCGCGAGCCTCTTCAAATTGTCAGCCACCCCGGCTAGGGTCGTTTCTCATTCCAGATCAGTGAAGGAGAACAGGGTATGCTGACGATTTACGGCGCCTACCGATCGCGCGCTACGAGAACCCTGTGGTTTGCCGGGGAACTGGGACTTGCCTTCGATCACGTGCCGGTGGTGCAGGCCCGCAGGCTGGCCGATCCGCGCGCTCCGGACGCGCCGATCAATACACGCTCGACATCTTTCCTCGCCATCAATCCCATGGGCACGATCCCGACCATAGACGATGACGGCTTCGTGCTGTTTGAATCCATGGCCATCAATCTGTATCTGGCGCGCAAGCATGGCGGACCTCTGGCACCGGCAGATACGCAAGAAGACGGGCTGATGAGCCAGTGGTCGTTTTTCGGTGCAACCGAGATCGAGACCAATGCGCTGAAGATATCCACCGCAGCCGCCGAGGGCCGGCTCGAGTCAGAGGCCGGACAGGCAGAGGCGGCAGTGGCCGTTCGCCTGCTCACACGCCCATTCGGCGTGCTGGAACAGCACCTTTCGTCCAACGACTATATGGTCGGTGGCCGTTTCACCGTTGCCGATGTCAATCTGGCCGAAATTATCCGCTATGCCTCAGCGCATATTCCGCTGATGGAAGCACATCCTCATGTTCGCGACTGGCTGGCGCGCTGCCAGGACCGTCCGGCTTTCAAGGCCATGTGGAGCGCGCGCGCGGACGAAGCCGAATAGAAAGCAGACACGCCGGCATGGGACATGGAGCTCTCGGATGCCGAGACTACCTGTTTGCAGCCGCCTGATATTGGGGTAACAAATCCCTCGAATGCCCCTCCTGGAGAAACTTGCCATGCGCCCTTTTCACCTTGCCTTTCCGATTACCGACATCGAAGCCACGCGGCATTTCTATGGAACGGTGCTGGGTTGCCGGATCGGGCGCGAAAGCCCCGGCAAGTGGATCGACTTCGATCTGTTCGGCCATCAGATGTCGGCGCATCTGCGCGCTGAGATGCCGAAGGATACGGCAAGCGGCACGGTGGATGGCGATGTCGTGCCAATCCCGCATTTTGGCGTGATCCTGAAGATGGAGGACTTTCTCTCGCTTGCCCGAAGGCTAAACGAGGATCCGTCCACGCGCTGGGGCATGAAGCCGAAGCTGCGCTTTGAGGGAATGGCCGGCGAGCAGCGCACGATGTTTCTCTACGATCCATCCGGCAATGCGCTGGAATTCAAGGCCTATGCCGACGAAGGCGAGATCTTCGCCGTCTGACATGTTCCAACTGGCAGAACCGGTCTCCTTCGAGCAGATCATCAAGAAAAGCAGGTTTCTGGCCTTCGCTATCCCCGTTGCAAGCGAGGACGAAGCGAAGGAAGCAATTGCCGCGAGTTCCACCGGTGATGCCAACCATAATTGCTGGGCATGGCGGATAGGTCAGGCGTATCGCTTTTTTGATGACGGCGAGCCCGGCGGCACTGCCGGAAAGCCGATCCTGGCTGCCATAGACGGCCAGGACGTCGACAATATCGCCGTTGTCGTCACCCGCTGGTTTGGCGGCGTGAAGCTCGGTACTGGCGGGCTGATGCGCGCCTATGGGGGCACCGCGGCCAGTTGCCTGAAGGCGGGCACGCTGTCGCCGGTGATTGCCATGACCGAGGGGACGGCAGCGGTGCCGTTTTCCGATCTGGCACTGGTCAAGGCACGGCTCTTGTCCATCCCCGGTCTGTCGATCACGCGCGAGGATTTTACCTCCACCGGCGCCGACATCACCCTTCGCGTTCCAATCTCGGATACCGGCACCGTTTCCGTCCTGGTGAGCGACCTCACCAATGGCCGTTCCCAGTTTAGGTTCGACGACTGAGGTTCGTCACTCAGGCAAACAGCGCGTCGGTGACGCGGACATCGCCGACATGGATGCCGTTCCAGTTGTGCATCCGGTGATGGGCCATGGCCGTCAGGGCTTCGCGCTCGGGCGTTCCGGCCTCGAAATGGGCCGACAGCAAGCCGGCAATCATGGCTTCTGCGGCGCGGGTGGTGCCGTCTTCGCATTTGAGTGCAATCGAAATGCCCTTTTCCGGCAGAATGGCGCAGAACACACCTTCGGCACCGGTCTTGGCAAAGATCTTGCCGGGCGACAGCGTCATCAGGCGCGTACAGAAGCGGTCGGTTCCCGCCACATAAAAGGGTTCAGCCATGCAGGCTTCAATCAGCTGGCGCGCAGCCCCTGCCCGCAGCGGCTCAAGCCCGTTGCCCGTTCCCATCTTGGCAAAGCCACGCGCCAGGGCGACAAGCGGAATGGCATAGGTGGGGATCGAACAACCATCAGTGCCGCAATTGTCCTCGCCAAGGGCCGCACCCGTCAGGCTTTCCATGACACCGCGGATGTCGCGTTGCAGCGGGTGATCATAGGTGGTGTAGCCTTTCGGATCGTAACCCAGATGGCAGCAGGCGCAGACAAAGCCGGAATGCTTGCCCGAGCAATTGTTATGAAGGGCGGATGGCTTGTCGAGGCTGCGCGCCTGATGAATGAGGACCTCGCTCTCCGACGACCAATGGGCGCCGCATTCAAGCACGCTTTCGTTCTGTCCGGCGCGCGCCAGCATGGAGGCGGCGAGTTCGACATGGGCATCTTCGCCAGAATGCGAGGCACAGGCAATTGCCAGTTCGCTTGCGCCGAAGCCAAAGGCATTGGCGGCACCGCTTTCAACCAGCGGCAATGCCTGCATGGCCTTGCAGGCCGAGCGTGGGAAAACGGCTGCGTCGACATCGCCCAGCGACTGCATGACCTTGCCATCGCCATCGACCACGACGGCAATACCGCGGTGACGGCTTTCGACACGGTTGCCACGAGTGACTTCGACGAGAACGGGATTGGTCATGCGGCACCTCTATGCGATCACGATATTTGGATGTGCCTGATACGCCCTCGCCCGCATTTTGCCAACCGCAAAGCGATAGTCAGTCGCGCAGATCGGGCGCTGCCAGGTCGCGGAGTAGATTTGCCACGAGTGCCGGATCTTCCCAGTGAAGGTTGTGCCCCTGCCCCGCAAACGTCCTGCCGCGCGCATTGGGAAAGGCGGCAACGAGCCTTGCCTGTTCATGCGGGCCAAACAGCGGATCGTCTGCGCCCGACAGGGCCAGAACCGGACATGTCACTGTGCCCGCCAGTTTCCTCAGGTCGAGCGACGACATGCCCTTGAAGATCCGACGCCAGACATCGGCCGGCATGGCGGCTGCCTCCCGTCGTGCGACCGCCAAGAATGCCGGATCGACCGGGCGGGCACAGCCATGCCAGTCGTCGAAAAAGGGATCGGCCGGATCGATGGGATCGGAAAAGCGCTCAATCGCCATGGCCAGGAAGCCATCATCGGGCATGGCCGGTGTCAACGAACTGGCCAGAATGACGAGGGCTTCGACACGATCGCCCAGCTTGGCCGCAAGTTCCGTCGCAATCATGCCGCCCATGGAATGACCGACGATGATCAGACGCTCGAGGCCAAGATGATCGATCAGTGTTTCAATATCAAAGGCATAACCTGTTATGCCTGATTGTTGTCTGGCTGAGGACGCGCCGTGCCCCGGTAGATCCGGAATGACCAGGTTGAAACCGGGCAGCATGGCGGACAGGCCGGCATAGCTGCGGCTGCTATCCGTATACCCATGGATGAGCAGCAGTGCCGGACCGTCTTCGGCTGCATGGACAAAAGCCAGCTGGCGGCCATCCGTCAGATCAAGCACCTGTTTTCTGGCCGCCCAGTCATCATTGACAGCATGCATCACAGGCCAAGCGCTGCCTTCACTGCCGGCAGACCGGGTTGACCGTCTACAGTTTCGACGCCCTCAAGCCAGGCGTCGAGACGCTGCGGCTCATCCTTGATGGCTTTCTTGGCAGCCTTTTCCGGCTCCATGCCGTCATCGATCAGATAGCCCATGCCACGGTTTTCAAAATCGATGTCGAAGGCGAGGTTCTGAAGCAGCTTGCCGACATTGGGGCATTCCTTCAGATAGCCCTTGCGCACCTGGGTGGAGACGGTGGCGGCACCGTAATCGGGACCGAAGAACTTGTCGCCGCCGGTGAGATAGCGCATGTCGATCGAGCGGTTCATCGGGTGCGGAGCCCAGCCCTGGAAGACGATGAACTCCTTGTTCTTCATCTTGCGCTTGACCTCGGACAGCATGCCGAGTTCGCTCGACTCGACCACATTCCAGCCGTCGAGCTTGAAATCAGGATCTGCGATCACATCGAACATGGTCTGGTTGGAGCCGGGTTCGATGCCGTACATCTTGTGATCGAACTGGTCGGCGAAGGTATGCAGGTCGGAAAAGTCGTGAACGCCGGCCTCATAGACGTAAGCCGGCACAGCGAAAGTGTACTTGGCGCCTGTCAGGTTAACCCGCACATTCTCGATATTGCCGGAGTCCTGATAAGGCTTGAAATAGATTGTCATGGCCGGATCCCAATAGCCGAGAAAGGCATCGAGGTCCTTGTTCTCAAGGCTCTTGTAGATCACTTCGACGCCGAGAAGGCTGGTCTTTGCCTCATATCCGAGACTTTTGAGCAGGGTCATGCCGACACCGGTGGTGAAGGCGAGATCGTTCCAGCCGGGCTCTGCCATGCGCACGGTGCGGCAGCTTTCAGGCTCGGCGGCGAATGCCTGCCCGGTGAATGCGGCAACGGCAATGATCGATAGTCCCAACGGCTTCAGCATCTTGCTCTCCTTCAATTGTCCATACGGATAATTTATTGACCCATGGGACAACAATTGATCTTTCCGGTAAATTTGTCAACATGGGGCCCAAATGGGAAAGCCTGCGATGAAATTGACAAGGATCAGCGTGATCAGGCGGCAAGAGCTAAGGCTTGCCGCTTACGAGGTGTTACAGCGTGAGGGGATTGCCGGCGCGACGCTGGAGAAGGTGGCTGCCCATACGAATTCGTCCAAGGGGATCGTGCTGCACTATTTCCGCAACAAGCAGGAGCTGTTCGAGCAGGCCATGCGGGAGGCCAATTCGCAGCTGCGCGACGCTGTGTCCGCACGGCTGAAAATTGCAACGACACCGCAGGAACGGCTGAACGCCGTGATCGAGGGCAATTTCGAGGAGCGGTTCTACCAGCCGGCCACCTGCCATGCCTGGCTCTCGCTTTGCGCGGAGGTGCCGCGCGTGCCGCAGTTTGCGCGTATCCAGAAGGTGATCCATGCCCGCATGCGCTCCAATCTTCGCTCCGCGCTCAAGCATCTCCTGCCGAAAGCAGAATGCGAAGAGGTCGTGCTGGCACTGACCACGCTGATTGACGGGCTGTGGCTGAGGCTCGGTCTCGACAGTGGCGGGATTACCAGACAGGTGGCTCTCGATCAGATCCACTCCTATCTCGCCCATCGCCTGCCCGGCGGCTGGCCTGTTGCGCCGAAAGCGTGAGGACCTCTTATCGGGCCGGTTCCGCGTTCACATCATTGTGGGGTCGTGCACCGCAATTTGGCCGTTTTCGACCTCACAGTTCATGCGCTTTCCTCACTCAGGCGGTCCCATGCGCATCTTGAAAATTCTGGTTCTCGGGTTCTCGGTCATCTTCCTGCTGCCAAGCCTTCTGTCGGCTGCGATCTGGATGACAACGGAGCATCCGGAAAACTGGCGCGCGGCCAAGTGGTCGTCGTCAGGGCTGCTGCCCGAGGCGACGTCCGACGACGAGGCTGCGGTCTATATTCTGTCTGCCAAGACCGGCGGGCTCAAGGGTGCCTTTGCAAGCCATGCCTGGGTGGTGGTGAAGCCGAAGGGCGCAAGCTATACACGCTATGACAAGGTGGGCTGGGGCTCGCCGATCCGCCGCAACAACTATGCGCCGGATGCATTCTGGTATTCGAATGCGCCGGTCATCGTCACGCAAGCGCATGGAGAGAGAGCCGAAGCCCTTATTCCCAAGGTCGAACGGGCCATCGCCGATTATCCCTTCGCCATGACCGGCGGCTACCACATCTATCCGGGGCCCAACTCCAACACCTTTGTGTCGCATGTGCTGCACGCGGTGCCGGAGCTCGATGCCGTTTTGCCATCGGATGCGGTGGGGCGCGACTATCCGAGCGATGGCCAGCTGTTGAGCTTTGGCGCGGACGGACGGGATTTTCACATCAACTACAAGGGCTTGATCGGTCTCGCGGCAGGTGCGCGCAGCGGGCTGGAGTTTCAGCTTCTGGGACTGGTGGCCGGTATCGATCTTTCAGCCCCGGGTCTGAAGGTGCCGGCCTTCGGCACGATCCGTTTCTGAGACAGCCAGGCCCAGAAACAGGAAAAGGGCCGCCCAAGGCGGCCCTTCCATGAGTTTGGTCCCATCTGCGGACCCGGATCATCACAGATGACCCGAAGGAAGGCGGGTTAGGTCGAGGGCTGCCCCGTCAAAACCAGTACCTTTCCCAAGTCAGCAATGCGGACCGAAATCTCATTAGACATTGGATCACCTTCCTTTCGTTTCGTTGATACTGATGGAAAGGATAGGCTGGAAAATGGAATCCGGCAAGCCCTTGCTGCTAAAGTCTAATCACGCTTTTTTTCATACGCTTACACGAAGGAATCGGTGCGCGCCGGAAGCGCTGGCACATCGATATGATCGGGCTTGAGGCCGGCCCTCGCCCGGACGGCCATCATCTCATATGCGGTTTCCAGATGACGGGCAAAACGTTCGTTGTCGAACAGTGGCGCGGTAAAGCGTGCAGCCTCCATGCGGGCGCGAATGGCGGCCAGTGCCTGCGGGTCTGCGGCAAGGCGTGCAGCTTCCGCCACCAGCGCTTTCTCGTTATCCAGAACGAGTTCGGGAACACCAAGCGCCGTCAACAGACTTTCCGACACGCGACCGGCGAAGGCCGTGCCCTTGACCGTAATGACCGGAAGACCCGCCCACAGCATATCCGACGTGGTCGTGTGGCCATTGCAGGGAATGGTATCGAGCGCCAGATCGGCCAGCGGCAGCCGGTTGATGTGATCGGGATATGGGGCGCGTTCGGCAAAAATGATCCGGTCGCGCGAAATGCCCTGTTCGGCAAAGGCTGCGGTCAGGTTGCGGCGCGCCAGTGGATTGTTGCACATGACCCAGAAAACCGAACCCGGCACTGCATTCAACACCTCGGCCCACATATCGAAGGTGCGCGGTGTGATCTTGAAGGTGGCGTTGAAGGAGGCAAAGACGAAGGCGTCGTCTGGCAATCCTGCCTGCCTGCGGCTCATACGTTCCGGCTTTGGCCGGGTTTCCCAGTTGTTGGCCTGATAGCTTTCCGGCAAGCGGCAGAGCTTTTCGGCCCAATGGGGCTTGCTGCTGTCAGGCGTCACGATCGGATCGGTGATGGCGTAATCGAGATCGATGCCGGCGACGGAGCCCGGAAAACCGAGATAGGTTGCCTTGATCGGTGCATCCGAGCGGTTGACGATGCCAAGCCGAGCGCCGAGCGTATGGCCCTTGAGATCCACCAGGATATCGATGCCGCGTTCGCTGATCAGGTCCGCCACCGCATCATCGGACAGATGGTCGATGGTGACGACCGCCTGGCGCAGATGTTGCGGCCACGCATCCCGATGATGAGCGACGCTTTGCTCTCCGTAACACAGAAGCACGATGTCAAACTTCTCCAGATCGTGCTGCGCCATGGCTTCCATAAACAGCGTCATGGTGGCGTGATCGAAAAAGTCGTTGGAGAGATAGCCGATGGTGAGCTTGCTGCCGGCCGGCGAAATCGCGCGGCGCTCGCGCTTGAGCCTTTCGAGGTTCGCACTGTGGGTCCGTGTATCCTGGCTTGGACGGGCATTGATGGCCTCATCGCCACACCAGAGAAGACGGCCAAGCGCGGATTCGGCTGCGATCTGGCGCATGACGACCGGCGCATCCGGCGTTTCCAGTTGACGGTCATGCTCGCGCAGCGCTGCGAAATCGCAGATTTCGCGCGCCACCACGTAACGTGACATATGCAGGAAGGCGTTGTGGGGTTCCGACGCAATCGCCGAATTGAGCTCGTCATAGAGTTCCTCGAGACGGCCGGACAAACGGTAGTAATTGATGATCAGTGCCATGTGGCGGTCGTTGCTGCGCTCGAGCTTCGCGATGATCGGCGACATGTCGCCACGCAGGCCGTTACCGAAAAAGACACTGCCGACCAGATAAGCCAGATCGCTGTCGTTCGGATTGAGCGCCACGGCGCGCGGTCCATCGGCAATCACGCGATCAAAGCGGCGGGCGTCGTGAAAAAGGGTGACGGCCAGCTTCATGAAACCGGCGGCCTTGTCGTCTTCGTAGCTGCCGGCCCTGGCAAAGGCGTCTGCTGCCGGCAGACGCTCGCCGAGCTTGTACTGGATGGAGCCGATCAGTGCCTGCACACCACTCTCATGCGGCCCGGCCTTGCCCACAGCCGACTGCGCAAATTTCAGCGCCTTGGGCAATTGGCCTGCCTTGTATTCCTTGAGCGCGCGCTGAAAATCGGTGTTCATCCTGGCATGTCCTTCCACACTCCGTCTGCGCGCAATTGGCGAACACCGCGCGGACGGCGACAGCTTGCTGTACAGATTGCTCGCGCGGGAAGGTTATCGAGCGACCGTTGCACGAGGCTGGCGTGATCGGCAGATAAGCAGATGGATCGGGACAGAGATATCAGTCGAAGGACAGGACAATCTTGCCGATATGTTCGCTTGTTTCCATCAGCTTATGGGCCTCGACCACCTGATCGAAGGCAAAAATCTTGTGAATCACGGGGGCGACATCGCCTGTCTCCAGAAGCGGCCAGACTTCCTTGACCAGATCATCGCGGATGGCCCGCTTTTCCTCCGCCGTGCGCGGGCGCATGGTGGAACCGGTGACCGTCAGGCGCTTGACCATGATGGGCGCGAGATTGGCCTTTTCCGCCACCGCACCGCCGAGAAAGGCGATGATCGACAGGCAGCCATCCTTGGCAAGAACGGAGAGATTGCGGTCGAAATAGGCAGCCCCGATCATGTCGAGCACGGCATCGACGCCGCGTTTGTCGGTATGCTCCCTGATGACCTCGACGAAATCCTCGGTCTTGTAGTTGATCGCCCTGATGGCGCCGAGATCGACGCAAGCCTTGCATTTGTCGTCGCTGCCGGCCGTGGCGTAGACCGTTGCGCCAAAGGCCCTGGCAAGCTGGATTGCGGTCGTGCCAATGCCGGAGGTGCCGCCGTGAATGAGCACGCTTTCGCCATCGGTCAGACCGGCCATCTGGAACAGATTGGCCCAGACGGTGAAGAAGGTTTCGGGCACGGCTGCGGCCTTCACCGCATCATAGCCCTTCGGCCAGGCCATGGCCTGACCGGCTGGCACCAGACAATATTCGGCATAGCCGCCGCCATTGGCGAGCGCGCAAACCTTGTCGCCAAGCTTGAAGTCGGACACGCCCTCGCCGACGGCCACCACCTCACCTGCAACTTCAAGGCCAAGCACCGGGCTTGCATCCTTGGGTGCGGGATAGGTTCCCTGACGCTGGGCCACATCCGGCCTGTTGACGCCAGCCGCTTCGACCTTGAGCAGCAGTTGGCCGGCTGCGGGTTTCGGCACAGGCATTTGCGAAAGCCGCATGACATCCGGCGCGCCGAAATCCTTGAGGTCTACAAATCGCATGGTTTCGGGAAGCGTCATCGGGGGGCTCCTTTGTTCGCGAGGTCAGCACACACTTAGGGTGCTATACCCCGCTTGAAAAGAAGGCTCATTGACGCGGACGGTCAATCACGCCGCTTCTTCGCCCATGGCGAAACTGTCGATGAAGAGACCGCTTTCACTTTCCTTGGCCTTTTTCTTGATGCGGGCGATCACCGCACTGACGCGACTCACATCATCCATCACAAGCCCGTCCGGCAGTGCCAGGACCGCGATGGAGCAGCGCATCAGCGGGAAGGTTCGTTCATGACCGTTGCGGTCCTTGCCGTGGATGAAGCCGTTACGGCGTTCTTCGTGTCCGTAAAGCGTGGTGACATCGTCGTGGAAATCGCTGAGCAACCGGTCGAGGATCTCGGTCAATTCCTCTTGCGTCCAGCCGCGCACGCCGATGAAGAAATCATCGCCGCCGACATGGCCCAGAAAATCGCCCTCGGAGAAGAAGTAGCGTCGCATGAGAGCGGCAAACAGGGTGATGGCGTGATCGCCGATATGGAAGCCGTAGTGATCGTTGAACGGCTTGAAATAGTCGAAATCGCAATAGCAGAAAAAGCGGGTTTCATCGCCGTCGCGCACGACATCCTGCATGAAGTCGCGAATGGCGAGATTGCCCGGAAGGCCGGTCAGCGGGTTTTGATCCTGCGCCACCTTCAACTGCTTTTCGTTGATCACGCGGATCAGTGACCCTGCCGAGACGACACCGGCATAGCGCATGTTTTCCGTGAGGATCACGCAGTCGGAGCCATCCATATTGGCAAAGATCGACATGAGCCGTTCGGCATTGGTATCGAGCCCGACGATGGGCGCGCGGGCGACGAATTGCGAGACGGTACGCTCATATAATTTGTTCTTCAGGAGGTCTCGGCCGAAGGGATGGTAGATATATTCCTTCAGGTGATGCTCGCTGATGGTGCCGCGCGGCTCGCGATTGGCATTGAGGACCGGAAAGAAGGTCTGGGTGGGATTGCGCCGGAACAGATCGAAGACCTGGTCGATGCTGTCATTTTCATAGACGATCGAGCGGTTCTCGATTTCCTTGCGGATCAGGATCTCATCCAGAGACTGGCTGGAGCGGCGCACCTTGCCGAGATCCTGCAGATGCGGAAAAGCCGGCTTCAATTCATTGAGATGCGTGGTCGGTCGGGCGATGAACCAGCCCTGCACCAGATCGACCCCGAATTCCCGGCAGACCAGAAATTCCGCTTCGGTCTCGATACCCTCGGCAATCACTCTTACGCCCAGAACATGGGCGATGTTGACGATGTTTCGCACAAGGTGGCGCTTGCGCGGGCTGGAATCGAGATTGCTGATGAAATGGCGGTCGATCTTCACATAGTCGATCGGATAGTCGCAGAGCAGCTTCATCTCGCCATGACCGACGCCGAAATCGTCGATGGCCAGCTTGAATCCGGCCTTGCGCATGGCGTCGATGAGCCCGTTGAATTCCGGATGACCGGTATTGTCGAAACGCTCGGAGAGTTCGAAGCAGATCGATGAGGGCGGGATGCCGGAGGTCTTCAAATGCTGGGCCAGAACCTCGATCATCTCCTGCCCTTGCGGGATCAGCCTGACATCGAGATTGAGGAAGAGTGTCGAGCTTGTGTAATCGGGAATGGTAATGAACTTGGCCAGCGCACGGCTTGCCACCATCTGTTCCAGCGCCAGAAGCTGGCCGGACGACTGGGCACTGTCGAGAAGATCGATCGGGTTTTCAAAGCCGATGCGATCCTGTCCGCGCATCAGCGATTCATATCCGAAGACATCTCCGGTGCCGACTTCGACAATGGGCTGAAAAGCGTTTTCCACCACAAGCTTGGCAAGCGATAATAACTGGTCGCTGGCAAATCGGCGCAATACTCCCGCTTCAACCGCTTCCGCAACCATTTCGCTCTCCAAATATCTTTGTTTTTTATGGCCTTATCCTGATTTCTAATCCTCAAGGAATCCTTTCCCGTTCATGACGATCTGATGAAAGTTTTGTGACGATTGGTGGGGTGCTGTTCAGCCGATCAATTCGGTTATACAGCGAAAGAGACTGTGAACGCGCGACATCTACCCATTGCGGAGAGATCGGCCGAGCGTGCCCGAGGAGGACGACATGACACTGAACAACAAACTCCTGCTGATCGTTCTGGATGGCCAGCCGTGGCGGAATGCCCGCAGGCTGATGGGCAATCTGGAAGGCTGGGTGCAATCCGGCGAAGCGCGGGTGTGGAAGATGCGCTCGGTGCTGCCATCCACCTCGGCGTCCTGCTATGCCTCGATCCATACCGGCGTGCCGCCGCAGGTACACGGCGTCTTGTCCAATGACGTTGTTTTTCGTGTGGAGCAGCCAGACATCTTCTCGGAAATTGCCAAGGCTGGCGGCAAGTCAGGCGCCGTCACGCATTCCTTCTGGTCGACGTTCTTTCAGCGTGCGCCCTTCGACATGGTTCGCGACATCGAATATGACGAGGTGGACGGGCCGATCCATCATGGCCGTTTCCACACCATGGCCGGCTACAACCACCAGAACCAGATGACGCCGAGCGATCTCGACCTGTTTGCAACGCTGACCATGCTGACGGAACGGTTTTCCATCGACTACGGTATTCTCCACACCTGCACGCTGGACAGTATGGGCCACCGCTACGGCCATGATTGCACCCAGATGGATGCTGCCTGTTTTACCATCGACGCCCAGCTTGCCGCCTTTCTGCCGCGTTGGCGAAGGGCTGGATATGAGGTGATCGTCACTGCCGATCATGGCCAGACAGATCGCGGCCATCATGGCGGTCATGATGACGAAATGCAGGATTTCGCCTTCTACTGGTTTGGCGGTGGCGAAGGGCCGGACAAGGATACCCTGCTCGATCAGCTTCAGCTCGCCCCGACCGTGCTTTCGCGTCTCGGCGTGCCGCTGCCTGGCAGCATGACGGCAAAGCCGTTCCTGCGCTAGGACATCGAGAGCATCAGGGGGAAAAGCGCGGGGGATGTCCTGTCGACACATCTCTCGCGTCTCGGCGTCTTGGGGCAGCAAAACGCCCCTGCTGGCACAAGCAGGTTTGCTCCCTATCGGGGAAAATCCGTTGCAATACTTGCCTTTCGACCCCGTTTCGTGTTTTTAATTGACTAATCAATCAATAAAAAACCCGGAGACCCGATGCCCAAAGTCGGAATGGAACCTGTTCGTCGAAAAGCCCTGACCGATGCCGCCTTGCGCGCAATCGGCCATCACGGCTCGCTTGCAGTGACCATGTCGGAGATTGCCAAGGAGGCGGGCGTGTCGCCAGCGCTGGCACATCACTATTTCGGCTCCAAGGAGCAGTTGCTGGTCGAGACCATCCGCGAATTGCTTCGCCGTCTGCGGCGCGATGCGGTGGTCGCACTGGAGCGGACGGTCGACCCGCGCGCTCGGATCTCGGCGGTGATCAAGGCGAGTTTTGCGACCGAACAATTCGCGCCAGAGACGATTTCGGCCTGGCTTGCCTTTTATTCGGAAGCACAGCGTTCGGAACAAACCCGCAAGCTGCTCGTCATCTATGCAAGGCGCCTTCGCTCCAACCTCCTGTCCGCCCTGAAAATGCTCTGCCCGCCCGATGACGCGGCCCGAATTGCCGAAGGCGCAGCCGCGATGATCGATGGACTTTACCTGAGGCAAAGTCTCAAATCGGCACCGATCTCGATCAAGGCGTCGATCGCGCTGACCGAAGACTACATCAATGCCCAACTCGCTCCCTTTTCCAGGAATCCATTGCCGTGACAAAGCCGAATATTCTGATCATCATGGTCGACCAGCTGAACGGAAAGCTTTTTCCGGACGGCCCGGTAGACTGGCTGCATGCGCCGAACCTGAAGGCGCTGGCCGCCCGTTCCGCGCGCTTCAAGAACAATTACACATCCTCGCCGCTGTGTGCGCCGGCGCGCGCCTCCTTCATGGCCGGACAATTGCCGAGCCGCACGCAGGTTTACGACAACGCTGCCGAATATGTGTCGTCGATCCCGACCTTTGCCCATCACCTGCGCCGCGCCGGCTATTACACCGCGCTATCGGGCAAGATGCATTTCGTCGGCCCTGACCAGCTTCATGGTTTCGAAGAGCGGCTGACGACGGATATCTATCCGGCCGATTTCGGCTGGACACCGGATTACCGCAAGCCGGGCGAGCGGATCGACTGGTGGTATCACAATCTCGGTTCCGTCACCGGTGCGGGTGTTGCCGAAATCTCCAACCAGATGGAATATGACGACGAAGTGGCCTTTCTGGCCAACCAGAAGCTTTATCATCTGGCCCGCGAAAACGACGATCAAGGCCGCCGCCCCTGGTGCCTGACTGCATCCTTTACCCATCCGCACGATCCCTATGTCGCGCGGCGCAAATACTGGGACCTCTATGAAGACTGCGAATATCTGCTGCCGGAAATCGGCGAGATCCCGTTCGACAGCCAGGACCCGCATTCGCAACGCCTGATCCATTCCTGCGACTACGACAAGTTCAATGTCACGGAAGAAGACGTGAAAAACTCACGTCGCGCCTATTTCGCCAATATCTCCTATCTCGACGACAAGGTGGGCGAACTGATCGATACGCTGACGCGTACGCGGATGCTGGACAATACCTATATCCTGTTCTGCTCCGACCATGGCGATATGCTTGGCGAACGCGGCTTGTGGTTCAAGATGAGCTTCTTTGAGGGCTCGGCGCGCGTACCGCTGATGATATCCGGCCCCGGCATTGAGCCCGGCCTGTTTCAGGTGCCGACCTCGAACCTGGATGTGACCCCAACGCTTTGCGATCTGGCCGGTATTTCCATGGACGAGATCATGCCCTGGACCGATGGCATGAGCCTCAAGGGCGTGATGAACGGTGAAAAGCGCACCGCGCCGGTGTTGATGGAATATGCCGCTGAAGGCTCCTATGCGCCCATGGTGGCCATCCGCGAGGGCAAGTGGAAATACATTCATTGCGCGCTCGATCCCGACCAGCTTTTCGACCTCGAAGCCGATCCGCTGGAGCAGAACAATCTGGCGACAGACGAACGCCATGCCCCCGTGCTGGTCTATTTCAACGCCAAATGTCGCGCCCGCTGGGACATGGACGATTTTGACGCAGCCGTGCGCGAAAGCCAGGCGCGGCGCTGGATCGTCTATGAGGCCCTTAGAAACGGGTCCTACTACCCCTGGGATCACCAGCCGCTGCAAAAGGCATCGGAGCGCTACATGCGCAACCACATGGACCTGAACATCCTGGAAGAATCCAAGCGCTATCCGCGAGGAGAATGACTATGCAGACCCAACCGCCCGGCTCCCATTTCATCGACGGCGAATATGTCGAAGACAAGAACGGCACCGTTATCGAGAACATCTATCCGGCATCCGGTGAAGTGATCGCGACACTTCATGCAGCAACGCCGGCCATCGTCGAAAAGGCGATCGCCTCGGCCAAGCGTGCGCAAAAGGAATGGGCCGCCATGAGCCCGACGGCCCGTGGCCGCGTCCTTCGCCGTGCCTCCGAGATCATGCGTGAACGCAACAAGGAGTTGTCGGACCTCGAGACGCTGGATACCGGCAAGCCGATCCAGGAAACCATTGTCGCCGATCCGACCTCAGGCGCCGATTCGCTCGAATTCTTCGGTGGTGTCGCACCGGCTGCGATGAATGGTTCGCATATTCCGCTTGGGCAGGACTGGGCCTATACACGACGCGTGCCGCTTGGCGTTTGCGTCGGCATCGGTGCGTGGAACTACCCCCAGCAGATCTGCTGCTGGAAGGCGGCACCGGCGCTCGTTGCTGGTAACTCCATGGTGTTCAAGCCATCGGAGGTGACGCCTCTGGGCGCCCTCAAGATCGCCGAAATCCTGATCGAGGCCGGCCTGCCGAAGGGCGTGTTCAATGTGATCCAGGGCGATCGCGATACCGGCCCGCTGCTGGTCAATCACAAGGATGTCGCCAAGGTATCGCTGACGGGCTCGGTGCCGACAGGCCGCAAGGTAGCAGGCGCTGCCGCCAGCCAGTTGAAGCATGTGACGATGGAGCTGGGCGGAAAGTCGGCAATGATCGTCTTCGACGATGCCGATATCGAAAGCGCCATCTCCGGGGCCATGCTCGGCAATTTCTATTCGACCGGACAGATCTGCTCCAACGGTACCCGCGTGTTCGTGCAGAAAGGCATCAAGGAGGCATTCCTCGCTCGCCTGAAGGAGCGCTCGGAAAAGATCCTGATCGGCGACCCGCAGAAGGAAGAGACCCAGATGGGTCCGCTGGTTTCCTGGTCGCAGCGCGAAAAGGTGATCGGCTATATCGAAAAGGGCAAGGCCGAAGGCGGACGTCTGGTCACCGGCGGCGGCATTCCCAACGATGTTTCCGGCGACGGCTATTATGTGCAGCCAACCGTGTTTGCCGACTTGACCGACGACATGACCATCGTTCGCGAAGAGATCTTCGGTCCGGTGATGTGCGTTCTCGATTTCGACAACGAGGCCGAAGTGATTGAACGGGCCAATGCGACCGAGTTCGGCCTGGCCGGTGGCGTCTTTACCGCCGACATGACCCGCGCACACCGCGTCGTCTCAGAACTGGAGGCCGGAACGGTGTGGATCAACACCTATAACCTGTGCCCGGTGGAAATGCCGTTCGGCGGCTCCAAGCAGTCAGGCTTCGGGCGCGAAAACTCGCTCGCCGCGATCGAACATTATACGGAACTGAGAACGGTCTATGTCGGCATGGGACCATGCGAGGCGCCGTATTGATGCAGAGGTCAGTCGCCGATATCGACCACGATGTCGTCGAGATCGACCTTGAGCGCATTCGCGATGCGCTTGAGGACGTCGACCGAGCCCGTCTTCTTGCCCTTTTCGATTTCCGAGAGATAGGGCTGGGAGATGCGGGCGGCGAGCGCAAGCTCAGAGACGCTCATTCCGCGATAACGGCGGAATGTACCGATACGGCTGTCCGTCTCCCACAGCTCTTAAACAAGTTCTGCGGGCCAGGTTTCTTCACCTGCCTCCACCCGCGCCATGGTCCGGTGAGCGGCCAGAGTGTCCAGAAGATCTTCATATTCTTCCTCGGGGACGAGTACATAGGACTGCCCCTCGATTACGGTCTTTTGCAACGGCCCCATGGTTCACTCCTTGTAGATGCCGCCTGGACCGGCTTCGATCACGATGACCAAAGCCTCCTGCTCATCAACGATCACGCGGTCATCGCCGACCCGGATACGCAGCAGCTGACTTCCCTTGAGTTTCTTGACATCGACGAGCTCACCGCGGGCAAAAGCATCCAACTTGAAACGGATTGCAATACGCCGTTTCGGCTGCATTCGATCCAGTGCTTTGCTTGCTGCCTTGGTGTAGCGCGCAAGTTTCATTTCGCAAATATAGCTTACAGCTATAATTGCGTCCATTCGACGAGGGTTTTGCAATGAACCAGGCAGATTACATCATCATCGGTTCCGGCTCCGCAGGCTCGGCCATGGCCTATCGTCTTTCCGAAGACGGCAAGCACACGGTCATGGTGCTGGAATATGGCGGGTCGGATTTCGGACCGTTTATCCAGATGCCGGCAGCTCTTGCCTGGCCGATGAGCATGAAGCGCTATAACTGGGGTTATCTGACCGAGCCGGAACCGCATCTCAACAACCGGCGCATTACCGCGCCGCGAGGCAAGGTGATCGGCGGATCGTCCTCGATCAACGGCATGGTCTATGTGCGCGGTTCGCAGGAAGATTATACTCGCTGGGAGGATAATGGCGCTGCAGGCTGGGGCTATGCGGATGTGCTGCCCTATTTCAAGCGGATGGAAAACTCCCATGGCGGTCAGCCGGGATGGCGCGGGACCGACGGGCCGCTGCATGTTCAGCGCGGCCCTGCCAAGAACCCGCTGGTGCAGGCCTTTGTCGAGGCCGGCAAGCAGGCCGGGTTCGAGACCACGGAAGACTATAACGGTGAAAAGCAAGAAGGCTTTGGCCTGATGGAGCAGACCATCTGGAAGTCACGCCGCTGGTCTGCCGCCAATGCCTATCTGAAGCCCGCCTTGAAGCGGCCCAATGTCGAGCTGGTGCGCTGCCTTGCCCGCAAGGTGGTGATCGAGAACGGCCGCGCCATCGGTGTCGAGATCGAACGCGGCGGCAAAATCGAGGTGGTGAAGGCCAATCGCGAAGTGATCGTTGCAGCCTCGTCGTTCAACTCGCCCAAACTTCTGATGCTGTCCGGCATCGGTCCGGCATCGCATCTGAAGGACATGGGCATCGCGGTAAAGGTTGACCGTCCGGGCGTGGGCGCCAATCTGATGGATCACCTGGAATTCTATTTCCAGCAGGTGTCGACCAAGCCCGTCTCGCTCTATTCCTGGCTGCCCTGGTTCTGGCAAGGCGTGGCCGGCGCGCAATGGCTGTTTTCCGGCAAGGGCCTTGGCGGTTCGAACCAGTTCGAAAGTTGCGCCTTCGTGCGCTCGGCGCCCGGCATCAAGCAGCCGGACATCCAGTTCCACTTCCTGCCCGTCGCCATTTCCTATGACGGCAAGGCAGCGGCCAAGAGCCACGGCTTCCAGGTTCACGTCGGCTACAACCACTCGAAGTCGCGCGGCAATGTCACGCTGAAATCCTCCGATCCGAAGGCCGATCCGGTGATCCGCTTCAACTATATGAGCCACGAGGAAGACTGGGTGAAGTTCCGCCACTGCGTGCGGCTCACCCGCGAACTGTTCGGTCAAAAGGCGTTCGACGATTTCCGCGGCCCCGAGATCCAGCCGGGCGAAGACGTCCAAAGCGACGAGCAGATCGACGCCTTCCTGCGCGAGCATCTGGAGAGCGCCTACCATCCCTCGGGCACCTGCAAAATGGGGGCAAAAGACGATCCGATGGCGGTGGTCGATCCGGAATGCCGGGTGATCGGCGTCGACGGTCTTCGGGTTGCCGACAGTTCGATCTTCCCGGATATCCCCTATGGCAATCTCAACGGCCCGTCGATCATGACCGGCGAAAAAGCCTCCGATCATATTCTGGGACGTGCACCGCTGCCCCGCTCGAACCAGGAGCCCTGGATCAATCCACGGTGGGAGACGAGCGACCGGTAGGCGGCGCTGATTGCCCTTGCTTGCTTGATGCGTGCGACCGCGCCCTTGCGCATGCATCAAAGCCTGTAGGGAATTCGGATACCGGGGTGAGTTTCCCTGAAATCCTTGCGGTTGCGCGTGACCAGAATGAGATTGTCGACCGCGGCGCTCGCCCAGATAATGGCGTCGGGTAACCTTATTTTTCGGCTTTCCGGATTTTGACTGCTTGCTCAGCGACTGACTGGTCGATGGCAATGATGTCGAAGTCCGACAGGTAATCTCGTGTGCGTTCGGAGACGGCAGAAGCGGCCCCAACCATCACGTCCATCCAGGTGATCACACTAATGGCTTTTGCGTCATAGCGCGCCAGTTCAACGCGCGCCTCATCCCGACCGTTGAGGTAGTCAATCAGGATATTGGTGTCGAATAACGCCTTCACCATTCAGACCGG
Organism: Agrobacterium sp. ES01; assembly: GCF_050320885.1. NCBI lineage: Bacteria > Pseudomonadati > Pseudomonadota > Alphaproteobacteria > Hyphomicrobiales > Rhizobiaceae > Agrobacterium > Agrobacterium sp. ES01. Next base: position 580,080 of record NZ_JBNQTH010000001.1, read on the forward strand.
AATTGCAGCCGATATTCCAGCCCATCTACAGGCTCGCTTCTCCAAAGGCCGAATGCGTCGGCTGCATCCAGTTGCCGCTTGCGCGCCAGAAGGTCGGCGACCGCCTGGCGAACCAGAGCTGCGCGCGACAAACGCTCCCGCTTGGCGAGTTGATCCAGGGCGCTCAGGTCATCCTCGCCAATATCCACAATTGTCCGCATCTCATTTTCCGCCATCTGATGACGAGGCATGATGTCAAGGTTGCCGCATATCTCAATTCATCGCTTGGTTCCTGTTCATCGACAAGAATTTTTGCCAGCGGGTTGCAATGAAAAACCACGAGGAGGATAAGGGTTCTTAACTTCCTTTCTTCACGATTGGATTGCGTCAGTCCGCCCGGCCTGACGGTCAATTTCATTTTGTTTGCGTAAAGACGCCACACCATGCCCACGAGTTACAAGAAGCTGAAGATGCTGCGCCGGTCCCGGGTGATGTGGGGCTCGTGGCGGGTCTGGAAGCCTCGCGCCGTTTTCTGGGCCGGTGCACTCGCCATTGGCGTGATCAGTGTCGTCTTCGCCCACATGGCCGACGTCGCGCAGAACCTGTTTCACGGTTTGCTCGACAGCGGAGAATCCACCTATCTGCTGCCGCTGATCCTGACACCTGTCGGTTTTGCATTCTGTTCCTGGCTTGCCTTTACCCTTTTCCCGGCGTCACAGGGCTCCGGCATTCCACAGGCGATTGCCGCCCGCCATCTGCGGCGCGACAGCGAACGGTCGAGACTGCTGTCGCTGAGGGTTGCGGTTGGCAAGATCATGCTGACCATCGTTGCCCTGTTTTGCGGCGCCTCTATCGGCCGTGAAGGTCCGACGGTTCAGGTGGGTGCATCGATCATGATGATTGCCGGGCGCATTGGCGGCATGGCGCAGGCGCAAGGGTTGATCCTTGCCGGTTCAGCGGCCGGCATTTCAGCGGCCTTCAACACGCCGCTTGCCGGAATCGTCTTCGCCATCGAGGAGATGAGCCGAACCTATCAATCGCGCGCAAACGGGCTGGTGCTGACCGCTGTGATCCTCTCGGGTCTGTCGGCGCTTGGTCTCGTTGGAAGCTATACCTATTTCGGCTCTGCCAGCATCACAGTGGTGAAACCCGCGGAATGGGCCGCGGTGATCATCTGCGGCATCGGTGGCGGCGGACTGGGTGCCCTGTTTTCGGCCGGATCGCTCAGCGCATCGCGGCGCATCCGCCGCTGGGCGCAGCCCGATCCGATCAAGCGTATGGTCGGCCTTGCTGCTGCCTGTGGCCTGGCCGTCGCTGTCATCGGCGTCATCGGTCATGGCAGCACATTCGGAACCGGCTATGAGCAGGCCCGCAGCGCCATTGAAGGCGATGCCCTGCCGTTTAGCTATTTCCTGGAAAAATTCGCGGCGACTTTCCTGTCCATGGCATCCGGTATTCCCGGCGGTATTTTCGCACCATCGCTTTCTGTCGGTGCCGGCTTCGGCAGCACGGTCGGGCAGATGCTCGGTGTCTCCATCGGCCTTGCTGCCGTGCTTGGGATGGCCGGATATTTCGCAGGCGTCGTTCAGGCGCCCATGACGGCATTCGTGATCATTCTGGAAATGACCGATAGCCATGAAGGCGTGATTGCGCTGATGGCGGCCTCCATGCTCGGTTATCTGACCTCGCGCATGTTTGCGCCGGAACCGCTCTATCACGGTCTTTCCCGCGCCTGGATTGCCGAGGGCATCCGCATGCAGCGCGCGATGGCCAAGGTGGACGGTGACGACACCGAAGCAGCGACCAAGCCCGACGCCCAACCGGAGCGCTAGATCCTCTCAGGGATTAGAAGCCACACGCTGGCGCAGTCTGTCCAGAATATGGTCGGCAATCAGTTCGTATTTGCCGTCGAAGTGGTGACCGCCCGGTCGCTGGATGATTTCGGCACCTTGTCGTTCAAGCGTCCCGAGCGCCAGGCACCCGCTTTCGGTCTCGGCAACGCCGTAGACGCATTGCAATTTGCCCGCCGGCATGGCCTTCACCAGATCATCGACCGGATCGCCATACTTCCCCTCGCCTGACATACCGAGCCAGCCGGTGACGGCGATCTCGAAGTCGGCACTGCGCGACAAGGCCAGAAGGGAAACGAGTTTCACATCGTCTCTGATATCATCTTCCAGTTTTGCGAATGCGGCGGGCAGTATGTCGGCACCGAAGGAATAGCCGACTAAGGCGACTTGCGATACGCCGTAGCGCTTCCGATAGGCCTTGATGATGGCGGTCAGATCGGTCGCCGTCTGTTGCGGTGTTTTCTCGCTCCAGAAATAGCGCAGACTATCGACGCCGACGACGGGAACACCGGCCTGTTGCAGGAAGAAGCCGAGCTTGCGGTCGATATCGCGCCAGCCGCCATCTCCGGAATAGATGATGGCAAAGACGTCGTGGCCGGCGTCTGCCGGAAGCTCGACGAGCGGCAGGTCGAGCGCGACATTGGCACCCGCAAGGCTCGCGGATACAGCATTCAGAGCATCGGACAGAACTGCTGCAGGACTACCCTTGGCCTGAACCACCGCCACATCCGGATGGCTGGCTTGAAGCCGTGCGGCATGGCGACGGCCAACTGCGCTGGCAGCATGCGTCAGCGCGATGGTGACGGGATCAGGGAGCGGGCCTTTGGTCAGCCCATAGGCGATCCCATCGCTTGACGGCGTTTTGGGTGCCGGGGTGCAGAGCGGGTTTTCCAACGGAACGACACTGCCGGGATCGACAGCGATGGTGGCCGATATGGTGGAGACAGGGGTCTGCGCCGCTATGGCCAGCGCCAGTGTTGCGCCTTCCCCCAACCCCGCCACGACAGGTGGGCGATAGGTTTCGATAGCGGCCAGGCGATGCAGTTGCTTGGAGATGCGCTCGATATCGGAGACCAAATAGAGGCACGATCTCTCTTCCAGAGCCAATGCGCGATAGTAGGCCGGAAGATCGACACCCACGGTCACGACCCCCTTATCGGAAAGCGTGCCGGCTATCGAAGTCTCTGCCGTTGACCAGCCCTCCTCGCCCGACAACAGGACCACAACGGCGCGGGCCTGATCGCGCGGATAATAAATGCGGTCGAGCGGCAGGCTGGTCGCCGTCAGCGTTTCGGACGTTTCGGACGATTCGGCGAAAACCATTGGCGCCATCAGGAGCCAAGCCGAGGAGACTGCGACCAGGACTTTTTTCATCGCCTCAGGACACCCCGCAGACCACCTCCGATCAGGAGGGTGACGTCAAGCAGCGCCGCCATTGGAAATGCGCTGCCGGCGACCGCCAGGTAGCGTGGCTTCCATGCGGGGTCGAATTTGGATTTGAAGGCCTGGACGCCACGGAAATTATAAAAGCGCTCGCCATTTTCGAAGATGCGATTGCCGATATGGTTCCACAGAGGGCGTTTGCCGTGCACATCCAGCCCGGCAAGCGGTGCCATGCCCATGTTGAGACTGCGAAAGCCTTGAGCCTGCAGATGCAACATGATGCGCACGAATAAGAGATCCATGGCACCGCGATGGATGCCGGGACGATTGCGCATGAGATCGATGAAGGCATCTCCGCCGCTTACGGCCGTCAGAATATTGGCAAAGGCAATGATGACTCCTTCGTGGCGAATGACTGCCACCGGACCGGACTGCACATAGTTGCGCTTGAAGGTGCCAAGGGAAAAGCCCTTCTCGCCGGCATTGTGCGCGGCAAGCCAGCTATCGGAGACTTCGGACAGTTCATCCAGCACTGCGGGCACAGCTTCCGCTGCCAGCATTTCGAACTCCAGGCCGTCGCGTTCTGCGCGATTGATGGAGCGGCGCAGTTTCAGCCAGTCGCCGCCGGCCAATGTGAAGGTGGACAAATCGACCACAGCCTGTTCGCCGAGCTTGTAGGTCTTCAGCCCCATATCGGCGGCCACCGGCATGAAGTCGGGCGAGACCTGATAAAAGACCGGGCGACAACCCGACTTTCTGGCATGGGCGATGAATTTTCGCGTGAGCGCCTGCCATGCGGACTGGTCTCCCACCGGATCAAACAGCGATACCATGGAGCGACCGCGGCGGGCATACATGATGAAGGCGTTGCCGCAATCGGAAAACAACACGGTCTTGTCACCCAACCGGACCAGGCCTGCGGCGGCATTTGTCTGGCGGCCCAAGATTTCCACGGCGCGCGCAATCTCGTCTTCGCTTGGCGGCAATTCGCGCCGGCGCGGCAAGCGCACGAGTTTCCGGCCGGCAACGGCGCCGGCGACGACGGCCAGTCCGACACCGCCCGTGGATTGCGGCAGCAGACGGGCAGAGATGAACCGCGACGTCGCGGCCATAAGCCCGTCATTGAGAATAAACTCGGCACCGAGTGCCGTCGCACTCGATAGCGCCACGAGTGCGCCTCCGACTTTTGCGGCTTGACGCCGCCGCCTTGCATGACCAGTGCCCACGATCTCTGCCGTGCCGGATGAAAGACCATCCGATTGTTGTTGTTTGGACGTCAACGCCACCATCAAAGCCTCAATAAGAACGCAACTCAGCCTGCACGCGAAAGCGTGCCGTCGGGTGGTTTTGACATCAGGATGTGAATTCTTTTTTAAAGCATCTGCTAAAATAAAATTAGCTAGCGAACATATTCGCGATTGCTGTCATTCGGGGCGTGTTTTTCCCGTCATGCGGCAATGCGAGACAGATTTGCTCAGCGTTTGAGCGAATCTGAACGGCTATTTCTGTCCGTTTGTCCGCGCTGCTGGGATAATCCGCTGACGATGGACGCAGGATGATCCAATGACATTGCACAGCCGAGAACAAACAGCAGCAGCGCTTGATGAACAACTGGCAGCCCTCGATCTTGCCGGTCGACTGGCGCTTGTTGCCAATCTCGGCGGACGGGCCGTCTTTACCACCTCGCTTGGCATCGAAGACCAGGTGATCACGGCGGCCATCGGCCTCGACCGCTTGCCCATAACCGTCTCCACGCTGGAAACGGGTCGCCTCTTTGCCGAAACGCTGGCGCTGATGAATGAGACCGAAGACCGCTTCGGCATCGAGATCGAGCGCTACCGCCCCACGCAGGACGACATCGATACATATGCCGCCAAATACGGCCTCAACGGTTTTTACGAAAGCGTCGAAGCGCGTCACGCCTGCTGTCATGTGCGCAAGATCGTGCCGCTTTCCAAGGCTCTTGACGGTGCCTCGGTCTGGGTCACGGGCTTGCGCCGCTCGCAATCCGGCAACCGCGCCAACACGCCGTTCGCCGAATATGACAGCGAGCGCAATCTCATCAAGGTGAACCCGCTGGCCGACTGGTCCATCGACGATATCAATGCCTATGTCGAAGAGCAGGCCGTGCCGACCAATCCGCTGCACAAGCGCGGCTATCCCTCGATCGGATGCGAACCCTGTACCCGCGCCATCAAGCCCGGCGAGCCTGAACGGGCCGGCCGCTGGTGGTGGGAAAACGACGAGACACGCGAATGCGGCCTGCATGTGCCGGAAGCCGCTGCATCCTCACCCAATTCAAGCTCACTCTGAGACAGGCCGTTCGGCCACAAGACTGGAATTCAGTTCATGGACACCCTGCATCATTCCGAATTCGATCCACATTCGAAAGACGCCCCGACCAAGCCGCCGCTCGATCCGCATTTGAAGGCGCTGGAAAACGAGGCGATCCATATCTTTCGTGAGGTGGCTGCCGAGTTCGACAAGCCGGTGATGCTCTATTCCATTGGCAAGGACTCGTCCGTTCTGCTGCATCTGGCGCGCAAGGCCTTTTATCCCGGACGCGTGCCCTTCCCGCTTTTGCATGTGAACACCGGCTGGAAGTTTCCGGAAATGATCGGCTTTCGCGACGAGATCGCCAAGCGCTACGATCTGGACCTGATCGAACACAAGAACCCGCGCGGCGAGGCCGAAGGTATCACGCCGTTCAGCCATGGGTCGTCGCTCTATACCGACATCATGAAAACCGAGGCGCTTCGGCAGGCCCTGGATGCCGGCAAATATGATGCAGCCTTTGGCGGTGCACGGCGTGATGAAGAGGCAAGTCGCGCCAAGGAACGCATCTATTCCTTCCGCACCCCCGATCATCGCTGGGACCCGCGCAACCAGCGCCCGGAACTCTGGAACATCTATAACGGCATGATCCGTCAGGGCGAGAGCGTGCGCGCCTTCCCGCTGTCGAACTGGACCGAGGTCGATATCTGGCGCTACATCGAGGCGGAAAACATTCCGCTGGTGCCGCTCTATTATGCCAAGAAACGCCAGTATGTGGAGCGCGACGGCATGCTGGTCTGGGCGGAAGATCCACGCTTCGAGGCTCTGCCCGATGAACAGATCCAGGAAGGCATGATCCGCTTTCGTACCCTCGGCTGCTGGCCGCTGACGGGCGCGATCCGTTCCACTGCCACGACCCTGCAGGAAGTGATTTCCGAGCTGGAAATTGCCACGGTGTCGGAACGCCAGGGCCGCGCGATCGACCGCGACCAGTCCGGCTCGATGGAAAAGAAAAAACGCGAAGGATATTTCTGAGATGACCGCACCCAGCAACGCCCTCGCCGAAGCCCTTGTCGAGACCACTCCGGAAGCCCAGCCGGCACCTGTCACCCGCGACACACGACCGCTGCGTCTCATCACCTGCGGGTCGGTGGACGATGGAAAGTCGACGCTGATCGGGCGCCTGTTGTGGGACACCAAGGCGGTCAAGGAAGACCAGGCGGCCACCCTTGCCCGCGACAGCGGCAGCCAGAACGATCTGGGCCTGCCCGATTTCGCCCTTCTGCTGGACGGTCTGCAGGCCGAGCGGGAACAGGGCATTACCATCGATGTCGCCTATCGCTATTTCGCCTCCGACAAGCGCTCCTTCATCGTCGCCGACACCCCCGGCCATGAGCAATATACCCGCAATATGGCAACCGGGGCCTCGACCGCCGATCTGGCCATCCTGCTGGTGGATGCACGCGCCGGCCTTCTGGAGCAGACCCGCCGTCATGCCACCATTGCCGCGCTGATGGGGATCAAGCAGTTCGTGCTGGCAATCAACAAGATCGACCTGACCGATTATGACCGCGCCGGCTTCGAGGCGATCAGCAACGAGTTCAAGACATTGGCGCTGTCGCTTGGCGTGCGTCAGGTGACGACCATTCCGATGTCGGCACTGAAGGGCGAAAACGTGGTCTATTCCGGCGCCGCCGTGATGCCATGGTATGAAGGCCCGACGCTTGTGGAAACACTGGAGCTTGCCACCTTGCGCGGCTCGCAGACCAGCGGTTTCCGCCTGCCGGTGCAGCGCGTCTCGCGTCCGGGCGAAAGCTTTCGCGGCTATCAGGGCACGGTTGCCGGCGGTTCGGTCAAGCCCGGCGACAGCGTGGCCATCCTGCCATCGGGCGCGATTGCCAATGTCAAGCAGATCGTGACCTTCGATCTGGTGCGCAATGCTGCCGTTACCGGCGATGCCATCACGCTGGTGCTCGACCGGCAGGTGGATGTGTCGCGCGGCGACATGATCGTCTCGCTGGAAGGCCAGCCGCAGGCAGGCCTTGCCTTCGACGCCCAGATCGTGGCGCTGCAGGCAGAACCGATCCAGCCGGGCAAGCGCTACTGGCTGAAGGCCGGGTCGCGCCGCCAGCGCGTGCAGGTGCAGCCGGTGTCGCAGCTCGACCTGAAGAGCGGCAAATGGGGACCGGCAGACAGCCTCGCCATGAATGCCATAGGCAAGGTGCAGTTGAGTTTCGACGAGACGGCCTTCTTCGATCCTTACGAACAGAACCGCGCCACCGGCGCCTTCATCCTGATCGATCCCGACACCAACAACACGGTGGCCGGCGGGATGATCACGGCCAGGCGCTCGGACATCGGCGGTCTCAACGCCAATGCCGGTCGTGTGATCCTGTCGCTGCCCGCAGACCTTGCAGACGAAGTGATGGCGCTGGAACTCCTCGCCTCACGCCGCGACGAGGTGGAACTGCGCCGCGTGACGGCAGCCAAGGCCAAGCACGTGATCGAGGATCTGGATTGAAGGGGGCTCCTCTCGAGCCCCCCGCCATCAGCCGGTGGAGGATGTATGGCGGCCTTGGAGCAAGCAGCCGCCGCCCATCACCTCGCTGGGTTTTGTTCGATGACTGATTGTCAAAATCCCGAGCCAGTTCAATCGACGGGTCCTGTTCGTCACCGAAAAATGTGACACTTGGATCCGTCGTCAACAACTCGCCGACAGAGTCTGTCCCGCGGTATGAAATCACGATTTTCGCGTTTCCGTTTTCGTCTATGATTTTGTACGCGACCACATAGAAACCTGCAGCCTCCCACGCTTTGAATTGCTCTTCGTCAATTTCCAAGTTCTCATAGGTGATGATCTCTGAAGCTCCGACGGGACCGCGTTCACCGAGGCCGTCAATATCGACACCATTAACGACGTTGACCCCATCAGATAATCCTGATTTATGGCCTCTATTGTAAGCGTCCATCGAGAGCACTGCAGAAAATAGTTCATTTGAGATGGCCATTTTTTGATTTTTCCTTGCCTCTAAGGACTGCCCAAGTATCTATATCGATGAAATTGCTTGGTCTAAGTCGCTGCTCAATGGTTTGGTCTCGGGCGAGCTCAGGCTGTTGCTCGGGCGGAACAATGAAGCCCGTAGAAGGCAACCACCCCAACACGCTCACCACCTTCCCGTCGGTTAACGCTTCCCCGGTAATCGACATGGTCATGGCGTCGAGCCGGTAGCCGGGGCCGAAGGCGGCTGCGAACTCATCCGGAAGGACATGTTTCACGCTCGCCGGATCGTTGATGTCTTCGAAGGTTACCAGGACTGGGTACTGGTCGGGTGTGAGCGTGCGCGTTTTGCCCTTGTACAAGGTTATCGCCAGCGCAATCGGGATCATGCTGTCGCGCGAGATCGATCCGTTCTGGGGCAACATTTCAGGGACGAAGATACGGGCGGCATAATACTCGCTGGGAAGCAGCGCGAAGAGATAACGGCCGTTTGGCAGGGCAACGACGGTCGCTTCACCCGTCACCGTCCCATGGGCGGCCCGCATGTCCGGCAGAAGCTTCAGGTCGCGGGTCCAGGCCACCTTGACGACAGAAGACCCCTCGACCGCGCCTTGCGGCGTGTCGACACGAATTGTCAGCTTCTGATGCCAGGAATAGGTCGGGAAAATCAGAAACCAGACGCCAACCGCCAAAACCGCAGCGATACCAAGCCTGATATGAGAACGTTTCATTGCGAAAATCTCAAAGACTGAGTTTTGGCATGCAACGTCCAGCTCGACAAGCTGAAGGCCGATGAGAGGCTCGCCGAGTGGTTAGGGAAATGACCAGCGATATTTTAAAGTTCGACCTATGCGACGAGAGATGAGGCGTTACGCCCACCAATTATGGCCGCATCTTGCGATCGACCCTGCCTGTCAGACTACCGCTTCCGTTGACGCGGAAGCTGCGCGGCTTTGTGCCCCGTCGCAACGCTAGCTCCTGCTCTGAAGGCACAGAGATATTCCCTCATTCCGCGCCCGAAAACAGCGCCAGACTTCTCGGTGGCATGATGAAGTTGCCGTTGCCGATCACTTCGCGCTCGCGTTCGGGCTGGTGGGTGAAGAGTTCGAGTGTCCAGGCGCAATCGCTGGCGGGTAGGACGAATTCGGTATCCTCGCTAAGCGGGTTGAACAGCATCAGCGCGTCGGACCAGATGCCTTCCTCACCCTTCAAATCATCACGCTTCAATTGCAGTGTCAGCGTATTGTCGTCGAGCCAGTGTTCGGGCAGTTGTTCGCCGCCTGTGGCGTTGAACCAGTGGATCTGGGTGCCGTCGCGCCAGCTTTGTCGGCGCAGCAGCGGCTGGGCTTTGCGAAGGGCAATCAGCCGGCGGGTGAAATCGAGCAGTTCTTCATTGCTGGGTGGCAAATCCTCCCAGTGCAGCCAGGAAATCTCGCTGTCCTGGCAATAGCCGTTGTTATTGCCCATCTGGCTTCGGCCGAACTCATCGCCGGCAAGCAGCATGGGCGTGCCATGGGAGAAGAACATGGTGGCGAGAAAGTTGCGCTTCTGGCGATCGCGCACCGCGTTGATGGCCTCGTCGTCGGTCGGTCCCTCAACACCATAATTGTGGCTGATATTGTGGTTGTGACCGTCGTTATTGTCCTCGCCATTGGCGTCGTTATGCTTCATGTCATAGGATACGAGGTCGTTGAGCGTGAAGCCGTCATGGGCCGTGATGAAATTGACGCTGGACCATGGACGTCGACCGCGCCGGTCGTAGATATCGCCGGAACCCAGGATGCGGGCAGCGAAATCGGGCGCGGCACCGGCGCCGTTCAGCCAGTATTCGCGGCTCGAGTCGCGATATTTGTCGTTCCATTCTGCCCAGCCGGGCGGAAAACCTCCGACCTGATAGCCGCCCGGACCGATATCCCAGGGCTCGCCGATCAGCTTGACGCGCGACAGCGTCGGGTCCTGCATTGCCGCATCGAAGAAGCCGCCGCGCTGATCGAAGCCTTCCGGCTCGCGGCCCAGAATGGTGCCGAGGTCGAAGCGGAAACCATCGACATGCATGTCTTCGGCCCAGTAACGCAGGCTGTCCATCACCATCTGCAACACGCGCGGATGGGAGGTGTTGACGGTATTTCCGGTGCCGGTATCGTTGATATAATAGCGATGATTGTCGGGCAGCGTGCGGTAATAGGAAAAGTTGTCGATGCCCTTGAAGGAGAGCGTTGGTCCGAGCTCGTTTCCTTCTGCGGTATGGTTATAGACCACATCCAGCAGCACTTCGATATTGGCATCGTGGAATGCGCGCACCAGATCGCGGAAGCCTTGCAGGCCGCGCGGCCCGAAATAGCGCGAGGCCGGCGCAAAGAAGCCGATAGTGTTATAGCCCCAGTAGTTCTTCAGCCCCTTGTCGAGCAGATGGCTGTCGTCGGGAAATGCATGAATCGGCATCAGTTCCACGGCGGTGATGCCAAGGCTCTTGATATAATCAACCGCTGCCTTGTGGCCCAGACCTTCAAATGTGCCGCGCAGTTCCTTCGGGATGGCCGGGTTCAGATGGGTGAAGCCTTTCACATGGGTCTCATAGACGATGGTATCGGCCCAACCGATCAGCGGCGGCCGGTCATTGCCCCAGTCGATGGCGGCCGGATCGGTGACGCGGGCCTTGGGCATGAAGGCGGCGCTGTCGCGCTCGTCGAAGCTCAGATCCTTGTCTTCGCTTTCGAGATCGTAGGCAAAGACTTCCGGTCCCCACTTGATGTCGCCAACAAGTTCGCGGGCATAGGGATCGATCAGAAGCTTGTTGGCGTTGAAGCGGTGGCCATTGGCCGGATCATAGGGACCATGGACGCGGTAGCCATACAGGGCGCCGGGCTTTAAGCCCGGCACATAGCCGTGCCAGATCTCGTTGGTATATTCGGTGAGCGCAAGCCGGGCGATCTCTGTCTTGCCGGTTGGATCGTACAGGCAAAGCTCGACGCCCTCGGCAGTTGCGGAGAACAGGGCGAAATTGACGCCCTCTCCGTCAAAGGTGGCTCCGCGCTTGCTCGGATCGCCGGGTCTCATTTCGAAGGACGTCTTCAGCGTATCCATTGGCTTCTCCATCAGTGCCTGTGCGACTGTAATTCCCAAGAGGGGATTTGGTTCCGCAGTGCAGCAAGACGAGGCGGTTTGCGCATGTCCTGCAAACCGGCATTTACCAACCGGTAACCATAATCACGCGTTTTCATAAGTTTAAAATGAACCTAATGCGGTGCTGGGGCATTGGGTGATCAATAGCTTATGGAGACATGACATGACCTTATCCCAAAACGAGACACCGATGGAGACGATCCTCGTTTTAGAGGATAATCCGATGTTGGCACTGGATGCGGCCACTGCGGTGGCCGATGCCGGCTTTGATGTCGCAATCACCGCCCGATGCGGCGAGGCATTGGCAATGCTCGAGGGTGTTCGGTTCAAATGCGCGATCCTTGACTTCAATCTTCTGGATGGCGATTCGGTGATCGTGGCGAAGCGTCTGATGGAGATGGGAACGCCATTTCGCATCGTTTCAGGCCGTCCAATTGCCGAGATCGCGAGTTCGGGCATTCCCGCAGATTTCATATTGGCAAAGCCTGCCGACTATCACGACGTGACGGGCATGCTGACCCGAATGCATGCCTGACATTATCTCTGCTATCCGTCCTCATTTCAGGAACCGCGCATCGACTGGGGCGTTCTTGAGTTGAAGGAGGAGCAATCCGATGCATACCACTTATTGCGATATCGTCCCGCATTCCGGGGGCTGGCTATGCTTGATCGAAGGTCAAAAGCCGCGCGGCTTTAACAGCTTCTGGCTGGCTCTTGCCGCTGCGCGTCAAAGCGCCCAGCAATCGGCAAACGGCAAGCGCATCGTCATACGCCGGCAAGATCCGAGCGGTGCGTTACAGTCAATGGCAGACGATCAGCACGGGTTCAGTTCCTCGCCCCGATCGTAAAAGATCTGACGGTGCCGACTTTGGCTGCCAAATCCATGCTCTAACAGGTGGATTTTTTTCTCAGTCCTGATGTTTTGGTCTTCTGGTCGATTCCCGATGAATGAGCTGGAAGCCGAGATCGACCACTTTGGGCATATCCTGGACGCCTTTTTCGCGGTCGAGCAGCATGCCGACGGCGCAATAGCCCATCTCATAGCGTGGCACCCTTATGGTGGTGAGAGCCGGAACGGAGGTATTGGCGAAACTGAGATCGCTGAAACCACAAATACCAAAGTCCTCGGGGACACGAATTCCCCGCCGCTGACACTCGAACAGGGCGCCAAGCGCGATATCGTCGCTTCGGCAAAAGACGGCGTCTATTTCCGGTGCGGTTTCCAACAATCTGGCCATGAGCCTGGCCCCACCCCGTACACTTGGCGACCGGTCTTCTGAAAAGATGAATGCCGGATCAAATAATCCGAGGGGCGCGAGGATCGAGTGAAAACCGTGATAGCGCCGTTCTGCACGCTTACCGGCAAAATCTCCTAACAGACCGATATGTCGGTAACCGCAATCGACCAGGTGTTGTGCGGCCGCTTTTCCCGCATCGAAGTGATTGATGCCGAGCCCCATATCGATCGGTTCGAGACCGGTGTCCATGATCTGCACCAGCGGACAGCCGACCTTTTGCAGAAGCTCCATGCTTTCGACGTGACCCTCGGTGCCCGACACGATGATGCCGGCCGGGTTCTGGCCGAGGAACAGCTTGAGTTGGCGTATTTCCTCGCGCACGTCCATGTGGGAATTTGCGTACTGGATGCGGTATTCCGTCGGCCTTACGCAGTCCTCGATGCCGCTCATGACATTCATGAAAATATACTCGGCCATGGAGGGCACGAGAACAGCAAAGACACTACTTTTCTTGGTAGCCAGAGTACGCGCGGCAAAGTCGGGCACATAGCCCAAATCGTCCACCAATTTGAGAATGGCGTGACGCAGATTTGGTGACACCTGCTCAGGATTTCGCAAGGCCCGGGATACCGTGATAGCGCTGACACCTGCGGCACGCGCAACATCGGCAAGCGTCACCCGATCATATTCTCTTCGCCGTCTGCCGGGCAAGAAACACCTATCTAATAAAGCATCTAATCACCCATACATATCAAAGTTTCGATTTTTCAAGCGGGAGTTGCATCTGCGCACAACCTCATCCACAGACAAAAGTGGACGTTGGTGACAGTGATCGCCGCCAAGAGCCATTTTTATTGATTTTACCGATGCTTGAATGGATGCAATTGACGTTTCATTGCAAGCTAGGTTGCCCTGCTGCCAACCCGGCTTAACCGACGGCAAGCCTCACCGTAATCTGACCAACACCCGCAACGGACCGCACGATCTCGACTGCGCGATCCACTTCGGACTGCATCATGACATGACCATCGAGCAACACGTCCCCGTTTTCGGTCAGGATCGCCCGGACATCGGAGGCGTCAATCCCATCGGAAACGGCCAGTTGCTCTGCGATCTTGCTTTCCAGTTCGGCCCGTGTTTCGAACTCCTGCTCAATTTCCGGCGGTTCGCCGTGGAAAGTTTGCGGTTTCTGCACCATGGAAGTTCCTCCAATCCAGCGCAGGGATTGCGCCGTCTTGTGCTGATACGCTCCACGGCACACAATTGTTCCAGCCGTCGCTTGCTCGTCAATCGAGGACGGCAACCGATTTCACCAGAACCCAGACGTTGCTGCCCGGCGCGAGCCCAAGTTCGGCGGCAGAACGGGTGGTGACGCGAGACAGCACCGGCGTCTCCCCCATCATGGCCCGCACCGTGATCGCGGCCGGGTGCGTTGACGGCGCGATGTCGGTTATCACAGCCGGAATGCTGTTGAGCACGCTGGAATCCGTTTGCGGAGACAAGGCCAGCGTGACATCGCGGGCGCGGATCATCAAACGGACTGGCGCGCCGACCGCGCGGTCCGGATCGCGGATCCAGAGGGAGCCGCCCGCAAAATCGGCGCGGGCCAGATGCCACTGCGGATCGCGTTCGCCGATATGGGCCTCGATTGCGACACCGGCGTCTTCGTCGTTTAGCATCGGCAGATCGAGCCGTGCCATGATTTCGCTCACAGGGCCGCTTGCGCGCACCCTGCCCTTGTCGATCAAGACGATGTGATCGGCAAGGCGGGCCACTTCATCCGGCGCGTGGGTGACGTAGAGGATGGGAATGGAGAGCGACTTTGGCAGACGCTCGAGATAGGGCAGGATTTCCTGGCGGGCGCCATAGTCGAGGGCCGAGAGCGGCTCATCCATCAACAGCAGCCGTGGTTCGGCCAGCAGTGCGCGCCCGACTGCCACGCGCTGGCGTTCGCCGCCGGAGAGATTGGCCGGTGCGCGATCGAGGAGGTGACCAATTCCAAGCAGCGAGACCAAATCATCCACATCGTCGCCTTTGGCCGAGAGCGGTTTCTTCAGCGCGCGCTTGCGGCCATAGAGAAGGTTGTCCCGGACCGACAGGTGGGCAAACAGGTTTGCATCCTGAAAGACATAGCCGACCGCACGCCGGTGCGGCGGCAGAAAGCGCGCCTCGTCCTGCCATGGCGTGCCATCAATCGTGAGCTTTCCCTGCGGCAGGTGGTTGAGACCGGCAAAGCAGCGCAGCAGGCTGGTCTTGCCGCAGCCGGAAGGGCCGAACAAGGCGGTGACGCCCCGGTCAGGGAACTCAAAACTGGCATCCAGACGAAAAGCGCCGAGATCGCCGGCAAACCGGGCCTCGATCATCATGTAAAGCGGCTCCGCATGCGCCGTTCACTTGCCATCATGGCGAGAACGACCAGGAAGGCGAAGACCACCATGCCGCCGGCCAGAATATGGGCCTTTTGCCATTCCAGCGTCTCGACATAATCATAGATGGCAATCGACAGCACCTTTGTCTCGCCGGGAATATTGCCACCGATCATTAAAACGACGCCGAATTCGCCCACCGTATGGGCAAAGCCCAGGATGGCGCCGGTCAGGATGCCAGGACGCGCCAGCGGCAGAGCGACGGTGAAAAACCGGTCCAGCGGCGATGCTCTGAGCGTCGCCGCTGCCTCCAGGGGCTTGTCGCCAAAGGCCTCGAAGGCATTGCGGATGGGCTGAACGACGAAGGGCATGGAATAGACGACCGATCCGACCACCAGTCCTTCAAAGGTGAAGGGAAGCGAACGACCGAAGACGGCCTGAATGGCCTGGCCCAGCGGACTGGACGGTCCCAGCGCCAGCAGCAGATAGAAACCGAGCACCGTGGGCGGGAGCACCAGCGGCAAAGCGACGATCGCACCGACCGCCTCCTTCCACCATGCCTTCGAGCGGGCCAGCCACCAGGCAATGGGAATGCCGATCAGCAGCAGCAGGATGGTGACGGTGACTGCCAGTTGCAGCGTCAGGAAGATTGTTTCTGCCATGGGCCGATCTCTCAGGAAGCGCTGTCGAGGCCATAGCCGTAGGACTGGATGATCTTCTTCGCCTCAGGGCCTTTTAGAAAATCAAGGAAGGCCTTGGCCGCTTCATTCTGTTCACCGGTTTTCAGCAGAACTGCATCCTGTCGGATGGGCGTGTAGAGATCCTGCGGCACGATCCAGCGGGAGCCCTGTTTAGACGCGATCACCTGCGACAGGGCAACAAAGCCCAAAGCTGCATTGCCGGTTTCGACGAACTGGAAGGTCTGGGCGATGCTGTCGCCCTGAACCAGGCGATCCGCCACGGCATCATAGACGGCCTTCGCCTTCATCACCTCGACGGCAGCGCTGCCATAGGGAGCGGTGTTCGGATTGGCGATCGCGAGTTTTGCAAAGGCATCCGGTCTTGCCAGAACAGCTCCGTCCCGGTCGACCAGGGTCTTGTCTGTCGAATAAAGAACCAGCTTGCCCATGGCATAAGTGAAGCGGCTTCCGGCGACGGCAAGACCTTCGTCCTCGGCCTTGGCGGGGCGCACATCGTCAGCGGCCAGGAATATCTGGAACGGGGCACCGTTGGCGATCTGGGTATAGAGCTTGCCGGTGGAGCCGAAGCTCAAGATTGCGGTGTTGCCGGTTTTCTTTTCAAATTCCGCGGCAATATCCTTCGCCGTTGCGGTGAAATTGGCGGCGACCGCGACATGGGTTTCGCCGGCTTGAGCGGGTGCGGAAAACAGTGTCAGCGCGGCAAGGATGGAGAGGACAAATTTCATATCGATCACCAGGTTACAGGACAGATGGGAAGGGATCAGGCGAGTGCCAGAATGATCTGGGATGCCTTGATGAGCGCGCGCATCCGGTTTCCGGGCCTGATGCCCATGGCGTCTGCACTGTCATCGGTGACGATGGCGCAGAGTGTCTTGCCCTCGCCGATATCCATCACAACCTCGGTGTTGACGGCACCGGGTTCAACAGAGATCACTGTGCCGGCAATGCTGTTTCTGGCCGAGGTGCGCAAAGTTCCGTCATCCGCCATGAGGATCGGCGTCGAGGCCTTGATCAGGGCATAGGCCTCGACACCAGGCTCGATCTTCAACTCGGTCAGGCTTTTTTCCGTGAGGATGACGGCCATGGTGACATCAGGCGAGATCTTCAGCAGAACCTCGGCATTGACGGCACCATGCTCGACGGCCGTGACGACACCGTGGAATGTGTTGCGCGCACTGGTTTTCATCATCGGGCTCCATATCAGCGACTGCGGGATGGCACCGGCCGCCAGACCGGCTTCCACGCTGGACAGGATTTCTGCAATCGATGCCGTGAGGCGCCGGTGAAGCGACAGCGCTTGCCGCCCCTCCTCCGTCACTTCCGCACCGCCACCCTGCTTGCCGCCGGGCCGTGCGGTAACAATCGGTCTTGGAAAGAGATTGTTGAGCGCATTTACCGCATCCCATGCTCCACGATAGCTGAGGCCAACCTGCTTGGCAGCCGCGGATATGGAGCCGGTCTCGTCGATGGCGTCGAGCAAGGCGAAGCGATCGGCACCGGCGCGGTGGCCATTGGCACCATGGAAATCGAGTGCCGGCCTCAAACTGGTAGCGTTCATGTCAGCGCCTTTCATCGTTATGCAGATAAACTACATAACGATGAAAATAGCGAAATAAGGGTTTTTGGCAAGTGCGACTGCAGTGACCGCATTTTTGGCAATTGCCGGCACCCAGCGAGAAAATGCAGGTGGCTGACACAGCCGCTATAGGAACTTACCCGACGGCCCGGTCTTCCTTTTGAACGACAAGCAGATCGATCTGTCTGAGCGTCGCTTCAAAGGCGGTCTGCATTTTTTCAAAAATGGATGCCAGTTCGGTCTCGGATGGTGCATCCAGCATGCGAAGATGCTTTTCCATCTTGGCCGCCAGCGCCGAGAGGCCGACAGCACCGATCATAGCGCTGGAACTCTTGATTGTGTGCGCCGGCAGAATTGCCAGTTTCTCGTCGCCGTTGTGCAAAGCCTGCCGGATCGCCTCCATGTAGTCGGCTGTATCATTGCGGTAGAAGGACATGAGCGTATCGAACTTCTTCATCGATGCGCGGGTTCGCTTGAAGACGACGACATCCATGATCGATAGGTCCTGATCACTGCCCTGCTGCATGGGCGGCGTTTCAGCCACCAGCGTCAGTTTCGGCAAAGCGGTATCCGGGCTTTGAGAGATCTCGGTTCGCCGCACCTCTTCGACGGTCTCCAGCGGTGACGGGATAGCCAAAGGCTGGTTGGCTTCCTCGACGGGTGTCGCCGTGGCTGGCGCAGTGCTGACGGCTGGTCCTGTGCGGTTCCTGGTCAGCCCGCCAAATTCATCCATTGTGACCAGACGTTCGAACATGTCGCTTAAGCTTTGGGTCTGCAGCGGCTTGACAACGAACTCGTCCATGCCGGCCCTTAGACATTTCTCCCTGTCGCCCTTCAGCGCATTGGCCGTGAGCGCGACGATCGGAACGCGGCGAATCCTGTCTTCCAACATCAACTGACGGAGAATTTCGGCTGCCTCGTATCCGTCCATGTCCGGCATCTGGCAGTCCATGAAAATCAAGTCGAAATCACCTGTCTGTGCGACAGAAATGGCCTTGCGTGCATCCGTGACCGTGACCACCTGGAAACCGTATTCACTCAGGAACTCCTCGGCGATCAGCAGATTCACGTGGTTGTCATCGACCAGCAGCAGCTTGTAACCGTCAAACCGGCGCGTGGACCTTGGCGCGCGCTTCGCGGCCGCTTCTGGCGAGATCAGTTCGTCTCCATCCGCCATAACGCGCATGACGGTTTCCATGAGGCCCGTGGGCGCAAAGGGTTTGACTACGACACCATCGAAAGCAACGTAATTCCGGTTGCTTTGCATTTCGCCCAATATGACCGATTTGGCTGCCGGCGCGATCTTGCCCTTGATCGCATTCCATTCGTCCTTGGCGTGATGCACATCCCCGTCATCGTTGAACAGGATCAGGCTGAAGTTCTCGCGACCGCCTTCCGGTCCCGCCAAAAGACGACTGGAAAGATCCCGTGTGTAGCGGAAGCGTTTCGGTCGGACGCCCGCATTGGCAAGGGCCTTGTCGACAATGGCTGCAACACCGTCGGAATTGCTGACAATGGCAATATCGCCAAACTTCCAGATTGGCATCTGCTCCTGTTGTTCGACAGCAGCCGGCAGCGAGACATAGAAGGTGGAGCCCTTTCCGCGCTCGCTTTCAACCGTGATGGTTCCGCCCATGGCATCGCAAAGCTGTTTGCAGATGGCCAGTCCCAGGCCCGTGCCCCCGTAATTGCGTGTGGTTGCCGCATTGGCCTGGCTGAAGCGCCTGAACAGGCGATCCGCCTCTTCCTGCTTCATGCCAATACCCTGATCTCTGACCGCGATAACGACATGGCCCTCCCCCGATTGCGAGGGCGTGAAGGAGACCGACACGACAATTTCGCCCACCTCGGTAAACTTGATGGCATTCGATACGAGATTGGAAAGGATCTGGCGCAGGCGCATGGGGTCGACCACCACGGCAGTGGGCACGTCAACATCGATATCCAGCAGCAAGCCGATGCCCTTGGCGCGAGCATTGGCGGTGAAGAAGCTGAGCGTTTCGCGAAGCTGGGCGGGCAAATCGATGCGGACCGCGTCGATGGCCAACTGACCGCTCTCCAGCTTCGACATGTCGAGAATATCGTTCAGGATGCCCAGCAGTGTCATGCCCGAGGTCTTGATCTGATCGGCATAGCGTTGCTGCGCCGGTGTCAGACTGGATCTGGCAAGCAATTCAGACATGCCCAGAACGCCATTCAGCGGCGTGCGGATTTCGTGGCTCATATTGGCCAGAAATTCCGACTTGGCATTATTGGCCACACGTTCGCGTTCGGCTGCCTGTTGCAAGGTTTTTCGCACGGCCTGATTGCGGAATTCCGCCATGATGAACAACCCGGTCGCAATCGAAGACAGGGTCAATATGCCGAGCACGAAGAACAACAGCGTTGCTCCGCCCTTGAAATCGCCTCTCAGTTCGAGAACCATGTTGAGATTGTTGGAGGCGAGCACGGGAACGGATTTGGTCTGCGACATGACCAGTTGCAGCAGGCTCCTGTTGTCGACCTGCTCGATCTCCAGTTCGCGATACATTCCATCGGTCGTATAGTGGACCCCGACCAGTTGCGCATTGCGCAATTCGGCAGCCGACTGCACCAGAAGCTGATGCATGTCGATGACCGCATAGGTCACAAGAAACGGATCAAGATGGGATCTCAGCCCCAGCGCATTGGGTGCCCTGGTACTTTGAGCGAAAACCAGATCGTCCTCGCTCAATCGGCTGAAAACCGAGGCTGGTTTGAAGGCTTTTGCGAAGAATGCAACCTGACCGGGCTGCGCGTTCAACGCTGCGAGAATCTCCGGGAAATCAGCCGCTTTCGGATCCATATGAGATGTTTGGCTATAATAGATCTGCGGCGAACCTGGATGATCGGAGCGGACATAGCCAAGCTCGGTCATATAGGGTGACACCCGACTGATCCGACTGAGCTTGGCCTTGATCTGATCCTCCATGCCCGATGCGACAAAGGTCGACAGATCCTTCAAGCGGATGGCCACCGTATCCAGTTTCTGGCGCACCAGTTTCGATGCATTGTCGGTGTCCTGTTCAAAATCTGCCATGCTGACCCGCACGGCAGAAATGACCAACCAGGCCAGCAGGGATGCCGTCAGGACAAGTATCAGCGCAACGAGAAAATATCTCGGACGGATGGCTATCCGTGTCGTTCCGTCAGCCGTCATGGACTAGCACCTGAATGCCTGTCGCAATTGCATGATTGCCGTCGCTTCGTTGCCCGCCTCATTGTAGGTCAGGCCGTCGAAAATGAAATCCACTGCCCGCGCGATACCGCGACCACACAAGGCCGAAGGCGAAGGCGGTCCATCCACCAGACAGGGCTTCCAGTCGAAGCCCGGACCGGGATCCTTGACGGTGAGGACGAGCGAATCCGGACGTCTGAGCATGTTTGCTTCGACGATGCCGTGCCCATATGCCGGATCGCGGGCGCGGTCGGCCATCGCCTGCAGCCAGGTGCCGTTTGACAGCAAACGCTCCTTGGTCTCCCTGTTGAAGCGCAGCAAGCCATGCTCCACGGCGTTTTGAACGAGTTCGTAGATACCCTGAATCACCGTTTCCGGATGGGGATGGACATTGGCCAACAGACGACAGACGCGTTCAACCTCTGACGCCTTGGACAGGGTGGTGCGCAGGATCTGCACATTGGCGAAACCCGCTTGCAGACCCTGGGGTTTCTCGGCGATGACCTGCATGCGGCGCGAACGCTGCATCGCCGAATCCAGCACCGATCTGACAATTTCAGGGATGACGGGTTTGGAGAGATAATAGAAGGCTCCCGCCTCGATGCCGGACGCGATTTCGTCCACTTCCATGGCCCCGGTCAAGATGACGATCGGAATATCGGCAGCCTTCGGATCGCGCTTGAGCCGGCGCGTCAGTGCCAGGCCGTCCATCACCGGCATCAGCCGGTCCGTGACCACCAGATCCACGCAACCGGGATCTTCTCGCAGCAGGGCATAGGCATCGGCGCCGTTTTCCGCGGTATCGACGCAATAGCCGAGGCTCTCGAGAAGGGCCTTCAAAATCTGAATGCCGATCCGGTCATCGTCAACCAGCAGAACGCGTCCGCCGCTCGAGGAAAATGTCTGGGTTTCCGTGGGTGGAGCGACGTAGTCAAGCATCAGAGTTCTCCTGAAGCTGCGCAAATGCCATGCTGTCGAAACGGAAGCCTGCCGTAGGCGAACTCTCGGCTTTCATCGGATGCCGTGCCAAATGGGCGCCCGAAGATGGTGCGCGGCATTGCGACAGGCGTGTGAGACAGCCAAGGCCTTGAATGGCCAAATTTCCGGCGTGCTGCATTGCTGTGGGGATGTGGGGACGCAGAGACATTGTCGAAGACGGCAAAAGCCAATCGGAATCCGATGCCATATCCGACACGATGATCTTTCCGACTGCCGCCATTGACGCCTCCCTTGCCATGGGCAAAGGGATATCATGCACATCATTAAGAACTATCTAATTTAGATTCTGTTGAATCTATTTTAGCGTGCTTTTTGATAAGAATACATATTTATAAGTGTTCTACTGAACATGCCGGCACCGGCTTGGACGGGCAGAACAAATGCACAGGCTGCACCGGAAAATCGTAAGATTGATTGCCGCTAGAAACTCTATACCAGGATGTATTGGACCGGTTACCAAAGCCGGAGCATGGGCATCTGCGAATTACAAAGCGGACATCTTGATATTCTTCAACGCCAGAGCGTTTTGAGTTTTTTGAAGAGATTCTTCGTGCGGCTCTTTGATCTAACACTCAGGGATATCAAGGGGACATCGAACAGGCGCGATGCGGCGACGACAAAGCCTGAGGTGTGGCCGTAAACGCTGTAGCTTTTTGCCTTCTTGGCATGACCAATCAGAAAAAAATCGCCCATTGTCTGTGCAATGGTTGTCGTGTCAGAACTTAGGCCGGTATGGACCGGTATTGCGTCGCTGACGCGGAAACACTTCCTGTGATTGCGGATATATTCCTGAAATTCCAGTGAGTCCGTGATGACAATATCGTCGTGTTCTCCATGCCGGTCCAACGCTTGTATGGCACGCCGCAATTGGGATTTTTCCCCTCGAACCAAACCCGCATCCCCCAAGCGGAAGTGGAAGATATTGTAGGGCTCGGACGGCATGACCTGTGCCAGATGCTGCTCGAAGATTGGGTTTGGCGTCATGACCTGGCGAACCAATTTGCTCCAGTCGGCCGACGACTCCGCTGGCCAGTTGCGACCACCATTGGTGTTAAGGACCAAGCGGTCGCTGACAGCGAGGGCATTGGTGAGACGTTCCGACACCTCCTCCGGAGGGCCGAACGTCCAGAATTCGACATCGCCGGGGTCGGCGCCAACGCTGTTGGCAGGCGTGAATATATTTGAGACAGGATGACCGGTTATATCGAGAACATAGCCAGCACCTATGGCCTTGCAGGCATCGAACAGAACATTGGAGCCCCGGAGCAGATCACCAATACCCCAGAATCCGTCTTTTGCGGTCTGCTCATAGTTTCGGGCTTTTTGGGTCCAAGCCTGGACGACAATCTTTTCTGCCACGTTCTCTCTCGATCTTCGCGTTCCCCACGGTCGGGTGCTTCATCGCAACAAGGTTTGATGGCGTCAAGCACAGTTGTAGCTCGGACAAAAACAGCTTCGCGATCGTCGGCATTGGGCTTCGATCTTGCGCAATCAGCCGGCTGGAAGCATTGCGCGCGACAAAGTCGAAAAGCCCGTCAAGCAGATGCCTCCTTACGAATACCAGCACGCAGGAAGCTGAACAGCGGGTTTGCCAGACAGATTAATATTGTCGAGTGGATGCGGAAACTGCCGGTTTGGTTGTGACGATGCTGCGACTAGGAATAGATCCGCCTCATTCGGCATATATCGACCGAAGCAGTCAAGCCGACATTGCTCCGGTTCGAAAAAGGAGATCAAGCTGCAGCAATTCGTTCGTTCGTGGATGGCGCCAGCCATTCCATGCGTCGACCAAGAGAAAACCTAATTCCTTCATCTTTAAAATTGCGTCGGGCAGAGTCATTTCGCCTTCGTAGACTTCCGATATTGCAACCTCCATCCGTATGGAATCAATCCGACCGATAGCACCGAGCGCGCCTTCTACTACGTTTTTCTCATAACCCTGTGTGTCAATTTTCAAATGAATGATATCGCGGTCCGAAGCTATGCCAGGAAGAACTGTGTCCAGTCTCTTCACCGGCACCTGTATGGTGGCCTCGTACGTTGTAGGCTCATGTATGGAGGTTAGAAGCTCCGTGGTTTTCCGTAACGAACTGGAGGCCCTGCTTTTGGATACTCCCATATCCGCCATGCTGTCTGTATCGCCGAGCGCCATATTAAGAGCGGACCATTTCGAGTCGGAAATGGCGGATTTATGCAGTTCTTGGAAACAGTCCGGTAGCGGCTCGAAGGAAATGATCTGCCCGTCCCAACCGGCGGACCGGAGACCCCGCGCCGTCTGCCCGATATTCGCCCCCACATCGAGATACAGGGTGGTGCCGCGCGATTTCAGGAACCTGACCTCGTCAAGCGCCATGCTTCCAATGCGCTTCTTTTTCCAGAGGCGGCTAAGCCCAATACCCATATTAGTCTCCCAGCCAGAAAATCAGGCGGTGTTTATTGAATAAAGCGATGGTTATTAGCGCGAAAAGATGAGGATGCGGCTTGCTCACCTAATTCGGACTCTAATCTGTCGAATTGTTTATGCGTAAGGAGAGCCGATGGCTCTCCAATACTCACCGACATCGTGCTAATATTGGTCAAAAAACTTGCCGGCCGATGAGGTTACAGTCGTGAGACCCGACTCGGATATCGGATGCAGTCATGCAATACAACGACAATCGATACGTCCTTGTTTGCGAGAAGCACTACCCAAAACGCCCAAACTGCGAGCGCTGGAGTCTCGGGGCGATGAACGTTGCAGCGATTACACCGCTGACCGCTATTAGCCCACTGCCTGTCCTCGCGGACCTACGTTATGAATTCTCGCGACGATACCACGCGTCGAAATTCGAGAAATCCCTGTGCACCCTTTCATATCCGTTCTCGAACAAAATACTATCAATTTTCACTTCATCTTCTGTGAAATTGTGCTCTACCGAGAAAAGCGACACCTTGTACGTCTCAAAATCGAACGAATTTAATATGTCGAGCTCGTTACCCTCTGTGTCTATGCTCATGTAGTCTATTATCATAGGCGCTGCGTTTTTCTCTAAGAGTTCATTTACATTCAGGGATGGCATTTCTATCTCAACATAGTCCTTCCGGCGATGGGCCGCATGCATGTCTTTTTGTGAGGCGGAAGACAAACTGGATAGTTCTGGCGTATTGATCAAGAAGCGCATCGTAACATTGGTACCTGTCACTTTATCTATAGGCTGCGTACACAGGCTCGCTTTTCGTCTAGATAAGATCGGGATTGTGTGAGTTGGATTGGGCTCCACCAGGATGCCATTCCAGCCAAAATCTTTTTCCAAGATATAGGTGTTGCTCAGAGAAATGCCGTCAAAGGCACCGATCTCAACAAAGAAACCACCTTTCTTTTCATTCGTCTCGTGCACCACCCAGCTATCTTGATGCAACTGCGCGGTGGACTGTTTCAGAGATGGGAACGGCGGCTGGGCCTTCATTTTTTTCAACCCGAGAAATCTTCGCAAACCCAATTGCCTAACCTCCTAAAAATCCAAAGATTCGAATTCTGCGTTGTTGGCGCCCCCAACGGCTAGCTTCGGGTCTTAAATTGTTGTCAACGCCACTTGTAAGGTTCGACAAACAGTAAATTCTACCTGCAGGGCCGGATACACAGGTGGACGGGCAATCTCGAGAGTACCTTGAGCCGCGGAATACATCCCCCACCTAGCTACCCTGGGTGCCATCTCATGAAAGAAAAACACATGATTGGACCGGCTTACGTGGCGCTTTCGCTCACTAGAGGCAAATCAAGCCCCGCAAGCCATGACCAGAACGATGCGTTCCCTTGCGTGTTGAAGATAACCATACAAAGATGCCCTCCAACAACCAAATGAATTTCAACGGAGCGTTGCTTAAAAGAGGCGCGCTGGTTGTAGTCGTCGTTTCTGAAAGGAGTTGCAGTGTCGTCTATGGATCCGTCGATCGTAAGGCGCTCAGACACACCATTTGCGGTCTCTTCTTCGAGTTCCAGCACGGTCAGCACCATCTTTATGGCTCGATAGACATTAGCTGAACGCTGTCGGCTTTCTCGGATATAGGTTGTAGAAGAAGGAAAAAGTCAGCGGAAAAACGAACTGATACAATCAATTCAAGCTGGTCGGAGTGGCAAGATTCGAACTTGCGACCCCCACGTCCCGAACGTGGTGCGCTACCAGACTGCGCTACACTCCGCGACCAGCGGCGTTTTCATAAACCAGCCTTTTTTCATGCACAAGCGGGAATGTGAAAAACATACGACGAAAGTCTCAATTGTTGAGACCGGTATTCATCCGCCTGTGTGTCGGCCTCGTCGCTGTTGACGGGAACAACTGCAAACGTGACACGCTTGCATCAGATGAGATAATTTAACGGCAGGTCGCCTTGAGCGATTTCACCCGTGTACGAATGGGTTTACACGGGGGCTGTTGACGATGGGACTGGCACGGCGCGCCCTTGGACTTGCGGGCTTGCAGATTGCGCAATTCTCCTTCGTTTGAATTGTTCACTCTTAAGGGAAGACAGATGAATTTTCGCGCGACCGTCACCACAGGCCTGATACTGGCACTTGCAGGATGCACAACCACGGGCGTGCCACGCAATGATGTCGAAGCGCGCTGGAACGGGCAGCAGGCCGGGGCCTTCTTTGCCAAGTTCGGTCCGCCGATCAGCGACACGGCCGCCGGCGGCAGCACGCTCTACACCTGGCGTGGCGGATACCAGACACGGACGATCCCGGCGGTTTACGAGACCATCAATGGCAAGAAGGGCAAGATGCTGCATTCGGCCCGCACCGAATATGTGCGCTGCGAAGCGCAGTTGACCGTTTCCCCAGATTACGTGATCCGCAGCGTGCGTCTGGTGGTCGACAAACCCGGCATCGATGGCGGCCCGAGCTACTGCGAAGAATTCCTCGGCAAGCCATAAACGCAGCACGTCTTCCTGCCGACAGAGACACTGCGCTCCACCATCCGGCGCAGCGCAGTGTTCCCAGGAATGCCGTTTTCGTCGAGCGGGCGGTCAGGCCGACATCAACTCGAAGAAATCGATATAGGTCGTGTTGATCATGGACAGCGATTCCATGCCGAGCTTGCGCTGGGTTTCCAGCGCCTTGAAACGGGTCGCTTCCTCATTGAGATCGGCATCGACCATGCGGCCAACCCCATAGGTCAGCGAGTCCTGCAGATCCTTGACAAAGCTTGTCTGCAGCTCCACGCGCTTGGATAGCGCGCCCACGGAAGAACTGACATCCGTCACGCGTTCAGCCATCGCGTCAACGACGCTGATCATCTCCTCGATTTCCGCATCGGTGGTGTTTTCGCCGATGGTCATCTCATCATAGGTCGGACCATTTTCGCCATTGAACATGACCCATGTCCTGGAGGTGCCAAGGGCTGCGGCAAAGCCGCTTCCGGTCAGGATGCCGCTGTCGCCCGAGAGATCGTCGACGAGGAAATTGACGTCCGTGGTGCCCGCCGTTCCGGCGATCTCGTAATTGACATCGGTGACCTTGATCTCACCACTTGTTTCGCGGTGAAACGAGCCGACCAGCGACCGATCGCGGTCATCCACGGTTGAGGTGCGCCACATCCAGTTCTCGCCCGAGAATGAGGAAGCATGGGCGATGGTCTGAAGCTCCTGCTTGTAGACCGTCAGCTCCTCATTGATCTTGTCGCGATCGACACCCGGCTCGCGGGCCAGGACAAGACGCTGTTTGAACGCCGCCATGAGATCGGTCGCGCTCTCAAATCCATTATATGCGGTATCGACCACGGCGCTGGCCATTCCCAGGGCATCTTCCACTGCAGCCAAGGTCTGATTGTCGGACCGCATGGTGGTTGCGATCGACCAATAGGCAGCATCGTCACTGGCGGTGGCAACGCGGTAGCCGCTTTGCATGCGTGAAAGAGAGTTGTTTCGCTGGCTATCAGTGGAGCGAAGGATATCGAGAGCGCCAAGCGCCGCACTATTGGTATTGAAGCTAATCATGACACACTCACGCAAAAACAACATCAGACAGCTAACGCAACAGACTACGGAACCGCTGCATTCGCCAACAGAAACCTCCAACGCAATACTTGCTGAGGATGGCAGAGTTTATATATCTGTTAGGGTTAATAAAGTGCGTATAGGTCTCATTTTTTATGGTTAATACTTAGTTATACTCACAATCAACACTTCACTGGCCGTTAGCATTACCTAACTTCTTATTAAGACCATGTGCCGATGATCGGAACCCAGTGGATGATGTGGTGCGGGTCACCGGCCAAGCGGCGCGAGAAGGCGAGACGCCATGCCACGAGGCGGCCCGTAGACGCACGATTGAGCAGCGCCAGGCGTTATTCGATGGATCATCAAGGAAGAGAGAGTGTGGCTGGGGCGGGAGGATTCGAACCTCCGCATGCCGGTACCAAAAACCAGTGCCTTACCGCTTGGCTACGCCCCAAAACCCGATCGACGCGCAATTGGCGTTCGTCGATGGTGCTGCCTGATAGCAAAGGACTGGCGGGTGGGCAATATGCCCTGACGGTTTTTTACCGGCTTTCGTGCTTCACACGCGCTCTCTTCGACCATGGCAAAAATCGGGCGGGAACATCATGGCGGCCCAACGGTTGATTAGGCAGACCATTAGCAACCCGAAAAGGAGGACATCATGACCTCGATTACATCTTCGAACATTCTCATTATCGCCACGCACGGCTATGAGCGCTCGGAACTTCGCGTGCCCTTTGACAAGCTGAACGCACAGGGGGCCAAGGTCACCATCGCATCCTTGAAGAAGGAGCCGATCAAGAGCTGGGACGAGAAGAATTGGGGCGACACGATCGACGTCGATCTGACGATTGATGACGTCAATATCGCCGACTACGACGCCATCGTTCTTCCCGGCGGACAGATCAATCCGGATCTGCTGCGCAAGGAGGCCAATGCCGTCAAGCTGGTGCGTGACTTTGTCGACAGCGGCAAGGTGGTTGCAGCCATCTGCCACGCGCCCTGGCTACTGGTGGAGGCCGATGCCGTGAAGGGTGTTGACGTGACATCCTATTCGTCGATCAAGACAGATGTCATCAATGCCGGTGGCCGCTGGCACGACGAGGCCGTTGTGACCGACAAGGGCATTATCACCTCGCGTTCCCCTGAGGATCTGGATGCGTTTGTGTCCAAGATCGTGGAAGAGGTCGAAGAAGGCCGCCACGAACGCCGCGCGGCCTGAGGCCGCGTGTCGATCTCGATCCTATGGAGAGAGATGATCTTTCAAAAACAGGCGGTGGCTTTCGGGCCGCCGCCTTTTTCTTTGCCTGCCAAGGCCGGGCGCGATAACACTTCTGTCTCGTTCAGCATCAGGATCATTGCCCATGCCCGGTTATTCTGCTCGTATCCCCGCCCTTTCCACCGTCCTGCAAGACGATGCCAATGTTCGCATTACGCGCTGGGATTTCGAACCGGGTGCGGCAACGGGCCATCACATCCATGGCATGGGCTATGTGGTGGTGCCGCTGACAGACTGCCATTTCCTGATCGAGGACAAGGACGGCGAACGGCGGGTGACCAGTCAGGCCGGAGAGGCTTATCGGCGCGATGCCGGCGTGGAACATAATGTCATCAATGGCGGCGAGCGAGCGATGAGCTTTATCGAGATCGAATACAAATGAAGACGCCGGCGCCGGAGAGCCTGGAATTCGACCTGTCGTTCGAGCCGGCACACGGAACGGCTGTCCCTGTTGCGAGACACGTCCAGCGCATCACGGTCAACAATCCCTCCCCCTTCACTTTTCACGGTACCAACAGCTATATCGTCGGCGACAGGTCGGTGGCGGTGATCGACCCGGGTCCTGACGACGACGCCCATTTTGAGGCACTGATGGCGGCTTTGGAGGGACGGGAAGTAACCCATATTGCCGTGAGCCATACCCATAAGGACCATTCGCCGCTGGCGGGGAGGTTGAAGGCTGCAACGGGTGCCGTGATTGTGGCCGAAGGTCCGCACCGCGCATCGCGCGTTCTGCATGACGGCGAAAGCAATCCCTTCGGGGAAAGCTCGGATACGCTATTCATGCCGGATATCACGCTCCAGCACGGCGACAGGGTCGAGGGCGACGGGTGGACATTGGAGACGGTGCTGACGCCCGGACATACCGCCAATCATGTAGCCTTTGCACTTGCCGATAGCGGCATTCTTTTTTCCGCAGATCATGTGATGGCCTGGGCAACATCCATCGTTGCGCCACCCGACGGTTCGATGAGCGATTACATGGCTTCGCTCGAGCAACTGCTGGCGCGCGAGGACCGGATCTATTTTCCAGGCCATGGCGGGCCAGTCAAACAGCCCTCGGCTTTTCTGCGCGGCCTTCGCACGCACCGGCGCATGCGCGAACGTGCGATCCTGGAGCGGATCAAGGCGGGTGACCGCAAGATCGCCGACATGGTAAAGGTGATCTACGCCTCGACCAGTCCCAAGCTGCATGGCGCAGCAGCGCTCTCGGTTCTGGCCCATATCGAGGATCTGGTGGAAAAAGGCGCGATCACGACCGACGGACCGCCTAGACTTGACGGCGACTACCACCCGGCTTGAGCGAAACCATCACCCGCCGGCGATCCCCAGCAATTCGGCATCGAGAGCGTGAAGAAAGCGCTGGGCGATCTCGGCACTGAAGCCCAGATCATGCGGCCCGTAGCGGCTGGCCACGCGGATATCCACCAGTGTCGTTTCCGCTTCCTCGCGCAGCCGGATCACCGCATCGAAGGGAAAGCCGAAGAAGAAGCTGCGTGTATCGACCTGCAGACGCACGATACCCGGTGGATTGAGCGGAGATTCCACGCCCGGCGGCGCCGGTTCGGGGCGCGGTGACGGTACCGGGCCGACATCGGGCGCCACGGCGCCGCCCGGCGCTTCGACGGAAGCTTCCAGGTCTTTTTCCTGTTCGGGTGTGAGTTCCGGCGCGGCATATTCCTCGCCCAGACTTTCCATAACCTTGAAGCCGTTTTGCTGGGCAACCTTCAGTACCGCCTCATAAACGCGGTCCAGCGCGCCTTCATAGCGTCGACCGTTGAGGGCCGGATAGGCGATCAATTGCGCCTCGCGCATCTGCGGCGTGATTTCGGGGCGGTCGGGCAACCATTTCTGCGGTGCATCGGGCGTCACGATCCAGCGCGGTGGCTCCAGCAGATCGGTGGACACATCATAGATCGGCGGCAAAACGATGTAGCGGTAAGCGGCAAAGCTGACGAGTGCGAGTGGAAACAGGCCGAGGATCAGCCCACGTGCCGCCTTGAGGCCGCCATAAGCGCCGGAATACCACAACTGGCAAAGGCCAATGATGGCCAGCGGCACCGCGAATGCCGCCGGTATGGCCGCAACAAGTATAAGGCCGACAAAATCCGGATCTGTCAGGGGGCCAAAACGATGCCACAGGAAAACGACAACGAGCATGGTGATGGAAAAGACACCGAACTGACCGGCGAGACGGGCCGAGACGGAAACCGGGCGGTCGTAGCGGACTGACATGAAGGATCCATATGCTCACAGGGTCGCCGAAGCGGCTCGCCTTACTGTTTATCGGCGCAGCGGCGATGCGACAAGACGATCCATCGCGCAATTGCGACTTCGCTGCCTCCTACGGCTCGCCAGCGGAAGGATCGACCTGGATCATGGTGCCACCGCCCTGAGATTGAACGCCGACACCGGGCAGGATCTGTTCGGCATTGTCACCCATTGCAGGCACTTGCGGTGCAATCTGGAAGTCCGGCACGTAAAGCGAGGCGGTGACAATCATGGAAATCACGATCAGCCAGCTGCCGATAATGCGGGCCGGAATAGTGAGCCATGCGCCCCTGAAAGGGCGAAGCAGCAATGCCGGCGCAATGATCAGCCAGAGCGCGCAGAAAAACGCGCCTGAGGCAAAGTCGGCAATACCGACGCCGAGATCATCGAGCCCGATGAAGAGTGCAAGCGACAAGGAGACGATGGCTGATGCGAGAATGGCTGCATGGTCGCGCCATTTGCCCGGCAGCCAGAGCACCGCGCCGGAACAGAACACGGCGGCAGGTGCAACCAGGAACAGGACCTGCCCCAAGGGCGATTCCCGGATGACCGTAAAAATCGGGTCGAAGACGAGCAGCATGGGCAACATGACCGCGGCAAAGACCACGACGATCATGGCGGCGCGACGCGCGGTCCCGGCCATGGCGACGGCCACGGAAAGGCCGAGCATGGCCAGAACCAGATCGTAGACGGAGAGTGTGAACAGCCAGCCCAGTTCGAGAAAGCCGTAATCATGCGGCAGCACCTGGGAGAAAAAGACGATCAGCAGACCCGCTGCGAAGAACGCAGCGGCAAAGCGAAAGGTCGACGTCTGCATGATGGCACGGATGCGCGGCCATCCGGCTTTCGGTGCCTCAAGTTGCGCAACGCCTTCACGCAAAAGGCGGCGGCGCTCGGCACGGGAAAGCGCTGACGCTGATTGTGCATCCGTGTTGTCGACGGAAGCGATCTGTTGCTCATTGTTCTTCCGGCTTGCCATTCACTCAGCCAGTCCGGATGTCCACGAACTGCTCTTTATTTCAGATGATGCGGCTATTTCACAAAGCCGAGCTTATGTCATCATTGCAGCCTCCTCGCCAAGCTGCAAGGATCGGCTTTCTTCGATCAGGATCGGCAACCGCGCCGACGGCGCAAGGACAAAAGCATGGGAACGGATATCAGGTTGTTTGGCGCGGACTATAGCGTTTATGTGCGCATTGCGCGGCTGGCGCTCGAGGAAAAGGGCGTAGACTACGAACTCGTGCCCGTCGATATCTTTGCCGAAGGGGGGCCATCTGCAGATTACCTTGCGCGCCATCCCTTCGCCCGCATCCCGGCCTTCGACCATGGCGGTTTCCGGCTTTATGAGACGGGGGCGATTACGCGCTATATAGACGAGGCCTTCGAGGGGCAGGCGCTACAGCCAAAGGACGCGGAGACACGGGCGCGCTGCAATCAGATCATCAGCATCGCCGACAATTATGCCTATATGCATATGGTCTGGGGTGTATTTGTCGAGCAGGTCGAAAAACCAACCAATGGTCAGCCGATGGACGAGGCCAGGTTTGCGGCATCGCTGGAGATATCGCGAAAGGTGCTGAGCGCGCTTTCAGGCTTCAAGCAAAACGGCCCCTGGCTGCTGGGAGACACGCTGTCGCTTGGCGATCTCTATTATGCGCCGATATTCGACTATTTCCTGATGGCCGAGGACGGCAAGAAGCTGATCGGCGACTATCCGGCACTGCAAGACTGGTGGACGGAAATGTCCGCCCGGCCCTCCATGGTGCGGACCGCGCCTACCGTCTGACCGCCCCTTCGCCTGCTTTCCTTGCCTCGATGGCTGCTTGCGCTGCTGCAAGTCTGGCGATCGGCACGCGGAAGGGGGAGCAGGACACATAATCGAGGCCGGCACTCTCGCAGAAATGGATCGAGGCCGGGTCGCCGCCATGTTCTCCGCAGATGCCGAGCTTCATGTCGGGCCGTGTCTGGCGTCCACGCTCGGCCGCGATCCGGATCAGTTCACCCACACCGTCAAAATCGAGCGAGATGAAGGGATCATGCTCGATCACCCCCTTTTTCTGATAGGTGGTGATGAAGGCAGAGGCATCGTCTCTGGAAATACCGAATGTGGTCTGGGTCAGATCATTGGTGCCGAACGAGAAAAATTCGGCGGCTTCGGCAATCACATGGGCGCGCAGGGCCGCTCTTGGCAATTCGATCATGGTGCCGACGAGATAGGAAATGGAGAGCCCGGCTTCGTCCATGACTTCGTTTGCAATGCGGTCGATCACCGTCTTCACATAATCGAGTTCCGACTTCAGTCCCACCAGTGGGACCATGACTTCCGGCACCACCGGCGCACCGGTCTCACGGGCAGCAGCAACCGCTGCCTGGAAAATAGCGCGGGCCTGCATTTCGGCGATTTCAGGATAGGAAATCGCCAGTCGGCAGCCGCGATGACCGAGCATGGGATTGAACTCATGCAGCGCGTCCATTCGGCGGCGCATGAAAGCGACGTCGATGCCCATGGCCGCTGCCACTTCCTCGATTTCCGCGTCCGTTTTCGGCAGGAATTCATGGAGCGGCGGATCGAGCAGGCGGATCGTGACCGGCAGGCCATGCATGATGGAAAAGAGTTCGGTGAAATCCGAACGCTGCATGGGGAGCAGCTTGTCGAGGGCCGCACGCCTGCCCCGTTCGTCTTCCGCCAGGATCATCTCGCGCATCACCTGAATGCGCTCGCCCTCGAAGAACATGTGTTCGGTGCGGCAAAGGCCGATGCCTTCGGCTCCGAAAGAGCGCGCGGCCCGGGCATCGCCCGGCGTATCGGCATTGGTGCGCACCGTCATGCGGCGTGTCTTGTCGGCCCATTCCATCAGCTTGGCGAAATCGCCCGACAATTCCGGCTGAAGCATGGGCACATGGCCCTTGAGCACCTGACCGGACGAGCCATCGATGGTGATGATATCGCCCTTTTTCAGGGTCACGCCTATGCCGATCAACACCTCGTTGCGCAAATCGGCGCGCATGGTACCTGCGCCGGCCACGCAGGGAATGCCCATACCGCGTGCGACGACAGCCGCATGGCTGGTCATGCCGCCACGGGTGGTGAGGATACCTTCGGCGGCATGCATGCCATGAATATCCTCAGGCGAGGTTTCGACGCGCACCAGAATGCATTTGCGGCCTTCTTCCTCGGCCAGAACGGCTTCTTCCGCGGTAAAGACGATCTCGCCAGTGGCAGCACCCGGCGATGCCGGCAGTCCGGAGCCAATCACATGGCGCTCGACGCGTGGATCGATTGTCGGATGGAGAAGCTGATCCAGCGAAGATGGCTCAATGCGCGCGACCGCCTCATCTTCCGTGATCACGCCTTCAGCCACCATGTCGACGGCAATCTTCATGGCAGCCTTGGTGGTGCGCTTTCCGGAGCGGGCCTGCAACATCCACAGCTTGCCGCGCTCTATGGTAAATTCCAGATCCTGCATGTCGCGGTAATGGCTTTCCAGACGGGTGCAGATGCCGGTGAATTCGGCAAAGGCCTCTGGCATGGCCTTTTCCAGCGATGGCTTTTCCGACACGGCCGAAAGCCTGCCCTCCTCCGTCAAGGATTGCGGCGTGCGGATGCCGGACACGACATCCTCGCCCTGGGCATTGATCAGGAATTCGCCATAGAGCGATTTTTCGCCCGTCGAGGGATTGCGGGTAAAGGCAACGCCCGTCGCAGAAGTCGAGCCGAGATTGCCGAAGACCATGGCCTGGACATTGACGGCGGTGCCCCATTCGCCGGGAATTTTGTGCAATATCCGGTAGGTTGCGGCACGCGGGTTCATCCAGCTTGCAAAGACGGCTGCGATGGCGCGCCAGAGCTGATCGTAGGGGTCCTGGGGGAAGCTTTCGCCCAGACCCTCTTCAATCGCTTCCTTGTAGAGCGTGATGACGTGCTGCCAATCGACGGCAGTGAGCTCGGTATCGCTATCGTGACCGAGCATGGCCTTTTCGTGGTCGAGAATTTCCTCGAAAACGACATGGTCGAGACCCATCACCACGTCACCATACATCTGGATGAATCGGCGGTAGCTATCCCAGGCAAAACGGGCGTCGCCAGACGAATGACCCAGCGCCTGCACCGTTTCATCGTTGAGACCGAGATTGAGGACCGTATCCATCATGCCGGGCATGGAGGAGCGGGCACCGGAGCGAACCGAGAGCAGCAGCGGATCTTTGTCATGGCCGAAGCGGCGACCGGTCTCGGCCTCGATACCCTTCAAGCCTTCCAGCACCTGCGCCTTCAAGCCATCGGGCAATGCGCGGTCATTCTTGTAGTAATAGGCGCATGCATCCGTGACGATGGTCAAACCGGGAGGAACCGGTAGCCCCAGTGCCGCCATTTCCGCCAGATTGGCACCCTTTCCCCCCAGAAATTCGCGATCAACCGCCCGGCCTTCGGCTTTACCGCCGCCGAACGTGTAGACCCACTTCGTCATTCCCTTGCTCCACCCGAAATGCCTTTATTTCCTAATGTTTATATGAATTGTGACGGCTTGGGAACGGTGACAGCCAAGATTTTATTGCGCTGCAGCATGACTGTTTCCGGCGCCGCCTTGCCTCCTTCATCGAAACGAGCGAAAAGGCCTCCGCTTCAGTCATCGGGTGCAATCAGCGCGGCCTTTTCAGCATCGCTCGGATCGCCGAGGAAAACTTCACCCTTGTCCTTGTCGACGACGCGCATGACAGCGTGCTTGCCGTCGGCCGAAAACAGCACATGCAGCTGGCTATCCGGGCAATGGCCTGCCTGGCACGCCATGAAGCGCTCCATCGGCTTGCCATCGACGGTTTCGCGGCTCGACCCCATGGCGACATAACCGCCGCGCGAGACCATGTTGCGCACCCAATTTGGAATATCGCCGCGACCCTTGATCAGGGCCGAAAGCGTATCGGCATAGACTTCCGATTGCTCGACGACGCGGAATAAAAACCGACCGGAGAGATTGTCCTGCGCCTGGGCAGATGTCGCGAAAATAACGACTGTTGCGATAAAAATTAGAAAACGCATAGCTAAAACCCGTGTAGTTCCGACCGTCGGAGACGGACCATAATAAGTGTTTTGTCCGAGGTGAGCGATAAAATCAAATCCGGGCGGCCAAAGGGGAAAAGTTTAGGCAATTGCTTCAGGCAATTTTCAGCTTCCCGTGGGATACTTATAAGTTCATTCGAATTGACACATGGAGCCAAGGCGGGATGCGGTCCATCGCAGACGAACTGTTGCACCTGCAAGACGGCGCCAGCGTGATCACGGCCGCTTTCGACGCGGACGATCGCCTGCAGTACTGCAATACCGCCTTTCGGGATGCCTACTTCGTCGACGAGGGAGAGAGCATCGTCTGGGCGGATATCATGCGCCGAAACCACGCCGCAAAGCGCGGCCCCGTGATCAAAGATCCCAATATTGAATCCTGGCTGGCAACTGCATTTACACGCCGGGGAAAATCCACAAAACGCGGCTTCGAGGTCGACCTGGTTGACGGCCGATGGATCTGGGTGGTCGAAAGCCTGCGGGAAGATGGCTGGCTGTTGATGACCGGCGTCGACATCACTGAGTTACGCATGGACGAGCGGGAATTGCGCCAGACCCGCGACTTTGCCCGACGCGCCTCGCAAACCGATGATCTGACCGGTATCTCCAACCGTCGCCACATCATGGAACAGCTCGACAATGTGCTGGCGGGAAATAGTGCCGGTCAAACCGGTGGCGGCTGTGTATGCCTCTTCGATATCGACTATTTCAAGCAGGTCAACGATGACTATGGTCATCAGGCCGGTGACGCTCTGATCGTGCATTTTGCCCGCACGGTGCAGCAGCATATCCGCCGAACCGATATTTTCGGACGCGTGGGCGGAGAGGAGTTCATGCTGATCTTGCCAGACACCAGTCTGGAGCAAAGCAGCGGCATGATTTCCCGGGTGCTGAAATCCGTACGGGAAAGTCACCCGCTGGCGCAAGACGCCAGCTTCACCTACACCACGTCTGCCGGCATTTCAGAAATCATGGCGGGCGATACAGTCGAATCCGTCTTTGCCCGTGCCGATGCAGCGCTTTACGCTTCCAAGCACAGTGGTCGCGATCGGTTGAGCCTGGCTGCCTGAGCCGAGGCTTCACACCAGATCGCGCTCGCGGAGTTGCTCTGCTGTCTGCAAATCGACTGACACCAGTTGCGACACACCCTGCTCGGCCATGGTTACGCCGAAGAGGCGGTTCATGCGCGCCATGGTGATGGGGTTGTGGGTAATGATGACGAAGCGGGTTTCGGTCGAGGCCGCCATTTCGTCCATCAGATTGCAGTAGCGCTCCACATTGTGGTCGTCGAGAGGGGCGTCCACCTCGTCCAGCACACAGATCGGGGCCGGATTGGTGAGGAACACGGCAAAGATCAGCGCCATGGCTGTCAGCGCCTGCTCGCCACCGGACAACAGTGTCATGGTCTGCGGCTTCTTGCCGGGCGGGCGGGCGAGGATTTCGAGGCCAGCCTCCAACGGATCGTCGCTTTCAATCAGCTGAAGCTCTGCGGTCCCGCCGTTGAAGAGATGGGTAAACAGGCGCTGGAATTGGGCGTTGACGACATCGAAGGCGGCCAGCAGTCGTTCGCGACCCTCCTTGTTGAGGTTCTGGATCGCGCCGCGCAACTTGCGGATGGCATCGATGATATCGTCGCGCTCCTTGATCAGGGCACTCAGTTGATCCGACAATTCCTGCTGTTCTTCTTCGGCGCGCAGATTGACCGCGCCCAGACGCTCGCGCTCCATGCGCAGCCGGTCGAGATCGCGCTCGACATCGCGCAGGTCGGCAATGTCGGAGGCATCCTTCATCCCGGTCAGACGCAAGGCCTCATGCGCCTGAACATTGAGCGTTTCCTGAATGCGGGCCTCGCCTTCCTTGCGGCGATCGCGGGCCGATACCAGCCGCTCCTCG
Organism: Agrobacterium sp. ES01; assembly: GCF_050320885.1. Classification (NCBI taxonomy): domain Bacteria; kingdom Pseudomonadati; phylum Pseudomonadota; class Alphaproteobacteria; order Hyphomicrobiales; family Rhizobiaceae; genus Agrobacterium; species Agrobacterium sp. ES01. The sequence continues at coordinate 618,238 of NZ_JBNQTH010000001.1, forward strand.
GCGCGGCCACGACGCTCGCGACTTTCGGCCAGTTCCGACAGCGCCGTTGCCGCCTTGTGATCGGCTTCACGCTGGCGGGTTTCGGCCTCGGCCAGGCGGTCTGCGGCTGCCTTGCGTTCGCCCTCGGCCTTTTGCAATTCGGTCATCAGCATGCGGCGCTTGTCGTCGAACTCGTCAGGCGCCAGTTCCAGCTCGGCAAGTTCGTCGCGGGCCTCGGCATCGCGCTCTCTCAAGGTTGCGATCTGGGCCTCGGCACTGGCGGCGCGTGCCTGCCAGGTCGAGCGCTCCTGCCGGATCGACAGAATGCGACGCTGGCGCTGTTCGTTTTCGCGATTCAGGCTTTCATGCACGGCCCGCGCTTCGGCCAGCACACCGCGAAGGGTGGCAACAGAGGCCTGTTCCTCGCGCAATTTTTCGTCCAGGTCGGATAGATCGGGCGCATCCTCAAGGGCAATGCGGGCGTCTTCCTCGTTGATGGCGAGATCTTCCAGCTGGCCGCTCAGGCTGTTTCGGGCTTCATTGATGACATCGCGGCGGCGAACCAGATCACCGGATGCGCGCTCGGCAGCGGCCAATGCCTCGCGGGCTTCGGCCAACTGGCGGATGGCGATGCGCTGGCGTTCGCGGCTCTCGGCCATACGCGCTTCGGCAATACGGATGCCCTCGCCGGCACTTGCAAGGTTATCCTCCGCCTCCGCCATCATGTCGCGGGCTTCTTCGCTTTCAGCCTCAAGCTCGGCCAGACGGTTTTTCTGGGCCAGACGCAGCGCTGCCGCACTCGGGGCTTCCGAGCCCGTCACATGACCGTCCCAGCGATAGACGGCGCCATCGCGCGTCACCAACCGCTGACCTGGCCGCAGCTGTTTCATCAGTGTTGCAGCCTCGGCGGCATCGACCAGCCCGACCTGACGCAGGCGGCGGTGGAGCGCGTCGGGTGCCTGAACATGGCCGATCAACGGAGAAACACCCTCCGGCAAGCCCGGGTCGCTATCGCCGGAACCAGTTTCGGTCCAGTGGGCGGGGGCGCGCTCGTCCAGCGGGGAATCCAGATCGTCGCCCAGTGCCGCCCCCAGCGCCGTCTCGAAGCCGCGGTCGACGGTCAGGGCATCGGCGATCGGTGAAAACTCACCCGAGGTCGCACCGCTTGCCAGCATTTTCTGGATCGTGCGGGCTTCGGTTTCCAGTGCATTGACCCTGGAGCGTGCCACTTCCAATGGTTGGCGCAGATCGGCTTCGGCGCGGCGGGCGGCGGATACCGCATCCTCGGCCTCGGCCATCTGGACTTCCAGATCCTCAATGGCGACTTCGGCGGCCTCGACCAGTTCCTGCTTTTCCGAGGGGTCGGGCAGTTCGGCCATACGCGCTGCGATCGTATCGATCTCGCGGCCCGCCTCCTCTGCCTGACGCTCGAGACGCTGGCGGCGTTCGGCCAGATCACGGATGCTCCGTTCCAGCGCATTGCGCCCGGCAGAGGCTTCTGCACGCTCTGCAGTCAGAATTGAAAAGCGCTTTTCCGCCTCTGCGAGATCGGCGGCGGCTGCTTCGAAAGCAGCCCTTGTTTCTTCCGACTGGCGCCCGGAATCGGAAAGGATCTCTTCCAGTTCCGCCTCTTCCTCGGCAAGACGGTTGAGCACCTCGGTATTGTCGGCGGTCAGCCGTTCCTCGCGCCGAATATCCTCATCCAGCTGGGCCAGCCGACGGGTCAGTTCGTCGCGACGTTTGAGGATACGGTTCGCCTCTTCGTCCAGCTGCGAGCGGGCGATCTGAAGGCGCTGCAAGGTTGCGGCAGCGGCCACTTCGGCGTCGCGCAATTCCGGCATCTTGAGGCTGGAGATGGCCTGTGCCTTGGCGGCCTCCATCTGGATCTGCGCCTTTTCGGCAACGATGGCGGTTGCCTGATTGAGCGCTGTTTCCGCCTCGGCTTCGGCGTCCTTGGCCTGCAGCCAGCGGATATACAACAGCATGGCCTCGCGGGCGCGTATATCGGCAGACAGTGCCTTGAAGCGGTTGGCCTGGCGGGCCTGACGTTTCAGGCTCTCGATCTGGCTTTCCAACTGAACAGTGATGTCTTCAAGCCGCTCGAGGTTGGTTTCGGCGGCACGCAGACGAAGCTCGGCCTCATGGCGACGCGAATGCAGGCCGGAAATTCCGGCTGCCTCTTCCAGCAATTGCCGACGGGCCTGAGGCTTTGCCTGAATGAGTTCGCCGATCCGGCCCTGCCCCACCATGGAAGGCGAGCGCGCACCGGTGGAGGCATCGGCAAACAGAAGCTGCACATCCTTGGCACGGGCTTCCTTGCCATTGATGCGATAGACCGAACCATTCTCACGCTCGATCCGGCGGGTGACCTGAATCTCATCCTGATCGTTGAAGGCAGCTGGTGCGGTGCGGTCGGAATTGTCGAGATAAAGGCCGACCTCCGCCGAATTGCGAGCGGGCCTGTTGCCGGACCCGGAAAAGATCACGTCGTCCATGCCGGACGCGCGCATGTTCTTGTAGGAATTCTCGCCCATCACCCAGCGCAGGGCCTCGACAAGATTGGACTTGCCGCAGCCATTGGGCCCGACAACGCCGGTCAGGCCGCGTTCGATGATGAATTCGGACGGTTCGACGAAAGACTTGAAGCCCTGCAGCCTGAGCTTGGTAAACCTCATGACACCGACCTCGTCTTGTCCGCGACGGTGAGAAGGAGGCTGAAGAGCTCAGACGAGGCGTGCGAAAGCCGGTCCAGCGGCTTCCGATACATCCCCATTGCAGAGGCGGAAAAACACAAAAAAACGGGCGCACGGGTCCGCCCGCCGCCCGTTCTCGCAACGGAGCGTTGGTTAGAGCATGCTGTCGATAAGCGCCGACATGGATTCAACCGACATGTCTCCAGAATAGGTCTTGCCGTTGATGAAGAAGGTCGGTGTGGCATTCACGCCGAAATCCTTCGCACCGCGGTCCCTGATAGCCGTCACATCAGCGGCTAGCTTCTGGTTCGTCAAGCAGGCTTCGAAGCTCTCCTGTGTAAAACCTGCCAGTTTCGACAATTGCAGCATCGCACCGCGCACATCGCCGTCGGAAGGAGCCGCCCAGGCGCGCTGCTGCTTCATGAACATCGAGATGAAAGGAAGCTGCTGGCCTTCCGGCGCGCAGCGCGCGAGCATGAAGGCAGCGGTTGCGGCAGGATCGAAGGGGAATTCGCGAATGACGAAATAGACCTTGCCGGTGTCGATGTATTTGGTCTTGATCGGTTCAAGCGTCGTTTCATGGAAATGGGCGCAATGCGGGCAAGTCATCGACATGTATTCGACGATCTTTACCGGCGCATTTTCGTCGCCCATGGTCATTTCCGGCAGCGGGCCGGGCTTGAGCACGTCGGCCATATCGACATCGCGGTCGGATTTTGGAATTTCCGTGCTGCTTGTGGCAGCCGTCGTTACCGGGTCAACACCGTCCTTGGCGCTATCTGATGCATTGGCAAGGGCATTGGGCGCCTTCTCGTCGCTGCAAGAAGCAAGGCCTACGGAAAGAGCACCGACGGCGATGCCGCCCAGAAGGAGGCGCCTGGTGGTGGTGAGTTCAAGATTAGCCATCGGTCTATCCTGCAATTATGAATTTCGGGTCTGCCAATTCGTTATATCGGCCATTGGCCGCAAACAAGGCGGTTGGTCGCCACTTTCATCAAAGAATTGTGAGAAGAAAAGGCCGCAATCATTAAATTTCTTCCATGTTATCGCGCGCTTATTTACGCTTGGCGGAAGAAAGCACGCCGGTCCCGAGTTTTCGGATTGCCGATTTCAGCGTTTCACTTTCAATTCCGTCCAGCATGGCTTCCAGCCTCCTTGCCCTTTCGCCTTCCAGCGGGCGCAATTTGCGGCGATGGTTGTAGGATTGCGATACCGGCTTTTGCACGATGCGGATCTGGGCAATGGCGGGATAGCCGAAAAAACCGTTGATACGATCGATCAATTCACCCTGCGCGTGATTGAGGAACAGGGCACGGGCACCTTCGCAGGCAACCACCAGCACGCCGGGGCGGTGACCGCCAGCCTCGTTGAAATCGTTGTGGCGCGGCCAGGTGATCTTTTCCGGACGGGTGCAATCGGCAAAGTTCTCGCCGGCAATATCTTCCCACGAACCAAGCAGCGCCGTGGTGATACCTGCACGGCGGGAGAGGACGGGATCGATGATACCGTTGGCGAGTTCGGCAATCTGGAACGCGCCTCTGCGTGGTTTCTTCATGGCTGTTGTTTTTTCATGGACCGGCATGTGCCTTACGCTTCTCGCCTTGATTACAGCGACTGATTTGTCCAGATATACGGCACTTTCCCCATATGCGGCAAATGATGACACACAATATCCCCGAAAACGCCGAGGCCATGGCGCTTCTTGCCTGGTACGACCGCCACCACCGGGAATTGCCCTGGCGGGTATCGCCGTCGATGCGCAAGCATGGCGTGGTGGCCGATCCCTACCATATCTGGCTTTCCGAGGTGATGTTGCAGCAGACCACCGTGCAGGCGGTCAAAAGCTATTTCCAGATATTTCTCAGCCGCTGGCCCACGGTCAAGGATCTGGCGGACGCCCCGGTGGACGACGTCATGGCCGCCTGGGCGGGACTTGGCTATTACGCTCGTGCGCGCAATCTGAAGAAATGTGCGGAAGTGGTGGCGACCGCGCATGGCGGGATCTTTCCCGATAGCGAAGAGGGCTTGAAAGCGCTTCCGGGGATTGGCGACTATACCTCAGCCGCCATCGCCGCCATCGCCTTTGACCGCCAAGCGGCCGTGATGGATGGCAATGTCGAGCGGGTGATTTCCAGGCTTCACGCGATCGACGCCCCGCTTCCAAGCTCCAAGCCGGTGATGAAGGCACATGTTGCGACCATGACACCGGCATCGAGGCCCGGCGATTTTGCCCAGGCGATGATGGATCTGGGAGCAACGATCTGTACGCCGAAGAGACCCGCCTGTTCTCTTTGTCCTTTCAACGCCCACTGTCTGGCGCTTCTGAAGGATGATCCGGAGCGCTTTCCGGTCAAGGCTGCCAAAAAGGAAAAGCCTGTTCGTTTGGGTGCTGCTTATGTGGCGGTACATGAGGACCGTGTTTTGCTGAGACGGCGTGTGGCAAGCGGTCTTCTGGGAGGCATGACCGAGGTTCCGACAACCGAGTGGACTTCACGGCAAGATGGCGGAACCGGGATCGAGCACGCCCCCTTCCCCGCCGACTGGCAGGCCAAAGGGGTGGTCACACATATCTTCACACATTTCGAATTGCGGCTGAGTGTCTATTGCGCCGACGTTGACAAAGCACCCGCCGATAACGGCTGGTGGGAGCCGGTTGAAAATCTTGAACAGCAAGCGCTGCCCACCGTCATGAAAAAGATAATCATGCAGGCTATGCCGCACGCATTTCCAACACGGAGCAAATGATTCATGGCCGCAGACATACAGCATATCGTTTTCGACATCGGCAAGGTTCTGATCCATTACGATCCCAACCTGCCCTTTTCCCGGATCATTCCCGATGAGAGCGAACGGCAATGGTTCTTCGACAATGTCTGCACCCATGAATGGAATGTCGAACAAGACCGCGGTCGTGACTGGGCCGAAGCGGAAGCGCTGCTGATTGCCGACCATCCCGAGCGCGCCGAGCAAATTCGTGCCTTTCGGCAATACTGGCGCGAAATGGTGCCGCATGCCTATGAAGACAGTGTCGCGATCATGCTTGGCCTGATCGAAGACGGACGCGATGTGACGATGCTCACCAATTTTGCCGCCGACACGTTTCGTGAGGCCCGCGGTATGTTTCCCTTCCTCGACCGCCCGCGCGGCGTCACGGTTTCTGCCGAAGTCGGGCTGATCAAGCCGGATATCGCCATCTACGAGACCCATGCCAAGAGCTTCGGCCTTGATCCGTCCAGGAGCATTTTCATCGACGATTCGCTCGCCAATGTAGAGGGTGCCAAGGCTGCCGGATGGTATGCGGTGCATTTTACCGGGGCAGACAAGCTGCGCTCCGATCTCGCCGCCCATGGAGTGGACGTCTGAAATCGGATGGAAAACGAACCCGTTGACGCTCAGGCGTCGACGGGCTCGCGTGTCACCGCCTCATAATGCGCTTCGATCTGACGTGTGAGCGCTTTGGTATCGAAGAGGGCTGCGGATTTACGCGCCTCCAAAAGGGTCTGGCGCAGGCGGATATGGCGGTCCTTATCCTGCGCCAGTTCGACCGCCAGGCGGACGAATTCTTGAATATCTGTTGCCACCAGTTCCGGCAGGCCGACCGCACGCAGCAGGCTTTCCGAGACGCGGCTGGCAAAGCTTGAGCCATGCCATGTGAGCACTGGCACGCCGCACCAAAGGGCGTCGGATGTGGTGGTGTGGCCGTTATAGGGGGCGGTATCGAGGGCGATATCCGCCTCGGCGAGGCGGGCCAGATGATCGGTCATCGGCATTTTGGGTGCGAAGATCAGACGGTTCGGATCGACACCTGCATCACTTGCCGCCTTTTCCAGATTGGTGCGGGCAAGGCCCTGATGGTCGAGCAACCACAATACCGATCCATCGACGGCGGATAAAATCTGCATCCAGGCGGCAAAGACCGGCCCACGAATTTTCTGCGTTTGATTGAAGGAACAGAAGACAATCGCATCCTTTGGCAGACCGTGTGCCGCGCGGTTGCCGGTTCGCGCGACCGGAGGACGGCGATCGTCGTTCGACTGATAGCAGGGATCAAGCCGCAGCAGTCTTTCTTCGTAATGCAGCTCGCTTGCGGCAGGTGTGACCACGGCATCGGTCAGCGCATAGTCGATGCCGGCACCGGGCACGCTGCCGGGAAAACCGAGATAGGTTATTGCAACGGGTGCGGGACGACGGCTGAAAATGCCAAGGCGGCTCGATTGGGTGAAGCCCTTCAGATCGACCAGGATATCGAGTTCGAGGGTGCGAATTAACTCGGCTGCGGCCTGATCGTCGAGGTCCAGAATATCGATATAGTGGTCGACACTTGCAAGAAACCGCGCGCGATGATTGCCGGTTCGGGCCTGTTTCGGCGTGTGGCAGATACCGTAGATCTGGAAGCGGTCGCGATCATGGGCTTCCAGAACGCCTGCAAACAGCGCCATGGTTGCGTGCTCACAAAAATCCGCCGAGACATAGCCGATGCGAAGCGGTTCTTCGGGGGTGCGCTTGCGCGGCTGCGGACGGTGCGGTGACAGTTGAGGCAACAGAACCTGCGCCGTGCGGCGGGCGCACAGTGCGTGATAGGCTTCATCGCCGGACCATGTGAGCGCACGAAAGGCATTTTCGCGGATGTCGGCCCGATCGCCCTCGCGGGCATAGGCCGCTTCCAGCTCGGACTGAAGCGTCGCTGAGAGCGAAAAATCGCAAAGATTGGCAGCGCACCAGAACAATTCGCTCAAAGCCAGTCGCTCGGTGGGATTGGCAGCATAGGCTTTCAAAAGTGCCGGATAGGCTTCATCATAGTGGCCAAGTCCTGAGAGGACGATACCGGCATTGAGGAAATTGCCGGCGCTGCTGCCATGATCAGCCAGATGCCGGGCAAAGGGCAAGGCCTCGGCATAGCGCCCGGCTTCGCGGTAAAGACTGCAGATCGAGTGATTGACGTCACTGTCGCTTGCCATATGGGCATGCAATTTCAACAGCGCACCAAGGGCCGACTGGTTGTCGTTGACGGCCAGAAAATGCGAGGCAGCGCGAAAGGCGACATCGCGGCGACGGGCGCTTGCGAGATCGATGGCGCCGGCGAGATAAAGTCCGGCCGCAGCGCGGTCGCCCAGTTTCTCGTGCACCATGGCTGTGAGGATGCGGGCATCGGCATTGCGCTTTTCGCGTTCCATCAGGCGCGCCAACGCCTTGAGCGCGACCGCATGATCGCCCCGGTTAAACGCCTGCTTTGCCTTGTCCAACAGAGCTGTCAAATTTCGCACCCCAAATTTGAGGTGGAGATTTAGGTGCGTCAGCTTGCTCGAGGCTGGCCAGTCTTCCTATATGAATTGGCTTGAATACATGACGCCCGGACCTCGTAACCGAGGACCGGGCGTCTATTTCTTCCTGCGGGACTGAAGGTACTAAAACCGCAGGAAGGATGGGCAGACGGGCAAAGAAGGGTGGATCGTCAGGACCGTCCATCAAATGATGGACAATCCTATCCCAGCTTTGCCAGTTCACTGCGGATGACTGACCTCAGATCGTCGATGGGACGCAGAGCGTCGCCATCCTCATAGTGCCAGAATGTCCAGCCGTTGCAGGCATCGAAACCCTGCACCTTGGCACCCAGCCGGTGGATGGAGCCGGCATCGCCACCAGACGCGATCGTACCGTCGGCGCGGATGATGGCGCTGTAACGGCGCTTGGCATCGGTCAGAACCTGACCGGGCTTCACCAGACCGCTTTCGATCAGCGTGTTGAAGGCAACGCGCGGCTCGGACTTCTTGCCGGTCAGCACGGTCAACTCGGCCTTGCCGAGAGGCTCGACTGCTTCAATGCGGGCCTGAGCCGCATCGATGTAATCCTGCTCGCGCTCGATGCCGACGAAATGGCGACCGAGGCGTTTGGCAACGGCACCGGTTGTGCCCGAACCGAAGAAGGGATCGAGGATCAGATCGCCGGGCTTGGTGGAGGCCATGATGACACGGGCCAGCAGTGCTTCCGGCTTCTGGGTCGGATGAACCTTCTTGCCATCGTCGCCCTTCAGGCGTTCGCCGCCATTGCAGATCGGAAACAGCCAGTCGGAGCGCATCTGCACGTCGTCATTGGAGGCCTTCATGGCATCGTAATTGAAGGTATAGCCCTTGGTCTTCGGATCGGGAGAAGCCCAGATCATGGTTTCATGGGCGTTCTGGAACCGGCGGCCCTTGAAATTCGGCATGGGATTGGTCTTGCGCCAGATGACATCGTTGAGGATCCAGAAATTGAGGTCCTGCAGCGTGGCGCCGACGCGGAAAATGTTGTGATAGGAGCCGATCACCCAGATGGTGCCGGTTGGCTTGAGCACGCGGCGGCAAGCGAGAAGCCAGGCGCGGGTGAAGGCGTCATAGGCCTGAAAGGATGCGAACTGGTCCCAGTCATCGTCGACGGCGTCGACATGGCTCTGGTCGGGACGGGTCAGCGAACCGCCCAGCTGAAGGTTATAGGGTGGATCGGCAAAGATGACGTCCACGGAATTGGCGGGAAGTGCTTCCAGCGCTGCGACGCAATCACCCTTGATGATGGTGTCGATAAAGGAGGACGGTGCACTCGAACGACGCAGTTCGGCGATCGGGGAGACAGAGGCCATCGGATACTCACTCTTACACGGACGCGATACTTGATGGCTGTTATGGTTACCGAACTTGGTTACCAAACCCTGAAGGATGGAGAGTCATTGGCGAAATAGTCGAGAAAAATGTCTGCAATCGGCACATGGCGGTGGAATACGTCCGTGTTCAGGGATCTCTGTTCGCCTGAGCATCATAAGCCCTGAGCGTCGCCTTCCTGGCCTGCTTGCGCCAGGTGCGCTCTACCGTCGCGCGCACCCAGTCGATATCGACCTTTTCCGGTCGAGCCAGGATCAGCGGCCATGGCCGGTGATGGTCCGTGGTGAAGAACGTGTCCGGATCTACCTCGATGAGGAAATCACGCTCCTCGAACGGCACCTTGAAGACGGGGCAATCATGGGTGGGGTTCCAGAACAGGATCGCCTTGTTGTTGACCTTGAAAGACACAGCGTCCCAGGATTTCGTTTCGACGACGTCTGGCAAAGCCAGCACGATGTCGCGCAACATATCGAGTGTCAGCATGAACGAAGCCCCCTCGCCTGGATAATGGCAGATTTTCGGCTCCTGTCGAAGCGGGAAACGTGCCGGCGCCAAACCACGGAGCGATCACCCTCCGGTAGCCCCTCATTGAGGGCATCACTCTCCGTGACGCGCCAGACTGTCGGCTGGCGCTTCCATCCTTTCTTCCAATCCATAATCCCTCAGCACATGGGCGACACGCAGCCTGTAATCGGAAAACACGCCGCCCCTGCCAGCGGATTGGGCAAGGCGGTGCTCCTGCGTGTTGCGCCAGGCCTTTACCGCCTCTTCATCGCGGAAGAAGGAGAGCGAGAGCAGTTTTTCAGGCTGACTCAGGCTCTGGAACCGCTCGACCGAGATAAAGCCGTCAACGGTTTCCAGTTGGCGCTTCAGCCCGGCGGCTATGTCGAGATAGGCGTCCATCCGGCCCTCTGCCGGCGTCACTTCGAAGATCACTGCGATCATGGCTTTTGCAACTCTCCATGGGGGTTGGAAACGCATTTCAAAAACAGTCTATCCTCTTTGAGGATAAAGCGCTCGCGGCGAGAGAACGCATAATTTTCCTGGCCGAGCGGATCTGCGGCGAGCCTTGTCCGATAGGCTTCGTAAGCCGCCAGGTTTTCGATGTGATAGATGCCGTAGGCGGTGGTGGTTGAGCCTTCATGCGGGCCGAAATAGCCGACCAGATCAGCACCGCAACGCGGGATCGCTTCGCCCCAGTTGCGGGCGTAGGTTGCGAACTGATCGCGGGAAAAAGGATCGATCTCGTAGCGGATGATGCAGGTCAGCATGGCAGGCTCCTTTATGGTTTCTGCCCCTGTCTTCGCATGGCACCTGCTGGTGAAGCTTCGGCAACCGCCGAAGTGTCTGACGGTGATGGCGAGAGGCGATGTTGCCTTGTCCAGGCGCACTTGTTGTTCTTTCGCCTGACATCGTGTAGGGAAAGCCGCCTTCCCAGACCCCAAGATACGGACATCATCATGAGCGGTTTCGACCTTACCATTTTCGATTGCGACGGCGTGCTCGTCGATTCTGAAATCATTGCAGCCAAGGTCGAATCCGGACTGCTCAACGATGCCGGCTATCCGATCTCGGTGGAAGAAATGGGCGAGCGCTTTGCCGGCATGACCTGGAAGAACATTCTTCTGACGATCGAAAAGGAAATCGACATTCCGCTGTCTGCCAGCCTGCTGGACAAATCGGAGAAGCTTCTCGATCAGCGGCTGGCGCGCGAGGTGAAGATCATCGAGGGTGTTCTCTACGCATTGTCACGGCTCGAAGGCCCGCGCTGCATCTGCTCGAATTCCGGCTCCAGCCGTCTCGACATGATGCTGACCAAGGTTGGTCTCAAAGCGGCGTTTGGCGACCATGTCTATTCCGCCAAGGATCTGGGCGCCGACCGGGTGAAGCCCAAGCCGGATATCTTTCTGCATGGCGCGGAAAAATTCAACGTGTCCCCGTCAAAAGTCGTGGTGGTCGAGGATTCCGTCCATGGTATCCACGCAGCGCGCGCTGCCGGCATGCGCGTGATCGGCTTTACCGGCGCGTCACACACCTATCCCTCGCATGCCGACAAACTGACCGATGCCGGTGCGGAAACGGTCATTTCGCGGATGAAGGACCTGCCGGCGGTGATTGCCGCCATGGCAGAATGGGAAGGCGCGATCTGATCGCGCCACCCCGGCCGGCTTACTGTTTCGACTTGCCTTCGTCGAAGCCGATATAAACACGGGCAAGACCGCTCAGATCACCCTGAACCGGAATATTGACGTCCTTGGTGAAGACGAACTGCGTCGCGACAGCCGGATCGGCCAGCGTTTGTTCGTATTTCGTCAGTTCTGAATACAGCACATTGTCGCCATCGACCACAGACACCCGGATCGGCATGACGATATTGCCGGCCTTGCCCATGGGGCCGGCGATGATGCGGCCCTGGACCATGGCGGTGATGGTGAGCGTCGCGTCATTCTTGGTGCAGGCACGCGTGGTGTCGGCAAGCGAGGCCTGATAGATCACCTTTTCCGGGTCATCCTTGCCGCCACTGGCATAGGTCCGGTAGGAGGCCGTTCCATCGCGAAGCGAAATCCCCGGGCATGTGGTCTGCACCACCGCGACGTCAGCTGCCCGCTGGGCGGCCTTGGGATCCAATGTGCTGTCGGTGTTGCAGCCAGCAAGTGCTACCAGCAGCGATGCCGCGGCCACGCCGCGAGAGACGTTCAGAAACACCATACTCAACCTTCTGCATTCCAGGCCGTCGAATGCGGCCAAATCCTTCGCTCTCAGGCCTTTTCATTGGCCTTGGCATTGGTCTATACCAGCGGCGCGGCAAAAAATCGATCTGTTCGTGGGCGTTTTTGGTACAGTTTTCAAACTCCCGTCCCAGCCTTCGCCCAGGATCGACTTTGCCACTCATTTGCCAATCGAGGGATTGACGGCGGGCCGCCGTTACGAGCGAGGATCATTGCCATGGAATACATCTCCACCCGCGGCGAGGCACCCAGCCTCGGCTTCCGCGACGCCCTGTTGACCGGGCTCGCACGCGACGGAGGTCTTTACCTTCCAAAGACATGGCCAGAGCTTTCCAAGAAAGACATTCGCGCCATGCGCGGCATGACCTATCAGGAAGTCGCCTTCGAAGTGCTTTACCCCTTTACCGGCGGGGAAATCGAGAAGGACGCTTTCCGCTCGATGATCAACGATGCCTATGCAACCTTCCGCCATCCAGCCGTCGTGCCGCTGGTGCAGACGGGTGCCAACTCCTTCGTGCTCGAACTGTTCCACGGCACCACGCTGGCGTTCAAGGATGTGGCCATGCAGCTTCTGGCGCGGCTGATGGATCATGTTCTAGCCGGGCGAAATGAGCACGCAACGATCGTCGGCGCCACCTCGGGCGATACGGGCGGTGCCGCCATCGACGCCTTTGCCGGACGCGAACGCACCGATATTTTCATTCTTTTCCCGCATGAAAAAGTCTCGCCTGTGCAGCAGCGGCAGATGACAGGTTCAACCGAGAAGAATGTTCACGCCATCGCGGTGAAGGGCAATTTCGACGATTGCCAGAACCTCGTCAAAGACATGTTCAACGACGGCGCCTTCCGCGACAAATATCGCATTTCCGGGGTCAATTCGATCAACTGGGCGCGTATCATGGCGCAGGTGGTCTATTACTTCACGTCGGCGCTTTCGCTTGGAAGCCCGGACCGCAAGGTGTCGTTCACGGTGCCGACCGGCAATTTCGGCGATATCTTTGCCGGTTATGTCGCCAAGAAAATGGGACTGCCGATCGACAGGCTGGTGATTGCGACCAACGAAAACGACATTCTCGCCCGCACCATGCGCACCGGTCGCTACGAGATGAAGGGCGTCAAGGCGACCACCTCGCCCTCCATGGATATCCAGATTTCGTCAAATTTCGAACGTCTTCTGTTCGAAGCCAATGACCGTAAGCCGGAAGAAGTTCGCGCCGCGATGACCAGCCTCAAACAGTCCGGCGGCTTCGAAATCAAGCCAGGGGCCTTGAAGGTGATCCGCAAGGCTTTCCGCGCCGGCAAGACCTCGGAAAAGGACGTGGCGCTGACCATCAAGGACACGCTTGCCGAGACCGGCTATCTGCTCGACCCGCATACAGCTGTCGGTGTCCATGTTGCCAAGAAGCACGAAAAGGCCAATACTCCCATGATCGTGCTGGCCACGGCCCATCCGGCGAAATTCCCCGCGGCAGTAAAAGCTGCAAGCGGTATTGACCCGGCCCTGCCGGCGTGGCTTGCTGACCTGATGGACAGGGAGGAGCGTTTCACAATTCTGGATGCAGACCTTAAAGCCGTCGAAAGCTTTGTCGGCGACAACGTACGCACCCGGTAAAAGAAACGCAGAAAGACGGAACATGAATGTGCAGAGTACCCGGCTTGCGTCCGGGTTGACGGTCGTAACCGAAAGCATGCCCCACCTCGAAAGCGTTGCTCTCGGTACCTGGATCAAATCCGGTTCACGCGACGAAACCGAAAACGAACACGGCATCGCCCACCTCCTCGAACATATGGCGTTCAAAGGCACCCGCACTCGCGGTGCCCGGCAGATTGCCGAGGAAATCGAGAATGTCGGCGGCGAACTGAACGCGGCAACCTCGACAGAGACCACCGCCTATTACGCCCGCGTGTTGAAGAACGACACGCCGCTGGCGGTCGATATCCTGGCCGACATCCTCACCGATTCGGTTTTCGAGGCTGACGAACTTCAGCGCGAGAAACACGTGATCCTGCAGGAAATCGGTGCCGCCAACGATATTCCCGATGACGTGGTCTTCGACAGCTTTTCCGAGGTCGCCTATCGCGGGCAGACGCTCGGTCGGCCGATCCTCGGCACGCCGGACACCGTGAAGGGCTTCACCAGCGACGATATCCGCGCCTATCTTGCGCGCAATTACACCACCGACCGCATGTTCGTTGTCGCGGCCGGCGCTGTCGATCACGACAAGTTCGTCAAGCAGGTCGAGCAGCGCTTTGCCTCGATCCCGACCAAGCCGGAAGTTTCACCGGTCAATGAACCGGCACGCTATACCGGCGGCGAGACCCGTCAGGCGCGCGACCTCATGGACGCGCAGGTGCTGCTCGGTTTCGAGGGCAAGGCCTATCACGTTCGCGATTTCTACGCCTCGCAGATCCTGGCCAACATCCTCGGTGGCGGTATGTCGTCGCGGCTCTTCCAGGAAGTGCGTGAGTTCCGCGGCCTCTGTTATTCGGTCTACGCATTCCATTGGGGCTTCTCGGATACCGGCATTTTCGGCGTTCATGCAGCCACCGGCGGCGAAAACCTGCCGGAACTGATGCCCGTCATCATCGAGGAACTGCGCAAGGCATCGCAATCGATCGACCAGCAAGAAATCGAGCGTTCGCGTGCACAGATCCGTGCACAGTTGCTGATGGGCCAGGAAAGCCCGGCAGCACGGGCCGGCCAGATTGCCCGGCAAATGATGCTCTACGGTCGTCCAATCTCCAATCAGGAGATGATGGACCGGCTTGAAGGCATCACCACCGAGCGTTTGACCGACCTTGCCGGACGGTTGTTCTTCGACACGGTGCCGACGCTTTCGGCGATCGGACCGCTGGATAAGCTTGCATCTTTGGACGACATTGTCGGCTCGCTGTCTGAGCCGCACAAGGCAAAGGCGGCTGCCGGCTAAGGCCGGCCACCGACACTTTAGGATCTGGCTGCGGGCGAGACATCAGGCCCGAAGCGCTGGGGTTTGGGCATGGTACGATCGGTATTTCGGTTTCTGTCGCGGCAGCCGGAGCTCCCGGACCTTTGCGATGGGACCATCCATCTGCGCCTGCCCCGGCATTCCGATTTCCGCCAATGGCAGTCACTGCGGCGCGAAAGCCAGTCCTTCCTGCAACCCTGGGAGCCGGCATGGCGTGCGGACGACCTGTTCGAGCGCTCTTTCCGGGCGCGGGTTCTGCGTAATGAACAGGAATTTTCCTCCGGCAGCGCCGTTCCTCTTTTTCTCTTCCGGCAATCCGACAACGTCCTTCTGGGCGGGCTGACCATCGGTCTGATCCGCCGCGGTGCGGCCCGAACCTGCATGATCGGCTACTGGATGGGGGAGCGACATTCGGGTCGCGGCCATATGTTTGCCGCACTTGGAATCGCAATACCCTACATCTTCCGGGAGCTTGAGTTGCACCGGATTGAAGCAGCCTGTATTCCGGACAATGAAAAAAGCATCCGGCTTCTGCAAAAGTCCGGGTTTCAGCGAGAAGGCATCTTGCGGGACTATCTGAAAATCAACGGGCAGTGGCGCGACCATGCGATCTTTTCGCGGTTGTCCAGTGACGCCGAGGGCAACGGGAAATTTCCGACGGAATGAGCAATCCACTGACACAGCACGCGATACCGCTCGGCCGGGTGGCGACGACACTTGCCGCAATGATGATCGCATGGCTTGCTCTTGCGCTGTCGCCTGCCCTCGCGCTGGAGCCGGTGAAGATCGCGCGCGACGACATGGCGCTGGACCTGACGCCGACCACCGAGATCTATACGAATCAGGGCGAGGCTTTCCAGGTGTCCACCGCCGCCGGTGCCGACGGCATCCGTCGACGGATCGAGGTGCGCGCGACATCCAACAATCACCAGGGCGACTGGGCTGTGTTTGCGCTTGCAAACGTTTCGGAAGAACAGCTGGAGCGCGTCATTGTCGCGCCGCATTTCCGTCTCGCCAATTCCAAGATGTTCTGGCCCGATCTCGGCTCGCAGCGGATCATATCGATTACCCCATCCGAAGGCTTCGCGCTCGACCGCTTACCGAGCGACGAGGCGGATGTGTTTCGCATTACCCTGAACCCTGGTTCGGTGGTGACCTTCGTGGCCGAGCTTGAGGGACCGAGCCTGCCACAGATCAATCTGTGGGAGCCCAATGCCTACAAGGACACCGTCAACGCATTTACGCTCTATCGCGGTATCGTGCTTGGCATTGCCGGTCTACTGGCCGTGTTTCTGACCATCCTGTTCGTGGTCAAGGGCACATCCATGCTGCCGGCTGCAGCGGCCCTGGCCTGGGCGGTTCTTGCCTATATTTGCGTCGACTTTGGCTTTCTCGGCAAACTCGTCAACGTCTCCATGGCGGATCAGCAGATCTGGCGAGCGGGCGCGGAAGTGGCGCTGGCCTCCAGCCTTGTGATCTTCCTGTTTACCTATCTCAATCTCAACCGCTGGCACGTCAATCTGGGCTATGCCACCTTTGCCTGGGTGCTGGGGCTTGGGCTTCTGTTCGGCGTTGCGATCTACGATCCGTCCATTGCCTCGGGCATTGCGCGGCTTTCCTTCGCTCTGACGGCCACCGCTGGCATTGGACTCATCATCTATCTCGGCTTCAACCGCTATGACCGCGCCATCCTTCTGGTGCCGACCTGGGCGCTGATCCTGGTGTGGCTGTTCGGTGGCTGGCTGACCGTGACGGGCCGGCTCGACAACGACATCGTACAGCCGGCTCTGGGTGGCGGACTGGTCCTGATCGTCCTTCTGATCGGGTTTACCGTGATGCAGCACGCCTTTGCCGGCGGGGCCTATCAACAGGGGCTGTTTTCCGATCTGGAGCGTCAGTCTCTGGCGCTGACCGGGTCCGGAGATACCGTCTGGGACTGGGATGTGGCGCGCGACCGGGTTGTCACCAGCCCCGACATTTCGGTACCGCTCGGCCTGTCGCCCGGCACCATGCATGGCGCCGCGCGCAACTGGTTGCCGCGGCTTCATCCCGATGACCGTGACCGGTTCCGCGCCACGCTCGACGTGCTGCTGGAGCATCGCAAGGGCCGTCTTAGCCACGAATTCCGCATCCGCGCGGAAGACGGCCATTTTCACTGGCTGAAAATCCGCGCACGCCCGGTTCTCGGATCGAATGGCGAAGTGATCCGCTGTGTCGGCACGATCATCGACACAACCGAGCAGAAGAATTCGATCGATCGCCTTCTTCAGGACGCGATGCACGATAACCTGACGGGATTGCCGAACCGCGAAGTGTTCCTCGACCGTCTGCAGTCGATGCTGACGCTTGCGCCAAGCAATGAGGGCTTTCGCCCGACGGTGATGGCGATCGATATCGACCGCTACAAGCAGGTCAATGATTCGCTTGGCATTGCCGCCGGCGACAATATCCTGATTGCGCTGACGCGCCGTCTGCGCCGTCTGTTGAAGCCGCAGGACACGCTGGCGCGGCTTTCCGGCGACCAGTTCGGTCTGATCCTTGTTTCGGAACGCGATCCCTCCAAGGTGGCGGATTTTGCCGATGCCGTTTCCAAGGCGATCATGGTGCCGATCAATTTTGCCAATCGCGAGATCGTGCTGACGGCGTCCATCGGGCTTGTCTCCTGGGTCGACCAGCAGGAAAGTGCCACCAGCCTGATGAATGATGCCGAGCTTGCCATGTACCGCGCCAAGCGTGTGGGCGGCAATCGCGTCGAACCGTTCCGGCCTGCCTTCCGTACCGCCGGCACTGACCGGCTGCAGCTGGAAACCGATCTGCGCCGCGCCATCGAACGTCGCGAAATGTCGATGGTCTATCAACCGATCATCCATCTGGAAGATGGCGAGCTCGCCGGCTTTGAAGCCTTGATGCGGTGGGACCATCCGAAGCGCGGCAGCATTCCGCCCTCGGAATTCATTCCGATTGCGGAAATGTCGGATCTGATCGAGCCGCTTGGCATTTTTGCACTTGAGCGCACGACGACGGATCTCATGCAGTGGGAAAAGCAGAACGGCACTCTGCCGCTGTTTGTCTCGGTCAATCTTTCCAGCGCACAGTTGCTCAGCAACGATCTTTACAACGATGTGCGTTCGATCCTGTCGCGGACCGAATGTGAGCCAAAGCGGATCAAGCTGGAACTGACCGAATCGGTTGTGATGCAGAACCCCGAACAGGCCCGACTGGTTCTCGACAAGCTGAAGAGCACTGGCATCAGCCTTGCACTCGATGACTTCGGGACCGGCTTTTCCTCGCTTGCCTATCTGACACGCTTTCCTTTCGACACGATCAAGCTCGACAAGGCGCTGGTCTGCGACCACAGCCCGAAGAAGAACGTGCTTTTGAAATCGATCATAGGCATGGCGCGGGATCTGGACATGGATGTCGTGGCCGAAGGCATCGAGACCGACGAGGATGCGGAAACCTTGGCCAAGATGGGCTGCCGTTTCGGCCAGAGTTATCTGTTCGGCGCACCCATCGGTTCCGATTCGGTCCTGCGACTGCTCAAGGAGCGGCAGGCCGAAAAGCAGAAAGCCTGAGGCGCGTCATCCCTACCGTTGACAGGATGATTTGCTCAGGCGTGGCCGGCCTCGGCCGACAGCATTGCAGGGCTTACACCCATCAGGGCCAATGCGCGCTCATATTTGGTGTCGAGCGCCGTATCGAAAATCAGATCTTCGGTCGGCGGGCAGTTGAGCCAGCCATTATTGGCGACTTCGTCATCCAGTTGCCCCGGCCCCCAACCGGCATAACCCAGCAGCATGGTGGCGCGGCGCGGACCGTGGCCGCCGGAAATGGCTCTGACCACATCCAAGGTCGCGGTCAGCGAGATATCATCCGTCACCGGGATGCTGGAACCGCTTAGGTAATCGTCGGAGTGCAGCACGAAACCGCGACCGCTTTCCACCGGGCCTCCGCATTGCACGGGGAATTGCCGCGCGGTATCGGGCAGCATGATCAGTTCATCCTGCGGCAGAATTTCGAGATGGGAGAGGACATCCGGGAAGCTGACCGGTTGAGCGCGATTGATGATAAAGCCCATGGCACCCGCTGGCGAGTGGGCGCAGATATAGACGACGCTTCTGGAGAAGTTCCCATCTGCCATGCCGGGCATGGCAATCAGGAACTGGCCGTCGAGAAAGCCACGTTCGCGATCACTCTTGAGGTCCGAAAAAGCCATGCTGCCTCCCGTGTCTATGGCGTCACCGCTGTCCAAGTCAGCAAACATATTAGATCGGTGGAATGGCAAGGATGGGGCAACATCAAGGATCAATCAACCGAAAATGATGGAAAGCAAAAAAAGCGTGACTGGCCTGCCGGCGCTAATCGGACTAAAGCTTTCGGCAATGAGCACGCGCGTCCAGTTCCCCCA
This sequence comes from Agrobacterium sp. ES01, assembly GCF_050320885.1. Classification (NCBI taxonomy): domain Bacteria; kingdom Pseudomonadati; phylum Pseudomonadota; class Alphaproteobacteria; order Hyphomicrobiales; family Rhizobiaceae; genus Agrobacterium; species Agrobacterium sp. ES01. Next base: position 637,627 of record NZ_JBNQTH010000001.1, read on the forward strand.
CCCTTTCATCGCCCTTGCCGCAGCACTGCTAATCGGCATGGGTTTGGCCACGTCTGCCCTTTCGGCACAGTCCGAATGGGCGATCAATGATGGTGGGCGCATGCGGTTGATCCTCATGCCAGGGGACGACAAAGGGACCTATGAGGGTGCGTTGCAGATCGAGCCAAATGCCGGCTGGATCACATACTGGCGCGAGCCGGGCGATAGCGGCATCCCGCCACAGGTGGGCGTCATGCCGGGAAGCGACTTCAAACTCGAGAGCATTTCCTATCCGGTCCCAGTGCGCATCGACAATGGTCCCGTGCGCGATGTTGGCTATGAGCAGAAGGTAACGTTTCCGTTGGTCTTTTCCGGTCCCGTCGCTGCCGGCGGAAGGCTTGAGGCTTCCGCCTTTATCGGCATTTGCAAGAATATCTGCATTCCCTTTCAGGCGCATTTTACCGTCGATGTCAGCCCGCAGACCGATATGGGAGATGGCCTGATCCTGGCAGAGGCCAAGGCAGCGCTGCCTGAGCCACCGTCGCGGGACTTTTCCGTCACCGGATTTTCTCTCAATGACGACCACAGCACGCTGCATCTCGATCTTGCTGTGCCGAAGACAGATGAAAACCCGCAGCTGTTTGTGACCGGTCCGGAAGGTACGCTGTTTCTCGACTACACCGTCGTTGAAAGCGCACCTGGCACGCTGTCTGTCGAGATGCCGGTCGCGCGTCTGCCTGAACATTACGATCCCTCCGGCAAGACGTGGTCGGTTCTGGTTGTCGATGGCGGACGGGCGATGGAAAGCGCGCTTGCCTTCGAATAGCGGCACCCTATATTGCCTCTGCACGCGGCCATAAGGCCCTTAGCCAACCCATTCGGAGGACATCATGGCGATTGCAATCGGCGACCGGCTGCCCGCTACAAGCTTCAAGGAAAAGACAGCCGACGGCATCGTCGACGTGACGACCGAGGATTTCTTCAAGGGCAAGACAGTCGTGCTGTTTGCCGTGCCCGGCGCGTTTACGCCAACCTGCACCAATAATCACCTGCCCGGCTATCTGGAAAACCGCGATGCCTTCCTGTCGCGCGGCGTCGACGACATCGCCGTCGTATCGGTCAACGATGCCCATGTGATGGGCGCCTGGGGCCAGCACACGGGCGCTGCCGGCAAGATCCGCTTCCTGGCCGACGGAAATGGCGATTTTGCCAAGGCGACCGGTCTTGATATGGATTTGTCTGCCGGTGGCCTCGGCCACCGGTCAAAGCGCTATTCGATGCTGGTGAAGGATGGCGTGGTCGAGCAGCTCAATATCGAAGAGAGCCCCGGTCAGGCCGTGACTTCAGGCGCGTCGACGATGCTGGGCCAGCTCTGATCTCAGACAAATTCAGTCTATAAACGATCAAGGGGCGCTTCTGGCGCCCCTTTGTCATTACCGCTTGTGCCGCCGCCGGCAGAGCTGGTCAGATATCCATGTCGAAGACGAGGATGCCCGAGAGGCCACCATCGGTGGCGCGGACGATGCGATCGCCCACGGCCTTGTGATCCGGATGGGACAGGTAGTAATCGCGCACGGTCTCATCCTCGAAAGTGACCGTGAAGCCGTCATTATAGCCGCTGCTCAGGCCTTCCGGCGAGACATTTGGGCCGTACTTCACATCGACCATGCCGGGAATGAATTCCTTCAAAGCCGCGATTGCTTCGTAGATCGCCTGCTTTTCCTCTTCCTGCACCGATGACTTGAAGCGCAGGAAAACACAATGAAGGATCATATGGAGACTCCGCGTTGATTTCGTTGGCCGCACAATAGGGTCTGACAAAGTGTTGGCAAGCGCCAAATACGCGCAATTGAAGGGGCGTTGTCTCAGACGTCATCGACGCCCCTCCCCATGAGGCGAAAGAGCTATGTCGTGGGCGCTATGGCCGCCAGGCCAGGGGAGATTTCGCGAAAGACCAATTTTCCTCGCGAAAGAGGCTTGTCTCTTACCCGCGTCCCTTGTTCTTGAAGGGCGCCATGCCGTTGCGGGCCAGTTCGTCTGCGCGTTCGTTTTCCGGGTGACCGGCATGGCCCTTGACCCAGTGCCATTTGACCTTGTGCCGCTGGTTGGCGGTATCCAGCAACTGCCAGAGTTCGCCGTTCTTCACCGGTTTCTTGTCGGCGGTTTTCCAGCCATTCTTCTTCCAGCCGAAAATCCACTTGGAAATGCCGTCCATGACGTATTTGCTGTCGGTATAGAGATCGACCTCGCACTGATCCTTCAACGCGTTCAGCGACGAGATCGCGGCCAGCAATTCCATGCGGTTATTGGTGGTCTCGGCTTCGCCGCCCGACATTTCCTTTTCCGTCTCACCATAGCGCAGAACCGCGCCCCAGCCGCCGGGTCCGGGATTTCCCGAGCAGGCACCATCGGTGAAGATATCAACGTGTTTCATGCATTCAGTCCGTATTCTGCGCTGGTTTCAACAGCGCGGTGAAAGCGTAGCTTTTTCAGATATTCAAGTGGGTCTTTCTTCACCACCAGAGCACCCTCCGGCGTGGTCAGCCAGTCATAGAGACGGGTGAGGAAAAAGCGTAAGGCAGAACCGCGCGCGAGGACGGGCAATGCTGCGCGTTCTTCTTCAGAGAGCGCACGCACAGACTGGTAGCCTTCAAGGAGCGCCATGCTCTTGGTGACGTTGAAGGCGCCGTCCTTTTCAAAGCACCAGGCATTGAGGCAGATGGAAACGTCATAGGCGAGAAAGTCATTGCAGGCGAAATAGAAGTCAATCAGGCCGGACAGATTGTCGCCCAGAAAGAAGACGTTATCGGGGAAGAGATCGGCATGGATGACACCAGCCGGCAGATCGATTGGCCAGTTGGCATCGAGAAAATCGATTTCTGCGCGTATTTCCGCCTGCAATCCCCTTTCCACTTCGTCGGCGCGGCTTTCCGATTTGTCCCACAGCTGTTTCCAGCCTTCCAGCGACAGGGCATTGGGGCGCTCGATCTGGAAACCTTCACCGGCGACATGCATGGCCGCCAGGGCCTTGCCCACCTCGTGGCAGTGTTTGGCTTCGGGCTTTCTCAGCCACATGCCTTCCAGGAACGAAATCAGCGCTGCGGGGCGGCCTGACAATTCGCCCAGGAGTGCGCCATCCTTGCGTGGCAGCGGCAGCGGGCAGGACAGATCGCGTGCTGCCAGATGGTGCATCAGACCCAGAAAGAAAGGCAGATCGGATTTTTCCACGCGCTTTTCGTAGAGCGTGAGGATCAGTGGATCCCTGGTGGTGTGCAGCAGGAAATTGGTGTTCTCAACGCCTTCGGCAATACCCTTGTAGGACAGCAAATCTCCGGCATCATACTGATCCAGAAACGCCTTGAGATCGACTTCATTAATGTCGGTGTAGACTGCCACGTTTTCTCACCCTGCCTGCGCTCGGCTCTGTCGCGAATATCCTCGACAGCCTTACAGGGGCCGAAATGGGAGTGAAAGCCCCGCGGCGACACGAGCAACAAAAATTGGTGTCGTTGTAGTGGGACTTGGACGAATGTCAGGTCGAGAAAAATCTGCGTATCAGGCAGAAACCGCATAGCCCCGTCGATTTCCGGAATCTTCCTCAACGCTCAACGGACATCTGACGTTTGGCGGCCTGCGCCAAAAACCCCGAACGCGTCAGGCCATGAGCCTCGGCATAAGCATCAATGTCGCGCAACACATCCTCCGGAAGGGTAATGTTCAGCCGTACTGCTTTGCGGGCCTGAGCCTTCAGCGGGATGAGAACAGCCACCGCGTCACGATTATCCGGGTCGCTCATGACTGCTTCCAATGTCGATGGCTCGGGAATGGCATCGCCATCCTCGATCATACCCTCGACATGCAAGGCCAGCGCCTCCGTTGCCATGACGCGGGCATCGTCGAGATCCTGACCGGCAGTCACGACGCCTGGGAAATCAGGAAAGGAAACGCCGTAGTCGCTGCCTTCATCCTTGTGGATCAGTCCAATGAAATTCACCATTGTCACCTCAGTTTCAGATCCGCTTGCTTCTCGATACTCTCCAATGTGCCGATGGGGATGTCGCGTTTGGGATGGGGGACCGTCACGCGCCCGGACTTTTCGGCATGCTTGAACTGCACGTGGCTGCCGCGTGTGGCCACGCCCCCGCCCTTTGCTTGGGCTAAGGACGTTCGATGCTGCAATCGCGGCGCTGGATCGATTGCTCCAACCGGCTCTCGCTGGTCGGAGCCCATCTCACCCGTTCACCCAGGCCATGTCGTGGTGGGTGAGCTCTATCTCACGCAGTTCGCGATTGACGAGGAAGTGTTCGTTCTCGATCGAAAATTCTGCCAGTTCCACCGTCGTCTCATAGCGGGCCTTGAAGGCTTCGATGATCTCGTTGACGATCACTTCCGGTGCCGAGGCGCCGGCTGAGAGGCCAAGGGTTGAGATGTCGCCGATCTGGCTCCAGTCGATCTCGCTGGCGCGCTGCACCAGCATGGACTGCTTGGCCCCTGCGCGCAAAGCGACCTCGACCAGGCGCTTGGAATTGGATGAGTTGGGCGCACCGACGGTGATGAACAGATCGCAGCCGGGAGCGGCCTGCTTGACGGCTTCCTGGCGGTTGGTCGTGGCATAGCAGATGCTGTCTGCGGCCGGTGCCTTGAGATTGGGAAAGCGCTCCTGCAGCTTGGCAATCACGCCAGCTGTATCATCGACCGAGAGCGTGGTCTGGGTGACGAAACCGAGATTGTCGGGATCCTTGGGCTGGTAGCGCTCGGCATCCTCAACGGTCTCGACGAGGGAGACGGCTTCGGGCGGCAATTGTCCCATGGTGCCGATGACTTCCGGGTGGCCAGCATGGCCGATCAGCACAACATGGCGGCCCAGACGCTCGTGGCGCATGGCCTGCTTATGAACCTTGGACACCAATGGGCATGTGGCATCGAGATAGAAGAGATTGCGCGACTGTGCGTCGGCGGGCACGGATTTCGGCACGCCATGGGCGGAAAACACGACCGGTTGCTTGCGGTGCTCTTCGGGAATTTCGTCCAGTTCTTCGACGAAAATGGCACCCTTGGCCTCGAGCCCTTCGACGACATAGCGATTATGAACGATCTCATGGCGGACATAGACCGGAGCGCCATAGCCTTTCAGCGCAAGCACGACGATCTGAATGGCCCGGTCGACGCCAGCGCAAAAGCCGCGCGGGCCGCACAGGCGAATGGTCAGTGGCGGGCGAGAATTGGATACAGTCATCAGAGGCCTGTCAGCAACACGAAGATTAGGGCGATCAGCGCCGGCCCACCCTGGATCATCAAGATGCGGCGAGACGCGGTCATTCCCCCATATAGGGCTGCCACCAGCACACAGCCAAGAAAAAAGACTGCGAGCTGAAGGGCGAAGGCCGGTTCGGGCTGGATCAGTGCCCAGAACAGTCCCGCAGCCAGAAAGCCGTTATAGAGGCCCTGATTGGCCGCCATGATCTTCGTCGCCTCGGCCTGTGCCGCACTCATGCGGAAGGCCTTTCGGCCAGCAGGCCTGGTCCAGAGAAACATCTCCAGAACCAGAATGTAGACATGCTCCAATGCTACAAGTGCGATAAAAAGATCTGCGATAAGCTTCATGTTTACCCTCCCCTGCCCGTCGATCTCTTTTGTCACGAAACGGCAGTGGCGTCGATCAGTCCTTGCGGCGAAACAGGGCCATTCCCCCAACCACCATCAAGGCTGCTGCCAGTCCATACCAGGTCACTGCATATTGCAGGTGATTGTTGGGCATTTCGATCTGGGTTACACCGCCGACCGGCCATCCTCCATTGACCAGCGTTGCATCCGCATCGAGGAAGAAAGGCAAGACCTTTTCCTGATCCAGGCCCACCGTCTCGGCCATTGCATCGAGATCTTTCCAGTAGAAGATGTCCTTGGCCAGATCATTTTCCGGAACCAGCGATCCCGGCTTTTCGGTCAGCTTCTGGCGGGCAAGGCCCGTGACTGTTTGCGCGCCGTCCAGAAGGCCGGCTGTGCGGGTCTGCTGGTCCTTCATCTCGTAAGGGACAAAGCCCCGGTTGACGAAGAGATAGCGACCGTCTGACAGCGCAAGCGGGGTATAAATGTAAAAGCCGCTGCGTCCCTCGAAGGTGGCAAAGAAATGCCGTTCCTTGTCATTGAGAAAGCGGCCGGATGCGCGCGCTGCGCGATAGTCGATCGGCTTGCCTTCCGCCACCAGTGCCTCAATCTGCGGTACATCCAGGGGATCGGCATGCCGGCGCTCCTCGATGGAAGCGATCAGGCCTTCCTTCCAGGCCAGCCGCTGCACCTGCCAGGTGCCGAGTGACAAAAGGATGGCCAGCGCGATTGGAAAAAATATCCAGGCGGCAATTTTCCTGCCGCGGCCCAATGGCCTCATATTATTCACGCTCAATCGTGCCCTGACGCGCATTGTTCTTGAACTGGAGCGCAATCAACAGCGCCTTGATGGTTCTCAACAGCCAGATTGACAGCCCGATGGCGAGCGGCCCCCACAGGATGACATGGAGCCAGACAGGCGGATGATAGTTGATCTCCATCCAGACTGCCAAACCGACCACGATCAGATCGGCCAGCAGAATAACGAAGATGACCGGGCCGTCACCGGCGTCGATGAAGGAATAATCCAGTCCGCAATTGGCGCAGACGGGCTTCAGTTTCGTCAGACCATCGAACAGCTTCCCCTGACCACAACGCGGGCAGGTACAGGCAAAGCCAGCCTTGACGGGATCGACGGGCGGATAAAGGGCTTCGTCTTCACTCATGCAATTGTCCTGTTCGCACTTGGGCAGCCTGTCTTTTCAGAATAATTCGCCATGGACGCATAGGTATCCCTCAAGCTGCCGCACGTCCAACCGAAATACTGCGTCAATTGGACCGCCGCTTGAGCATTCCCGCTCAATGTCCGCTGATCACATCGTTCCATTCGGGATGACGGTTCAACTGGGCCTTGAAGAAGGGGCAGAGAGGGAAGATCTTCCAGCCGCCGCTTCGGGCTTCCTCCACGGCGTGAACCGCAAGCGCCTGGCCGACGCCCTTGCCCCGCAATGAGTCGGGCACGCCCGTGTGATCGATAATGATGAGCTGGGGTGACGCGCGCGAATAGGTCATCTCGGCCTCATGGCCTTCCACCGTCGCCGCGTAGCGCCCACCCGATGCGGTGGTTTCTTCCCTGATATCCATTTTCATCTCCTGAAATGAAACGAGGCGGCTGTTTGCACAGCCGCCTCCGAAAATTATGCCAGACCGTCGATCAATGGGCCAGCGGAGCGCCCCAGTCGCCCCAGATATAGATGGAGAAAAACAGGAACAGCCAGACAACGTCCACGAAGTGCCAGTACCAGGCCGCCGCTTCGAAGCCGAAATGCTGCTTGGGGGTGAAATCACCCTTCAGCGCGCGCAACAGGCAGACCAGCAGGAAGATGGTGCCGATCAGAACGTGGAAGCCGTGGAAGCCGGTGGCCATGAAGAAGGTGGCGCCGTAGATCGAATCCTTGAAGCCGAACGGTGCGTGAGCATATTCGTAGCCCTGCACGAAGGAGAACAGCACGCCCAGAGCAACCGTGAGAGCAAGACCGCTGATCAAGCCCTTGCGATCGTTGTGGAGCAAGGCATGGTGCGCCCAGGTCACGGTGGTGCCGGAGAGCAGCAGGATCACCGTGTTGTAGATTGGCAGATGCCAGGGATCGAGCACTTCAACGCCGGCTGGCGGCCACTGACCGCCGGTAAAGGCCAGACGGGAGGCCTGAATGGCTTCGTGCGGATAAAGGCTGGCATCGAAAAATGCCCAGAACCAGGCGACGAAGAACATCACTTCGGATGCGATGAACATGATCATGCCGTAGCGCAGATGCAGCGACACAACGCGGGTGTGGTGACCCTCATGCGCTTCCTTGATGGTATCTGCCCACCAGCCGACCATGGTGTAGAGAATGATGGCAAGGCCGATGAAGAACAGCCAGGGCGTCGCCAGTTCCAGACCGAACATCTGGAACGAACCACCATTCAGATAGCGCATGTAGCCAACGCCGCCGAAGGTGATCACAAAAGCGCCGATCGAGCCGAGGATCGGCCATGGGCTCGGATCTATAATATGGTAGTCGTGGTGTTTCTGATGGGCGTCGGCCATGTCATCTATCCCCGAAGTCTCTCCAGCCCGGACTGTCCGGACCTCTCTCCATTACAGTTTCTTGTTGTCGCCTTCATCTTCTGCCGGAAGCGCGGCCAGTGGCTGATCCGTCTCTTCCGGGTAGAATGTATAGGACAACGTAATCGTACTGATTCTCTTGGTTTCCTCGGCAGTGGTAATATCCGGATCGACGAAGAACACCACCGGCATTTCCAGGCTCTCACCCGGTTTCAAGGTGGTTTCAGTAAAGCAAAAACATTCGATTTTGTTAAAGTAGGCTGCAGCCTCCAGCGGCGTGACATTGAACACTGCCTGGCCGGTGACTGCATGCCTGGATTTGTTGGTCGCCAGAAAACGCACTTCCTGGGTCTCGCCGATGCGCGGCTTGACCGAGCGCTGCATGGGCTTGAAATTCCAGTCGAGGCCAGGCGCCATATTGGCATCGAAGGTGACGGTGATGCGCTTGTCGAGGATGACAGACGAAGCCTGCTCGGCGCGCTGGGTGGTGCCGTTAAAACCGGTCGCAGCACAGAACATGCGATAGAGCGGAACCGCGGCATAGCTCATGCCCACCATGCCCGCCACGAACACGCCGCAATAGGCAAACACCGCGATATTGGAGCGGGGTTTCGACTTTGGTCTGTTCGGTGTTTCGGTCATGAGGCCCTTCCTATTGCTCTTATTGTCCCATGTTGCTGATCTTCACCAGCGTCACGAGATAAAACAGCACGACGAGAACAGCCAGAACGAGGCCAAGCGCAATGTTGCGGCCACGGCGCGACTTCTTCTGTGAGTCAGTCAGCTTGACGGTCTCCATCAGAGTGCTCCTGCAAAAAAGGCGACCAGCGAAGGTGCTGCATGATCGACCAGCAAGGCCGAAAAGATCGCAAACAGATAGACGATCGAAAAACCGAACATCTTCTTGGCTGGAACCATCTTCGTATCGCCGTTCGGCATGCGCCAAACGGCGATGGAACAGTAGACGAATATAGCGCCAAGCACGGCTGCAAACAGTCCGTAGAACATGCCTGCCAATCCGGTCACGCTCGGCAGCACGCCAGCAATGGCAGTCAGGACAGCATAGACGAAGATCTGGCGCTTGGTGGCGGTTTCGCCGGCCACATTGGGCAGCATCGGCACGCCGACCGCGCCATAGTCCCCCATCTTGAACAAAGCCAGAGCCCAGAAATGGGCTGGCGTCCACAGAAAGATAATCATGAACAGAAGAATGCTATCCAGCGATACACCGCCGGTGACGCAGGCCCAGCCGATCATGGGCGGAAACGCGCCGGCAGCACCGCCAATGACGATATTCTGCGTGGTCGAGCGCTTCAGCCACATCGTGTAGACGACGGCATAGAAGAAAATGGTGAATGCGAGGATGCCGGCAGACAGCCAGTTCACCGCAAGACCGAGGATGAATATTGAAAATGCGGACAGGATCAGACCGAAAGCCAGCGCCTCAGTCGGCGCGATGCGACCGGACGGGATCGGCCGTCTTGCAGTACGCGTCATGATGGCGTCGATATCGGCGTCATACCACATGTTAAGTGCGCCAGAGGCGCCAGCGCCGACGGCAATGCACAGAACCGCGATGACCGCGAGGATCGGATTGATTTGGCCAGGCGCGAGCACCAAGCCTGAAAAGGCCGTGAAGACGACAAGCGACATCACGCTTGGCTTCAGCAGTTCGAAGTAATCGCGCGGGCCGGCTTCGGACATGCGGATATCGCCTTCGACGCCGAATACATCGCGATTGTCGATTACTGTCATCGTATTGGCCTTGTCTCTTACGCTTGTGTCGGGTGCCGCAGACTTGATCCGCGGCACCCGATGACTGTTTTCGTGAACGGCTGCCGCTTACTTGATGCGCGGCAGTTGTTCCCACTGGTGGTATGGCGGCGGAGAAGAAAGCTGCCATTCCAGCGTCGTTGCGCCCTCACCCCAGGGGTTATCGCCAGCAACACGCTTCTTCATGAAGGCTTCGAAAACGCAGACGAGGAAGATCAGAACGCCAACGGCCGAGATGTAGGAGCCGATGGAGGAGACGTAGTTCCAGCCAACGAATGCATCCGGATAGTCGATGTAGCGGCGTGGCATACCAGCAAGACCAAGGAAGTGCTGCGGGAAGAACACCATGTTCACACCGACGAACATGACCCAGAAGTGCAGCTTGCCGAGGAATTCGGAATACATGTAACCGAACATCTTGGGGAACCAGTAATACCAGGCTGCAAAGATACCGAACACGGCGCCGAGCGACAGAACGTAGTGGAAGTGGGCAACCACGTAATAGGTGTCATGCAGCGAACGGTCGAGACCGGCATTGGCAAGCTGTACGCCTGTGACACCGCCGACGGTGAACAGGAAGATGAAGCCGATTGCCCAGACCATTGGTGTGCGGAAGGTCAGCGAACCACCCCACATCGTTGCAATCCACGAGAAGATCTTGATACCGGTCGGCACCGCGATGACCATGGTTGCGAAGACGAAATAGCGCTGAGCCGAAAGCGACAGACCGACCGTGTACATGTGGTGTGCCCACACGACGAAGCCGACGGCACCGATGGCAACCATGGCATAGGCCATTCCGAGATAACCGAAGACCGGCTTCTTCGAGAAGGTCGAGATGATGTGGCTGACGATGCCGAATGCCGGCAGGATCAGGATGTAGACCTCAGGGTGACCGAAGAACCAGAAAAGGTGCTGGAACAGGATCGGATCGCCGCCGCCTTCCGGCGCGAAGAAGGTCGTGCCGAAGTTGCGGTCGGTCAGAAGCATGGTGATGCCACCTGCCAGAACCGGCAGAGAGAGCAGCAGCAGGAATGCTGTGACCAGAACGGCCCAGGCAAACAGCGGCATCTTGTGCAGCGTCATGCCAGGAGCGCGCATGTTGAGGATCGTGGTGATGAAGTTGATCGCACCGAGGATCGAGGACGCACCGGCAACATGCAATGCGAAGATCGCCAGATCGACCGCCGGCCCAGGCTGCCCGGAGGTAGACAGGGGCGGATACATGGTCCAGCCACCGCCGACACCGTAGGCGCCTGCAGGACCTTCAACGAACATCGACATCAACAACAGAATGAACGCAGGCACGATCAGCCAGAAGGAGATGTTGTTCAAGCGTGGGAACGCCATGTCAGGCGCGCCGATCATGATCGGGATCATCCAGTTGGCAAAGCCACCAATCATCGCCGGCATGACCATGAAGAAGATCATGATCAGGGCGTGGCCCGTGGTGAACACATTGTACATGTGCTTGCCGCCATCGATGGCTGCGTCACCTTCAAAGCCGTAAACAATCGATGCCAGACCGTGGAAGATCTGGATACCGGGCTCCTGAAGCTCCATGCGCATGGCAACGGACAATGCACCACCGAGGATACCGGCAATGATCGCGAAGATCAGGTAAAGAGTGCCGATGTCCTTGTGGTTTGTAGAGAAGAACCAACGGGCCACGAAACCCGGCTTGTGGTCATGATGCTCGCCATGGGCGTGCTCGTCGTGGGCAACAGATCCAGCCATAGTGCTGCTCCTCCCTTAATTCGAAACGTTGTCGGCGACTTGCACCGACGGCTTGCCTGCATCAACCGAAGCCATCAGCGCCTTGTTGGCGTCCTCGACGTTCGTGGCTGCTGCTGCCTTCCATGTGGCGTACTGCTCTGCAGAGACGACACGGATGGCGATCGGCATGAATGCGTGGTCCTTACCACAAAGCTCCGAACACTGCCCGTAGAACATGCCTTCGATATCGGCACGGAACCAGGTTTCGTTCAGGCGGCCCGGCACGGCATCGATCTTGATGCCGAAGGATGGCATGGCGAAGGCGTGGATAACGTCGGTCGGGGCGGCCGTGACGAGAACGCGAACAACACCGCCAACCGGAACGACCAGCTCGTTGTCGACTGCCAGCAGATGCGGATAAGCGGCCTTGTCTTCCTTGCCATAGGAGGCGCGGTCCGCATCCTTCAGCAAGAAGCTGTCGAAGGACAGTTCGCTGTCGTCCATATATTCGTAGTTCCACTGCCACTGGGTCGCAGTGGCCTTGACGGTGAGGTCCGGATCTTCCGGGATCGTCAGCTGATCCGTCAACAGGTTGAAGGACGGGATGGCGAAGAACAGAAGAATGAGAACCGGGCCGACCGTCCAGACGATCTCGATGATCGTGTTATGGCTGGTCTTGGACGGAACAGGATTCTTCGACGCGCGGAAACGCACGGTCACCACGATCAGAAGAAGCAGAACAAACAATGTGATCGGAACGATGAACCACAGCGTGTATTCTTCAAACCAGCGGATTTGATGCATGATCGGCGTGGCAGCCTGTTGAAGATCAGTCTGCCAATCTACCGGCTGATCGGCATAACTGCCTGAAGCAAAAAGCAGACAGGCCGCCGAGGCCAAAGCTGCATAAGCTTTCTTGAACACTGTGTCTCTCCCTCTCACGCTTGATCCAGATCAACGTCAAGCGCATAAACTATGCCATTCTATGCGTTTCAAATCATAGTTTGGTCGCAATCGCAATATCTGCGCTATAAAGCCCATGCGGCATTTTTTCACAATGACATTTAGTCTTATGCACTGACAGCAGATGGGCTCATCAGTTGATGAGAAATAGCCGATTCTTCGCGCCGCGTCGCGGGTTTTCGGGTCCCAATTCCGCCTTGATCGACTGAAAAGGAAGCTGACCCCTTTCAATTCGGGCGCCGGACGACAAAAATGGCGACAGTGATTCGTTTTCCAGAGGTTTCCATGGGTTTCAGTAGATTTGCGTCCATCGCCATTGCCTCCCTGTTGGCGGTAAGCGCAGTCCTTGGACCTGCCTCGGCGCAGCAGGCTCAACCCGGAACCGTTCGCTCCAACCATGGCGCGTGGTCGGTGATCTGCGATATGCCTGCCGGTTCCTCGGTTGAGCAATGCGCCCTGATGCAGAATGTCATTGCCGAGGACAGACCGGAAGTCGGGCTTTCGGTCGTCGTCCTGAAGACGGCAGACCGCAAGGCGAAGATCCTCCGGATTCTTGCGCCATTGGGCGTCCTCCTGAAAGACGGCATGGAACTCTATGTCGACGGCAATAATATCGGCCGCGCCTATTTCACCCGCTGCTTTACCGAAGGCTGCTATGTCGAGGTCGAAATCGACGACGAGTTGATGAAGATCCTGCGCGCCGGCAAAAGCGCCGTGTTTGCGCTGCGCGAATCTGCGGATCAGGACCGTGTCGGCATTCCGATCGAATTGACAGGCTTTGCCGAAGGCTACGACGCCCTTCCCTGACGCTTGCGCCTTGCCGCACGCCCTTTTCAGAACTACATGGGCAGGAACGCGGCAAGGAGACAATGATGACAGAGAACCTTCTCACCCTTTTCGATTGCGATGAGGCGACACTTGCCCGCCGTGTGGAAACCGCGCTTGCGGGTGCCGATGACGGCGAACTCTATGTGGAGCATTCGCAGTCGGAAGCGCTGACCTTCGACAATGGCCGCATGAAGGGCGGCAGCTTCAACACCGATCAGGGCTTCGGCCTGCGCTCTGTGGCTGGCGAAGCGGTTGGCTACGCCCATTCCGGCGACCTGTCGCTTGCCGCTCTCGACCGTGCCGCCGATGCCGTTGGCGCCGTAACGCGCGGTTTTGTCGGCAGCTATGCGGCGGCACCACAAGGCACAAACAAGAGACTTTATACAGACGACAATCCGATCGGCGCGCCGAGCTTTGAGGAAAAGGCCAAGCTTCTGGCCGAAATAGACGCGTATCTGCGTGACAAGGATGCGAGCGTCCGCCAAGTGACCGCCTCGATTGCCGCAAGCTGGCAGATTGTCGAGATCCTCAGGGCCGACGGTCATCGGGTGCGCGATATCCGGCCGATGACGCGGTTCAACATATCCGTCGTTGCAGGTTCCGGTGACCGACAGGAATCGGGCTCGTTTGGCACCGGCGGGCGCATGACCTTTTCCGACTTCCTCAGCGAAGACAGCTGGAAGGACGGCGCCGACAAGGCGCTGCGCCAGGCCCATGTCAATCTCGAGGCAATCGCTGCACCGGCCGGCACAATGGATATCGTTCTGGCCTCAGGTTGGCCGGGCGTGATGCTGCACGAGGCCGTGGGCCACGGGCTTGAAGGCGATTTCAACCGCAAGAAAACCTCCGCATTTGCCGGACTGATGGGCGAAATGGTTGCAGCCCCAGGCGTCACCGTGGTCGATGACGGCACCATCAACAATCGCCGCGGTTCGATTACCATCGACGATGAAGGCACACCCTCCGGCTATAATGTGCTGATCGAGAACGGCAAACTGGTGGGCTATATGCAGGACCGGCAGAATGCCCGACTGATGGGCATGAAGGCGACCGGCAACGGACGTCGCCAGAGTTATGCACACCAACCCATGCCGCGCATGACCAACACGTATATGTTGTCGGGCGACAAGACGCCCGAGGAGATCATCTCCTCGGTCAAGAAGGGCATCTACGCCGTCTCCTTCGGAGGCGGTCAGGTGGATATTACTTCGGGCAAGTTCGTGTTCGGCTGCACCGAGGCCTATATGATCGAAGACGGCAAGATCGGCGCGCCGGTCAAAGGCGTCATGCTGATCGGCAATGGTCCGGATGCGATGAAGCGCGTCAGCATGGTCGGCAACGACATGCAGCTCGATGGCGGTATCGGCAATTGCGGCAAGGGCGGCCAGTGGGTGCCCGTCGGCGTCGGGCAACCGCATCTGCGCATGGACAAGATCACCGTTGGCGGCACGCAGATGTGAGCGGATCGGAGCGGGCTTAGGCCTGCTCCAAACCATAGGCAAGATGTTCGATGATGCAGCCTTCCCGCGACGGGCGAGGCAAATGAGGGCATGCGCGCTTGACCGGATGCCAAGATCAAGATGGTCCTTCAGGACGCGGACGAGAAGCGTTTAGCGTCGATTGCCGCGATCCGGGCTGAAACTCAAAAACGCGTCGACACCGGATGAGGTCCGCTGGACCCGCAAAAGCGGCCGGGAACCATCCACTCGTTCCTCACCTTAAGTGTAGGCCCTCAACCCCGCGACGGCATCAGCAGGCAGTCGTAGCGGATCTTTACGAGCTTGTCGCAAGCCTGGCGGGCTTCGTCCTTGGAAGAGAAGCCGGTGAAGCGGGCGCGGTAGAGTGTGGTTCCGCCGGCATTGACCGGTTCGGTATAGATGTCACGTCCCGTCAATGGTGCCCCGATCTTGGAGCGGGCATCGGCGAGCAGGCTCATTGCCGCTTCGGCGCTTCCGGCGGCAGCGATCTGGATCTGCCATCCCTTGGCAGGTGCAGGTTTCGCCTTTGCCACAGGCGTTGTGGCGGCAGCAAAGGCCGCCGCTGCAGACGGTGCCGGGGAGCTGGATGCAAAGGCGGTTTCATAACGCGAAGACGGAACCGGAATGCCGTCGGCCACGTCGATCATGGCAGCGATCGGATCGTCGCGACGGGAGGCCGGAACAGGGACATCATCGCCGAGGCGCGCCAGAACGGATGCCGGCGTGCGTCCGGTACTGACGATCAGCTGCGACCCGCTGGAGGCGCGTCCCATATAGGCGTCGATCAGCTTTTCCATGATCCTGTCACGGCTTGCGGCAGAGCGCCCGCCCATGACGACGCCGACAACGCGGCGATCGCCCTTCTTGACCGAGCTCACGAGATTGAAGCCGGACGCATTGGTGTAGCCGGTCTTGATGCCATCCATGCCGCCATAGCGGTACATGAGATTGTTGTGGCCATGGATCGTGCGTCCGCGGAAGTTGAAGTTCTTCGTTGCAAACAGCGCATATTCCCGAGGGAAGTCACGCATCAGTGCCACGCCAAGGGTCGACATGTCTCGCGCCGTGGTCACCTGGGCATCGTTTGGCAGACCGGACGCGTTCTTGAACACCGTCCGTGTCATACCAAGCGCACGGGCTTTCTCCGTCATCAAGGCGGCAAAGCGTTCTTCTGAACCACCGAGCTTTTCAGCCATGGCAGCTGCCGCGTCATTGGCCGACTGCACGATCATGCCCAGCACGGCTTCCTTGACGGTGATCGAATCTCCGGGTTTGACCCGAAGTTTTGTCGGCGGACGGCTGGATGCATATTTGGAAAAGGTGATGCGGCTATCCCAGGAAAGCTTGCCCCGGTGGATCGCATCATACGTCATATAAAGCGTCATCATCTTGGTGAGAGACGCTGGATGATTGAGCGTATCGGGATTTTCGGACGCCAGGACCTGACCGGTCCGAACATCAAGAAGGAATTGGGCACTGCCGGCACTGGCAAAATTGGGAAGGGCGAAAATAGAAAAGAGGCATGCAACGGCCAGTATCAGTCTTCTCATTTCGTCCCCTGAAATCATTCGTATTTCAAAAAAATCGACCAATATGGCGCGGAGCCTAGCGACTGGACGATTGTTGTTCAAGGCCAGCTTTTGCTGCGGCGATCGAAATCCAAGGATTTGCAACGCCCATCCGCAACCAAACATGGCACTTGCGTCGCACAAATCCCGGTTGCGCGACGCATGGGGCAATAGTGTCAAAATGGGGCAGTAATGCAGCACGGCAGCGGAACGACACCGTTATGCTTAAAAAGCGATTAAAATCATTGCAAACGGCCTGACACCGAGGGCAAGCCTTAAACAGTCCCGGGTTCGTGACATGATCGAGCCCGGCTGTTGCGGACGGGCCTGGCACTGACTCGGGATACCGGAGAAAAAGTCGTCCTGATCGAAAAAGTCTCTTTACCTCAACTATTGTTGAGGTTGTAGCGTCGCCGGACATTGACAAAGACCGGAGAAAAAACGTGCAGACGATTGAGACGAACGAGACCATGGCAGCCACTAGCGGTGACCATGGCAACTGGCGCGAACTGCTGCAACCCCGATATGGGGCGACAACGATCATGCTCTGCATTGGTGTGGCCCTTTACGCCTTCAACAACTTCCTGGTCTCGACCTCTCTTCCCACAGCCGTCGAAGAACTTGGCGGAGCGCGCCTGATATCCTGGTCGCTCAGCCTGTTCCTCGCGTCATCAATCGTTGCCGGGGCCGCGGCTCCGCTCATCAAGCGCCGGTTCGGGGCACGTTTCGCTCTCATTGGAACGGCGTTCGTGTTTCTCGCCGGAACGCTTCTGGCGGCCGGCGCGCATGACATGACGACCGTGCTGGTCGGACGGGTGTTGCAAGGTGTTGGAGACGGTGTGGTGGTTGCCATCTCCTACACACTGATCCCGGAGATGTTTCCGTCCCGACTGGTGCCCAAAGTGTTCGGTGCCGAAGCCATGGTGTGGGGTGTTGCAGCCTTTGGCGGGCCGGCCGTGGCCGGATATCTCACCGAGTTTCATTCCTGGCGCGCTGCCTTTTACGTCAACGTCCCGATCGTTGCGATCTTCATCCTGCTGGCCCTGATCATAGTGCCAAAGCATATCGGCGACACCGAACGCGGACGCTTCCCGGCCATGCGCCTGAGCCTGCTCCTGGCAAGCCTTCTGATCGCCATGAGCGCCGGGCTCTCACCATCGCTGTCCATTTCCTTCGTCGCGCTTTTTGCCTCGGCAGCGGTGCTCGCTGCCGCCGTGCGGCTTGACCGCAAGGCATCGTTTTCGCTGATGCCCAAGGGGGCTTTTTCGCTTCGCTCTACGCTTGGTCTCGGGCTTTGGGTCGTGTTGCTGATGCCTGTCGCGCAGGCAACGAGCGGCGTTTATCTGATCTTTGCCCTTCAACATCTCTGGGGGCTTTCGCCTTTCGTTGCCGGCTCCTTAAGCGCAGTCATGGCCATCTCGTGGAGCGGGTCGGCCATTCTGGTGGCCAATCTCAAATCGACGCACTGGCAACAGACTGCGATCTGGCTCGGGCCATTACTGCATGCCGCAGGTTTCTTTTCACTCTTCGCCGGCGTCGCGACGGGAACCCTTGGCCTGATCATTCCCGGTCAGATCCTGACGGGCTCGGCCTTCGGCGTCAGCTGGGCATTTCTCAGCCAGACGCTGATGGAGGCAACGCCGAAGATGGAGCGCGACAAGACCTCGGCGCTATTGCCGACACTGCAGTCGGCCGGCTTCGCTTTTGGCGGTGCCTTTGCCGGGCTTGCTGCCAATGCTGCAGGCCTTGGCGATTCGGTGACCGCCAAGGCTGTGCATCTGCCGCTTACGGTGACCTTCCTCTGTGCCGCCTTGATGGCGATCCCCGGAATATTCGCCGCCAGACGGGCTGTGCGTGCATCCACCATCAGCCACATCGCTCGACAGCATCGGTCAAACAGTGTTACGGCGCTATCTACTCGATTGCACCGCGATATCGGTTTACCGGAAGACATCTGAGGTCCGCATCAGACGACAAGCGACCGGTGGTGTCAGATCAGATGTCGTGCTTCACCCACCGGACTTGCCGCATGTTCCTTCCAACTTTGCCACAGATTGCCGCCCTGTTGCCCGATTGGCAGATGATCGCGTTCCTCTGCTTTATTGCCTTCATTGCCGGGCTCTCGCGTGGTTTTGCCGGCTTTGGTGCCGCGCTCATCTTCATGCCACTGGCAAGCTCGGTGATAGACCCCAAGCTTGCTGCGGCATTGCTGTTCATGATCGACGCCGTGATGGCGTTTCCGATGGTGCCTGCCGCCTATCGCCGGGCCGACAAGCGGGCCGTGGCAACCATGCTGGTGGGCGCCGTCGTCGGGGCTCCGCTCGGCACGATGGTCCTGACTTATGCAGATGCACTGACACTTCGCTGGGCCATCGTCGTCCTGGTGATCCTGCTTCTGACACTGCTCGTTTCCGGTTGGCGCTATCGTGGCAAACCCACGGCGCCGGCAACAATTGCGGTGGGCGCCCTGTCGGGACTGTTTGCCGGCGCGGCGCAGGTGGGCGGGCCACCGGTTATCGCCTACTGGCTCGGCGTCTCGCTTCCCGCTGCGATCGTGCGCGCCAATATCATTTTCTATTTCGGCCTCGGCTCGGTGCTGACCGGCATCAATTACACGCTGGCGGGGCTGCTGAACTGGCAGGCTGCCGCCATGGCCCTGTTTATAGGCCCCGCCTTCGGGCTTGGACTCTCTTTGGGGTCGCATGGTTTCGGGCGGGCCAGCGAAATCGTGTTCCGGCGCGTCTGTTATGGGCTCATCGGTTCAGCGGCCATCATTGGCTTGCCTCTTCTGGACCCCTGGCTCCGGTGAGTGCGAGATCTTTCCGGTGGTATTCAGCAACACTTAACCCCGCACCATTAGCTTGCACGCATAGTTTGAAGTTTCACGACAGCTTGCCTGCAAGGGTTTTATAATGATCGCCACACTGAAAGGCATTGCCAAACGAACAGCCATCACCGGTGGCCTGGAGGCCTCGAACCTTCTGCAGAAGTTCGGCCTGATGTCCAAGGCGCGCGGACGTGCCGCCATCTTCACGCTTCATCACGTGCGCCCCTATGTAGCCGGCAAGTCGCCCTCGAACCGCCATCTGGAGATCACACCGGAATTTCTGGATGCCGCGATCCGGCAATTGCGCGCCGATGGCTATACATTCGTGTCACTTGAAAGCCTTCCGGAGCGTCTGGCGGAACCAGACAAAGGCGAACGCTACGCCGTCTTCACACTCGATGACGGATTCCGCGACAACGCCGAATTTGCCCTTCCGGTATTTGAGCGTCATCAGGTGCCGTTCACGATCTTTGTCTGCAAGGGCTTCTCTGAGCGCAGCCACACGCTGTGGTGGGAGACGCTTGAAGCTTTGGTGAATGCTACCGACGCCGTGGTTTACGAATTCAGCGACGGAACGCGGCAATTTCCCGTGACGAACCTGATGGAAAGCTGGGTGGCAAGTCATGCCATCTCGGCAGAAATCACGAAACCCGGCGAGGCAGAGGCTGTTGCCCACCTCAACGCGACGGCCGCCAAATATGGGGTGGATGCAGCAGCGCTTTGCAAAAAGCTGATCATGGAGGCGGACGCACTGAAGGCACTCGCGCAAAACCCACTGGTTTCGCTTGGGGCACACACCGTCAGCCATCGCGCCCTGGCCTTTCTCGATGCCGAGGAGGCTTCGCAGGAATTTGCCGCTTCGGCCGACTATGTGGAGGCAATTACCGGCAAACGCCCCACAACATTTGCCTATCCCTATGGGGATCACCGCAGCGTCACCAAGGAGACCTGCAAGCTTGCCGCAGAAGCCGGATTTTCCATTGCCGTATCAACAGTACCCGGCACGATCGACGCGGAGGCGCTTTCCAGTCCACAAAGCCTGCCGCGCATTTCGCTCAACGGCTATTTCCAGAAGCCGCGCTATGTCTCGGCGCTGGCCTCCGGTATTCCCTTCAAACTGAAGGGCTGATCCTCAGGCGGTTATCGTCAGGGATACATGCGCACCTTCGACCAGTCGCCTTCGGCATGGTCTCGGCGAAACTCGATGCGGTCGTGCAGCCTGAACTTGCGATCATGCCAGAATTCGATCGAGATCGGCTTGATCCGAAAGCCCGACCAGTACGGTGGGCGCGGAACCTGCCCCAGCGCGTACCGCGCTGTGGTTTCGGCAACGGCCTTTTCCAGAGCAAAACGCCCTTCAAGCGGGCGCGACTGTTTCGATGCCCAGGCACCGATGCGGCTGCCCAGCGGCCGGGACTGAAAATAGGCGTCTGCCTCTGCATCGCTGACCACCTCGACGTCACCGCGCAACCGCACCTGACGGCGCAGGGTTTTCCAGTGAAAGCACATGGCCGCCTTCTTCTGGCCAAGGATTTCCTGTCCTTTCTGGCTTTCAAAGTTCGTATAAAACACAAAACCGCGGCTATCGAACTCCTTGAGAAGCACCATACGCACATTTGGGAGCCCGTCTTCGTCCACCGTCGCGACGGCGACTGCGTTCGGATCGTTGGGTTCGGAGGCTTCCGCATCTTTCAGCCAGGAGGCGAAAAGCGCGAAGGGCTCCGTCTCCTCGGTAAAGTCACCTGTTGTTAACACTTTTTCTGACATATTGACTCAAATGCTCCTGAAAGTTTTCAGTATGGCCGGCCTGATTTGTGACTGGACTGGATGCGCCTTGGAACACATAGCAAAGTCAAAGACGGTTACAAAGGATATCGCGGCACGCATGCGCAGGCTAACGACGATCCTCATTCTGGGTCTACCGCTTACCGGTTGCATGGGCGCGAGCCTGGACTTCTTCGGCGGGGACAAGGTCGACCGCACCATCTCCACAAATACCATTTCGTCCGGCAAGCCCGCCACGACGAATTCGGATGAAGCGACGATCCGCAATGCGGTGTCTTCGGCAGATCTTGAAAAACTCGACAGCAGTCCCCTGCCCTGGGCCAATGCCTCCAGCGGAAGCGCCGGCGTGGTAAGCTCAATTCAGGAAGACCAGAATGATGGTCTCCTCTGCCGCTCCTTCAGTACCACACGCCACTCCTATGCCGGCATTGCCAACTTCAACGGCAAGACCTGCCTGTTGGGCGACGGCTCATGGCATCTGCTGGCATTCGACAAGACGTCGTGAGCGAGATCCAGACTGGATGACCGCTGCCTGTGCCAAATGGAGACCTTTGGTACGCCATTCCGTGACAAAGCTTCATTTTTCCACCGCAGCGGGAACTTTCAGGCCGTTTTGCGCGTAACGTAAAGTTAGCAACTTCCGGGCATATTCTCAGACCGGATACTGCTGCGCCGATGAACTGGGCGTGCAGGTTGGAGGATGGCGGCGCGAGAATGAAACCCGCGACGTCCTGGTATCGGAATGTCCTATGCGAGATCTGTATTCTGTTCTTGGCGTAAAGCGGGACGCTGCGGCTGACGAAATAAAAGCGGCATGGCGGACAAAGGCTAAATCCATTCACCCGGACCAAAACCGGGAAGATCCCAATGCGACCAAACGCTTCGCAGAGATTGGCCGTGCCTATGAGGTGCTGAAAGATCCCGCCAAGCGAAACCGCTATGACGAGCAACGCTCGAAGGTGGAGGCGATGCAGCGCGAAAACACGATCATGCAGCAGAGGCAGGCCGCGCAAGAGGCGGCCGAACGGGCAAAGGCCGCCAAGGCCAATGCCGAACGGGTGATGGCCGAACTGGCTGAGGCGGAAGCGGCCAAGGCGAAGGCCGACAAGGCCGCTGCAGCCGAGAAGGCAGCCGCGGAAAAGGCAAAGGCAGCCAAGACCGCTGCAGCCAACGGCGCTGCCGCCAATGCCAACGGGCAGGCTAATCCCGACGGCAAATCGGGTGGCAAAGCAAATGCCAAGTCAGAGAAGCCGGAAGACGTGGTTTCGCGCATCTTCGGCGAAACAGCTGAAGCTCAAGCGGCAGCCGACGCCTTGCGCCAGGACGGCACCAAGGAAGACGAGCATGCCGAAGCGCGCGAAGCGGCCGCAGCGCGCGGTCTCGCACCGCTTGAATTGCTGTCTTATTTCGTGCGCCGTATCCGTGGCGGTCAGCCACCGCCGGAAAAGGCGCCGGATCTTTTCGTCGAAACCATGGTGGCCATCGACGATCTTCTCAACGAATTGTCCGTGCTGACGACGCTTCCGGATGGGCGCGATGTGCGCGTTACGCTGCAAAGTGGGCTTACAGAAGGCTCGACAGTACGCCTCAAGGGCCAGGGCCTGAAAGTCCCCGGCATGACCCGCGGCGATGTGGTCGTGACGATCCGCGTGGTGAAGAGCGACACATTCACCATCGATGGGTTCGACATCAAGACCGTTTTGCCGATCACGCTGGAGAATGCCGTACTGGGCTGCGAGACGACCGTTGAGACACCAACAGGGCCGATCGAGATTACCGTTCCAGCCTGGTCCGGTTCCGATCATGTGCTGACCGTCGACGATCAGGGATTGCACAATGGTGAAGGTGGTCGCGGTGCGCTGAAGGTCGAACTTCGCGTTATTCTGTGGGAAAAGCCCGACGAAAAGGTGACCGATCTCATGCGGATCATGCGCGAAGGCTTGTATTTGTAACGGCTTGGTCGCTACACACCCTTTGTTACGCCAGCATACAGTTGATGATGCCGTTGAAGCTTGAACCCCGGTTCCGGCTGTGCCATAGGCATTTTCAATCGCAAGTATCAAGGGGCGTAAAATGGCTCAGGGTTCCAACCTCATGTCAGGCAAGCGCGGCGTCATCATGGGCGTCGCAAACAACCGTTCAATCGCATGGGGTATCGCAAAAGCATGCCGCGAGGCGGGAGCAGAGATCGCTCTCACATGGCAGGGCGACGCGCTGAAAAAGCGCGTTGAGCCGCTGGCGAAAGAACTCGACGCCTTCATGGCTGGCGACTGTGACGTCACCGACATGTCTTCCATCGACGCCGTGTTCGAGACGCTCGAAGAGAAGTGGGGCAAGATCGACTTCGTCGTCCACGCCATCGCATTTTCGGACAAGGACGAGTTGACCGGTCGCTATGTCGACACCAGCCGGGACAACTTCACGCGCACCATGGACATTTCCGTCTACTCCTTCACCGCCGTTGCAAATCGCGCCGAGCGGATCATGAATGACGGCGGCTCCATGCTGACGCTGACCTATTACGGCGCCGAAAAAGTGATGCCGCACTACAACGTCATGGGCGTTGCGAAGGCGGCCCTTGAAGCAAGCGTGCGCTATCTGGCAGTCGACCTTGGCGGTCGCGGCATTCGCGTCAACGCCATCTCAGCCGGCCCGATCAAGACGCTTGCCGCCTCCGGTATCGGCGATTTCCGCTATATCCTGAAGTGGAACGAATACAATTCTCCGCTGAAGCGCACCGTCACCACGGATGAAGTCGGCAAGTCCGGCGTTTACCTGCTGTCGGATCTGTCCACGGCTGTGACCGGCGAAGTGCACCACGTCGATTCCGGCTACCACACCATCGGCATGAAAGCCGTCGATGCGCCGGATATCTCCGTCGTCAAGGACTGACACCAACAAGGCCAACTGACCTTGCTCATCTACATGATCCGACATGGCCAGACAGACTGGAACGCCGAAGGGCGTTTCCAGGGTCAGCACGATATTCCGCTGAATGCCAAAGGCCGCGGACAGGCGATCGCCAATGGCGAAGTGATGGATCATGTGCTGGGCGGCGATGCAGCGGCATTCGACTTTGTCGCCTCGCCGCTCGGTCGTACGCGCGAAACCATGGAGCGCGTGCGCACCGCCATGGGTCTGGAACCTAAGGATTATCGAACCGATGAGCGTCTCGTCGAGATCTGTTTTGGCGATTGGGAAGGCAATACCTATTCAGAACTCGAAACCCGCTACCCCGAGCATATCGCGCAGCGTTCGAGCAACAAGTGGGACTTCATTCCTCCGGGCGAACTGGCAGAAAGCTACGAGATCCTGTCCTGGCGGGTGGGCGCATGGCTTGCCACCGTCAACCGACCGACAATCTGCGTCAGTCATGGCGGCGTGATGCGCAGCATTTTCAAACTTGTCGGATTGTCTCCGCCGGAAGAAGCCTGCGACATCGGCATTCACCAGGACAGAATTCTGAAAGTCGAGACCGACACCAACAGCGTCGGCTGGCTTTAAAGGCGATATGCCTTACTGAACGACCTCAAGGTCGTTGACCACGCGCTTGCCGTCGACTTCTGTGTAGAACACCACAACCTTCACACCCGATTCCAGTCCGTCGAAATTGAACTCTTCGGGAACGCTATAGGTCTTTCCATCATCCAGGGTCAGGGTGAGCTGGTCGACATTGACCGCTTTGATCGTCGATTCCACATCGTCGCTGGCGGCCATGCTGCGCAGAGGTGACAGGAAGCTCGCCGTTGCAAGCAAAACCGCAATCAAGATACGCATGCCAGAGCTCCTCAAGGCTTTGAACGAAGTAAATGTACGCATCAAGCTATGCTCCCGGAATATGGCTAAATTCGCCCACAAAGGTGATCTTACCGTGGGATTGATGACCGGAATTACGATCTCGATCAAGTCACTGGGCGATCTTTGCAGATAATTAAGCACATACTTAATAATGGTATTGTGGTGTGCATGAGGGTGAATATCATTAAGGGCAAGGCAAGCCTAAATTAACCGCCAGTGCCTAAGTTCAGCAGATCAAAACTTTGGGGGCATAAGGCTGTTTTGGATCGTAAATTACCAGGTATTGCGGGCTTAACGCGTATGTCGCGGCGCATGGTCGTCATGTTGATTGGCGTGGCGCTTATCGGGCTGGCCGTCATTTTCGCAAGCCTCAACCTCGATGCCCAAAATAAGTCAGCTACATTGCGTGATCTTCGCGCGCATGTGGAGAAGGATACGTCCTTCGTCCAGACGCGCCTGGACTCGCAGATCGACAGTGACCTGAATATCGCCCGTCACCTGGCCGATTCGATTGTGGCTTATCCGTCAATGTCCATGGCGGAACTGGAAACATTGACCGACCGGGTGATATCTCATCATGCGCATATCGCCTCCATAGGTCTCGCCCCGCATTTCGCGCTTTATTCGGTCAGGCCCGCATCGGATCTGGCACAAGACACCCGCCAACTGGTGCGCACCGAAATCGAACGGCACGCGGCCGACACCACGGATCATTCTGCAGCATCTCCGTCACTGTCACGTACGGCGCACGGATACATGTCCTTGCATTTCCCCGTCTATCTGGACAATGACAAGCGAAAGCTCTGGGGCTCGCTGCTGATCCTCGTCGATGAGACGAAGTTCCTGCAAAAGAGCGGTATCTACAGTCTTCCTGCAACGCCAGAGGGCACTGAGGGGCTCGATTATCTTTCGCTGACAATCGCCGAACGCGATGCGCCGGCATTTCCTGTCATGGGGGCGGCCCTCACCTCGGAAGACCAGCCGATCACGCGCAAACTGTCGTCCCCGCTTGTCGACTGGGAGGTTCACGCTGCGCCAAAGGGCGGCTGGAGCACACCACCGAAGAACGAATTTGCCTTCCGCCTGACCCTTGCCATTGTCGCCGGCGCGTTGATCGCGTCCATTGTCGTCGCGACCATTCTGGTCGGCGAGCGCAATCGCAATATCGCGGCACTCAAAGCGCGCGAGGAAAAGCTGCTGGAACTGTCCAACCGGTTCGAGATGGCGATGACAGCTGCCAATATCGGCATTTGGGAAGTCGTCAACCAGAACCACTTCTTCTGGGATGAGCGCGCCGCGAAAATTCACGGCTGCCCGCCCAGCATTGACGAAGGCCAGAACCGCAAAGACGACTGGGCAAGGGCAACACATGCCGGGGATAGAAGCGCCGTCATAGAGCAGCTGTTCCAGTATAAAAACACAGATAAAACAGACCCCTTCGACATCATTTACCGGTCGCCGCAGAGCGATGGTTCGGTGCGCTATCTGCGTTCTGTCGGAACGCTGTCGCGACAGGACGAGGACACTATTACCGGCATCGTCTGGGACGTGACCACCGACATGCAGGCGCACCAGACATTGCGCAATGCCAAGGACCACAGCGAAATCAAGAATGCCGAGATGGAGCTTGCACTGGAAGAGCTGTCCCAGCGGGAAAACGAGCTTTCCGAGCTTTCGCACAAATTCGAGCTCGCACTCGCCTCTTACAATTGCGGCATCTGGGAAGCTGACCCTGCCGATGGGGGCGCTATCTGGGATGTTCGCATGCATCAGCTCTATGGCATGCCCTACAGGAAGGGCGGCCATGTCAGCGAGCAGGAATGGTTGAGTTGCCTGCATGAGGCTGATCGACGGATCATCCTGAATGAAACCAACCGCGGGATTTCCAAGGGACAGTCCTTGCAATCTGTGCAGCGTATTGCGCTGCCCGACGGCAGCTTCCGCTTTGTACGGTCGGTGGGCCAGGTTCATGTCGGCAAAGACGGCAAGAACAAGATCATCGGCATTGCCTTCGACATCACCTCCGACATTCTGATGACAGAAGAGCTGAAGCTGGCAAAGGAAGAAGCCGATACCCGCAATATCGAGCTGGAAGACGCCAAGAACCGCATCGAATTCAACGCGCTACATGACCCGCTGACGTCGCTTGCCAATCGCCGCAAATTCGACCTGGAACTCGATATGCTGTCGCGCGACAGCAGACATGAGGGCCAGAAGTTCTCGATCCTCCACCTGGATCTTGACCGGTTCAAGGAAATCAACGACACGCTCGGCCATGCCGCCGGCGATGCCATGCTGGTCAACGCAGCAAAGATCCTGATGCGCTGCGTGCGCGAGAGCGACCTGGTGGCGCGTATAGGTGGCGACGAGTTTGTTATCCTGACACGCAAGATGACCAATGCGCAGCATTTGACCGAGCTTTGCGAGCGGATCATTGCCGAGATGAACCGGCCCATCGACTTCGAGGGCTTCTCCTGTCGCTGCGGGGTCTCCATCGGTATCGCGCAGGCCAGTGGCATGCAGGTCGACGCGCGCAAGACACTCATCAATGCCGACATTGCACTCTACAAGGCCAAGGAAAAGGGCCGCAACTGTTTCGAGTTCTTCACCCTGGAACTGCAGGCCAACATCATCAACTCCAAGCGCATGAGCGACGAGATCCTTGCCGGTCTAGATCGCGACGAGTTTACCGTCTGGTACCAGCCGCAGTTTGATGCCCGTTCCATGAAACTGATTGGCGCCGAGGCTCTTGTGCGCTGGCAGCATCCGGACAAGGGTATTTTGACCTCCGCGAGCTTCCTGAAAGCCGCAGAAGAGTTGAATGTGATGGCGCGGATCGACCAGATGGTGCTGGAACAAACGCTTCGCGACAAGATGGTCCTTGCCGCGCACGGGGTCCAAATCCCCAAAATGGCCGTCAATGTTTCCTCCAAGAGACTCCATGACGACGGCCTGATCACCAGTCTGAAAGGCTTGCAGATCACGCCCGGCGAAATCTGCTTCGAACTGGTCGAATCCATTTTCCTCGACGAGAGCGAAGATGTGGTCACCACCAATATCGAACGCGTCAAGGAACTCGGCATCGACGTCGAGATCGACGATTTCGGCACAGGTCACACCTCTATCGTCAGTCTGCTGAAGCTCAAGCCGAAGCGGCTGAAGATCGATCGACAACTGGTGATGCCGATCCTCAATTCGCCGCAGGAACTGGCGCTGGTCCGCTCCATTGTCGAGATCGCCCGCTCGCTTGGCGTCGAAACCGTTGCCGAGGGTGTCGAAACCAAGGCACACGGGGAATTGCTGCGCGACCTCGGCTGCGACATCCTGCAGGGCTATGCCTTTGCGCGACCTCTGCCCCTTGACCAACTGATTACGTTTGCGACGGACGAACCCTGGCGCAAGGCATCGTGATGTCATGACGACCGAGAGGACAGCGGTCTCACGGTCGTTTTGAAAGAAAAGGCATTTCCCCATTCCAGCTTTTCTACTAAGAGTGTGCCGCCCAGCAGCGAGGGTGGCCCGATAGCACTGGCCCACCCGCATCAATTGGTCAGGAGCTATGTCTCACAATTCCTTCGGCGTTCTTTTTCGCGTTACCACCTGGGGCGAAAGCCACGGCCCAGCGCTTGGCTGTGTTGTCGACGGCTGCCCTCCCGGCTTGAAATTTCGCACAGATGACATTCAGTCTTTCCTCGACCGGCGCAAACCCGGCCAGTCTCGGTTCGTGACCCAGCGCCGCGAGGCCGATCTGGTGAAGGTGCTTTCCGGCGCCATGCCGCAGGAAGACGGTTCTTTCATTTCAACCGGCACCCCTATTTCGCTGATGATCGAAAACACCGACCAGCGCTCGAAGGATTATGGCGAGATCGCGCAACAATACCGGCCGGGCCATGCCGATTATACCTATGACGTGAAATACGGCATTCGCGACTATCGTGGCGGCGGACGCTCCTCGGCGCGCGAGACGGCAGCCCGTGTGGCAGCCGGTGCGCTGGCGCGCCTGGTGGTGCCGGATGTGAAAATCCGCGGCGCACTGGTGCAGATCGGAAAGCACAAGATCAACCGCGACAACTGGGATTGGGCCCAGGTGAACGAGAACCCGTTCTTTGCTCCGGACCCGGCCATCGTTCCGGTCTGGGAAGAGTATCTGGATGGTATCCGCAAGTCCGGTTCATCGGTTGGTGCCGTTGTCGAAGTCGTGGCCGACGGTGTTCCACCCGGGATCGGCGCTCCCGTCTATGGCAAGCTCGATCAGGATATCGCCAGCCTGATGATGTCGATCAATGCCGTGAAGGGCGTGGAAATCGGCAATGGTTTCGGCGCGGCGGAAATCACTGGCGAAGAGAATGCCGACGAGATGCGCATGGGCAATGACGGCAAGCCGATTTTCCTGTCCAATAATGCCGGCGGCATTCTGGGCGGCATTTCCACCGGTGAGCCGGTGGTCGTGCGTTTCGCAATCAAGCCAACCTCATCGATCCTGACCGAGCGCCAGTCGATCGATGCCAGCGGCCGCAATGTCGACATTCGCACCAAGGGCCGCCACGATCCCTGTGTGGGAATTCGCGCGGTGCCGGTGGGCGAAGCGATGATGGCCTGCGCCATTGCCGACCATTACTTGAGAGATCGCGGCCAGACCGGCCGGCTGAAATAAGGACTGCCTGATGGCCTATGACCAGAAACGTGTCGTGGAGGCCATCCGGGCCTTCGAAGCTGGCGAAATCGTCGTTGTCATGGATGACGACGATCGTGAAAACGAAGGCGATCTGATCGTTGCGGCGGTTCATTGTACGTCCGAGAACATGGCGTTTATCGTGCGCCACACCTCCGGTATCGTCTGTGCGCCCATGCCCAAGGAAGAGGCCAAGCGGCTGAACCTCAACGCCATGGTGGCGGAAAACGACAGCGCGCACACGACAGCCTTCACCGTCTCCGTCGATTTCAAGCACGGCACCACCACCGGCATTTCCGCCGATGACCGCACATTGACGGTGCGCAATCTGGCCAATCCCAATGCGGGTGCGGCCGATTTCGTGCGGCCCGGCCATGTTTTCCCGCTGATTGCCCGTGAGGGCGGGGTTCTCATGCGGTCCGGCCATACGGAAGCAGCCGTCGACCTGTGCAAGCTCTCCGGCCTGCCCCCTATTGGCGTGATCAGTGAGCTGGTCAATGACAATGGCACCGTGATGCGCGGACCGCAGGTGGCAGCCTTTGCGGTAGAGCATGGGCTGAAGCAGGTGTCGGTTGCCGATCTGATTGCCTATCGCCAGCGAAAGGAAACACTGATCCAGCTGGCCTCCAGCTTTGAGGTTGAAACGCCATATGGGCGTGCCAAGGCCTATGCCTATTCCCTGCCCTGGGATCCGATGCAGCATCTGGCCGTCGTCTTCGGCGACATTCGCGACGGTGAGGATATCCCCGTCCGCCTGCATCAGGAACATGTGGGCAAGGATGTGTTTGGCAAGGACCGGCAGATCAATGCGATCATGAAACGGATCGCCGAAGCGGGCCGCGGTGTGGTGGTCTATCTCCGGGAAGGTTCGGTGGGCGTCGGCGCCTCGACCACGGCCCGTTCTGGCTGGCACGACCGCGAGGTGCATGAGGAAGCGCAGGCCCGTGAAAGTGAATGGCTGGAAATCGGTCTTGGCGCACAGATCCTGAAAGATCTGGGTGTGTCCTCTATCCGGCTGTTTGCCTCGCGTGAGCGCCATTATGTCGGACTGGAAGGCTTCGGCATCAAAATCGTCGACACCGAAATCTGCTGACAACACGACCCGGCGCGCCACGGCTGTTTGCGCACCGGGCCACCTGTCCTCGTCTCTACGGCACGGACCTGCGCAGAATTCATGGCAGAACTTTCTGGTAACCCGCTTGCCGCCTGACGCTTGCCTCCCCACTTAGCGGTTTGCCGGCGCGATGCCGGACCACATCCAATCCGATTGGGGATATCTCATGTCAGTCACACTCTACCAGGTCAGCGTCCCGGTCTTCATTCGGGGCTTCGATAATCTCTCGGCCATTCTCGAAAAAGGCAGACGTTTCGCGACCGAAAGCGGGCTCGACGAGAAGGATTTGCTGGAAGCACGGCTTTTCCCCGATATGGGCAACCTGATCGCACAAATTCAGCGCGCCAGCGACACGGCAAAATTTGCCGCCGTTCGCGTCGGCCAGGTGGAGTCGGTTTCGATGGAGGACGACGAAACCTCGTTGGACGACTTGCAGGCACGTATCGCCAAGACGGTCGCCTTCCTCAAATCGGTGCCTGAGACATCCATGGACGGACGTGACGACGCCATGGTGGAGCTGAAAACACGCGACAGTGTGCGCCACTTTACCGCCCGCGATTATGTTCTGGGCTTCGCCGTGCCAAACTTCTACTTCCACGCGACCACAGCTTATGCCCTGCTGCGCCACAAGGGCGTGCCCATTGGCAAGCTGGACTTCCTGGGCCGTCCTTGATCGCACGGAATGGCCGCGAACGCCCATGCAGGATCCCTATTTCGACAAAAATCGAAATAGGGATTGACATGAAGACCATCGGTGATAGCTTATTTCCATGAAACTCGAAAAAGCAGCAGCACAGCTGGAAGCTCTGGGCAATCCCGTGCGGCTCAGGCTTTACCGGACGCTTGTGCGCGCCGGTGAGGACGGACTTGCGGTTGGCAGCGTGCAGGAAAAGCTGGGGATTGCCGCGTCCACCCTCTCCCATCACCTGAAACGGCTGGTGGCGACAGGACTTGTGGAACAGGAGCGGCAGGCCACGACTTTGATCTGCCGGGCGCACTATCCACGCATGAATGACCTCATTGGCTACCTGGTTGATGAGTGTTGTGCGGATTCAGGCTGTAAACCAGCACTGACAAAAGAGACAGAATAGACAGAATAGACAGAATAGAAATTTTGCCGTGATATTTCGATTGTTCCAGAAATATAAAATGAGCATCGGGCGCCATGACTGAAAATCCTCCCATTGCCGTTACAGGCACCGATCCGATCGGTCTTGCTGCGCCAGGGCGTCGTGTTGAACACGGTTTCGCGCCGAACAATCTGAACCGGACAGCGATGGCGGCAGGCCACAAGGCGGCGCGCGACGTGGATCTTGTTTTGCCGGAAACAGATGCGTGCAGTTCCAACGCGATGGACGGAGAGGTACTGGACGAAAACGGCGAATGCTGCGGCGGTCCGGCACCTGATAGGATGGACGCCTGTTGCAAGCGTGACGCCGATGCCAAAGCTGCCGGCGGTGACGGTTGCGGATGCGGATGCGGTGCCTTGTCCTCGAACCGCACTGCCAGGGCAGAGACCGCCTGACCATGGCCGCAGATAGGATGCCTGCATCGGGTCTTTGGGCTCTCGGCTTCACCCAAATCCTTGGATACGGGACATTATTTTACAGTTTCAGCATCCTTGCATCCGATATGGCGCTTGAATTTGGCTGGACGGAGCAATCGATCTTCGGAGCATTTTCGCTTGCATTGCTGCTGGCCGGACTTGTCTCACCAACCGCCGGGCGGCTTGCGGATCGATATGGCGCGGGGCGCATCATGACCGCCGGTTCATTTGTCTGCGCTCTGGCACTGCTGGCCAGCGCTGCAGCTCCGAATGGCTTTATTTTTGTCCTGCTTCTGGCCGTCACACAGGCCGCATCCACGCTTGTGCTCTACAGCGCAGCCTTCGTGGCCATCGTGCAGTTTGGGGGCAGCAAGGCCCAGCGCAGCATCGTCCATCTCACGCTCATTGCAGGCTTTGCCTCAACGCTGTTCTGGCCCCTGACAACCTTCCTGCACGAGTTACTGTCGTGGCGCTCGGTCTATGTCTCGTTCGCCCTTATCCACCTCGCCGTCTGCGCTCCGTTACATGCCATGATCGCCGCTCAGAGCCGAAGGCAAAGCGACATCGGCAGGCAGACCGCCAATGCAGGCGCTGGCGAAGAGCAGCCAGGAATTTCCCTTTCGGCCTCACAGCGTCAGGCCGTTTTTATCCTGTTGTTGGCAGGTTTTGCGCTGGAGGGTCTGACGCTCTCTGCCATCCTCGTCCATCTGGTCCCGCTCACGCAGGCGCTCGGCATGGGCAGCATGGGGCTTTTCGTGGCCGGCCTGTTCGGCCCGGCACAGGTGGCCAGCCGATTTACCAATATGCTGTTTGGCGGGCGATTGTCGCAGACCTGGCTTGCGGTGATCTCATCGGCGCTGTTGCCAATAGGACTTGCCGTGTTGATTGCCACCGCACCCTCTGCCGCCGGCGGGGTGCTGTTTGCGGTTTTGATCGGACTTGGTTCCGGGCTCAACAGCATTGTCAGCGGCACGCTTCCGCTCGAACTCTTCGGTCGCAAAGGGTATGGCGCCTTGCTGGGCTGGGTGACGGCCGCACGGCAGACCGCTGCAGCGCTTGCGCCATTCGGCCTGTCGCTTGCCATGGCGCATCTGGGCGTTGCACCGTCGCTCGGGCTTGCGGGCCTGACTGGCGCCGGCGCTCTCGTCTGCTTTGGCAGCATTGTCGTGCTGACAACGCGACGCCGGATGGCGGTCGCCTGCTGATCCGGTTTAGCCCCTGGACTGACGGTAGGTCCTGACGGCGTCACCAAAGGCGCGAAAGAGCGCCTGATTGATGGGGTTGGTGACCGGATCATATTCAGCATGCCACTGAACGCCGAGTGCAAAGCCCTTGGCATCCTTGAAGCGTATTGCTTCAATCGTGCCGTCTTCGGCGACACCTTCGACCTCGATGCGATCTCCGACGGTGACGATCCCCTGCCCGTGCAGGGAGTTCACGCGAATGACCTCGCTTCCCAGGATGTTGGCAAAGGTGCCCTTTGGCGTGAGCGTCACATCGTGACGGTCGGCGAAGACAACATCCGGATCCGGATGGATCTCACCGTTTTCCAGCCGGGGCATGCGGTGGTTCATGCGGCCCGGCAAATCGCGAATTTCCGGATGAAGCGTGGACCCACCGACGACGGCCATTTCCTGAAACCCGCGGCAAATGCCGAATAGCGGTACGCCACGCTCGATACAGGCCTCGATCAAAGGCAAGGCCACGGCGTCGCGGCCTTCGTCATAGGGTTCATGGGCTGGATCCGGCGCGACATTGAAGCGGCTGGGGTGGACGTTTGCGCGGGCACCGGTCAGGAGAACGCCGTCGACCACTTGCAGCAGATCTTCGATATCGGTGATATCCGGATCGCCGGCGAAAATGACCGGCAGTGCGTCGGCTACCTGCTTGACGGAATAGAGGTTCTTGTCGCCTGCCATCTGCACGTTGAAGCGGTTTTCCACGCTGTAAATGTTACCGATCACGCCGATCACGGGCTTTGTCATGTCGTCTCACGCTATCTTGAGCCGGTCTCATCGCCCGGATCGGGCGACCGGCAGCTGGAACTTTATCGTTGATAACAATCTAGGGGCCGCATGTCAGCACGCCAAGACTAAAGATCGACAAATGCAGCCTTTCGTGAGAAACACTGCGTCACCAATCAGATGCTTGCGTACAAACATTTCCCTCCACGTTGCAGTCCCAATAGACCTCAACTAATGTCCCGCACGCCAAAGCAGGGACGACATATATGTGGGATTTTTCGATCAGCCGGACAGCTGGAATTCTGGCGCAGACCGCGCCTTTCATCCGGTTCAGGCTGGCCGTCTATTTCGCAATTGCGCTGATCTACCTGCTGACCTTCGGCCTGGGCTCCGGCATCGGCTATGTTGCTGGCGTGCTGATCGGCATGCCCTCCATCGGCCGCGTTGTCGGCGGGGCGATGTCGCTTGGGCTCGTAACCTACGGGCTGGGATGGGCGCGCGACTATCTGTTTCAGCTGGTCAAGGCACCGCATATTTTGGCGATGACGCGGGCGATCTATTCCGTGCCTGTTTCCTCCGCAAACGACGAACCTGTCGGCCATGCACAATCCGTCATTCGCGAGCGGTTCGGTGAGACGCGGGCGCTTGTGCATCTCAGCCAGACAATCGGGGCCGTGCTTTCCCTCGTCGCGAAGGTCATGGCGGATGCCGGGCAGCTCATGCCAGCGCTTGGAAAATCCTCTCGGATTGCGCGGGTGCTGGCACGCGTCTCGATCGTCCGAACGAATGAGATCATTCTCGGCTACGATCTGCATGAGCAGCGCGGCAAACCGTCCGATGGCTGCCGACAAGGACTTATACTCTACGCGCAGAATGTGCGGCGGCTGGCAAAGAACGCTCTGTGGCTTGCGACTTTTCGCTGGATGTCAGCTGCGCTGTTTTTCCTGATGATCATCGGACCGGTGACAGCCATCGGCTATGTCTTGCCGGGTGCCGCCTGGGCCTTCGGCTTGATCTTTTCGGCAATCCTCACCTGGGCATTCAAGGTTTCCGTGCTGGAGCCCTTCAGCACTGCGGCGCTTATGGATGTCTATTTGCATAGCATCGAGGGACAACTGCCCAATCCGAAATGGGAGGCACATCTGGCCTCTGCGTCCAGCGATTTCCGCAGTCTGAGCATACCATCGGCACACGATGCCGATGTTGAGCGGGAAGCAAGCTGAGGATCACACCACGCCTGTTGGCCCGTCGACCGCCGGGGTCGCTTCACCGCTCCAGACCAGACGATAGACGTCTCCCTGACGCACGGACTGCACGGCTGCCGGACGCAGGATGGCCAGACAGGTTCCACCTTCGTGGCGGACGGAAGGATAAATGATGCCATTCATCGCGGCGGCCCGGGCCGCAACAGCAAGAGCGTTTCCGGCGGCATAACCAAATGCCTTTTGCGGCTGAAGCGCTGGATGGCCGATCCTTTCCCTCAGGTCGAGAAACTCGCCGGAGGTGCTGCAATACATTTCGGCATATTCGACAGTGGCATTGAAATCGCCGGCATTGGCCAGAAACTCGGTCATGTGAAAGGTGATTTCGGCCAGGCAGGTCTCGACCTGAAGTGCTGCATACCAGGCACCGCGATATTCGCCGTTGAACCTGTTGGGATCACGCGGCTTTGCATAGGCAAAGCTTGCATTGATGAAGGCGGCATGGGGCACATCGTAGACGAGTTCTCTGGCGGCAAGGCCCGAAATCCCCGTCGCCTGCGCATTCATGCGACTGCTGGTGGCGGCCTCGATCTCGGCCAGTTCCTGCATCTCGCGATCATTATCGGTCAGTTGCGCCAGAACGGGCGGACGCAGGCGCGCGGTCGACACCAGCCGCACAGTGCGCGGATAAGCAATTGTTGCGACCGGTACGCCGTCGACTTCCACGATCACATGCCTTTCTCAACCACTCGTCTTGCAGATCAAAGTCCGCCGCGCACCGCATCGACATAACGCCTGACATCCAGCATCAATGGAATACCGCCGTCGATCATGGCGCCAACCGGAGAGCGCCGATCAAAGAGCGGACCGGAATTTTCCAGCACTGGCCAGCGGTCAGCCATGGCATCGGCAAAGAGCAGATGCAGGCCCTTGTAAATGCCGGTCAGCGCCGAGATCCGGGTCATCTGGTCCTGGCTCAACGTCTTTGTCCCGCCCTCCGGCTTCATCCGCTCCCATGTACTGGAGGAGACGCCAAGAAGCGCTGCTGCCTGCGCCCCTGTCAGGCCCCAGGCACTGACGATGCGGCGAAAGGCTTTCAGCGCCGTGTTCGACAGCCGCAGGCGATCAGCCTCGTCAGCAAAGCCTTTCCGAGCCGCGGTTTTGGCGACTGGAACGGATAATAGATGTTCAGGCATAAAGACCTCCATCAAATGACTAATTATATATATGTCATTTGATGGCGGATTTCCAGTCATCCAGATAATTCACCCGTTCGACGCCGGCAAAACGGGCCACGCGCACGAGTTCGGCATCGAGCTTGTCGAAGCGGCCGGGCACGGCGCGCACGCCCACCTCAAGCCAGAGCCGCTTTACATCGAGCGTGCCGGCCTTGCGGTCGGCCTTCATGTCGATGCGGCCGATCATGCGGTCACCTTCCAAGAGCGGGAAGACGTAATAGCCATATTGGCGCTGGGGCTCGGGCACGAAGATCTCGATGCGATAGTAGAAGCCAAACAGGCGCTCGGCGCGTTTGCGGTCTCGTAGCAATGGGTCAAAAGGCGAGAGCACCCGGATGCGCGCCGGTGGTTCGGGTGCGTCGAGCAGATTGTCGATGCCTTCCACAAAGGCATATGAGAGGCGTGGCTTGCCATCGATGCCTTCGAGCGTCACCGGTTGCAACTCGTCCTGATGGCTTTCCACCCAGGTCTTGGCTTCTGCCGGTGTGACCAGATCCCAGAAGGCGGCTATTTCCCCGGAGGTGGCAAAGCCCAGCCGTTTCAATGCTTCGCGGCAGGCCCAGTCGACAAAGGCGTCGTGATCAACTTCTGCTGCATGATGCTCGGCCGGGATCACCCGTTCGGAGAGGTCATAGACCTTCTGGAAATTTTCGCGCGCGGCAATCGAAAGCTTGCCGGTGCGCCAGAGAAATTCGAGCGCGGTCTTGTTGGGATGCCAGTTCCACCAGCCGCCGGACTTGTGATCGTCGACCTTGATGTCACGGGACAGCAGCGACCCGTTTTCGGCAATGCGGGCAAGCGTTTCGTCGAAGACCGCCTCATCGAAATTGCGCCCCTGCCACTTGGTCCAGTTCGCGCGAATACGCGCCTCCTCGCGGGCAAAACGATGCTTCCAGTACGGGAAGAAGCAAGAGGGGATGACCGAGGCATCATGGGTCCAGTGTTCGAACAGCAACCGATCCTTCTCGATCAGCCCGCTCAGATGTTTCGGCCGGTAGGTCTGGTTGCGGGAAAACAGGATCTGATGATGGGCACGCTCCACCGTCGAGATGCTGTCCACCTGCACGAAGCCCAGATCATGGATCAGCTCATAGAGTTCAGACCGCGTCATCGCCTTTTGCGGCGGCCGGGAAAGCCCTTGCCGCTCCATGAAGATTTTGCGCGCCTGCGCATTGGATATCAGAATCGCCATACCCAAACGCTAGACAATGTTCATGATATGTTCAACAGGCAATTCTACCGACGCATTTGAGCGCCGGCAGAATGGCGAGTGGAGCCGATAAGGGCTACTCGGTGATTTCGTAGGACCCGGTTTCGCAAAGGTCCTGCGTGTCTTCCATGTCTTCGAGATCGGAATCCTCGGAGAATTCGAAGCGCATATCGTAATTGCAGACCGTCCGACCATCGGCGATGGTGATCTTGATGCTCTGGCCGGGTTTGAGAACGTCCTGCCCGAAGACATCTTCTTCCCAGTCCTCAACGCCGCTTGGCGAGGTATAGAAGCGCTCCAGCACTTCGCTTGTGCTGTTTTTCAGCGTGAAGACGAGATCTTCCGCAAGCGCTGCGCCGGCAGTCGCCAGCAGGATGGCGCACGACGCCGTGACGAACTGGATCGTCCTGTTCATTCGATATTCTTTCATGCAGGTTGAGATGAAAAACCCTTAGCCTGCATCTACAAATAAGCAATAGACCGACGATCTGATGCGGATGCGATCAGCTGACTTTTTTCTGCTTTCGCCGGTCGGCGACGGACTTCGCCATGATGCAGAGCAATTCGAACATCATGGTGGCGCCGGCCAGTGCGGTCATACCATTCAGATCGAATGGCGGTGCTACCTCGACGACATCCGCGCCGACAACATTGACCCCCTCCAGCAAGCGGACCATGGCCTGGGCTTCTCGGGTCAGAAAACCGCCCAGTTCCGGGGTGCCGGTTCCTGGCGCCATCGAAGGATCGATGCAGTCGATGTCGAAACTGACATAGGTGGCACCATCGCCGGCAATCTCTCTGGCCTCGGCCATGACATCGTCTGCACCACGGCGTGTCGCCTCTTCCATATAGATAATGCGGATGCCCTGGGCTTTTGCCCAGTCATGCTCATCGGCGGAGAAGTTGGAGCCGCGAATGCCGATCTGAACCGTACGCTTGGGATCCAGAAGCCCCTCTTCGATGGCACGACGGAAGGGTGTGCCGTGAGTATAGAGATTGCCGCCGAAATAGCTGTCATTGGTGTCGGAATGGGCATCGAAATGGATCATGCCGACGGGGCGCTGCCTGGCCACGGCGCGCATGA
This sequence comes from Agrobacterium sp. ES01, assembly GCF_050320885.1. Taxonomy (NCBI): domain Bacteria; kingdom Pseudomonadati; phylum Pseudomonadota; class Alphaproteobacteria; order Hyphomicrobiales; family Rhizobiaceae; genus Agrobacterium; species Agrobacterium sp. ES01. The sequence continues at coordinate 676,524 of NZ_JBNQTH010000001.1, forward strand.
CCGGAAGCGTGGTCAGATGATCGCCGCCGGCTGTGAGCGGCAGCGCACCGGCTGCGACGATGGCTGCCATGCCGTCTTCGATGCGCTTCAGGCCATCCATCAGGTCGATCGGATTGACCGAGACGTCGCCGACATCGGCAATATTGGCGATTTCGAATGGAGCGATCTTGGAGACGTGATGAACGCGGCGGATCAAGCTTGACTGGTTGCGGATTTCACGCGGTCCATGACGCGGGCCGGCGCGGTTTGTAGTGCCGCCATCCCAGGGAACACCGACAAGCGCGATATCCAGACCGTCTGCAGTGGGCACCAGCGGCAGCCGCATGAAGGTTGCAGGACCTGCAAACCGGGGAACTTCGGTGGCGTCGACGGGCTGATGAAACTGGGATGACACGGTAAGCTCCTGAACATGAATTGCAGCGCCTTGACATGGGCGCAAGGCTCCACCGTAAAGCAAGTCGCATCACTTTGCCTGGGCCAGCCGACAGGTTATAGGGGAGCCAGAAACGCAAGGGACACGATCATTGGATATCCGGTTTGACGCCGCAACGCTGACACATGAAGCCGGAACGGCGCTTCACCCGTTGACGCTTTCGCTGGCCGAACGCCGCATCGGCGTGATCGGTCTCAACGGATCAGGCAAGACCAGTTTCGCGCGACTGATTGCCGGGCTGACGAAGCCAAGTGCCGGACATGTCTTCCTCGACGGGCTGGATACCGTGGCGGATGCCGATGCCCTGCGCGGCCGCACCGGCTTCATTTTTCAAAACCCCGCAAACCAGATCGTGCTGCCGATCATTCGCGACGACATTGCGCTTGGGCTGAAAAGCCTGAAGCTCTCCAAGGCAGAGACGGAAGCGAAGGTCGGTGCGGTTCTCGCGCGGCTGGGCATCCCGCACCTTGCCGACCGCCGTCCGCATGAATTGTCCGGTGGCGAATTGCAGCTGGCAGCGCTCGCCGCGGTGCTGGTGACCCATCCGCAACTGGTGATCTTCGATGAGCCCACCAACCAGCTCGACCTGAAGAACCGCGCCCGGGTGATGGATGCGATTGCCGGCCTGAATGAACAGGCCATCGTGATCAGCCATGATCTGGCACTGATCGAAGGGTTCGAGCGGGTTCTGGTGTTTGATGCGGGCATGCTTGCCTTCGATGGCGCTGCCACGGAGGCCGTTTCCGCCTATCGGGAGATCGCTCTTCGATGAAGACGCTCTATGTCGAGGGAAAGAGCCTGTTTCACCGGCTGACACCGGATGTGAAGCTGTCAGCCCTCGCGGTCTATGCGGTGCCCGTCTTTCTCACCCGCAATCCGCTGCTTTTGACGCTGGCCATGGCCCTGCCCCTTGCCGCCTATCTTTCGCTTGGTCAGCCCCTTCGCGAAGCGATGCGTCCGTTAAAGCCGATCTTGCTGACCATCCTGATTGTCGGCGCTCTTCAATGGTTGTTCAATGGCCACGAGGAGGCAGCGGTCACCGTTTTGCGGCTGACCACGCTGATGTTGGCTGCAGCGACGGTCACGGCGACCACACGTATTACCGCGTTCATGGAAACGGTCACGAAGGCCGCCTGGCCGCTGGAAAAGCTTAGGCTTGCGCGCGCAGCCGATATCGCGCTTGCGGTCGGGCTGGTGCTGCGTTTCGTTCCTGAAGTGATGGCGCGCTATACTGCAATCCGGGACGCGCACAAGGCGCGCGGCATCAAGATTTCGGCGGCGACGCTGATCGGTCCGCTCATCATCCTGACGCTCAAGGATGCGGATAATATTGCTGACGCCATTGACGCCCGCGGAATTCGCCGCCAATGAAATGCAGGCTGGGGATCTGGAGAGAGACGCCATTATGACTACACGTGATATTGTCCTTATTTCGCTTTTTGCCGCATTGATTGTTGCCTTCGGCTTGATGCCACCCATTACGCTCGGTTTCATTCCCGTTCCAATCACCATGCAGAGCTTCGGTGTGATGCTGGCTGGCGTGATCCTGGGTGCAAAGCGCGGCGCATTTGCGCCTCTTCTCGTGATCCTGCTGGTGGCGATCGGCCTGCCGGTGCTGTCGGGTGGCCGTGGCGGCCTTGCTGTGTTTGCCGCGCCGACCCTCGGCTACCTGATCGGCTGGGTGCCTGCAGCCTATGTCGCCGGCTTGATCTCTGAGCGAGTTGCACGGTCTTCCTCCAATGCTGTTTTTCAGGTGATCGCGTTTTTCGTCGCGGCCGTAATTGGCGGTATCGTCGTTGAATACGCCTTCGGTATTGCTTGGCTTGCATGGGGTGCCGGCATCGGCTTTTCGAAAGCCTTCTACGGCTCGATGGCATTCGTGCCGGGCGACCTTTTGAAGGCGGGCGTTGCAGCCCTGGCCGCCCGTGCCGTCATGGTCGGCTATCCGCTGCTGCCGCAGCGCGCCTGATCGCGTCGAATTTGGAGATATGCGGCGGGGATTTCCTCGCCACACATCGCGATCGCAGGTTCCTTGAAGGGCTTGCGCGAAAACTGCGCTATGGTCATTGCGATGACTTACCGGTCGGAGGTTCCATGACCACAAGAACCAGATCCATATCGACTGCTGCCGGCCTGCTGCTGATGACATGCGGTGCCGCCCCGGCCCTTGCACAGGGCTATGATGCGGATTGCCTCGATGCGGTTAAGTCCCTGTGTGGCGATACACCGCTTGGCACCTGTTTCGAGCCCGAAGTCGCCTGGACCAGGATACCGGCCAAATGCGAAGGCGATGTGCAGTCGATGATCGAGGACGAGCGCGATCCGCTGGCCTCGGATGCACCAGCAGCAACCGATCTGCCCGCCATTTCCTATGGCGGCATCCTGCGGTCCGGTCCGGGCATGGAGTTCAAGAAGAAGGCGAGCCTGCGCGAGGGCCAGCCGCTCGAAGTCCTGGAAGCGACCGGCACGTGGATGGGCGATTACCAGTGGTTCAAGGTGAAGAGCAGTTCCGGCACAGGTTTCACCTGGGGCGGCATTTTCTGCAGCGAAGGCGGCAAGCCGGAGGGTGTTTTATCCTCTTGCGCCGACTATCCACCGAAAGGCCGGTAGACCCTCTTGCCATTCAGGCCAAGCGATCACGCGAGATGGCCATAGAGCCAGTCGCGGGTATCTTCCGGCAAGGGAACAGGTTCTCCCGCTTCCACGCCGGTGGCTGCGCGGGTGAGTTCCACTTCTGCAACAACCGAATTACCGCGCTCGATCATGATGTTGAAGCCGATGGACTTTCCACCGATCTTGTCGATCCGGACCGTCAATCGGAGCGCATCATCCAGCCGCAAGGGCTCGTAGAGGCGGCATTCCAGCTTGCTGGTTACGTAAACCGGCTCGTCCTCCAATGGCGGACGGTAGCGCCAGAAATGGGCAAGCGCCGTTTCGGCATGGTCGACATAGGCGGATGCCCGCATCAGCCCATTCATGTCGATATCCCTGTAAGGGACCCGAAGTTCCGTCACCTCGACGCGTTGATCGTCGTTCATATATGCCCCTGCATTTCAACGGGTTTGGCAGTCTAGAATAAAAAACCGAACCTGAACAAGGCCCGTCGCGTTAAGGCGTAAATCGCAGCATTCCAGGGAAAGGGCAACAGGACCGAAATGAGCGCTCAAATGCTGATCTGTGCATAGCGCCTCCAAAGCCCGTAGACCATGACAGTGCCGGCCCCTATGGTGACAATCCATGCGGAGAAACCAATGACCACCCGCCTTTATGAAAATCCAATCTTTCTTGAACATCTCACTCCGCCCGGCCATCCCGAACGACCCGACCGGCTGCGGGCGCTCAATGTGGCGCTGGAGCATCCGAATTTTGCGCCGCTGGATCGTCGTCAGGCTCCGCAGGCCAATGAGGATGCCATTCTCCTGGCTCATCCGGAGGAACATCTGTTTGCGGTGATGCGGCAGATCCCGGAGGAGGAAGGCGAGATCCGGCAGATCGAGGCCGATACCTATGCCTCGCCCAAGAGCCTGCAGAGTGCGTTGACAGCCATTGGCGGCGCCATGGCGGCCGTGGACGATGTGATGACCGGCGACGTTTCCAACGCCTTCATCGCAGCACGCCCGCCCGGCCACCATGCAGAAAAGGCAACGGCCATGGGCTTTTGCTATTTCAATTCGATTGCGATTGCCGCGCGTCATGCTCAACGAAAGCACGGGGCCGAACGGGTGGCGATCGTCGACTGGGACGTGCATCACGGCAATGGCACGCAGGACATCTTCTGGAACGACCCGTCCGTGCTGTTCTGCTCCACCCACCAGATGCCGCTTTTTCCCGGCACCGGCAAGCGCGACGAGACCGGCATCAAGAACAACATCGTCAATGCGCCACTGTCGGCCAATGTCGGCTCTGACCACTTTCGCGAGGCCTTCAAGTCGCGGGTGCTCACAGCACTCAATGACTTTTCTCCCGACCTCATCCTGATTTCCGCCGGCTTTGATGCGCATCACCGCGATCCGCTGGCGCAGATCAATCTGGTCGGCGAGGATTTCGACTGGGCAACCGGACGGCTGATGGAAGTCGCTGACAAATTCGCCGGCAACCGGGTCGTCAGCCTGCTCGAAGGCGGATATGATCTTGAGGGTCTGGCCGAATCGGCCGGTTTTCACATCATGAGACTGATGAAGGGTTGAGTATGACGGACGCCGCCACCGAAATTGCCACGCTGAGTTTCGAAAAGGCCGTTGCCGAACTCGAGAGCATTGTCGCAAGGCTGGAACGCGGCGATGTGGCTCTCGACGAATCCATCGCCATTTACGAACGGGGGGAAGCGCTGAAAAAGCACTGCGAGACATTGCTGACAGCTGCTGAAAACCGGATCGAAAAGATCCGCCTGGATCGCGCCGGCACACCGCAGGGGACGGAGCCGCTCGACCGGGAATAGCCCGCAAGGGTAATCCGATCTGTAAACTAGAAGACCCGGCGGAGACGATCCAGCCGGGTCTTTTTTTACTCCATGACCAAGGCAAGCTCGTCATCATCGTTTTTGCTGGTGCCCGGTTTTCGCAGTAGCAGGCATAGCGGCATGACGGCGATCGACATCAGCATCAACAGCTTGAAGTCGTTGGCATAGGCAATCACGGTCGATTGCAGCGTGATCATCTGGTCGAGCGCGGCGCGGCCCGCAGCCGTCCATGGACTGAGGCCTGCGGCTGCCGGATTGTCGAAGGCGTGGTTAAACGGCGTGACATGGGTCATCAGTTCGGCATGGTTGATCTGGACGTTTTGCACCAGCAGCGCCGAAACGACGGCGATACCCACGCTCGATCCGATGTTGCGCGACAGGTTGTAAAGTCCGGTGCCATCTCCACGCATGTCTGCCGGAAGCGTGGCAAAGGCCATGGTCGTCAGTGGCACAAACAGGAAGCCGAGACCCGCTCCTTGCACGAAGCCCACATAGACGATCGTCCATTGCGATACATCGGGCGTCCAGCCGGTCATGTCATACATGGCCCAGGCCGTGATTGCGAGACCGGCAAACAGAAGCAGCCGTGTGTCGACCTTGTTGATCAGGCGCCCGACAATTACCATGCAGACCATGGTGCCCAGCCCACGCGGCCCCATGACAATCCCGGCGGTGATGACCGGATAGCCCATCAATGATTGCAGATAGGGCGTCATCAGCGCCAGCGAGGCCAGATAGGTCACGCCGATCACGAAGATGAAGAGCATCGACACCGCAAAATTCCGGTCGAGGAACAGGCGCGGATTGATGAAGGTCTTGTCGCGGGTGAAGGTGTGAACCAGCAGCATGTAGAAGCAGCTGACGAAAATGATCGTTTCGATGATGATCTCACCGGAGGAAAACCAGTCGAGTTGCTGGCCACGGTCCAGCATCATCTGCAAGGCGCCGATGGAGACCGACAGCAGGCCAAAGCCAAGCCAGTCCAGCCTGGACCCCGCATTGATCTTGGTCTCCTGCACAAAGGACGAGATGCCGACAAAGGCGAGAATGCCGATCGGCACATTGATGTAGAATACCCAGCGCCAGCTGAAGTGATCGGTGAGCCAGCCGCCGATCACAGGCCCCAGAACCGGCCCGACCATGACGGAAACGCCGAACATGGCCATGGCAGATCCGCGCTCTTCGACCGAATAGATGTCGAGAAGGATGCCTTGCGACAGCGGTACCAGGGCCGCACCGAAGAAGCCCTGCAAGAGACGGAAGCCGACAATCTGCGTCAGCGACTGGGCAAGGCCGCACAGCACGGACGCGGTGACGAAGCCGGCAATGGCGATCAAAAGCACCCGCTTGCGACCGAAGCGGGCGGCCAGAAATCCGGATGGCGGCGTCATGATGGCGGCGGCGACGATATAAGACGTCAGCACCCAGTTGATCTGGTCGGCACTGGCTGACACGCTGCCTTGGATATAGGGCAAGGCGACATTGGCAATCGTCGTGTCCAGCGCCTGCATGATCACCGCGAGGATGACGCAGGCCGAGATCGCGCCGCGGTTGATTGCCGGCGCGACCGCATCTGCTGTCGTATCACTCATGAGCGTAGGCGCTTTGCTGGCCAAGCAGGTTCTGAACGAGGAGCGGCAGGCCACGGGCATGCCCGGTCTCGATGGAGACGACACTGCTCATGCCGACACGCAGCGGCGGATTGTCCTTGTTATCCTCGATGTCGATCCGCATCGGAATACGCTGGACGACCTTGACCCAGTTTCCGGACGAACTTTCCGAGGGCAGAAGCGAAAAGCTGGATGCTGAGGCAGGACTGACACTTGCCACCTCGCCCTTCCAGGTCGCACCCGGATAGGCGTCGACCGTAATCGTCACAGGTTGGCCCGGACGTACATAGGTCAGTTCGGTTTCCTTGGGATTGGCATCGATCCACAGATGCTCTGTCGCGACCAGCGAGAAGGCTGACTGGGCCGCGGGCAGATAACTGCCTTTCTGGAGCGCATTCACATTGGTGACCACGCCATCGAAGGGAGCGTGGACAACAGAGTGATCCAGCGCGCGCTTTGCATCTTCGACAGCCGATTTTGCCTCCAGATAGATCGGATTCTGCTCGATGGGCGCATCGGCCTTGCCTCCGAGTTCGGCGAGCGTCTGGTTGGCCTGCGCCTTGGCAACGGCAACTTTCTGGCGCGCGGCCACAAGCGCATGCTTGGCCTCATCGAGGCTGGTCTTGGATGTGACAGAGGTCGAGTTCAGCCGCATCTGACGGTCATAGGCCGTCTGATAATAGGGAATATCGGCTTCGGCCTGTTCGATCTCGGCCAGGGACTGCTTGTAGGCGGCCTTCAGGTTGAGCAATTGGTTGCGCGCAGCGCCAAGCTTGGCATCCGCCGCATCGAGTGCGATCTGGAACGGGCGCTCGTCGAGAGTAAAGAGGACGTCTCCGGCTTTGACCTCCTGGTTGTCATGAACGGCAATCGACTTGACGATGCCGGAGACATCTGTGGACAGATTGACGATATCGGCACCGATATAGGCATTGTCCGTTTCCATCTCCTGTCCGCCGTTCACGTAAAAATAGCCTCCGGCAACCAGTGCGACCGGCACGACGAGAAACAGTAGCCGCCTAATCCGATTGCGACCTTGGTTGGGGCGCGCATTATTGGCAGGTTTCGACCGCGCTTGGGTCGCTGCGGCTGTTGGCGCAGAACCCGCGTCCGGGCGCTCCTCGGTCGCGCTGGCGCCGGCTTGCTCAGATCTATGTTCACTCATGGGATGACTTTCTCAAGACTCTTATTCGGCCAGAGGCTGGGATTGGCACTGGCAGACATTCGACAAATTGGATTTCACGTGTTCGAGCATTTTGACCAGCAGGGCCTGCTCTTCTTCGGACAAGCCTTCCATCGCCTCGACGCGCGTGTCTTCGGCAACGCCGCTGACGCTGCTCAAGAGGTCGCGCCCCGCCGCAGTCAGATGCATGAGCCTCAAGCGGCGGTCGGTCTCATGGGAGCGGCGCTCGACCAGACCTTTCTCGACCAGTTTGTCGAGGACGCGGGTCAAGGAGATCGGCTCCACCGACAAAAGCTCGGCCAGGGCAGCATTGTGAATGCCCTCGTTACGCGAGATATAGGCCAGCGCCTGCCATTGGGCTCTGGTGAGCCCCGAATGGCGCGCCCGGAATTCAAATCGCTTGCCCATCAGGCGCGAGACGTCCTTCAGGAGAATTCCAAACGAGGATTTGCTGGGAGGTTGCAAAGGAGGCTCCGCCGACAGTTCGATTTTCATAAGGTGGCTTATGATGTAGTCCCTTATGATATTTTGACAAGCTCTGCGCCGGAGATTTTTTCAACTTTGTCGACTTGGAAAGTTGACGCTGTGTGCACCAATTGCACCTTCCGCGACGATCCGGCCCGTCATAGACTGAGAAGACACAAATCGGAGGTTCTGTCCCCATGTCCTTTTTTCCCGGAAAAGACCCGGTCGCCGGTGACGCCTTTGCCTGCGATGGCGTGGAACAGCTGATCATTCCCCGTTCCAGCGATATTGGCGGCTTTGCCGTTCGCCGTGCCTTGCCCACCGTCCGGCGCCGGCTGGTTGGACCGTTCATCTTTTTCGACCGTATGGGGCCGGCTGTGATGCGCGCCGGTGAGGCGCTGGACGTGAAACCCCATCCCCATATCGGGCTATCGACCGTGACCTATCTGTTTGACGGCGAGATCAAGCATCGCGACAGCCTTGGCAATGAGCTTGTGATCCAACCCGGCGACGTGAACCTGATGACGGCAGGACGCGGCATCGTGCATTCGGAGCGCACACCTGAAAAACTGCGTGGCGCCCCTCTTTCGATCTCCGGCCTGCAAACCTGGATCGCCCTTCCCGACCAGATGGAAGAAATCGACCCGGCCTTTGGTCATACAGCACAGTCGGCTATGCCACTGTTCGACCACCAGGGGGCCAGCGGTCGCGTGGTGATCGGCAATTTCTCCGGCATGAAATCGCCCGTCCGCGTGTTTTCCGATACGCTCTATGTGGACCTGACGCTTGAGGCCGGCAGCACGTTCCCATTTTCCGCGGACCACGAGGAGCGCGCGCTCTACATTCTGTCCGGCGAACTGGAGGTCGCGGGCGATCGCTTTGCTGCCGATCAGCTTCTGGTCTTGCGGCCCGGTGACGAGATCACCCTTCAAGGCGGGGCCGGCGGCTGTCATGTGATGCTGTTCGGCGGCGCTGCCATGGCGTCCAAGCGCCATATCTGGTGGAACTTCGTGTCGTCGTCGAAGGAGCGGATTGAACAGGCCAAGGAAGAGTGGCGCACGGGGCGTTTTGACATCGTCCCGGGCGACGAGGAAGAGTTCGTTCCCTTGCCGGAACGGTGAAAATCGGGCCATTGAGGTTGCTGCATTGTTTATTACCCCTTTGCCCGATGCGGGATAAAGCCCTATATAGGCGTAACCGCACACGCGGCAGCGTGGCTTTTGCCTCAGCGCGATTTAACGTAAAGGCGACCGCCCCGCCGCAATAACAATGAGGCCTGCCCTGTGACTTCCCAGCCTGATACGCCGCTGCTCGATACCGTCCGGCTGCCCGCGGACCTGCGCAAGATCGCTGACCGCGACCTGCCGCAGCTTGCCCGCGAAGTGCGCGACGAGATGATCGACGCGGTGTCGACCACCGGCGGACATCTGGGTGCCGGACTGGGTGTGGTCGAACTGACGATTGCCATCCACAACGTGTTCAACACACCCGACGACCGGCTGATCTTCGATGTCGGGCATCAGTGTTATCCGCACAAGATCCTGACGGGACGCCGTGACCGTATTCGCACGCTGCGTCAGGAAGACGGTCTTTCCGGTTTCACCAAGCGCGCCGAGAGTGAATACGATCCCTTTGGTGCTGCCCATTCCTCGACGTCGATCTCTGCCGGTCTCGGAATGGCGGTCGCCGCCGACATGTCGAATTCCGACCGCAAGGTGATTTCTGTTATCGGCGACGGTGCGATGAGTGCCGGCATGGCCTTCGAAGCGCTGAACAATGCCGGTGCGCTCGATGCACGTTTGATCGTCATCCTCAACGACAACGATATGTCGATCGCACCGCCGACCGGTGCGATGAGTGCCTATCTCGCCCGTCTGGCATCCGGCCGCACCTATATGGGATTTCGCGAGCTGGGCAAGAAGCTGACGGCTTATCTCGGCAAGGGATTCGATCGGGCGATTACCCGCGCTGTCGAGCATGCGCGCGGCTATGTGACCGGCGGCACGATGTTCGAGGAACTCGGCTTTTACCATATCGGCCCGATCGACGGGCATTCCTTCGACCATCTTTTGCCGGTGCTGCGCAATGTGCGCGACAATGCCAAGGGGCCCGTGCTCATCCATGTGGTCACGCAGAAGGGCAAGGGCTATGCACCGGCCGAAGCGGCGGCCGACAAATATCACGGTGTCAACAAGTTCGATGTGATCACCGGCGCGCAGGCCAAGGCCAAGCCCAATGCGCCCAGCTATACCAGCGTCTTTGGCGAGAGCCTGGTGCAGGAAGCGCGGCTGGACGACAGGATTGTCGGAATTACCGCCGCCATGCCATCGGGCACCGGCATCGACAAGTTGATGGAAGAATTTCCACAGCGCACCTTCGACGTCGGTATTGCCGAGCAGCATGCGGTGACCTTTGCCGCAGGCCTCGCGACAGAAGGATACAAGCCGTTTTGCGCGCTTTATTCGACCTTCCTGCAGCGTGGCTACGATCAGGTTGTGCATGACGTGGCAATCCAGGGACTGCCGGTGCGCTTTCCCATCGACCGCGCAGGCTTTGTCGGTGCCGATGGCCCGACCCATGCCGGATCGTTCGACACCACCTTCCTTGCCACCCTGCCCGGCTTCGTGGTGATGGCGGCTGCCGACGAGGCGGAACTCAAGCATATGGTGCGCACTGCGGCTGCCTATGACGAAGGTCCCCTCTCCTTCCGCTATCCACGCGGCGAGGGCGTGGGCGTGCACATGCCGGAGCGCGGCGAAATTCTGGAAATCGGCAAGGGCCGGATCGTCAAGGAAGGGACCAAAGTCGCGCTTCTGTCCTTTGGCACAAGGTTGGCCGACTGCCTGCTTGCCGCCGAGGATCTGGATGCTGCCGGCCTGTCGACCACGGTTGCGGATGCACGCTTTGCCAAACCTCTCGACCACGATCTGATCCGCCGCCTCGCGCAAGAACACGAGATCCTGATCACCGTGGAAGAAGGCGCCGTGGGGGGCTTCGGATCGCATGTGATGCAGTATCTGGCTATGGATGGTCTGCTGGATAGCGGGCTGAAGGTCAGGCCGCTCGTGCTGCCGGATGCCTGGGTGGATCAGGCCAAGCCCGAAGTGATGTATGCCCGCGCCGGACTCGACAGCCATGGCATCGTGCAAACGGTGTTCCGGGCGCTGGGGCAAAAGGGCCTGGGGATCGGCGCTGCCGGTTAATCCCCAAAGCGTGAGACGGGGCAAAGAGGAAAGGACCGGTAGAGCCGGTCCTTGCACCTATCTAGCGAAATTTCAGGTGACGCACCCGCAAGCGACCCTGCGGGAAGATGTTAAGCGGCCCGTTGGTGCGCGGGTGTTTTTGCCGCTTCGCCCGTCAGACGGAAACGCGAGACCAGTTCCCTGAGCTTGGCCGATTCCATTGCAAGCGCGTTGGAGGCTGCGGTGGATTCCTCGACCATGGCAGCATTCTGCTGGGTCGACTGATCCATGGAATTCACTGCCTTGTTGACTTCGTTCAGGCCGCCCGACTGTTCCTTGGCAGACACGGCAATCGATTCCATATGGGTGTTGATCTCGGCGATGAACTGGCCAATCGTGTTCAGCGCGCCACCGGCATCCCGTACCAGATCCACACCGTTCTTGACCTGCCCGGCAGAGGTGTTGATCAGACCCTTGATCTCCTTGGCGGCGTTTGCCGAACGCTGTGCCAGTTCGCGCACCTCTTGGGCGACCACCGCAAAGCCCTTGCCAGCTTCACCGGCACGCGCTGCCTCGACGCCGGCATTGAGCGCCAGAAGGTTGGTCTGAAAGGCGATTTCATCAATGACGCCGATGATTGTCGAGATCTGCTTTGAACCAGCCTCAATCTGGCGCATGGCGTCCTCGGCATAGGACACGACCTTTGCCGACTCGCCCGCCGATTGATTGGCCTGCACCGCGACAGTTCGTGCTTCCTCGGTGCGTTTGGCGGAATTGCTGACATTGGAGGTGATCTGCTCAACGGCTGCTGCCGTTTCCCCAAGGGCTGCTGCCTGCTGCTCGGTCCGTTTCGACAGATCATTGGCTCCGCCGGCAATTTCACGGGCCCCGGACTCAATCGTGGAAATCGTCGTCGATACAACCGAAAGCGTGCTGGCCAACTGGCCGATCGATAGGTTGAAGTCGTGCCGCAGTGCTTCAAAATCGGGCGCAAACGCTTCCGTCAGCTGGAAGGAGAGATCGCCGTCGGCCATGCGCTTCAGACCAGACGCAAGACCCGAGGTTGCGATCCGAAGGCGTTCCGCTGCTTCGGCCTCGGCCCGCTCTTGCGTGGCGATGCGATCCGCTTCGGCCTTTTTCCGGTTGGTCTCGGCTTCAGCTTCCAGGCGTTTATTGGTGATGGCTGCCTGACGGAAGACCTCGACAGAGGCTGCCATGTCGCCGATCTCATCCTGGCGCCCACTACCGGGAACAACGATATCGGTATCGCCTTCGGTCAATCGGTGCATGACGCCCGACATCTGAACGAGAGGACGGGCAATCTTGCGGTTGCCGATGATTGCGGATGCTATTCCGACCAGAAGGGCAACGGCCAATGCAATGATTGTAAACTCGCTGGCGCTCGCGGTGGTCGACAGCATCGCGTCACCTTCGGCCTCCACATCACCAGACATATCCTCGACCGCGTCGTTCAAGGCAGAAGCTGCTGCCTCGTAGGATGTGAGAGCCGGACCGAAAAACCGTGAGATGGCGGCGGTTTTGTCGCCGCTTTCCAGAAGCGCGAAAGTTGCATCCCATTCGGAATTCATATCGGCAATAGCCTGCTTGACGGCGTTGAAGGCATCGCGATCGGCAACATCGACGATCAATGGCTCATAGGCAGCGAGGTTTGCATTCAGGGAGGTAGCGGTCGTCTCCAATTTGGTTTCGAAGCTCTGGCGGTCGGAAGGCTCCGCGTTCAGCACGCCACCTCCGACACTGCGCATTTTTGCCAGTTCACTGTTGATTTTACCCAGGGCAATGAATGCCGGAACACGACTGTTGACCACCGTTTCCGCATCGGTGCGGATCGACGACAGTGAACGGACAGAAAATAAACCCTGAACGAGGATCACCATAACAAGAAGTCCGGTGAGGCCCGTCAACAGCTTCGCAATCGATATTTTCATTTCCAGACATCCCTTTGGCGTATTACCATTTTATAAATGACGAATGTGAATAAACTGTTCTGTTTGGCATTCCTCAAAACTATTGCCGCTCGTCAGATTAGTGGTGCTTGCGGAGCTTTTATTCCATGCATGCATTGGAAGCCGGGTACTTCTATTTGTGATGCCTTCAGGCCCGAGGCTCGACAAAGAGCCTGGAACATTAGCTGCATCGCCGCGTTATTCCTCCGACACGATTTGAAACCATCCGAACAGGAAGGATATCGACATGGACAACAATGATCGCGACATGATGAAAGAACTGAAGAAGCTTCAGGACCAGGTTTCGCACTACCGCGAAATGCTTGGCGACGAGGGACGCAACGTTGCAGAGGGAGCGCGCGCTCGGGGTGCTCAGGCCCTTGAAGTGACTTCGGCCAAGGCACGCGATGCTGCCCGCTACGCTCGCAACGAAGCCGGCGGTGCTGCTGCAATGGCGCGCGAATATCCGACCGCGACTTCCACAGCACTTCTGACTGTCGGCCTGATCGGCGGCGTGGTCGGCTATCTGATCGGCCAGAGCCAGACAACCGAGCGCGATACACGCTGGCGCTGGCACTAAGGAACAGCGTCATGGCTGACATTACCTATCACGTCGTCAAGCACGATGAAGGTTTTGCGTATCGGCTTGGCGATGTCTATTCAGAGCCTTTTCCAACGCATGAAGACGCTCTTGCCGCGGCACGGGCCGTTGCGACAGAACATGGCCTGAGCGGTGACGACGCGGAAATCTCGTTTCAAGACGCAGATGGGCGCTGGCATCGCGAACATGCCGATGGCACAGACCGACCTGCAAGCTCCGTCGTGGACGACGTCGAAAGCTGATCCTGACCACAAGAACACAAAAAGCCCGGCGACATGTTGCCGGGCTTTTTGTATGTAAACAGTGGTTATCGCTCTTCAGTTTTCCGATTGCGCGCGCACCAGAAGCAGAACATGAATATCCTGCTCGGGCATGAAATCCACGGCATTCATCTCGAAAGTGGTTGGCCCGGTTTTCTTGACCCCGTTGCCACAGAAGCTGACAAAATTGGCCTTGTCGCCCTTATCGATGGTGATGCGCAGCTTGCCGATCGGCCCCGCCCAGTTTGCGCCGGTCTTCAGCACATAGGAGATCCAGCTTTCCGTGTAGTATGGACCGGTTCCCGCTGACATGTCTTTCTGCAGCTTGTCGGCGAGACGCATGAAGCTATCGTCGATGCAGTATTTCTGCCGGTATTCGCGCTGGTTCTTGTCAAACCAGTCATCACCCTTGAACTCTTCCCCGGCAAAACTGATGCCGGCCGTTCCGCCGACTCCTGGGCTATATTCGTGATGCACGCGTACATCCTGTCCCGCCGGGAACGTTGTTTTCCACCAATAGGCCGATTGCAGCGTCCAGAGCGGGATGGGATGGTGTTTCATCTCGCCTGCATCTTCATAGACATCATCGTAGATCAGGCCGCGCGCCCGCCAGTCCTCAAGCACATCGGATGGCAACTTTGCCAGTGCCTCATGGGTGCGGTCGCTGAACGGCAACAATGGCACATCTTGTCCCCGAACGTCATCCGTCATGTCTATGCCGGTGGCAATCACGCGCTGCTGCAGGTTCGGCTGTATTGGTTGACCATCCTGGGTGACGGTGAACCCCAGAAAATTGTCTGCCTCGCGATCATTGAGCGCGATCTCAGACTCATAGTCCCCCTTGATGTCGGGCATGGGGAAGGCGATGTAGGATGTCACTTGACTGTCGCTTGTGTTGCGGAAGACATAATCGACCGTGACACGCTCGGGTGAAATATAGAGGTCTTCCTCAACCATGGAGACGGCGTCCGTCTGGACAAAGTTAAGGCCGCCCGCCACCAGCTCTGCCATAGTGTCATTGGCACCGGCCGGCATGGCTGCAAGACACGCAAGCGTGCACGTCGCTGACATCGACATGGCTGAAAAAGCTGTTCTGGTGTTCATCGAATGTCCCCTGTTTGCCTCGGATCCCCACCTGGCCCGCGGGAGGATAGCGGGCGAAATGCTGTCCGCAAGGGCATTTGGGTACAGTTTCTTCGGCAGTCTCTATAAAAGACTTGCAACCGAACGCTGGCAACGCCATTGACAGGCCATGTCCTCAGAACAAAAAAATCAACGCCTCGACCAGCTTCTCGTCGCCCTCAATCTGTTCGCCAGCCGCGCGCGTGCGCGCGATGCGATCGAACGGGGGACCGTCAAGATCGATGGCAAGGTCGTCACCAAGCCCAGCCTCACCTTCAGTGCCGATCATCTGTTCGAGATCGACGATCCGGCGCAGGACTATGTGTCGCGCGCTGCACTTAAGCTCGTCGCGGGGCTGGATCACTTCCAGCTGTCGCCAGAGGGTCGCGAATGTCTGGATGTCGGTGCGTCCACCGGCGGGTTTACCGAAGTGCTGTTGAAGCGGGGCGCTGCCCATGTGACCTCGATCGATGTTGGTCACGGCCAAATGCATGCGCGGCTTTCCGAAGACCCGCGCATGACCAATATCGAGGGCCTCAATGCACGTTATCTGGAACCCTCGGATATCGGCAACCGGCCGATCGACTTCATTGTCTCGGACGTTTCGTTCATTTCGTTGAAGCTGGCGCTTGTGCCGGCGCTCGACATGGCTCTTGCGGGTTCGACCTGTGTGCTTCTGGTGAAGCCGCAATTCGAGGCTGGTCGCGATGCCATCAGCAAGGCCGGCCTGTTGAAGGATCCGGAAACCGCGCCAGACGTGGCAGCGGAACTCGAGCGCTGGCTTCAAGACGAAATGGGCTGGACCAGCCTTGGCCTGATCCCCTCACCGATTGCCGGCGGCGACGGTAATGTGGAATTCCTTCTGGCTGGACAAAAACCGGAGAGTGCGCCTTGAGCACAGAGACAGTTACCATCGACAGCCTCGGCGCACAGGGCGACGGCATTGCCCATGGCGCTGACGGCCCGATCTTCGTGCCCTTTTCGCTGCCGGGAGAAAAGATCGCCATTGCCCGGGTGAAGAACCAGGGCACGATCATGTCTATTGCCTCGGCATCGCCCGAGCGCATTCAGCCTGCATGCCGTCATTTTGGACCGGACGCAGATGGCGGCACCTGTGGTGGCTGTTCGCTGCAACATATCTCACCGGCACTCTACAACACGTTCAAGCGCGATCTCGTGATTGCGGCATTGAAGTCGAAGGGCATCGAGGCCGAGGTTGCACCGCTGATGACAGCCGAACCGGGCCAGCGACGCCGGGTGGTGCTGGCTGCCCGGCGGACCGAAAAAGGCCTGCTTCTCGGCTTCAACCAGGCACAAAGCCATCACATCGTCGCCATGACAGAATGTCCCGTGGCCTCGGACGGCATCGTTCAGCGACTGGACGACATCCGCCGTATATGCATGGCACTTTCCGTCAATGCCGAACCTTTCCGCCTGACCGTGCTTGAAACCATCACCGGTTTCGACATTGCTGGTGACGGCACCGCCAAGATCACCGACAAGCAGCGCAAGGCTGTGACCGAAATCGTCATTCGCATGCGCGGCATTGCGCGCGTGTCCTGGAACGGAGAAATCGTGATCGAGCCGGTCAAGCCGCAGATCGAATTTTCCGGCGTCACGGTTTCCCCTCCCGGCGGCGCATTTACCCAAGCCACAATCCCTGCCGAAGAGGCCATGGCGAAACTGGTGCTTGATCATGTCGGCAAATCGAAGCGCATCGCCGACCTGTTTGCAGGCAGTGGCACGTTTTCATTGAGGCTTGCGCGCATCGGTCAGGTGTTGGCGGTCGAGTCGGACGAGAAATCCCTGAAGGCTTTGGATGCGGCGGCCCGCCACACGCAGGGGCTGAAGCCCGTCACGATCGAAAAGCGCGACCTGTTCCGCCGTCCGATGATGACGCAGGAGTTGAAGAATTTCGACGCCATCGTGTTCGACCCGCCGCGCGCCGGTGCAGAAGAGCAGTGCAAGGAAATCGCCCGGTCCAAGGTCAAGAAGATCGTGGCCGTGTCCTGCAATCCGCTGACGCTCGCCCGCGATCTGGCAATCCTGACAGAAGGCGGATACCGCGTTCATACGGTAACGCCTGTCGACCAGTTTTTGTGGTCGCCGCATGTGGAAGCCGTGGCGACCCTGACCAGAGTGTAGTCTCGGGCAATAGCAATCGCTGTTAGCGCACCACCACCCTGCCGCTGCCCGTCATGCCCGAGCACCGGCAGACGCCGCCCACGCGATCATTGTCGGCGCGGCAAAAACGGTCATTGTCGATGATGCAATAACGGCGTGGCTGATAGCCATGCTCGCGGTCCGGCTTGGTCTTCTCCTTGATGGTGATACCCGTTTGGGCCTGCGACATCTGGAGCTGAGCCAGCTGCGTTGCCTGTGCGGTGGGGGTGAGATTTGCGGCGCTGGCCATAGAGGCGACAAGCGTCAGCATCAAACCCAAGGCTATTCTACTCATCAACATACGAACACCTCTTCGAAATCAGAAACACAGATAGCGATTATCGTATCAACGACAAGCCTTAAGCACCGGTTCCCGGACGATATGGATCAAACCCCACTCTGCCCCCTCACCCACGACCTTTCATAAAGGCCTCGAATGCGGCGCGAGCCTCAGCGCTTCTCAGCTGTGCGAGAAAGTGTTTCAGCTCTTCTTCCATACGCGCCAGCAACTGATCGCGATCGCCGCGGACGAGATCGCGCGAGATCCTCATGGCTTCGGGAGGCTTTGTGGCAATGGTTGCAGCCAGGGACAGAGTTTCGGTCTCCACCGCTTCGGGGGACACGACCTTCCAGATGAGCCCGGCCTGTCTGGCCACTTCGGCTGAAAATCCTTCGCCGAGCGCCAGAAGGGCGAAGGCGCGTTGATGGCCCATCATCAAGGGGGCAAGCAGGCTGGAGCCGGCTTCGGGCACCAATGCCAGATCCACGAACGGCGTCTTGAACAGGCTGCGATCAGAGGCAATGGTCAGATCGCAATGCATGTGCAGCGTGGTGCCGATACCGATAGCCAAACCATCCACGCCAGAGACAAGCGGCTTTCTGGCACCAACAAGCGCTTTTAAGAACGAGAAGGCTGCCGGCTCACCCGTTGCACCCGACATGGCAAAGGCCAGAAAATCCATCATGTCATTGCCTGCGGAAAAACTGCCTTCGGTGCCGAGGAAGGCAACGGCGCGAACGGCCTCATCGCCGTCGGCTTCCTTTAACCCCTCGATCATGCGCAGATACATGGCCTGCGTGATCGCATTCTTCTTTTCCGGGCGATTGAAGCGGATGACGAGCACGCCGGGATAGGCGTCTGGACGTTCGATCAGGATGTGGTCGGTCATTGGATGGCTCTCCGTGAGCTTGTTTCTCCTGGCGTCGCTGCCGACGGCATCAATTGCCCCTCTGGCCTGCCGGCCATCTCCCCCACAAAGGGGATAATTCCGGGTCGCAGCGGTCGCGACCGATCTCGGCGCATCAGCCCCTCCCCCTTGTGGGAAGACGTTGGGACGGGGAATGAACCCTCACCCCAAAACCGCGCGGGCCGCGGCGAGGCTCGCCTCGCCATTGATGACGCGGTCTTTCAGCGCGGCCGTTTCGGCGATCAGGTTTTCGGCGGCAAAGCGGCACAGCGCGATGCGGTGGTCGCGCCCGTGCTCTTCCTCGGCGAGCCCCCCCTTGGCAAGATAGGCACCGGTCAAGGTCAGACCGAACAGGCGCAGATAAGGCGTCGCTCCAGACAAAGCGGCTGTCTGATCGCCCTTGGAGAGCTGCATCAGCAGCCAGTCAGTTGCGGCCTCAAGATCGGCAATGCTGGCGTCGAGGCGGTTGGCTGTTTCTGCGAAACCATCGCGATTGGACGCGCGGACCGCTGAGGCGATGTCTTTCAGTTCGGCGATGAAGCCACGCACCTGATCTCCGTTCGAGAGCGGCAGTTTGCGGGTGACCAGGTCGATGGCCTGAATGCCGTTTGTGCCCTCATAGATCGGGGCAATGCGAGCGTCGCGCCAATAACGGGCGGCACCGGTTTCCTCGATGAAGCCCATGCCGCCATGCACCTGGATACCCAGCGAGGCGACATCCACCCCGCAATCAGTGGCAAAGCTCTTGGCAATCGGTGTCAAAAGGGCGGCACGTTCCGTCCAGTGCGCGGCGTCAGAACCTTCCATGCGGTGCGACAGGTCGATGGCGTTGGCGCAGGAATAGCAGATGGCGCGCGACCCTTGCGTCAAGGCCTTCATGGTAACGAGCGTGCGTGCAACATCCGGATGTTCGATGATCGGGCTCATACCCGAACCAGACCAGCCGGGCGCTTTCCCCTGTGTGCGGTCCCTGGCGTATTCCACCGCCTTCTGGGTGGCTGCTTCGCAGATCGCGACACCCTGCATGCCGACCGCCAGGCGGGCATTGTTCATCATGGTGAACATGCAGGCCAGCCCGCGGTTTTCCTCGCCGATCAGATAGCCCACGGCACCGGCTTCGTCGCCAAACTTGCCGTCGCCATAGATCATGGTGCAGGTGGGCGAGCCGTGAATGCCGAGCTTGTGTTCCAGAGAATGGCAATAGAGATCGTTACGGGCGCCGGGCGTGCCGTCGTCGTTCAGGATATATTTCGGCACCAGAAAGAGCGAGATGCCACGGGTTCCAGCCGGAGCATCCGGCAAGCGGGCCAGAACAAGATGGACGATATTGTCGGTAATCTCGTGGTCGCCCCAGGTGATAAAGATCTTCTGGCCGAAGATCCGGTAGGTGCCGTCGTCGCGGCGCTCGGCTCGGGTTTTCATCACACCGAGATCGGAGCCTGCATGCGGTTCCGTGAGGTTCATGGTGGCGGTCCATTCGCCGGACACCATCTTATGCAGGAATTTCTCCTTGAGCTCCGATGCGCCGTGAGCGCTCAGGGCTTCAGACGCGCCCATGGTGAGTGTCGGACCGAGGGCAAAAGCCATGGAACCGGAATTCCACATTTCCAGCGCGGCGACATTGAGCATATACGGCAGGGCCTGACCGCCGAATTCCTCCGGTGCTGTCAGCGCATTCCAGCCACCTTCGGCCCAGTGGCGGTAAAGATCGGCCCAGCCGTCCGGTACCGTGACCTTGCCGTCCAAAAGCCTGGCGCCCTGACGATCGCCGACTTCCGCGAGCGGGGCTACCTCATCGGTGGCGAACCGTCCGGCTTCCTGGAGAATGGCATCGACCAGATCGTCGCTCAGATCGCCAAGCAGCCCCTTATCGAGCGCATCGCCCATATTGGCCACGTGCTTGAGCGTAAACGCAATCTCGTCAACGGGTGCCTTGTACATGCAATCCTCCTGCCTTCCATGCCTCGCGGGCGCCGATCATGTCGCCTTGTTCGCGAAGTTTCCATCCCTTTCCTTGGCTAGTTGATTTTTACGTAAACGTCAACTTTTTGGAATTGCATATGGGGAGAAATTTTCGACCATATGCGCTCAAACCGTAAAATGCCTCTATCGTCATTCGGCTGTGATTTTCACAGTCTATTCGCGCATCTGGAACCATTCCAAACGTGAACGAGGGAAAATCCATGAGCGATATCGACACATCCAAACTGTCCTGGGACGAATGGGACGAATTGCAGACGCCGCCTCCGGCAGAAACCGAATTCGACCGCGTGGTCGAGCGCGCGATTTCGCGTCGCGGCTTTCTGGGTGGCGTGCTGGCGATGGGTTCGGCAGCGGCTGCCATGGGCACAGTTGGCAACCTGATGTCTTCGACCTCGGCTGAGGCGCAGGAAGCAGCCAGCCGCTTTGCCTTCAAGCCGGTTCCGATTGCAACAGACCATACCGTGCATGTGCCCGAAGGCTATCACTGGAAGCCGCTTGCCAAGTGGGGCCAGCCGCTGTTTTCCAACGTCAGCGACGTCGACCCGGCCAATGGCGTGAGCGTCGAGAATTCCGACAAGGTATTCGGCGAGAACACCGACGGCATGGAACTGTTCGTGGTGGGCGGTCATCAGCTGATCGCTGTAAACCATGAATATGTGAACCCGGAGATCAATCTTCCGCACAACGAAAAGGGCATGCCGAAGAGCGCCGATGACGTGAAGATCCTGCAGAACATGCAGGGTGTGACCGTGATGGAAGTGGCTGAAGGCGACAATGGCTGGGAGATCGTGCTCGACAGCCCGTTCAACCGTCGTATCCACCACAATACGCCGATGAAGATTTCCGGCCCCGCCGCCGGTTCCGATCTGTTGAAGACCGAAGCCGACCCAACCGGCACGGAATGTCTCGGGACCTTCAACAATTGCGGTGCCGGTCGCACACCATGGGGCACCTATCTCACCTGCGAAGAAAACTTCAACGGCTATTTCGGATCGACCGATGCGGATTTCACCCTGCCGGAAGACTACAAGCGTTACGGCATCTCGAACGAGACACGTTATGCCTATGAGCAGTTCGATCCGCGCTTCGACATCTCGAAGAACCCGAACGAACCGCATCGTGCAGGCTATGTCGTCGAGATCGACCCGTCGGATGCCTCCTCGACACCGGTCAAGCGCACAGCACTGGGTCGTATCAAGCATGAGAATGCTGCCGTGGCGCTTGCCCGCGACGGTCGCGTGATCGTCTATATGGGTGACGACGAGCGCGGCGAGTATCTCTACAAGTTCGTTTCCGACGACGTCTATGTGGCCGGAAACGACACCTCGACGCTGCTCGACAAGGGCACGCTTTACGTCGCCAAGTTCAGCGATGACGGCAATGGTGAATGGCTGGCCCTGACACCGGACACAACCGGCATGAAGACGGACGAAATCCTCGTCTTTACCCGCATGGCGGCGTCAAAGGTCGGTGCCACGACGATGGACCGTCCGGAATGGGTTGCGATCAACCCGATTGCGGTCGAAGCCTATTGCGCGCTGACCAACAACAAGAACCGCGGCGTCAAGCCGAATGCCGGCGGCGACGCGACACCGGTCGGTGGCCCGAACCCGCGCGAGAAGAATGAATATGGCCAGATCGTGCGCTGGTATCCGGAAAATGACGATCATGCCGACGGCAAGTTCCAGTGGGACCTGTTTTGCATGGCCGGTAATCCGGATGTCCACAAGGATGCCTATGCCGGTTCGACCAACATCAATTCGGGCAATATGTTCAACTCTCCCGATGGCATGATGTTCGACACCACCGGTCTCTTGTGGATCCAGACCGATGGCGAGGACAGCAACGAGGATGATTTTGCAGGTCAGGGCAATAACCAGATGCTTGCAGGCGATCCGGCAACGGGCCGCATCGAGCGCTTCCTGACAGCGCCGAAGGGATCGGAAGTCACAGGCCAGACCTGGTCTGCCGACCGCCGCACCCACTTCGTTGGCATCCAGCATCCCGACGCGCCCTTCCCGGACGGCGAAGGCAAGCTTCCGCGCTCGACGATCATCGCGATCAAGCGCGACGACAACGCGCTGGTTGGCTAGCCTCAAGTCACCGGAAGAGAGATGCGGTGGGTTCGCCACATGGTCTCCGGCTCAAACGCAAAACGCCCGGCAATGCCGGGCGTTGGTTTTCAATCGATGCGCTTGCCTCAATAGTACGGCGAAAGGCACTGACGACGCGGACCGTTATACGGCTGGTAGGTGTTGCTGCGCGCATCGTAGGAGCGATAACGATCAGCGCACCAGCGGTAATGGCGCGGATTGATCGCACCTGCACGCGGTGGCGGTGCGGGCTGGGCAATGGCACCGCCGATGATGGCACCGGCACCGAAGGCGGCCAGCGGGAACCAGAAACCGTCATAATAACGATAGCCGGGGCGCTTGTGGCGATAACCGCGATGACCGTGATAATAGCCGCGGCGATAACCTCTGTGCTTCACTTCGACGATATTGTTGCCACCTTCGACGGCTACGGAAGCCTGCGACTGAACAGGCAACATGGCTGCGCCGGATGGCATGAAGCTGCCGAGGACGACCGCCATTGCAATACCGGTCGTTGTGAGGCGCTTGAACATATTTGACATTGTATTCTCCCTTCACCGTTTCTACCGGTTCGAAGCAGGCGAAGGTTCCTGAAGGAACGATATCACCTGTTGCCGAATTCCGTGTAGGTAACCTAGAAAAACCAACCTGAATGCAAGATTAACGCGTTCCGCACCCGGCTTCTTGTCGAAACAGCTCACGGTTTCCGGCCTGAAAACCTTCAACGGAAAATGCAGCGGCAAGGTTCGGGAAATCGTTTCGTGGCATGTTTGTTCCCAAGAAAGTCGATTCGGACCGTTTTTAGATCCGTCGACGTACAGGAGTTACAAGCGTGTCCAAGTCAGAACTGCGATATTATGCGAAGAACGAGAAACAGGCTCCGGTTCCGCAGGCTGTGGAAACTGCGCATTCGGAATTCCTGCGGACAGGTCGTATTTCGCGGCGCCGGGAAGACTGGGTCTCGGAGGAACGTCGCTATCTTAGCTATGCGGAGGTGGCGGAGAAGACCGGAAAGCGTTTGCAGGCGGTGGGCGAGAAATCCCATGAGCGCATCAATTCATTCCACCGCTCGATCCGCTTTCCCCGGATCGTATTTCACCGCACATTTGCCGACACGCCGCATCTCGGCTATTGCCATGTTACGGCTTCGCGTACCAATTTCGCCAGTTTTGCAGACGTGAAATGGTCTTTCTATATCGCCAACTTCTTTTCGGATATCGGCGAGGATGGCGCATTTTTTGACCGCATCCAGCCCCATTATTCACGCATGTATTTTGCTGTCGCCATGCAGCCCGAGCGCCCGACGCGGACATTTTCAATCGACCGTTCTATCCGCCCCAACGGCCTGCTGTTCAAGACGCATGACCCGATGGTCGCGTTGAAGAACGTGCTGAAGCTGGGGGCCGCGACGCCGCAACTGCGCGACGCCATCGACCGACTGTAGAGTTCAGCGTTGCGCCTTTTCGGGGACAACCTGCTTCTTGTAGATCAGCCAGTCCTTGGGCACGAATGACGGATCGCTTGTGCCATAGATCGTGACGGTGTCGCCGCCGGCGGCCTTGGACGTGGAGAGCGCCTTTTCGGCGTGATTGGTGAAGTCGAAGGCATTGGGTGCCTGTTGCGACAGGCAGATACCAAACGACATCAGGACCTGACCGAGCGATCGTCCGGAGCCCGTATTGACCACGGCAGTGCTGCGCAGTTTGGCACGGACGAGATCCACCAGCCGGCAAATCTCGGCTTCGTCGGTCGTGTAGAAGAGCATGCCGAAGCGGCCACCGTCGAAACGGCAGGCAAGATCCTCGCCCCCCGCCAGCGCCTCGATCACCTTGGCGACCTGTTTCAAGAAGCGGTCGGCAGCGGCCGGCCCCATTTGTTCGGTGAGCCGCGTATATTCGTCGATCTCACCTATGGCGAGACCGCACATCAATGGCATTTCTGGGTTCACATAAACCTTGGCGAGCGCCTTGTTGAACGCGCGGCGGCTGCCAAGACCGGTGAGCGCATCGACATATCTTGCCGTATCCGCATCATCTGCTTCACGCTGGATTTCGGCAAGCGTTGCGGTCTTTCCAACCACGGCGCGCACCACGGAGCTGTTCTGGTTGGCGCGCTTTTCCGTGGCGGCCTTCAGCGCTGCAATCGATTTTCCAAGCCCCTTACTCTCGTCTCCGACTTCCTTCAGGATCACTCGGGTAGCATCGCCGATCAGGCGGCCATAGTCGCTCAGCGAGATCTTCTCCTCGTTGAGGAGGTTGATGAAGCTGCTCATCTCCTTGCGCACCCTGCCGTTATGGCGGCCAAGAATGCTTTCCTCGTGATGGTGCGGGAGATATTTACGACCGAGTTCGTCCAGCGCTTCCTGGGTCTTGTTCTTGCCCAGCGCGATAAACTCACGCACCAGATCCGGATTGGCGCCGGAATAGGCCTCGTAGACTAGTTCGTAATTGCGCGGCAGGCCATCAATGCCCATCTGGTGCATGGCGGTTGCCACGCGCAATGCGATACTGGATGCCGGATTTTTAAGAGGCTGCATCTTTTTGTTCTTTCCCGCACATGGTCCAAACTTCCCTGTCAGCAACTGTATGCGAAGGTTTCTTTCTTTCTCTTACAACGATCCATAAAATTTGACCGATCTGCATTACGGGCCGGATCGCGCGGGTATTGCCTGTAGCGACAGCATTTCCAATCCACAGAAAAAGAGCGTTTGATCCCCACCGCCAAGACAGGCTATTGACGCTAAAACGGCAGGTAGATCGAGCATGATGGCAAGACGGATATCGATTGCGCAAGCGCCAGAGCTGGCCATGGAGTCAGCCTGTGCGGAGCTTTCCGCCGGCCATCCCGTCGCGGTGCCGACAGAGACTGTATACGGCCTTGCGGCCGACGCCACCAATCCGGCAGCCATCACCGCCATATACGAGACCAAGGGGCGACCCCGGTTCAATCCGTTGATCTGCCATATGGCCGATCTTGCCATGGCCGAACGCCATGCCGTGTTCGATCCGCTGTCGCGAAAGCTTGCTGAACGGTTCTGGCCGGGACCGCTGACACTGGTTTTGCCGCTGAAAGGCGATAGCGCGATCCATCCCCTTGCGACTGCCGGCCTCGATACTGTGGGGGTCCGTGTGCCGATGGGGTTCGCCTCCAGACTGATTGCTGAATTCGGCAAACCGCTTGCCGCACCGAGCGCCAATCCGTCCGGCCGTGTCAGCCCGACAAGCGCCGATCACGTGGCGCAGGATCTGGGCGAGCGCATTTCACTTATTCTGGACGGAGGCCATTGCGGGGTTGGGGTGGAATCGACCATCGTCAAGGTAGAAGATGGCGCAATCCGGTTGCTGCGGCCGGGCGGCATCGCTGCCGAAGAGATAGAGGCGGCAACGGGCCTCACTGTTGCGCGCCCGGAAAAAGCGGGCGCTGCAATCGAGGCACCGGGCATGCTGGCATCGCATTATGCACCCAATGCCCCTATCCGCCTTGAAGCCTCGTCGATCGAGCCTGGCGAAGCGCTGCTTGCATTCGGGACTGACAGGATCACCGGAGAGGGCAATGCGTTGTTTGTGCTTAATCTGAGCCCCACCGGCGACCTTGCCGAAGCCGCAGCCAACCTGTTTGACTATATGAAAAAGGCCGATGCGGCAGGTGCCACAGGTATTGCCGTTGCGTCCATTCCCGATACGGGACTTGGCGAGGCCATCAATGACCGGCTGAGCCGGGCAGCGGCGCCGCGCGGCGCTTGAGGAGAAGCACCTTCATGACAGCCCCCTATCCGGAAGAGTTGATCCAGCAGTTCATCGCCATCGTTGGCGAGGCCAACGCGCTGACGTCTGAGAACGATATCGCGCCGTATCTGGAAGAAACGCGCGGCCTTTATCACGGCGCCTCGCCGCTGGTGCTCAAACCCGGCACTGTCCAGGAGGTGTCCGACATCATGCGCCTTGCGAGCGAAACTGGTACGCCCATCGTTCCCGCTGGCGGGCGCACCGGCCATGTGGGTGGCGGCGTCCCGCGTGATGGCCAGCGCGACATCGTGCTGTCGCTCGACAGGCTGAACCGCATTCGCGAGATCGATCCGGTCGCCAATGTCGTGGTGGTCGACGGCGGCTGCGTGCTGGCAACCGTGCAAAAGGCTGCCGAGGACAATCGCCGCCTCTTTCCGCTCTCGCTTGGTTCCGAGGGTTCCTGCCAGATTGGTGGCAACCTTTCCACCAATGCCGGCGGTACCGCCGTACTGGCTTACGGCAATATGCGCCATCTTTGCCTGGGTATCGAAGTGGTTCTTCCGACAGGTGAGATCTGGGACGGTCTGCGCCGGCTCAAAAAGGACAATAGCGGGTTCGACCTGCGCGATCTCTTCATCGGTGCCGAGGGCACGCTTGGCATCATTACCGGTGCGGTATTGAAGCTCTATCCCCAACCGCGCGGCCATCAGGTCGCTTTTGCCGGCGTAAAATCGACCGAAGATGCGCTTGCTCTGTTTGATCGTGCCTCGATGCTGTGCGGTTCCGCGCTTACGGGCTTCGAGCTGATGCCACGCATCGGTGTGGAGTTTACCACCAAACATATTCCAGGCGTCCGCGATCCGCTTTCTGGAGAGCATGCATGGTATGTGCTGGTCGATATTTCGACATCCGACACGGCTGAAGCGGCAGAACGGATGATGACGGAACTGCTGGAAGAGGGATTGGAGACCGGGCTGATCGAGGATGCGGTCATTGCAAGTTCCGTTGCCCAGCAAAAGGAAATCTGGCACCTGCGCGATAGCATGTCCCTGTCGCAAAAGCCGGAGGGCGGCTCGATCAAGCACGATGTCTCCGTGCCGGTTTCAAGCGTGCCCGCTTTCATGCATGAGGCAGATGCGGCCGTGTTGGCCGCCGTTCCGGGCGCGCGCATCTGCGCCTTCGGACATCTGGGCGATGGCAATATTCATTATAATATCAGCCAGCCCGTCGGCGCCGACAAAATGGCCTTTCTCGAGCGCTGGCACGAGGTAAACGGCATTGTTCATTCCATCGTGCGTCGCCATGGCGGATCGATTTCGGCAGAACATGGCGTCGGACAGTTGAAGCGTGACGAACTGATTGCCACGCGGCCGGCCATCGAGACCGAACTGATGAACCGCATCAAGGCCGCCTTCGATCCGGCCGGGATCATGAACCCCGGCAAGATGGTGGCGGTCAAGGCGCGCTGATCTGGCCGGTCAGCCGCTCTTCAGCGATGCAATCGAAAGCATGAGATCGGCACTGATGCCGGTTCCGGACGAGCCCGTCAGCAATGTCAGTGCCGGGCTATTGGACGTGGAGTTTTCCGCATCATACATGGCGGTAAAGCGTCCGATGAATTTCTTGAGTTTCTCCGGATCCTGGAAATCGGAAAGATCGAGGTTCTTCTCGACATATTTTGCCTGCTGATCGATATCCATCGTGGAGAATTCTTCGGTGAAGCCGAAGGTCGTTCGGAACACCTCCACCATGGCTTCGTCGCCGAGCAGATCATATTCGTCGACAAGATTGGGAGCGTTGCGCTCAAAATAGAGCGCGAGACGGACACCTGTATTGTCTTCGCCCTGCTGCGACTCGATGGTCTGGCGCAGATAGAGGTTTACCGTCTCCATGACATCGCCATCGGTCTGCAGAGAATCGGCTTCGGCGCGAATGACATTTCCGTTCTCGTCGAAGTTGAAGGAGGCGACGATTTCAGCGAAACGATAGTCGGGTTCGGTGTTGGCGAAACTCTTGGGATCGTCCAGATCCGACTGGAACATCTGTTTCATGTAGTCGTCGGTCACATCGTCCGGATCGATACCCTTGGATACGAGAACGAAATCGATCAGACGCCGGTCGGACAGGAGCTCGTCCAAGCTCTCCATATCCGCGATCTTATCCTGATAGTATTTGGATTCATCGCTGGCGTCGGACTTGATCTTTTCCTTCTCGTTTTCGTCAGCAAATTTACTCTTGTTGATGATGTACTGGCTGGCATATTCCTGCATTGTCAGCTCGGATTGTGCCATCACCGGCCAGGTCAGATCTCCCGATGTGTTGAAGTTGAAGAGCTTGGCAAACTCCACGTAGCGATCATCCTTGAGCGTATAGACGAAGCTCTTCGGATCTTGCAGGTCGCTCATCAGAACCTGCTTCATCACCCGCTTGGTGACCTCGTCGCTATCCAGCCCTACGGCCTTCATCGCAAATTCGTAAACAGCGGAATTACCCAACAGGTCATCCACGGTGGCAATCCCACCGTCATCGGTATTGAATGAATCGATGGCATTCCTCAAAGCTTCGATCGCAGCCTCGTCGGCTGCTTCGTCCACATCATTATACCCTGAGTAATAGCGGCTTGAGAGTATATCCAGCTGGCTTTCATCAACGGGCAGAACGCCATCAGGCAATGTGCCATCGTCCTGGAAATTGAATGTGCGCGAGAGCGCGACCAGATTGTCGTAGTATTCGCGTCCCTTGTATTGGGAGTTCAGATAACTGTCCGGATCGTCAGGATCACTGGTGATCGCATTCTCCAGGGTGGACGAGACCACCGCCGGATAGGTTGAGAGACCGAAGGCTGACTCCAGATAATTGACCACCCGGCTGTCCGCGAACATCTCATCGACGGTGGTGAAGGTGTTGACGACGGAGCGGAAATACTCGTCATTGAGCATGGCGCCAGTCTTCGTCAGACGCTCCTGGAGGAAGATATAATTGTTGTTGATCGACTGCTGGTTTTCCTCCGTCATCGGGCCTTCTTCAGGCACGCTGCCGTCGGCGTTGAAATCAAAGGCAAGGACGATGTTTTGATATCCGGCCGCATATTTGAGATAGGAGGCCGCCGTTGAGTTTTCAGCGTTGAGCTGGCTGACAAGCGCCGTCGTCTCAGCGCCGAGCGCCGGCAAGGTGCTGGCATAGCTGTCGACAATTGCCTGCTGGGTGCTAATCGCTCCGGATATCTCACTCTGGTTTTCGACGCCCGCTGCCGTGTAAAGTCCGGCTTTCTGTGTCTCAAGCCCATCGATCTCAGCCTGGATTGCGTCGACATCGGCACCGGCATCGGACTTGGAGGCCTCCAAGGCCGAGATCTGATCATCAATATCGGAGACCGACTGCGGCAGCGCCTCGAGCGCGGCGATGGTCGTAACCGCTGTCTGACGGGCCTCGATATCGCTGAGCGTCTGCGCATTGGCAGACACGGTCTCGTTGGCGCTCGTCGCCTTCGGCAAGATTTCCGTGTTAAAATAGCTGTTCTCGTCATCGAGATCCGAGGTCATCAGGCCGCGTATCAGATCGCGGTCGTAGGTATTCTCGTCGATCTCGAAGGCGGTAAACATGTAGGAGCGAAGGCGCTCATTGGAGAGGAACTCGTCGACGCTGGAAATTCCGCCCATCATGGCATTGTAGTAGTTGGTTTCCGTCTGAATGCTGGTGTCGAGATTTTCGATGCTCTGGTTGTAAAGCCCGATGGCATCGTCCAGCTGATTGCTCGTCATGGGCACTTCCGTGCCCTTGTCGAACTGGTAGGCGGCAGCAAAGTCGCGGTAGCGCGCATCGGACAGCTTGTTGGCAAAGCTGTCCTCGTCGCTGAGATCGCTTTCCAGAACCTTTTTCATAAATGCTTTGGCGTAAGCCATGTCATCGAGACCAAAGGCCGTCATGGCGTAATTGTAGAGCCGGTAATTGTCGACAAATTCATCGACAGAGGTCACCTTTCCGATATTCTCCTTGTAATACTCCGTGTCCCGCTGGACCTGCGCCTGGCTGGCGGTACGGTTCATACTCGACCGGAGATCACGCGAGACGAGATCATAACTCAGATAGGTCGATACCATTTGGGGCCTTTTCCATGGGACATAGTTGCAGCGATTGGCGCTATTGTGCGCGACGAGCCTTGCCCGTGGCTTTTTTCATGGACGGCACAGCAAAGCGGTCCGGTTTACTTTTGAGCAACCCTGCCTCGTTCGATTTTGCTAACCATCTGGCATCTCAAACTTTTTTTAACCGCGATTCTTAAGTCGTCCGTGACACCCCGCGCCTATTCTCCACCCTCAGAGGACGAAAAGTCCCGACGCGAAGACCGCACAACGGCTCTCGGGTAAAACAAGGGTAATACGAATGACGAATACGGTTTTGAAGCCTGCTTGGGCAGGCGCTACATTGCGATTGGACCCCTCGCGATTTCCACAGCATGTGACCTATGCGCTGCGCGAAACTTCGGGTGATGTGACCATCACGATCGATGAGCGCGGTGCCGTACTGCGGAAAATTCTTCCCGCGAGCGGCCTGCCGCTTTCATTCGCGCTGCCGGCGCGCGCCTTCAAGGGTGTGGCCGCACGGGCAATCGACCATGGCGACGGGGAAGTGACCGTCACGCTTGAACTTCACCACGAAGATCCGGAACTGTGCATCCCGCTGCTGGTTGCCCATGACCTTAGCGATATCGCCGCTGACTGGCGTGGCTGGGCCGATGCCTTCCGCATCCCGATGCTGATGGTTGAAGCAGACGGCATTGCACGTCCGCTGGAAGATCACCTGGGCGAGGTTCGCACCCGCCCGATGGCACCGCGCCGGCGCCATTCCTATTTCGCAGAACGCCGTCCGCGCTTCCTGGTCCGCCGCACGACAGGTTCGCTGGGCGTGGCGATGAAAATCTCCGGCAAGGAAATCATTGCGCGCAGCTGATCAAAAGCATGCGCATTAACAAAAGGCGGCCCCGAGGCAATCTCGGAGCCGCCTTTTTCGTGTCAAATCGGGACATCAGGCAAAGGGCAAGGCAATAATCAGCCCCAGGAAAATGATGGTGCCGACATGGAAATTAAACTTGAAGAGCCTGAGGCATTCGCCGCCATCGTCAATATTCAAGACGACGATCTGATAGACAAGCATCGCCGCAGCGAGTGCGAGGCCGAGATAGGCCGGAATGCCAACGCCCGCGAGCAGGAATGCCGCAAGCAGAAGAAGCAGCGTCAACCCATAAAAGCCAATCAGCCATTGTTTGGTCTGTTCGCCAAACAGGCGCGCGGTGGAACGCACACCGATCAGGGCGTCATCTTCCCTGTCCTGATGGGCGTAAATGGTATCATAACCGATGGTCCAGGCCACGGCTGCCACGTAAAGCACGACGGCTGCCGATGAGAGTGCGCCTTCAAGGGCCGCCCAGCCCATCAGGGCACCCCAGGAAAAAGCAAGCCCCAGAAAGAATTGCGGCCAGTCGGTAAAGCGCTTGGCAAAGGGGTAGATCGCCACAAGGCTGAGCGAGCACAGGCCGAGAATGATCGAGAACGAATTCAGGCATAACAGCACCAGCAGACCGACAAACGCCTGTGCCACCATGAAGATCTTGGCCTGTTGCCGGCTGACGCGACCTGACGGTATGGGCCGCGACCGGGTGCGGGCAACGGCCATATCGATGTCGTGGTCGACGATATCATTATAGGTGCAGCCGGCACCGCGCATGGCGATAGCGCCAATGGTGAACAGCACCAGGTGAAAGATGAACAGGCCAACCGGCAAGAGGTCTTGCGCGGCCAGGTGATTGGCAGCCAGCGCCGACGACCAGAGGCATGGCCACAGCAGCAATTGCCAGCCGATGGGCCTATCCCACCGGGCCAGCTGCGCATAGGGCCAGACCGCACGCGGCAGCAAACGATAGACCCAATTGGTGGAAGGCGCGTCCGAAACGCGGTCGGTCAAATCAGCAGAAATCTTCATGACGGCATCTAAAGTCCAGCGCCCTGCCCGGTCAAGCCGGACAAGGGATGTGAAGGTTCACGTCAGAAAGACGCAAGCATTGCCCGCAGGTTCGCTCCGCGCGCAACGCTCGTGTTCAGACCGCGATCCGGTCGAGCGGTGGGCGGCGCTGTTCGAAACTCTTCAGTTCCGCTTCACGCTCATAGATATAATCGCGGTTGTCCGGCACTGCGTTTCGTTGCTTGGCGATCTGCATCTGGAAGATAAAGAAATTCTCATGGGTGAAGGCCATTTCCGAGCCGGCCAGATAGAACTCCCACATGCGCACGAAACGCTCATCATACAGTGCAATCGCTTCCTGCTTGTGGGCCATGAACCGCTCGCGCCATTTTCGCAGCGTGTGACCGTAATGCATGGGCAGGATCTCGATATCGCAGACCAGCAGTCCTGCCTTTTCAACCGCTGGCATGACCTCCCCCAGCGAGGGAATATAGCCGCCCGGGAAGATGTATTTTTCGATCCAGGGATTGGTGAGCAGCGCCGGATAGGGCTGGCCAATCGAATGAAGCACCATCACGCCATCATCGGCGAGAACGTCGTTCACCTTGTCGAAAAAGCGCGGATAGTTGCGGATGCCGACATGCTCGAACATTCCGACCGAGACGATACGGTCGTAGTTTCGCTCCGCGGGCAGATAATAATAGTCCTGCAGATTGAAGCGAACGCTGTTGGCAAGGCCACGTTTCGCGGCGCGTTCGCGCGAAATCTTCAGCTGTTCTTCGCTGAGCGTGATGCCAGTCACGTCCACATCGCAGGCTTCGGACAGATACATGGCCATGCCGCCCCAGCCGGAGCCGATTTCCAGTGCCTTCTGGCCAGGTTTTGCCAACAGCTTTGCAGCTATATGGCGTTTTTTCGCCAGTTGCGCTTCCTCGAGCGAAATATCGGGCGGATTGAAATAGGCGCAGGAATACTGCCAATCCTCATCGAGGAAGAGATCGTATAATTTCGCAGAGAGGTCGTAATGATGGGCAATGTTGCGCTTGTTGTGATTGACCGGCAGCATCGACCGGATCTTGTTCAGCGCGATGCGGGCAATGCCACGCCAGGCCATGCCCAAACTCAGATCCTCAACCAGAGTATTGGATTTGACCATGGCGAGCAGATCGTAGATCTCGCCTTGTTCCACGATCAGCCGGCCATCCATATAGACTTCGCCGAGCTTTAATTGCGCGTCCCTGTAGACCTCATCTTCGGCCTTGTTGTCGGTGAAGCGGATCTTGAGGGGTGGACCACTGCCGTCGCCGAAGGTCTGCTTGCGACCATCGGCGCCTGTGACTTCCAAATTGCCTTTACGTATAATTCTTCCAAGGAGCTCACGAAGAGACGAGGTCATTAACACCCCCACAACATTGTAAGATCAAAAGATAGCAATGCTGTAAAGGTTAGCGCGTCTCTTCGCAGAAACAAGCGGAAGAATGCCCGGGTTGCGTCATATTTTTAAAAGATCCGCTCAAATTCATTGATGAAACGGTCTTATCGGCGGACACTCATTTTTTGCGCATCGCATCCATCAAGGCTGCTCCGAGACCGCCGACGGCAGCCTGTTCGGGCTTGGTCCCCGGTTTTGGGGAAGACTGCCGAGGCGTAGCCGGACCGCGTTTTTCCCGCATCGACTGCGGTGCTTCCTCGCCGCCATCCTTGCGCATGGTCAGTCCGATGCGCTTGCGCTTTACATCGACCTCGACCACGCGAACCTTGACCACATCACCGGCTTTCACCACCTCGTGCGGATCTTTGACAAAGCGATCGGCGAGCTGCGAGACATGCACCAGACCGTCCTGGTGGACGCCGATATCGACAAAGGCGCCGAAGGCGGCGACATTGGTGACGGTGCCTTCCAGCAACATGCCGGGTTTCAGATCGGTGATTTCGTCAATTCCATCGGCAAAGGTTGCCGTCTTGAAGGACGGACGCGGATCACGGCCCGGCTTTTCCAGTTCGGCAATGATGTCCTTGACGGTGGGCAGGCCGAATTTCTCATCGATGAACTGGCGCGGATCGACCTGTTTGAGCGCGGCGCTGTCGCCCATCAGCGAGCGCAGATCCCGCCCGCAGGCAGCGACGATCTTCTTGGCCACACCATAAGCTTCCGGGTGAACGGACGAAGAGTCGAGCGGCTCCTTGCCATTGGTGATGCGCAGGAATCCGGCGCATTGTTCGAATGTGCGCGCTCCCAGACGCGGCACCGACATCAGATCCTTGCGGCTCGCGAACGCACCCGACTGATCGCGATGTCCGACGATGGCCTCCGCAATCGAGGCGCTCAGCCCTGAGACCCGTGCCAAAAGCGGTGCCGAGGCTGTGTTGAGGTCGACGCCAACGGCATTCACCGCATCTTCGACGACCGCATCGAGCGAGCGACCCAGCTTGCTCTGGTCGACATCATGCTGATACTGGCCGACACCGATGGCCTTGGGTTCGATCTTCACCAGTTCTGCCAGCGGATCCTGCAGGCGTCGGGCAATCGAGACCGCGCCGCGCAGCGACACGTCGAGACCGGGGAATTCCCTGGCGGCCAGTTCCGAGGCCGAATAGACGGACGCACCTGCTTCAGAGACGATGACCTTGGTGGGCTTGGGACCTGTCGCCGGCATCTGTGCCAACATATCGGCCACCAGCTTTTCGGTCTCGCGGCTACCGGTGCCGTTGCCGATCGCAATCAGCTCGATATTGTGTTTGCGGATGAGGGAGGCGAGCTCAGACTGGGTGCCGCGCACATCGTTGCGGGGCGGGAAAGGATAGACGGTTGTGGTATCAAGCACCTTGCCGGTGCCGTCCACGACCGCGACCTTGACGCCGGTGCGGATGCCCGGATCAAGCCCCATTGTGGCACGCGAGCCGGCGGGGGCTGCCAAGAGGAGATCTTTCAGGTTGCGGGCAAAGACGTGGATTGCCTCTTCTTCGGCGCGCTCGCGCAGATCGCGCATCAGGTCGAGCGACAGCGACATGGAAAGTTTGACCCGCCATGTCCATCCGGCAACGTCCATCAGCCATTTGTCGCCCGGGCCGCGGTCACGAATGTCGTAAGCGGCGGCAATTGTGCGCTGAGCTGGCTTGATAGGCGACGGATCGTCCTTGTCCATTTCGATGGTGAGGGTCAGGAACTCCTCGTTCCAGCCCCGCAGCATGGCAAGCGCGCGGTGACCCGGCACTGTGGACCAGCGTTCGGAATGGTCGAAGTAATCCGAGAATTTCTCGCCTGCAGTTTCCTTGCCGTCGACCACCTTGGAATAGAAGACAGCGCGATCCTTCATGTCGTTGCGCAGACGGCCGATCAGATCGGCATTTTCGGCAATGCCTTCCGCGATGATGTCGCGGGCACCGTCGAGCGCGGTCTTGATGTCAGCGACCTCTTCCGTGAGATAGGCTTGCCCAAGCTTTGCCGGATCGGCACTACGATCTGCGAGAATGGCTTCGGCCAACGGTCCCAGCCCGCGTTCGCGGGCGATCTCGGCGCGGGTGCGGCGCTTGGGCTTGTAGGGGAGATAGATATCTTCAAGTTCCGCCTTGGTCTTCACCGACGCAATTTTCACCGCCAGTTCATCGGTCATCTTGCCCTGCGCGGTGATGCTCTCGAAGATCGATGACCGTCTTGCACCCAGTTCGCGAAGATAGGTCAGCCGCTCGGCCAGATCGCGCAGCTGGGTATCGTCGAGCCCACCCGTCACTTCCTTTCGGTAGCGGGCGATAAAGGGAACGGTCGCACCTTCATCCAGCAGACCGACAGCCGACGCCACCTGGTCCGGTCGGGCCTTGATCTCGGTTGCAATGATCGCAGCAATGGATTTCATATCGTCGGCCATGGGCAGTCAGTTCCTCAGAAATTCAGTCGCGCGACTGTAGTCAGCGAAAACGGCAAGGCAACGGCGAAGCACGTGCGCCCACAGGAAAGGCTGCAAGGCCGGCGCTCTTTATCCTTGACCTTTCGCCCCCCTGCCCTTAACCGCGCAAGGATATCCCATAAGGAGCTTGGACATGAAAGTATTGCTGATCGGATCGGGTGGACGCGAGCATGCACTCGCTTGGAAGATCGCGCAATCGCCGCTTCTGACCAAGTTCTATGCCGCGCCCGGCAATCCGGGCATCGCGGAGCATTGCGAACTGGTGTCGCTCGATATCGATGATCATTCAGCCGTTGTGACCTTTGCCCAGGACAAGCAGATCGATCTGGTCGTTGTCGGTCCCGAAGCGCCGCTGGTTGCCGGCATGGCAGATGCGCTTCGCAGTGCCGGCATTGCCGTCTTCGGGCCGTCTGCAGCCGCTGCGCAGCTTGAGGGATCCAAGGGCTTCACCAAGGATATCTGCGCCCGCTTCAACATTCCAACCGGTGCCTATCAGCGCTTCAACAATGCGCCCAAGGCCAAGGCCTATGTGCGCGAACAGGGCGCGCCGATCGTGATCAAGGCCGACGGACTTGCGGCCGGCAAGGGCGTGACAGTGGCGATGACACTGGATGAGGCACTTGCAGCCATTGATGACTGCTTCGAGGGTGCTTTTGGCGAAGCCGGTGCGGAAGTCGTGGTG
Organism: Agrobacterium sp. ES01; assembly: GCF_050320885.1. Taxonomy (NCBI): domain Bacteria; kingdom Pseudomonadati; phylum Pseudomonadota; class Alphaproteobacteria; order Hyphomicrobiales; family Rhizobiaceae; genus Agrobacterium; species Agrobacterium sp. ES01. Next base: position 713,502 of record NZ_JBNQTH010000001.1, read on the forward strand.
GAAGCCTATCTCGACGGCGAGGAAGCAAGCTTCTTTTGCCTGTCCGACGGCAAGACGCTTTTACCGCTTGCGACCGCGCAGGACCACAAGCGCGTGGGCGACGGGGATACCGGACCGAACACGGGCGGTATGGGTGCCTATTCGCCGGCGCCGGTGATGACGCCCGACATGGTGGAGCGCACCATGAAGGAAATCATAGAACCCACCATGCGCGGCATGGCGGAGATCGGCATGCCATTTCAAGGCGTGTTCTTTGCCGGGCTCATGATCACGAATAAGGGCCCGGAACTGATCGAATACAATGTGCGTTTCGGCGATCCTGAATGCCAGGTGGTCTTCATGCGCCTGAAAAGCGACCTGTTGCCTCTGCTTCATGCATCGGCTGTCGGCACGCTGGATCAGGTCTCCGCTGAATGGCGTGACGAGACTGCCTTGACAGTCGTGCTGGCATCGAAGGGCTATCCCGGCGCTTATGACAAGAATACGCCGATTTCCTCGCTTCCGGACGAAGGTGGCGAAACCAAGGTGTTCCATGCCGGTACGGCATTGAAGGACGGCAAGCTTGTCGCCACTGGCGGACGCGTGCTGAATGTTACGGCCCTTGGCAAGACCGTCACGCAGGCGCAGGCGCGCGCCTATGACCAGGTCGACGCCGTATCCTGGGACAATGGCTTTTGCCGCCGGGACATCGGCTGGCAGGCGATTGTTCGCGAAAAAGCCTGAAATTCCGCGTTAGGTCGCATGGTTACCGGGTGAAATCGGCATATTCAGTAAAATTTTACCGTCCCTCCTGACCGGATCGCAATAAACAGGCGCTATCCTGCCCTTCGAATTGGATAGGAGTGCCTGTAATGCGTCATATGATCCTCACCGCCGCAGCCGTGCTGATCGCCGGACCGACACTGGCGTCTTCGATCGAGATCGTGAAAACGCCTGATGTGCCGAACAACAGCGTGACGACGATCAGTTGCGCCGATTGCCCGCCGCTGAAGCCGAAGGAAAAACGGCTGAGCTATATCGTGCCGGAGCTCAAGACCGGAACACAGCGCACGGTCGCGATAGATGTCGACGGCGAAAAGAAGCTGGTTCGGACAGAAGCCTGGATGGGCGGTTCTCCCGTGGTCTTCGTGCACAAGGCTGCCGGCTGGACAAGCGGTGCGAACGGACTGGCTGTTGCTATCGCCGATGGCAGCGTTGATCGGAATGCGACCACCGCCGCTGTTGACGATGCAAGCGGAGCAGAACCCGCAATGGCTTCAATGATGGGCCGCACACCGCCTATGCATGCCGGTCCCGATGTCGGCGGTTTTGATCTTCGACTGAAGTGATCCCCAGACTTCCCTGCCCCTTCCAGCTGCACGATCCCAGCTGCATGGGCAATCCGCGAAGAGCGGAAGGGCGCCCCGGCCTTATCGCTGGGGCGCTTCCTTTTTGTGCCGAATTCAAAGGCACGTGGTGCAAGGCACGCCGTATATGATGCGTGCCAATGCAACTTTTCCTGTTTGATCAGACAGACGACCTGGGAAACCTATCTTTTTTAGGTCCGAATATTTTAGTAAATCATTTTCTTTTAGGTCGTAACCTTATCGACGAATGGAAAATGCTGACGGCAATGATGGCCGGGCCCCATGCATCGCTTCGATATGCGTCTCATGATTAGTCCGCATCTCACCCCCGACAATTTCAGTTTTCCTCTCAGAGGCCCTTTGATGAAGAACATGAAGATTTCCCGCCAGCTCTTCCTGCTGGTGATGGCTCTGGTCGTTGGCACGGCCGGGCTCGTCTACTATCAGATCCAGATGGCGACGACCGCGATCTATGCCGAGCGTTACGGCATGCTGCGCTCGCAGGTCGAGTCTGCACTTTCGATCATGCAGTCTTTCTACGACCGCGAAGTGTCCGGCGAGCTCACAGAAGAGGAAGCCCAAAAGCAGGCTTTCCGCGAAATCACGACAATCAAGTATAATCCGGACGGTTATATCTTTGCCTATGACTATGACATCGTCATGCGCATCCACCCTGTTGCCAGCAAGATCGGCGAAGCCGGCAAGGGCAAGGGAGACCAGACCGGGCATTTGTATCGCGACGAGATGGTTTCTGTCGGCAAGGCCGGTGGAGGCATCGTCGACTATTACAGCACCGTCAAGCCAGGCCAACCAACGGGCAACTATCTGAAAAGTTCCTATGCCAAGGCTTTCGAGCCATGGCGGCTCGTTCTTGCCAGCGGCGTCTATGTCGATGACCTGCAGGCACAGATCCGCGGCATGGTGTTCAAGGCCGTTGGCATCGGCGGCGGCGTTCTTGCCGTTGTCCTTTTTGCCGCCTGGTTCGTGATCCGCGGCATCACCAAGCCGCTGGCAGCGATCCACAAGTCGCTTGAGGCCGTGGCTGACGAGGATGTCAGCATCAAGATCCCGCATACCGACATGGGCAATGAAGTCGGGATGATGGCGAAAGCCACGGAATCGCTGCAGGAAAAGGTGCGCGAGCGCCATGCCATGGTGGCACGCCAGACGGAACAGCAGACGCTGCTCGATAGCGAACGCCAGCAGAATGCGGCCATGCAGCGCACAGAAGCCGAGCAGCAGGCCCATGTGGTCTCCACCATCGGTGCCAGCCTTGAACAGCTGGCAAAGGGCGACCTGACCGTGCGTTGCGCCGACCTCGGCCAGAAATACGCAACCCTTCGCGGCAATTTCAACGAGGCGATGGATCACCTCGAAGCGGCCATGGGCAAGGTCAATGCCAAGGGCATCGACATCAGTGGCTCCAAGGAAGAAATCCGCCGGGCTTCGAACGAGCTGTCGCAGCGGACCGAGCGTCAGGCCGCCAATCTGGAAGAAACATCGGCTGCTCTCGACGAGCTGACGGTTGCCGTTCGCCAGACGGCAGATGGTGCCAAGGAAGCCGCCAAGCGGGTTGTCAGCGTTTCCTCCGAAGCGGACAAGTCGGATGGGGTCGTCACGGCTGCCATCAATGCCATGACCGGCATCGAACAGTCCTCAACCCAGATCGCCAGCATTATCAGCGTGATCGAGGATATCGCCTTCCAGACAAACCTTCTGGCGCTGAATGCCGGTGTCGAAGCTGCGCGTGCCGGCGAAAGCGGCAAGGGCTTTGCGGTCGTTGCCCAGGAAGTGCGTGAACTGGCCCAGCGTTCGGCCGCCGCGGCAAAGCAGATCAAGGAACAGATCTCGACCTCTTCGGACCAAGTTGGAAACGGCGTGCAACTGGTCGGTCAGGCCGGCGAAGCGCTGAAGCGTATCTCCGACCAGATCAAGTCAGCCTCGGATATCGTAACCAAGATCGCCCATTCGGCATCGGAGCAGGATACAACGCTGCGCTCGATTGCCTCGTCGATGAACCAGCTGGATACGACCACGCAGCAGAATGCCGCCATGGCCGAAGAAACCACGGCATCGGCAGAGACACTGGCTGCCGATACCGAGGAACTTCTGAACCTCATCCGCGGCTTCAAGGTCTCGAGTGCATCCACAAGCGGTCTGCACCATGCAGCCCAGCAGATGCGCCGCGCAAGCTGACCCTGCCTTAGATCCACCGCCTGCCATAAGGGCCGCCAGACATATGTCCGGCGGCCCTTTTTTTTTACAGCCAGGACAGTTCAATCGAGTGGAGCAAGGCCTGGTGGCTTGGGCTTTCGAATGGCCGTAAATTTCATCCCCGGATAGGCCAGACGCTCTATCGGCCCGATCCAGGCATAGGCCAGCAGACATGGCTCGAATTCACCGGTGGTGATACGGTGTTCGTGATCGGAGCGGTTGAGGATCAGCGAGCCCGGCGCATAGACGGCGCTGTCGTTTTCCGACCATGCCCCGGCAATCGAGATGTAGCTTTCCTCGATATCCTTGTGGCTGTGCTGCGGATAGGTGGTATTGGGTGCAAAGAGCACGAAACCCAGGATCAGATTATCCGCCTTGATCGGTCCCTTGGGGCCCAAGACCTCGCAATAGGCATATTTGCGTTCCAGCGGCTTTGGCACGCGCTCATAGCCGAATTCCCAGGTGAGTTGATGTTCGAGCCGCGACAAGGCGCGACTGAGTCCTGCCATGACATTGCGGCTGCCTATATCGATGGCGCGGCCGAAATGCTGAACGACCGGTCTGGTCTCGACGTCGCGCTCGACGATCTCCGGATTGGCGTCGATGATGGCCGACAGGGCATCGCGCACCCGCTTGCGGTGGCTGCGAATGGCCTTGCTGCCACCGGCGGAGCCATAGCGATAGAGCGTTTCGAACTCGCGAAGGAGATAGATCCAGTCTGGAACGTCGGAGAGGTTGCGTGTCATTGCCGGCTCATCCACTGAAAGTTTGGGCGGATCCGCGCGCGCCGACATTGCTGCCTTGCCTGCCACGCTGCAGGTCCTGTTGTCGCTATGCCATGCCGCTGACGTGACTGACGGTTTGAAAACGACATGCCGTCCTTTCCTTTCCGCTGAATTGCGTGAGACCCCAAAGCGTAACGAGAGGCATCAGATTGCCGGGTCGGCTTCATCCATGTTCAAACGCTCCACCAGTTCATCGACCTGGTTGTCAGAGAAAACCTCGATACCGGCCTCTCGCATCAACGCGGCCGTGACGCCCTCGCCTGCATGTCTTTTTCCGGTAAAGCTACCGTCATAGATAAAGCCCGATCCGCAAGACGGGCTGCCATCGATCAGCAGCGCATAGCGGCAACCGGCATTGCGAGCCATGTCCACGGCCTTACGACCTCCGGCAATAAAGGCCTCTGTCACATCCGCGCCGGTCACTTCCACGACCCGCGCCCTGCCCGCCAGCACATCTTCAGCGCTGAAGCCGCCTTCGATCTCGGCCGGAGGTCTGGGCGTGGGCAGACCACCGGCCTGCTCGGGACAGAAACCGACAAGCCGGCCTTGCTTGCGCCAACGCTCGATGGCCGGATGGGCGAGCAGCTTGCCCTTGCCGTCATAGCGAACGGGACGACCAAGCAGGCAGGCACTGATGAGAATTTTTCCGGTCATGGGCTTTTCTAAGACGCGCAGGGCATCGGCAGCAAGCGGGTCCGGGAGAGAATGCTGCAATTTATTAAACCATTCGGTTGACTATTCGCTCAATCCATTTATATTAAACCATATGGTTGAATTAATCGCATCCCAACTCGATACCGTCTTTCACGCACTCGGCGATACCACACGCCGCCGGATGCTGAATGCACTTGCCGATGGCGAACAGACTGTGAGCCAGCTGGCCGACCCCTACGAGATGTCGCTTGCGGCGGCATCCAAACATATCAAGGTGCTGGAGAATGCGGGACTCGTTCGCCGCGAAATCCGCGGCCGGACCCATATCTGCCGGCTGGCACCACAGCCACTGGGCGCCGCCCATGCGTGGCTGCGCCATTACGAACGCTTCTGGAACAGCCGTCTCGATGTGCTCGAGCAATTGCTGCGCCAGGACGACAAATCTCAGAAGACCCCACCCGAAGAAGGAAAGCAGACATGAACGACATGAGCATGCGTGACGACTACGGGACCCTTGAGGACCCGACCACACTGATGATCCGGCGCATATTGCCGGGCCCGATCTCGCGCGTCTGGTCCTATCTGACCGACAGCGAACTGCGCAGCCAATGGCTCGCCTCCGGCGAGATGGAGCTTGAAAACGGTGCGGATTTCGAACTCACCTGGCGAAACGACAATCTCGTCGACGGTCCAGCCACCCCGCGCCCGGAAGATTTCGGGGCGGAGCACAGCATGAAAAGCCGCATCGTCGCGGTCGATCCTCCCAATACACTGGTTTTCACCTGGGGAGACAATGGCGAGGTGGCGTTTGCGCTTGTTGAAAAAGGCGAGAACGTGCTGCTCACCATCACCCATCGCCGCGTTGCTAACCGCGCCATGCTGCTGATGGTTTCCGCCGGCTGGCACGCCCATCTCGACGCGCTCGTGGCCGTGACAAACGGCAAGGCACGCCCGGACTTCTGGGCACACTGGGCGAGCCTGAAAGACGATTACGACAAGCGCCTGCCGGCCTGAGCAGGCACAGAAGCACAAAGCAGAAGGCCCGGATCACCGGGCCTTTTTATTATCCGCTGATCTTGGAGAAGTCTGCCACGGTGCCCGTCGCCTCGCGGATGGCTGAAAGAAGAGCCAGACGATTGGCGCGGATGGCGGTGTCTTCGTCGTTGACCAGCACGTCCTCGAAGAATGTGTCGACCGGAACGCGCAGCGTCGAGAGCGCCTGCATGGCGGAGCGGAAGTCTTCCTTGGCGACCGCCTTTGCTGCTTCGTCCGTCGCGGCCTTGACCGCAGTCGCCAGTGCCTTTTCAGCATCCAGCTTCAACAGCACCTCCGACACGCCATCGGCAACCACAGTGCCCTTCTTCTCTTCGGCGGCCAGCAATTGTGTGGCGCGCTTGGTGCCGGCCAGCAGGTTGAGCCCATCTTCCGAGGTGATGAAGGCCGTCAGCGCCTCGGCCTTGCGGGCCACCATCAACAGGTCGTCGGCATCCGGCGTCAGCACGGCATCGATAATGTCATAGCGGGCGCCCTGATCGCGCAGATAGACCTTGAGGCGATCATGGAAGAAGGAGAGGAGATCGGCGTCCTTGACCACCGTCAGCAACGGCACCCGAACGCCGCGCTCCAAGATCATGCGCACGACGCCGAGCGCTGCACGGCGAAGCGCGTAAGGATCTTTCGAGCCGGTCGGCTTTTCGTCGATGGCCCAGAAGCCCACCAGCGTATCGAGCTTGTCGGCGAGCGCCACCGTCAGGCCAACCTTGTCTTCCGGCAGGCGGTCGGACGGGCCCTGCGGCTTGTAGTGGTCCTCGATGGCAGCCGCGACGCTTTGGTCTTCACCCTGCAGCACGGCATATTTCCGGCCCATGACGCCCTGAAGCTCGGGGAATTCGCCGACGGCTTCGGTGCGCAGATCGGCCTTGGCGAGCACCACGGCACGATCCACGAGCGCTGGATCGGCGCCAACGACCGGCGCCAGCATCTTGGCCAGTTCGCGGATACGCGCGACGCGGTCACCTTGCGAGCCGAGCTTGGCGTGGAAGGTGACGTTGAGCGCATCGAGCTTGGCCATGCGCTGGTCGAGCGGCTTGGTGAGGTCCAGATCGAATTTCGCAGCCGAGGCTTCGAGATCGCCGAGATCGGGCAGATTGCCCTGGTCGCGGTTCCAGAAATGCAAAGCGTCGGAGAGGCGCGCGCGCACCACCTTGCCATTGCCGTGCATGATTTCCTTGCCACCATCCTTTGCCTCGATGTTGGAGACGAGGATGAAGTGGTTGGAGAGCTTGTCCGTCTCGCCGGTCGGGCGGGTGACGAAGCATTTCTGGTTGGTCTTGATCGTCAGACGAATGATTTCCGGCGGGATCGCCAGGAAGCTCTCCTCGAAGGTACCCAGAAGCACATTCGGATATTCGACGAGGCCTGCGACCTCTTCCAGAAGGCCCGCATCCTCGACCAGATCCAGCCCATTGGCGAAGGCCAGGTTGGCCGCATCCTGGGCGATGATTTCCTTGCGGCGCTCGGCATCGAGCACGACCTTGGCCTTTTCCAGGCTGGCGGCATAATCGTCGAAGCGGCGCACGGTGATGGCTTCAGGCGCATGGAAGCGGTGGCCATAGGTGACGTTGGAGGCCGTGATGCCGTCGACCTCGAAGGGGATGACTTCGGTTTCGTCGTGTTCGATGCCGAAGGTGCAGACAATCGATTGCAGCGGGCGCACCCAGCGCAGGCTTTCCGAGCCCTTGCCTTCAATGCCGTTATAGCTCGAGCCCCGGGGGCTGGAGGCCGCGCCTGAGCGCATGCTGCGTGGCCACGGGAATGTGCGGATGATGCCGGGCATTACCTCGGTGACGATCTCCTGGGCAGCACGGCCGGGCTTGTCGATGAAGGCAACGTAGAATTCGCCCTTCTTCGGATCGCTCTGCACCACGGCTTCGGAAATGTCGGACAGGCCAGCCCCACGCAGGAAGCCTTCGATGGCCTTTTCCGGTGCATCGACACGGGGGCCCTTCTTTTCCTCACGCACATCGGCGGAGCGGGCCGACAGGCCGCGGATATCCAGTGTCAGACGACGAGGCGTCCAGTATTCCTTGACGCCTTCATAATTGAGCCCCGCCTCAACCAGCGCACCTGTGACCAGCGCCTTCAGGTCGCCTGCGGCCTTGCGCTGCATGCTGGCTGGAATTTCCTCGGAGCGGAGTTCGATAAGAAGATCGGGCATGGGACAATGTCTTTTTCAATGGACAGAAAAGCTGCGGCGGACTTAGCAAGGCCTAAGCCTGTTGTCATCCGAAAAGCAGGAAAAACCGATAAGGAGCCAGCAGACCCTAAGGCAAATGCTTGCGCGACAGGAAAACGACGGCAGCCAGAATAAGCGCCCCACCCACAGCATAAGGTATGACGGCACTGCCCGCCTGCGGACTGAAAACAAGGCTCCAGGCGATCTTGCCGACGGCACCTATTATGGCAACTCCTAGTCCGAGCTTCCACGAGCGATGCCAGAAGGCCGTCAGCAGAGCTGCGGCATACACCATCACCGCGATCAGTCCGGATAGGTTTGACCAGGTCCAGCCTGCGCGAAGCAAGGCGCGCTCCATCGCGAGGAAGGCCGTCACATCCTCTCTCGGTTCGACAGGTGCCGGAAACCAGAACATCGAGCTCAACAAAGCAAAAATGCAGACACCGATCCCGCCGAACGATCTTTTCCATGCGCAGTAACACATTGGCAGAAGCAGCAGCGGACGAGCGACCCACGAGGCCGTGTTCCGATGGCGATTGAATGCCCATTCGAAAAAGGCATCATTTGTGAAGAAGGCAGCCAGCAACAGGAGGCTCGCAACCGTTGCTGCGATGGCAAGATACCTGTCGGCGGATTTGCTCAAGCCGAACACGTTCTCACTCCCGCCTCACCAGCCACCGCCGCCGCCGCCGCCGCCGCCACCGCCGGAAAAGCCACCGCCACCGCCAGAGCTTGCCTTGGGAGCGGGTAGCGAAGACGAGATAGTCGAGGCCATGGAGGAGGAAAATCCGCCGATGCGGTCGGAGAAGCCGCCCATATTGCCGCCGTGATACCAGAGCGGACTATAGCTTGCCGCAGCAACCCCCGCGGCCGCCGTTGCAAGCCAGGCCTCGAAGGCTCGGGTCCAGGGCTTTTCCACGCCGAGCGCCACGGCATATGGCAAAAGCGTTTCGAAATGGCGCGGCGACATGGTGGGCGAGCCCTGCATGTTCATGCGGTCTTTTTCAGCCAGCGTCAGATAAAGCCGCAAGCCCTCGATCCCGTCCATCAGCTTGCGACCCAGCGGGGTCGGTGCGCCCATGAGGAAGAAAAACAGCACGTTGAGAAGAGCGATGCCGCCAAAGGCAATGACAGCTGCAATCTGCTGTATGCCCTCCAGCTCGGTCAGCATACTGGCTATGATGAGGCCGCCAATCATGACCCCGACAAAGAGAATGATGCCAAGGGCCGCAATGATCACGATCTTCTTGACCATGGATGCCGAGCGCAGTTCCTTGCCGAAGGCGACTGCGATGCCGCCTGCAAAAAAGCCGACGAACACCGCCATCACCATGAAGCCGATGGAGGTTTCGGAAATCCAGCCAAAGATGAAAAGGCTGAGCAGTGCCAAGACGCTCAAGGCGACGCCGCCTGCGATATATCCCAGATTATGCTTGTAGTATTTGTTGCGATGTTCCTTTTCGATGGCACTGCGAAACCGCACACCGATCTTTTGCACCGTCTCGCCATTGGCCTTGTCGACGGTCAGGCTCGATCCGGGCGGTCCAACCGAATTGAGCAGGCTCAGCTGCCCCGGCGGCAGATCGGCCTTGGGCTCGGCAGTCGTGCGGCGCATGATCAAGGTCTTGTCGAGATCGTCCAGTTCCAGCAATCCCTTGACCGCGAGATCGATGGCGGATGCGGAAAAGGCCGTCCAGCCCGAGCCGGAAAATCCCTTGTTGTCGACATAGTTGACCAGCGCCGGGGACAGGTCATCGGGTGCGTCCCAGCGCGGCACGACAATGCCTCTTGCCGGGTCTCGCCCCACCGCACGCCAGGCACGCAGGTAATAAAGCCCGACGACGAGCAGCCCGCCAAACCCGATGATGACATTGCTGTAGTCGCGGAAGAACCACCATGTACGCTGGGCATCGGTGGGCGTCGCCAGCACACCCTTGGGGATGCCAACAATGATGCTGAGCCCCTGGTTTGGCCCCAGCGGCCTGGTCGTCTCGAACCGCGCGCTGCTCCCGGTAATGCGCGCGCGGGCGTCTTTGCCTTCCGCGCCGTAACCGCCGGTGAAATAATCGGCCTGCGTGGGCGCAGCATCGCCCGGCAAGGTGACGGTTGCGGAGACCTCGCGGACCGGGAACTGCCAGCCAGTTCCGTTGACGTTCCAGTAGAGCTCATCCTGGTCGTCGTAACGGGCAATCCAGCGGCTGGTGTCGTAGGTAATCTTATAGGTGTGCAGGCCGTTGTCGAGCCAGACATTCTCGTCGCCGGCATAAATGCGAATGCCGCCACTGATGCTCTCGGTGTGAAAGGCCTCAGGCTCGCCGTCGCGGGTGACGGAAGAGAGATCGAAATCGACACGTACCACTTTGCCGTCGGCATCGCGCGCAAACAGCGGGAAGTCGCGGAAGATGCCGCGGCGGATGTCGCGCCCCTCGGCATTGACGGTAATCGTTTCCGTAACATGCAAGGAGGCATCCGGACGGACGGCGATGTCGGCATGATAGGATTTGATGAATTCTTCGGCGGATGCCGATAGCGGCCCGACCAGGCTCAAAAGCAGTGCCAGCACGAGGCCGAAAACAGGTCTCATCAATAAAATCCCCCTTGTTGCAGTCCCCTTATAGGGCGCAGACAAGGGGGATTGAAACATGAAACGCGGCTACCTGACATGCAGGCAGATCGTTCGCCTGTTATTTTTCTTCGACGGACAGGCCGTTCTTGCCGATGCTCAGCTCGACGCCCTTTGGCTCGGTTTCTTCCTGATAGACATAGGTGGCCAGACCAATGACGACGACGGCCAGCGCACCGATGATGAGATAAAGGCCATTGCTGCGGCTCATAAGCATTACTCCTGAAATTCCAGGCGCGCGGAAGCGCGCCGATCCGGGGAATTAATGCCTAGCCGGTCATAAAGTTCCCCCGTCAGTGCCAGCATATTCAACGCCGAGTGACGCCAGTGCGTTCCAGTAGGCCGGATATGTTTTCGCCACACAGCCCGGATCTAGAATGGTGATGCCGGCAATCTTCAGGCCTGCAAGCGCAAAGCTCATGGCAATCCGGTGGTCAGCGAAGGTGTCGATATCGGCTGGAAGGGTCTGGCCGGCAAGGTCCGGATCCGAGGCGATCACCAGATCATCGCCCTCTTCCGTTGCCAGGCCATCGCGAATATTGTTGAGGCCGGTCGACAGGGCTCTGATGCGGTCGCATTCCTTCACGCGCAGGTTCTCGATACCGACAAAGCGCACCGGCGTTCGGTTAAACGCCGCCAACACCGCAAGGGTGGGGATGGCGTCCTGCATCTGCGAACCATCGATCTCAGCCGGCATATTCGGGAACTGCGCCATATAGGCCTGCGATTTGGCATCGGGCTGGGTGAAATCGGCTGTCGCGGTGCCAATGTCGATCGCGCCGCCTGTCAGCACTTCGGCAGCCCAAAGATAGGTGGCGGCCGAGGCATCCGGTTCTATGTGATAGTCGGCGGCGGTGTAACCGGTTGGCGCAATGCGCCAGGAGGCCGATGTCGGCTGGGTGACCGTTGCTCCAAAGGCGCGCATGGCCGACAACGTCAGGTCGACATAGCCGCGCGCACCGATCTCGGCACCGGCCAGCTCGATCTCGAAAGGGTCGGACGCACAGGCGCCCACCATCAAGAGCGCCGACACATACTGGCTGGAGAGCCCTGCATCGATCACCACACGATGGCTGGCAAACTGGCCTGTGGCATCGATGGTGACGGGCGGGCAACCGGTCGGGGCGTCCGCCTTGACGCCGAGAGCGTTCAAGGCATCGACGAGCGGCTTGATCGGGCGCTTGCGCATATGCTCGTCGCCATCGACCACATAGCGCCCCTTGCCCAACGCCAATGCGGCGGTGAGAAAGCGGGTGGCGGTTCCGGCATTGCCGAGAAAGAGCGGCGCTTCAGGCTGCGTGAGTTCACCGCTGCTTGTGACCACGAATGTGGTGTCATCGGGCTCATCGACCGTGACGCCCATGGCGCGCAGGGCGTCTGCCATATAGCGGGTATCATCGCTTTTCAGCGCACCGGTGAGCCGGCTCGTGCCCTTGGCAAGGCCTGCCAGAAGCAGCACGCGATTGGTGATGGATTTCGAGCCGGGAGGGCTCACGCGGCCGGTCAATGGATGGCCAGGCGGAATGATGGTCAGTTTGTCAGTTGTCATATCAGGTCTCAAAACGGGCCTTGCAGCCCGGTATTAGAATTTCACGGCTGGAACCGCGCGATCGGCATCATTGGCAATTTCGAAATAGCCGGCCTTGGTGAAACCGAAATTACGCGCCACCAGATTGGACGGAAAGCTGTCGACCTTGACGTTCAGATCACGGGCCGCACCATTGTAGTAGCGGCGCGACATCTGGATCTCGCCCTCGATGGTTTCCAGCGAGCGCTGCAATTCGAGAAAGTTCTGATTGGCCTTGAGGTCGGGATAGGCTTCAGCCAGCGCCATGACGCGTCCGAGTGCCTGGGACAGCATGCCTTCGGCAGCAGCCCTGCCCTCGACATCGCCCGATGGCACGCCCTGCGCGCGATTGCGAAGCTCGACCACCTCTTCCAGCGTCCGCTTTTCGTGGGTGGCATAGCCCTTCACGGTCTCGATCAGATTGGGAACGAGATCGGCACGGCGTTTCAACTGAACGTCGATGCCGGACCAGGCTTCCTCTGTCATCTGCCGGGACTTGACCAGTCCGTTATAGACAATGACCGCATAGACGGCGAGAACGGCCAGGACTGCAAGCGTAATATACATCGGGCTTCTCCGGCGAAATGAGCAGCGGGACAATAGGCGCAACGGAAATGGATGTCATCTCAAGACGCGCCCTCGACAACGACCTATAGGGGCGGACGGGCCGGATGAACAGGTCTGCCCCACATGGTTTCGCGTATCTTGCTGTCTCAACGCATCAAAATCACGCAATCCTCGCTGGCCGGTCTGAAACATTCCTGCGACACCCAGTGGTTCGGACTGTGGATGCAACGCGCAAATCACAGGGCGCGCGCTTCGCTATACAAAGATCTTGCTAGGCAGTTCGCGGGATACCGCTTTTTTCTCGACGCAGCTAACTTGGTAATCGTTCGTGGCAAGGAACTGCAGGGGACCCAAGGCGGACGGGTCCCTCCCAGTACCGGAAGCCCGAAATGGCTGGAATAGCGGGGAACGAGGAATGTCTACCGCTACGCATGTGATCAATATGGCGGCGTTTCTGTCGTTGTTTTTCGACTATGCAGTTGCAATGCAGAGAGTGGAACCCTGTGGTACTCGGCGGACCCTGCAGATCTACTCCAAGCAACTTCCGACGGGGGCCGTTGCGGGATATGTGACCTTGTCTGATCCTCTCCAAGCGAGCATGGATGTCGTCTGACGGGAAACCGTCAGGCGACATTCTGTTTTGGCGGTTCAGGCAGCCTTGCCGAAATTCACACCGCCGGCATCGGTCATCAGGAAGGCTTCGCCGCAGGCCTTGGCAAGCGTGCGGACCCTGAGGATATAGCTTTGACGCTCGGTCACCGAGATCACGCCACGGGCATCCAGAAGGTTAAAGACGTGGGATGCCTTGATGCACTGGTCGTAGGCGGGAAAGACACATTTGTGCAGACGCTGGTTGTCGTTTTCGCCCGGAGCACCGGCTTCCAGCAGCGCCTTGCATTCCCTTTCTGCATCGATGAAGTGGCGATGCAGCATTTCGGTATTGGCGAATTCGAAATTGTGGCGGGAATACTCCTGCTCGGCCTGCAGGAAGACGTCGCCGTAGGAAATCTTCTCGTCACCCTCGCGGCCGTTGAAGTTGAGGTCGTAGACGTTGTCGACGCCCTGCACATACATGGCCAGACGCTCCAGACCATAGGTCAGTTCGCCGGCAACGGGCGAGCATTCGATGCCGCAAACCTGCTGGAAATAGGTGAATTGCGAAACTTCCATGCCATCGCACCAGCATTCCCAGCCGAGACCCCAGGCGCCCAGTGTCGGGCTTTCCCAGTCGTCCTCGACGAAGCGGATATCGTGCAGCAGCGGGTCGAGACCGATTGCCGCCAGCGAGCCGAGATAGAGTTCCTGCAGGTTGGACGGATTGGGCTTCAGGATGACCTGATACTGGTAATAATGCTGAAGACGGTTGGGGTTTTCACCATAGCGACCGTCAGACGGCCGGCGCGAGGGCTGCACGTAGGCGGCCTTCCAGGGCTTTGGCCCGAGCGCACGCAATGTCGTTGCCGGATGGAAGGTACCAGCGCCCACTTCCATGTCGTAGGGCTGCAGCACGGCACAACCCTTGTCCGCCCAATAATTGTGAAGCGTCAGGATCAGCGCCTGGAACGAGCGCTTCGGGTCCATATGGGGTGCAAGCGTGGTGGTCATGGATAACTGTCCGACTTGTGAGGATCTGTTTGGCGTCTGGTGCCACGGTGCAGCGGCAGGGTCAAGTCTGACACGCTATCCCGTGGGCTACGCTTTCACCCGGGAAACACGGAAACGTGTCTTAGGGAAGATGTAACAATGGGCCGGATGAATGCGTAACCGTCGATGAAGCCATGATGCTTGCGGGCACAGCATGGCGGACTGGTGTCTTCCAGGGTTGCGACCGGGAGGCGCTCAACATCAATGCGAAGGAGACCTCCAGATGTCATTTCGATCCAAGATCCTGACCGGCCTTGCCGCCACAGCCCTTTCAGCAGTCGCTTTTTCCAGCGCTTTTGCAGGCGAAATCAAGCCCTATGAACAGGGTGCATTCGAAGCTGCTCAAAAGGCGGGCGACGCAATCGTCGTCGACATCACCGCAAGCTGGTGCCCGACATGCCGCGCGCAAAAGCCGATCATTCAGGCGCTGACAACCTCGTCCGACCTTGAGCCGGTCACCGTGTTCGAAGTGAATTTCGATGACCAGAAGGACGTGGTGCGCGCGCTTGGGGCCAATATGCAATCGACGTTGATTGCCTTTAACGGCGAAACCGAAACCGGACGCTCGGTCGGCGACACCAAGCCTCAATCCATCGAAAACCTGTTCAAGTCGACGCTTTCGGCCAAACCATGATCACCACGATCTTCCTGGCTGGCCTTGCCGGCGTCTTGTCAATCCTGTCGCCCTGCGTGTTGCCGCTGGTGCCGATCGTGCTGGCAACGGCATCGGGCAAACATCGCTTGGGACCTGTGGCACTTGCCGTCGGTCTTGCGGTGTCCTTCGTGGCGGTTGGCATGTTCGTGGCGCTGATCGGCTTTAGCCTGGGTTTCGATCTCGGCTTCTTCCGTTACATCGGTGCGCTGATCATGATTGCTCTGGGAGCCGTCCTGCTGGTCCCATCCATGCAGTCGCGACTGGCGCTGGCGGCCGGCCCGCTTGGCAACTGGAGCGAACGCCGCTTCGGGGGCGATGGCGAGGGCTGGCAGGGCCAGTTCGGCATCGGCCTGCTGCTGGGCCTGGTGTGGAGCCCCTGTGTGGGCCCGACGCTGGGGGCCGCCTCGCTGATGGCGGCGCAAGGCGAGAACCTGGGTCAGGTGGCTGCCACGATGCTGGCATTCGGCATTGGTGCGGCCCTGCCGCTGCTGCTGCTTGGCATGCTGTCGCGCGATGTGTTCAACCGCATGCGCGACCGGATGCTGAATGCCGGCAAGGTGTTGAAAGGCGCATTCGGGATCGTGCTGTTACTCCTGGGCGTGCTGATCCTGTCGGGGGCAGACAAACGGCTCGAGGCAACTCTGGTCGATGCATCGCCGGCCTGGCTGACGGACCTTACCACCCGGTTTTGATGTCCGCCATTCTAGACCCGCCTGCGCCGACCCTCAGGCGCGGGCGTTCCGCTCGATCAATCTATTGCAACGCAATCACGCGTCGCCCTGTCATATCGACCGTTCAGAGGGCGTAAGCTATTCGTCGTCCCGCTTGACCCGGTATTCTCCGGTTTCCGGGTCTTTTACCAATGTTCCAACGGCGCCCGTTTCGCGCTCTTTTTCTTCGCGCTCCGAGCGCTTCTGCAGCTTCTGGGCGTCGGCGATGAAGCGGCGATACAGCAGCATTCCAGCACCCACCAGCAACAGTAACAAGATAATCTGCGGCATCTATCCCCCAGCCGTTGTCAGAGCCCGAACCGGCTCCAGAGTGCCTTTTCCTCCATCGCCTCTGCAAGACCGGAGGCACCGGCTGCGGCGATTTGTTCAGGACAGATTGCGGAAATTCCAGGTGTACGTCGACCGAAAAAGTCGCGCGCACCACTGACGAGTTCGAGTTTGGTGTCCTTGCCGTAGCGCGATTTGAGGATGGTGCGCATATGGCCAATGCCGTCGATCAGGCCAAGCTCAAGTCCTTTGGTGCCGGTCCAGAACAGGCCGGAGAACAGGTTGCCGTCATCCAAAAGCTTGCTGCCACGGCGGTCCTTGACCATGTCGATAAAGATCTGATGGATCTCGAGTTGCAGCGACTTCAGATATTCGATGTCGCTTTCCTTTTCCGGCTGGAAGGGATCGAGGATCACCTTGTTTTCGCCGGCTGTGTAAACGCGGCGCTCGACGCCGATCTTCTTCAGGAGTTCGGGGAAGCCGAAGCCGCCTGACACCACACCGATTGAGCCGACAATCGAGGTTGGATCGGCAAAGATCTCGTCACCAGCAAGGGCAATCATATAACCGCCGGAGGCTGCGACATCCTCCACGAAAACCAGAACCTTCTTGTTGTTTTCTTCCGCCAGTGTGCGCACGCGCTCAAAGATCAGGCGCGACTGGACGGGCGAGCCACCGGGCGAATTGATGATAATGGCGACGGCCGGCGATTTCTTGCGGGTGAAAGCCTTTTCCAGACCGGGGGCGACGCTTGCCAGATTGAGTTGCGTCTTGAATTTCCCGCCGCCGCTCATGATCGCGCCCTGCATACGGATAACCGGAATTACAGTTCCAGTCTTGCGAAACCGCTGGGGCAAGTAACGCGTCATAAATCCGGCCATCTCTATCTCCTTGTTGCGGTCGATACCGCGCCTATGGTCATAGCGCAGCAGACCGCATTGTCGTTCCATGCCGTTGACGGAATAATTCAGCGATCAGAGTTGTGATCCTCATCCCGGCCCGGCTCTTGCTTGCTGATGTATGTATTTGGGCGCGAAACGCAATGGGCAGCACTTCAGGCGCGCATTGTGCAATGCAACCATAGACCTTGCAGCATACTGCCCTTTGCACTAGCTTAGTTGCAACTTATTCGCATTCAATTCCAATGGGCAATCATGTCGGACGTGCAGGCGCTAGCCGAAGAGGAAAATGCCGGGGGCTGGCGCAGGGCGCGCGGCGAGCCGCCAATGGCGGATGTTCATGGCTCCATTCCCGTTGTCAGCAGCCGTCCGTTCTGGCGAAGGGCCATGGCGTTTCTGGGTCCGGGTTATCTGGTGGCGGTCGGCTACATGGATCCCGGAAACTGGGCGACGTCTCTCGCCGGCGGCTCGCGCTACGGCTATACGCTTCTGGTTGCCATTCTGCTTTCCAGCCTTATGGCGGTGCTGTTGCAGTCGCTGTCCGCCCGGCTTGCGATCGCCTCCGGGCGCGATCTGGCACAGGCCTGTCGCGATACCTATTCCAGGCCTGCGGGCATCATGCTGTGGCTTCTGGCGGAGGTCGCCATCGTCGCGACCGACATTGCCGAGGTGATCGGCACAGCCATTGGCATCAAGCTCATCTTCGGCATTCCGCTGGAGATCGGCGTACTGATCACCGCACTCGACGTGTTCATCATCCTGATGCTGCAGAGACTTGGGTTTCGCTGGATTGAAGCCTTCGTCATTACGCTCACAGCGATCATCGGCGGCAGTTTCGCCGTGCAGCTGGCGCTTGCCAATCCAGACTGGTCGGATGTGGCTGCGGGCTTCCTGCCGGACCGCGAGGTCGTGCTCAATCCGGACATGCTCTACATCGCCATCGGGATTATCGGCGCAACAGTGATGCCGCATAATCTCTACCTGCATTCCGGCATTGTGCAGACACGCCATATCGAGCAGACCCCGAAGGGCAAGCGCGAGGCGCTGACCTTCGCCACCATCGACTCCACGCTGGCGCTGACCTTTGCCTTTCTGGTCAATGCCGCAATCCTGATCCTCGCCGCAGCGGCATTTCATCAGAGCGGCCATCATGAAGTGGCCGAGCTTGGCGATGCCCATGCGTTGCTTGCCCCTTTGCTTGGAAGTTCACTGGCACCAATTCTGTTCGGCGTAGCCCTTTTGTGCAGCGGCCTGAATTCGACAGCAACGGCAACCCTTGCCGGCCAGATCGTGATGGAGGGGTTCGTCAATATTCGCGTCAGGCCATGGGTGCGGCGCCTGATCACGCGAGGTCTGGCGATCATACCAGCCGGCGCCGTTGCCATTCTCTACGGCGAGAGCGGAACTGCCGAATTGCTGATCCTGAGCCAGGTGGTACTGAGCCTTCAACTTCCCTTTGCGGTTTTCCCGCTGGTGACGATGACCGCCAACCGCATGAAGATGGGCGCACTGGTCTCACCACGCTGGCTGTCTGGCATCGCTCTCCTGATCGCCGGTCTCATCAGCCTGCTCAATGTGAAGCTGGTGATCGATTTCCTGTCAGGTGCCGCAATGTAGTGTTTCAAGCGCGTCGGTATGCCACCCGGCCATTGATCAACCGATCAATGTCGGCTGCAAAGCGATGGCTTTCGGGATCGTCGTGCATCAGCAAAGGCGCGCGCAAGGACAGCCTTGCCCGAGACCCCTTGATCGCCGTTGCCAGAATACGCACTGCGTTTTCACCGCGCCTCGGATACACAGGCGTGATCTGCAATCCGCCAAAGCGGCGTCCGCAGGCGGCAATGATCTCAGCCAGGGATTGCGGCCTTGCGATCAGCGACAATTGCCCGCCCGAGACCGTGATGGCACTTGCCGTGCGGATCCAGGTTTCAAACAGATCCTCGGTCATGGCATGGGCTTCGGCCTTCAACGCATCCGGCGTGACACGATCCGCGCCGTCATTGAAGGGCGGGTTCATGATCACATGGTCGAATGCATTATTCTCAAGACCGCCCTCAGCCCGTGCTTTGCCGGTGAGCGTGACATCGCTCTCGATAACGGCGATGCGGTCAGCCAGATGGGCGTTTTCGACCAGAACAAGGCTGCGGCGGGCATAGTCGGCCATCTCGGCGGAGCGTTCGACAAGGGTGACGGACGCCTGCGGCAACCGGGTGGCAACCGCCAGACCGGCCGCGCCGGCTCCCGCACCGAGGTCGGCCACCCTCACCGGTCGATCGGCATCGACCAGTGCCGCGAGCAACATCGCATCAATGCCTGCCCGATGCCCGCGACCCTTGGGCTGAACCAGATGGAAGCCGCCGCGGTGGAAGGCGTCGACGGTATGCTCAGCGGTGGTTTCGGCCGGCAAGCTCATTGGGGACGCCTCGACTTTGAAGTCAGATCGGAAAGCCCCCCTCTACCCTGCCGGGCATCTCCCCCACAGGTGGAGATATCGGCACGGCGCGATGGGCCAGCTCTCTTCGAGCCGACGGAGTCTGACGATGTGCGGCAGGACTTCGAGTGGCAGGTCCCGCGCCGCACTACCGAAAACGAGACGCTCCTCACCCCTGAACCCAAATAGAACACCGCTTTCACACCTCGTCTCTCAATTCCGCCTCAAGACCCGCATCGCGCAAAATCGCGCGCGCCTCGTCGGCGCGGTCCTCCTCCACCAGAAAACGACGCGGCAACATGCCGAGAGATCCCTCTATGATGCTGGTCGCCTGATCGGCAATCATGTGGTGAATGCCCACTTCCTTCATAAGGCTTTCCGCAAAGGAGAGCAGAACGGGGTCATTGGTTCGGATGAGTTCACGCATTTCCTGCAAAAACCGCCTTTTTAGAGTGCAACGAGACAAATCGCCTCTTGCCGTGCGACGGAGCCATTTATTATTGTCCGGCTCAATCATGTGAATAGGAGTGGCCTAAATTGGGCGTTGTCATACCGCTTGGCGAAAGCAAAAACAAACAGGCTTCTGTCCAGCCGCTCGTGGACCTCACGCGCTCGGACATGGACAGGGTCAACCAGTTGATCCTGTCAAAGGCCGGATCCGATGTCGAGATGATCCCGGAAGTGGCCAACCACCTGATCTCTTCGGGCGGCAAACGGCTGCGGCCGATGCTGACGCTCGCGGCAGCCCAGATGTTCGGCTACCAGGGCGAAGGCCATATCAAGCTCGCGACCAGCGTTGAATTCATGCACACGGCCACCCTGCTGCATGACGACGTGGTGGACGAAAGCGATCTTAGGCGCGGCAAGTCGACGGCGCGGATGATCTGGGGCAACCAGGCAAGCGTTCTGGTGGGCGACTTCCTGCTCGGCCAGGCCTTCAAGATGATGGTGGAAGTCGGTTCGCTCGATGCTCTGGACGTGCTTGCCACCTCCGCTTCCGTGATTGCCGAAGGCGAGGTGCTACAGCTGTCGGTCGCCAAGAACATGGAAACCACCGAGGACGACTACCTTCAGGTGATCCGCGCCAAGACGGCTGCGCTTTTTGCCGCAGCCTCGGAAGTCGGACCGATCATTGCAGGCGTCGACAAAGCCAGTCGCAATGCGCTCAAATCCTACGGCATGAATCTGGGCCTCGCCTTCCAGCTGGTTGACGATGTGCTGGACTATGGCGGCAAATCTGCCGACCTTGGCAAGAACACCGGCGACGACTTCCGCGAGGGCAAAATCACCCTTCCGGTCATTCTCGCCTATCGCCGTGGCACCAAGGAAGAACGCGCCTTCTGGAAGGACGCGATCGAGGGCGGCAATGCGGATGATGCCCAGCTTGAAAAGGCACTCGGCCTGATCACAAAATATGGCAGTCTGAACGACACAATCGCCCGCGCGCTGCATTACGGGACCATTGCCCGCGATGCTCTGGCACCGGTTCCGGACGGGGCCTGCAAGGATGCCCTGATGGAGGTGATCGATTTCTGCGTGGCCCGTGTGAATTGACGGGCCGGGCGTGGCATTGCCTTGCGGCTCGGCTTCAAAAAAGCCATTGTGTTGCGGAATCAGTTCGCCTCTCGCGACTCACCTCACCGGCTGAGCCCGGCGCTCGCTTGTTGAAAGGCTTTTTCATGCGGCAAAGACTTGCCATCCGTCTTCTTTCCAGTGCAACCTTCGCTGCCCTCTTGTGGCTGGCACCCGGCCAGATGGACGCTTTTGCTGCCGGGGACGCAAAGGCTTCGGTCGACACCAGCGATTTCGACCCTTCGGATATCGACACGTTTTCAGGCGCGTTTCTCGCTGCCCGCACGGCCGATGCCGATCGCGATTTCGTCAACGCTGTTGTCTTCTACAAGAAGGCTCTCGATCTGGACCCCGGCAATGTGGAAATTCGCCAGAGGCTGATGCTGGCGCATTTCATGAAGGGCGATTTCGATCAGGGCGTGAAATACGCCAAGGATCTGAAAAACGATGCTGCGGTAGAACGGGTGACCGCCGTTGCGCGCGGGCTTGACGCCATCCGGAGTCGTGAGTTCAACGCGGCTGAAAAGCTGCTCGCCTATGACGGCCCCAACGATCTCGACCGCCTGATGAATTCGCTTCTGGTTGCCTGGGCAAAGCTTGGTGCCGGCAAAGGCAAGCAAGCGCTGGCCATGATGGACGATCTCGACGGTCCGCCATGGTATGCCATCTTCAAGAACTACAATGCCGGTGTTGCTGCAGCCATGCTGGGCGATGTCGATACCGCGCGTCGCCACCTGAATGAGGCCGTGACCGATCGAGACGGCGGGGCGACTGCGACCGACACCTTCAGCCGTGCCGTGATTGCCCTTGCGACGCTGGAAGCATCTCAGGGCAACAAGCAGAAGGCGCTGGACGCCATTTCCATCGGCGACGCGATGATCCGCGATTACGCGCCCTTCAAGGCGATGCGCGATCAGATCAACGCAGGCGAGAAGCCAAAACCGGTCGTCAGCACTGCAACGGAAGGGGCGGCCGCTGTGCTGTTTTCCGTTGGCGGTGCCTTGAACCGCCCGGGCGCCGAAGACACGGTGACGCTTTACCTGCAGTTTTCCCATGCGCTGGCGCCAAAGGCTGCCGACACGCTGATCCTACTGGCCGGGATTGCCGAAAAGAACGATCAGCCGGAACAGGCGATCAAATACTACCAGTCCGTGCCGGATACTTCGCCCATGGCGCGGATTTCAGAAATGCAGCTGGGTCTGGCACTGGCGCAGAACGGCAAGATCGACGAGGCACGCAAGCATCTGGCGGAGCTGATCGAGTCCGATCCGAAGAATTTCCGCAGCTATCTGGCTTATGGCAGCGTGTTGTCGGACGCCAAGGACTACAAGGCCATGGCCGCCAATTACGACACGGCCGTAGACGAGATCGGCCCTGCACCGAACCGGGTGCATTGGCCTGTCTTCTTCCAGCGCGGCATTGCCTATGAACGGTTGAAAGAATGGGACAAGGCAGAGCCGAATTTCCGCAAGGCATTGGAACTCAGCCCCGATCAGCCGCAGGTCCTCAACTATCTCGGCTATTCCTGGGTGGACATGAACCGCAACCTCGATGAGGGGCTGGACATGATCCGCAAGGCTGTCGAACTGCGGCCTGATGACGGTTACATCGTCGACTCGCTTGGCTGGGCTTACTACCGCCTGGAAAAATACGATGACGCCGTGACCGAACTGGAACGCGCGATCGAGTTGAAGGCAGGCGACGCCACCATCAACGACCACCTCGGCGATGCCTATTGGCGCGTCGGCCGCAAGCTCGAAGCCGTATATCAGTGGAAGCGGGCACTGGCATCCGAGCCTGAAGCGACGCTTATTCCAGAGCTCGAGGCCAAGATCGCCGATGGATTGCCGCCGGTGAAGGACGATGCGGGCACGACCGCGGAAAAACCTGCCGACGCAGCGCCAGTGGAAGGCGAAGTGGACAAGAAGTCCTGATATCATGACGGAGCGTCCAAGCCCCGTGGATGGCACGGTGCGGGAAACTGCACCGGCCAAAATCAATCTTTGCCTGCATGTCACCGGCCAGCGTGCGGATGGGTATCATCTGCTCGACAGTATCGTGACATTTGCCGCGCTGGGCGATCAGCTGACATTTTCACCTGCCAAGACCGACAGCTTTCATCTGGAGGGTCGTTTTGGGCCGCTGTTATCCGCCGAACCGGAAGCGCAAAACCTCGTTTTGAAGGCACGCGATCTTCTGCGTGAGGCCCTTGTTGCTTCCGGTCATCCGGCGCCACCTGTCGCGATCACGTTAGAGAAGAACCTGCCGGTGGCTGCCGGAATCGGTGGCGGGTCTGCGGATGCGGCGGCCGCCATCAGAGGGTTGCTGCAGCTGTGGCAGGCAGAGATTGAGGGCGATGTGCTATCGGCACTTGCCGTAAGACTGGGGGCCGACGTGCCCATGTGCATGACATCCCGACCGCTTCGTGTGAGCGGCATCGGTGACATGCTGCAACCGCTTTCTCACATGCCGGCCTTTGCCGTGGTGCTCGGGAACCCGTTGAAGGGTGTCTCTACGCCTGCGATCTTCCAGCAACTGACGACCAAGACCAATCCGCCGGCTGGCGCTAGTCCTCAGAACGCGTCGACGGGTGACTGGATCGCGTGGCTAGCTGATCTGCGCAATGATCTTGAGCCGCCCGCACGCGCATTGCTGGCGGATATATCAGCGCTGTCAGAACGGATGGCCGACAGTGGTGCTGAACTGGTGCGCATGTCCGGTTCGGGTGCCAGTTGCTTTGGCATCTACAGTGATTTTGTCGCAGCACAAGCCGCAGCAGATAGCCTATCGCGCAGAAGGCCCGACTGGTACTTTGCGGCAACGACGACAATGGCGGGAGATGCAGCATGAGCCGGATCAACGACGAACGTCCCTTCATTGCCGTCGGCATCGCGGTTTTGACCATTTCCGACAGCCGCACGCTTGCCGACGATAAATCCGGAGATACGCTGGCCGCCCGGATCGAAGAGGCCGGTCACCGACTGGTGGACCGCACCATCGTCACCGACGACAAGGCACTGATCTATGCGCAGGTGGAAGCCTGGACGAAATCCGATGACATCGATGTGGTGATCACAACCGGCGGGACCGGTTTTACCGGACGGGATGTGACACCGGAGGCGCTGGAACCGCTGTTTGAAAAGCGCATGGATGGCTTTTCAGAAGTCTTCCACCGGATTTCCTACGACAAGATCGGCACCTCGACCATTCAGTCCCGCGCGACCGGCGGCGTTGCCAATGCCACTTTCATCTTCGTGCTGCCGGGCTCTCCCGGCGCCTGCAAGGATGCCTGGGACGGAATATTGAAGGCGCAGCTCGACTATCGCCATATGCCGTGCAATTTCGTGGAAATCATGCCGCGTCTGGATGAACATCTGAAGCGTGGCGGAAAAGGCTAAGCCAAAGCTTCACGCGCCGGCGAGCGACCTGCCCCGGCGGGCGACCCAGGACGGGATCATCTCGGTCAGCAACTGCTTGGGCTTGTGGCCGCGTGCCAGCGTTCCAAGATCCGTGCCAGACTTTGCAATCGTCAATGCCTGGTCCTTGGTCAGCAGGAAACCCTGCTCCAGTGGCGGACTGGAGCGCACAATGCGCTTGTAGAATGGCATTCGATAAGGACGGGCGACCGTAAAGCGCGCAGGGCGCTTGTTGAGTGCAATATATTCATGGATTTCTTCGATCCAGCGACCATGCAGACGCGAACCGGGCTCGATCAGCAATATCCACTCGCCCCGCGCCGAACGCACGATGTCCTTCATGTCCCAATCGGCATGAAAGCGGCAGCCAGCCGCATCGGCAACGCGTGACGAGCCGTCGCTGGATCCATGATCCAGTACGATCACATCGCTTACCAAGCCCTCCACCGCGCCGACGACAAGACCTGCCAAGGTCTGGGCCAGCTCGGGTTCCTGGTTGCGGCACTCCATGATGACAGTCAACATTCGCTATGTTTACCGCATCGCACAACGAAATACCACTGTGGATTTCGAAGTTTGTTCTTGCATTGTTCTCATTTTACGGATAGGAATAAAGTCACTTGAGCGGGACGACTGGTTGCGCACGGGAGAATTCGATGAACGAGCTGACTCATATGACGCAGGCTGCATTCCAGCCTGTGAACACGGCAGATATTGCCGATGCCATGGTCACCGCCTCCGGCCTCAGGATCGAGGTCGACCGGCGGCGTGGCCGTGGTGCCGGGCTCAATCCGTCCGGGCGTTTCGAGCCGACGGAGCGCGTGGCCTTTGACGATGGCTGGATGACGCTTGAGGACATGCCGCCCTTCCGCACGGAAGTCCAGGTGGAACGTCCGCGCACCGTCATCACCCGCAATGATTCGCCCGATATTCCCTTCGATCGCTCGATCAATCCCTATCGCGGATGCGAGCATGGCTGCATCTACTGCTTCGCCCGACCGACCCATAGCTATATGGGGCTTTCGGCGGGACTGGATTTCGAAGCCAAGCTGTTTGCCAAGCCTGATGCGGCAAAGCTTCTGGAGCGGGAACTGTCCAAGCCTGGCTACAAGCCGAAAACGATTGCCATCGGCACCAATACCGATCCCTATCAGCCGATCGAGCGGGAGTGGCGCATCATGCGGCAGATCCTCGAAGTGCTGGACAAGGCCAATCATCCGGTGGCGATTGTCACCAAGTCCGCTCTGGTGCTGAGAGACCTCGATATTCTCTCCTCCATGGCCGAGCGCGGATTGATGAAGGTCGGCATTTCCGTGACCACGCTCGACCGCAAGCTGTCGCGTGCCATGGAACCGCGTGCCTCGACACCGTCGAAACGGCTGGAAGCCATCAAGACCCTGTCTGACGCCGGTGTTCCGGTTGCGGTGATGATGGCCCCGATCATTCCGGCCCTCAACGATCACGAGATCGAGCGTATCCTCGATTCTGGCAAGGCAGCCGGCGCTGCCGAGGCAAGCTATGTGCTGCTTCGGCTGCCGCTGGAGGTCAGCCCGCTGTTTCGGGACTGGTTGCTGCAGCATTATCCGGACCGCTATCGTCACGTGATGTCGCTGGTGCGCTCCATGCGCGGTGGCAAGGATTACGATGCCGAATTCGGCAAGCGCATGAAAGGTGCAGGCCCCTATGCCTGGCAGATCAGCCGTCGTTTCGAAATGGCGACGAAACGGCTGAAGATGACCCGCCGCAGCATTCACCTGCGCGATGACCTGTTCATTCCGCCGGCTGGCGGCGGTGTGCAGTTGTCGCTTCTTTGAGATTGGCTGTCAGCCTGCGCTGACGCCTTGAGGTTCCGGCGCACCGCCATGTGCTGGAAAATGCCCCCGGACTGCCGCCTGGCGCGTTTTTTATCCCCTTTACGCGCCAATCGGGGGCTTGCAGGAAATCGGGTCGGCGTGCGACTTCTGCCGCATGAAACGTCGCGCGCCGCCCGATTCTCCCACACTCTTTCAGGACCTGAGCAAAGGGCCTGATTTTTCCATGGAACTTGCGCTCAGGCGGCAAGGCGTCTGGCCCGTTGCCGGAACGGACGAGGCCGGGCGCGGGCCGCTGGCCGGCCCGGTGGTCGCAGCTGCCGTCATTCTCGACCCCGACAATATTCCGGACGGGCTGAACGATTCCAAGAAACTGTCGGCTGCAAAACGCGATCAGCTGTTTGAGCAAATCCTGGCCACAGCCTTTGTTTCCATCGCAAGCTCCAGCGCGCGACTGATCGATAAGACGGATATCCGCAAGGCAAGCCTCGATGCCATGCGACGCGCCGTCGCCGGTCTTGAATTGAGAGCCGCGCACGTGCTCACCGACGGACGAGATGTGCCGCCGGGCCTCAACTGCCCGGGAACAGCCGTGATCAAGGGCGACGGACGCTGTGTCTCGATTGCGGCCGCATCCATCATTGCCAAGGTCAGCCGTGACCGGATGATGGAAAGGGCCGGCACGGTCCACACTGCCTATGGTTTCGAGATCCATGCCGGTTATGGCACTGCGAAACACCGCAGCGCGATCGTCGAGCATGGCCCCTGTCCGCTGCATCGCCTGAGCTTTAAAACATTCCGCAGCGATCTGGATTGAGATCCGGCCCCTACCCCTCCAACATCGCTGCAATTGTCTGTGCAACACAGTCGACAGCACAAACGAAAAAGGCCGGGCAAAACCCGGCCTCGTTCAAAGGGTATGGTCGCATTCTCAGTTGAGACGTGACTTGACCTGTCCGACAGCGTCCTTGAACAGCTTGGCCTGCACAGCTTCATCGGTTTTCTTTTCGAGAACCTTTTCAGCAGCCGCAATGGCCAGATCGACGGCCGCGGAGCGAACGGCGTTAACCGCATCGACTTCAGCCTGTTTGATCTTCTGTTCGGAAAGCGCAGTACGGCGTTCCACGAACTCGTCGGTCTTTTGCTTGGCTTCGGCAGCCAAAGCTGCAGCCTCGCGCTCTGCAGCGGCAACGATGCTTGCAGCTTCCGCTTCTGCTTCCTTGCGCTTGCGCTGATATTCGGCCAGCAGATGCTGAGCCTCTTCACGCAGGCGCTTGGCTTCGGCCAGATCTTCACGGATCTTGTCGGAGCGTTCATCAAGCGCCTTGCCGAGCATGCCCGGCACCTTGAGATAAACGATCAGCGCGAAGAAGAGAATCAGGCCGACAAGAGCGAATAATGTTGCGTCCAATGCCATGATCATGCCTCCTTGGTGGATGCTGTCAGGGCAGACTTGACGTCCGCCTTGGTGGCCTTGGCGCCAATGAGCTGCTCGACAATGGCCGATACCGTTTCGCTGGCGATCTCATCGACTTCGGCAAGAGCCTTGGTCTTGATCTCACCGATATTGGCTTCGGCTGCCGCAAGCTTGGCGTTGAGTTCAGCTTCCAGTGCCGTGCGTTCCGCGTCGGCCTTGGCCTTGGCAGCTGCACGTGCAGTCGAGGCGATTTCATTTCCCTTGGCCTTGGCCTGGGTCAATTCACGCTCATAGGTCTCAATCGCTGCATCGGCTTCCGATTTCAGCCGTGCGGCTTCGTCGAGGTCCTGCGCAATGCGATCATGACGGCTTTCCAGAATACCACCCACGCGCGGCACGATGACCTTCTGCATGAGCATGTAGAAGAGGCCGAATGTAATCACCAGCCAAAGCAGCTGGGACGGAAACGTGGTCTGGTCGAATGGCGGGAAAGCGCCACCGCCGTGTCCCTGCTCGTGGGCGACACCGGTCTCCGTGTTATGGTCCTCTACCGCAGTTTCCTGGGCAAAGGCGGGGGTCACAAACATGCTCACCTCCAGGTGTACTCCTAATGCAAGAGATCACGGCGGGCCATATGGCCCGGCCGTGATCCCGATCTCCGACCGAAATTAAACGGCGAAAAGGAGAAGGAGAGCGATGAGCAGCGAGAAGATGCCCAGAGCTTCCGTAACGGCGAAGCCGAATACCAGACGGCCGAACTGGCTGTCAGCGGCAGACGGGTTGCGCAGTGCGCCCGACAGATAGTTGCCGAAGATGTTGCCGAGGCCGAGAGCCGTGCCGGCCATACCAAAGCAAGCCAGACCTGCGCCGATGTACTTTGCTGCTTCCGCTTCCATGTGAAAACTCCTTGAATGGGTTGTTGCGGCTGTAGACTGACGCCTCAGGACGCCAATGTGGATTATCCTTAGTGCCCGCCGGGATGGATCGCGTCGTTGAGATACATGCAAGTCAGTACCGCAAAGACGTAAGCCTGAAGGAAGGCAACGAGGAACTCGAGACCGGTCAAAGCGACGGTCATGATGAGAGGCAGGATTGCGCCACCGATACCGAGCGCGCCAAGCGCTCCAAGCGATGCGACGAAGCCTGAAAAGACCTTGAGCGTGATGTGGCCGGCCAGCATGTTGGCAAACAGACGGACGGACAGCGAGATCGGACGCGACAGGAAGGAAATGATTTCAATCGTCACCACCAGCGGCAACAGCATGCCGGGGACGCCCTGCGGAACAAAGAGCTGCAGGAAGTGCAGTCCGTGTTTCCAGAAACCGTAGACCAGAACCGTGCCGATGACGAAGAGAGCAAGGGCAAAGGTGACGATGATCTGGCTGGTCACCGTAAAGAAGTACGGGAACATGCCCAGAAGGTTCGCCGTCAACACAAACATGAACAGCGAGAACACCATGGGGAAGAACTTCATCCCCGCGCTGCCTGCACCTTCACGCAACATGGAGGCGATGAATTCGTAAGACATCTCGGCAACCGACTGCATGCGGCCCGGGATCAGGCCACGATTCGATGTCGAGAAATACAGAAAGCCTGATGCGGCAGCCACGGTCGCGACCATGAAGAGTGACGCGTTCGTGAACGAAAAATCAATTCCGCCGATTTCGATCGGGACAATCTTGTTGATCAGGAACTGATGAGTCGGATCGTTTGACACCGTCTTTAATCTCTCGCTTTGCCGCTGAAACGCGGAATTTGAATTGTTCGATCAGGTTCAGGCCTTGCCGTTCCCATTCGAGCTGTCTTTACCTACGTCACGATCCGCCGGATGTGGCGAGGCCACGGCGCCAGCGGAGCGAAG
This sequence comes from Agrobacterium sp. ES01, assembly GCF_050320885.1. NCBI lineage: Bacteria > Pseudomonadati > Pseudomonadota > Alphaproteobacteria > Hyphomicrobiales > Rhizobiaceae > Agrobacterium > Agrobacterium sp. ES01. Next base: position 743,197 of record NZ_JBNQTH010000001.1, read on the forward strand.
TACGTTCAATACACCGGCACAAAAGCCCAGAAGCAGCAAAACAATCATGCCCCATGGCGCTGTACCGACAAAACGGTCGAAGAGATAGCCCAGAATGGCGCCAACGACGATTGCGGAGATGAATTCACTGGAAAGCTTCATGGCCTGTGCATAACCTTTACGGCTTTGCTCTGCCCGAACTTCCCTCTCCCCGTCTTCCGTCGCCTCAGTGCGGACTTCTGCCAATTCGGCCCCCAGTCGCTTGCGGCGTTCTTCCAGACTTTCTTCCCGGTCCTTGGCCATGACATCCTCCGTCCGATTTGCGCCGTATCGCGAGCCTAAACGGCTTTTGCGGATATGCAATCGGCTGAGTAACGCCTTCCTCGGGCCCGCTTTGAAGTCGCGCGCACCATAATTTTGAGTGCCCGCATAGTCAAGGCGTGGAATCGGGTTGTGAATGAACTAAATTTTACCGGGAAATCATAGACTTAAGTCGCATGTGACGATTCCCCGTTAAAGCGACGCCGGGGAATCGCTGTCGCATTGCGTGCGAAAGGCCAATGGGGCGTGTGCCTCAGCTCCAGCCGCCGCCATAGGTGCGATAGAAAACGTGGAGACCGATGCGGCCGACCTTCTTCATGGTGCGTGCCCATGCAGGCCGGACATAGACGGCATGATAGTGAGTGGCAGAGCCAACCTCATCAAGCCAGATCTTTCCAGCCGTCACCGCCATGGCCACATCACGCGCGACCTTCCAGTGCGACTGCGAATTGATACGGTCCTTTATGCGGTCGCAGGCAAAGGAAAACTGGCAGCGATTGCGCCAATCCTGGTTCTGGTAGACAACACCGCAGATCGTATCCGGATAGGACGGGTTGCGGACGCGGTTGAGAATGACCTGGGCAACGGCTGCCTGTCCCTTTACCGATTCGCCGCGGGCCTCAAAATAGACACCCGATGCCAGACATTGCTGCTCCTTGGCAGAAAACACCTCAGGCGGCAGCACGGCGGCGGCCCAGGCGTGGTCGTCGGGTGCGATTTGCGGCACGAAGCGGCCCGCGTCCGGCTTTGCCAAAATGGCATCGAAAGGGGAGACCCTTGCGTAATCGGGTTCAGGCGGCGCATAGGCGGTCGCAAGTATATCGGCCTTGCGGTTGGTCACGAGGCCGGCCAGCATGGTCGGCACGCCCGGATCCGCCTTCTTGTCGGATTTGCGGTAGTAGAAGCTTGCGAGCTTGAGGTTCTTGGGCTTGTCCCGGGTAAAGGCCGCCTGTTCAGCACCATCTTTCTTCGGCGTAAACAGCATGCTGGTACGCTGCAGGACCGAGCCCGCCGTAAAAGCCTTGGGTGGCTGCATGGGCTCGACGGTGACAACACGCGATTTTTTCTGAGTGCGGGTGACGCGATCTTCGTCCGGTGTGTCCACCGCATCCTTTTCAAGATCGACGAAGGCCATCTTGCGCCCGTCCGGCATGATCAGTCCGGCATCGCCCGAAAAGGCCGCAGGACCGGTCGAACCGGCAAAGGCCAATTCGGCGGTATGGACGGACCCCGCCGGTGACGGGGTCAGGACCATGCGCCATTGCTGGCCACTATCTTCGCCGGCCAGAAGGCCGGCCAAATCGCCGCGTGCAGCGTCGTTGGGAAGGGCCAGCCAGGCAAGACAGCCAAAGACCAGAGGGGATACCCAGTCCCGGCGGCGGACACGGGACGACTTAGACACAGGCTTACTCGAACGCAAAACCGGCACTCCATACGCGACATCGGTTACATGCGAAAAAGATGCCTTGTTAACCTTGATGATTGGTTAACTCTAATGCACGCAACCCTAACGAAATCTCGCAATAGCGTGATCCGAGTGCTTGAAATGCGCGTTACGGTCGGTTTTGCAGGTCGGTCAAATGATCACATGCGATCCCAGTTCCACCACGCGATTGGTCGGCAGACGGAAGTAATCCGACGGATCTGCAGCCGCATTGGCCAGCACGATGAAGACCTTGTCCTGCCAATAGGGCATGCCGCTCTTTGCATCCGGCACCAGCTTGCGACGCCCAAGATAGAAGGAGGTCGACATGATGTCGAACTTCAGTCCGTTCTTGCGCACCTTGGCGAGTGCCTGCGAGACATTCTGGCTCTCCATGAATCCGAAGCGCAATTCCACCTTGCTGAAACGCGGAGAAATACTCTCGGCGATGAAGCGTTCGCTCTCGGTGGCGCGCGGACGGTTCACCGTCTTGATGGTCAAGATGATGTTGCGCTCGTGCAAAACATGATTGTGCTTGAGATTGTGCAGCAGTGCCGCGGGGGCCGTTTGCGGATCGGATGTCAGGAAGATCGCGGTTCCGGGCACCTGGACTGGAGCATGCTCACTCTTCTTCTCGATCGAAGCGATAAAGCTGTCGAGCGGAATGTCGGCATGCCTGGTTTTTTCAAACAACAGGTCAGAGCCGCGTCGCCAGGTCCACATGATGACAGTGAAGCCAATGGCAAAGAGCACCGGCACCCAGCCACCATCCATGATCTTCATGGCGTTCGCGCCAAGGAAAACCAGTTCGAGCACCAGAAGCGGCAACAACACCAGCACGGCGGCGAAAGCCGGCCACTTCCAGCGGGTGCGCAGGAATTCAAATGCCATGATAGTGGTGACCACCATGGCACCGGTGACCGAGATGCCATAGGCGGTGGCCAGCGCATCGGATGTCTGGAACAGCAACACCAGCGACAGCACGCCGATCAGCAGCATGAGATTGACCGACGGCAGATAGATCTGGCCGGTATGGGTCTCGGATGTGAAAAGGATCTGCATGCGTGGCAGGAAACCAAGGTTGATGGCCTGGCGCACGAGCGAAAATGCGCCTGTGATGACGGCCTGGCTGGCAATGATGGTCGCAGCCGTTGCCAGGATCACGACCGGAAACAGCGCCCAATCGGGAAACATCAGGAAAAACGGATTGCTGGCGGCGGAAGGGTCTTTCAAGACCAGAGCGCCCTGCCCCAGATAATTGAGCACGAGTGCCGGAAAGACGATGATGAACCAGGCGAGCTGAATCGGCTTGCGGCCGAAATGGCCAAGATCGGCATATAGCGCCTCGGCACCGGTGACTGTCAGGAAGACCGCCCCCAGAACGACAAAACCCAGAAATCCGTCTTCCATCAGGAATGCCACGGCATACCAGGGATTGAAGGCCGACAGGATGCCGAAATCATCGGAAATATGCACGATGCCGCCAAGCGCCATGACGACGAACCAGACGAGCGTAATCGGTCCGAAGAATGCCGAGACGGCTCCGGTACCGCGCACCTGGAACAGGAACAGGCCGATCAAGATGCCGATCGTAATCGGCAGGACATAATCCGACAGCCCTGGCGCCACGAGCTTGACGCCTTCGACTGCCGACAGGACCGACAGAGCCGGCGTGATCATCGCATCGCCGAGAAAGAGTGCCGCGCCGACCAGGCCCATCATGGTGAGGACGGATATGTATCGGTCGGAATTCTTCATCAAAAGCGCCAGCAGCGACAGCGTGCCGCCCTCGCCTTCGTTGTCGGCACGCAGCAGGAAGAGCACATATTTGATGGTGACGATGATGGTCAGCGCCCAGATCATCAGCGAAATGAGGCCAATGATTTCCGGCCTGTCGATACCGTCTGCGCTGATCGGCTTTAGTGCCTCGCGAAAGGCATAGAGCGGGCTTGTACCGATATCGCCATAAACGACACCGACGGAGCCGAGCGTGAGCGCGAAAAGACTGGGCGCACGCGGGTGCGCGGTTTCAACGGATGAAGGTTGGGACATGGGTGACCCTGGCTGCTAGAGCCAGCCTTTCCAGCGGAAAAAGACAAAGGGGACGATGGCAGAGACGAGCATGCCCAGCAACGCGGCAGCATAGCCGTAGTTCCAGTGCAGCTCCGGCATGAACTCAAAGTTCATGCCGTAGATCGATGCCACAAGGGTTGGCGGCAGGAAGACCACCGAGGCAATCGACAGGATCTTGATGATGGCATTCTGCTCGACATTGATCAGACCAAGCGATGCATCGAGCAGGAAGGTGATATTGTTGGCGATAAAGGCTGCGTGTTCGGACAGTGACTGTACATCGCGCGCAATGATACGACAGAGATCAGAGGCGTCCTTGTCCTTCTTGATCTGTGGCAGCGCCCGCATGAAGGTCGCCAGCCGCTCCAGCGTGATCAGGCTCTCGCGTGCCTTGCTCACCAGCCGGTGGTGACTGGCAATGTCGAGAAGCTTGTCTTCGAGAAAGCGTGGAGGGCGACGCTTGGCCGCCTTGCGATCCACGAATACATTTGTGGACAGGTCGTCGATGCGGGACACAGCCAGTTCCAGCACTTCCGCGGTGCGGTCAACCACAGTCTCCATCAGGCGTGCCAGAACCTCGACACCCGATCGACATTTGCCGCCATTGCGCTGCATCGCGGCCACGAACAAGGTGAAGGCCTTTGGTTCGGCATAGCGAATGGTGACCAGCCGATTGCCCGCCAGAATGAAGGCGATATCGGCCAGTTGCGGCAGTTCGCTTTCGGCCTTGCAAACGAGCGATGCTGTCATGAAGACAGCCTCGGCTTCGATATAAAGCCTGCTGGAGGGCTCGATATCCTTCAACTCGTCGCGCGTCGGAAGTTCGATGCCCAGCAGCGTTTCAGCGAGATGTTCTTCGCCCTTGTCGGGATTAAGAAGGTCGAGCCATACGACATTATCGGCCAGCACCTGAGGCGGCTGCGACATCTGCAAGGCCTTGGCCGTGCCATCCTGATGGTAAACGTTGATCACGATGCAGATCCTGTTTCGGAGGCTCTTTATTGCGTATTAGGCGTTTTGGTCAACGCCAGCGATGCGACGACGCCTGCAGCCAGAATGGCGACGCTGATCGCCAGCGACCAGAGATCCGGCATTTTGCCAAGTCCCATCATCTCACCGATCAGGATCTTTCCGCCGATAAAGACCAGCACGGCAGACAGCGAGTATTTGAGAAGGGAGAACCGTTCCAGCATGGCCGACAGTGCGAAATAGAGCGCACGAAGGCCAAGAATGGCAGAAATGTTGGAGGTGAAGACGATATAGGGCTCGGTGGTGATCGAGAAGATCGCCGGCACGCTGTCGACGGCAAAGATCACATCTGCGAACTCCACCATGACCAGCGCCAAAAACAGGGGCGTTGCCAAATATCCGGCCTTTTCGGCACCTGTCTTTGGCTCTCGAACAAAGAAGCGATCGCCGTGAAGCTCTGTCGTCAGTGGCAGATGGCGATGCAGGAAACGCAGCAGACTGGCATTCGATACGTCGAATTGGTCATCTGCCGACAACAGCATCCTGATGCCGGTATAAACCAGAAAGGCAGCAAAGACGTAAAGCACCCAGTGGAAGCGATCGACCATGGCGGTGCCGGCACCGATCATCAGGCCGCGCAGCAGGACGACACCGATGATGCCGTAAACGAGCGCGCGATGCTGATGACTTTGCGGGATCTGGAAATAACCGAAAATCAGGGCGATGACGAAGATGTTGTCGAGCGAGAGGCTCTCTTCGACCACATAGCCTGTGAGGTAAAGGACCGCCGCGTCGCCGCCCAGACGCCACCAGATGAAGACGGCAAAGGCAAGGCCCATCGAGATATAGAAAGCTGAAAGGCGCATACTCTGCTTGATATCGATGTCCCTGCCCTTGCGGCTGAGGAACCAGAGATCGAAGGAAAGCAGAACGAATACGAAGGTAAGGTAGCCCAGCCACATCCACAGTGGCTGCCCCATAAAATCAGCAGAGAGCGCGTACATGGAGGAATAAATCCACCGGCGGATTACGAAACAACAACTCCGACATCACGGGAAAGCCGAAATTTCCCGCCAGAGGGGCCCGCAGTTGGCGCGTCGTTCCAGGCGCACATCGAAGATATGGTCATCGGTCGGGATTATTCAATAAGTCGCTGATCTATGTCGATCAGCAAGCCGATATCCCGTTACTCAAAGACAATATTGGGTGCCGACCGCGGCGATTTCGCGCTGACCTGCTGCCAGACTTTTTCGGCAATGTCGCGATAAACCTTGGCCTGCGGACCATCGGGTTCCGATACCACGACAGGCGTGCCTGCATCCGACGTCTCACGGATCGAAATGGTCAGAGGCACCTCGCCCAGGAAGGGAACGCCGATGCGCTCGGCCTCGGCCTTTGCGCCTCCATGACCGAAGATATCGTATCGATTTCCGGTATCGGGCGCGATGAAATAGCTCATATTCTCGACGATGCCGAGAACAGGCACCTCGACCTTGTTGAACATGGTGATGCCCTTGCGCGCATCGATGAGGGCCAGGTCCTGTGGCGTGGACACCACCACGGCACCGGTCAGCGGCACCTGCTGGGCCATGGTCAACTGCGCATCGCCGGTGCCCGGCGGCATATCGACGACCAGAACGTCGAGATCGCCCCAGGCCACTTCTCGCAGCATCTGCATGAGTGCCGACTGCACCATCGGTCCGCGCCAGATCATGGCGGTCGCTTCATCCACCAGAAAGCCCATGGACATGACCTTGATGCCGTAGTTTTCCATGGGCACGATGATGCGGTTTTCGATCTGGCTCGGCTTGCCGGTAATGCCCATGAGGCGCGGCAGGGAAGGACCGTAGACATCGGCATCGAGAATGCCGACACGCAGACCGTTGGCCTTGAAGCCCAGCGCCAGATTGACTGCTGTCGTCGACTTGCCAACGCCACCCTTGCCGGACGCAACGGCCACGATGGCGCCGATGCCGGGGATATCGGTCTTGGCCGGGCGGCTGCCTGAAGCCGGTCCATGGGAATGGCCATGCGCCGGTGCCGCAGACGGTTTTGCTGCAGGCCGCGCCGGTTGGGGCGTGGGATTGGGCGCACCCGCCTTTTTTTCTGCCGTCAAGGACACCAGCGCCCCCTTGATGCCGGGGATCGCCTTGACCGCCCGTTCGGCGGCCTCACGCAGAGGCTCAAGCGAATTGGCACGATCGGCAGGGACCGTAATCGAAAAATATGCCTTGGCATCGGAGATGAAAATATCCGAGACCATGCCCAGATCGACGACATTGCCTTCCAGATCCGGCCCGCGAATGGTCTTCAGCGTTTCGAGAACCTGTTCTCTGGTAACAGCCGTCATAATTTTTGTACCCCGTCCTAACACATTTCATACGCGACAGACGCCTGTTGAGCATCCTGCAGAATCACGGCCTAACACCGACTTTCGTCACTGCCAAGGCTCGGCGGCGTCGCAATAGGCAGGCCTGAGGTCACCGATATCCGCACGCCAGCCTCTGTCCACCCTGTAAAGTTGGGCAAAGCCGCTTCCGTCTACAAGGTCCAAGCCACCGATCAAGTCCATTCCGGCGATTTTGTCCGGCTGATCGGCGTTCAACAGCAGCACGTAATCAAACCGGTTCCGCCAGTCAGCCAAGTAGTTTCGATATCCGCCTTCGAACTTTTCGGGTGGGATGCAGATCAATGTGGATGTCGAGATCAGGTTATCCTCGGGTACGTCGATAGATCGCCAATGCGGCGTGACCATCAGCGGCTGTTTGCCTTTGGCAGTAAAGACTGTTGGCACGAATGAGCGCGCAATCGGGACGGCAAGCGTCGCCAAATGACGATAGGTATCATCATACCAGCTCATCCGTTCAAAAGCCGGCGCTTGAGAAGAACGCTCCTTAAATACGTGACCGACTTGCAAAACTGCTGACCCCGGCGGGATCTGGACCAAGAGGTCCCGGACATGCGCGACAGTCGGCTGATACGCCACCCAATTGTAGCTGATCCAGGCGAACCGCCCAAAGACTGTCATGACTATGATAAGACACAGCACAATTGATGGGCTGCGCCGCTGCAAATGGGATGGCAAAAACATAGCCGTTGCAGCAAGTGCTGCCATGATTGGAAAACGCCAACTGATCCAGCCAGTCCCGAAAGCGCTCCGTGGCGACGCAATCGACAGCACCACAAGAAGGGCGGTGGCGATCAGCAGACCGGCATGCAGTCTGTAACCATTTTTCCGTAATATACTCTGGACGACGAGTAAACCAATCAAGAACAGGACATCGACGATCAAGGTATACGACCAAATGGCTGATAGCAGGTTCCACACCTGCGACACCATTCGATCATTCCACATCGCATGAAAGTCTTCGCCCGGGACGGTCCCCTTTCCTTCCTGAAGGCAGGCAATCGCAATCAAGGCCGCGCCCCACGCCATTGTCGCCATCATCGCCCTTCGACAAAAGTTCCAGAACGCATGACGATCCTGAAAGGGCGTAAACCGTGCAGAGAATTCAAGAGCAACGACGACAAGCAGAAAGAAGGCAGCGGCAAAGGCATGGTCATAATAAAGGATGGTAGTGGCACATACTCGCCAGCCGAACTGCAAAACCCAAGTTCTTTTGTGAAGACACGCGTCGGCGATGGCGAAGAGCAACGCCAGGCCGATCCCGATCTGGAAATTCATGAAGCCACCGATCATGGTGGCGCACCAGGCAAAGAAAAAAATGGCAACCTGCCAGGGGTGCCACGCGCCAAGAAGATAGCGGTTCAAGAGCGCCGCGCCCAAGGGCGGCATGACTATTGCCAGGAACAAAGCCGATTTGGCGATCGCAACGGCCCCCAATACCGGCCCAAGCTTCCAGGCGATCAGGTCGATGCCGATATTGGTTGATGTCCGGCTCCAGTCGAGCTCATAGATCGAGGAAAGCGGCGCCTCGCCAATACCGCCGGACAGCAGCCAAATGCGCGCATAGTGATTTGGATAGTCCAGTACGGGTGGAATATCGACCACAGCCACCAAAAGTGCCGCGCAGATAACGAAAACGATAATCGACAGAATGGTGAACATTTTCGACTGATGGTCTTGTGCACATTCGGTCATTTCCAATTCCCCGGATCCGTTGCTTAGCAGGCGCATCAGCCATTTCAGTCGGCTGTACGAAATACAAAGAACCGATTGAGTGCGAACCCCACCCACAACACAGTCAGGATCGACAGTAATTTGGCACCGAAGTGTCCGATCAACGGATCAAGTATAAAAAATGTCAGGAATGAAATTGCGGTACCGATCAGCGTGACAATCAGAAAGGCGAGGACTCGCGAAAGCTCGCTTCGTCTGGTCAGTCCACCACCGACAGCGAATGTAAAATTGCGGTTCAAAACATAGCTATTTGTTGCGCCAGACAGAAAACCGATGATGTTTGCCAGCTGGGCCGAAGCGCCAAAAGCCAACAGAACCGAGAAGATAGCAAGATCAATCAGTGTGTTCAAAATGCCGGTCAACGCATATTTGAAAAAGACTTTGCCTCGAAGCCAACTCAACAAAAGTCGCACTGACATCCGCCGCCAATCACTTCGACGCGGCACGCGGCAAATCAGCGGACCGTGCCCCTGCCGTCCGGGTAGATTGTACCGTATTGGGTTTCTCTGTTGCGTCACGGGGATTTGTCGTCACCTCGTTGTGGCAGACGATTTCGTCGACCAGATATAAGGGCCTTGCCTTTGTTTGCTGTACCAGACGCCCGAGATATTCACCCAGTATACCGAGGGTGAGCAACTGGACGGCGCTGAAGGTTGTCAGTACGACCATAAGGCTCGCCCAGCCTGACACGGTTGCGCCGCTGATCCATTGCCATAGCGTGTATGCCAAAAGCAGCATTGCAAAAGCTGCGGTCACGACACCACACCAGGACGCGATCCTTAATGGCTTGGTGGAAAATGAGGTGACGGCATCCAGCGCGAGGCGCAGCATCTTGCGCAGCGGGTAATGGCTGTCACCGGCAAAACGCGCATCGCGTTCGTAGATTACCGGCACTTGGCGTCCGCCGACCCAACTGACAAGACCGCGCAGAAACCGATCCCGTTCTGGCATTGACAGGACCACATCAACCACACGACGGCTCATCAGACGAAAGTCGCCGGCGTCCTTTGGAATATCCGTCTCCGACAACCAGGATAGCATTCGGTAAAAGGCGCTTGCCGTTGCACGCTTAAACCAGGTTTCGCCTCTGCGCACCGCGCGCTGGCCATAAACAACGTCTGCCCCACCATCCATGATCGGCATCATCAGCAAAAGCAGCTCGGGCGGATCCTGAAGGTCAGCATCGATCAAGAGCACACGGTTACCACGAGCATGTGCAAGCCCGGCAGAGGCAGCCAACTGGTGACCATGGTTGCGCATAAGCCTGATACCAACGATCTGGGGGTGCAGGGACGCCTGCTCGCTGATCAAAGACCAGGTGCTGTCGCTGGATCCATCATCGATCAGCACTAGCTCGTAGGCGCCATCGGTCGAGGCGGCAGCCGCAGCCGCCAACGCGCGGCGGCAAAACTCTACCAGACCGTCCTCTTCGTTGTAGCACGGCGCTACAACCGACAGCTCCAGACATTCACGCGCTGCCATTTCTAGTGCCTCTTCCATCTTTTCCGGAATCGTGTCGGAAAAATGTGAAAAACCCTTTAACCGCCCGGGGTGGCCCAACCACGGGACTGCGAGTGGCAGGCAAATTGAAGCACCGACGCATGTTGTGGTGAATTACCACGCTAAAAATGAAAAAGCCGCCAAGCCTGATCTCATCAACGCAATGCGCAAGAGAGCGGCTTGGCGACTTTGTCTCGAGCGACCTTAGATGGACGCTTCTACATAGTCCCCTCTGGACTTACCTTAGGATATGCAGAATGTGTGCCAGTTTGGCAGGTCGGCTTATTCGTCTTGTTTTTCAGTTACTTCCGCCAACATTGTCTGATTGGGCAGAACCTTGCGCCGACGTGCACACGATGAATAATTGTGCAGTGCGTATAGATGCGACGCAGCCCTGAACATGTTTTAGGCGGCTTCCGGCTGCTTTGCAGTACCGGACGAGAAGCGGAGGGGATGAACGCCGGGGGCCACTCGCGTGTCTCGTCAAACCGAATGCACCGCGACTGCTACTTGATGAGCCCGATGCGCAGGGCCTTGGCGACAGCCTGGGTTCGATTGACCGTATCGAGCTTCTTGGTCGCGCGATTGAGATAGTGATTGATGGTGTGCTCCGAGAGCCCCAATATTTCGGCGATTTCCACACTTGTCTTTCCGGCCGCCGTCCAGTTGAGGCAATCTATCTCCCGATCGGTCAAGGTTTCCGTCGCGCGATTGTCCAGATCGCGGATATCGGCCAGGCGATTGAACACATGGGCGGAGAGATAATAGAGTTCGATCGTTTCTTGTTGAGTGAATGGCTTCCTGTCCCCGGTAAAAGCGACAGCCCCACGCGTTCCTGTTGCATCATGAACCGGAAAATAGGTCCCGCGATACATGTTAAAACGGACAAAGAGGTCCCGCACGGATTCGACCGGCACCGAAAACTTGTTGGTGTAGTCAACGTCGAAATCAAAGGCGAGCGGTACCGTCGACACCCGGATATGCTCGATGACAGGACTATTCGCCAGCAAGCGCGACTGGTCATAGCTCGACAAGAGCTCAGCCGGCCAGTTGGTGATGATCGAGCTACTGGAAAGATCAACCGACGTTGCGTGCGGTATGTTGAAGACCATGAATGCTCGCGCACCGACGCTATCGGTTAGTCGCTTCATAAAGCGGAATACATCGAATTGCGTCTTGTACGAGTGCAACTCAGTGAGCATGCGCGTTACAAAGCTCTCCGAATTATTTTGTTCTGCTGGCGTCATAATGCACTTTTCTTCACAAGGGCCAAAGAAGAAAATTCAAATCTATTCCCCTGAAAGCCAATACTGTTATTAATGACGTCAGCTATTACCAATGATGAAAATTATGTTTTCCGTCATGGGTAAGTTCACGGATCTGGGAGAACTGAATAACTTCAGCCGAATACAATAAAAATATAAATTAAATAGATACCACATACTCAATAAAAATTGCCCGCCCCACGATCCCGCTGTCAGAAATATGACATATCGTAAAAATTCTAGGTTTGAACAACTCAATACATCATATCCGCAAAAAATGCCTATCGTCTAGTCACGTTGCACAGATTGATCAAAATTGGATCACTCTCATAGCGCGCAATAGGCAAGCGACGCGACACGCAGCGTGTTCCGCGTTGACTGCATGGTCAATCAAAACGAAACTCGAAACATAAGCCATATTTATCAGCGTAAATTCAAGACTATGCAGCTGCGGGGCGATACCGCGGTGGCGCACAAGTTGTGGACCACCGGCCAGCAGACGGGGGTCTTTTTCAAAGCGAGGTGCGCCCATTAATGGCGGCCGGCCAAACGCAAACCGCAATCCAAGGTTCCTGTTCTTCGAAAAAATATAGTTGGCGCCTTTTCCGGAACGATCTGCCCGCCTTCGCCATTTACCCCCCGAACCACAACGGTGGGATTGGACAATCAGCGTCCCGCCAGATGTTCACGAGAGAGGAAAGGAATCTGTTATGAAGAAGTCTATTAATCTGCTCGCCGCCACCGCCCTGTTTGCCAGTGCAGCAGCACCGTTTGCCCTCGCACAGGACGCAACAGTCGACCCGGCTACACCAGCTGTGGAAGCTCCATCGGCAACGGGTGTAAACCCTTCGACCGATACGATGAACAAGGACGTTGCTCCCAAGGTCGATATGTCGGCTGACGCGTCTGCGACAACAGACACATATCTGACCGAACAGGCCGAAAACCAGGTCAGCGCCAACGAATTCATCGGCTCGTCCGTCTATAACGGCAAGGACGAAAGCATCGGTGATATCAACGACCTGATTATCGGTGAAGACGGCAAGGTTGCCGCAGCCGTGATCGGCGTCGGTGGCTTCCTCGGCATCGGTGAAAAGGATGTCGCTGTTCCAATGGCCAAGATCGATGTGACGCATGACGAAAACAACGATGTTCGTCTGACCACGGTTGAAACTGCCGAATCCCTGGAAGCCGCACCGGCCTTCAAGACACTGGATCAGCAGGCTGCCGAAGCCGATACGGACATGACAACCACCATGCCCGACAGCACGACCACCTCGTCTACTGCTAACTAAGCATTTGAACGAGGGACGTGTCACGATCCCGAAGGGCGGTGCCTTGTGCGCCGCCCTTTCTTTTCGTCCTCTGCCGGACGATACGCCGCTCCGACAGCCGACAGGTTTCGCCTAAAGCAGCGTGCAATAGCGCAAAGCGTCATAGATCGACGCGTGAATATTGCGGCTCTCTATCGCGTCGCCAATGCGGATCAATTCGAAGGTGCCATCCGGATTCCTGGTCGGCAAAGGCTGCTTGCGCTTGATGAGTGCTGAATAGTCCACGGCCCCGAGATTGCGCGATTGCGGCTTGAGCTCCAGATAGAGATCGGCATTGGCCATGGTGCCATGTTCGACGACCACCTGTGCCACTCGCCGCTCTTCGATTGCGGTTTTTGAAAAATCCGATCCCAGGATCGCCACCAGCCCGTTGCCCTCGCGGCGCACGGAAACCAGCCGCGTATTGATCGTCACCTTGACGCCCTTCTCGGCGAAGGTCTTTGCATAGGGGACATGGTTCATGCCGCCCATTTCCGGCGCAAAGAAGCGTTCAGGCGAGACCAGTTCCAGTTCCACGCCCGAATTGGCAATCACTTCTGCGGCACTCATCGCCTGATGACCGCCATTGTCGTCGTAGAGCAGAACGGGACCAGCCGGCTTGACGGAACCGGCCAGAATATCCCAGCTCGAGACAACCAGATCTTCGCCTGCCTCAAGCTCCGGCGGCTGGGCGATGCCTCCGGTGGCGACCACCACCAGATCCGGCTCGAATTCCAGAACGTCATCGGCCATGGCATAGGTGTCGTAGTGGATCTGAACGCCCAGACGCTCCAGTTCGCCGAGCCGCCAGTCGACGATGCCCACCATTTCCTTGCGACGGGGATTGCGGGTGAGCAAATTGACTTGCCCGCCGGCGTTTCCGCTCGCCTCCAGGACATCGACGGAATGTCCGCGCTCGGCCAGCACACGGGCAGCTTCCAGCCCCGCCGGTCCGGCACCGATGACCACCGCCTTGCGCGGGCGTTGCGCCTTTGCAATATCGTGGTCGATCAATCCTTCCCGGCCTGTCGCGGCGTTGTGGATGCAGAGTGCCTCGCCCCCTTCATAGATACGGTCCAGACAGTAGGTCGCACCGACGCAAGGGCGGATGCGTGCCTCCTCGCCTGCCATGACCTTCCTGACAATGTGCGGATCGGCGATATGGGCACGCGTCATGCCAACCATGTCGAGCTTGCCTTCGGCAATGGCGTGGCGGGCCGTTGCCACATCGGCAATCCTGGCGGCGTGGAACACCGGAAATTTGGTCGCCAGGCGAACTTCTCCGGCAAAATCCAGATGCGGCGAGGCGGCCATACCCTGGATCGGAATGACATCGTTCAGGCTGGCGTCATGTTCGATGTGGCCACGGATGATATTGAGAAAATCGATCTTGCCCGAGGCCGCGATGCGCTTGGCGATCTCCATGCCTTCCGCCTTCGACAATCCCTTGTCCCAGTCCTCGTCGGCGACCATGCGAATGCCGACGATGAATTCGGGACCGACGGCATGGCGCACGGCATCGATCACCATATTGGAAAAGCGCATGCGGTTATCGAGCGATCCGCCGAAGTCATCGTCTCGCCGGTTGGTGGCGGGCGACCAGAAACTGTCCATCAGGTGACCATAGGCCTCGAACTCGATGCCATCGAGACCGGCTGCCTGCATGCGCTGGGCTGCTGCGGCATAGTCGGCGACGATGCGCTCGATATCCCAGTCCTCGATCTCCTTGGGGAAATGGCGATGGGCCGGCTCCCGGATCGGGGAAGGCGACAAAACCGGCAACCAGTCGCCCTTGTTCCAGTTGGTTCGACGTCCAAGATGGGTGAGCTGGATCATCACCGCCGTTCCATGCTCGTGACAGTCATCGGTCAGACGCTTCAGATGCGGGACGATTTCGTCCCTGTAGGCGAGCAGATTGCCAAATGCCGGCGGGCTGTCGCTGGAAACGCTTGCCGATCCCGCCGTCATGGTCAAGGCGATGCCGCCCCTGGCCTTTTCAACGTGGTAGAGCCGGTAGCGGTCGGTTGGCATGCCGTCTTCGGAATAGGCTGGTTCATGCGCCGTCGACATGACCCGATTTTTCAACGTGAGATGTTTGAGCTGGAATGGCTGAAGAAGCGGATCGCGGGAAAAATCAGGCATGAAGAACACACTCGCGCTGCATTTCGGCATGGCTGCCGGACGGCGAAGATCCGCCTATCGTCTGCCATAGTTGCGCAGCGCCCCGTGACCCGCAATGTCGAGACACGGCGATTTCTGGTCGAAGTGCGTCGTTTGGTGATCAAGCTGGAAGAGGCCGACCGGGCGGTCGATCTCAGGCGTTCATGCGATCGGCGACGGTAAATTCGTGAAAATGCTGCTTCAGATAACGCAGGGTGGCAGCGGCATCGACCGGTTTGCCGAAATAATAGCCCTGCCCCATGCCGCATCCCAGCGCGCGCAGCATTTTGGCTTCCGCCTCGGTCTCGATACCCTCGGCCACGACCTGCAGCTCAAGGCCTTCGCACATGGTAATGATGGCCTTGACGATGTGCTCGGAGGCGCGGTCCTTGGAAATCGACGAGACGAAGGCACGGTCGATCTTGAGCTTGTCGAAAGCAAAGTCGCGCAGTCGGCCAAGGCTTGATTGGCCGGTTCCGAAATCGTCCAGAGAAATGCGTATCCCGGCGTCACGAAGATCCTGAATGATGCGCTCGGCAGTTTCTGCCGATGTCATGACCGCCGTTTCGGTGATTTCCAGTTCCAGCCGGTGCGGATCGAAGCCGGTGCTTGCGAGGATGGCCAGAATATTGCTGGTGGTGCGCAAATCCATCAACTGGGCTGAAGAGAGATTGAAGGACAGGAAGAGTTCTCTTGGCCATGTGAGGGTCGCTTCCGCTGCCTTGCGCAGCAGTGCCTCCGACAGCAGATCGATGAAGCCGCGCTCTTCGGCAAGAGGTACGAAGACCGACGGCGATACAAAGCCGAGATCGGGGTCGTTCCAGCGCGCCAGTGCCTCGAAACCCACCGGGCGATTGTCGAACAGGCGCACGATCGGCTGGAAGTAGACCTCGACGGCGTCGTTGATGATGGCATGGCGCAATGCCTGTTCCATCTGGGTGGCCCGCATCATTTCCTGGGCGATTTCGCTGGAATAGACCGTGATGTGGCCACGGCCGCGGCGCTTGGAGCGATAGAGTGCCGTCTCCGCACTCTTTTGCAGATCCTCGAATTCTGCACCGGCAAAGGGATAGACGGCAAAGCCAAGACAGGCAGAAAGACGAACATTGCGATCGCCCAGATCATAGGGTGCCGACAGCACATCCTTGATCATCTGGCCCATCCGCTCGGCGCTTACGCGCTCGCAGATGAGAGGCAAGACAACTGCGAATTCATCGCCGTCATGACGGGTCACGGTGGCGCCATCCGGCACACAGGCCTTCAGCCTGTGGGCGACCTGACAGAGGATCTCGTCTCCGGCCTCGGTTCCAAAGAGATCGTTGATCGGCTTGAAACCGTCCAGATTGACCAGCCCCACCGTGAAGGGAGCCGGATCATCCGCGCGTTCGGCAGCCAGATGCTTGACCTTCTCTCGAAGACGGTGGCGATTGCCCAGACCGGTCAAGGAGTCCGTATAGGCCATTGCCTGGAGCTCTTTATGGCTCTCATCCGGCGAAGTCCTGTTGTCGGGCCTCATTTCAGTCATCCTGCGTCAACTATCTGCCGCTGAACAATGGCCCTGCAACTCTTAACAAGATCATAGCAATAGGCGGACGGAGACTAGATGTTCTCACCCCTAATTTTGGGGGGAGCAGTGTTCAACCGAGGCGGCTCACACTCTTTTTCAGGAAACGCTCGAACACATCTCGGATCATTTCTGTACTGAGCGGCTTGGCGATTGTATCGTTCATTCCAGAGACAAGACATCTCGCACGCAGGTCACCGGACTTATCTACAATCACTCCGATAATCGGTATGTCTGCGCCCGCCGGTCCGCCCAGTTCCCGGATTATTCGGCAGGCTTCCAGACCCGACAATACAGGAAGCGTGACATCCATCATCACGATGCCTGGTTGAAGGTCCCGGCACAGGCGAACTGCCTCATCGCCACTGACTGCAATCTTGTAGGGGTAACCCAGGCTTTCCAGAATCTGGGCAAAGACAACCTGGTTGACCTCGTCGTCTTCGGCCACAAGCACCAGGGGACGGTCAGTGACTTCAACCTCAGTGCGTTTTTCCGAGCCGGTCAAGAATTGCCAATCCGGCAAATGTCTTTGCGCATTCGCGCGCGTCGCCAGGTAATTGCCGATCGATTGCGGCAGGTCCGATGTCAGCTGGAAGGCATCCAGTGGCAGAACATCCAGACCCTGCATTTCTGCGAGTTCCAGACAGGCGATATCCATCTGCGCGTCGATCAGAACCAGATCGACCAGAGCGCCGGATGACCTGGCAAGCCGCAGAAATGCCTCTTCCTCTTCGATGCTGCGAACGGCACAGCAATCCGCGCCCAGGGCAATGAGCGTTCTTAACGCCTGCGCCTCGATCGTCGGATCATCGGTCACGAGAAGAATGTTGCGGTCGGTGACAGGGAATGGACCTGCCGGACCGGCAGCATGGTCACGCCTGTCGGACGCAGGGCTTGGCCGCGGCATCCCGTTCGAGGCGGATGCAGCGGCAGCCGGCAGCAGATCGTGAAGCTCGGCAAGGTCGTCAATCGTGGTCACGATGAAGTAGCGTCCCGGCTTTCCCACGCGCTTGGTGCGGATCAAGACCGGTGCCGAGGGGTCGTCTTCCGCCGCAATCTCCTGGGCGATGACCGACGGCGCACCGGTCTGCAGCGTGTGGCGGCAAGCCGCGTTCACGCGCTCGGCCACATCGGTCCTGAAGATCTTGTCCATGCTCTTGCCCAGCAGCCCATCGGAACTCAGCGACAATAGGTTGGAAAAGGCGAGGTTCACCGCGACCACGGTCAGATTGGCATCCTGGACGACCACGGGATTGGGCAGATTGTCGAGGATTTCCTCGGTCAACTGCACGCGCTCCATGTCGGCGCGCCACTGTTCTTCGCGTTTTTTTTGCTCGGTGATATCGGTCACAAGCGACAGGCCATAGCCGGACGACAATCGGCGCCGGGAATAGCGCAGCCAACGTCCTGAGGCGTCACGCTCCTGTTTGTCGCTGCGCTCGCGCCAATGGCTGGAGGTGTGGCTGGCGATCCACTCTTCTCGGGATGCCCCCTTCGAGGCAGAGGCCGGCGCCTCGGAACTGACACGCATGCCCGCGTCATAAAGCGCTCCAAAAAGATCGCGAAGACGCGTTCCGGCTTCCAGAAAAAGAGGCGCTACAGGGAAAAACTGCCTGACATTGCGGCTGGCAAAGATGATCTTATCGTTCTGGTCGAAGATGAGAAATGCCGCACCCAGCGCGTCGGCTGCAGCCTCAAGCACTGCCGGCTGCAGCGCGCCGCCACGCAAAGCCGCTGAAGCGGGCGTCCTGTCGCGGGCCTGGTCGCCTGAAGACGATTTTGCAAAGTCAGTCACCGTGCACTCCCTCAAAGGCTGGAGGTCGAACGGTGATCGATGCGCACGAAGACAATGCATGCCCGGATGAGGCATGGGGCTTGGAACCGGTTTTTATGGAAGAAAGCTCAAGCTTGCTCGCGCTTGCCATCATTTGGCCCGTCTTTGCCAGGATTTCATTTTCCCGGCAAACTAGCGCCTTTCAATTAAGGCGGTGTTAATCGTAAATTGCCGACGGGAGCAATAAAACTGCGCGCCGCTCTCTTCGATTTCCCCTTCCCTCAGGCCTGCGAATCCCCGAAAATAGACAGATGGCCATCAAGCAACTTTCCGAGACGCTCATCAACCAGATTGCCGCCGGCGAGGTCATCGAACGACCTGCCAGCGCCGCAAAGGAATTGATCGAAAACGCCATCGATGCCGGGGCGACCCGGATCGAGATCGCGACCGCCGGCGGTGGCAAGAGCCTGCTTCGGATTACCGATAATGGCAGCGGCATGGATTCGACGGATCTTGAACTGGCCGTGCGGCGTCATTGTACTTCCAAGCTTTCAGACACGCTGGACGATATCCACAGCCTGGGCTTTCGCGGCGAGGCCCTGCCCTCGATCGGTTCGGTGGCAAAAGTCATCATCACCAGTCGAAAGCAAGGGGCCAGCGAGGGTGCCGAAATTGCGCTGAGCGGCGGCAAGGTTTCGCCAGTGCGTCCAGCCGCTGCCAATCCCGGCACCGTGGTCGAGGTACGCGATCTGTTTTTCGCCACCCCTGCCCGATTGAAATTCCTGAAAAGCGAACGTGCCGAAGCCGCCGCAATCACCGAAGTGGTGAAACGGATGGCGATCGCCTTTCCAAAAATCCGCTTCACCCTGTCCGGATCGGACCGCTCGACACTCGAATTCCCGGCAACGGGCGAAGACCATCTGGCACGCATCGCCCAGATCCTCGGCAGCGACTTTCGCGACAATGCGATTGCGCTTGATGCGGAACGCGAGGATGTGCAGCTGAGCGGCTTTGCCGGCGTTCCGACCTTCAACCGGGGCAATTCGGCGCATCAATACGCCTTCGTCAACGGTCGCCCGGTTCAGGACAAGCTGATCCTCTCTGCCGTGCGCGGTGCCTATGCCGAAACCATCCCGCATGGCCGTTATCCCATCGTGGTCCTGTCCTTCACGCTCGATCCAGCCTTGGTCGATGTCAATGTTCATCCGGCAAAATCCGATGTGCGGTTTCGCGATCCGGGCATGGTGCGTGGCCTGGTGGTGGGGGCTGTGCGCGAGGCGCTGACGCGTGAAGGCGACCGATCATCGACAAAAGGTGCCAGCGACATGCTACGCGCCTTCAGGCCGGGTTATCGCCCGCCGCAGCCTAGCCCCTCCGCAACATGGACGACGCAGTCTTCGCCGTATCGGCCCTTTACGCCCGGCGCTGCCGGCGGATTTGGCGAACCCGTGCAAAGCGCATTCGACACGATGACCGTGCCCGCCGCGCGCGCGGAGATGCCTGTCCAGCCAATGCGCCCGGATACAGAGACTGCGGGCGTCGAACCGGTGGAACGCTTTCCGCTCGGTGCTGCGCGGGCGCAGGTGCACAAGAACTACATTGTCGCCCAGACGCCTGACGGGCTGGTGATCGTCGATCAGCATGCCGCCCATGAGCGGCTCGTCTACGAGAGCTTGCGCACAGCGCTGCGGGGACGGCGTCTTCCTTCGCAAGGATTGCTCATTCCGGAGATCATCGACCTGCCGGAAGAAGACTGCGACCGGCTGATGGCCCATGCCGCGGATCTGGACCAGTTGGGATTGGCCATCGAGCGCTTCGGCCCCGGTGCCATTGCTGTTCGCGAAACGCCGGCGATGCTGGGTGAGGTCGATGCGGATGCGCTTGTGCGCCAGTTGGCCGACGAGATTGCCGAGTGGGATACAGCCGGTGGTCTTGCAGCCAAGCTCGAATATGTGGCCGCCACCATGGCCTGCCACGGTTCTGTGCGATCAGGCCGCGTGCTGCGCGTGGAAGAAATGAACGCCTTGCTTCGGAAAATGGAAGAGACCCCGGGCTCCGGCCAATGCAATCATGGTCGGCCGACTTATGTGGAGTTGAAGCTCTCCGATATCGAGCGTCTGTTCGGACGAAGCTGATTTTCTCTGGAAATCGACCGTTCGGCGGTTTAAGGCAGACGACGGCAGTACGGAAGGGCAAGACATGAACCGGTTCGAAGGCGGCAGCAATCGCGAAGCGAAGATCAAATATCTCGATGGGGATTTCCAGATCCTGTCGCCGGGTTCGCATGTTATCTGCGCCATGACCGGCAAACAGATCCTCATCGACGAGTTGCGCTACTGGAGCATTGCCCGCCAAGAGCCCTATGTCGATGCCGCGTCCTCGTTCGAAGCCGAAAAGCGTGCCGGCACGCTTCCGGTACAGACGGGGCGCTGAACGCCAACGGGATCAGGACCGGCCGCGACGGAGATTTCGCTCACGGCAGGCGTTGATGGCACGGTCGATGATCTGTGATGGTGCTCCCGGATCGTCGAAGATCATATCGACATCGATGACATGACACCTGGCGGCCAGTTCGGCTGCGCGCCCATGGCCATGAGCGAGCCGCGCCATATCCTTGGCCGTCGTCACGATCTGGAGCCCCTTGGCATCGGCGCGGGTCAGCAAATCGACAATTTCATCATCTGCCAAATGATGATGGTCGGGGAAATCCTGCCTGTCCTCGATCAGAATATTGAGCTCAGACAGGGTGCGATAGAATTTTTCCGGGTCGCCGATACCGGCAAATGCCAGAACGCCCAGACCCGCAAGTCCTTCGTCATCCTTGGGCTTCAAGGTTGCGACGAAGACCTGCTTGCCGCTTCGAGACGCCCTTCGCACCAGTTTGTCGGCAGCATCGCCATTACCAACCTTGAGGATCGCAGACAGGCGCCGCATCTGACGCCCGATCGGCGCGCGCACCGGTCCGCCCGGAACCACATGGCCATTGCCGATGCCGCGGCGGCTATCAATCACGATCAACGCGAAATCCGTCACCAGCGAATTGCTCTGGAAACCATCATCCATGATGATCAGATCAACCCCCTGTTCGACCAGCATGCGAGCACCGGCAATGCGGCGGCGGGCCACCACAGTGACCGCCTCGCGCGCCAGCAAGAGCGGTTCATCGCCCACATCGGCTGCACGGTGGTGATCTGCGTCAACGAGCGTGGTGACATCCAGCGAACCGCCATAGCCGCGACTGAGAATGCCCGGCTGCAAACCACGGGCCTTGGCCTCACGCGCAAGGGCTGCAGCCGTGGGCGTCTTTCCGGCACCGCCGACGGTGAAGTTTCCAACGCAGATGACGGGAACAGGAACGGAGTTTCGGCTCTTCACGCCCATGCGCCAGCCGGCCACGCGCCCATAGAGAAAAGATAACGGCAGCAGAGCGATTGCCTGCCATCCCCGCCGCGTCCACCAGAATGGAGGCGCTTCCGAAACCATATCTATCTATCCCCCTTGCAGGCGGCTCTTCGAACCGAAGCCGCCACTCCTTACCCGAAGAGAACAGGCAAACCTGTCACATCGTCAAGTATGAGGTCGGAATGGGCTGCAAGCGTTTCGCGCAACCCCGTTCCGCTCAGCACCGCGATGGTGAGCCCGGCACCGGCATTGCGGCCCATATGCATGTCGTGATTGTTATCGCCGACCACGGCGACCTGATGCGGCTCCAGGCCCGTCGCATCGCAGAATGCGAGAACCATGCCGGCCTCAGGCTTGACGCCGTGACCGCTGTCATACCCGGCGACAAAATCGAGATAGGGATCGAGACCGAAGCGCGCGGCGATGGCCCTGATCGACCGCTCGTTGTCGCTGGATGCGATTCCCAGTTTCAGACCACGTGCGCTCAGGCTTGCAAACAAGGGTGCAAGCGCGGCGACCGGCACCGACTGATCGGCAGCACCGGCGAATTCGGCGTCGATCCGCGCGACCAAGATTTCCAGCTCGAACCGCGCACCGGCCGCAATCATCGCTTCTGCGATTTCTCGTGTATTGGCGGCTGCAAAGAGGCTGTCGGGCGCGATCATGCCGGTTGCCGGGTCCATGCCGCAAAGCCTCAGCAGGTCTGCAGCCAGCACCGGGTCTCCGCCCGCTGCCATCAGCGCCACGGCGCGGTTTACCGGTTCCCAGCTTTCGTTGAAATCCAGAAGGGTGCCATCCTTGTCGAACAGGATGCCGCCGATGGCGGCCAGACGCTCGGGCGTCGGCATGGCGACCGTTGATACACTCATACCTGCGCTGCTCTCGGTTGAAGCCTTGCCTTGACGGTCAGGGGATTGATGTAGGGTTCCAGACCCTTGATGGTGGCGGCCAGCGCACCGCGCATCTCCTGCAGGCATTCGGTGCCCGCATCCATCATCTTGTGACGCGGAATGTCGTTGTTGGAGAGGAAATGTACGGCCTTGGCCAGCATTTCGGGATCGCGCACCATGCGGGCCGCACCCGCCTTCACCATCTTCTGATAGGTTTCGCGGAAGTTCTCGACATTGGGGCCAGAGAGGATTGCGCAGCCGAGCATGGCCGGCTCCAGCGGATTTTGCCCACCCTTGTCGGTCAGCGACTTGCCGAGGAAGGCAATCTCGGTCAGGCGCAGGAACAGACCCATTTCGCCCATGGTGTCGCCGAGCAGGATATCGGTTTCGTCCGTGATCGGGTCATTGCGGCTGCGGCGGGCGACCACGAGCCCCTTCTCGGTCATCGTCTTTTCCAACTCGTCACAGCGCTCGGGATGGCGCGGCACGATAATGGTCAATATGCCGGTATGGGCTTTCAGTGCGCGATGCACCATCACGGCGGCCTTTTCCTCGCCCTCGAACGTGGACGCGGCCACCCAGGTGCGGCGCTTGCCGATCTGCTGGGCATAATGCGCCAGCACCGCTTCATCGCAAGGCGGGGCTTCGCTATCGACCTTGATATTGCCGGAAATGCTGACGGGCCATGCACCCAGATCGCGAAAGCGCTCGGCATCGATATCCGTCTGGCTGACGACCAGCGCCATCTGCCCGAAGATGATTTCGGCGATGCCCGAATGGCGGCGCCAGCTATCGAACGAGCGTTCAGAAATGCGGGCGTTGACGAGAACCTGGGGAATATGGCGACGCCGCAGTTCCATGATCGTGGCGGGCCAGATTTCGGATTCCACAGACAGGGCTATGTCCGGCTTCCAGTATTTGAGAAAGCGCTTGATGGCGGGCTTCACGTCCAGCGGCACATATTGATGAATAATGTCGCCGCCGACGCGGCGCGCTGCGACTTCCGCGGAGGTCACTGTTCCGGTGGTCAGCAGCACCTGGATCTGGCGCCGACGCAATTCGCGCAAGAGCGGGATGACGGCCAGAGTTTCGCCCACGCTTGCGGCATGGACCCAGGCCAGCGGGCCTGCCGGACGCTCGACGCTGGCATAGCCGAAGCGCTCGAGCTTACGCGATTTGTCTTCCTTACCCTTGGCGGCACGGATCGCCAGAAACGCACCAGCCAGCGGATAGGCAGCGACGCCCGCCCACCGGTATGCTGTCAGCGCGACCGAGGCCAATCCATTGCTCATGGGTTATGAAATCCGCGTCATCATATCAAATATGGCACCTGAAAAGTGGCTCTGGTTACCCCCACAAACCACTATACTGACTGAGCTATAACTTCGTTAAAATAGTGGCGCCCGCGATGGCTAATCAAGCCAGTCGCGGGCGCACCCGGATCAATTCTTTTAAACGTCTTTCCCGACAGGGTCGAGAAGGCGATGCATATGGACGATGAAATATCGCATGTGGGCATTGTCCACCGTCTGCTGCGCCTTCGATTTCCAGACTGTCAGCGCCGATGCGTAGTCCGGATAAATTCCCACGATGTCGAGATCGTTCAGATCGCGGAATTCAACTTCCTGAAGATTGGACAGTTCGCCGCCAAAGACCAGGTGAAGAAGCTGTTTCTTGCCTGCTGCTCCCGTCATACCTTGTCATCCTTCCATTCCAGTTTTTGTTGCCATTGCTGTGCGCGATTTCGGCTCAAAGGTCAACCGCGCGGGGTACCCGCAGATGTTGCAGAAGGCCCGGCAGCGCGGTCGCAGAGCCGGCGCAGAGGTGATCCTGAACAACTTCGGCGCGATTGTATTGAAGCGGTTCACCGCGAAAATCAACCAACTGCCCCCCGGCCCGTTCCAGCAGAAGATCGGCGGCGGCCAGATCCCAGTCATGCGAGTTTTTCTTCACCAGCGTCGCGTCGATACGTCCGTCAGCAATCAAGGCCAATCTGTAGGCCAGCGAGGGGATATGCGGCACGCGCTCGACCGTCTCACGATACGCGGGATCGAGAAGGTCCAGCATATCGGTCGCGGTCGCGACCCGGGTTGGACCTGCCGAGGGACCCGCGACGGAAATCGGGCTGCCATTCCTGGTGACGGCGCCGTCAGCGACCGCCAGGAATTCCTCATCCAAGGCCGGGGCATACAGTGCTGCGGCAACCGGGCGACCCCGGTGAACGACGGCGACACTCACACACCAGGTTTTCTTGGCACCGATGAACGCCCGTGTGCCATCAATTGGATCGACCACGAACAGGGTCTCATAGCCAAGCCGCGCTGAATCGTCGTCGGTTTCCTCCGAAAGCCAGCCATAGTCGGGACGTGCGGAGCGCAAGATATCCGACAGGCGGTCATTGGCGGCAAAGTCTGCGGCACTGACCGGCGAGCTACCCTCGTTTTTCCACCAGACATCGGGTGACTGGCCGAAGAATGTCATGGCTATTTCGCCGGCACTGCGCGCCGCCTTGGCAACAAGGGCGAGGTCCGCAAGCCGTTCGTTCGTCGGAGCGGATGTCATGGTGCTGCCCTTGCCTTTCTATGGTGACCGGCCGGTCTGTTCAAAGGCCGGCGAGTGTCATGCCTTCAATGGCGATGGTCGGCGATGCCACTGAGAAATCGCGGTCGATGTCATTTGCAAGCGTCAACCGCATGAACATGTCCTTGAGGTTGGACGCGATGGTCACTTCCGAGACCGGATAGGCGATCTCGCCATTTTCGATCCAGTAGCCGGATGCCCCGCGGCTGTATTCGCCGGTGATCATGTTGGCGCCATGACCGATCAATTCGGTGACGTAGAAGCCTGTGCCGATGGAACGGATGAGTTCCTCCGGCGACACGTCGCCCGGTTCCAGCGAAAGGTTCGTGGATGTCGGGGAGACAGAGGTGCCACCGCGTGCGCCACGACCATTGGTCTTCAGCCCCAGTTCACGCGCCGTGGACGACGAGAGGAACCAGTGCTTCAAGACACCGTCCTCGATCATGGTCAGGCGCTCGCCGGCCACGCCTTCACCGTCGAAGGGACGCGAGGCCGAGCCGTGGACGCGGCGTGGATCGTCGATGATGGTGAGACCGGGCTTCAAGACCTGCTCACCCATCTTGTCGCGCAGGAACGAGGTCTTGCGGGCAACCGAGGCCCCGTTGATGGCGCCCGCGATATGCCCGACAAAGCCACGGGCGACACGCGGGTCGAAGACCACGGTCAGATTGGAGGCGGTCTTCACCTGACGCGGATTGACGCGACGGACAACGCGCTCGCCGGCGCGGCGGCCGATATCCTCGGAACTATCCAGTTCGGAATAATAAAGACGGCTATCGAAATCATAGTCGCGCTCCATCTTGGTGCCTTCGCCGGCAATGACGCTGACGGAGCGACCGAAGCGGGAGCCCATATAGCTGCCGGAGAAGCCGTCGGAGGTGACAAGTACCATGCCGCCAAGGCCGGAGGATGCACCGGAGCCCGAGGAGTTGGTGACGCCGTCCACCGAAAGGGCGGCCTCTTCCATGGCAAGGGCTGCCTGCGTCAGTTCTTCGCTCGACACTTCCGTCGGGTCGAAGAGCTTGAGATCCGGGAAGGTCGTTGCCAGATCTTCCTTGTCGGCCAGACCGGCATAAGGATCTTCCGGCGACACCTTGGCCATGGCCACGGCGCGCTCTGCAAGCACCTTCAAATCGAAGCCCGGATTTGCCGAGACGCTGGCAACACGCTTGCCGACGAAGACGCGCAAAGAGAAATCGTCGCTTTCGGCGGAATCCGTGGATTCCACTTTTCCCTGGCGCACAGACACGGACTTGGAGCGGGACCGGACAACAACGGCATCGGCCTGATCCGCACCGGCGGCGCGGGCAAGCTCGACAAGTTGATCGGCGCGGGATAACAGGCTGGCGGAATCGAATTCTGACGACATGAAATAGCCTTTCGTTCGGGCACCATTTATTGTGCAATACACCCAGCATCAAGGGCAGCACCGTCGATTCCCGCAGAACTGCGGCAATTGTCGCCAAATGAGTTGAAGGAAAAGTCGTTCATGAGTACCTCGACAACTCTGTTTTCCGAAACGCTGCTGCTTCTGGGCGGTGCCGTTGTCGCTGCACCGCTGTTCCGCAAGATCGGTCTTGGAACCGTTCTGGGCTATCTGACAGCCGGTGTGGTCATCGGCCCGGTGCTCCATCTGATCACCGGCGCGGAGGAAATTCTCAGCATCGCCGAACTCGGCGTGGTGTTCCTGCTGTTCGTCATCGGGCTGGAACTCAATCTGTCGCGGTTGTGGCGCATGCGGGCCGACATCTTCGGGCTTGGAACCGCACAGGTGATGCTTGCAGGCTTGGCCCTGACAGGTCTTTCCATGGTGGCGGGCATTGCAGAATGGCGCGGAAGTCTGGTGGTCGGGTTTGGTCTTGCGCTTTCCTCGACCGCATTCGCATTGCAGCTTCTCAATGATCAGGGCGACCGGAACTCAACCTATGGACAACGCGCCTTCTCGATCCTGCTGTTGCAGGATCTGGCGATCGTGCCGCTGTTGGCGATGGTCAGCATTCTGGGCACCAGTCACAGCCAGTCCGAGACTGCGGTTTTACCCGAAATTCTGAAAGCCGTCGGTGCCATTGCTGCGACCGTTGTGGCCGGACGCTATCTGCTGACGCCGTTTTTCCAGATCATTGCCCGCACCGGTGCGCGCGAGGTGATGATTGCGGCGGCGCTGTTTGTCGTCATCGGCGCTGCCACCTTGATGCAGGTGGCGGGGCTTTCCATGGCCATGGGTGCGTTCCTGGCAGGTGTCATGCTGGCGGAATCCTCCTATCGTCACGAGTTGGAAGCGGATATCGAGCCCTTTCGCGGCCTGCTCCTGGCGCTGTTCTTCATGGCGGTCGGGCTTTCGATGGAGCTCGCCGTGATCATGGACAATCTGCTGCTGCTGGCCGTCGGCGTGGTTGCCGTGATGGTGGTCAAGGCGTCGATCATGTTTGTGCTCGCGCGGTTCACCGGTTCAAGCCGGAACGATGCGGTGCGCATTGCCTTCCTTCTGCCGCAGGGCGGTGAATTCGGCTTCGTGCTGTTCACCACCGCCACCACAGCCGGACTGTTTTCCAATGCCACGGCCTCATTGCTCATTTCCATGGTCACACTCACCATGGCGCTCACGCCGCTGGGTGCTTTGCTGTCGCGCCGGTTCCTGACAGAGGACGGTCGCGAGCAACTGGAAGAGGATTTCGAGGGTGCCGGCGCGGACGTGCTGATGATCGGATTTTCCCGCTTCGCCCAGATCAGCGCACAGATCCTGCTGGCAAGCGGTCGCGAGGTAACCATCATCGACGATTCCGCCGACCGTGTGCGCCAGGCGGCCTCCTTCGGCTTTCGCATCTATTTCGGCGATGGTACGCGGCTGGATGTCCTGCGGGCGGCCGGTATCGAACATGCCAAGATTGTCGCTGTCTGTACGCAGAAGAAGGAAACGACGGACCGCATCGTCGATCTGGTGCGGGACGAATATCCGCATGCGCGCCTGTTCGTGCGGTCTTATGACCGCGTCCACAGCCTGTCGCTTCGAGCACGGGACGTGGAGTACGAACTGCGCGAAACGCTGGAATCCGGCCTCATGTTCGGGCGGAAAACCATTCAGGCGCTTGGCATGTCGGAGGACGATGCGCGTGCCATCGTCAAGGATGTGCGCCGCCGCGACGAGGAGCGGCTTCAGATCCAGGCCGCAGATGGCATTCTGGCCGGTCGACACATGCTGCACAACAGACCGGTCAACCCGGAACCGCTGATCAAGCCGAAGCGTCTCAAAAATCCTGTCGAGAAAACAGACGAAGAGGCCTCGACCGAGGCAGGATGATAAGACAAGCTATTCGATGGATTTGCGCGAAGCCGCTTCCAGCTTGCCTTCCAGATCGCGCTTGAACCCGTCCTTCAAACCTTCCGTCGCCTCCAGCACCTGCTGGGCTTTGAGAAAATCGAGAACCCGGAAGCCGGAAACCGGCGGGCGCAGGAATATCTCCGGCGTATAGATCTTCAGCATCAGCTGGATGGCCGAGAGCATGGTGAGCTGCCCGGCCCCGAAAATACTGTCGAAACGGCTGGGTGCTTCTGTCGGATCGCCCACGGGACCGCCGACGACATCGACGCCTATAATGATATCGGCCCTGCCTTTCAGCTTGTCATAGGGGACGGGATTGAAGATACCGCCATCGATCGAGAGCGCGCCGTTGAGGCTGACCGGCATGAAGAGTGCTGGAATGGCGGCAGAGGCTGCCAGTGCCGTCACCAGTTTGCCTTCGCTCACCGCGATTTCCCGCTGGCCGTAATAATCGGTCGCCATGACTGTCAGCGGTATCTGCAGGCCGGAGAATTGGTCCGGAAGCTGCGCCGGCAGGAAGGCGGGCAGGATGGTTTCAAGATTGAACTGACCGAACCGAAAGCCGCCCAGCGCATCGCGCATGGTGCCACCGCGGAGGCTCCAAAGCCTGCTGGTGACAGCGCCGCGCCTGCCAACGGTCTCCAGCGCAAATTCGCGGATCTCGGCACCGGTCATGCCGGCCGCCATGCCCGCACCCATGATGGCGCCGATGGACGAACCGGCAATCGCCACCGGGCGAATTCCCATTTCATCCAGCGCCTCGATAACGGGAATATGGGCAAAGCCGCGTGCGCCGCCGGCACCGAAGGCAATGGCCACGGTCGGATCAGAGGAGTGCGCTTTTCGTTCCGTACCGGTCAAAGACTGCGATTGATCCATGGACGGACGACCTTTTCTTGCGGCCCGTCAGCCGGGCGTGTAGCGATAAAAATGCATGCGCGTATCGCCAAAACCGCGATCCTCAAGCAGGTTGAAGACGGGGTCGACGGCAGGTTCGATATCGGATCGCTCTTCGAGAATGACAAGGGCGCCGGGTACAAGCCAGCCGCCTGAATGGGCACCGGCCAAGGCTTTTTCGCCAAGACCCTTGCCGTAAGGCGGGTCGGCAAACACCAGGTCGAATGGTTCCATGGTTCCCGGTCCGCCGAGCTGTGTCGCATCGCGGCGCAGCATTCTGGCCCGGCCATGAAGGCCCAGGGCATCGATATTTTCCCACAGAATGCTGCGGCCCTCGACGCTGTTTTCCACAAACAGCGCCGTGCGGCATCCTCGCGACAATGCCTCTATACCGACAGCGCCGGTGCCCGCGAAAATGTCCAATATGCGCGTCCCATCCAGGCATTCCGGATAGGCGTGGCCCAGAATATTGAACAGGCTCTCGCGGGTGCGATCGGTCGTCGGGCGAATATCATTCGACTTCGGACCGGCCAGAGCACGTCCGCGAAACTCACCGCCGACAATCCGCACCGCTTACCTCCGGCCCTTGAATGGACCACGTCCGCCCTGGGGCTTGCCACCACCGGGACGGTCGCCGCGCGGACGATCGCCGCCGGGCTTGTCACCAAAGGATCGCCCGCCACTGGGCTTCCCACCGCTTGGCTTGCCGCCACCGGGCTTGTCGCCGAAGGCGCGACCACCGGCAGGTTTGCCACGGGGCTTATCGCCAAAAGGCTTTGCCCCGCGCGGCTTGTCGCCAAAGGGCTTGTCGCCAAAAGGTCTGTCGCCACGGGCCGGACGGCCTTCGCCGCTGCGTTCAGCGCGTGCAGGGCGGTCGCTTCTGTCTGAACGAGGGCCACGGTCCTCTCTGGGACCTCTGTCGCCTCTTTGGCCCCGGTCATCTCTTGGGCCACGATCATTGCGTTCCGGACGATCACTGCGCCCGCCAAAGCTGCGCTTGTCGCCGAAACCGCCGCCGTCCTTGCGGTCGGGCTTGGCAGGCGAATCCGCGCGGATCCATTCGCCCTCTTCGTCGCGGGTACGGCTCACCACAACGCGTGGGCCGTCGTCGCGACGGAAATCGGACTTGCCCTTGCTGTCGGGATCGAACTTGCCGCGGCTCCTGGTCGGCAGACCATCCTTGTCGCGACCGTAACGCTTGGACTGCGGAGCGCCATCGCGGCGTGCGGGCTTGCGAGCTTCTGCGCCCTCTTCTCTTGCGGTCTTTTCAGCCACAGGGCGAGCACCCGGAGCCATCCAGACATTGGCCGTGCGGGCGCGCGTGGCAGCCGGCCGGCTATTTGGCTTGTCGCCATAACCACGGTCTTCGTCACGGCCGGCAGATTTGCCGCCGCCAAAGCTCTTCGGTGCCGACTTGCGTTCGCCGCGGTCGGAAGACGACTTGCGGGTGTCGAGACGTGCACGGCCTTCCTCGCGGAAATCCGAACCCTTCTCGCGTGCACCCCAGGGACGCTTTTCCTTGGCCTCTGTTTTTTCTTCCGCAGCACCGTCGGAGAAGAGCGGTGCGTCAAAATTGGCCTTGGCGTCTTCAATCAGGCGGGGACCGAGCTGATCGCGCAACATGCGACCGCGCACTTCCAGCGCCTTTCTCTCGGCAATGTCACCAAGCTGGAAAGGTCCGTAGGAAATACGGATCAGGCGGTTAACCTCGAGGCCGAGCTCGCCCAGCACGTTCTTGATTTCACGGTTCTTGCCTTCGCGAAGACCCATGGTGATCCAGACATTGTGGCCCTGCTTGCGGTCGAGCGTGGCTTCGATGGCACCATAGAGCACGCCATCGACGGCAATGCCGTCCTTGAGCTTGTCGAGATCGGCCTGTTCGACCTCACCATAGGCGCGAACGCGGTAGCGACGCAGCCAGCCTGTTGTCGGCAGTTCCAGAACGCGGGCAAGGCCACCGTCATTGGTCAGCAGCAACAAGCCTTCGGTGTTGATGTCGAGACGGCCGATGGAGACGACGCGCGGCAATTCTTCCGGCAGGTTGTCGAAGACGGTCGGGCGACCTTCCGGATCGGCATTGGTGGTCACCAGACCGGCTGGCTTGTGGTAGAGCCACAGGCGCGTGCGCTCGACGCCACGGATCGGTTCGCCGTCGACTTCGATCTTGTCGGCAAAGGTTGCGTTGACCACGGGGGTTTCCAGCACCTTGCCGTTGAGGCTGACGCGGCCTTCCATGATCATGCGCTCGATATCGCGACGAGAGGCGATGCCGGCGCGGGCGAGCAGCTTGGAAATGCGCTCGGGCTTTGTTGCTTCGCCCGATGCCGATGCGACTGCCGATGAGCGGCTGAACGTCTTGTCGGACGCTTTTCCTGCCGGCTTGCTGTCACGCTTGGGCGCATCGCCATCCGATTTGCGGCTGTCGCGCGAACCGCGGGATGCGTATGCAGGCTTGGGTCCTGTGGACTTGTCTTTAGGTGTCATTTGCTGTTTGCCTGTGTTCCTAACCTCGGGCGACCGCATGGCGCCAACCATAAGCGGTATATCCGCGGGGGCGAGGCAATTTTGCGTGTCCTATCAGGTCGCGCGGTCCGGGTTAAGAGGAAAATCATCGGATGGCGGAGACAAATCGCTTCATGGAAGCGGCATTGGCCGAAGCGCAAGCCGCCGGAGAGCGTGGCGAAGTGCCAATCGGGGCCGTTGTGGTGCTCGATGGAGAGATCGTCGGGCGCGGCGGCAACCGCACGCGCGAGAAGAATGATGTGACCGCGCATGCGGAAATAGAGGCTATTCGCGCGGCCTCAGCAGCGCTTCAGCAGGAACGGCTACCGGGCGCCGATCTCTATGTCTCGCTGGAGCCCTGCGCCATGTGTGCGGCCGCCATTTCCTTTGCCCGCATCCGTCGTCTCTACTACGGCGCCGAGGACCCGAAAGGCGGTGGCGTGGATCATGGCGGGCGGTTTTATGCCCAGCCGACCTGCCATCATGCACCGGACGTCTATTCCGGCATTGGCGAGCGTGCCGCAGGCGATATTCTCAAACGGTTCTTTCAGGAGAAACGGGAGCGCTGATCCTCCAGCCCATGCAAGGGTCGCTGAGGGGCATGGTCAACTGTGGCGCGCCCATCAGTCGAGGTTTTCTATGTGATCCTGCCGCGCCGAGTCTTCCGCGACGGGACTTGAGCGAGATTTATCCCTTGGCAAAAGTCTTCAGCTTGTCTCCGGCGAGGCGATATCGGATCCATTCGGTCTGCGGTTCGGCTCCGATAGCGTCGTAGACGCGGATGGCCGGCTCGTTCCAGTCGAGTACGCTCCATTCAAAGCGGCCACAGCCTTTTTCGACGGCAATGCGGGCCAGGTGGCGCAGCAGGAGCTTGCCCGCGCCGGAGCCACGGTAATCCGGGGCAATATAGAGATCTTCCAGGTAAAGGCCGTTACGGGCCTGCCAGGTGGAATAGTTGAAAAACCAGACGGCAAAGCCAACGGGCAGGCCATCGGCTTCCAGAATGGCCGAACCGGTCACAGAGCCGGGGCCGAACAGAGATGCCGTCAGGCTTTCTTCTGTGGCTTCGACCTCATGCTCGGCCTTTTCGAAAATCGCCAGATCGGTGATGAAGCGCAGGATGGTGCCGACATCATCGGCTGTTGCGTCGCGAATGGTGAAAGTCATTATTCAGTCCAGATAAATAGCCAAAAAAAATGGCAGGCCACTGGCCTGCCGTTTCGATGCTGTCGATTGCGCTTATTGGAAGGGCATCCACCAGGAAGAGGTCTGCTGTGCAGCCTTGGCTTCCTTCTTGCGACGCTTTGCCTTCTTCAACTCCGGTTCGCCCAGATCATCCAGCGTGACAGCTTCTGCTGCGCGATATTCCGTCGGCGGATCGGCCAGGAAGCGGCGCTGATCGAGATAAGAGCCCTGCTGGATCTTGCGCGCCTCGCGGAAGGCTTCCCATTTCTGCTTTTCCGTCTGGGTGCCGGCACTGCCGTAACCAACGAGGAGCGGCGAACGATAGTTCGGATTGTCCTTGTTGTCGTCGGCTTCCTTGCGAAGACGCGCACGCGTCTCTTCCGGCGTTTCCAGCCAGGCAGGATTTTCCTTGCTGGCAAGAGACTGCTGCGGCTGAACCAACTGGGCCGTTTCCTGGTTGGGCGGCATTACCAGTTCAGGGCGAGGATTGTATTTCTCGCCGGTGTTCTTGTTGGGGTTGGCACCAATGGAGGCGACGTCACCCAGATCGTCCGCCAGCTGCTCTATGGCAGTCTTGTCTGTGCCATAAGTCGGACTGCCAAGGCAGCCGCTCAAGCCAACGCAACTCATGAGAATGCCCGCCATACCGGCGCCAACTCGAAACGCATTTGCCGTCTTCATGAAACCCTTCCAGCCTTGCCGGTCTCCGCCCCACGCGATGTTGTTATACCGCCTGACCGATGAATCCGGCCATTTTCAGGCAATTTTACCGGATGACCCGCGAAAGCGCAAATCATCCGGTCATCATTTGTCATCCACGCGCTGCCAATTCGCGCAAGGCAGCGGCGTCACGGGCCGAGACGTCGGGATAATCCGGGTCCGATCCGACATCCTGGGTGATACGCCAGGAGCGTGCACACTTGATCCCATCCGCCGGTTTCGGCTCCACCGAGACCTTTGGCACTTCGGAGAGGCGGAAAGCATCCGACGGACCTTCGGCCGCCACAAGCGTGATGGCAGAGGTGATGCAGATTTCAGCGAAATCCTGCCCATCGAGCGCCGACAGGAGTTCCGGATCAGCGATATGCACAACCGGTGCTGCCTCGAGCGAGGAGCCGATGCGCTTTTCACGGCGCTCGACTTCCAGGGCACCCGTGACGACATAGCGGACGTCGCGGATCTTTTCCCACTTGGCGACCAGTTCCGGTGCCAGCCATTCCGCCGGCACGTCCGGGAACTGCTCAAGATGCACTGACTCGGCATCCGGATTGCGCGACAACCAGGCCTCTTCCATGGTGAAGGCCAGCATGGGCGCAAACCAGGTCACCAGGCAATCGAACAGCTTGCGGATGACGAACAACGAGGCACGGCGGCGATGCGATGACGGTGCATCGCAATAAAGCGCGTCCTTGCGGATATCGAAGTAGAAGGCCGACAGTTCGATATTGGCGAAATCGGTCAAGGCGCGGGTGATCTTCTTGAAATCGAAGGCGTCATAGCCAGAGCGCACCAAAGCATCGAGCTCGGCCAGACGATGCAGCATCAGGCGCTCGAGTTCCGGCATGTCGGCATAGGCGATCTCATCGCCCTCGTCGTGGGCGAGCGTGCCGAGCATCCAGCGGATGGTGTTGCGGATCTTGCGGTAGCTGTCGATATTGGTCTGCAGGATCGCCTTGCCGAGGCGCTGGTCCTCGGAATAATCGGTGGTCATGACCCACAGACGCAGGATATCGGCGCCCGACTGGGCCATCACGTCCTGGGGCACAACGGTGTTGCCCTTGGACTTCGACATCTTTTCGCCCTTCTCATCCATGGTGAAGCCATGGGTGACAACGGCATTGTAAGGCGCACGACCGCGGGTCGCGCAGCTTTCGAGCAGCGATGAATGGAACCAGCCGCGATGCTGGTCCGAGCCTTCGAGATAGACGTCCGCCGGCCATTTGAGGTCCGGGCGATCTTCCAGCGTGAAGGTGTGGGTCGAGCCTGAATCGAACCAGACATCGAGGATGTCCCTGACCTGAACCCAAGGTTCGCCCGCACGGTCGCCGAGGAAGCGCTCACGGGCGCCTTCGGCAAACCAGGCGTCAGCGCCTTCGGCCTCAAAGGCCTCGAGGATGCGGGCGTTGACCGCGTCGTCGACCAGAACTTCGCCCTGCTCGTCGGCAAAGACGGCGATGGGGACGCCCCAGGCGCGCTGACGCGACAGAACCCAGTCCGGACGACCTTCGATCATGCCGCGCAGACGGTTCTGGCCACCAGCCGGCACGAAGCGCGTGTCTTCAATGGCACCCAGTGCGCGCGAGCGCAGCGTTGTGCCATCGCCGAGTTCCTTGTCCATATAGACAAACCACTGCGGCGTGTTGCGGAAGATGATCGGCTTCTTGGAACGCCAGGAATGCGGATAATCATGCTTGATGCGGCCGCGGGCAAACAGATTGTTGGCGGCGATCAGGGCTTCGATGACGCGCTTGTTGGCATCGCCCTTCTTGCCGTTGTCATCCATGACGCGCGCGGCACCGCCCTCGGCGCTGGGGCCGAAGCCAAATGCCTCATCGGTGTAGAAGCCGGCATCATCGACGGTGAACGGGATCTTGGACGAGATGCCGCGGGCTTCAAGCGCACGGGCATTGTCCATCCATGCGTCAAAGTCTTCGCGGCCGTGACCGGGGGCCGTATGCACAAAACCGGTACCGGCGCTGTCGGTGACGTGATCGCCGTCCATGAGCGGCACGGCGAAGTCGTAACCGAGCGAGGCCAGCGGATGGGCGCAGGTCATCCCTGCCAGCTCCTCGCTTGCGACCTCACGCACAAGGTTCAGTGTCACCTTGGCCTTTGCCGCGCATTCCTCGGCGAGGCTTTTTGCAAAGATCAGCTTTTCACCCGGCTGCGGACCGAAATCATTGGCTGCTTCCGTCACCTCGTAGAGGCCGTATTCGATCCGGGACGAGAAGGAGATCGCGCGGTTGCCCGGGATGGTCCAAGGGGTCGTGGTCCAGATGACGACGGAGGCGGATTTCAGTTCGTCAGATGCTTCAACCACCGGGAACTTCACCCAGATCGTGTCGCTCTCGACCTCGTGATATTCCACCTCGGCTTCCGCCAGCGCCGTGCGCTCGACCACCGACCACATGATCGGCTTGGAGCCGCGATAGAGCTGGCCGGACTTGGCGATCTTGAGGAGTTCGCCAGCGATGCGGGCTTCGGCGTGGAAGTTCATCGTGGTGTAGGGATTGTCGAAGTCGCCTTCGATGCCCAGGCGCTTGAACTCTTCCGACTGGACCTTGATCCACTCGGCTGCGAAGTCGCGGCATTCCTGACGGAACTCGTTGACCGGAACCTCGTCCTTGTTCTTGCCCTTGGCGCGATATTTTTCCTCGATCTTCCATTCGATCGGAAGGCCGTGGCAATCCCAGCCGGGAACGTAATTGGCGTCATAGCCGCGCATCTGGAAGGAACGGTTGATCACGTCCTTCAGGATCTTGTTGAGCGCATGGCCGATATGGATATTGCCATTGGCATAGGGAGGGCCGTCATGCAGCACGAATTTTTCGCGACCGGCAGCGGATGCACGAAGCTTCTTGTAAAGCCCCATTTCCTGCCAGCGCTTGACCGTTTCCGGTTCCTTTTGCGGCAGGCCTGCGCGCATCGGGAAATCCGTCTGCGGCAGATAGAGAGTGGAGGAATAGTCTACTTTTTCAACAGTATCTGTCATGATCTAGCCAAAGTGGGGCGGCCTTGAGGCGCGCCGAAAATCAAGGAAATTCGCGGTGACGGAGGGGGGCAAACGAAGCGCCCAAAACCCGGACCCTCCGGCAGCTCTCAAAGCGCGCGGAAGGCCGGGCCAATAATTCGAAAGAATATCGTCTGCCGTACCTTGCTCATGGTGGCGGTTGTTTAGGCGGTTTTACCGGGAAAAGGAAGAGGTGGCCGGCAAGAATGTCGACGTTCACCGGGCGGGCTACCGAATGACGGCTGCTTGAAACCTCCGGCCGAGCGCGGCACATTGCTATGCCGGTGACGGTTTGGGCGGAGAAATGCCTTCAAAGGGGCTCGCGGCTTCCGTCACATGGTGGAGGATGACGCGATTGCGCCCCTCGTTCTTGGCGGCATAAAGTGCGCGGTCGGCATCGTTGACCCATGCATCCAGGGTCCGCACTGGGCTAGTGTTCATCATCACATAACCGCAGGAAATCGTCAGACTGAAGCGGTTTTCTGCCGATTGGACTTCCAGCTTTTCTATTGCCGCACGCGCACGCTCCAGCACCGCTGCTGCCTCGCGCCGATCATGCCCCGGCAGGCACAGACCGAATTCCTCGCCCCCAAGGCGACCCAAAAGAGCGCCGGAAGGAAGATTCGCCTCGATGACTTTCGTCACTTCAATCAGGGCATCATCGCCGCCCTTGTGGCCAAAGGTATCGTTAATTCGCTTGAAGTAATCGAGATCGAAGATTGCAACAGCGCCATTGCCGGTCCTTGCCAGTGTCTCGCCAAGGGCGAAAAACATGCGCCGGTTCAACACACCCGTGAGGGCGTCGCGCTCCGCAAGCTGCCTTTGCCTTTCGCTGGTGCGCTCCAGCTTCAAGACTACGATGACCAGGAAGCAGGCCATGTTGAAGATCGCCAGCAGGATGCTTGCCGGACCAAGCCAGGCCGACACCGGTGTGTTCACCACGATCTCCACGGGCGCCACGATGGACATTGGCGCAATCAGAATGTTCGTCAATGCATAGGCCCCGAGAACCAGGGCGGCCAATCGGCGTGACGGAAGATGCTCGCTGCTCGGGCTGCCCCATACGACATTGGCAGCCAGCAGTAGAT
The DNA here is from genome assembly GCF_050320885.1 of Agrobacterium sp. ES01. Classification (NCBI taxonomy): domain Bacteria; kingdom Pseudomonadati; phylum Pseudomonadota; class Alphaproteobacteria; order Hyphomicrobiales; family Rhizobiaceae; genus Agrobacterium; species Agrobacterium sp. ES01. The sequence continues at coordinate 781,272 of NZ_JBNQTH010000001.1, forward strand.
TCACGGCTGAGCCCCCGTAAATCAGCATGCCACGCACACCTTCCGGATCAGGCAAGAAGCCCGCCAGAACCATGAGTATGGCAGCGGCGGCCGTGACGGCGAAAGCTTCGATGGGATGGTAGGAGCAGCGGAAGAAGTCTTTGAAGCCGAGCCATATGAAACCGGTCATGCTGATCAGAAGCGCGCCGCCGAAAAACTCGACATAGTCCACAGAGATCAACTTGAATTTGCTCATCAAGACGCCGCTGAGCACCGCGCAAAGAGCCGCCATACACCACAGGACCAGATCTTTTTGCCTTGGATTTCGTAGCCAGGCAATCGTGACGACGGAGACGATCGAGAGATTGATCATCGCTGTATAGATGAAGATTGTTTTTAGCTCCAACATCGCATCCAATGAGTCTAAATCGTCCTTACGCTCCAGTTATAGTGGATGTGGACAAATTAATTGTTAATTTTAGAAATTATGCACCTTTCAGCCCCGACTTCGACAGGGACTGTCAAACGGTGCACTTCAATCTCTTTGTTTCTGAAAAATGTTAAACTTGAATTTAAAAGGCGATGACCGTGTCGAGGTCGCCAAGCGTTCTGACACCTGACAGCAGCGCGCGCGCCTCTTCCTCGTCCCGACGGATCTGGGCAACCAGCGGATCGAGGCCGTCAAATTTCAACTCATCGCGTAGATGGCCGAAGAAGGAGACCGAACAGGTCTCACCGTAGAGGTCACCGTCGAAATCGAAGATGTAGGTCTCAAGCCAGGCGGCTCCATCGCTGCTGACGGTGGGGCGGTAACCGAAGCTTGCAACGCCATCGTGCAATGTGCCATCGGCGCGACGAAACCTGACGGCGTAAATGCCGGGCTTCAGCTCCGCCTCCGGCGCCAGCTCCATATTGGCCGTTGGAAAGCCGATGGTGCGACCAAGCTGCTGGCCCTTGAACACCTCTGCTTCCACCGTATAGCGATAGCCGAGAAGACCTGCGGCCTGTGCCACATCGCCCTTGGCGATCAGCGTTCGGATGCGGCTTGAGGATATGATCTCTGCGCCTTCGTCGCGGAAGGGGTCGATCAGGGTGACGCCAAAACCGTGGCGCTCGCCGGCGCCCATCAGGAAGGCCGGACCGCCTTCCCTGCCCTTGCCGAAATGGAAATCGACACCGGTCACCACCTGCGAGGCCCCCAGCCAATCGACGAGAATGGACTTCACGAAGGTTTCGGCCGACGTGGTGGAGAATTCACGATCGAAGGGATATTCGACCACGCAATGGAAGCCCAACGCTTCCAGAAGCCGGGCGCGCAGCGATGGCGGCGTGAGACGGAAAACGGGCTTGTCGGGATTGAAGACAGAGCGCGGATGCGGTTCGAAGGTCAAGACGATGGCCGGGACGCCGCGACTTTGCGCCCGTTCCAGTGCCTCGCCCAGAACAGCCTGATGGCCGCGATGCACGCCGTCAAAATTGCCGATGGCAATGACGCCGCCCTTCAGCGCATCGGGAAGCGGGTTCTTCTGTTCGTTGCGGTGAAAAACGGTCACGCCGACGCTCCGTTTCCGAACAAGGACGCCGTGCTGTCCGACACTCTGCAATGGCACTGCCCAACGGATGCGGCGTCAAGGCATGGATTACCCGTTGCGCTAACACACATAGGTTTGCGCCAACAGTTCGCCGTGATCGAAGTCCAGTTCACCGGCATGAAACCAACCTTATGCCAGCCGCTGCATCCAGAATACCGGCGTCGCGCTTTCCCGCTTGAGATAGGCATTCAGGATGGCCTCGTCGGTCTTGCCGTCGACAGTGTATTCACCAGCATGGATGCCGCCGGAGATATAGAGGAGATCATAGCCGGCATCGAGCGCGCCGCGGACATCGGTCGGCATGCCGTCGCCAATGGCCAGCACGCGGGCCGGATCGATTTTGCCGCCGCGAGCTTCAGCGGCGGCAGCCATGGCGGCCTCATAGATCGGATGATGGGGCTTGCCGGCAATACGGGTCTGACCGCCCAGTTGCTCGTAATAGGCAGCTACCGCACCTGCGCAGGGGATGATGCGTTCGCCGCGCTCGACCACCAGATCGGGATTGGCGCAGATCAGCGGCACTTGGCGCTTCTGGAATTCCACGAGCATGTCGTGGTAATCTTCCGGCGTTTCCTTTTCGTCGTCAAAGAAACCGGTGCAGACGATCGCTTCGGCATCAGCCGCATCGACGGCTTCGGCACCTGTTCCATCCAGCAGCGGCAGATCGCGCTCGGGGCCGAGAAGGAAGACCTTCTTCGGTCCCTCGGCAATCAGCTTGCGGGTCACATCGCCAGAGGTGACGATCCGGTCAAAGGCGGTATCGGCGACGCCGATTGCCTTCAACTGGGTGATGACGCCCGGAGAGGGACGCGGCGAGTTGGTGATCAGCACAACCGTGAGACCGGCGTTGCGGGCTTCGGTCAATGCCACGGATGCCTTGGGAAACGCATCGATCCCGTTGTGCAGGACGCCCCAGACGTCACACAGAATGACGTCATAGCCGCCTGTGGCTTCACCGAGGGTCTGGATGCGCTTTGCCATGGAAAATGTCCTGCTTGATAAAGTCTGGTGTCACATCGCAAACCGGATCGCAGATTACAAGAGACATCCGTCTTTAATGGCGATGTTGGCCAAAACATATGCAGCAGGCCTTCTATGCCTCACAGGATGAGACGGGTTCCATAGCCGGCGATAGCGCAGACAACGAGCGTTCTGCCGACCCCCTGCCTGAAGGCAAAGATCATGACGACGGCAAGAAGTGTGGTGATGAGGGCCGCCACATCGAGGCTTGACCATTCCGGCACCGGGATGCTGGCGCCGGCCAGATCCCATGACATGCGCCCGACCCTGGCAAACAGGACATGCAGCGCAAACCAGAGCGCAAGGTTGAGAATGACGCCGACCACGGCTGCGGTGATGGCGGACAGGGCAGCGGTGGCAAAGCGATTGCCGCGCAGACGCTCGACATAGGGGGCACCGGCGAAGATCCAGATGAAGCTTGGAACGAAGGTCGCCCAGGCGGTCAGAAGTGCGCCGAGCACGCCACCGACAAGCGGCGCTCCCAAACCGGCATCGCGAAAGCCCGCAAGGAAGCCGACGAAGGACAGGACCAGCACCAGCGGACCGGGTGTGGTCTCTGCCAGCGCCAGGCCGTCCAGCATTTCGCCGGGCATCAACCAGCGATAATGATCGACCGCCACCTGCGCCACATAGGCCAGCACGGCATAGGCGCCGCCAAAGGTCACCAGTGCCATTTTGGAGAAGAACAGGTAAAGCGCGGTCATTCCGTCTGGACCGGCGACAAGCCACAACACCGCCAGGGGTGCCTGCCAGACAGCGACCCAGAACAACAGGACAAGGACCTGGCGCGAGCCGACGAGTTTGGCTTGCACCGCTGACAGGTCGATATCCCCTGTCGCGGTGGCTGCCCTGGAGCGGGCCAGGACGAGCCCGGCCATGCCGGCCCCCAGAACCACCAGCGGGAATGGCAGCGACAGGAGGAAAAGCGCGAGAAACGCGACGACCGCGACAATGCGGTGAAACCGCGTCTTCAGCGCCCGCTTGCCGACGCGGATCAAGGCGTCGATGACAATGGCCAGCACTGCCGCCTTCAGGCCGAAGAACAGGCCGGTCAGCCACTGGGTATCCTGATAGAGCGCATAGGCAGCCGAAAGGCCGAGCATGACGGCCAACCCCGGCAGCACGAACAACAGGCCGGCCACGACGCCGCCGCGCACGCCGTGGGTCAGCCAGCCGATATAGGTGGCAAGTTGCTGGGCCTCCGGGCCAGGCAACAGCATGCAGTAGTTCAAAGCATGCAGGAAGCGATCCTCGGAGATCCAGCGCTTCTCGTCGACGGCCACACGGTGCATCAGCCCGATCTGCGCGGCCGGGCCGCCGAAACTCATCAGGCCGATACGGGCAAAGGCACCCACCAGTTCCGACAATTGTGGACGGGCAACCGCTTCGGAATTTTCAGCCATCGTCGTTCAACTCCAAACCGGACACCCCATCATCACGGCAAAAGCCGTGCACCGGCGCCCTCATAACGCAGTTTGTCGTCAGTATTGCGAAGGGGACAATCATCGAGCGACAGGCAGCCGCAGCCAATGCAGCTGTCGAGCTGATCGCGCAGCGCCATCATGGTTTCGATACGGCTGTCGAGCTCGGCGCGCCAGGCGGCTGACAGCTTGCGCCAGTCGGCAGCACTGGGAGGTCGGTCCGCCGGTAGTCTGGACAGTGCGACTCGGATCTCCGCCAGGGGGATGCCCAGTCGCTGGGCGGTCTTGATGACGGCGATGCGCCGCAAGACTCCGCGCGGATAGCGCCTCTGATTGCCTTGGGAACGCCAACTTTCGATCAGCCCTTCACGCTCATAGAAATGCAGTGCCGACACGGCGACGCCGGAGCGCTGGGCAATCTCGCCGACCGAGAGAGACTGCACTGTTTTGCGGGTTGTTTGCGACATGGAAATTACGCCTTGACCTCAATCTTTGTTGAGGTTTTATCGTGCTCGCGTTCACCTGACAACACGCCTTTGAGAGAGGAACGCCTGCCATGACATTGTCCTTGCAAATCCCCGCCAACGAAAACGGAGCTCCGGCGGAAAGCGCCAGCCTCTTTCGCATCGACTGCTTCGAGTGCCCGCCCGATCATGTGCGCGCCTTTTCCGACCGCCTTGCCATTATCCACGGCTATTTCGACACGCTTGAGGGCTGCCTTTACAATCGGGTTGCGGTTGCGCCCGGACCTTCGACCGTGAAGATCGTCACCATCGTCGAATGGAAGAGTGCGGCAGCCCTGACGGCCGCAAAGGAGGCTGTCGACCAATTTTATAGTGTCGACGGCTTCGACCCTAAAATCTTCATGGCAGAGCGCGGCATCACCGGAGAATTCGGCCTTTACCACGATGTCGCCGCCTTTCATGCGCAGCGTCACGCAGCCGGTTGACTTAGACATGCCGACACGCCAGACACATTCTCGACATGGCAAACGCCTAGAAAGCGAAAAGACGGCAAAAATTTTTAGCCGTTTTTCTTGACTCTCAGCCTTCCCATCCTTAGATCGAGCTCGCTAGCACTCCCCGTATGAGAGTGCTAACAACATCCATGCGGGACCCAAAGATCCCGCGAATGTCATTCGATCGAGGGATTAGACAATGGCAAGCACCAATTTCCGTCCGCTGCACGACCGCGTTGTAGTCAAGCGCGTCGAGTCTGAAGAAAAGACAAAGGGCGGCATCATCATTCCTGACACTGCCAAGGAAAAGCCAGCTGAAGGCGAAATCATCGCTGTCGGCAGCGGCGCTCGTGACGACAAGGGCGCACTCGTCGCTCTGGACGTCAAGGTCGGCGACCGCGTCCTGTTCGGCAAGTGGTCGGGCACCGAAGTAAAGCTCGATGGCGTTGACCTTCTGATCATGAAGGAATCCGACATCATGGGCGTTATCGGCTGAATTTAGCCGGTTACTTCTCAATCCAATCAACAATTCACCAAAGAGCTAAGCTCCGGGAGTTTTGAAACATGGCTGCTAAAGAAATCAAGTTTGGCCGCACCGCGCGCGAAAAGATGCTTCATGGCGTCGATATCCTCGCTGACGCCGTGAAGGTTACCCTCGGCCCCAAGGGTCGTAACGTCATCATCGACAAGTCCTTCGGCGCACCGCGCATCACCAAGGACGGTGTATCGGTTGCCAAGGAAATCGAACTGGAAGACAAGTTCGAAAACATGGGCGCCCAGATGGTCCGCGAAGTTGCTTCGAAGACCAACGACATCGCCGGCGACGGCACCACGACTGCTACCGTTCTGGCCCAGGCCATCGTGCGCGAAGGCAACAAGGCTGTTGCTGCCGGCATGAACCCGATGGACCTGAAGCGCGGTATCGATCTGGCTGTGTCGGAAGTCGTCAAGGACCTTCAGGCCAAGGCCAAGAAGATCTCGACCTCTGAAGAAGTTGCTCAGGTCGGCACGATCTCGGCAAACGGCGACAAGCAGGTTGGTGCAGATATTGCCGAAGCCATGCAGAAGGTCGGCAATGAAGGCGTCATCACGGTTGAAGAAGCCAAGACCGCTGAAACCGAACTCGAAGTCGTTGAAGGCATGCAGTTCGACCGCGGTTACCTGTCGCCTTACTTCGTGACGAACCCGGAAAAGATGATTGCGGATCTCGAAGACGCATACATCCTGCTCCACGAAAAGAAGCTCTCAAACCTTCAGGCAATGCTGCCGGTTCTGGAAGCTGTCGTTCAGTCTGGCAAGCCGCTCATCATCATCGCTGAAGACGTCGAAGGCGAAGCTCTTGCAACGCTCGTCGTCAACAAGCTGCGTGGCGGCCTGAAGATTGCTGCCGTCAAGGCTCCTGGCTTCGGCGATCGCCGCAAGGCCATGCTCGAAGACATCGCGATCCTGACCGGTGGTACCGTTATCTCCGAAGATCTCGGCATCAAGCTCGAAAATGTCACGCTCGACATGCTCGGCCGCGCCAAGAAGGTCTCGATCACCAAGGAAAACACAACGATCGTTGATGGTGCCGGCCAGAAGTCGGACATCGAAGGTCGCGTTTCCCAGATCAAGGCTCAGATCGAAGAAACCTCTTCCGATTACGACCGCGAAAAGCTGCAGGAACGTCTTGCCAAGCTCGCTGGCGGCGTTGCCGTCATCCGCGTTGGCGGCTCGACGGAAATCGAAGTCAAGGAACGCAAGGACCGCATCGACGATGCTCTGAACGCAACACGCGCTGCTGTTCAGGAAGGTATCGTTCCTGGCGGTGGTACAGCTCTGCTGCGCTCCTCGACCAAGATCACCGTCAAGGGTGCAAACGACGACCAGGAAGCTGGCATCAACATCGTTCGCAAGGCTCTTCAGTCGCTGGTTCGCCAGATCGCCACCAATGCCGGTGACGAAGCTTCGATCGTTGTCGGCAAGATCCTCGACGGCAACACAGACAACTTCGGCTACAACGCCCAGACGTCTGAATATGGCGACATGATCGCCATGGGTATCGTCGACCCGGTCAAGGTTGTCCGTACGGCTCTGCAGAACGCAGCTTCGGTTGCTTCGCTGCTGATCACTACAGAAGCCATGATTGCCGAGCTTCCGAAGAAGGAAGCTGCTGGCGGCGGCATGCCTGACATGGGCGGCATGGGCGGCATGGGTGGCATGATGTAATAAGGCGAAAGCCTTATTGCGAAAGCCAACCATAAAGCACGCCCATTGCCTTCAAGAGTTTCAGCGCGTCAAGCGCGCTGAAATGGCGGCATGGGTGGCATGATGTAATAAGGCGAAAGCCTTATTACGAAAGCCAACCATAAAGCACGCCCATTGCCTTCAAGAGTTTCAGCGCGTCAAGCGCGCTGAAATGGCGGCATGGGTGGCATGATGTAATAAGGCGAAAGCCTTATTGCGAAAGCCAACCATATCGGTTCAGAAATACGGGGCGGTCTTCGGACCGCCCTTTTTCGTGCGCGCTGCGCAAAATACACGTGTGCGATGTGCGACTTCCGGCGAATGTCACTCTCGGCTCGGAATATTGACAAGACACATTGCCGACACGCAAAAACAAAATATAAACATGTCTCGGCTATATATCGCTTGACCTCATGATCTGGGGTGACTTGTCTGCCCGCCCGGATGCCCGCAATAGACAGGCTCCGCGCAGTTTCCGTCGGCATGAGCCTTCCAAAGGTGCCATGACGGGTCAATGACGCATGAATGGGCTTTCTAACCGCGCCCGCGTAACTGCTACTTGCGCCGCCATAGAAAAGACCGAGGCGGTACAGTTATTGAAAATATCAGCCGAGACCATATCTTTTTGGGGATGCGGGGCCATCGGTGCGACTCGTTGAGGAATGACTTGTTTAAAATTGCCAAGTCCAGTTTTGCCGAACCGCTCGTTACCGCCTGTGCGGAACGTGACAGCGGCAATTCATCCGTCATGTCGCAGTTTGCTGCCTCCGAAACCTGGACCGGCGACCTCTCGAACGGTGTGATCCGCCTCGGCGAGCGCGCCATGGCGCTTCACGGCCTCACAAGCCCGGAATGCGGCCTCTTGTCGATGATGCGCGCCTATGAGACCAATGACCGCGGGCATATTCTCGAACTTTTCGAGCAGGCCGCCACGGCCTCCTCCAACTTCTGCTACTCGACCATGATCACGCAGGCGAATGGCAACCGCCAGCCTGTGTTTTGTATGGGCGAATCGAACGGGCTGGAAGAAAAGCTGGCAGGCACCATGCTGGGCATCTTCATCTTTCCACGCTTCAAGCTTGGCGCAAACCGTCCGCAGCCGATGGCGTGACGGCGTCACGCCATCCAGACATGGTCAGCTGGTCTCCGGAATCTCCAGGCCTTTGACGCTTGCAGGCCGGACCTCCGCGCGCTGGACCCACTTCATCACCTTTGGAAAATCCGAAATGCCGATGACATCGCCCGCGCCATAAGCCGCTTCAATGGCGCGCACCCACGGAAAATTGGCGATATCGGCAATCGTATACTCAGCCCCCATCAGCCAGTCGCGGCCCTCGAGGCGCTGTTCCAGCACACCGAGCAGACGCTTTGCCTCATCCCGGTATCGCTCCATCGCGTAGGAATTATTGGCCACCTTGTCGGCTGCGAATTTGAAGAAGTGACCGAACTGACCGAGCATCGGGCCGATGCCGCCCACCTGGAAGAAAACCCACTGAATGGCTTCATAGCGCAACGCCGCATCCGACGGCAAAAGCTTGCCGGTCTTTTCGGCGAGATAGAGCAGGATTGCCCCGGATTCGAACAGACCGAGCGGTTTGCCAGCTGGACCATCCGGATCGAGAATGGCCGGAATCTTGCCATTGGGATTGAGCGACAGGAATTCTGGTGTCTTTTGATCATTGGTGGAAAACGACACCAGATGCGGCTCGTAAGGCAGGCCCAATTCCTCCAGCGCAATCGAGATCTTCACACCGTTTGGGGTCGGAAGCGAGTAAAGCTGGATGACCGAGGGGTCCTTGGCAGGCCAGCGCCGGGTAACGGGATAGGCGGTCAAATCAGACATGGGCATTCTCCATTTTTGCCAGAACCGGTTCGACTGAGCGAGACGTCCTCGTTTCAAACCGGTACCGAGGCAGGATCGTTAATTGTCTCCGTTTGTTGAACAATATGTGCATTATTGTCCATCTATTCAGAACGACAGAAAAAGAACATCTATAGCCACATAGTTCAGTCCCCCGATCCAACAACTCGCTTCTGGAGAAAAATATGTCCAACACGACAAATGTCGCGATCCTGGTCGCCCGTATCCTACTGTCCTTCATGTTCATCATGTCCGGCTTCGGCAAACTGACCGACCCTGCCGCAACGGCTGGCATGATCACCGGCGCCGGCCTGCCGGCTGCAACTGCGCTTGCCTATCTCGCAGGCGCGTTCGAACTCTTGGCCGGCATTGCCGTGCTCGTCGGCTTTCAGACCAAGATCGCCGCTATTCTGCTGGCCCTCTTTTGTGTGTTCACCGGTCTTGTCTTCCACAGCGGCACCGTTGCCATTGAAGGTTGGCCGGATGCAGCGCTTGGCTGGATCAATACGCTCAACATGATCATGATGATGAAGAACATCACACTGGCCGGCGGCTATCTTCTGCTCGCGACTGTCGGTGCCGGCGCCTATTCGATCGATGCCCGCCGTGGCGTGAACACTGTCACCGCCTAAGGCTTCCCTGCCCCAAGCAAAAATGCCGCCGGATCGCTCCGGCGGCATTTTTTATATCAGCTTTTCAGTGCGGCAAGCCAAAAGACCGTCCGTCGCAGCGTCTGTCAGAGCGCGTCTTTGACAGCCTCAATGATCCTGGCCACCGTAGGATTTCCCTCATGTTCCGGCTTGCGGGCGCGCACCAGGCAGGCTTCGGATTTGAGGATCGTGCCGTCTGACAGGATCTTGAGGTGATTGGCCTTCAGCGTTGAGCCGGTAGAGGTGATGTCGACGATGATATCGGCCTGACCGGCAGCGGGTGCGCCTTCGGTCGCGCCCAGGCTTTCGACGATGCGATAGACCTGGATGCCGTGGCGGCGGGAAAAGAATTGCTGGGTGAGCCGCCAGTATTTGGTGGCGATCGCCAGCCGGCGTCCATGGCGTGCGCGAAAATCGGCGGCGACATCGCCGAGATCGGCCATCGTGTCCACGTCCAGCCAGATATCCGGCACGGCCACGACGACATCGGCATGGCCAAAGCCCAAGCGGGCGCAAAATTCCACGCGGGTATCGGCATCGGCCAGACCTTCGCGCACCAGATCTTCGCCGGTCACGCCAAAATCCACGGTGCCATTGCCGATCTCGCGCGAGATTTCCGATGCCGAGAGGAAGGCGATCTCGATATCATCGAAGCCCTCGACCCGACCGCGATAGGAGCGATCATTGCCGACAGCGGTGATCGGCATGCCTGCCTTTTCGAAGATCGCAGCACAATCTTCCTTCATCCGGCCCTTGGAGGGCAGCGCAATTGTAATGGTCATGGCTTTGCCCTTGAAGCTTCGATCCGGTCCAGCCACAGCGAGAAACCGACGGCTGGAATGCGGTCGGCAGCGCCCAGCAATGTCAGCAGCCGGTCATAGCGACCGCCACCGGCCAGAACGCCCTCCTCGCCTGCGAGCCCTATCTCGAAGACGAGGCCGGTGTAATAATCCAGCGGACGGCCGAAAGCCGCGCGATAGGTGATGGTGGCAAGGTCGAGTCCGATATTGGCAAGCGCTGCCACGCGCTCATCGAAACGGGAAATGGCGGCACCGAGCTTCAGCCCGGCCGCATCGGCAAAGCCGGCAAGTGCGGCACTTGCCTCGCCCAGCGGCAATTCCAGCGACAGGAATTCCGTCAGCAGCGCCAGCGTCTTGTCATCCAGCCGCGTGGCGGCCAGAACCAGCTTCTCCTTGAGCCGGGTGGCGATTTCCTTCGGTGCGCGGCTGGCATTGGTGGAATAGCCGGTCGCATGCATGGTCTCGTCGATATGCGCGATCAGGGCCGCATCGTCACCGGCTGCCACCAGCGAGGCCACCTTGAAATCGAGACCGGCGACCGGGTGCGGGCTCGCCAGATCCTGCAGCAACTGTTCCAACCGTTCGGCATTGCCAAAGGCATCGATGAGCCGCTTGCGCCAGCCATCCGGCAGGCCAAGGGCCGACAGCACCGCCTCGAATACCGACTGATCGCCAAGGGTGACTTCGAGCCTGCGGCCATCCAGCAGTTTCGATAGCACCGCATGGGCGTCGCCAATGGCGCGCGCATCGGCTCCGGCAATGCCGCTATCGCCCAGATCCTCGATGCCGGCCTGATAAAATTCATTGGCGCCGTCGCGGCGCTGGCGGAACACCTCGCCCAGATAGGCATAGCGCTTGGGCGTGCCGGTGGCCGTTTCGATATGGCGCAGACAGACAGGAATAGTGAATTCCGGACGCAGGCACAGGCTTTCGCCGCGCTCGTTTTCGGTCATGAAAATACGGCGGCGCAGATCTTCTCCGGCCATGTCGAGGAACGGCTCGGCCGGCTGAATGACGGGCGCATCAACGCGTTCGGTGCGTCGCTCGGCAAAGGCCGCCAGCAGCTCGTCGGAGAAGTCCGGCATATTGATCAAGGGCATAGGCTATCCCGGCAGTCGGTTGTTCAGGCTTTCGGGGGAAGCGAACACCACCCTTTGACCCGGATGTCAACGATTGGCGGGCGGATTGGGCCATTTTTTCCGCAAACCGGGCGCAGAGTTCGGCAATCATATTGCCTGCAGGAATTCGAGGCGGTTGCCGAAGGGATCTTCGGCATAGAAACGATCAAAGCCTCTCAAGGGCTCGTCGCGGACTGCCAGATAGCCGGCTCGGGCAATCTTCCGCTCCAGTGCGGCAACGTTTTCCACGGTGAAAGCCGGATGGGCCTTCCTTGCGGGTCGAAAATCCGGCTCGACACCGAGATGGACACGCACCGGCCCATCCTCGAACCAGCACCCGCCACGGGCTTTGAGGTTGTCGGGCTTTTCAACTTCGGGAATACCGAGAACGCCTGCATAAAAAGCCCGCGCTTCGGCCTCGCGACCGGCGGGCATGGCAAGCTGGACATGTTCAATGAAGAGAATGGACATCCGATGATCCTCCGCATGGGAGCATAGGATGATTTTCTGCCGAATGCAGCCCTCGAATAGACCGCGTAGACCAAGCTCCGTCGGCGTACCGGCTCTCTCCCCCACACAGTGGGAGAGAGCCGTGGTTGTCGCTTATGCCCCTGGCAGTCTGACGGTTGGAAAGTTCAGCTGTTGGCGCGGCGGCGGTCTTCAGCCTGGGCTTCCAGCATGTCCCTGACCTTGGCGACCAGATCTGTCTCGCTGACCACTTCCTGGGCCACGCGCGCCTCGCGCCATGCGGCATTGTCCTCGATCTCGCCGGAGAGACGCTTGCCCTCGATCAGATCCTTGATCTGGACCTCACCCTTTTCGCGCTCGTCTCCACCTTGAATGATGGCGAGCGGGCAGTTGCGGCGGTCGGCATATTTCAGCTGGTTGCCGAACTTCTTCCAGTTGCCCTGATACATTTCGGCGCGAATACCGGCTGCGCGAAGCTCCTGGGTGAACTTCTGATATTTGCCCATGCTTTCGACATCGCCGTCCATGACGGTGACGAGAACGGGGGCGATAACCTCGTCCTGACCGAGCTTGCCGAGATTCTTCAGCGCCGTCATCAGGCGCGATACACCGATGGAGAAGCCCGTGGCCGGCACCGGCTGGCCCATGAAGCGGGAGACGAGGCCATCGTAACGCCCGCCACCACCGACCGAACCGAAGACGACCTTTTCGCCCTTTTCATTGGTGACGTCGAAGGTGAGTTCGGCTTCGTAGACGGGGCCGGTATAGTATTCGAGGCCGCGGACGACGGAGGGGTCGATCTTGATGCGTGTCGCATCATAACCGGCACTGGTTACGAGACCACCGATCATGTTCAGCTCCGCCACACCTTCTTCACCCTTGGAGGTGCCGGCGACAAGCTGCGCCAGAGCGTCTGCATTCGCGGCGTAATCCTGTATGCCAACGAAGAACAGCACCTTCTCGATCTGCTCGGCGTTCAACCCGGCACCCTTGGTGAAATCGCCGGACTCATCCTTGCGCCCATCTCCCAGCAGCAGCTTAACGCCTTCGGGACCAAACTTGTCCAGCTTGTCCATGGCACGCAGCACGGTCAAACGCTGGGCGGCATTGTCGTCACCGCCGAGACCGATCGCCTCAAGCACCCCATCCAGAACCTTGCGGTTGTTCACCCGGATCACATAGTCGCCGCGCTTGATGCCGAGCGCTTCCATGGTGTCGGCCATCATCATGCACATCTCGGCATCTGCCTGGACGCCGGGGGCGCCGACGGTATCGGCATCGAACTGCATGAACTGGCGGAAGCGGCCGGGGCCGGGCTTTTCGTTGCGGAAGACGTAGCCGGCGCGATAGGTGCGGTAGGGCAGCTGGATCTCGTTGAAATTCTCGGCCACATGGCGGGCGAGCGGCGCGGTCAGGTCGTAGCGCAGGCTCATCCATTGGTCATCGTCGTCCTGCAGCGAGAACACGCCCTCGTTGGGGCGGTCCGAGTCAGGCAGGAATTTGCCGAGCGCATCGGTATACTCAAACAGCGGAGTCTCGACCGGATCGAAACCGTAACGCTCATAGACTTCGCGGATCTTCGAGGTCATCTCGTTGACGGCGCGAATGTCATGCGCCTCTCGATCCACGAAACCGCGCGGCAGGCGGGCTTTGAGTTTCTGCGGCTTCTTGTTCTTTTCGCTCATGGGTTCGGACCGTCTTTTCATGTCTTTGAAGAGTTGCGGCTGTCTTAGAGGATCGGGGTTTTCACGGCAAGGCCGCAAGGAGGCGAGGCGACGAGCTAAGAAGAGTTCTGGCATGACCTGGCGGATTGACGACAACACGGAGGGTCGCAAGTCCGTCGAGAACATGCGACATTCAGGATGATCGTCTCGTCGTGCTGGTGTTCGAGATTGGCCACCGCGGCGACATCTATCGCCGGCGATGAATATCAAGCTGTTGGCACGGTGCTGGACCCGGCCTGCGAATCCCAATAGGCCAAGGCCATGAGCACAGATATCCAGACCATAGACCTGCCCGAACTGATCTGCATCGGCATTGCCGTTGTGGCCAGTCCTGCGGAGTTTCCCCAAGCCGTGGCCGACGCCTTCAAGACCTTGTATTCGACGGAGACCGGTGCGACAGCTTTCCTCAAGATCTCGCAACCGGCGCCGAGCGACCAGATTGGCGCGCTTGTGGGCTACCTGGCGGCGCGCAAGACAAAGATCCCGGATGGTCTGGAACGGGTTTCGATCCCTGCCGGGCAATATCTTCGCCTGCTGCATCGAGGGCCATTGTCAGAGATCGATTCGAGCTTTCGGACCCTGCATGAACACGCGGCGGCCATGGGTGCCGAGACAACGGGGATGACGCTCGATTTCGGCTATCTGCCGGGCCTTGCCGACACTCCGCACGAACTCAATCTGCAACTTGCCCCCAAGCCGCTTCTTCTCGGCTGAGGGCGTTGCGATGATCCTTGAGGCGCTGAACTATCTTGCCACCTGGCCGCTCACGACTGCGGATCATCGAAGCTCGATCCGCTATTCGGTCAATCTGTGGTCGCGTGCCAGCCGCTGCGCCAAGGATTGGGCCGCGCATGAGGATAACAGCAAACGGGCAATGCTATCGGCCATTGCCGATCTGAAGCAGACACGCACCGCCGTGGTTCTGGGCTCCGGCCTGTTGCGCGATGTGCCGATTGTCGAACTGGCGAAAACCTTCGATACGGTGGTCCTGGTCGACCTCGTGCATCTGGCGAGCGTGCGGGCATGGTTGCGCATCAAGGGCTTGCATAATGTGCGATCGATCGAGCGCGATCTATCGGGCTTCGACGCCTTGATCGCGGGCCGCGAAGCACAGCCGCTCGATTTTCTGCGACAGGTGCCCTATCTCGATTTCGTTGCCTCCGCCAACCTTCTCTCGCAGATCGGACGCGGGGCCAAGCGGCGGCTGGAGGCGAGCGGACAGCCGGCGATGGAACCGGTCGCACAGCTTGCCCGCACCCATATCGACGGTCTTCAAAACCTGCCCTGCCGGACGTGCCTGATCACCGATATCGCCTACGGCCTGATCGACCGCACCGGCCAACAGCACGAGAGCTTCGATCTTTTGTATGGGGCAGAGCCGCCGATGCATAGCGCGCAGTGGGACTGGCCCGTGGTGCCGCTTGGCGAGGAAAGCCCCGACTACCGGATCGTGCACACGGTCATCGCGGCAATCCACGGCTAGCGCTTGTCGTCTAACCCTGCTGCCTGGCCGATCTCCACGACACGGTTCGTCTTGCCTGTCTCGATCAGGGCGTCAATCAGCCTGTGGACCTTGAGCGCCTCCTCGCCCGATATCTTGGGCTCGTGACCGTGTCTGATAGCCGAGATGAAGTCAGCCATCACGGCGCGGTGGTAGTCGTGCGGGAAGGCCATGGGATCGGCACCGGCACCGCCTGCCGACTGATCCGGCTCCATGGACACGATACGCCCGTCGTGGAATGTCACCTGCAGTTCCGTTCCGCGCAGGCGGGCGGTGCCGTTTTCGCAGGTCAGATTGATCTCCTCAGGATAGCCCGGATAAGCCGCCGTTGTTGCATCGATGGTGCCGATTGCACTGTTTTCGAAGCGGACGGCAGCGCAGACCATGTCCTCTGTTTCCATCTGGTGGACCGGCGTTGTGGCGGTAAAACCGGTCACATGGGTAATGGGTCCGGCAAGGCTCAACATCAGGTCCAGTGTGTGGATACCCTGCGACATGAGAACGCCGCCGCCATCCCGGGCGAAGGTACCGCGACCGGGTTCGTCGTAATAGCTCTGCGGGCGCCACAGCCTTATCGTCGTCGAACATCCTATGATGGCACCGAGTGTGCCTTCGCGCAGCAGCTCCGTCAGGCGCAGAGCGGCCGGGCGAAAGCGATGCTGCAGGACCACACCAAGTTTGACATCGGCCTTGCGACACGAGACCACCATTTGCTCTGCTTTCGCGGTGGAAATGTCGAGCGGCTTTTCCATCAGCACATGCTTGCCGGCGTCGGCACATCGTTCGGCGAGTTCGCAATGGGTATTGGCCGGCGTCAGCACGGCGACCGCTTCAACGCATCTATCGCCAAGAATGGTGTCGAGGTCATCGCACAGGGGAAAGGGATATTTTTCGGCGAACGCCTGACGTCGCGCAGCGCTGGGGCTGAAGGCATAGGCAACCTCGACCGTATCGGCCAGATCGATCAGTCCGCGCGCATGGGGCGTGACTGCCATTCCAAGACCTATGATGGCAATACGTGTCCTGCTCACAGCCGACTATCCTTTTCAAACACGGCTTGCATGGTTCTCCTCCCCCATTGATGCCTGGCCCTCGAATGATGCAGGGTGGGCACGTTTTGGCAAGGCTCAATGGATCATTGGCGGAAGAAGTCTTCAGGTCACGGCCGCTTCCCGGCTCAATTGCTGCAGGGCGGCTGCAGCCTTGCTCAGGCGACGCTCCTTGTGGTGCAGGCAGGAGAACTGGCGCGCCGGAAGCGCGAAATTGGCACGCGCCAGATGCCCCGCGCGCAATTGCGGTTCGGCCGCAATTTCAGAGACCACGGCTGCGCAAAGACCGGATCGGACCGCCGACAGCACCGCCTCGTTGGATGGAAACTCCAGCACGACCTTCAGCGACGACGGCTCTATGCCATAGGCCGACAGAGCGCTTTCGAACACGGCGCGCGTGCCCGACCCCGGTTCCCGCATCACCCAGGCGCCATCCTCCACGAGGTTTTCCGGCGCCAGCTTTCGGCCATCCGCCCAGGGGTGATCGCGGCCGACCAGGAGGATCACTTCATCGCTGGCGATGCGGGTGACAGACAGTGCCGGCTCGTCGACCGGACCTTCGACAAAGCCGATATCGGCGACGCCGTCCAGCACCGCGCGCGCCACGGTGGTGGTGTTGCCGATGGTGAGATTGAGTTCGATGCCGGGATGGTCTGCGTGGAAGCGCATCAACACCCCTGGCAGCCAGTAGCTGGCAACCGTCTGGCTGGCATGGACGGACAGCGCACCCCGCGACAGGCCGCCCATTTCCGCCAACATCAGCTCTGCGGCTTTGGCCCGGCCCAGCACGGCCTTTGCTTCGGGCAGGAAAGCATGGCCCTCGGCGGTTAACTCGATCCGTCGCCCCACCCGGTTGAAGAGTTCAACCCGATAGAAGCTTTCAAGCATACGGATAGCGGAACTGACGGCGGAGGGCGTGAGCCCGATCGCTTCGGCAGCGCGGGTCAGATGTTCGCGCTCGGCAACCGCGACGAAAATGGCGAGCTGTTCAAAGGTCAAGGCATATCATTCTATTTTTCCGAACGAATTATGCCATATTATTCGATGGAAATCCATGATCGCGCATGGGATTTATCGGAACATAGTAAGTTCACGGATTATTCCCATGCCCATTTCCCAGCGTTGCCTCCATATTCTCCCCGGCCTTTTCCTCAGTCTTGGCGTTACGCTCGCTGCCATTGCCCTTGAGACATTCGAAATCGCCTTTCTGGGCGGACGCTGGCTGGAAAGCCTGGTGCTTGCCATCATCATTGGCGCGACCATCCGCTCGACCGTGCATGTCAAACCGCATTTCGAGGCCGGCATCACCTTCAGTGCCAAGCTTCTGCTCGAGATCGCAGTCGTTCTTCTGGGTGCATCGATCAGCCTCAAGGCGATTGAAGATGCCGGCGCCGGACTGGTGGTCGGAATCGCGCTGACAGTCATCATTTCGATCGGATTGAGCTTCCTTGTCGGACGCATGCTCGGACTGTCAGCGAAGCTCTCCACGCTGGTTGCCTGCGGAAACTCCATTTGTGGCAATTCGGCCATTGCCGCCGTGGCACCCGTGATCGATGCCGATGCGGACGATGTGGCCGCTTCCATTGCCTTTACCGCCGTTCTGGGCGTGCTTGCCGTGTTGCTAATGCCGCTCTTGCAGAGGCTGCTGGGGCTCACCTCCCTACAATACGGCACCTTTGCCGGCCTGACGGTCTATGCCGTGCCGCAGGTTCTGGCGGCCACGGCACCGGCGGGCCTGATCAGCATGCAGGCTGGAACGCTGGTCAAGCTGATCCGCGTGCTGATGCTCGGACCTGTCATCTTCACTCTGGGATTGATACACGGTGCCCGCGACACCAGCATCTCCATGCGTCACATGCTGCCCTGGTTCATCCTGGGCTTTGCCGCGATGATCGCGCTTCGCTCGCTCGGTTTCATTCCTGAAGCAGCCCTCGGCCCAATCTCCGCAATCACCAATGTGTTGACCATCATTGCCATGGCAGCCCTTGGATTGTCTGTCGATGTCCGCCACACGGCCCGCGCCGGCGGACGGGTCATTACGGCGGCCATCTTTTCGCTGCTGCTGCTGTCGGTCATCAGCATCTTGCTCATCCACATGCTGCAGATCGCCTGATCATCCAGGCCTTTGCATCGCCACGATGGCGGCGCTAGATTGCGCCTCAACAGATGGAGGGAGCAAGATCCGATGAGCCGCCACTCGCTGACGACCGTGGGCTTCGATGCCGATGACACCCTTTGGCAGAACGAACAATATTACCGGCTGACCGAGGAGCAATTCAGGGCGCTGCTGACTGACTATGCCGAGGGCGAGCATGTGTCGGAGCGTCTGCTGGAGGCTGAAAAACGTAACCTTTCCTATTACGGTTTCGGCATCAAGGGCTTCACCCTGTCGATGATCGAGACGGCGCTGGAGATCACCGAGGGCAAGGTTCCCTCAAGCGTCATTTCTGAAATCCTCAAGATCGGTCGCGAGCTTCTAAGTCATCCGGTCGAGACCATGCCGCATGCGCTGGAAACCCTGGAGGCGCTCGCCGGAAAATATTATCTGGTGCTGATTACCAAGGGCGATCTTTTCGATCAGGAGCGCAAGCTTGCCCAGTCGGGGCTCGGCACCTTGTTCGACAATGTCGAGATTGTCTCGGACAAGACCGCCACCACCTATCGCCGCATTTTCTCGATGAATGGCGAAGAGCCCGAGCGGGCGATGATGGTGGGCAATTCGCTGAAATCGGATGTTGTGCCGGCCATCGCCACGGGCGCCTGGGGCGTGTTCGTTCCACATGCCCTTACCTGGATTCTGGAGCATGTGGAAAAACCCTCCGAAGCGCCACGCTTCCGCGAGATCGCCAATCTGGGCGAGTTGCCAGCCTTGATCGAGAGCCTTGGGTAATGGACGAGAGACTGGAATATCATGCACAGATTTGACGAGATCTATGCGCTTGCCGTCGGGCGCAAGGGCAGCGAAGAGGCCGTGGAGAACAATCTCGCCACGCCGAAGACACGCGCTGAAATCGCGGCCCTGCCGGATGACCGCTATCTGTCCCTCATGGCGAAATGCGTGTTTCAGGCCGGCTTCAACTGGAAAGTGGTGGAAGCCATGTGGCCGGGATTCGAGGCCGCGTTTGACGGTTTCGACATCGCCCGTTGCGCCATGCTCCATGACGAAGACTTCGAGCGACTGGTATCCGACACCCGTATCGTCCGTCACGGTCCCAAGATCAGGACGGTCCAGGAAAACGCGCGCTTCGTGTCCGATCTTGCAACGGAATACGGCAGTGCCGGCGCCTTTTTCGCCGGCTGGCCTGCGGAGGATTACATCGGCCTGCTGGAGATCCTGAAAAAGCGCGGCAGCCGGCTTGGTGGCAATACCGGACAATATTTCCTGCGCTTTGCCGGCATCGACAGCTTCATCCTGTCGCAAAGTGTGGTGAACCGGCTGATTGCGGAAGGCGTGATCGACAAACCGCCGACATCGGTCAAGGCCAAGGCAGCGGTGCAGGCCGCGTTCAACGACTGGCGCGCGCAGTCAGGGCGATCCCTCGTGGAGATCAGCCGGGTGCTGGCGATGAGTATCGATTGACGTGATGTGAGGATGGCCGGCAGGCCAGAGGCGTATTGAGATGCTCCGAAACCAGGGATCGGGGGCCGCTCACCCCTTCGGCCGAACGAAAGCGGCCCTCAGCGTCTCCACTTCGGGGCGGCAACAGCAGCCTTCGATATGGTCGTTCACCAGCCCCATGGCCTGCATGAAGGCATAGATGGTTGTCGGGCCGACAAAGCTCCAGCCGCGTTTCTTCAGTTCCTTGGACAGTTTCACAGACGTCGGCGATGTCGGGTTGGCCCGCAGGGTTTCATAATCCATGCGGGCCGGTCGTTCGTCGGCGCTGGGCTCGAAGCTCCAGAAATAGGTTGCCAGTGAGCCGTATTCCGCTTTCAGATCGACGGCCCGGCGGGCATTGTTGATGGTGGAGACGATCTTGCCGCGATGGCGCACTATGCCGGCATCGGCAAGGCAGCGGGCAATATCCGCGTCATCGAACAGCGCGACCTTGTGAAAATCGAAACCGGCAAAGGCTGCACGGAAGTTCTCGCGCTTTCTCAGGATGGTGAGCCAGGAGAGCCCGGACTGGAAACCTTCCAGGCAGATCTTCTCGAACAGCCTGATATCGTCGGTTACCGGTCGGCCCCATTCCTGGTCGTGATAGCGGCGGTAATCCTCCAGCCCGCCATGCCAGAAGCAGCGCGTCAGACCGTCGTCTCCGATAATCAGGCCGTTTTGTTCCATTCGTCAAGAATCCTACACTGTCGATCAACAGTCGTTTACCATTTGTTCACTGTTTTTCCAAACGCCCTGCTAACCCTGATGAAAGGTTTACAGGTTTGGCGGCATTTTCATGAACGCATCTTTACCATTTCGCGGCGTTCTCGGAGTCACGATGACGGCAAGCGACCAGAGGTTCCGGTCCCCCTTCTCGGTGAAATAGTAGTGAGTTCGTCCGATGATCAAGAAAAGCTTTCTTTTGACCGCCAGCCTGATTCTGGCGTTGACGCAACCGGTTCTGGCCGGAGACCGCTATCAGCAACGCCCACCGGTACTGATCAGCCCCGATCTCAGCGCCCCATGGGTGATGCAGCTTGGTGGTGCCGCGCGGCCGGTGGTCTATTCGCCACCTAGCGTTCGTCCCTCGCAAGGCCGCAGCCAGCGGACACTGTTTCCTGCAGCGCCGCGCCCTGCGCAGGCTCAGCCTGTGGCTGCCCGACCCAACAAACCTGCCCGTACGCAGATCGATCCGCGCTTCCTGCCGCAGATGGTTGCCTATGACGGCAAGGAAAAGCCCGGCACGATCGTGATCGATACCGAGCAGCGCTTTTTGTATCTGGTCACAGGCAATGGTCAGGCACGGCGCTATGGCGTCGGGGTCGGCAAACCGGGTTTCCAGTGGGCCGGACGCCACAAGATCACCGCCAAGCGTGAGTGGCCAAGCTGGACACCGCCGCAAGAGATGATTTCCCGTGAGGCGGCCAAGGGACATTACCTGCCGGCCCGCATGGATGGCGGCCCGGAAAATCCGCTCGGTGCCCGCGCCATGTATCTTGGATCCACGCTTTATCGTATCCACGGCACCAATGCGCCCTGGACCATCGGTTACGGCGTATCGTCCGGCTGCATTCGCATGCGCAATCAGGACGTGACGGATCTTTATGAGCGTGTGAAGGTCGGCACGTCTGTAATCGTCATGTAATCGGATTGCCCTTTCCCCTCTAAAATGGTGGGGAAGGTACAAATTCGTTTTCCGGACCCATATTCGTTCTTGAAACGATGCTGAAGTTCAGTAACCTCCCGTCGATCTATTAGAGAGGGCTCATCATGACGAAATACATCTCCGCAATGGCGGCGGTCGCCATTGCCGCGACCGGCATTTTATCTCCGCTCGATGCGAGCGCCTTCACCCGTGCTCCGGCCAATATTTCGGACACGGTGCCGAGCAATGTCGTGCAGGTGGCCCAGCAAAAGACGGTGAAGGAAAAGTTCAAGCGCCGCTCCGTCTACTTCAAGACGGATGAAGCGCCAGGCACCATCATCATCGATACCAACAACAAGTTTCTCTACTTCGTCGATGGCAAGAACCGCGCCACACGCTATGGCGTCGGCGTCGGTCGCGACGGCTTTGGCTGGTCCGGCGTGGTGAAGATCGGGCGCAAGGCCGAATGGCCGGAATGGCGTCCGCCGGCTTCCATGCGCGCCCGCGAAGCGGCAAAGGGACATAAGCTGCCGATCGTCCAGGAGGGTGGCCCCGACAATCCGCTCGGCGCGCGCGCCATGTATCTCTACAAGGGCGGCCGCGATACCATTTTCCGTATCCACGGCACCAATCAGCCCTGGACCATCGGCCTCAACATGTCATCGGGCTGCATTCGCATGATGAACAAGGATGTGGAGCATCTCTACGCTCGCGCCAATGTCGGCACCAAGGTCATCGTCGTTGGTCCCGGCAACCGCCAGGGCAAGGTGAATTTCGAGGATAACGGCATCGATCTGCTGCGCACGATTTTCGGCGGCTGACCTCTACAATTGGCAGAAGAACACGCAAAGCGCGCGAGCGATCGCGCGCTTTCATTGATTGCGGTTGCATCGTTGTGGCGATTAGGCAACATCACCTGAGTAAAGTGACGGCGGGCGGATACTGAAGCATCCAAATGTCAAAGAGAAATAGCAGCAAGCTCTTTAAGTTCAGGGTCATCAACAGAGAATCACCTATAGCGGCCTGCGTGTCTCGACCGTCTATTCCAGCACGATGGATGTCTTCATGAAAATTCTGCCAGCCTCTCTTCTTGCTTCCGTTTCGGCGGCAGGCTTCGTTTTCCTGATGGCAGGTTCTGCCAATGCCGAGATGGGTATTTCCGTCTATGGCGGCGTCCAAGGTGCAACCGATAGCGATGTCAGCGTCTCGGGGACGGGTGCTCAGGACTTTACGGCCAGCTGGGAAGGCAAGTCGTTCGGCGCCCCGCCTTATTACGGTGTTCGTGGAACCTGGTGGCTTGACGATTTTGGCTACAGCAACTGGGGCGTGGCGCTCGACTATACGCATACAAAAGTTTACGCGGACGATTCGACCAAGACGACGGCAGGTTTCACCCACTTTGAATTTACCGATGGTCTGAACCTGTTGACGCTGAATGCGCTCTATCGCATGCCGCTCGAAAACACCAAGTTTACGCCTTATGTCGGCCTCGGTGCGGGTGTGAATATTCCGCATGTGGAAGTGGATCGCACCAGCACCGGAGGCTCGACTTTCGACTACCAGCTCGGTGGCGCAACGCTGCAGGCACAGGCTGGCGTTTCCTACCAGTTCGCCGAACACTGGTCGGCCTTTGCTGAATACAAGGGCAACTATTCGTGGGTGGATGTGGATATCGACAGCGGCTCGTCGCTGAAGACGGAAATCTTCACCAACGCCATCAATGTCGGCCTGACCTTCCACTGGTAAGGCAGAACCTTATTTGTATTCGCACCCGACCTGACCCTGGGTGCGAATAACCTCTTCGGTTTTCTCGCTTTTCGGGTCTACCGCCTCGGCGGCAATATAATATTTGCCCTGGAACCGCGCCGTTTCACCCGGAACAACTTCCGTATTCACGATCATGTCGATGGCGGCATAGGGAAACTGGCGTTCGGTCACGTAATAGAACCGCAGACGCAAACTTTTCTCGTCCACCCAGGTCTGGGTCAGCATCGGCGTATTGAGCGTCAGATCCTGAAACAGGCCCGGAACCTTGTCGCCCTTGATGCGCAATTTGCCACGGAAATGGTTGAGCCGGCGTCCGCTGCCATCGGTGAAATTGCTCTCCAGCGATAGCTTCAACGCGGCGTCATCTATGGCGCAATAAAAGCGACTGGCCGCAGCGGCTGGCATGGCGGCTGCCAATGACAGGATCGCGGCGATAGGCAAAGCGTTCCAGCGCGACATGCGGATCTCCTGTATCGACGATATATTATGGTTTCCAAATTTATACTAACAGCGATCTGTTAGCGATTGGATAACGTCTTCGGCATGGTGCCGCCGTAAGCCCAGTCGAGCAGTTCAATCGTGTGCAGGATCGGGATGGCGGTGCCCGTTGCGATCTGGGTGATGCAGCCAATATTGCCGGCAGCAATGACATCCGGCCTGGTCGCTTCGATATTCTTGACCTTGCGACGCTTCAGTGTGGCGGAAATCTCCGGCTGCATAATATTGTAGGTGCCGGCAGATCCGCAGCAGAGATGCCCTTCGGCCGGATCGCGGACTGTAAAGCCTGCCCTCTTCAACAAGGTCTTTGGCAACAGGGTGATCTTCTGGCCATGCTGCATCGAACAGGCCGAGTGATAGGCAACGGTCATGCCTTTGGGCTCGGCCTCCGGCAGATCGAGCGAGGCCAGATATTCTGTCACGTCCCTGGCAAGGCCAGAGACCCTGGCTGCCTTTTCCGCATAGGCCGGATCGAGCCTGAGCATATGGCCGTAATCCTTGATGGTTGTGCCGCAGCCGGACGCCGTGATGACGATCGCATCCAGACCGCCGCGCTCCAACTCACGCAACCAGACATCGACATTGCGGCGGGCGCTGGCGAGCGCCTGCTCCTCACGGCCCATATGATGAACCAGCGCGCCGCAGCAACCCTCGCCGTCCGGCACCACGACTTCCACGCCCAGACGGGTCAGCAACCGAATGGTGGCCTCGTTGATCTTCGGGTCGAGAACCGGCTGGGCACAACCCGTCAAAATGGCCACGCGACCGCGCTTTTGACCTTCGGGCTGGTGGATGGCGGGCTTTGCAAATTGCGATGGCGTGTGGATCTGTTTCGGGGCCAGTTCCAGCATGGCGGCGAAAGGCTTGAGCGGGGCTATGCCCTTCATCATACCGGCAAGCGGCTGACCGAAACGCGCGAGCGTCAAGGCCGCGCGAAAGCGCGCCGGATAGGGCAGCACCATGGCCAGCACCGCGCGCGTCAGGCGGTTCATGATGGGACGACGATAGGTCTTTTCGATATGGACGCGGGCATGATCGACGAGGTGCATATAGTCCACGCCCGAGGGACAGGTGGTGGTGCAGGCAAGGCAGGACAGACAGCGATCGATATGGGTGACCGTCTGCGTGTCGGCGGGACGATCGTTTTCCAGCATGTCCTTGATCAGATAGATGCGCCCGCGCGGGCTGTCGAGCTCATTGCCCAGGGTCACATAGGTGGGACAGGTGGCCGTGCAGAACCCGCAGTGCACGCATTTGCGCAAGATCGCCTCAGCCTCGGCCGTCTGCGGATCGGAAAGCTGTTCGGCGGTGAAATTGGTCTGCACTTATATGCCTCCGAAACGGCAGGCGGCGCCAAGGCCATCTGCGACTGTCGCTGCAGCAAAATCAGATGATCCAGCTCTCAGGCCTGGGAATCGCGTGCGTAACATCGACTTCATCACGCGCCCGCTCCTCTGGCCATTCGCCCCGGGCTGAAGATGCCGACGGGATCGACTTTCTGCTTCACACGCTGCGACAGCAGCGCCACAGCCGGCGCCAGCGGTTGAAAGGCGGAAATGCCGTCTCGATGGACTGCGGGTGCGCGCATCAGTGTCGCATGGCCTCCACCGAATGCCTTGATCATCTGCCTTAGTGAATCGGCTTCAGGATCGGCTTCCATACGCATCCACACCAGCCCGCCCTGCCAATCGTAAAAGGCATCGATGCCCGCCTCGAGCCTCAGCCTTGCGACCAGTTTGGCGCCCTCGGTCGGTGCCATGGAGACACGCCAGAGAGGCTTTTCCGTACCGTCACTATAGGCTTTCACATCGCGGATTTCGCGCCAGAGCGTTTCCGTATCGTCTGGTCCAAGGCGCGAGACGGGAGCAAAACCTGCCATGGCCTTTTCCAGCTTTTCTGCCCGCACCAGCACCGAGGCCTCCAGACCTTCCAGCCGCAGCACGGTTGCCGGGCCTTCCGGCAAGCTCCCATCCAGATGATGCGGCGCGACCATGACCGGCAGATGGGCGGCACCCGACACTTCGACCGGAAGCCCAAGGGCGGTTGCCATGACAGCGGCTGCCTGCGCGTCTTCATAGAGACCGGAAAGGACGATGGTGACGGAATATTTTGGAACGGGCAGAACCTTGAAGGTGACCTCGGTCAAAAAGCCGAGCGTGCCGTGCGAACCGGCCAGCAGCTTGACCAGATCGAGGCCTGTGACATTCTTCATCACCCGCCCGCCAGCCTTGACGCACTCGCCCATACCGTTGACGAAACGCACGCCCAGAAGATTGTCGCGCGCCGCTCCCGCCGAAATACGGCGTGGACCGGAGGCATTGACGGCAAATGCACCGCCAATCGTCGGCTCGCCGGATGTGCCCATGATACCGCGATGATCCATCGGCTCGAAGGCCATCATCTGGCCGGCCTCAGCCAGCGCCGCCTCTATCTCCGATATGGGCGTGCCGGCCTTTGCCGACAGCACCATTTCGGCCGGATTATAGGAAACGATGCCGGTCAGCCCGCGCGACGACAGCCTTTGATCCGCTTCGACCGGATTGCCGATTCCACCGCGCGTCGCATTGCCGACGATGTCCAGCGCTGCGGCAGTGTCGGCATGCGCGCGAACGATTTCCGCGGCTTCGGTTTCGGTGTTGGGCATCAGCATTGCGCGGTTTCTTTCATCTCAGGCGCCATCCGGTCCGGCCTGCAGCGGCTTTTCGCAATTCCGTGCATCACACCCTCCCCTCCAGCGGGAACACCTTGGACGGATTCAGGATCCAGGCTTCGTCGAAGGCGGAGCGGATGGCCATTTGCTGGGCAAGGTCGATCTCGGAATATTGATGGCGCATGAGGTCGCGCTTTTCGATACCGACACCGTGCTCGCCGGTGAGACAGCCGCCAGCATCGACGCACAGGCGCAGGATGTCCATGCCTGCGGCTTCGGCCTTGGCGGCATCTTCGGGGTCGTTGATGTTGTAGAGGATCAACGGATGCATGTTGCCGTCGCCGGCATGAAAGACATTGGCGCAGCGCAGCCCGTAACGGGCAATGATCTCGGCGGTTTTCTTGAGTACATAGGAAAGCTGGCCAAGCGGTACCGTGCCGTCCATGCAAATATAGTCTGCAATGCGTCCGGTTGCGCCGAATGCGGATTTGCGTCCCTTCCAGATCAGCGCCGCTTCCGTGGCAGACTGGCATTCGCGCACGGTCTTGACGCCGTGGCGACCGGCAATCTCGACGATATTGGCGAGCATGGCGTCCATCTCGGCTTCGGAACCCTCGACCTCGACGATCAACAGGGCCTCGACATCCAGCGGATAACCGGCATGGGCGAAGGCCTCGCAGATTTCAATTGCGGGCTTGTCCATGAATTCGATGGCAACCGGGATGATCCCCTCGCCGATGACATCGGCCACGCAGGCACCGGCGGCCTCCGAGCTATCGAAGCCGAACAACACCGGGCGTGCACCTTCCGGCTTGGCGATCAGGCGCACGGTGGCCTCGGTGACGATACCGAGCTGGCCTTCCGAGCCGCAAACGAGACCGAGGAGATCATAGCCTTCCGCATCCAGCGCCTTGCCGCCCAGTTGCACCACGGTGCCATCGACCAGCACCATGGTGACGCCCAGGAGGTTATTGGTGGTGACACCGTATTTCAGACAGTGCGCGCCGCCGGAATTCATGCCGATATTGCCGCCAATGGTGCAGGCCAGTTGCGAACTCGGATCGGGTGCATAGAAAAAACCGTCTGCCGAAACCGCCTCGGATATCGCCAGATTGGTCACGCCGGCCTGAACCCGGGCGCAGCGGTTGGGCAGATCGACTTCGAGAATTTTCGCCATCGCGGACAGGCCGATGACGACGGCATCTTCCTGCGGGATCGCGCCACCGGACAGCGATGTTCCCGCACCACGCGGGACGACGGGGATATTGTATCGATGGCAATATTTCATCACCGCTGCGGCCTGGGCGGTGGTTTCCGGCAAGGCAACCGCCAGCGGACGACGACGATAGGCAATGAAGCCATCGGTCTCGAACGGGGTGAGCTCCATCGCCTCGTGGATCAGCCGCTCCGGAGGGAGCAACTCCTTGAGGTCGCCAATGATCTCGGCGCGCCGAGACAGGACCTTCCGGTCGGGTTCAAGGAATGCAATCGCATCGGACATGGCAGGGCCTCCCCAGTTGGTTTTCGAATATACACCAACACGCCTGACTTCAACTGGTATTTATTTTTTACCACTTTGCGACAAAGGGCGCAAATGCTATGCACTTATGACAAATCAGGAAAGAATGCGATATCATGACCAATCTCGGTGATCTCGAAGTCTTCGCGCAGGTGATTGCCACCGGCAGCATGTCGACGGCCGCGCGCGAACTCGGCCTCTCACCCGCTGTTGTGTCCAAACGCATCAAGCGGCTGGAGGAGCGGCTGGGCACGCGGCTGTTGCAGCGGACCACAAGGCAGATCTCGCTGACGGAAGCAGGCCAAGGCTTTCACGAACGGGTGATCGCCGTGCTGGCGGGTCTTGAAGACGCTGAAGCCTTCGCCGCCGGACGCTCGTCCGAAGTGCGCGGCACGCTGAAGGTTTCAGCCCCCACATCCTTTGGCCGCATGCATGTGGCCCCGCATCTGAAAGCCTTCATGGAGCGGCATCCAGAGCTGACGATTCATCTCGTGCTATCGGATGAGTTTACCGACATTGTCGGCGGCGGCTTCGATCTGGCGATCCGCATTGGCGAGCTCACCGATTCCAGCCTGGTGGCGCGCAAACTTGCCTCCGTACGGCGCGTGCTGTGTGCCGCTCCGGATTACATTGCCTCCTATGGAGAGCCCGCAAACCTCGATGATCTGCAGCGTCATATCTGCCTGCCGCCGCATAATTTCGACCTGTGGCGACTGGAAGGACCGGACGGCGCCGTCAGCTTTCGCCCGGAGGGGCGGCTCATTACCAATTCCAGCGAAGTGATCCGCGAGGCCGTGATCGAGGGCCTGGGTATCGCATTGCGCTCGACCTGGGATATCGGCCCGGAGCTGAAAGACGGCAGGCTTCGACAGGTGCTGCCGGCCTATGAAAGTTCCAAGAATGTCTCGGTTTCGGCCATCTATCCGAGCCGGCAATTTTTGCCAGCCAAGGTGCGGCTGTTTATCGATTATCTGACGGAGCTCTACGGGCCGATACCCTATTGGGAGCTATAGCCACCGGCGATCGCAGTCTTTACGCCGCAGACTTGCGCGCGCCCACATAAGCGCGTGGCGGTGCGCCCATCATCCGCTTGAACATGGTTGTGAAGGCGGCGATGCTGTCATAGCCGAGATCGAGCGCGATACTGGTCACGGCCTCTCCATCGGCAAGGCGCGGGAGGGCGGAGAACAGGCAGGCCTGCTGACGCCAAAGGGAGAGGCTGAGCCCGGTTTCCCGGCGAAAGAAACGGGTGAAACTGCGCCTGCTCATCGACAGAGTGCGCGCCCATTCGTCGATGGCGAGATCGGCTGTCGGCTTCTTGACAAAGTCACGACAAAGGGTGGCAAGACGTGGATCGCGGGGAAAGGGCAGGCCGAGTTCCCGTTCAGGCAGTGCCGACAAGACGTCGAGCAGCAAGGGCATGACGAGATCCATACGGTTCGATGCAATCCCCGCAGGGCCGGCTTCCAGTGCCGCCAGGATCAACTCTCGGGCAAGACTGCTGACCTCCACCACACGCGCTTGGACCGGCATATGTGGTATGACATCCGGGGCCACATGCAATGATATCAGATCGACATTGACCAGCATTTCGACTGCGTGTTCGGCCCCTTCCGGGATCCACAGGGCATGCCCGGCCGGCACCATCCAGCGCGCCTTGTCGACTGCCGCGATCAGCACGCCCTGACGGGCATAGAGAAGCTGCGGGCAGTCGTGGCGATGCAGGGCAATCCGCTCGCCGGCGACATAGGTTTTCGGATCTGGCGGGGTCAGTCCCCATGGCCCAACGACGCCGGACAGACGCTCGCGAAATACACTGGTCTCGACCGTCTTCGTCACCATACATCTCCCCCCCCCACATGCAATTGGCCCACTTGCGAAAAAGATAGACCAAAACACGAAAGTTGTCGCACGCAAATCCCGTTATAGACAATCGCCGTTACTAGGGAGCATCGACATGGCGAACACCGCAACAGATCACGACCATCAGCCCGAAAATATCGTCTTCGGCATCATTCTGGCCACCAGCTTCGGCCATATGCTGAACGATACGATGCAGTCGCTGATCCCCGCCCTCTATCCAATGATCAAGGACGGCTACGCGCTCGATTTCGCCCAGATCGGTTTGCTCGGCCTTGTCTTTCAGGTGACGGCCTCGCTGCTCCAGCCGCTGATCGGCATCTATACCGACAAGCGGCCCTTGCCCTATTCCCTGTCAGCCGGAATGGCCTGCACGCTGATCGGCCTCGTCCTGTTGGCCTACGCGCATTCCTACTGGGTGCTGCTGCTGGGCGCCGGGACCGTCGGTCTCGGATCGGCGATCTTTCATCCGGAATCCTCACGTGTTGCCCGGCTCGCCTCCGGTGGACGGCACGGGCTGGCACAATCCATCTTTCAGGTGGGCGGCAATTTCGGCTCGGCAATCGGCCCGCTGCTTGCAGCCTTCATCGTCTTGCCCAACGGGCAGGAAAGCGTCGCCTGGTTTTCGCTGGCGGCCCTGACCGGCATGATCGTGTTGTGGCGCGTGGGCCTGTGGTATTCCCATCACCGGGTTGCGATTGCAAAGCGCTCGGCCGCGACGCCGCCACTCGTTCTTCCGCGCAAGACGATCATCAAGGCCATTGCCGTTCTGGCCCTGCTGATCTTCTCGAAATATGTGTATATGACCAGCCTGTCGAGCTACTACACCTTCTACCTGATCGAACGTTTCGACATTTCGGTGCAGCAGGCGCAGATTTTGTTGTTCGTGTTCCTCGGTGCTGTCGCCGTTGGCACCGTGGCAGGCGGACCGATTGTGGACTGGTTCGGCACCAAATTCGTCATCTGGTTTTCCATTCTCGGCACCCTGCCCTTCACGCTGGCTCTGCCTTATGTCGGCTACTGGCCAACGATCATGCTGACGGTGATCATCGGGCTAATCCTTGCCTCTGCCTTTTCGGCCATCGTTGTCTTTGCCCAGGAACTGGTGCCGGGCCGGGTCGGCATGATTGCCGGGCTGTTTTTCGGCTTCGCCTTCGGCATCGGCGGAATCGGCGCGGCCGTGCTGGGCGTGGTCGCCGACAGCAAGGGCATCATCTTCGTCTACAATCTGTGCTCATACCTGCCGTTGCTGGGTTTGCTGACTGTATTGCTGCCGGATCTCGGCAAGGGACGCCGTCATACGGCGCAGCGGTCGCACTAACCCAAGATCGGGATCAAAGGTCGCCGCCGTTTCACGCCAGGAACGGCGGGACCAGCTTCCAGAACTCGTATTTTCTGACGTGGATACGCCTCAGCTCTTCGAGGAACGCGCCATGGCTTTTGATCGACAGGTCTTGCGGCAGTTGCGGCGCGATCCGCGCCAGCTGGATCAGATGACTGGCGCCGTCGTCATAGGCGTCGCCCAGACCGCGCTTGAGGATATAGGTGACCAGTTCGCGGTAAAGAAGCGTTGAGGCCAACGGGTTATGGTCGCTCAGTGCTTCGGCAGCCGGAGCCAGCACATCGTCGTGGCGACCATCCCAGCGCGCGGCGTGGCGCAGGACCAGATCGGCGGCCAGATCGAGGCGCGGCCACGACACCAGGAATTCGAGTGCCGAATAGATGTCGTCGCCGGACGTGACCACGGCCAGGGCCTTGTCGAGCTCTTCGAACTCGGCGAAATCATCCAGTTTCGACAGATAGAGTTTCAGAACCTCGGGATCGAAGGTTTCTGCAAATTCCTTCCAGCGAACCTCCTGAGCATCGCTGCGGCGCTTGAGGCTCTCAAGAATATCGGCCTCCAGCAGCCGACGCTCTCTGGCTTCATATTCGGGGCCGACATTGGCGACGATGCCCTGTACCATCAACAGCCGCATCTGCGGCGGGCGAATGCGGATCCATTCCAGCGCCTCCGCATGGCGGCCGGCCTGATGCAGCATGCGGGCAACCACCAGCGTATCGCGACGGTTCTCGGCTTTGGTCTGTTCGAGCGCGAGATATCCATCGACGTCATCTGTGTTGAGGGCGATCAGTTGCAGGATATCGAGCGCACCGAGCTTTGCCGGCTCCTTGGCCACGACCTCCGACAGCGTGGCTTTCCACACATCGGCCGCAGACGTTGCGAGGCCCTTGGCCAATTGTCGGTGAAAGCCGGTATGTTCGCCATAGCGATCGCGCCTTCGCAGTTTTTCAATGCTGGGCACGAGTTCTGCCTGCTGCTCCGCTGTCAGGCCGTGGATCAGTTGAACCGCGTTTCCCTCGGCATCGTCAAACACTTTCCAAAGGCGGGCGCTGTCATTGACCAGCCGCGCGGAGATACGGAAGCGCAGCGAGAGGAACCGCAGGATGCGCTCACCGGCAGCTGCACCATCGACACTGCCAAGCTCCGAGAAAATATTGCGGACCAGACCGGAAAACTCGACGGCCAGATCCTTGGCGCGAGCCGACGATATCCGCGTCTTCGCCTGCTCCTGCAGGTCAAGGCGCTTGTCGATCAGCCGTGCCATTTCCTCAGGGCTGCTCTCGCCGGCCAGCGCCGTCTGTAGCCTCGCCTTCAACGCCTTGTTGGCACCGGCCTCTTCCACAAGAATTTCGATCAGCTTGTCGATGCCCAGAGTGGTGAGGCCGTTCTTGTCGAGTTTTGCGCGCTTTTGTTTTGCCATCGGCGGCGTGGAACCCTGCCTTATCGGTGTTTTTGGAGATCGCCTCAGATAGCGATGCGGAAGCGACTATTCCGTTACGACATAAAGGCAAACAACCGCAACCGGAAGAGTGAGTGCGGGTATCGCACTCATAGCGCCCCGATGCGGGCCTTGCCGACAGATCAAGACTGGATAATTAATTTGACCAGTTGTGGAGACTGTTGCTAGACATTTGCCGATGGAGGAGCAGGTGGAACAGGGCCAAAGCGGGATTTTTACGCAAGTCAGCCACAGCCGCACAGCCGACGAGGTGGTGCGGCAGATCGAGGAACTGATCCTCGACGGTGTGCTGCGCGATGGCGACCGACTGCCGGGCGAGCGGGATCTGGCCCTTCAGCTCGACGTCTCGCGCCCGATCCTGCGCGAGGCGTTGAAGGCACTCGAAAGCCGCGGCCTCCTGATCAGCCAGCATGGCGGCGGCACCTATGTCGCCGATATCATCGGGCAAATCTTTTCCGAGCCGGTGACCGCACTCATCTCACGCCATTCGCGTGCGACACGCGATTATCTGGAATACCGACGCGAGCTGGAAGGCATGACCGCCGAACTTGCAGCCGCCCGCGCAACAGAGGGCGACAAGGCCCAGCTTTCGCGCATCATTGCCGATATGCGCGCAGCCCATGCGGCAGGCGAAGCCGAGCGGGAACTGGCATCGGATGTGGAATTTCACAACGCCATTGGCGAGGCCGCCCATAACATCATCCTGTTGCACACCTTGCGTGCCTGCTACCGGCTCTTGAGCGAGGGGATCTTCTTCAACCGCAAGGCCGTATTCGCTCATTCCAATTCAGGCGAGGCTCTGCTGGAGCAGCATGAGGCCATCTATGCTGCGATCCTGTCCGGCGACGGCAAGCGCGCCAAGGCGGCAGCGCAAGCCCATATCGACTTCGTGATGCGCGCAACGGAAGACAGTGAGCGGGCAGGACAGCGCGACCGCATCGCTGAATTGAGACTGCTGAACCGGCAGGGCGGGTCGTCAAGGCCCAAGATGGCCAGCGCGGATGACCCGACCGAAGAGACAAGGAATAGCAAACGATGAATGCCCCGACCACCGTCACCAAGCCCCGCGTCGGCCTGTTTGCCACCTGTCTGGTGGATTTGTTTCGCCCGTCGGTCGGCTTTGCCGCGGCCAAACTGATCGAGCAGGCGGGCTGTGAAGTGCATGTACCGATGGCGCAGACCTGTTGCGGGCAGCCGGCCTACAATACCGGCGACAAGGCCGATACGCGCGCCATTGCCGAGCAGGTGATCGAACTGTTCGAGGGGTTCGACTATGTGGTGGCACCGTCGGGCTCGTGCGCCGGCATGCTGAAGAAACACTATCCCGAGCTCTTTGCCGGCGACGTGAAATGGGAAGAACGCTGTCGGCGCTTTTCGAATAAGGTGCATGAACTCGTCTCTTTCCTCACCGACGTGATGTTCATCTCCAATGTCGAGGCAAAGCTCGATGGCAGCGTGACCTATCACGACAGCTGTTCGGGGCTTCGCGAACTCGGCATCCAGAAGCAGCCACGCAAGCTGCTCTCTTCCGTCGAGGGGCTGGAACTGAAGGAAATGGCCGGCAGCGATGTCTGCTGTGGCTTTGGCGGCACGTTCTGCGTCAAATATTCCGACATTTCCAACACCATCGTGGAGAAGAAAACCACGGCGATCACAGACACCGGCGCGGATATGCTTCTGGCTGGCGACATGGGCTGTCTGATGAACATGGCCGGCAAGCTGAAGCGTGAGGGCAAGACCATTGCTGTGCGCCATGTGGCCGAGGTGCTGGCCGGGATGACCGACAATGCGCCGATTGCCGGTTCGGGAAAGCGAGGCTGACACGATGGAATTCACCTCACCCAGTTTCAAGGCCAATGCGGTCAACGCGCTGAACGATCCGCAGCTGCAAAAGGCGCTCAAGAATGTCGAGGTCGGTTTTATCGAAAAACGGGCCAAGGCCGCCGCTGCGCTGGATGAATTCGATGAATTGCGCAACCGCGGTCGCGACATCAAGAACCACACGCTCGACCATCTCGATCACTATCTGGAAGCCTATGAGCAGAAGGTGACGGCCTCCGGTGGCCATGTGCACTGGGCGGAGACGGCAGAAGACGCGCGCCAAATCATTCTCGACATCTGCCGCAAGGCCAATGCCCGCACTGTCACCAAGGGCAAGTCGATGATCACCGAGGAGATCAATCTCAACGAATTCCTCGAAGGCAATGGCGTCGAGCCGGTGGAGACCGATCTTGGCGAATATATCATCCAGCTGCGCCACGAGCATCCAAGCCACATCATCGCGCCGGCGGTGCATCTCAACAAGGACCAGGTGGAAGCAGACTTCCGCAAGTTCCACACGGATCTCGATCCGAACCGCGACCTGACGGCTCCGGAAACGCTGCTGTCGGAAGCGCGCGGGGTGCTGCGCAAGCGCTATTTCCAGGCCGATGTCGGCATTACCGGGGCCAATTTTCTGGTCGCCGAAACGGGATCCTCGGTAATCGTCACCAATGAGGGCAATGGCGATCTGACGCAAACGCTGGGCAAGGTGCATGTGGTGGTGGCCTCGATCGAGAAGATCGTACCGACGCTGGAAGACTGCGCACAGATCCTGCGGGTGCTGGCGCGATCTGCCACCGGCCAGGACATGTCGGTCTATACCACCTTTTCCACCGGGCCGAAGCGGGAGGCGGATCCGGACGGTCCCGGCGAATATCACGTGGTCCTGCTCGACAATGGCCGCAGCGCCATGCTCGGCACCGAGTTCCAGGAAATGCTGCGCTGTATCCGTTGCGGCGCCTGCATGAACCACTGTCCCGTCTATCATGCCGTTGGCGGCCACGCCTATGGCTCGGTCTATCCCGGCCCCATGGGTGCCGTTCTGACCCCAGCTCTGTTCGGCATCGAGCAGTCGGCGCATCTGCCCAATGCATCCACCTTCTGTGGGCGCTGCGAAAGCGTGTGTCCGATGCATATTCCGCTGCCGAAGATGATGCGGCATTGGCGCGAAAAGGAATTCGAGCGGCATCTGACGCCGGCCACGGCCCGCTACGGGATCAAGGCCTGGGCCTTTGTGGCGCGGCATCCGAAGCTATACCGCACAGCAGCGTCCATGGCCGCCCTGACACTGTCTACACTGGGCGGCGCCAGCAAACGGCTTCGCAGCCTGCCACTTGCCGGTGGCTGGACGAAATATCGGGACCTGCCGGCACCGGAGGGCAGTACCTTCCTGGCGCAATGGGCGGCGCGCAACGGCAAGACGGAGTGACGGACATGAATGGCAGATCGGCAATCCTCACCAAGATCCGCTCATCCTTGCGCACAGCGGCCGATGACAAGACACGTGCCGCTGCCGTGGCCGAGCGACTGCAATCGGCTCCCGTTGGCGTCATTCCCAAACGCGGGCAATTGCCGACAGATGAGCGCATTGCTCTGTTTGTTGCCATGGCGGAAAAATACAATGCCAGCACGGCGCGGATCGACGGTATCGAGGCCTTGGCCGCCCATGTCGTCGACTACCTGAAATCCCACAATCTTCCAGCCTCGATCCGTCTCGGGGACGATAGCCTGTTGGCCCGTGCGGACTGGGCGACGGAGAAGACGCTAGAGGTGAAACAGGGTGCATCGGACGGCGAGGACCTCGCCGGTGTCAGTCTGGCCTTCGGTGCGATTGCGGAGACCGGAACGCTGGCGCTTCTATCCGGGCCGGACAATCCGGTGACCGTCACCTTCCTGCCCGAGCATCACATCGTGGCGCTGAAGGTTGAGGATATTGCCGGTGACATGGAGACGCTATTCGCACGACTTCGCCAACGCTACGGCAAAGCCGTCATGCCGCGCACGCTCAATTTCGTCACCGGCCCGTCGCGGTCTGCCGATATCGAACAGACGCTTCTTCTGGGGGCCCACGGACCGCGCGCGCTGCATATCGTCATTCTGGCCTGAGCGGGCGGCAGCGACGCCGTCTCTCAGCAAGTCAAAAGCTTAAGTCTCCGTCCGGGCTTGCATCGGCATGCACATTCAGCCCATGATCGCCCGTCGATAACAAGCGCCTAATATAGCGTTCGAATACGGGAAGTATTGCCTCCCGCGGGTCGTCATTCCCGCGTCACAAGGCTTTGCCAGACTTTGCACAGCTGTCGTGTCTTCGCAGATGCGAACAAATAAATTCTCAAAAGACGGAACCAATCCTTCTTTTTTGCGTTTCTGGCTTGCCTCCCCGGGAGGAATTTTCTAATTTGGGAAAATCATGTTGCACAGCAATGACTTGAATGAGATGCCGCGCGTCGCGCTCATCTCCACGCACGGCTATGTTGCCGCTCATCCACCCCTTGGCGCCGCAGATACTGGCGGACAGGTGGTGTACGTTCTGGAACTCGCAAAGAAAATTGCCCAGCTCGGCCACAAGGTCGACATCTATACCCGCCGCTTCGAAGACCAGCCGGAAATCGATGAAGTCGATGAGCTGGTTCGCGTCATCCGCATTCCCTGCGGCGGCAAGGATTTCATTCCGAAAGAATATCTGCACCGCTATCTGGGCGAATGGTGTGAAAAGGCTCTGCGCTATATCAAGCGCGAAGAGCTGAATTACATGTTCATCAACAGCCACTACTGGGACGCCGGCGTTGCCGGTCAGCGCGTGTCTGAAGCGCTGAACATTCCGCACATCCACACGCCTCACTCCGTCGGCCTCTGGAAGAAACGGCAGATGGAGACGGACTATCCCGAAAAGGCGGACAAGTTCGAAGAAGAGTTCAACTTCAAGGAACGCATCCAGCACGAGACGATCATCTACCGGACCTGTCAGCTGGTTGTGGCCACCACGCCGATCCAGCTCGATATGCTGATGGAAGACTACGAAGTTCCGCGCAACCGCGTTCACATGATCCCGCCGGGTTATGACGACAACCGCTTCTATCCGGTCTCCAATGCATCGCGCCAGATGATCCGCAACCAGCTTGGCTTTGAAGGCAAGGTCGTGCTGGCACTCGGCCGGCTTGCGACCAACAAGGGCTACGACCTCCTGATCGACGGTTTTTCGGTGATGGCCAAGCGCGTTCCCGATGCGCGACTGCATCTGGCCGTTGGCGGCGAGAACATGGATGAGCACGAGCAGAAGATCTATGACGAGCTTACGGCCAAGGTGAAAGAGCTCGGCCTCGAGGATCAGGTTCGTTTCTCCGGCTTTATCTCGGATGAGGAGCTGCCGGATTATTACCGCGCCGCCGACATGTTCGTGCTGTCGTCGCGCTACGAACCCTTCGGCATGACGGCGATAGAGGCCATGGCCAGCGGCACGCCGACGGTGGTGACCGTTCACGGCGGCCTGTTCCGCGCCATCAGCTACGGCCGACATGCGCTCTTTGCCGATACATTCGACAAGGAAGACCTCGGCATCACCATGATGAAGCCGTTCAAGCATGCACGCCTTTATGGCCGTCTGTCGCGCATGGGTGCGCACAAGGCGCGCAGTCTGTTCACCTGGACAGGGATTGCACAGCAGTTGATCGCGCTTGTCGAAGGACGGCCCGTTGCGCAGGCCCTGGACGAAAGCGATTGGGCAGAACCATGGAACGACGGGGACTGAAGCCTGTTCGGCTGATCTCATCGGATATCGACGGCACTCTGGCGGGAGACCGGGAGGCGAGCGCACGCTTCTCCACCTTCTGGCATGAGCTTGAGCCCGACACCCGACCGCTGCTGGTCTATAACAGCGGTCGGCTGGTGGATGACATTCTGGAATTCACCGCTGGCGAAGGCTTGCCGCAAGCCGATTTCGTCATTGGCGGTGTCGGTACGATGATGGTGGCCGAAAACCAGCCTGAACTTTCCACAGCCTATTCGCGCTCCTTAAGCGAGGGCTACGACGTCGACGCCATCGGTGCCGTGCTGGGCGCGATGGACGGAATCGAGCGTCAGCCCGCCCGCTATCAGCACCAGCACAAATCCAGCTGGTATTTCCATGATGCAAGCAATGAAAGCCTGAGCGATCTGGAGAAACGTCTGGAAGCCGAGGGACTGGCCGTCAAGGTGGTCTATTCCAGCAATCGCGATCTGGATATCCTGCCTGCCAATGCCGACAAGGGGCAAGCACTGACATGGCTTTGCGACCGACTGGGCTTTGGCCCGGATGAAGCCATTGTTGCCGGCGACACCGGCAATGACGGCGGCATGTTCGTGCTGCCGGGCATTCGCGGGATTATTCCGCGCAACGGGCTGGACGAATTGAAAGCCCGTTTTGACGATCCCGACTTCTTCTACCATGCCAGCCGTGCAGAAGCCGATGGCGTGATTGAAGGTCTCCTGCACTTCCGCGTCCCCTCCCCCATCCGCAGCTAAGACATCCCCCGAGACACCGCTCCGGGCCGGCAAGAGCATATTTGCTGTCGACACCACTCGTGATTGCATCAATCCTTATATTAGGATCTTATGCTTCAATGATGTGGAAGTGATTCGAGGGGTTTCCGCAACGATCTTGGACAACACCCTGCGGTTGGGCGACTTCGACAGATATTGCAGTGAGCAACCCTCTCTTCCGGTCCGACGGATGCCTCGGGGAATATATGGAAAACTATAGCGGAGTTGCCGCGCGGGATGACCACATCGAACCGTCCGAGCCGTCGGAGGAACGTACGGGGAGACGCGACAGCCTGATCTTTTCAATCTTGTCGCTGTATTCAGCCTCTATTGCATGTGCGACAGGCATTCTTGTCATGACGATATGGCTCATCCAGGTTCGATGGATCGAGGCCAATATCCCGCTACTCTATGCCTGTAAGTTCAACACCGCACTGGGGCTCACACTCGGCGGAATTGCCGTTATTGCGATCAACCTCAAGAGGGTAAACCTGGCGCGCACCGCGGCAGCGATCATGGCTGCAATCGCTTTTTTGACGCTGCTGGAATACATGCTGGACATGGATCTGGGGGTCGATCAGGCCTTTGTCGACGACAATTGGCATCCCGACGCGGCATTTCCCGGTCGCATGTCTCTAAACAGCATCGCCTGCTTTCTGCTGACATCCTTGACTCTTTTTCTCCTGACGCTTCTGGATCACTATAAATGGCAGACGCTGGCCATTGTGCCGCAATTGCTTGTGCTGTTCGTGTCCATCAGTTCTCTTGGCGGCTATTTTTCCGGCCTGCCGATTGCCTACACCTGGGGCACGTCCACCCAGATTTCGCCGCAGACGGCACTTGGCTTCCTGTTCATAACCGTTGGTCTGTTTACCCACACGATGGGAACAGAGCGGGCACGCCTTGCTCGCATTCCACGATGGTGGATAGCAGCAATCTATTCCATGTTCGTGTTCTGGTTTGACCTGGCAACGCCGCTCGGCGTTGCTACCGGCATTGCCTATGTCCCGCTTGTCGTCATGAGCCTTTGGGCTCGCGCACCCCGGATGACTTTCGTCCTCGCAGCCGTCGCCACCGGATTGATCGTCGCCGGCTATGCAGCCTCGCCCCCGGCAATCGCGCCAGCCTGGACGGTCTTGATGAACAGACTGCTCAGCATAGGGGCGATCTGGTTTACCGCGATCGTCGTCTATATCAGCCAGCATGATCGCCTCGCACGGGAGGAAAGCGACCGGCACTTGAATGCCATCTTCGAGGCGGCTCTGGACGGGATGATCACGATCGACAGTCACGGCATGATCGAAAAATTCAATAGTGCGGCGGCAAAAATGCTGGGTTATGCGGCAGAGGACGTGATCGGCAAGAACGTCAATATGCTGATGCCGGAGCCCTATCATTCCGCGCATGACTCCTATCTGCGCCGGTTCATGGCCACCAATGAGCGACACATCATCGGCACCGGGCGCAGTGTCTCTGCACGGCGCAAGGACGGCTCCGTGTTTCCCATCGACCTTGGCGTGTCGGAAATCAGAGACAGGAACCGAAAATCCTTTGTCGGCACGATCCGTGATATCTCCGAACGGGAGCAAACGGAGCGAAATATCCAGAAGCACATGGCGGCGCTCAAGGCGAGCAACAAGGAACTGGACGAATTTGCCTATATCGCCTCGCATGACCTGCAGGAACCGCTCAGCAGTCTCAGCAATCATGCCCAGGTGCTGCAGGCTGAATATGAAGGCAGACTGGAGCCGGATGGCGAGCGCAGGTTGAAACGCATGACCTTCCTGTCACAACGACTGGAGCGCCTGATTGACGACCTGCTGCATTTCTCACGGCTTGGAAGCAACAAGCTGTCGTCCCAGAAAACCGATCTCTATTCGGTCATCGCCGATATCGAGGCCCTGCTGGATGTAACCCTGAAGCAGGAAAATGCCATCATCTCGGTGCCAAACCCTTTACCTTACGTTGTCTGCGATCGGCCGCGGATCCTTGAAGTCTTTCGCAACCTGATCGTCAACGCCATCCGTTATAACGACCAGGACAGCAAATGGATCGAGATCGGCCACTTCATACGCGATAGCGAGCGCGTGTTCTACGTCAAGGATAACGGTATCGGCATTGCGGAGGAACATTACGAGGATGTGTTCCTCATCTTCAAACGCCTGAATGTCAAAGAAGGCGTGGAGGGTGCAGGTGCAGGGCTTACCTTCGTCAAGAAGATCATCCAGCGCCACAATGGACGGATCTGGGTGGAGTCCGAGGTGGGACAAGGTTCCATCTTCTACTTTACGCTAGGCGAACCGAACGAAGAGGGATCAAGCGATCGTGATCCCTTTGTCGGCGCGCAAATGGCCGACGACGCGCCGCTTCTGGTGCGCCATGGTTGACCTTATAAGGGTATATGGCCACATAGCAGTGTATACCGATCCTTCGTGTCATTGCCCGCGCAAGCCAACGGGACGATACTGTCACGAATCGCGCGTATATCCCCAATTTGAGCATGCAGGAGGTTTGTCCGAGACGTGACCATTGTCAGCCGCATCGCCAGTGAAGTTCAACTCATGCTGCGCAGACCACCGCGCCAGCAATATGCTGCGCTGTGCTATCGGCGCAAGAAGAAGACCCGCGCTATCGAGGTTCTGCTGGTTACCAGCCGTGACACCGGACGCTGGGTGATCCCCAAGGGCTGGCCGATGATGGGCAAGAAATCCCACGCCGTTGCCGAGCGCGAAGCCTATGAGGAAGCGGGCGTCAAGGGCAAGGTTGACCGCAATCCCTTTGGCTATTTCCATTATCCGAAGGGTCTGGACAACGGGCTGAAGGTGAACTGCAAGGTTCAGGTGCATCTGCTGGAAGTGAAGGACATGATCAAGGACTTCCCCGAGAAGCGCTCCCGCCGTCTCGAATGGGTCAATTGCGAACTTGCGGCCTCGCGCGTTCAGGAGCCCGAACTCAAGGATCTCATCCATCGTTTCGGTCAGTTGATGGCCAATGGCGCGGACGCACCACGGTCGGCTGCGGCGCAATAATTGCCGAAAGACCGGGATTCGATTTGACGTCGGCGCATTTCCCATACATACGCGTGCCCGGAAAGGGCGGCTGAAGCCGCCGAATGTCCATTCGCTGCCCGTTTAAGCCCCAAGGGTGAAAAGCCTGACCACGGCGCAAGAAGAGTGATACCATGGCCAAGCAAACGCCCAAACTCTACAAGCCGACCCTCGACAAGGATCTGGACAAGATCGCCTATGTCGAGGAAGCGGCTCAGAATGTCTCGCGCGGAATTGCGCCTCTCGGCTTCGGTTTCATCTTCCTGGTTCTCGCCACCGTTTTTGCCGGTGCCTATGTGGCAGGCCAGCCGGGTGCTGCCATGGTGATCGCGGCTGCGGGTATCGGCGCCTATATGGCGATGAATATCGGCGCAAACGATGTGACCAACAATGTCGGCCCTGCGGTCGGATCGCGCGCCATGACCATGGTAACCGCGCTCATTCTGGCCGCCGTGTTCGAGACAGCCGGCGCGCTGATTGCCGGCGGCGATGTGGTATCCACAATCTCCAAGGGCATCATCGACCCTGCACAAATGCCATCGGCCAACATCTTTGCCACTGCCATGATGGCCGCCCTTTTGTCATCTGCCCTGTGGGTCAATCTGGCCACCTGGCTTGGTGCCCCCGTTTCGACCACCCATGCAGTGGTTGGTGGCGTGGTCGGGGCCGGCATTGCCGCGAGCGGCTTTAGTGCGGTCAACTGGGGCGCGATGGTCGGGATTGCCGCCAGCTGGGTGATATCGCCCTTGATGGGCGGTATTATCGCAGCCCTGTTCCTTGCCTTCATCAAGACCTTCATTATCTACCGCGAAGACAAGATCGATGCCGCCCGCTTCTGGGTGCCGATCCTGATCGGCATCATGGCCGGTGCCTTTATCGCCTATCTGGCGCTGAAGGGGCTGAGCCATGTGACGCATATTTCGCTCCCCACGGCTGCAACCATCGGTGTGGGCGCAGGCTTCGTGATCTGGCTCCTGTCCGTACCGCTGATCAAACGGCAATCCGCCGGTCTTGAAAACCGCAACCAGTCGCTGCGCAAGCTGTTCCAGATGCCGCTGATCATTTCGGCCGCATTGCTATCGTTCGCCCACGGCGCGAACGACGTAGCCAATGCCATCGGCCCGCTATCGGCCATCGTGCATGCGGCCCAGGCCGACGAGATTGCCGCCAATGTGGAAATTCCGCTCTGGGTG
Source organism: Agrobacterium sp. ES01 (assembly GCF_050320885.1). NCBI lineage: Bacteria > Pseudomonadati > Pseudomonadota > Alphaproteobacteria > Hyphomicrobiales > Rhizobiaceae > Agrobacterium > Agrobacterium sp. ES01. Next base: position 824,556 of record NZ_JBNQTH010000001.1, read on the forward strand.
ATGGTCATCGGTGCTGCCGGCATCTCGCTCGGTCTGTGGCTGTTCGGCCCTCGGCTGATCAAGCTGGTCGGCGAGCAGATCACCAAGCTCAACCCCATGCGCGCCTTTTGCGTGGCGCTGTCTGCAGCACTGACCGTGATCGTGGCTTCCGGCCTCGGCCTGCCCGTGAGCTCCACGCATATCGCCGTGGGTGCCGTGTTCGGTGTTGGCTTCTACCGCGAATGGTATACCCGCAACTCCAAGCGTCGCCTTGAATATATGCGCATGAAGGCCGGCCGCTGGGAACGGGAAGATACACGGCCTGCCAATCCGGACGAGATGCGTCGCCGCTATCTGGTGCGGCGCTCGCATTTCATGACCATCGTGGCCGCATGGATCATTACCGTTCCGGCTGCTGCTGCACTGGCCGCGCTGCTTTATGGCGCGATGGTGCTGCTCATCCCCTAAGACAGACCTGCAAAGACGGGGTTCGACGATATGCGTGCGAATTACAAAATGCAGAGGCTTTACGTCTCCGGCACGCTTGCCAGCGGCGCTGGGATCGAGGCCAGCGGCGAGCAATATAATTATCTCGCCAATGTGTTGCGGATGACCGAAGGGGCAGAGATCCTGCTGTTTAACGGTCGCGACGGCGAATGGTCGGCGCGCCTGACATTTCCCTCGCGCAAGAAGATCACCCTGGTTGCCGAGACGCAGACGCGACCGCAGCCGGAAGACAGCGCATTGCATTTCCTGTTTGCGCCGCTCAAGGTCGGGCGGCTCGACTATCTGGTACAAAAGGCCGTTGAAATGGGTGCCGGTGTGCTGCAGCCGGTCATGACGCAACATGTGCAGGGCAAGATCAACAGTATCGAGCGCCTTCAGGCCAACGCCATAGAGGCAGCCGAGCAATGCGGCATTCTCTCCATTCCGACGGTGGAGCCGGTGCGCAAGCTCAGAGACGTTCTCGATGGCTGGCCCGCCGATCGGCAGCTGATCTTCTGCGACGAGGACAGCAGCACCCAAAACCCGCTTCCAGCCCTTTCCACCATCCAGGCTCAGTCCATTGCGCTCCTGGTTGGCCCGGAGGGTGGTTTTTCGGATGAGGAGCGGCAGATATTGCGCGATCTCGACTATGTAACACCCATTCCGCTCGGTCCGCGCATCCTGCGCGCAGATACCGCAGCCGTGGCAGCCCTTGCCGTCGTGCAGGCGGCAATTGGCGACTGGCGCTAGATTTTTCTCCGTAACAGCCCGTTGAAACTGCGCTCGTATTCGCAACATTGATCTGCGCTTGAAACAAATTGACTTGCGCACCACGTAAATCCGGTCCAATCAGCCTGCCAATCCTGGCGACAATCCGACGGCATTCAATACAAGGTTTACCTCATGGCTCGTGACACCACCGACGATACGCCGATTGGCTCCGTCCAGGACCTGAGCGAATATCTGGCCGAGGGCTGCAAGCCTGAAGCTCAGTTCCGCATCGGCACCGAGCATGAGAAATTCGCGTTTTTCACAGCCGACAACTCGCCGGTCCCCTATTACGGTAACGACAGCATTTCCGCGCTTTTGAGCGGCATGGGCCAGCGTCTCGGCTGGGATCCGATCATGGACGGCGCCAATATCATCGGGCTTGCCGAAACCCATGGACAGGGCGCGATCTCGATCGAGCCGGGTGGACAGTTCGAGCTTTCCGGCGCGCCGGTGGAAACGCTGCACGAGACCTGCAAGGAATCCAACCAGCATCTGGCCATGCTGCGGGAAGTGGCAGAGCCCATGGGCATCCGCTTCCTCGGCATCGGCGGCAGCCCCAAGTGGACGTTCGATGAAACGCCGCGCATGCCGAAGTCGCGCTACGAGATCATGACCCGCTTCATGCCGAAGGTCGGTAGCATGGGGCTGGACATGATGTATCGCACCTGCACGATCCAGGTGAATCTCGACTTTTCCTCTGAAGCCGATATGCGCCGCAAGATGCGCGTTTCGATGAAGCTGCAGGCGCTGGCGACCGCGCTGTTTGCCTCCTCGCCGTTTACGGAAGGCAAGCCCAACGGGCTGGTGTCCTGGCGTGGCGAGATCTGGCGCGATACCGACAATGCCCGCGCCGGCATTCCGCCCTTTACGCTGAATGACGATTTCGGCTTTGCCGATTATGTGGAATGGGCACTCGACATTCCGATGTATTTCGTCGTGCGCGACGGCAAATATCACGACTGTACCCATGTGACCTTCCGCCAGTTCATGAACGGCGCGCTGAAGGGCGAGCTTGCCGCTTGGGAACCCACAATGGGTGACTGGACCAACCATCTCTCCACCCTGTTTCCGGATGTCCGCCTGAAGCGCTTCCTGGAAATGCGCGGCGCCGATGGCGGCCCCTGGCGGCGCATCTGTGCGCTGTCTGCCTTCTGGGTGGGGCTGCTTTATAACCAGACCGCTCTCGATGCAGCCGATGCGCTCACAAAGGACTGGACCCATGCCGACGTGATTGCGCTTCGCAATGCCGTGCCGGCCAAGGGTCTTCACGCAGAGATCGCCGGTCGTGGTCTGTTCGATCTTGCCCGTGAAGTCATCGGCATTTCACGGGCCGGTCTGAAGGCACGGGCACGGCTCAACAGCGAAGGCGAGGATGAAAGCGTTTTCCTGGCCTCGCTGGACGAGATCATTGCCAAGAAGGCCACTCTCGCCGACGATCTGCTGATGCTCTATAACGGTCGCTGGAACCAGTCGGTCGAGCCTGTTTTTGCCGAATATCAATATTAGGCATATCGAAACCGCCGTTTCCCCGATGAATCGGGGATTACCACCCGGCGTTGTCCATTCTCGCTAGAAAGCGGTTTGCGTTACGCTTTTTCCGGATATAGTGGTCGTTACACGACTTGCACTGACCGGGAAGGAAAGCCGATGCTGCCACTATTCGAAATGATGATGCGTGCGCAGAACGGCACCGCCATGGAAGCCATGGCCAAGCAATTCAACCTTGCGCAGGAACAGACAACCAAGGCCATGGCAGCGCTGATGCCGGCCTTTTCTTCCGGCTTCAAGCGCAATGCTTCCAACCCGATGGATTTCTCCGCCCTGCTGTCATCCATGACCTCCGGCAATTATGCCAAATATTTCGAGGACATGAACAAGGCCTTCACGCCGCAGGGTATGGCCGATGGCAACAATGTGCTGGAAACCCTGTTCGGATCAAAGGAGGTCTCTCGCGCCATTGCCGCTCAGGCCGCGCAGATGACGGGAATTGGCCAGGACGTGCTGAAACAGATGATGCCGGCAATGGCCGATGCGATCATGGGCGGCCTGTTCAAGCAGGCCACAGGCCAGATGCAAAACGGCTCCGACGCCTTCACCAATTCGCCAATGGGCCAGATGATGCAGCAATGGCTGGAAAGCACCGGCTTTTCGCCCAAGGCAAAGGCTCCGGAGCCCGCCAATTTCTTCGACAATCCCTTTACCAAGGCGTTTCAGGACATGATGGCTGGCAGCGCCAAGCCACAGGCAGGTGCAAACCCGTTCATGGACAATCCGTTCATGAAAGCTTTCCAGGACATGATGCCAGCCAATGGCGCAAAGCCTGCCGAGCCCTCGACACCGGACGCAGCGCCAGAGGACGCCGAGCCGCAGGACAGTGGTGCTGCCAATCCGTTCTCGGAGATGATGAACTCGATGTTCGATAGCGGCCTGGAAGTGCAGAAAAGCTACCAGAAAAACATGGAGCAGATCCTCGACACCTATATGAAGGTCGGGGAAGGCAAGGCCGGGTCCTCACCTTCAAAAGCTGGCAAGGCGAAGCCTTCCAAGGACTGACGATTTCTCTCCGCGCATAAAAAATGCCCGATGAAAGACGGTTTCATCGGGCAAGCGGCAGGGCGTTAAACATCACCCTGCGGGGATGGAAAGAAATCTGTTCAGCTGCGACGGATATGGCGCCCGCTTGTGCATGCCGCATTGGCGAGCATGCGCGAAGGGTCGTCCAAGAGACCGGCCGTGTTGATGACCCGGTTCAGGTCCTGCCGTGTCAGGCCGATGTCGGCGAGATGAGCATCATCAAGTTCCGACAGTTGCATCACCGCGCTGCGGTTTTCGATCAGACGCCGGAACGTGGATACCAGCGCGCCGATGCTTGCGAAAAGCGACGGGCGGACCTGCTTTGGCAGATCATAATCGATTGCTCTTACATTCATGGTCATGGCTTAATTCCTTGTCCTCAGGCGCAAGGCTTCACCCCTTGCCCGACATGGGAAAGGTGCCTCGAACCGGCGGCGGGTGCAGGGGTTCTGCGTTGTGCTGTTTGCACGCTGAAGGTCTCAAAAAGTCATTGATCAGTCCAACGAATGTTTTTAATAGTAATTATCAAACAATCTGATGGATATTCGCCATGGCCAATCCGCTCGATATCGACCAGCTTCATACCTTCGTTGCCATTGTAGATACCGGTAGCTTCACCAAGGCCGCTGGCCGGGTGTTCAAGACCCAATCGGCGGTGTCGATGCAGATGCGCCGGCTTGAGGAGCGGATCGGCAAGCAGCTGTTTCAGAAGGACGGACGCGGCAACCGGCTGACATCCGAAGGTGAAAAGCTCCTGAACTACGCCCGACGCATTATCCGGCTGAACTCCGAAGCGATTGCCGCCTTTGACGACAATCGACTGGAAGGCACGCTCAGGATCGGCACACCCGACGATTATGCCGACCGCTACATGCCCGAAATCATCGGACGCTTTGCCAAGACCAATCCCAATGTGGAACTCTATATCGCCTGCGAGCCTTCGGTGGATCTGGCCGAGAAGATGGCGCGCGGCGAGCTGGATATCGCCCTTGTGACCCACAATCCGCAGGCACGCACATCCGATGTGGTGCGCACCGAGCCGCTTTGCTGGGTCGCCTCCGCCAACCATCCTTTAAAGGATGATGCGCCGGTTCCGCTGGCCGTGGGACGGCGTGACTGCAACTGGCGCCAGCTCGCCTGCTCGTCGCTCGATGCCGACGGGCGCGATTACCAGATCCTCTTCACCAGCTGGTCGTCGACCGTGGTGGCGGCGGCTGTTCTGGCCGGGCTGGCCGTCTCTGTTCTGCCAGAATCGGCACTGCGCTCCGGCATGAAAGTGCTGACATCCAGCGATGGTTTTCCACCGCTGCCACCGGTCCAGATCGGTCTGATGAAGCGGCCAGGTCTCCTGCCATCGCTGGCCAATGCGATTACCGATCACATTACCGCCTGTCTCGACAATATTACGCCGGCAGATGTGGTGGATGACGAACTGGATGCGGATGTCAGAACCTATCCGCGCCAGCAGGCTCGGCAGAGACCAAGTCAGATGCAGCCGGGCTGGTAAGGCCCGGTCTGGCCCTTTTAAAGCGTGAACAAGGTGAGCTTTACCGTGCGTTTCCACTCTTGAAGTGCGCGACGCGCTGTTGCCTCATCGGCCGACAGGGCGAAGCGCACCACGCTGCCGGACAGGTGGACCATCTGTGTCAGGCGCATCTCGAAATCCCCTTTAAAACCGGGGGGCAGCAATGGCAGGAGGACCCTGCTGAGGATCGCCGCCATGCGTTCGAAATGCAGGCGGTTCAGCGGCTCGAGATCCCGATCCGACACGGCAGCGCGCCAGACACTCAGATAGATCGCGTTTTCACGGAAGCTCTCATAGAACCTGTCGACGCTCTGTGTGATCAGGTTTTCCGCCGCATCGATCGAGCGAATTTCGGCGAATGTCTGTTCCGTTCCTCTTTCAACGCGCGTGGTCAGATCGTCGTGCAGTGCCCTGATGACCGCGGCTTTTTCAGGAAAGAACTGATAAAGCGAGCCGATCGGGATGCCGGCCTCGGCGGCAATCTCCGTCATCTTGAGGTTGCCAATCCCGTTGGCGACGATCAGACGGCGCACAGCATCGAGGATAGCCTCCAGTCGCTGGATGCTGCGCTCCTGCCTCGGTGTCTTGCGTTGACGGAGACGATTTGCCTCCTTGCCCTGTTCAGCCATCACTCTCCCCAGGCCACAACGAACCTGTCCGATTTCATGGCGCGGACCATAAGCCCCTGATCTTTCACGATCTCTGAAAAAATTCGTTCTATTTTTTCCTATTCCGAATCGCAAAAAACCGGGGCGTTTGCCCCGGCTTGCCGGATCGAGATCCAAGCTGCGATCAACAAGTGGCAGCGCGTGACCTTAAGGTTCGCGCTGCCACCCATTCCCGGCCTGAGGCGGATCAGGCCAGATCGAAACGATCGGCGTTCATAACCTTGGCCCAGGCGGCAACAAAGTCCTTGGCAAAGCGCGACTGCGCGTCTGCCTGACCATAGACTTCGGCGATGGCGCGCAGTTGAGAGTTGGACCCGAAGACGAGATCGGCGCGCGTTCCCTTCCACTTCACCTCACCCGTCTTGCGGTCGCGGGCTTCGAACTCGGTCTGGTCCGAAGACAATGGCCTCCACTCGACGGACATATCCAGAAGGTTGACGAAGAAGTCATTGCTGAGAACACCTGGACGGCTCGTCAGAACGCCGCGTGTATCGCCGCCCACCGTATTGCCCAGCACTCGCAGACCGCCCAGAAGGGCTGTCATCTCCGGTGCTGTGAGCGTCAGAAGCTGTGCCTTGTCGACCAGCAGTGCCTCGGACGGGATCGTGTATTTTTCAGGCTGATAGTTGCGGAAACCGTCTGCGACTGGCTCAAGAACATCGAAAGCCTCGATATCCGTCTGCTCCTGACTTGCATCGGCCCTGCCCGGCGTAAACGGCACCGACAGGTTGTGGCCGCCGTCTCGCGCTGCCTGTTCGATCGCAGCACCGCCACCCAAAACGATGAGATCGGCCAGAGAGACCTTCTTTCCGCCCGTCTGTGCGCTGTTGAAGGCAGTCTGGATCTCTTCCAGCTTGGCCAGCACCCTGGCGAGTTGTTCCGGCTGGTTTGCTTCCCAGTCCTTTTGCGGTGCCAGACGAATACGCGCACCATTTGCACCACCGCGCTTGTCGGAGCCGCGGAATGTCGAGGCAGATGCCCAGGCGGTGGAAACGAGTTCCGACACGGTCAAACCGGTCGCCAGTATCTTCGCCTTGAGATCGGCGACATCCGTGGCATCGATCAGCGGGTGATCGACGGCCGGGATCGGATCCTGCCAGATCAGGTCTTCAGCCGGCACTTCCGGGCCGAGATAACGGGCTTTTGGCCCCATATCGCGGTGGGTGAGCTTGAACCAGGCGCGCGCAAATGCATCGGCAAACAGATCCGGGTTCTCGAAGAAGCGGCGCGATACCTTTTCGTAGTCGGGATCGAAGCGCAGTGCGAGGTCGGTGGTCAACATGGCCGGCGCGTGGCTCTTGGTGGGGTTGTGCGCATCCGGAACAGTTCCCGCCCCGCCCCCCTGCTTGGGTGTCCACTGATGGGCCCCGGCCGGGCTCTTGGTCAGTTCCCAGTCAAAGCCGAACAGATTTTCGAAGAAGTTGTTGCTCCATTTGGTCGGCGTCGTGGTCCAGATGACTTCGAGACCACTGGTGATGGCATCGCCACCTTTCCCGGTACCATAGCTGCTGCGCCAGCCAAGACCCATCTCGCCGACATCGGCACCTTCCGGTTCAATGCCAACCAGAGCCGCATCGCCCGCGCCATGGGTTTTGCCGAAGGTGTGGCCGCCGGCGATCAGCGCGACGGTCTCTTCGTCATTCATGGCCATACGGGCAAATGTATCGCGGATATCACGTGCTGCGGCCAGCGGATCGGGATTGCCGTTCGGGCCTTCCGGGTTCACGTAGATGAGGCCCATCTGCACGGCGGCCAGCGGGTTTTCCAGATCGCGCTCGCCGGAATAGCGCTTGTCGCCGAGCCAGGTGTCTTCCTTGCCCCAGTAAACATCTTCTTCCGGCTCCCAGGTATCGGGACGTCCGCCGGCAAAGCCGAAGGTCTTGAAGCCCATCGATTCCAGCGCGCAATTGCCGGTGAGGATCATCAGATCGGCCCAGGAGATCTGGTTGCCGTATTTCTGCTTGATCGGCCATAGCAGCCGGCGGGCCTTATCGAGATTGGCGTTGTCCGGCCAGCTGTTGAGTGGGGCAAAACGCTGTTGGCCGCCTCCGGCGCCTCCACGTCCATCGCCGGTGCGATAGGTGCCGGCACTGTGCCAGGCCATGCGGATGAACAGCGGTCCATAGTGGCCGAAATCGGCGGGCCACCATTCCTGGCTGTCGGTCATCAACGCGTAGAGATCCTGCTTCAGCGCCTGCAGGTCGAGTTTCTTGAACTCTTCGGCGTAATTGAAGTCCTCACCCATCGGATCGGACAGCGCCGAATGCTGGTGCAGAACCTTGAGATTAAGCTGGTTGGGCCACCAGTCGCGGTTGGAGCGACCGCCATTACTGACATGCGCTACGGGACAGGTGGCTACACTGTCGTTAATTTCTTTGAGCTTCGCGTCCATTTTTTCCTCCAGTCGCTGCCGCCTTCATGAGGCTTGGTCAGCACTATCCTCCAGCGCATCCATAATCTCCAATTGTATTTAATGGGAATATCGATAAGATATTCCTATCATGCTTACCATTCGTCAAATGCGCTATTTCGATGCCCTGGCGACCACCCTGCACTTCGGCAAGGCGGCAGCGCTTGCCCATGTCAGCCAACCGGCCCTGTCGGCGCAAATTCAGGAAATGGAGCGGCATCTGGGCGTTGTGCTCGTGGAGCGCACGCGCAACAATACCTTGCTGACGGCCAAGGGGCTTGAAGTGTTGCAGCATGTGCGAACGGTGCTGGGAGGAATTGACAGGCTCGAGGAAGCCGCGCGCCAGCAGAGCGGCATTCTGGAGGGCTTGATCCGTCTCGGCGTCATCCCGACCGTCGCCCCCTATCTGGTGCCGCAACTGGTTCCACATCTGAAGGCGCATTATCCCGGCATCGAGATCGAATTGAAGGAAACGGTCACCGACAGACTGCGCGAAGATCTTCTGGAGGGCCGGCTTGATGCGGTGGTCGCCGCCCTGCCGCTGGAGGGCGATACGCTGCAAGCAAGGCCTTTGTTCACAGACCGCTTTTTCATGGCCGTCGCCAGCAATGAAGAGGATGTGCTGATGTCGCCGCTTACCGAAGCGCAGGTCGATCCGAACCGGCTGCTATTGCTTGAAGAGGGCCATTGCCTGCGAGATCAGGCGCTTGCGGTCTGCCAGACAGCCAGCAAACGCAGCCTTGTCAATTTCGGGGCAACGTCGATGACTACGCTGTTGCAGATGGTCTCGCACGACATGGGCATGACGCTGATCCCGGAAATTGCGTTGAAAACGGAAACCCCGCGTAATGCGATCCGCATTGTGCCCTTTGCAGATCCGGAACCGACCCGTGAGATTGGATTGATCTGGCGTCGCTCCAATACGCGACGCCAGGATATGGATGCACTGGCAAAGGCGATCATCCGCAGCGCTGCGACGCTTTGCGCGTCTGCCCGCACTCAGGTAGATGCCATGCCTGCCGTTACTGCATGAACCAGCCGTGGCTGACAGGCAGTGACTGACCGGTCAGGGCGTTGGTCTTGAAATCGGCAAACATCAGCGCGACCTCGGCGACATCCTCGACGGTGGTGAATTCACCATCGACCGTTTCGCCCAGCATCACCTTCTTGACGACTTCGTCCTCGGAAATGCCGAGTTCCTTGGCCTGTTCGGGGATCTGCTTTTCAACGAGCGGAGTGCGCACAAAGCCAGGGCAGATGACATTGGAACGCACGCCGTATTTGCCGCCTTCCTTGGCGACCACGCGGGCAAGCCCCAACAGGCCATGCTTGGCCGTGACATAGGCCGATTTCAGTGACGAAGCCTCGTGGGAGTGAACCGAGCCCATATAGATGACGGCGCCACCGCCCTGCTTCTTCATATGCGGCATGCACGCCTTTGTGGTCAGAAAGGCACCATCGAGATGAATGGCGAGCATCTTCTTCCAGTCGGAAAAGGGGAAATCCTCGATTGGATAGACGATCTGAATTCCGGCATTGGACACGAGAACGTCGATTGAGCCCCAGGCCTCGACCGTCTTGGCGATACCGGCATTGACGGCGTCTTCATCGGTGACATCCATCACCACGCCCATGGCCTCGCCCGGGCCCATATCGGTCAGTTCCCTGGCCTTGGCGTTCGCGGCATCGGCCTTGAGGTCGGCGATCACGACCTTGGCACCCTCCTCCACGTAACGCTTGGCGATAGCGGCTCCGATGCCGCTTGCGGCCCCGGTGATGAGGCAGACTTTTCCTTGCAGTTTCATCGTCATGCTCCTTTGGCGCCGGATGGCAGGACGGTCGGCGCATCGAGCGCTGGCAGCGTCTTGCGTCCGGCAGTTAGTGCCGGTCTTCGTCATGTCCGGCAAGATCGAAAATCTGGATGCCGTCTTTGGGACGGCCTCTTCCCTTCCAGCGAGGATGCTTGAGCGTGGTCATCACATTGTCATAGCCGGCCTTCCAGTGATCGGTGATGGAGGCGCGGGAAAACTCGGCGTCGCTGGCGTGAAATGACGCCGCCGCACGGCGGTGGATGAGATGGACAATCGTCACGTCGTAGTCGATACCGAGAGAACGCAGCAGACGCACATCGTCATCGTCCTCGAATTCAGCCGGAAGCTTGTCGAGGAGGCGATTGGCGGCGCGCCGGGCCAGCTGTTTCTTGGCAAACTCGTTGGTATTCATGCGCGTCCGCGAGGAATAACGAATTTCCTTGGTGCGGCTCTCGACCTCGAGCTGATCCTTCGGCATGGCACCACGCGCACTGAACAGATCAACCTGGAAAATGCAGAGATCCGTTTCGATGCCGGTCGCTGCCAGCACATATTGAAGCGGCGTGTTGGAGACGAGGCCGCCATCCCAATAATGATGGCCGTCGATCTCGATGGGCGGAAAGCCGGGTGGCAAGGCACCGGAGGCAGCAATATGGCGTGCCGTGATCTGGGTGCGCATCGTGTCGAAATAGGCAAAATTGCCCGATGTCACATTCACAGCACCTAAGCTGACACGTGTATTTCCATCGTTCAGCAGATCGAAGTCGACGAGATTTTCCAGCGTTTGCAGCAAAGGCTCGGTATCGTAAAAGCTGATCAGGCTGTCAGGGTTCAGCGCCAGCTGATACGGTGTATAGAGCCTAGGTGAAAAGAAACCGGGCACACCGGTGACCGCTGACATCAATGCGGACTGAGAATTGAACTGACGGCGCATTGCCGGATCGTGTGGGGCAAAGGTCGAGCTGATGCCGGACGACACCATGTCCCAGAAAGACCTGAGGTTCTCGACCCGTTTTTCGTAGGGGCTACCGGCTATGATTGCGGAATTGATCGCCCCGATCGAGATGCCCGCCAGCCAGGAGGGTTCGACACCCTGTTGATGGAGAGCTTCGAAGGCACCGGCCTGATAAGCGCCCAGTGCACCACCACCTTGCAGGACGAAGACATTCTGTTCTGGACGTTCTGACATCGGACAACTCCATGCGGCACTGCAACATATATGGGTCCCGATCCGTCACTTCTCTAGTTTAATCGCGCGATCTTCAGATTAAATTTCGTCCACCGGCGTTTGGGCAAAAACAAAAAAGGTGGCGAAACAATCTCGCCACCCTTTCAATCGGATCCGAAAGACCATCTGCAGCCGGCACTGTGCCGGCCAGACCCTGCCTAATCGAGATTGGACTTCAGGAACTCAACCGTGCGCGACCATGCCAGATCGCTTGCCGCCTTGTCATAGCGGGCCGACGAGGTGTCATTGTTGAACGCGTGGTTGACACCGTCATAGACAAAGATCTCATAGGTTTTCTGATTGCTATCCAACGCTGCCTTGTAAGCGTCGATACCGGCATTGATGCGGTCGTCGAGGCCGGCATAGTGCAGCAATAATGGCGCCTCGATCTTGGCCACATCCGCTGCCGGGGGCTGTGCGCCGTAATAGGCAACGCCGGCACCCAGATCAGGGTCGGCAACCGCCAGCCGGTTGACCATGCCGCCGCCCCAGCAAAAACCGATGGCACCGACCTTGCCGTTGACCGCATCGTCCTTCGCCAGAAAGGCGCGGGTGGCGGTGGCATTGTCGACGGTCACGCCCATGTCGAGCGTGGAGAACATTTCGCGGGCCTGATCTTCGCTCTCGGGCGTGCCGCCATTGGGCGATAGGAAGTCCGGAGCCAGCGCCACGAACCCCTCCAGCGCCAGACGACGGGCCACATCGCGAATATGCGGGTTGAGCCCACGGTTTTCGTGAATGACCATGACGCCGGGCATCGGTGCTATCCGATCCTTCGGCATCACCAGATAGCCCTTCATCTCGACACCATCGCCACCGGGCCAGGTGATATTGTCAGCCGTCAGCCGGTCATCGCCCTCGGAGACCATGGCCGCCTTGGCCTTGCTGGCGGCCAGCAATGGGGCAACGGCGGCAGCTGCCGCACCTGACCCTGCCAGCATGGTCAGCTTTTCCATGAACCCGCGCCTATCCAGCGTCAGATGCGTATATTCGTCATAGGCGGCAATCATCGCCTGAGTGACCTTCGGCTTGTCCATGATATCCTCCCTGTGGTGTCCGAACGACCCTGAACCATTCTGACCCTACATTATGACAGTTGCGCAGCCCGATCCTACAATTTCCCGTTACCGTCTTTCATGCCGCGGGCCAGCAGTCTTGCGTGGCTATCAAACCGCCCCCGCAGACCAAGGCTCCATGACCGGGATGCGACCGGCTTACGAATTGACCATCCAGACACCAAGCCAGATCCACATCAGGCCCATGGTTGCAAAACCGACCAGAAAGGCCGGATAGCGCAGCGACTGCCGGTTGCTGGTGACCATGACGAAGGCATGCGCATAGCGGGTCGCCACGAAAACCCAGGCAAGCATAACGGCGGGCAAGGAATCCGCCTCGGTGATATAAAGCAGCACACAACACAGATAAAACAGAACCGGCGCTTCGAATTGATTGGCGATACACCGCTTCACATTCTGGCTTTCGGGCGGTTCGCCAACGCCTGAACGGATGGCCTCCTCGGTAAGCTTGCCATCACCGCGCAGCTTGACCCGGCGCAGGCGCAGCAGTCCGTAGAGCGTGTAGACGAGAAACACCTGGGCCAGGATCGGCCAGAAAATCTCAAATCCGGTCATTGAAAATACCCAACTCAAACTGAAGACGCAAAAAGGCCCGCCTGCAACGCGTGCAGACGGGCCTTGTCAATATCAGAGGATCATGCGCCCGGATAGTTGGGGCTTTCGCGGGTGATGGTCACGCCATGCGGATGGCTTTCGCGCAGGCCAGCACCGGAAATGCGAACGAAGGTGGCCTTCTCCTGGAAGTCCTTGATGTCCTTGCCGCCGACATAGCCCATGGCAGCCTTCAGACCGCCGGCGAGCTGATGCAGAACAGCCGATACAGGTCCCTTGTAGGGGACCTGACCTTCAATGCCTTCCGGCACCAGCTTCAACGTATCGCGCACTTCGGCCTGGAAGTAGCGGTCAGCGGAGCCGCGTGCCATGGCACCGACGGAGCCCATGCCGCGATAGGCTTTGAACGAACGGCCCTGATAGAGATAGACTTCGCCCGGGCTTTCATCGGTGCCGGCCAGAAGCGAACCGACCATGACGGCGGATGCGCCGGCAGCGATCGCCTTGGCCATGTCGCCGGAGAATTTGATACCGCCATCGGCGATCACCGGGATACCGTGCTTTGCACCTTCTTCCGCAGCAGCCATGACGGCTGCCAGCTGCGGAACGCCAACGCCTGCAACCACGCGTGTGGTGCAGATCGAGCCGGGGCCGATGCCGACCTTGATGCAATCTGCACCGGCATCGATCAAAGCTCTTGTGCCTTCTGCCGTTGCCACATTGCCGGCGATGATGCGCACGGCGTTCGACATGCGCTTGGTTGCCAGAACGGCATCCAGAACCTTTTGCGAATGACCGTGGGCGGTATCGACAACGATCACGTCCACACCGGCATCGATCAGGCGCTCGGCGCGTTCGCGGCCGTCGTCGCCCGTGGAAATGGCGGCAGCAACGCGAAGGCGGCCCTGGGCATCCTTGGCGGCGTTGGGGTTGAGCTGGCTCTTTTCAATGTCCTTGACGGTGATCAGGCCGATGCAACGGCGTTCACTGTCGATCACCACCAGCTTTTCGATGCGATGGGTATGGAGCAGACGCTTGGCCTCCTGCTGATCAACGCTTTCGTTGACCGTGATCAGGTTCTCCTTGGTCATCAGTTCATAGATCTTCTGATCCGGATTGGAAGCAAAGCGCACATCGCGGTTGGTGAGAATGCCGACGAGCTTGCCGGGACGGCTGTCACCTTCGACGACAGGAATACCGGAAATGCCATGCGCCTTCATCAGCGACAGCGCTTCAGCCAGCGTCGCATTCGGACCGATGGTGACGGGATTGACCACCATGCCGCTTTCGAACTTCTTGACCTGGCGAACTTCCTCGGCCTGTTCGGCTGGTGTCAGGTTACGGTGGATAACGCCCATGCCGCCCGATTGCGCCATGGCAATCGCAAGCCGGCTTTCAGTAACCGTGTCCATCGCAGACGAGATGATCGGCAGGGAAAGGTCGATGTCTTTTGCAACGCGGGTGGAGATGTCGGTCTGGCCCGGCATGACTTCCGAATGTCCCGGTTGAAGGAGAACATCGTCGAAGGTCAGCGCTTCTGCGCCTGTTGCAGTCTCTACTATGCGTGCCATGCCAAAATTCCTCGTCTTGGGAAATGCAGGGTCCGCTCCGCGACTGATCGTCCGGTTCACTTTCCTGCATTTTGCTTGGAAGTTGGCGAGGGCTGGTAACACGTCTATGACAGGAAGGGAATAGCAAAACGCTTTCCACCGCTTGCTGGGCGCCACCATCCCCAGATACCAAAAAAGGCCTGAGATCCGTGCCTTATCGCTAAAATTTTAGGGATCGAATAGACGGAGCCTGAATGGGTCTCGGCTAGGCTTTGCGTACGGTCGATCAAAGGGGACCGATAACGACAACAAGAAACGGGGACTGGTTATGACTGCACTGAGAAAGCGCGCCAAAGCGCTCGAAAACCAATTTGCACATCAACAGGAACTCATGTTCAAGGCGCATGCGCGTCGCAATGCGATGATGGGCCGCTGGGCTGCCAATGTCATCGGGCTCAATGATGCCGACACCTATGCCCGCGATCTCGCGACATATCAGGTCAATGAACCACGCCGGCTGCTGGAAAAGCTGCAGCGCGATCTGGCCGCCGCCGGCGTGCTGGTCGATGATCAGGAAATCACAACCCGGCTGGACGAACTCCTTCACAAGGCGACAGAAGAACTCCTCGCCTGACAGGTGTCGAGCCCGGCCGCTGACGACCGGGCTCCCTTCGCGATCAGATTTCGAACTGATAGCTCTTCGGCACAAAGCGGTAACCGGTGTCGAGCGGTTCGACATAGCCCGCAGCCGGGAACGGCATGTGGTAGCCCAGGAAGGCCATCCGGTCATTGGCGGCCATATCGAACACGTTCTTGCGGCTTTCGGCAGCGGCTGCCTTGTCCATATCGAAGCGCACTTCCCAATCGGGACGCTGTAAAGACAGCACGAAATGGTTGGCCGTGTCTGCCGTCAGCAACAGCTGACGTCCATCCGATTCCAGCCGATAGATCATGTGACCCGGCGTGTGGCCAAAGGCATCCATGCCGGATATGCCGGTGACGACATCGTCTCCGCCCTTGATGAAGGTCATCTTCTCAGCGAGCGGCTTTACCTTTTCCAGCACCGACTTGTGACCACCTTCGGCAGCGGTTCCCTCGCGGGCCGGATCGACCCAGAAATCATATTCCTTCTGGCCGGTCACGTAGCGCGCATTGGGGAAAGCGGGCGCGCCCTTCTCCATCAGGCCTCCGATATGGTCGCCATGCATGTGGGTAATGACGACGATGGAGACATCCTCCGGCGCATAGCCTGCGGCCATCAACCCTTCGGTCAGACGGCCCATCCCGCCTGCGCGGGCACCTTCACCGAGACCTGTGTCAAACAGAACGACCTCCGAGCCGGTATTGACAAGCACGGGCGAGAAGCTGTTGACGAACTCGTCCGTGGGCAGGAAATTGGCTTCCAGCAACTCGGCGACCTTTTCCTCAGGCTGGTCGGTGCCGAAGGTCTTGCCCGGATCTTCAAACGCTTTTGCCCCATCCTTGACCACCACGATATCGAAAGTGCCGACCTTGAACCTATGGGTTTCGGGCGGCATGGCGTGGTCGATAGAGGCGGAACTCGTGGCCCCCTGCGCAAAGGCTGCCCGAGTCATCAGCATGGGCGCAGACAGTGCTGCAAGCCCCGCTCCACCGAGCATCGTTCTGCGGTTCAATGTAAACATCGCGTCCTCCGTTCTTGATTCAATCCATGGGTAACGATCAGAGCTTCAAAGCCGTTCCAACCGCAAGACCGCTTTTGCCGCGTCTCACACAGACGTGATGGTTGCCCGATCACGTTTTGATCAACGGCATAGATGCGACCGGCGCGGGACACATATTCAGCAACGCCTCAAATGAGAGAACCCGCATTGGCAGAAGGACAGCTTGGGTCTAGAAGGTCGCAACGATCCGCCCGCAAATGGTTTTGCCTTCATCCATGAACCGCATTGTTCCACTCATTCTTGCCGTCGCACTTTTCATGGAGCAGATGGACTCGACCGTGATCGCCACAGCCTTGCCGGCCATTGCCGCCGATCTTCAGGTGGGGCCGATCACGCTGAAACTGGCGCTGACGGCCTATATGGTGGCGCTGGCGATCTTCATTCCCGTCAGCGGATGGATGGCGGACAGGTATGGCGCCAAACGCATTTTCCGTCTGGCCATCATGGTGTTCATCATCGGGTCCGTGTTGTGCGCGGTGTCTGGCTCGCTGTTGTCCTTCGTCCTGTCGCGCTTCCTGCAGGGCATGGGCGGGGCGATGATGACACCGGTCGGGCGACTGGTTCTCTTGCGCACGACGCAGCGCTCCGAGCTGGTGTCGGCCATGGCGCTATTGACCATCCCGGCCCTTGTCGGGCCGCTGACCGGTCCGCCGATCGGCGGTTTCATCACCACCTATTTCAGCTGGCACTGGATTTTCCTGATCAATGTGCCCATCGGCTTTGCCGGCATCTGGCTTGCATCGCTCTACCTGCCGGACGTACCGTCAAGGGCAACGCCGCCGATCGATCTCCTGGGCTTCTTCTATGTCAGTGTCGCGGCATCCGGCATCGTCTTTGGCCTGTCTGTCGTCAGCCTGCCAGCGCTGCCGCCCGCCATCGGTATAGGCGCGACCCTGATCGGTATCCTGGCGGCCTTTCTTTACGTTGCGCATGCGCGGCGCCACCCTGCGCCGCTTCTGGCGCTCAGCCTGTTTTCCAATGCCACCTTCCGCACAGCCGTGGTGGCAGGCGCGATCTTCCGCACCGCCGGCGGCGCCATTCCGTTCCTGATGCCGCTGATGCTGCAGATCGGGTTTGGCCTCACGCCCTTCCAGTCGGGCATGACCACCTTTATCGGCGCGATCGGCGCAATCACCACCAAGTTCATGGCCAAACGCGTCTTTGCGGCTGCCGGTTTTCGAACCACTCTGCTGATGGCCGCCGTCATGGGCGCTGCAACCACGGCGGCCAATGCCTTCTTCATGCCGGGCACATCCTATGCCGTGATCATGACCTTCCTTCTGGTCGCCGGCTTTTGCCGCTCGTTCTTCTTTACCGGCATCAATGCGCTTGGCTATGCCGATGTGCGCGACGACGATGCAAGCCAGGCAACATCGACATCATCGGTCTTGCAGCAGGTCAGTCTGGCGCTCGGCGTGGCGCTGGCGGCAGCCATTCTGGAAACCAGCACGCATCTGCGCGGCGGCGAACTTCAGCTGGGAGATTTCCATATGGCCTTTGCCGTGGTGGCGGGGCTTTCGCTGCTGGCTGCAATTCCGGTGCTGGGGCTGGCCCGCAATGCAGGCTCGGCCGTCTCCGGTCATCTGCGCGATCCCCTTGAGGACAACACCGCCGTCAAATGAAACAGCCCGGTGACGGCAAGCTCAAACCGACCGTTCGCACACCGCCGACAGCTTGTTGCCATCGGGATCGCGGAGATAACAGGCGTAGAAATGCGCGTGAAACGGTCTCAGACCCGGTGCCCCCTCATCCGTTCCGCCATGGGCAAGGCCCGCTGCATAGAAGGCATCGACAGCCGCGCGGTCAGGCGCATCTAGCGCAATAGAAGTACCGTTTCCGAAAGTGGCCGCTTTGCCGTCGAAGGGTTTCGTCACCCAAAGCCGACAGCGGGTATCGCCTTCACCGGCATAACCGATCTCGGTATCGTCGCCACGGATGAAGCTGTAGCCAAGCGTTGCCAATAGCGGATCATAGAAGCGCCGTGCCCGCTCCAGATCATTGGTGCCAAGGGTGATGTATAACAGCATGCCGTGTCGTCGCCCCCTGCTCTTGCCCCTCAGGCTCCCTCTTCACTGGCTTCACCTTCGACAGCATGGGGATGACGCCCCTTGAAGCCCTTGGCGAGCAGGAACATCTCCACCGATTCCGCCCGCGAGGCACCGGGCTTCACGTGAATGACCTGCTTGAAATTCTTCTTCAACAGATCCAGCAGATCCTTCTCGGTCCCGCCCTGGAAGGTCTTGGCGAGGAAGTGGCCACCCACCGCCAGAACATCGATGGCGAAATAGGCGGCGACCTCGCACAGATGCATGGTGCGCAAATGGTCGGTCTTGTGGTGGCCCGTGGTGGGGGCCGCCATATCCGACAGCACCAGGTTGGGTGCGCCGCCGATGGCCGTCTTCAACTGGTTGGGCGCATCGTCATCGAGAAAGTCGAGCTGCAGGATGGTGACGCCGGGAAGCGGTGCCATTTCCAGAAAGTCGATGGCGGCAACACGAATATCCTCATCGGTGGAATCGGTGACCTTGGCTGCGATCTGCGACCAGCTGCCGGGTGCGGCCCCCAGATCGATG
The DNA here is from genome assembly GCF_050320885.1 of Agrobacterium sp. ES01. Lineage (NCBI taxonomy): Bacteria > Pseudomonadati > Pseudomonadota > Alphaproteobacteria > Hyphomicrobiales > Rhizobiaceae > Agrobacterium > Agrobacterium sp. ES01. The sequence goes on from NZ_JBNQTH010000001.1 coordinate 843,462, forward strand.
ATGCGCTTGGCGCCTTTCAAAATCTGGTGCTTCTCGTCAATTTCGAGCAGCTTGAAGGCGGCACGGGCGCGGTAGCCCTCGAGCTTGGCGCGCTGCACATAGGGATCGTTGATGTGGCGTTCGATCCAGCGTCTGGACGAGGCCTTGAGCTTGCCCTTCTTGACCCGCTGGCCAAGCTTGCGGCCTGTGCGGCTGTTGGCCACTGGTGGTTTGGTCATCTCAATGCTCCCGCTCGCGGAATTGTCTGACGCGGTGGCGATTGCGCCGCCACACTCCATCATCGGCCATCATGTCGGTCAGCAGACCCTCACGCAAGCCACGGTCGGCCACCCGCATGCGGGTCGACGGCCAGCGCCTGCGGATGGCTTCCAGAATGGCAGAGCCGGCCAGCACCAGATCGGCGCGATCCGGCCCGATGCACGGATTGGCGGCACGGCCGGCATAATCCCAGGACAGAAGCTTTGCCTGCATGGCCGAGACTTCGTCATCCGACAGCCACAGCCCGTCCACCCGGCGGCGATCGTAGCGCGGCAGATCGAGATGGACGCCTGCAAGTGTCGTCACCGTGCCGGAAGTGCCGATCAAATGAAAACCGGACGCATGATGGGGATCGTCTTGCGGTGACGGGGATTCGAACTTGCCCAGCATGCCGGCCACTTCCGAGACCATGGCCTCGAAGACCGTGGGCGTCACGTCTCGCCCGCCATGGCGTTCCGACAGCGTGACCACACCGACCGGCAACGAGGTCCAGTGGGTAATGTGATTGGCAAGCCGGCTGGAGCGATTGTCGCCGATCCGAATAACAGCGATCTCGGACGAGCCGCCGCCGATATCGAAGAGCACGACAGAGCGCGCTTCACGACCAACCAGCGAAGAACAACCGGACACGGCCAGACGCGCCTCGGTTTCGCGATTGATGATTTCAAGCTCCAGCCCGGTTTCTTCGGTCACGCGGGTGAGGAACAGCTCGCCGTTTTCTGCCGCGCGGCAGGCCTCTGTTGCGATCAAGCGCATGCGGCGGATCGGGCGGCCTGCCAGTTTGCCGGCACAGATCTTGAGCGCCTCGACCGAACGGTCCATGGCCTCGTCGGATAGCCTGCTCGATGTGCCAAGCCCCTCACCCAGGCGCACGATACGCGAAAAGGCATCGACAACACGGAACTGTCCCGGCCGGGTGGGCGCTGCAATCAACAGGCGGCAATTATTGGTGCCGAGGTCAAGTGCGGCATAGAGATCCTGGTCGCTTTGGAACGGTGCGGCAGTCTGGCTGGATGGACGTCTGGCCGGCGGCTCCGCCCTGTCTGGTGCTTGCGGTGTCTCCTTGACAGCGACATCGCCCGACCTTGCAGAGGTCTGCGAGACGCCTGCCGGTGCCAGCGGCCGGACATGGCGGTTCTTGCGGTTACGACTGCGGCGACGCTTCTTGCCCGGGCTCTGTTCCGGTTTCGACGTGTCACCATGGGCTGGCGCTGTCGCGGCAGACTGAGCCTGGCCTTCCGTCGATGATGGGTTGAGTTTGGCCGCACCGCCCTTGCGACGCCGCTTTCGCTTGCGGCTTGCACGGTGGTCACCGGCTTCGGAACGTCCGGACGAGTCGGGCGCTTGAGCCCGATTCTCCACGGAATGCGGCTGAGCGGCGGGCGGCATTGCCCCCTTCCGCTTGGCCTTCTTGCGGCGTCGGGACTGGCCCTTTGCACGCTTTTCCGCCGACGCCCCCTCGACTTGCGGCACCGGGCCGCGATCGGGGTCTGTCACTTTTCAAGTCCTTATTCGCCGCGCAAGGCCATTGAGGCATGCTGCTGGCGATCCATTGCTTTCGTTGGGCAAACCATACCAGCGCAGGCGATTTTCGCCAACCTGTTTTTCCGCGTGGCGCCCAGCCGCCCATGCCGCGATCGAGGGCTCGATAAAAAGACCGCATTTTTTTGATTTCAGCTATTTGCAACTGCATCTTTTTTTGTTTATAAGCCCGCTCACCGACAGATCGCGGCTTCCGCGATCCCCTGCTGGGGAATAGTTCAACGGTAGAACGACGGACTCTGACTCCGTTAATCTTGGTTCGAATCCAGGTTCCCCAGCCAAATTTCATCTTTGACCGATTTTCCAATCCAAATCTGCGACCATCTCCCGCACGGAAAAGTGGCGTCTTCTCAACAACGTGGACGATCTCGGCCGCTGTTATCTATGAGACCTGTCCTGTTCGCAGAAGCCTGAGAAAACTGGCTGGGACCCGCGATCGATGGCCGCAAGGGGGCCGTGTGCAGACTGTCCGCTTCTGCCGCGCGAGGAACAGAAGCGGACATATCACATCTGGCCCCTCAGAAGCGGCCCTTAGTCTGAACGTGAGACGCCTGTCAGATTTCAGTCCGCTCGGCCAGTTCCAGTGCGTCCTCAATGTCGACGCCGAGGTATCTGACTGTGTTCTCGATCTTGGTGTGGCCAAGCAGGATCTGGATCGCCCGAAGGTTGCCGGTGGCCTTGTAGATCATGGCAGCCTTTGTTCGCCGCAGGGAATGCGTGCCGTAATCCTCCCGACGAAGCCCGATCGCCGTCACCCACTCGTCGACCAGCCGGGCGTATTGCCGAGTGCTGAGATGGTCAGCCTGGTCGACGCGACTGGGAAGGGCATAGTCATCGACAGTTCCGCCCCGTTGTTGAAGCCAGGCAAGCAGACTAGCTCTGACCGCTGTCGTAATTTCGAACTGAACGGGACGTCCAGTCTTCTGCGGAACGACCATCGCACGAGTTCGAACGTCGTGCCCCGTGACCAGTGTCCCGATTTTCAGCTTTACCAGATCACAACCGCGTAGCTTGCTGTCGATGGCAAGATCGAACAGCGCTCGATCTCGCTCCCTTCCTTCACGGTCGAGGAAAAAGCGGACTGCCCAGATTTGGCGCTGCTTCAAGGGCTTCTTTACGCCAACTTGTTTGCCCGCGTTCCAGGCCGGTCGGCCCAGTGCGCCAGGATCATATTGTGAGATCCCCATTTCAGTTCTCCTATGGCCACATTGGCCACAGAGAGAACGCGCCACTCTCGATTTATGGCTGAGCAGCGATAAGGCGAGCCACAACTCTATTCTGGGGGAGGAAAGCAGTAGCTGTATCAGACACTCCCACGTTCGGTGCCTCCAACTCTCCGCAGCAGCCACAATCCATAAAGCAAGCCCGGCAGAACCACCGCGACGGGAATGACGACTTGGCCAATGAACGACGATTGGCTGGCTGCCTCCGTCGTCTGCTCCATGCCTGCGACGGGCGCCTGGGCTTTGGCCGCCAGCATAAGCAGAAAGGTGGCCCAATCCCAGAGTGCATGGACGATGATCGAGGTCCAGATGGAGCCGGTCCTGATCAGGATGGCGATGAGGAGGATGCCGGTGCTCGCGGCGGTCAGCGCCTGGATCATTGACGCTCCGAAATCTCCGGTAATGAGACCGTTCAAGACGTGGACAACCCCGAACCCGACCGTCGTCATGAGGATTGCGGGCCAGATGGAAAACCGCGTGAGCAGGGCTCGATAAAGAATGCCCCGGAACATCACCTCTTCTGAAAAGCCGACGAGAAGCGCATTTGCCAGCAGCAGCGCAATGACGCCAACAGACGGAAGCCCGAGGAGCGCAGCCCCCGCAAGTAGAACGCCAATCAGAACAGCGGGTAGCCAGAGCAGCCGCAGTGTCCCGGGTCTGGAATGGCGAAAACCCATATCACGCCATCCGCGCCAAACGATCACGAGCAAAAGCAGAATGCAGGCAAACAGGATATGCCAGGCAATGTTTCGCGAGATCAGCTCATCCAGTGAAATCTCAGGCGGATAGAGAAGCTGGGCACCGAAGAATGTCACGCCTGTCCAGAGGACGAGCGTGACCAGGGACAGGATGATGCGGGTGCTCGTGTCAGAGGCCGTCTTGTCTTCCAGCACGCGCGATCTCCTCCTTGTGCGCCCCTTACTATTTCAACTGTTCCAGCATGGCCTTCACAGCGGCTTCGAGCTGCGAGTCGCGCCCTTCGGCAACACTATTGGGATCGTTGTGAACCAGAATGTCAGGCTCGATCTCGGTGTTCTCGAACCAGGTGCCATCATTAAGCTGAAAGCCGAGTTCGGGCACCCGGTAGCGCAGTCCTGATTGCAGTTGCTGCACTTCACTGACAGCCGTGCCCGTGCCGGGCGTGCGATCGCCGACGATCTTGCCGATACCTTTCTTCTTGTAGAGCATGGGAAAGACCGAGGCGTCCGAATAGCTGCCGGCGTTCTGCAGCAGAATACTCGGCTTTGCCCATCGTCCCAGCGGATAGCGCGTCACCACATGGCCGTCGCGCGCCCTGTTGACGGCGTCAGCCGAGCCCGTGAGCATGATGATGAGCTCATCATGGAGGTTCCCGCCGCCATTCGCCCTGATGTCGACGACCACGGCCTCAGCGTCGGGGTGAAGACCGAACAGGTCGCCAAAGGCAGTGCGATAGGGATCGGTCATCATAAGGCTGAGATGAATATAGCCCAACCGCCCACCGGACAGCTCCTGAACCATGGACCGACGCTTGTTGACCCAGCGTTGGTAGGCAAGCGAAAACTCCTCAGCAGTCGTGATCGGCGTCACGATCGTCTCGACCTTTTGGCCACCCTCTGCAGCCTCGACAGTGAGCCGAACCTCCCTGCCGGCCTTGCGATTGAGCAGCCTCTCGATGCTTACGTCGGTGGCGATGGGCGCGCCGTCCACCGCAAGTATGGTCGCCCCGGGGACCAGAGGGCTGTTCTTGCGATCGGAAGGCCCGCCCGGCATGACCTCAAGGATTTTCATGCCTTCGCCACTATGGTCAGCGTCATAATAGAGCCCGAGCACGGCCGTCGCGTCCGCCAGCGGGTTGGTCGCAGCATAGCTGGGGTTCTGATGCGAGGCATTCAGTTCGCCGTCCATCTCGCCCAGCAATTCGGCCAGATCCTCCCAATGGGAAATATAGGGTGCAAAGGCAAGATAGTGATCACGCACCCCGTGCCAGTTGGTGCCTTGCATGTCGTCCCGGTAAAAGGTCTGGTCCGTCGCACGCCAGTTGGAGCGAATGATGTAATCGACCTCGGACCGGATGCTGCGGTCGATTTCGGCGTGATAGGCGACCGCCTGCGATGCGCCGCTGGCCAGATCATAGCGCGTGATCGTGCCGGGCGTCATGACGAAGATCGCCTTTCCTTCCGGATCGATCTCTGCTGCAAAGACATTGGCTGCCGGGATCTCGAATATCTTCCGGTCAGCGCCGCTGGTGAGGTCGCGCACCCGTGCCTCGGCGGTTCCAGTGGGTGTCGGCGAGATCGTGACAAAGGATGTGTTGTCGCTCAGGAGGCGGTAGCTCGGATAATCTCCGGAGCGCGGCGTCAACCTTGTCGTCCGCTCGCGGATGCCATCCAGCTCCGGCACGATCCTTTGATCGCCCGTTGCGTCACTGCGACCGGTAGATCGGCTCCGCTCCGCCGCTGTCTGATGAAGATTTTCCCAGCCATCGCGGGTGAGAAAGACCCCCATGACATCCATTTCCTGAGATTTTCCCTCGGTAGAGCGCAGGCCATAGCGATCCGAAACCCAAAGCACGGCTGAACCATCATCACTGAAGTGCGGCTGGAGATCGACGAAGCCGTTCTGGCTGAGGTTATGGCTTGCCAAGCCGTCCGCTGCGATGAGCGCGATCTCCGAGGTATTGAAATATCCGGTTCGCGATAAGAGCCACTGTCCGTCCGGGCTCCATTCCAGCGAAAGATCGCCATCATCGTAGGAATAGGTCTGGTCGCCTGCCTGGACGGTGAGCGATTGGCCCGTGGCAAGATCCTGAACGCGCAATTCGGTGCGATTGCGCAGATAGGCGATCCGTTTTCCCTCGGGGTCGTAAGCTGGCGCGAAGAGATCTGCGCCGTCCTCGACCAGGGCGTGTTCCTCGAGCACCACCGGAGCCGACAAACCACCGGTGTCGCCCTCTTTCAGCGCAGTCTCGTAAATGTCCCAACTGCCAGTCCGCTCGCTGGCATAGGCAAGCCTGCGACCATCGGCGGAAAATGTCGGATCACGCTCCTGGGCTGCCGTGTCGGTAATGCGGTGGGTGACCTTGCTGTCCCAGCCGGTGACGAAGATTTCGCCACGCGCCACAAAGGCGATCTCCTTGCCGCCCGGGGCAATCGCCATCTGGGTCACCTCGCTGGTCACGTCGCGAATGGACGTGGTGTCATAGAGGTTGCCTTGACCGATCGTGACCGAGAGACGGACAGGTTCCCCCGCGCCGGGATCAAGCCGCCATATGGCGCCGTTCCAGGCATAGGCGAGTGTCCCGTTCGATGCTGAAGAGAGGAAGCGCACGGGCCAGCGTTCATGGAATGTCACCTGCTGCGGCTCGGTCTGGTCGACGCCCTTTCGCCAGACGTTGAAATTGCCACCCTGTTCGCTGAGCCAGTAGAACTGGCCGCCGTCGGCGCTCCAGGTGGGATCGCGGTCCTCTCCGCGAAAATCTGTCAATTCCTGATGGTGATTGGTCTTGGGATCAAAGAGCCAGATATCATGACTGGCGTCTGATACATGGTGCTTGCGCCAAGTATTCTCCACGACCGGGGGATCGTCTTCGTAGAGGAACCGACCGTCCGGGCCATAGCTGAGATTGAGCGCCGTGGTCGGCAGGAGTTGCCGCTCCCGTCCACCCGTGGCCGGAACCGCATAGGGCCGCTGGTAAAGGCCAGCCAGTCCATAAACGGCATTGGTGGCGTCCGCCTTTGGATCTCCGAGGCGCGCGGAGGAAAACACAACATCCTTGCCATCCGGAGTGAAGCTCATTGGCCGATCATTGACCGAATGGTAAGTCAGGCGGGTGATTGCCCCACCCGCCGCTGGCACGATGAAGACATCATCCTGACCGTGGCGATCGGCGGCAAAAGCGATGGATTTGCCGTCCGGTGACCAAATAGGATGCGTGGCATGCCAGGGACCTCCCGTCAAAGGCGAGGCTTCGCCACCAGATGCAGCAACGGTCCAGATCTGTCCGGCATAGGAAAAGGCGATGCGACCGCCATCAGGGGATATCGCCGGGTAGCGAAGCCACAGGGCTTCCGGGTGGTCTTCAGCATAGGCTGACAGGGGAGTGACGGACAGGAGGGCGGCAATGGCCAGGCGGATCGCACTTCTTCTCGACATTTCATTCCCCTCAAATGCTTGTTCGGACTAGTTTGTGTTTCCCTGCGCGATCCAAGACGTCGGTTCAGACGAGAACGTAGCCCCCTCATCGGTCGCGCAAGGTGAAAGAAAGCCGGCCGAAGCCCAGCCGGAAACCTCTTCATCTGGCGTCTCTGCATGGCACCATCGGCTCCTCCTCTGCCACGCATTCGATCCGTTCAGTAGGACGCTGGCGGCGACGCTGTTTGCTCCCAATTGGCTGGGCGGTTGCGAAAGGACCTCTGGGTCAGGCAGTTGCTGAGGAGGTCACCGAACTGTGTTGCGCCTTGCATCGTCCTTCCCTGCATCCTTGCTGGTCCTTAATTGCCGATCATGGTTGCAGTCGCATGTCATTTCAATCGCGAATGCAAGTTAGAACAGATAGACGATCCGGGCGTCGAGGCATGCTCTGCCGCTTCTACGCCCGAGGCATCACGACATGATCACGAAATCTCGGCCCGAACGGGTATCGGGATGCAGAGGCGCATCCGTCAGCACCAGAACGGCTCCGGGATGAAGTAAAGCCTGCAGGTTCGCTGCAAATTCGGGCGTGGTGGTCAACCGCTCAAGTGGCGACGACGCGCCGCGGAAATTGGCACCCGACGAGACGCTGCGCGTGATGTCTATCCACTGGGCCCCGGTCGCATCGGCCGACTGAAACATATAGACGTGACTGCCAAGCGCGCTGGATCCGCTGATATAGAGTGGCGCCTGTGCCCGGACATGACCGTTTTCGGTCAGCATGATCACCCGGTCCGCCGAGGATGCAATGACCGAAACAACCGGCTGCGCGCCGCTGCCCGTCCAGTCTGATGCGTGCTTTCGCCCCTTCTGGGCGGAGACAAGCTGCTGCATCTGTCCGGCAGCCAGCCCCCCGAGCACGAGGCCCGGATCGATCAGCTCGCTTGCATCGCCCGGTGCCCCGGCAATTATCACCGGCGTGCCCAGATGGGTCACACCGAAGAGCTTCTCGGAAAACGCTGTCGGGAGGCGAATGCAGCCATGGGAGGCGGGATAGCCCGGAAGATTGCCGGCATGAAGGGCAATACCCGACCAGGTCAGCCGGTTCATATTGGGCATCGGCGCATTGTCATAGGTGCTGGAGTGATGGTCGCGGTCTTTCTCCAGAATGACGAAGACACCGGTGGGTGTCTCGTGGCCCGGCTTGCCGCTGGAACAGGTGGAAACGGCAATGCGAATGCCATTGCGGTAGACATGAACCCGCTGGCGCGGCAGTGAGACGATCACCGCGAGAGGCCCCGTAGGCGATCGCTCCGGATGCCATGTGAATTCACCGGCGCGAAGCGCCTGGATCTCCTTCATCCCGTTGCTGGCAGCCCGCGCCGTGAACGGCATGAAGGCAAGGCCCAGGCCGATGCCCTGCAAAAGCCATCGCCGGGATAGGCCACTTGAAAGACTGGTCATTTCCCCTCCCACTCATCGTGAAATCAACCGTTCGCCGAATGTCAGGGACAGTCGCTATCGTGCACATAGCGGGCCTTCACCCAGCCCCTCGTCGTCCGGTCTTCATGGTAATGCGCCACGGGACACCAGCGACTGGCCCACTGCCGGGACAGCGGAATGCAGGGACCGTCAAGATGGATGATCCCGTGCTCGCCTGGCATCAGACCGTCAACGATCCGCGACTGTGCCGAGGGGCGGGCACGCATATTGAGAGCGTCGTTATCGGAAACATGGGCGACCACGAGACAGCCCGGACCACTTGTCGCGCGCGCTGGCCCGGCTCCCATGAGACAAGCCACACTCGCCAAAGCCACAAGCACTCGGATCGTCGTCATGGCGAAATTCCCCGTGCAGATTTATCTATTGCTAACTTAGCAATCTCAGCGCGAGACGTCCATTGCTGAAGATCCGCCCCTTCGCTCGTCGTCACCTGAGTGAACTGCGCATCGCTGTAGCAACTTAGCTATGTCCGGTTGTAGGCGAAGGGAGCATAGGGATGAATGTCTCAATTGAAGGCGCAAAGGCGACGCGATTGGACGGCCGTCACGTCAGTTGCGGACTTGGCCGCAAACTCCAAGACGCTCGAGTACGAAGTCAGCTCTCGCTTTGACATCGATTTTCGGGAGGATGATTGGGCCGTATCCCAGCTTTCTGTATCCTGAGAGCAGTCGCTCATATTCCTCAACACCTTCTTTGAAGGCGTGCCGCCTCTCACTATCCTGGATGAAGATTTCAGGCCAAGGAGGCGTGAGAAATACCAGACGGTGGTACCGTGGCGATTGCCTCAAAATTTCATCTGCGCAGATGCTGGAAGCATGCTCCAATGCCAATGCCGCATCGACTAGGCCGCGGTCAAAGAAGATCCAATCGTTCGAAACAGATGCGCGAGTTCGATCGACTGAGGCCATCTCGATGGCGCGACGCGCAAAGGCTTCAAGATCAACCCATGGCAACGCTCCTCCCCCGTTCGCCTGCTCTTCCAGAACAATTCTGCGGCCCGGTTCTTCTATGGTTCCAAAGCCTCGCTCGTGCAATTCAGCAAGAAGCGTAGACTTTCCGCCTCCCGAACATCCTGAAAGTATAACGTGACGGCTACGCGCATCAGCTTGCATATCTGACCCTATTCACTGAACCTCACCAACGGCGACTTCTTTGAACGAAACTGAAATCCGGAACCGGCCGATTGCAGTCATCTGAGCCTGCTTGCGCCGTAGCATAAATCGACCGTGACCGGATAGCGCCTTATGCAATTCAGCCGCAAACCGCGCGCACGGATGGTGGCGCGGTCTGCCGTAGTCGTGGCAGCTTCTATCAGCCGTCAGTCGAGACCGTGATGGCTTTCCAGGTTTCGATTTCCTGCTGCAGCCGCTCAATCTTGTCAGAGACGAGGTTGAGCGCGTCGCTACCAAGCAAGAGCTGCGGCGGTGGATTGTCGGACTCGACCAGAGCCATGACTGCCTCTGCAAGTTTCGCAGGATCGCCGAGTTGCTTACCGTTCTTTTCTTGTCGTGCCTCCCTAATCGGACCAAACAGCGCATCGTAGTCCGCAATAGATCTTTCCGTGCGGATCATCGAACGTCCGGCCCAGTCTGTTCGGAACGAGCCTGGGCAGAGCGCGGTGACGTTTACACCGAATGGCGCCATTTCGGCGCGCATGACCTCGGAGATGCCCTGGAGGGCGAACTTGCTGCCGCAGTAGTAGCCAATGCCCGGCATGGTGATCATTCCGCCCATTGAGGTGACGTTGACGATGAAGCCGTGACGTCTTTCGCGGAAACGCGGCAGGAAGGCCTTCGCCACTGCAACCGCACCGAAAACGTTCACATCGAACTGGCGCCGCATCTCTTCGAGCGGCGACTCTTCAAGGATACCCTCATGGCCGTAGCCGGCATTGTTGATCAGGACGTCCACCGGCCCGTAGTCTGCCTCTGCCTGTTCGACGATATCGGCTATCCGGTCAAATTCTGTAACATCGCACAAAACAGAGCGGACGGCAGGCAAGCATTCTGCAAGGCTTGCCCGCGACGCTTCGGAGCGGATGGTGCCGACAACCGTGTGGCCCTGTTTGCTGGCTGCCGTAGCTATGGCCAGACCGAAGCCCGAATTGGCACCTGTAATGAAAAAGGTCTTCTTGGACATAGGTGACTTCCTCTCCTTGTTTGATTGTTGTCTTTGACTGATACTCTCCTGTCCGCGATCTGATGAGACCAATTTCTATGACTTCCTTGCCAAATCCTATGAGTATCGAAAGCCGACAGGTTGTGCGTGAGCGGCTGTTGGAGCTGGCCGGACTGCTCGCCGCAGATGAGGGGTACAATCTGACGGGACTTCCAGGCATTCGCATTTTGAGGACGGAGACGGTGCTTCATGACGTCCCGGTGCTCTACAAGCCCGGGGCCGTCTTCGTGTTGCAGGGAAAAAAGCAAGGCATGCTGGAAGGCGACGTGTATCTCTACGACGAGGAGCACTATCTATCTGTCTCGGTGCCCGTTCCGTTCCGTATGGAATCTGTCGCCAGTGTGGATCGGCCGCTGCTTGCGGTTTATTTGGAATTCGATATGCAGCTAGCCGCCGAGATCGCCTCGGAAATCGAAAAGCGGTCATCCGGGACGTCGGCAGCCAAGGCAAAAAGTCTCGTATCGAGCAAGATGGGACCCGATATCTTGGACGTTTTGCTGCGTCTATTGAAAGCCCTGACCAATCCAGTGGAGACTGCGGTGCTGGGCGCAGGCGTCTTGCGCGAACTGCATTATCGGGTTCTTGTGGGCCCCCAGGGTGGGGCGATGATATCGGCGCTACAGCAGAGAGGTACATCCGGCAAAATCGTGCAAAGCCTTGCCCGGCTGCGCGAAACGTACCGCTCAGACATCTCCGTCTCGGCTCTGGCAAGCGACGCGGGCATGAGCATTCCATCCTATCACACCCATTTCAAGGCGCTGACCGGAAGTAGCCCGATGCAATACGTCAAGGCCATGCGGCTTCATGAGGCCAGATTACTGATCGCACGACAGGACATGACGATCGCGGAAGTGGCTCTCTCGGTTGGCTATGTCAGCCCCGCTCAATTCAGCCGCGACTTCAAACGGCACTTCCGCCGCACCGCTTCGCAAGAGGCAAGTTGGGTCCGCCAACATCTCGGCGCGCTTGCCTTGGGAGCATAGGGCGATTGTCCCTGTGGGGCCGACTGCGGAATGTCTGAAGTTGAGGTGCCGCAAGCCGGAGCCGACATTCAAAAGTCTGGCAGCTTGGTCGATCTCGGCCCAAAGCTGGCAGAAGGGTTCTTCGTCGCCATGGCTGAGCTCTCCCATCCAGACTCTGGAAGTCAGACCACACCACCTACTTTTCAGCAATCTGCGTTTCAGGTGGAGCAGGTTAACCGTAAATCCCCTGCCGAAGCAGCAATCGCCGTCCAGAGGTGATACAGCGAGCTTGCCGGGATCGTGCTGCCCATGGGTGCGCCGTTCAGGTCCAGACGGTCGTGCCAGCAGCCATGCGGTACGCGTGTCATGTAGGCAGCAAGGATTGCAGAGGCGACGTCGTCCGCCTCTGTCTGATATCCCGGAAAGCCAAGTCGCTTATGGAGCGCCATGAAAGCCTTGAGCATCTCCACCTGCGGCCACAGGCGCCGTGACGGGCTGATCGCCTTATCTGCCGAAACGGTATCGACCAAGAAAAGCGAGCCCTGCATGCGCCCAACTGCCAGCGCAGTCGAGAACAAGTCCAGGCATGTCTCGGTGTTGTCGCTGTGAGCGAGCGTATCGTGACGAGTTGTCAACCAGACCCACTCGCACATATGGCCTGGCTCTAGCCGATCGGATCCATATCGGTCGGCAAGCTCCCATTGGGGGCCGAAGAATTCGTGCAGCGGCCCCTTCGGTCCGACGAAGAAATGCGCGCGCAGCAGCGCGAAGGCCCTGCCTTCCGACCTCATATGGACGGAAGTCCGGTTGTTCTCGCACAAGGCCAGTGTAGCCTCGAGGTAGTGCATATGCGGGTTCTGGCGGCGAGGAAGGGTGCCATCGCTGTCTTCGTCCCAGCCGCCAAAGAGATTTCCCAAGGTCTTGTCGACCGCCTGGATCGTCTCGTCGATCTGGTGTCTGTAGACATCCTTGCCGGTCGCCGTCAGCAGCCAGGAGAGAGCGAGCAGCACGCAGGCATTGTCGTAGAGATCGCGAACGGGATCGGTAATGCTATCGGTGTGGCGATTGAAGCTTCTCACGTAGCCTCCCCGCTTCCCGCTCACCCAGGCGATCCGGTGCAGGTTAGCGAAAGCCAGTTCGGCCAAATCGAGCGAAGCAGAAGGGGCAACGCCGAGATGGGCTGCATGGGCGTGGACATAGATCTGGCGGGCTACCGTCCGGGTCCGCACCTCACCTGCCTTCTGGGGCGATCCATCCAGCTCCAGGTATTCGACGAATTGGCCGCAGGTCTCATCGAAGCCGGACCTGCTCCAGGTCGGCAGAATATCTTCGAGGAAGACCCGTTTCAATTGCATGTAGCTCATCGCCGAATGCCTGGTGGAGCGCCCCTCGTACCCCCCGCATTCACAATGTCATCCCAGTGGGTTGCATCGTTTCCAGAAGCCTGCTGATCTTCATCGTGGTGAAGTTGGAATAGGTGTCCGAGACTGCATATGGCAGGGCAATCAGATCGCCATGCCGCATGGCACCGCAGGAATAGACGACGTTTGGCACGTAGCCTTCCCGCTCCGTCGGTTCCGGCTGCAGTAGCGGCTCGACCGTCCGCGACAGGATGATGCGGGGATCATGTTTGTCGAGCAGCGTCACGCCGATTGCATAGCGCCGCATCGGCCCCACCCCGTGGGTGAACAGCAACCATCCCTCGTCGATTTCGACCGGTGAACCACAATTGCCGATCTGGACGAACTGCCAGGCGAATTCCGGCTTCATCAGGAGACGTCCTTCGTCCCATTGATGCAGGTCGTCGGAATAGAGCAAGAAAAGGTTTTCGCTGTCCTGCCGGGCGATCATTGCATAACGACCGTCGATGCGGCGGGGAAAGAGCGCCATGCCCTTGTTGCGGGCGGCAGGTCCCCGCAGCGGCGTCAGCGTGAAGTTGAGGAAATCGGTCGTTTCCAGGAGTTCCGAGCGGATCGAAGAACCGCTATAGGCAGTATAGGTGGCGAAGTAGATGGTCTTGCCTTCGTCTTCGAAGGCGACGAAGCGGGCATCTTCTATGCCGTTCGCTTGAGCCTCGGTCACCGGGAATATGACCCGCTCGCTGAGATCGCTTTCCTCCTTGAAGCTAATCCCGATGCAGCCGGCGGGAGCCAGGCCGTCATTCGCATGAATGTGGGGCAACACCGCCATTTGCGTCGGCGCATCGATGGTGACGGCCCCCTCCGGGTCGATCACGCCAGAGCGGAAGGTAAGCGAGGAGATATGTCCTTCGCCTACGGCCCTCAGACTGAGGATCACCCTCCGGCTTCCCTCACCAATACCGGACTGGTCGGGATGCGGCACGATGCTCGGATTGAACAGAGCGGCGGACTCGAACGAGTATTCGTTCATGAAATAGGCCCCGACCAACTGCCTCTGCTGCTGGGTGAACTGTTGATGGTCGATAAAGGCATCCTCCATCGCATCCGCCCGCAGCTCGAACTGTCGCAACAGATTGCGATGCCGACCATCGAAATTGTCGAGGATGTCGCGCAACTGGTTGGCGGTCGAGGTGGGGTCCAGCGACAGAACTCGATCGACGATTTCATTCGCCCTTGTCTTGTCGCGTGGATTGAGATGCCGCGGTTCGGTTGATGGTTTGAACGGGCGCACGATCACCCGTGTCGGATCCGGCTTCAGATAGAGGGCCTGCCGGTTGAGGAGGCTGGATTGGGGCAATGTTGGTCTTTCGGAGTTTTTGCTGTGGGTGGAGCGGCTCATGACGATTGCCTGACGCCAACCCTTGGAAGCATCGGGCGCAGCATCTGGTTGGCACGCCCGAGTTCAACGCAGGAGATCAGGTAGCAGAGCACGGATTCGGCACCCCGGTTCTCGTTCGGGCGGTCCACATGCAGGCCGTCGCGGCAACTGCCGGTTTCCGGGTCGATGAGGGAAATGCCGTGATCATTGCTGCCGGTGAACCAGTCGAAGGCCCTGTTGGCGGCCTCTATCCAGCTTTTGTCCGAGGTCGCCTCGTAAGCGGCAAGGCACGCGGCCACGGTTGCCGTCGCTTCGACCGGCTGTTGGTCGAAGGGCCTCGGCGGCTGCCCGACCTCGAAGAAGCCGTCGGTGCCGACGGGACGAAAATGGCCTTTCTCACCTGTCTGCTGAGGCATAAGCCATTCAAGCGTCGCAACACCCGTCTTGACGAAAGCCGGAACCTTGGTCGACAGGCCAGTCAGGATCAAGGCCTGGCTCAGGCGGGCGTTTTCATAGGAAAGCCCCTGCTCGAACCAACGGCGCCCGTCCGTCGACACACGACGCTCCAGATCCATGAGATTTTCAGCGAGCCGTATGCGCAGCATGCGTGCGCTAGCGTCGTTGGGATTGGCCGTGCAGTAATCGTCGAGGCCGAGAAGCGTGAAAGCCCAGGCACGCGGGGAACGAAAGTCGAGTGTGACGGACATCGCGCGGGCGAAAAGGGCACTTGCCCACCGACGGCGCGGTGCATCCGTATCGGACAGGGCGCAGGCTCCGAGCGCCCAGAGGGTTCGACCATGACTATCTTCGGAGCCCTCGTCTTCGAGCCAGCGGCGGTCGTAGCTCATGAAGTTTCTGAAGCGACCGGTGTCGGGGTTCCAGGCGTGTTCGACGAAGGCTGCGAAGGAGGCCGTCATGCGGTCAGCGATACCCGTTTCGCCGATGGCCGAGAGGAGTGAGGACAGAAGTAGGGCTCGCGCGTTGTCGTCGACGCAGTAGCCATGCGACCTGTCCGGCACGGAGAATACCGCGTGCTGCGTAATGCCCGTGTCGTCGCACATTGTGTGCAAATGGCCGAGCTTCAAAGCCGTCTGCTGCGGTGGGCGCTTGATCCGCAAGGAGACGAGGTCGCTGACGAGCTTCGGCCGAAAGGAAGTTCGCGCCTTCGCCATGCTGTCGAGGTAGAGCGTGGCAACATGCGACCAAATCATCGCGCGCCCAGCCTCGTAGGCCCTCTCGCGCATGACCGTTCGGGCCTCGTCATCGCCGAGCAAGGTAGAGATTGCCTTACCCGTGGCCGACGCGTCGCCGAAAGGAACCAAAATGCCTCGGCCGTCGCCTAAGAGATCGCAGGCGTGCCAATAGGGCGTAGAGACCACAGCACTTCCCATGCCAAAACTGTAGGAGAGCGTTCCTGACGTCATCTGCGCTTCATCCAGATAGGGCGTCACGTAAACGTCGCATAAGGCAATGAAGTCGAGAAGCGTCGGCAGATCGACGAACTCATTTAGAAATTGCACGGCATGATCGACGCCCAGCCGCTCAGTGCGCTGGCGCAAACTGTCGCGATAGGCCTCGCCTTGCTGGCGCAGAAGCGTCGGATGTGTGGCGCCGAGGACGACGTACAAAGCCTCGGGGCTCTCTTTCAGAATGTCTGGCATGGCATCGATGACAACCTCGATGCCCTTGTTGGGAGAGAGGAGGCCAAAGGTCAGGATGACCGGGCGTCCCGCATAGCCCCGCCCGATCTTGGCAAGATCCGGATCATGAAAGGGACGATCGGGTATGCCATGGGCGATGACATCGATCTTCTGGGGGGCGATGCCATAGATTTCCGTAAGCAGCGTGCGTCCCTTCTCGGCCATCACGACGACACGGCTGGACTGGGCCGCGACCTTCTGCAGGATGCGGTGTTGGGACGGTGTCGGTTCGGCAAGGATGGTGTGGCAGGTGGTGACGAGCGGAATGCGCAGATTTTCCAGTAACGTGAGGATAAACTCGCCGTCGTCACCGCCGAAGATACCGAATTCGTGCTGCAGCGAAACCACATCGAACCGACCTTCGTTCAGAACCTGCGCGGCCGTCACATAGTCTTCGACTTCTTCCTCACGGATCTCGAAGATCACATCGTCAGGATAGGAGTAACTCTGCCTGGCATCCGTCACGGCGACGATGCTCGCCTGCACGGGCTCGACCGCGTCGACCAGTGCCTGGGAGAGGTCGCCGGTAAAAGTCGCTATCCCGCATTGGCGGGGAAGAGAATTGCCAATGAAGGCGATACGTATCGGTCTGCTCATCTGCGTTCCCTCCAGAACATGGTGGCGAGGTCTCGCCGAATTGGCCAGGGACGCACAGCGCGGCCGCATGGTGGATTCACGCGCGTCGGGATTACGCGGGTCCCGTAGCCTCCAGGTTCCGTTCCAGGGCGACGCGACCCTGGCGGAGTCCGGCATTCCAGAGCCGGGACTAAGGGCTGTGTAAACGGATGGATTCTGCAATCCGGCCGCTTCCCGGCCCCTGACCTGATGTCGAAGACGTTCGGCCGACACGTCGCAGACGCGATCCGCTTTTTACGGATGTCAGCCAGTATGATCACCTTGTCCGAAGGCTCCATCAGATGCCTCGCTTCTCGGGCGTAACGGCCTGATCGCCACCGCACGGACTCCCGCCCTCGCCCTCCCAGCGCGACAGAGCCGCAGCGTGACTGAAGACGACAGTCTCCCAGATGGCTGCCTGCATATCGCTCATGACAATTGCCTTGAGAAGGCGGTCGATGATCACGACCTCTCTTGCATAGTTGCCACCTGACTGCGCCTGGAGTCCCGCGCTCGAGTAGCTTGAGCGGTGGAGAAGCGCCTCCTCAGCCAGGGTTGGCTCACACTCTGGAGGATCTTTTTTCAGCATTGTCGAAGGCCGAATGTCTGGCCGAGGCGGTCGTCATGGACGATCACTGCAGTGGATTGCTGACGATCGACCATGACGTGTACCTCTTTCAAGTTCGCCAAGCGCTTTGATTGGCGTCGTCAGGTCGCCGACTGGAGGGACGACCCGAATGCACTGAGATCGAGTTTGATCGTTTTTCGTCGCCGAGACTGATAGGCTTGCTTCGCTGTCGTCAGGATGCGTTCCCGCAGGCGATCGAATGCCAGGAGATAGTCGCGCTCTTTCCGGCGGCTGGTCACCCCCTCACGGTCAAAGAGTGCGACAGGCAATAGAAACAGAACCTGGTTCAAGCCATCATGCCCGATGAAACGAATGAAACCGCGTGCCTCGTCATAGGCGCGGGTCGAATTGGGGAAGGAAAGGGTCACAGGCTCGCGACCCGACTGCTGCTCTTCAGCCGCGCGAGGACGGCCTTGTCTGCCCAGAGGTTCACGGCAGGGCTTAAATCGGCGGATCTGCGGACGCCATTCTGATACAGCGTCAGCGCATGGCGCGCCGCGCCACGGTCCAGCTCGCAGAGTGGTTCTTCATAGCGAAACCCGGCATGCCGGATGGCGTTTCTGATGATGCTGATGTCGAAGCTGCCAATCGGCTGATGAAGGTCGGAAGACATGACGTCCTCCTTTATTGGGGCCAGGGTGAGTGCCGCCCAGAAAGTGGCAGTGCCCGTTCAATGGCTGCCACTTCAGTGAATATGGGCTCGCTTATCAGAACTTGCAAGATCCTTCGAAAAACATCCATAGGGCGTGATTGAAGAAGCCGTTGTCATATGGTCCGTGCCGCGCGTCACTCCGGCACGAATAAACTCTCCTTAACGGCCGCCTTCAAAGAAGAGATGGCCTGCTGCGGCATGTCTTTAACCTGAGCGGCGCGGCTAGAGCGATCCACAAAATCTGTCGTCGCGATTCACACTCCTTGCGCTGGCGTGGATGCGGAAATAATTGCCGCTCTGGTGCCATGTTCACGTCAGGTCAAATCCGGGGCCTAACGATAAATCCACGCTCGCTCGCACCGCATTGCTGACAGGGCGAGCTGATCGACTGCTATTGGGTATCCAACCGACCAACGTCAATGGCCGAGTTGGGAGCGCATAGCGACCATCCGCGCGGCGACCGCAGGAAGGTGAAACTTAGCCCGAAAGCGGAAATTATTGCCGCTCGACCTCCCCTTATTGACTGATGCCCAAAGCCAGGGCACAAAGATGGCATCCACGGTCGCTCGCGACGGGAAAACAGAGGGAATTTCAGGGATTTTCTACTAAGCTATTGAAATCATGTGAGAATCCAGGCTCCCCAGGCGGGCCATTTTAGGTCGGTTTTCCGCGTAGATTTGGCGGTTGTTTCTCACAGAAAAAAGCGACGTCTTCTCAACAACTTGGGCACTTACGACATCTGTTTTTCTGGTCATCCGTCGTGCTCATTTGGGTCTCGTAAAATTGGCTGGGGACCCTCGATTTGAACGCGCGGCTCGGGGAAGGAGCCCATGACAGGCACTCCTCGCTCGTGCAACCTAATTCAAACAGCTCAGATAATTTATTTATTAAATTAATTCTTGACTGCGGCCCTGCGATCTGGCCTTTTGCGTTCGTCGGCATTGGGAAAACCGACGGAGGAGCAAAATCATGAAGTTTCCGAATAACCGTTTCGAAATGTCGCGGCGCCACTTTCTGGCGACCACGGGCTCGGCCATTGCAGCCTCTGCTTTGTCGACGCCTGCCATTGGCCAGACCCGCGAACTGACCATCATCTCAAACCGCGGCAATGCGGGTCAGCGCCAGGCGCTGGAAGCGATTGCGGCTGCTTTCGGCAAGGAAGCCGGCGTTACCGTCTCGGTCAACAACATGGACCACGAGGCGCATAAGACGGCGATCCGCAACTATCTCGTCACAAGCCCGCCCGACATCTGCTTCTGGTTCTCCGGCAGCCGCATGCGTTCCTTCGTCACGCGCGGCCTGTTCGAGGATATTTCCGATCTGGTGGCGCGCGAGAACTATGCCGATGTCATCGGCAACACGCTGGGATCGGTCACCGTCGACGGAAAGCAGTATGGTCTTCCGACCGGCGGCATTCTCTGGGGACTGTTCTACCGCCAGGACACGTTTGACCAGTTCGGTCTGTCCGTCCCGAAGACATTCGACGACTTCTTCTCCCTTGCCGAGAAATCCAAGGCCGCCGGCATCGTGCCGATGAGCATCGGCACCAAGGATCAATGGCCCTGCGGCGGCTGGTTCGATCACATGAACCTGCGCATCAACGGCCTCGAGCATCACATGGACCTGATGGCCGGCAAGATCAAATATACCGATGGCTCGCTCACCGAAATCTTCGATCGCTGGGAAGCGCTGATCAAGGCGGACCTGTTCACGCCGAACCACACCTCGTTTGCCTGGGATCCGGCGGCAGCAGCCCTGTCGCAGAAAAAGGCGGCGATGATGGATCTCGGAAACTTCATCAAGGAAGCCTTTCCAGTGGAAGACCTGCCGCAGGTGCGGTTTGCCCCCTTCCCCGAGATCAAGGCGGGCCTGGACCAGTACGAGGATTTCTCGGTCGATTCCATCCACATGCCGTCAGGCGCCAAGAACAAGGATGTGGGACGCGAGTTCCTCGCCTATTTCTATCGTCCGGAAAACCTGTCGGCCTATCTGGAGCCGGAAGGTAATGTGCCGGCCCGCAGCGACTGCCCGATCGGCGATGACCCGATCCTCAACATGGCGGTCGATGCGCTGAAGAGCGTCAAGGGCACGGCGCAGTTCTACGACCGTGACAGCGATCCAGACCTTGCACAGGCAGGACTGAAGGGATTGCAGGAATTCATGGCACGGCCGGAACGGCGCGAGACCATCCTCGCCCAGATCGAACGCACCCGCGCGCGCATCCACGGCTGATCAACCTGTCAGAGCGGGCGGACCATGGTTCGCCCGCCAAAACTCACGGGAACCTTCCATGACAATTTGGTGGCGGCGACACCGAAGCTGGCTGACGCCAGCTCTTCTTCTCGCACCAGGACTCCTGCTGTTCCTGGTGATCATCGTGGCTTCGTCGATCGAAACCTTCTGGATCTCGTTCTTCCAATGGGATGGCATGGGGCCGAAGACGTGGATCGGGCTTGGCAACTACATCGAACTTCTCGACGATCCGCAGTTCTACACCTCGCTGAAGAACAACGTCATCTGGCTCGTGATGTTTCTGCTCGCCCCGCCCGCCGGGCTCGCGATCTCGCTTCTGGTCAACCAGAAGATTGCCGGCATGCGTTTCGTCAAGTCGCTGTTCTTCATGCCGCTGGTGCTGGCCACCGTGACGGTCGGCGTGATCTTCAACTGGTTCTACGATCCGACCTTCGGCCTGCTGGCAATCATCTACGGTGCCATGGGCGCGGTCGCCCCCGCTTTGCTCTCCGACGAGCATCTGGTGACCTTCGCCGTGATCGCGGCTGCCCTCTGGCCGCAGATCGCCTTCTGCATGGTGCTGTTCCTCGCCGGCCTCAACAATCTCGATGAAGAACTGATCGGCGCAGGCAGGGTTGATGGTGCACGCGGCTGGAGCATGCTTCGGCACGTGGTTCTGCCGCAACTCACGCAGGTGGCCTTCATTGCTGTCGCCATCACCCTCGTCGGCGCGCTTCGCTCCTTCGACATCATCTCGGTGATGACAGCAGGCGGGCCCTTCGGCTCCTCCACGGTGCTCGCCTACCAGATGTATGAGCAGTCGCTGTTCTCTTACCGCTTCGGCTACGGCGCAGCGATCGCGACGGTGCTGTTCCTCATCATGTCCGTCTTCATTGCCTGGTACCTGCGCGGTCTGATCAAGGCAGAGAAAGGGTCTTAAGCCATGTATCCTCGTCCCATACCGACGACAGAGACCGGCACCCGCATGGCCTATATGGCAATGGTTTGCGCCATTCTGTTGCTGTGGCTTCTGCCGCTCTTTGCCATCATGATGACCTCGTTTCGCTCGTTCGAGGATGTGATGGCGGGCAATTACTGGGGCTGGCCGACCGAGTTCAGCCTGGTCGACAATTATGTCGCCGTCTTCCAGCAAACGAAGATGCTTCAATACTTCATCAACAGCCTGATCATCACCATTCCTTCGGTGATCATGGTTCTGGTCTTCTCGACCATGACCGGCTTCGTCCTGTCGCGTTATCAGTTTCCCGGCGCCATGGCGATCTTCGTCATCTTTGTCGGCGGCAATTTCCTGCCGCAGCAGATCATGATGATCCCGATCCGCGATCTGATGGTCTCGCTCGGGCTCTACGACACCTTCTTCGCCTTGATGGCCTTCCACATCGCCTTCCAGACCGGATTTGCCACCCTCTTCATGCGTAACTTCATCGCAGCCCTGCCTGTGGAACTCTTTCAGGCGGCACGGGCTGAAGGCGCCTCGCCCTGGCAGATCCTGATCCACATCGTGGTGCCCCTGGTTCGACCGGCGCTGGCAGCCCTCGCCATCCTTGCCTTCACTTTCATCTGGAACGACTACTTCTGGGCAATTGTGCTGACCCAGAGCGATGCGGTGAAGCCCGTAACGGCCGGCCTTGCGAACCTCAAGGGCGAATGGGTGTCGCAGTGGAACATTGTCTCTGCCGCCACGATCTTCGTCGCCATTCCTCCGGTCCTGATGTTCTTCCTGATGCAGAAGCACTTCGTCTCCGGCCTGACCATGGGCGCCGTCAAGGGATGACGGATCATGTCCAACGTTTCACATTCAAACTTGCAAGGGGCTGACCGATGAGCAGCGTCAAACTCGAAAACCTCCAGAAGCACTACGCGCAGTTTCACGCTCTGAAGGATATCAACCTGACTATCGACAAGGGCGAGTTCATCGTCATGGTCGGTCCATCCGGCTGCGGCAAGTCGACCCTGCTGAAGACGATTGCCGGCCTGGAAACCGTGACCTCCGGCACGCTCTCGATCGGCGGGCGTGATGTGACCCACGAGGAGCCTGGTGATCGCGGGATCGCCATGGTGTTCCAGTCCTATGCGCTCTACCCGCATATGACGGTCGCCGAGAACATGGGGTTTGGCCTGAGAATGGCGAAGCGTCCGCAAGCGGAAATCGATGCGGCCGTGAAACGTGCGGCCGTGATTCTCAGGATCACCGAACAACTCGACAAACGGCCCAAGCAGCTCTCTGGCGGTCAGCGGCAGCGCGTCGCGATCGGCCGTGCGATCACCCGGTCTCCCGAAGTCTTCCTGTTCGACGAGCCGCTGTCGAACCTCGACGCGGCACTGCGCACCCAGATGCGCGTGGAACTCTCGACGCTGCATGCGCAACTCGGCTCGACGATGATCTACGTCACCCATGACCAGGTCGAGGCGATGACGATGGCAACGCGGATCGTTGTCTTGAACAAGGGGGAGATCGAGCAAGTCGGCTCGCCTCTCGAACTCTACAACAATCCGAAAAACCTCTTTGTGGCCGGTTTCCTCGGCGCGCCGCGCATGAACTTCTTCCAAGGCACGGTCGCGAGCATCTCGGGCAGCGTCGTCACCACGGCGATCGACGGTCTACCAGCCATCAGCCTCGATATTCCGCAGGCGCAGGCTTTGTCCGTGGGCGACAGGATCACCCTCGGCGTTCGACCCGAAAAGCTGGTCACCGAGAGCGCTGCTGCAGTCACCTTCAACACGCGCATCCGGCTGGTCGAACATCTGGGACGCGAGACCGTGTTCTATGCCGACGCCTCGCCGCTCAAGACCTCGGGCTCCGATACGGGGACCGAAAACATCACGGTCCAGGTGCCGCAGATCGTCCCCTTTTCGAGTGATGCCGCCGTCACGGTCGGCTTCAACATCGCCGATGTCTATCTGTTCGGCCCCGACGGCCAGACCCTGACTGCACCCAAGCCGCTGCAAGCCATCTGAATACCAGGAGCATCCCCATGAAACGGACCCAACCCGCCCCCCTTTCCGCCTGGCGGCCGATCAATCTCGACGACTTTCTGCTTGGCGTTCCGCACTATCCTGAGCATGTCGACGAAAGCTATTGGCAACGTGACGCCGAACGCATGAAGGAAGCCGGCTTCAATGTCGTGCGCATGGGCGAGTTCGCCTGGCATATCTGGGAGCCCTTCGAAGGCAAGTTCGACTTCGACCTCTTCGACCGCGCGATCGAGGTGCTCGGGAAGGCCGGCATCAAGACGATCCTCTGCACGCCGACCGCCACCCCGCCGCGCTGGCTGACGCTGAACTATCCCGAAGTGCTTCGTGTGGATCGAAACGGTCGCCGCGCAAGCCATGGGTCACGGCAGCACTGCGACACGACGAGCCCTGTTTTGCGCCAGCACAGCCGCCGCATCACGGCCGCAATGGCGCAGCACTACAAGGACAATCCGCATGTCATCGGCTGGCAGACGGACAACGAGCTGAACACAACGGTCTCGGAGTCTTTCTCCGATTCCACGGCAATCGCCTTCCGCAACTATCTGCGCCACCGCTACGCAACGATCGATGACCTGAACTTCGCCTGGGGCGGCCATTTCTGGGCAACGGCCTACGACAATTTCGACCAGGTCGTGCTGCCGCATCCCATGGCGCCATCGCATCTGAGCCCCGGCCATGTGCAGGACTATCACCGCTTCCTCGCATGGTCGACGGCGGCTTTCCAGCGCGACCAGGTCGAGATCCTGCGCGCCACCAATCCCGATTGGTTTGTCTTTCACAACCTGGGCAATCTGCAGGACATCGATTTCAGGGCCGAGTTTGGCCAGGATCTCGACTTCATCGGCTTCGACATCTATCCGATGCTCTACGACGAACTGCGGCGCACCAATGGCCATCCGGCGACCCAGGCGCTGCAACTCGATCTCTGCCGAAGCCATAGCGGCAATTTCCTCGTGCCTGAACAGGCATCGGGCCTCGGCAGCCAGCCGTCCTTCACGACGATGACACCGGAACCCGGCGAGATGCGCCGCATGGCGATGTCCTCCGTTGCGCGCGGGGCGGACGGCCTGATGTTCTTCCGCTGGCGTCCGGCACATTTCGGCGCAGAGATCTACTGGATGGGCGTCATCGACCATGACGACGCGCCGCGCCGACGTTTCGAGGAAGCAAAGCAGTTTGCGTCCGACATTCACAAGATCAAGGGCCGCCTGCTGGGGACAGCGGTGCATATCGACATCGGCATTGCCGGCGCCGATTTTGATAACCAGGAAGCCCACAAGACCTATCCGATCGGTCTTCCCTCGCCTCAGGATGATGGCACCGTTCTTCATCTGGAGTGCTACAAGCGCGGTGTCGCCTGTGGCTTCGTGCATCCGGAAGACG
Organism: Agrobacterium sp. ES01; assembly: GCF_050320885.1. Taxonomy (NCBI): domain Bacteria; kingdom Pseudomonadati; phylum Pseudomonadota; class Alphaproteobacteria; order Hyphomicrobiales; family Rhizobiaceae; genus Agrobacterium; species Agrobacterium sp. ES01. Next base: position 868,187 of record NZ_JBNQTH010000001.1, read on the forward strand.
ACCTTTCCCGCCTCAAGGTGTTCTATGTGCCGCATTGGGTGATGTGGAAGCCGGAATGGACACCAAGGCTAGAGGCTTTCGTGGAAGCGGGTGGCACACTCATCGTCGGAGCAATGACGGGCACGCGCGACATCAACAATCACATCATCCGGGAACAGGCTCCGGGCGGAGCGTTGGCCAAACTCTGCGGCGTCCGAGTGACGGAATTTGGTCGGATCATCGCCAAGAATGGAAATGGCCTGTTCCAGAGGATCGTGCCGCAGGCGGGCTTCTACGACGCTCCCAATACTCCTGCATCCTCATCGACTGAGCGCATCTATACCCTGGATTTCGCTGGACGCGAGATCCGGGCCGAACATCTCTACGAGCGGATCGAAACCGATACGGATGTCGAGGTCCTGGCCCACTGGTCCAACCGGTTTATCGAAGGTGAAGCAGCGATCACGCGCCGCAAGGTGGGCAAAGGACAGGTCGTCTATCTCGCCACCTATCTCACCGCGGGTCTCGTCGAGACGTTGCAGGATCAACTCTTCGCGCCTTGCGGCGTCTCTCCTCTCGTTCCTGATCTTCCGCCGGGCATCGAGGTCTCCCTGCGCAGTTCGGCCGACAGGCGCCTGCTTTTCGTGCTCAATACCCGCGAAACGACGGTTGACCTCGCAAGCCTTCCCACAGGTCAGGATCTGCTGACGGGAGACAAGGTGTCAGGCAAGACTGAACTTAAAGCCTATGGCTGCATGGTCATCGAGCTGGCCTGATCCACTAGGATAACCTCCCGACAAACTGGCGGTGGATCGCAAATCCACCGCCCTTTTCTTTAGTCGGTCTCGATCAGGCCGCTTCCCGTTGCCTGGAAGTTGAACAGCGCCTGGGTCGCCAGAGCCGCCGCTCCCGAGCTCCAGAAATTATCCCGTTCGTCGGGCACGATGGCCGGTGGATCCGCGTAGCAACGTGCCGCCAGGCTCTCCCGCATGGGTCCGAACAAGAGGTCCCCGAAGCTGACGGCTTCGGCACCGACGATGATGACCTCGGGATCGATTACGTTGACGGCGTCGGCGAGGTGATAGCCGATGGCTTCTCCGGCCTCCCTCAGGATCCGCCGGGCCAAGGGGTCGCCCTGGATCGCCGCCTCCTTCATGGCATATCGGTCGACGCCGCGCGCAAGTCCGCGCTCTGTTCGCCAGCTCTCGACGATCGCGGGCTCTGAGTAGAAGGCTTGCAGACACCCCTTTCGGCCGCACTCGCACAGAGGTCCATTTGGATCATGCGTCACATGGCCCAGCTTGCCTGCCCGCCCGGACGCACCGCGATGGATAACACCGTCATTGACCGTCGCACAGGCGATGCCGACACCGAGAGCGAGCGCGGTGAAGACCTGGTGATGCCGCCCGAGCCCGAAGAGGTGCTGCGCCAGCGCAAAGGCAAGCGTATCGTCCTCCATCCAGACGGGCGCGTTCACCCGTTGCTGCAGCATCTTGCCGAAGGGGACGTTCTCCCAGTTGAAGCGGCGGCTCTGTACGCAAATCGACTGCTCGATATCGACGGTGGCCGGCATGGAGAAGCCGATGCCGATCAGCTTTCCCTGCGGATCGGGCGCCATGCGCCGCAACCTGATGACCGCCTGCTCTGCCGCATCAAGCACATCCGCTGGCTCGGACGATTTGTATTCCACCGTCAGACTGGACAGAACGGAGGTCGACAAGTCCGTGAGGACACAGCCGAGCGTGCCGACATTCATCTTGATGCCGATCGCATAATGGCCGCCGTAATTGAGTTCGATCGGGATCGGCCGTCTTCCGCTGGCACCGGGCTGCGTCTCTCCTTCCCGCAGATAGCCTTCTGCAATCAGGTCTGCGATGACGAAGGTCACGGCCGCCGGGCTCAAGCCGGTCACGGACGCGATGTCCGCCCGGCTCGCTGGTCCTTCACGTCGAAGAAGATTGAGTATGAGCCGCCGGTTCATGGCTCGGGTCATACGCTGATCAATTTTCACGAAATTGACACTCCAAACACTGCTGCGAGCAAGACGAGATATCCAGTTAGCAAATCGAGATCGCGTTGTCGCGTGAATGCGGCAGAGGGGGATGGACCGGAAAGTGACTGTGAGCTCCAGGTTGGATTTCTGCCTCAATGGTTGCTGTGTGACTGTTTTTTCCGAGAGCGGATAGCGTCTTTTGTATCGATGTTGCGTCGCCTGAGCGACTCAATTGAAGCCATCTGGGCGCTCTAGGCTTTTTGCAAAGTCACGGCAGGCTTGGCGTTTGCACGCGGAAATAATTGCCGCTCGTCCGCCCTGTTGACTGATGCCCAAAGCCAAGGCACAAAGGTGGCATCCACGGTCGCTCGCGATGGGAAAACAGAGGGAATTTCAAGGCTTTTCAACTAAGTCATTGAAATCATGTGAGAATCCAGGTTTCCCAGGCAACCTATCTTTGACCGATTTTCGAATCCAAATCTGCGACCATCTCCCGCACGAAAAAGTGGCGTCTTCTCAACAACGTGGACGATCTCGGCCGCTGCTATCCATGCGACCTGTCCTGTTCGCAGAAGGCGGAGAAAACTGGCTGGGACCCGCGATCGATGGCCGCAAGGGGGCCGTGGGGAGACTGGCGGGTTTCAGTAACGGAGATGCGCAAAGCTGGCTTGCCACAAGCTCCTCCTTGTCATTGAACAAATCCGACAAGCTGCCTTCCTAAACTGCACCCCATCTGCATCATTGCCAATGGAACTACATTGCGCGACACATCAGCTTCGATTCGCAGCCTCCCGCAACTAAATTGCTTTCGCCTTTCTTGTCATCAGGTATATCAGGAAGGGCGCGCCGACGAGCGCTGACACCATGCCTGCTGGTATTTGATAGGGTGCCACGAGCGTTCGGCCGATGAAGTCTGCAAGCACCATGAGTGCCCCGCCGATCAAGGCTGCACCAATCATTTGCGGTAAGGAACGCGGAAGACCCGCCTCCCGGGCCAGATGCGGCCCCATCAGACCGACGAAGGACAGAGGGCCGACGGTGAGGGTTGCTGCCGCTGTCAGAAGACCAGCAATTCCGAACAGCATCAGGCGAGCGCGTGAGAGCGGGAGGCCGATTGCGGCGGATGGAGACGGTCCTAACGGCAGAATATCGAGCCAGCGCCGTGACAATAGCGCTGCTGCGATCAGTAGAACGGCAATGGCGGTCTCCGTGATGGCGCTTCCTGCTTCCACCAGATAGGTCGACCCGCTGATCCAGCGCATCAAAAGCACCGCACGAGGATCTCCGGTCGAACTCAATATGCCGACGACCGCGTCGACCATGGCGCTGAGTGCAATTCCAGCAAGAAGAACCCGCTCCGGCGCAAACCCCGATCGCCGGGAGCTGATGAAGATGATTGCAAGGACCAGCAGCGCACCAAGGGCTGCGAAGGCCAGCCGGCTGGGCAGTCCCGTGGTCGCTGCAAAAAGGGCTATGGCCATGCCGAAGGTCGCACCCGCACTGATACCCAATACTTCCGGACTTACCATTTCATTACCGGTCAGCCGCTGCAGGATCGTTCCCGCCACGGCAAGCATGGCGCCCGAGGCAAGCGCCGAGAGGACGCGGGGCAGTCGGATCGCCAATATCTTGTCCGTGAATTCGCCAGACAGGAGGGCCCATTCACCATCGGAGCCTCGACCCATCAAACTGCTGAAGACAAGCAACACAACAAGCAGCCCGATGCCGAAGAGCAGAGATCTCGCGACGTTCTTGCGGCGGGAAACAAAGCGGGCCGCTGTCTGCTGAATGCGATGCCGAATTTTCAGGCGCGGTAGAAGTGCCAGCAACAAGGGGGAGCCGAAGATCGCCGTTACTGCGCCGGTGGGCAAAAATTCAGTCAGACTTCCCGCGAAGAGCTGAAGCAGGCTATCTGCGACAAAGAGCAATGCTGCGCCGATGAGTGGCGACCAAACCAACAGTTGTTGAGGTCGACGTGCTCCGGCCAGTCGCGCAATTGTCGGCGCCACGAGGCCGATGAAGGCGATCACGCCGACGGCGCTTGCGACAAAAGCGGCCAGCGCCACGGCGCAAGCGATCACCATCAGGCGGAGGCGGAAAAGATTGACGCCGAGAGCACGGGAAGCGGTCTCACCAAGATCAAGCAAGCCCAATGGCTTGACCGTGAAGGCAGACAAAACAGCCACCGCCCCGACCTTCCATAGCAGCGACACCGGGATGCTCCAGCTTGTCTGGGCAAGTGACCCGGCGCCCCAGATAAACAGGCTCGCGAGATAGCGTTCGTTGAGATAGGTGAGAATGGCCGATAGCGCACCGCACCAAAGGCTCAGGACGAGACCAGACAGCACCAGTGAATAAGGTGAAAAGCTACGTCGCGCGCCAAGCCCGATGACAATTGCTGCAGCGACAGAGCTTCCTGTCAGCGCAACGACATCGCGCCCCGCACCCAGAAGCCCAGGCAGAAAGAGCGAGACAAGCACAAGGGCAAGATTGGCGCCTGCGGACACCCCCAATGTGGTTGGATCGGCAAGTGGATTGCGTAAAACCTGCTGGAACAGAATACCCGACAAAGCAAGCGCTGCACCGACAATCAAGGCAGTCGCCAGCCGCGGAAGCGTCGAGTAGCAGAGCACCATTCGCTGGATATCGTAGTCGCCCGTCGAAGGGGCCGAAAGCACCGGTGAAACGAGCGCCCATGATGCGACAAGCCCGACAGTGAGCAGGAGCAGAACAACCAGCGCCGGGCCGACATGGTCACGATAAGACTTGGTCATGCGCCTTCCAGTAAATCTGTCAAAAGTCCGGCGAAGCGGACCGCCTCGTTGACCATGCCGAACATCAAAGTCGATGGGAGGATCGATATGTGACCGGGTTGCGCAAAGGGCAGTCTTTGCCAAAGGGGACTTTGATGAAGACTTGGCAGGACATCCGCTGGCACCGGCTCAAAGGCGATGAGGCGTGCGTCGCGGTCTTCGATCGCGGACAGATCCTCGATCCCGATCGTCTCAAAGCCCCAGTAGTTTGACTGACGGGTCCAGGCGTTTCGGACCCCGATCCGCTCCAGGGTGTTGTGATAAAGACCGGGGCTCGAATAGATGCGTGCATGGCGGGCATCCATAAAATTGACCAACGCGACGGCTGGAATGTCTTTGCCGGCCAGTCGCGATCGGCACTGATCGAAGAAAGCATCGGATCGGGCCAGAAAATCTTCCGCTTGCCGCTGCAGGCCAAGACGATCGGCGAGCTTTCGTGTCGCAGCAACCGCAGCCGTCAGCACCGGGCCCATGTCGGGGGCGTAAATTTCCAGACGCAAGACCTCTGCGATCGGATCCAATCTTGGCTTCAATTCGTCGAGATAGGGCGTGGTCAAGATCAGGTCGGGCTTCAGTTGGACAAGAGCCTCGAAACTGATCTCGTAGGCGCTGCCGATATCGACCGCACTGTCCGGCATTTCCGGCGAAACAACCCACTTGTCCCAATCGGCAAGGTCGGAAACGCCAACAGGCGTCACCCCAAGCGATAACAGCGTCGAGGCGAGGCCGTAATCCAGACTGACAATCCGAGGGAATACGGATTGAGCAAAGAGCGCGGGAGGCGCGCAGGCAGTGGCCAGCGCACATGAAATCAGGGAACGCCGCGAGATCATTCTCTTGGCCTCCACTCAACAAGCATATGCGAGCGGATGGGATAGATCAGCCGCAGACACGACATTCATTTCGATGCCGTATATCGTCTTCAAGGTGGCCGGCAGGAGGATTTCAGTCGGTCTGCCGGTCGCCACCACACGGCCTCCCCTGAGTGCGTGTATCCGATCGCAATATCGTGCTGCCATGTTGATGTCATGCAGCACAACCACGACACTGCGTCCGCTCTCATGAGCCAGCCGCCTGACGAGAGACAGCACGTCGAGTTGATGAGCAACGTCCAGAGCCGCTGTCGGCTCATCGAGCAGCAGACACCGCGCATCCTGGGCAATCAGCATGGCAATCCAGGCACGCTGGCGCTCGCCGCCGGACAGGGTCCCGACAATGCGCTCGGCAAATGCTTCCAGGTGAGTGGTTCGCAAGGCCGCATTGACGAAGTCCTCATCGGAGCTGGTGAAGCGGCCAAGTGCACCGTGCCATGGGTAACGGCCACAGGCGACCAGTTCACGGATCGTCATGTCGGCGCCGGAGCCAAGATCCTGTGGAAGATAGGCGACAGCCCGTGCAAAGTCCCGGTCGCCGAATTGCTGCACCTCCTGGTTTTCAAACAGAACAGTTCCACTGGAGGGTGAAACCTGTCTTGCCAGGATCTTGAGGAGGCTGGATTTGCCGGAACCGTTGTGACCGACCAGGCCAACCACTTCGCCTGCAGGAAACTTGAGATTCACATTGGAAAGAATGGATGTTTCGCCAATGGAAAGCTCCAGGTTTGCAACGTCAAAAGTCACTGGTGCGTCATCCTGTTCTGCTGCTGCATTGATCACGGTTGTGCCTCGTCCAAAAAATGCACTTCAAATTCGTTGCCCGGATATCAACAAAGCCTGTTTGGCTCGTTGAGAGGTCCCCGGCAGAAATGATTTTGCGCCATGGGTAATAGCTCCATGGCGCAAAAGCTGATTGTCAAATCTGGCGTTTCATCACCATGTGTATTTGAGTGTGCCGACGACCTTTCGGCGGTCGCCGTAATATTCCGTACCGTAGTAGGCCGTGGAGACAAATTTGCGATCGAAGAGGTTGGTGGCGTTGACGGACAATGTCAGATCCTGCGTCACCTTGTAGCTCACCGCTGCATCAAACAGCGTATAGGCGTCGATCGAGGCTGTGTTGGCGTCATCGCCGTAAGATTGACCGATATAGCGAACACCGCCACCCAGAGTCAGGTCTCCGCGACGATCGTCTCCGGGAATGGTATAGTCCACCCAGGCAGATGCCAGGTGGCGTGGAACGCGCGACGGTCTGTTGCCCTCATTGCCTTCCGTACCGTTTTTCAGGATCTCTGCGTCCCAGTAGGAATAGGCGAGCGTCAGGTTGAGATGATCGACAATTTCAGCCTTGGCTTCAAATTCGATGCCACGCACGCCGACTTCGCCGATCTGCTCCTGCAGGATGGGGCTGACATAGGTCGGCACGTTTGTTTGGGTGAGATCGAAATAGGCCAGCGTGAACATGCCATTGAAGCTATCCGGCTGATACTTCAGGCCCACTTCGTATTGCCGACCTTCCTGGGGCTTCAATGAGCCCGAAACAGCGTAACCGTTGCCGCTGGGGGCAACGAGTGGCTGGAAGCTCTCGGAATAATTCGCATAGGCCGCAAGATTGGGCGTGAACTTGTATGTCAGGCCGATGCGCTTGGTGAAGGCAGAAGCGGTATCGTCATCGCGGGTGCCGGTGTCCAGATAATCTGCGGTCGTGTGCACATGGTCCCAACGCCCGCCGATTGTTGCAATCCAGCGGTCATCGAAGGTGAGCTGCTCTTGCGCATAAAGTCCGACGGCTTCCTGCTTGACCCGCCAATTCACATAGGGACCGAGGCTTATGCATGCCATGCCGCAATAGCTTGGATTGTTGATGTCGATCCCGCTGGCGCTGCCGTAAAGAATAGTCTCACGGGTATTGTCGTTGGTGTAATCCACACCGACGAGCGTCTTGCTGTCCCAGTTACCCCAACCAGTGTCATATTGCAGCTGATTGTCGATGGCATAGCGATTGGACATCCCGTCCACCGAGAAGGCTTTCCGGTTAACCGAAGCATCCAGAGAGCCGCCGTAAACTTCGGCATAGTCGAGATCGAGATGCGTGTAACGCGCATTCGAGCGGAAGGTCAGGTTTTCATTGATCTCGTGCTCGAATTGGTAGCCGAAATCAGCCTGTTTCGTGTTGAAGCGATTGAAATCCGGTTCGCCCAGGAAGGTATCGATATCGACAGTGGCACCTTCGGGGAAACCGCGCGCGCCCGTTCCGTCACGCTTGTAATAGTCGGTCAGGATCGTAAGCGACGTGCCTTCCTGCGGCTTGATGGTCAGAGCGGGCGCGACATAGAGGCGGTCATCGTTGGAATAGTCCCAGCCCTGGTCGCCATCCTTGCCAAGTGCGGTCAAACGATAGGTCCAGACACCATCCGCATCGATCGGACCGCCGAAATCCACACCGACTTCCTTCGTGCCATCCCCATAGGATGTGTACACTTCCCCATGTTTTTCATCCTGGGGACGCTTGGTGATCGCATTGACCAGACCGCCAGGTCCATTAAGGCCGAACAAGGTTGAGGTGGAGCCCTTCAGCACCTCCACCCGCTGCAGACCGTAGGGTTCAAGGCGACTGGCTGTGAACCAGGCCGGTATTCTGGCTGCCAGACCATCGCGATAAGTGCCGAGTGTTGTCTGATCGAAACCACGGATACGGATATAGTCATAGCGGTCGTCATTTCCGAACTCGTCGGCAAGAACGCTGGACGTGTAGGAAACCGCCTGCTGAAGGCTGTCGACGTGACGCGCTTCGAGTTCCTTTTGGGTCACGACCGAAACCGAGGCCGGAACATCGATGACCGGAGTATCGGTCTTGGTGCCCGTGGTCGCATCCTTTGCAACAATCGTCGTGTCCGGCCCGATCGGACGATCGGTTTTGCCTTCCACCACGATAACCTGCAATTGGGTGCTACCGTCAGCGGTACTGTCTTGCGCCAATGCCTGCCCGGCCAGCATGACAGAAGCGGCAGCCAATGTGCTGCCCGTCATTCGCGGCAGCGACTTGCCGCACGGTTTGGACGTTCGTCCCATAGTCTTCATCCCCGACCTGATCATTTTACGCCTGTTTGCAGCCACTTTGTCAGCCTGCTGTCAGGCTTCTTACTGAAACAGGATGAAAAGAGTCAAGTTATTGAAGCTATCCGAATATGGCTGTGCATATGTGAGCAGTTCTGCACGAGACGTCGGTGAAGACGGCAACGTCAGAGTTGGCTACCCCTTTGAAAAGGCGATTTTAATGGAGCGATTGATGGCCGGAGCAAGCACAGACATATGCGTTTCGTCGGCGAAAAGTTCAAAGCGGGCTTCCAAGCCATCGGCTGCTCCATTGAGCCTCTTTGCCATGTCTTGAGCCAGAACGACGGTCTTTTCGATCTGCCTTGCCTTGAGGCGCTCGGCGGCGTCTGTCCCAAGGCGTTCGAAAGGAGCCAGGGTGACGGCTTCGTACTCTCCAGCGGACAGATGAAGGAACGGCTTGCTGGCGCGAGCGGGTCTGCGGCTCCGCTCGACTTCCAGAATTTCTTCCTCTTCCCAGTAGATGGATGGACTCGCTGACACCCAATTCTTGAAGAGATCCGGTTGCCTGAAGAGCGCAAAAAGTGTGAAGAGACCGCCAAAGGAATGGCCGAACAAGGTGCCGCGCTCAGGGTCAATTCTTGTCATTTCGGCGATTTTGGGCAGTAGCTTTTCTGCGATAAAATCAAGCAGCATGTCTGCCCCTCCTGTCCTGACCGGCTCTGCGCCAGGGTAGAACGGCGGATAGGTCTTGCCCGGCGGCGGACTGAGGTCCCATGAGCGACGAAACGGATCATAGGGGTCATCGACCGGATAGCCGATCGCAACGATTACACCCCAGTCAATATTGGTTTCATTCGTATGGGGCGCTTGCGTGACGAGGCAAGCTTGCGCGAACGGAAATGTTGCATTGCCATCCGTCAGCACCAGGAAAGGCCAGCCCCTGGGAGGCGGGCTCTTCTTCGGTATCGAGATGAAAATGCGAAACGGATCGGAGGTATCGTTCGGTCGCATGTCGATAGAGCAATCATCTGGGATCACATCTATCTCAAACCCGTTGTCCAATTGTGCATCCTTTGGAAATAACAGAGTAGCTCCCGATTCTAGAAGATCAGGCTTTACCCCTCAAGTACGTCAAGGGGCTGGCAACCTTCAGATCTGATTGGGATTTGATATGAGCTTTTGCATTTGCGCGATCTCACTATCGCACCGAAACACGGTGCCCGCCAATGCGTCCCGAGAGATTGGCTCGGTGCTGGGTGAAAGTGAGGCCAGCCATGGGGGATCTGCGGCCATCGGAAAATTTTGCGACAGGTCCAGTTGCCGATTGTCATTCGATCTAAAACATGAGTAAAAGAGTATTGTTATTGGATGACCTGCCCGTCGGATCCTCATGCCGGCCGGCCATCGGCATGGCCCCGCGACCGTGGCGGGGCGGGAGCAATGCAAATTGACCTGGGACATACAGGACCTGTTTCGAAAGCATGCGAGGGGCATCGCCCGCTCGCTTCGTCGTCGCGGCGTGAACGAAGACACGGCGGCCGACCTTACCCAGGATACCTTCGTGCGCGTCATTGCCAGCCCGCCGGCCAATGGCTCGCTGCGCCACAATCCCGAGGGCTATCTCTACGTTGTATCCCGCAATCTCGGCATCAACCACCTCAAGCGGGAACGTCTCGTTCCGCTGGTGGCCCTCGACCATGACATCGCGGAGACGATTGCCGATCCATCTCCTTCGGCCGAGCGCGTGGCCTATGCGCGGCAATGCCTCGTCATGACCCACACCGCGCTCGCCGAGCTGCCGGAACGCACGCGCCTCGCCTTCGAAATGCACCGACTGGGCGAGCGGACCATCGCCGAGGTGGCCGATGAACTCGGCATATCCACCACCCGCGCATGGAGCCTGATACGCGAGGCCTATCGGCACCTGATCACCCGGGTGGATCCGCTCTGAAAATTTCTTCGCCCGAGGGGAAAATCCGGCCGGTTCGATTGTATTGGTTAATGGGCCGATGCCATGCAGCAGGTGCGCGGGAAGGAATGCGAGATGAGTGAACCGGCATCAGAACAAGATCGTCTTCTCGACGAGGCGATCGACCTTGTCATCCGCCTGCAAAACGACCCGGACAATCCCGTGACGGTGGAGATGATCCAGACATGGCGTTCACGCGATCCGCGCCACGAAGTGGCATGGTCGCGGGTCGCCGCCGTGCATGGCGCATCCGGGCGGCTTTTGGAGGAAAAGCGTCGCATCGAACGTAGACAGAGCCTGGGCCTGACACGCCGCAACCTGGCCATCGGCGCGCTGGCAATCGGTGGCGGCACCTGCCTCGGTTACGGTGTGGTGCCATCGCTCATCGTCGCGGCACGTGCCGATTACGCCAGCGGGACTGGACAAACGCGCAACATCGCTCTGCCGGACGGCAGCATGGCCATCCTTGGCCCCGACAGCGCCATCCGCCTTCATTTCAGCGAGCGGGGGCGACGCATCGACCTGCTTGCCGGCATGGGATTTTTCGAGGTCGCGCCGGATCGCGAGCGCCCCTTCAGTGTCAGTACGGGGGATTGCCTTGCCACTGCGCTCGGAACCGCCTTCGATGTTAGCAACGATGCAGGGATCATATCCGTCTCAGTGGCGCACGGCAGCGTCGCGGTCAACGGTTTCGGCCGCGTGGCAGGACGCCAGGAGACGCTCGAAGCCGGGCAATGGCTTGTCTTCGACCCAGGCGCAGGCGGCCTCGACCGGGGTACGCGCGACACCGACCAGATCGCGGCCTGGCGCGATCGGCTGCTGATAGCCGAACGCGAAACCGTTGCCGCCCTGGTCGCCCGCATTTCACGCTGGGTACCCGGCCGCGTCGTGCTCGCGGACCCCTTCATCGCCGGACAGAAGGTTAGCGGCGTCTTCGACCTTGGCGAACCATTCGCCGCGCTGGAGGCGGTCGTTCACCCAACCGGCGCCCGGGTCCGGCGAATGTCATCGCTCTTGACCGTCGTTTCTCCGCTCTGAAAAAAAACTTGAGTCAAAAAGTGAAAATTTCCGCCGCCCGTTTGTAAAGCCTATGGGGACGTCGATCGGGGAGTACCGAGACGTCGTGTGAACAGGCATTGGAGTAGGGGCATGGCATACGTTTTGAAGAACTGGACGGCGAATGGGCGTCACCGCAAGTGGACTGCCGGACTGCTGCTGACAACGGCGCTCGCGACCGTGGCGCTTGCACCGGCTGCATCGTCTTGGGCCCAGAGCGCCGCCCGGGTGCAACTCGACATTCCGGTCGGCCCCCTTTCCCGCGCGCTCTCCACGTTCGGTCGTCAGACGGGGTTTCAGGTCACCTATCTCGCCTCATTTGCCTCGGGCAAATCCTCGCCCGGTTTCTCCGGCTCGGCGTCCGCGCAGGAGGCGCTGGCCGCCATCCTTCAGGGTTCCGGTCTTGTCTATTCCTTCCCCAATGCGACCACCGTGACGATTTCCCAGCCATCCGCCGACGCGGGGCCGGTCACGGCCGACGGCTCGACCCTGTTGTCGACGATCAATGTCGAGGGACAGGGACCGGCGGGCATCGCCGCACAGGCGAGCGCCGCTGGCACCAAGACCGATATTCCGCTTGTCGAGATTCCCCAGGCCGTCAGCGTCGTGACGCGCAAAGAACTCGACGAACGCAAGGTCAACGATCTCAATGACGCCGTGGCCTACACGCCCGGCATCCGCATGGTCGACTACACCTCCAATCAGGGGCTGCCGCTCGTCTACATGCGCGGCTTCTTTTCCCAGTCGCAGCGCACCTATTACCGCGACGGGCTTCGCAACGGCTTCAACCCCTACGACATGACGATTGAGCCCTATGGGCTGGAATCGATCAGCGTGCTCAAGGGACCGGCGAGTGCGCTCTACGGCGACGCCCTGCCGGGCGGACTGATCGACATGACCACCAAGCGCCCGACAGAAGAACGTTTCGGCGAGGTGCAGGTCGAATACGGTTCCTTCGACGAGAAGCAGATTGCGGTCGATTTCGGCGGCCCAGGCACAGAAGACGGTGCCGTGCTTTATCGCTTCACGGCTCTGAAGCGCGATGCCGACACTCAGGTCGACTACTCACCCAACGATGCACTCTACATCGCACCGGCACTGACCTGGAAGGCGGACGACGCCACCAGCCTGACGATCCTCGGCCAATACCAGGAGCAGACCCGAAGCGGATCGGAACAGAGCATTCCGCTCGACAACGCGACCTTCGGAAGTGGTTTCACCATTCCGAGCGCCTTCTATATGGGTGCGCCCGGCATTTCCGACTGGAACAGCAAGACCACCTCGATCGGATACAATTTCGAGCATGAATTCGACAATGGCTGGAAGCTCAACAACAATCTCCGATATACCCATTCGGAGCTGGACTTCGCCTCCTCCTGGATCTGGGATTGGCCGGTCGCCGTCGTTGACGACCATTACGTGAATGTCGGCCTGCAGCAGCGGCCGCGCACCTCTGACAGCGTCTTGTTCGACCTCAATCTCGCCGGCGCCGTGGAAACAGGCCCGCTCGTCCACGACCTGCTGCTCGGCGCCAGCTACGGTTATTCGAATATCCGCGAAACCCGGACCAATTCCACCAACTACAATCACATCGACATTCTCGATCCGAACTACGATTTCGATTACACCTACGGCCTGCCCTGGTCGGCCAGCAAGGAACTGGTGAGTCAGTTCGGGCTATACGCGCAGGACCAGATCAAATGGGATAACTGGATTCTGACCCTGAACGGCCGCTACGACTGGGTCGACATGACCACCTATGACTACTATTCGAAGACGGTTTACGCCGCTTATGGCTATACCGATACGAAGTCCACTGAGGAGGCGAACGCATTTACCGGCCGTATTGGCCTCGCTTATACCTTCGAAAACGGCTTCGTGCCCTATGCCAGCTATTCCACATCGTTCGAGCCGGCGAGCGGAACGGACTACAACGGTAACACCTTCGAGCCGACCACCGGTACGCAGCATGAAGTCGGCCTGAAATACCAGCCTCTCGGCTGGAACGGCTTCTTCTCGGTCGCGCTTTTCGATCTGACTCAGCAGAATGTCACCACCACCGACCCGAACCATTCGGGCTACTCGGTGCAGCAGGGCGAGATCCGCTCGCGAGGGCTTGAGCTGGAGGCGAAGGGCGAAATCGCCGATGGCTGGAGCTTCGTCGCCAGCTATGCCTATACCAACGCGGAGGTCACCAAGGACAATCCCGACAGCTCGGGCATCAGCGAGGTCGGCACGCATGTGAAGGCGGTTCCCTATCACACCGCGTCCCTGTGGCTGAACTACGCCTTTGAGGACCCGATGGTCGAGGGGCTCTCGATCGGTAGCGGCATTCGCTATGTCGGCGGCTCCTACACCGCCATGGACAGCTCCACCGGCACACAGACGAGGATACCTGGCTACACCTTGATCGACGCCGCGGTGACCTACGATTTCGGCCGCAAATCACCGGATCTCGACGGCCTGATGTTAGCGCTCAGCGGCACCAACCTCACGGACGAGCGCTATTACACGCCGGGCTTCTATTCGAACTCGGTGCTGGACGGCAAACGCCGTACCATCAAGGCAACCCTCAACTATCGCTGGTAGGCGTGGTGACCGTGCCGACCACATCAGCATCCACCTCCGGCGGTCCCGCGCGAAGCGGCCGCCGGGCCCTGCTCCTCGGACTTTGCGCGCTCGCGGTCAGTCCGGGCGCCGCTCAAGCGGTGCTCGGCCCGCGCGTGGCCGCGCTCGACTGGGCCTCGGCGCTCAACCTGCTGCATCTCGGCATCACGCCGATCGTCGCGCCGGAGAAAATGCGCTACGCCACCTTCGTCGTCGATCCGCCACTGCCGGAAAGCGTCGTCGAGATTGGCCTGAGGGCGGAGCCCAGCCTCGAACTGCTGAACCGACTGAAGCCAGACATTGTAGTGATGAACGAGGAACTGGTCGCGCTCGAGCCACGCGTCGCCCACATCGCGCCGGTATTGCGCTTTCAGCCGCTGGCGCGTGGCAAGGGGATCGATCAGCTCACCCACGGCCTCACGACGCTGATGATGCTTGCCTCCGAACTTGGCGTGTCCGATCGGGCACGGAAATTTGAGGCGGATCTCGACGCCGGAATGGCGCGGTCGAGACTACGGCTCAAGGACTATGACGGGCGACCGCTTTATCTCGCGACGCTGCTCGACCCAGGCCGCTGTCTGATCTTTGCCAACAATTCTCTTTACCAATCGGTTCTCGACCGTCTCGGCCTCGACAACGCCTGGCGTGGCGCCGGCTCGGCCTTCGGTCATCTGACGGTAACACTCGATACGCTCACCGATTCGGACGCCCGACTCGTGACAATCGGCGACTTGGCGCTGGTCAAGGCGGCGCTCGCGATGCGCCTGCCGGTGCTGTCGAGCCTGCCGGCGGTCGCCGCGGCGCGCGTGGCTCCCATCGACCAGTCATTATTCTACGGCGGCGCGCCGGCCGCGTTGCGGTTCGCGGAGCAGCTCTCCATCGGCCTGCAAAAAAAGACATGACCGTGACAGTCGCACGCCCCATCCACCAGCCCGCCAGCGCAGCCGAGCGCCTCGGCCGCTGGCTCATTCTCGCGGCGCTCACGCTTGCCGCCCTTTTGCTCCTGCATCACAATCTGGCACGGCTGGTCCCGGCCGACCAGTGGATGCGCCTGTGGCGCCAGCCTGACCCAGCGGCCACCGCCGAAATGATCGCGCTCTACGGCTTTCTCCCGCGTGCCGCGATGGCGATTCTGGCGGGAGCGGGGCTCGCCTTTTCCGGAACGATCCTGCAACATGTCCTGCGCAATCCGCTGGCCGAACCGACGACGCTCGGCGTCGCCGCCGGCGCGCAGCTTGCGCTTACAGTTGCGACATTGTTCGCCCCGTGGGCCATGCTGTTCGGCCGGGAATGGGTGGCGCTCGTCGGCGCGGGTGTTGCCTTCGCGACGGTGCTAGGGCTCTCCGCGTCTCGCGCCTTGTCGCCGGTCACCGTGACGCTGGTCGGCCTTATCATCAGCCTCTATTGCGGCATGGCCGGTGCCGTGCTGTCCCTGTTTCATCACGACCTTCTGATCGGCCTTTTCCTGTGGGGCGCCGGCTATCTCGATCAGAACGGCTGGGCCGCGACGTGGTTCATTACCGTGCGCATCATCCCTCTGGTCGCGGTCGGCCTTCTTCTCATGCGCCCGATGACCCTACTCGGTCTCACCGACGAGGCCGCCCGTGGACTCGGGCTTTCCGTCGTCTGGTTTCGCCTCGCAGCGATGGCGGTCGCCGTCGCCATAACGGCGGTCATCGTCTCGTCGGTCGGCGTCATCTCCTTCGTCGGGCTCGCGGCGCCGGCGATCGTGAGGCTGGCGGGCATACGCCGGCTGAGCGCGCAACTCGCCTGGTCGCTCGCCGCCGGTGCCCTGCTGCTGCTGCTGACCGACCAGTTGATCCTGCTATTGCCAACCACCTACAGGGCCTTTCCGACGGGCGCCATGACGGCCTTACTCGGCGCGCCGGTGCTGATCGCCCTGCTCCCGCGCCTGAAAGCGGCCGAGCCACCGGCAATAGCCAACGGCGAGCGCGTCAGGCGGGTGTCGAGGCCTGGGCTGGCGCTCGCCATCCTCGGAATTCTGGTTGTCATCACCTTCGCGCTCAGCCTCTCCATCGCGGGAGGAGTGGAGGGACCTCTCTTCGGATACTGGGACGAGATCCGTGATTTCCGCCTGCCGCGGACACTCTCTGCCTTTGCCGGCGGCATGGCGCTGGCGATCGCCGGGACGATCCTGCAACGACAGACCGGCAATCCGCTTGCGGCGCCGGAGGTGCTGGGCGTTTCCTCGGGCGGCATACTCGGCACGGTCGCGGTGATGTTCCTGGTTTCCGGCGCCGGGCGCGGCACCCAGATGCTCGGCGGCGGCGCCGGTTGCGCGACGGTCATGTTGTTTCTCCTGCTTATGACCAGGCGAAACGCCTTGTCCGGCCAGCGCCTCCTGCTCGCGGGGATCGCCTTGAGTTCGATCACGGGCCTCGTCGTCGCCGTTCTGAGAACCTTCCAGGACCCGCGACTTGGGCAATTGCTGGCGTGGCTGTCGGGATCGACCTACCAGACCGACCTTAAGGAGGCGCTGTCGACACTTGGGGTTGCGCTCCTGGGCCTCGCCGCGCTTCCGTTCCTGCGGCGCTGGTTGACGATCCTGCCGCTTGGCGGCACCGTCGTGCGCTCGCTCGGCCTTTCGGGCCGGATCGTATCGCTGAGCCTGCTCGGCCTTGTCGCGCTCCTGAGCGCGGCGGCGACCATTTCCATCGGTCCGCTCAGCTTCGTTGGTGTCATGGGGCCTCATTTTGCCCGCCGCGCGGGTCTCGCGGGACCGCAATACGAGATGCCTGGCGCCGCCCTGTTCGGCGGTCTCGTGCTTATGATCGCCGACCTGATCGGCCGGGTGGTGATCTTCCCCTACAACATCCCCGCGGGATTGCTGACCACCGTCATCGGCGCGCCGGTCCTGCTCCTGCTGATGAGCAGGAAGTCGCGGTGACAGCAGACATGGACAACCGCTTGCGCCTGCTGCGCGTCCGCGACAGCCGACGGATCGCTCACGCCCCGCTGCGCCGGCATTTTAAAAGCACCGATCTCGAGCCTCCGGAAATCCGTCGAAACGGCCGACCGGTGGTCTCCTCGGCGGGAAACATTGCCATACGCTATTACATTATCTGAAGGATTGATCCCGCCGCACGATCGCTGGCAATCGGGGTGTGGTCCATGACGTCGCCGGCCCCTACGGCTTCGCGCCCCGGCTGGCCCCGACCATGTTGCTCGCAGGAGATGGAACACAGCGGCCGGCAATCGCCCGCGTGGCGGAACAATTGCCACCGGACACCGAAGGCGAAATCCTGATCGATATCACCGCCCATGACGTGCGCTCTCTCTTTTCCGCAGCTCCCCCGGATGCGCTTGCGCCGGATTGATGCCAGAGCGGCCGAATTGCAGAACGCGGTTCGCCATGCGGTGCCCACGCATTCGGATCAAGCCGACGATTGCTCCGTCAGGTTCGTCGGCGAATATGGCGCGGTGCTAGCGCTGAAGGCCGAGATGGAGGCGCATAGCGGAAATCATTTCCGAAACGGGGCCGTGAGAAGACAGTCCGATTCTGTCCCAAGATCGATGGAAGCGGACATTATGCTCCGAACGAACCGCCCCTCGTGTCGGCGACAGGGTCATTGCGAAACGGCTACGACCACCTTGCCCTTGGCGCGCCCGGTTTCGACGTAGGCCAAGGCCTCAGGCGTCTGCGCAAAGGGAAAGACCTTGTCGACGACCGGACGGATCACACCCGAGTCGATCAACTTGGCGACCTCGCCCAGTTGCTGACCTTCTGCGCGCATGAAGAGGAAGGAATAGTCGATGTCGCGGCTCTTTGCCTTCTTCAGGATGCTGCGGCTGAGCATACGTATTATGAATCGGAAGAACAGGTTCAGCTTCAGCGACTTGGCAAATGGAACGTCCGGAGGGCCGGAGATCGAGATCAACTTTCCGCCGGGTTTCAGGACGTTCACCGACTTTGCCAGCGTCTTGGCATCCTGGCTGTTCAGCACCAGATCGTATCCGGACAGCACCTGCTCGAAGTCCTGGTTCCGGTAGTCGATCACCACATCAGCACCGAGGCTTTTGACGAGTTCGGCATTCGCAGTGCTGGTGGTAGTCGCCACGGTAGCACCGAGATGTTTGGCAAGCTGGATGGCAAAGGTGCCGACGCCGCCGGACCCGGCCTGGATGAACACCTTCTGCCCGGGCTTGACCTTGCCCACCTCGACGAGTGCCTGCCATGCGGTCAGTCCGACCAGCGGGATCGACGCGGCCTGCTCCATGGAAAGGGTGGTCGGCTTCAAGGCGAGGTCTGCGGCATCGACCGCAATCATCTCCGCAAAGGTACCGGCCCTAAGATCGCGCGGGCGGCCATAGACCTCGTCGCCAGCCTTGAACTGTCGGACATTGGCGCCGACACGCAGGACCGTTCCGGCCAGATCGTGACCCAGAATGAAGGGCGGGCGATAGGGCAGGAACAGCTTGAATTCCCCGTCACGGACCTTGGAATCGAGAAGGTTGATGGCGGTGGCGTGGATCCGAACCAGCACATCATTGGCACCGATCTGAGGATCGGGCATGTCGGCCAGACGTAGCGGGCCCTCTTTCTTGTATTTGTCGACAACGAAAGCTTTCACGGGTGTTCTCCAGTGTGAAACGGCTATCAGATCAGGCAGCCAGGAAAGCCAGGGCCTTCGGCACGAATTCGTCATGATATTGGAAGATGCCGCCATGGCCTGCATCCTTGTATATCACCAGCTCCGCATCCGGGATACGGCGGGCCATGTCGTGGCTGTTGGATGTCGGCACCATGATATCGTGATCACCATTGGCTACCAGAACAGGGATACGAATGCCTTCTAAATCCTGCGGCGCCTGACCGCCCCAGGCCTTGATCGCCGCAAGCTGGCGCAGGAAGGCACGCGGCGTCGGGCCTTTGTCGCGATCCCTCCTGCGTTCCTTCAGGCTTGCCAGAAAGCCCTTCGCCGCGTGCCGGCCATTGGCAGAGGAGGTGAAAGACAGATAGGTCTTCGGATCGCGCAATGTCAGCATGCCCTTGAGGATCAACGGCCAGGAGACCGCCCCGACCTTCGCGATACCTTCACCGCCGGCAGGGCCGGTACCGGTGAGGATCAGTTTGCGCACCAGAGCAGGGGCTTTGAGAGCAATATCCTGCGCCACGAAGCCACCAAGGGAAAAGCCCATCAGATCAATCGTCTCAAAGCCCAGCTTGCGGATGACGGCCATCATGTCGCGGGCCATTTCATCGATCGTCACCGGGGCAGTTCCACCGGAAAGGCCGATCCCTTTGTAATCCAGCGCAATTATGTGGTGAGAGGTTGCTAGTCCATCGACGATCCGCGGGTCGAAGTTGTCGAGAACCGCACCCCAATGATTGAGCAAAACCAGCGGGACGCCGCCAGGCGAACCAAGTTCCCGATAGGCAAACCGGGTATTGGCCACAGTCACGAAGCGGTTGGCGGCATCACGGTAGCGTTGTTTGGTTGCGGCCGCGGGAGATGTGTATGTCAAGATGGGACTGCCTTGCCCGCGCACGGGCGCATGGTTGGGAGAAGCCGGTGTCAGGCGATGTTGAACTGTTTGCGGAGAATGCGATCGAACAACCCGCGGGGGAGGAAGCGCCGGGCAACGGACGTCTGCCGTGCCGCGCTGCCTGATGGGTAGCGTAGCCGTGGCTTCCGGGCCTGGGCTGCTGCAAGGATTGTTTCGGCGACATTGTCTGCCGTATCGCCGTTCGCCATGGCCGTGTTGAACGCTGCCTGGTACCTGGCGAACGTCTCGCGATAGGCTGCCACCGGACGGTCGCCTTGCGGCGAGTTGGTCTCGATGGACGTCTTTGTCGCCCATGGCTCGATCACGGCCACCCGGATACCGAACGCACGCACCTCATGGTCCAGCGATTCCGAATAGCCTTCGATCGCGTGCTTGCTCGCCGTGTAATAAGCGCCGAATGGCCCTGGAATCAGCCCAACGACGGAGCCAATGTTCAAAATCCGCCCATAGGCTTGCCTGCGCATGATCGGCAGGACTTCGTTCGTCACCCGCACCACTCCCAGAAAGTTGGTGTCGAAGAGTGCGCGAACCTGCTCGACCGAGCTCTCCTCCGCTGCCCCGGACACGGCATAGCCGGCATTGTTGACCAGGAGGTCGATGCGACCGAGCTCCGCATGTGCCAGCGCCACCGCCTCGACGACAGACGTATCCGAAGTCACGTCGCAGGCGATCATGCGGATACCATTGCGGACCTCTCCCGGTGCCGCCTTGCGGCTGGTGCCGATGACGCGATAGCCCGCCCGGATGAGGGCGAGTGCAGCAGCCTTGCCGATGCCGCTGGAGGCGCCGGTGACGAATGCAGTCTTCTGTCCTTTTGATGCGATGCTGGTCATGGTCTGGTTCTCGATCTGGCAGGCGACATTGGCCGCGATGCCTTTGATTGTGAGGGGGTCGTGGTCACTTGATGATGGGGGCCGCACCGAGGCATGGCCCCTGATGGCTCAAACGCCGGACGCTTGGTCGAAACGGGGATAATCCGTGTAACCCGCAGCGCCGCCGCCATAGATCGTCGCCGGATTGATCTCAGCCAAGGGCGCGCCGCTTTGCAGCCGTTCCACGAGATCCGGATTGGCGATGAACAGGCGTCCGAAGGCGATCAGATCCGCCTTGCCCTCGGCGAGATGCGCGGTTGCAAGTTGAAGATCGTAGCCATTGTTGGCGATGTAGGTTCTGCTGAAGCGACGGCGCAGTGATCCGTAGTCGAACGGCGCAACATCGCGCGGGCCGCCGGTCGCGCCTTCGGCGACATGGATATAGGCGATGCCGAGCGCATCGAGCTGATCGACGATATAATCGTACTGCGCCTGGGGATCGCTGGCCGAAATGCCGTTGGCGGGCGAGACCGGCGAAATCCGGATCCCGGTGCGCTCCGGCCCGATTTCCTGCGCCACCGCAGCGGTCACTTCAAGCATCAGACGGGCGCGGTTTTCCACGGATCCGCCATAGGCATCGGTGCGGACATTGGCGCCGTCCTTGGCGAACTGCTCCAGCAGATAGCCGTTGGCGCCATGGACCTCGACACCATCGAAACCGGCCTTGATGGCATTGGCGGCAGCCTTGCGGAAGTCGTCTACGATGCCCGGAAGCTCATCAAGCTCAAGCGCACGCGGCTCGGAGACGTCAGCGAAACCGTTATTCAGGAACGTCTTGGTCGCGGCGCGGATCGCTGAGGGTGCGACCGGTGCGTCACCGCCAAGAAGATCGACATGGCTGACACGACCGACATGCCATAGCTGAACGAAGATCCGTCCGCCCTTGGCATGAACCGCGTCTGTGACCTTTTGCCAGCCCGCGATCTGATCCGGTGTGTAGAGCCCGGGCGTGTCCTGGTATCCCTGGGCCTGCTTCGAGACCTGGGTTGCTTCGGTAATGATAAGTCCGGCGCTCGCGCGCTGGGCATAATATTCCGCGGCGAACTCGCTCGGCACCAGGCCCGCACCAGCGCGATTGCGTGTCAGCGGCGCCATGACGATGCGGTTTGCAACGGGGATGGCGCCAAGGGTGGCGGGTTCGTAAAGTGTAGTCTTGATCATGTTGTACCTATGAGGTTTCATTTTCTGGGGCGTGGGCTCGCTGACTGGCTAAAGCTCAGGCCTGCGTACGATAGCGTTCGGCAGGAAGCGCATTGACGAGATTGCCGAGCATGGATTTGCGTGCGCCATCGAGCGCATCCCACTGACCGCCGTCATGAAGCGGCGGGATGGTGACCGGTTCGCGGCGGTCGAAGCCGACCAGGGCCGCATCCACCAGATCGCCCACTTCCATGACATTGCTCATGGCGTCGACGTCGGCGCCGACATGATCCCAGATCTCGGTGCGGGTGGTGGCAGGAAGCACGGCCTGGACGTAGACGCCCTTGGGGCCAAGTTCGTGGGCAAGCCCCTGCGACAGGAACTGCACGAAGGCCTTCGTCGCGCCGTAGACGGTCATGCCGAATTCTGGCGCCAGACCAACGACCGAACCGATATTGATGATCGCGCCTTCGCCAGCCTTGGCGAGACGGGGAGCAATGGCGCCGGCAAGCCGGACGAGCGCGGTTGCGTTGAGGGCGATAAGCTTGCTCATGTCATCGATGCTCTGTTCGATGAAGGTTCCGCCGATTGCCGTTCCGGCATTGTTGACGAGGATGCCGATGCGCGCATCGTCCCGCAGCCTGGTCTCGACCTTGGCAAGATCCTCAGCCTTGGTGAGGTCGGCCGGGAGGATATCGATCGTTACCCCGGTTTCCTGGCGCAGACGGTTCGCAAGCGCGTTCAAACGAACCACGTCTCGTGCGACCAGCACGAGGTCATGTCCGCGTCGCGCGAACCGCTCGGCATAGGTGGCACCAATGCCCGTAGAGGCGCCGGTAATCAGGACTGCGGAAACTTGGCTCATCGGATTGCTCTTTTCTGTAACTGACCCTATATTCATGATAGTCATCATGATTGAAATTAAATATGATAGTCATCATGTAAATGTCAACGGGCGTTGCGGAGAATTTTTGAGATGAAGGTCAGCCGAGAACAGATGGCGGAAAACCGTCGCCGGATACTGGACGTCGCCAGCCGGTTGTTCAAAGACAAGGGGTTCGATGCGGTCAGCGTCGCGGAGGTGATGAAAGCCGCCGGCATGACCCATGGCGGATTCTATGGACATTTCAGCTCAAAGGACGATCTGGTGGCCCAAACGCTGGCGCATGCGCTTGCCGCAGACAGTGTCGGAGACGGCGATTTCAGCGGTTTTGTCCGCTCCTACCTGGCGCCTCGACACCGGGATAACGCCGGGAATGGATGCCCGACGGCAGGTCTCTCAGCCGCCATTCGTCACCAGACGCCTGCCGCAAAAGCCGCCATGACCGAAGGTCTGCGCTCCCAGATTGCGCGTATTGAGCAGGCGCTGCTGGATGAAGGTGCAGCCGACAAGCGCCGTGCGGCGATCGGAAGCTGGGCAGCAATGGTCGGAGCCGTCATCCTCGCGAGAGCGGTCGATGACCCTGAATTGTCTGATGAGGTTCTTGAGCAGACGCGCGCTTGGATTGACGCTCAGGTCGAGTAGGAGCAAGTGAAAGGGCGGATTTCGAGTGCCTAATCTACGTCTGCTTTGAGGATACGCTCGAACTTCACGTGACGGCAGAAAATGGGGGCGCGAAGCTGCCCCCGGCAAATGCCAACTTCACCTCCGGCTCTGCACTCACGAGCGAAAATTATTGCCGCTCGACCGCTCGTATTGCCTGATGCCCAAAGCCAGGGCACAAAGATGGCATCCACTTTCGCTCGCTATGCTCACCCCGTAGGCATTGCAGGTGCTATCGCAGGGGGGATGGCCCCGTGACCGATGCCCTGTCTCGACCCAGTGCGCTTTCGCTCAAGAGGGCCTCGCCGATATAATCCCTGAAGGCGCGGACACGCCGCGGGAGTTGACGGCGGGGAGGATGGACGAGATGGACCGGGGTGCCGGGCGCGTCCTGGCCGCTCAAGACCTGGACCAGAGCGCCTGAGCGCACAGCCTGGCGCGCGTAGATCTCCGGGGCTTGCGCGATACCGATGCCAGCAATCGCAGCATCAACCAGCGCCTCGCCATTGGTGAAGGTGGCGACGGCCCCGCGGGTGTCGATTGCAATATCGCCGACGGCAGCCGCATAGACCATGGGTCGGTGCCGGCCAGAGGGCGGCAGGTAGGCGATCAGCCGATGCGAAAGAAGGTCGTTCGGCACCTGCGGACGACCATGGCGGATGAGGCAGTCCGGACATGCATAGGTTCCCTGACGCAGAAATCCGAGCGGTTTTGCGACCAGATCCTCGTTTGAGAGATGGCCCACGCGCAAAGCCAGATCGGCGCCTTCCGCGATAAGGTTCACATGATGGTCATTCATGCGAACCTCGACCTTGAGCTTCGGATGATCCGCAAGAAAGCGACCGAGCAAGGGCAGGATGAGCGCGCGCCCGAGCGAGACCGGCATTTCGAGGCGTATCACGCCACTGAGTTCGTCCGGGTCTTTCAGAAGCGCGCTCTGCATGTCGTCCAGTTCATCCGCCCACCTGCTGGCCCGCGCATAAAGCAGGCTCCCCTCCTCCGTCAGTTTTACGCTGCGCGTGGTGCGGTGAAACAGGCGCACGCCCAGCCGGTCCTCCAAGCGGGCGATCGATTTGGACGTGGCCGAGGATGCCTGACCGAGCGATTCCGCCGCCCGGCTGAAGCTCAACGCTTCCGCGACGCGCAGGAATTCCTCCATCCCGGCGGCCTTGTGCTGCAAACGCCGATTGCTGACCATGGGGAACAAGTCTCCTGAATTCTGATCGAATTGTTATTTATGAGTAGATGAATACCCTGCCGCCATCTACAACAAAAAGGACTAAACCCATGAAAGCTGTGATCGCGACCGAACAGGGAAGCGCGGACGTGCTTCGTCTCACCGATTTACCGAAACCGACACCCGGCCCCGGAGAGGTTCTCGTGCGGATCCGGGCGACGAGCGTCAATCCGATCGATACCAAGGTTCGAAAGGCAAAGCTGCCGATGACGCCGGCCTTGTTTCCCGCCGTGCTCGGCACCGATTTTGCCGGAACGGTCGAGGCTGTCGGTCCCGGCGTTACGCGTTTTTCTGCGCAGGATGACGTTTACGGCTTTGCCGGGGGCTTCCGCGGCCCGAACGGCGATCTTCCCGGAGCGCTTGCAGATTATGCCGTGGTCGACGCGGATCTCATTGCCCGCAAGCCCGGCAATGTCGATTTCCGCAGCGCTGCTGCCCTGCCACTCACGGCAACCACTGCCTGGATGGCGCTGTTTGACAAGGTGAGGATCACGCCCGCCAGCCGGGTGTTGATCACGGGTGGCGCGGGTGGCGTCGGCTATCCGGCCGTACAACTCGCCCATGCCGCCGGCGCACACGTCGTTGCCGTCACGCGGTCCGCCGAGAGTGCCGAAGCCGCGATCTTTGCCGGTGCCGGCGCCTGCGTCGATCTGGCCGTCACCACAGCGCAGGAAATTGTCGAGGACCACACGGATGGCCAGGGCTTCGACGTGATCTTCGATACGGTCGGTGGCGCATCGCTCGACGCGGCCTTCCAGATGATCAAGCCGACAGGTGATGTGGTGACCGTGGTCGGGGCTGCAAGCCACAACCTTGCGCCGCTCTATCTGAAGGGTGCCAACCTGCACATGGTTCTGGTCCTCGTTCCGATCATGTTCGGCACGGCACGACCGCAACAGGGCGAAATACTCGAAAAGATAGCCCTGCTCGTCGAGGAGGGCAAGCTCACGCCGCGGATCGATCCGCAGCGCTTCGCCCTCGAAGATGCTGCTGACGCCCATCGCAAGCTGGAAGCAGGGGACGCCAAGGGCAAGCTGATCATCGACATCTAACGGCCTCCAAGCATCGCAAAATCTGCCGCAGCCGGATTTTGGAATATCCATGTTGCCGGTCTCCGGCACGTCCTGGAGCAGGCGCTGCCCGCAAGTAAATTGTGGGTGGCGCCCCGCCGGAGCGGCGACAAGACGCCGGTCATCGGCCTTGCGACCGGGCATTTGCTGAAGTCTCCGCGACTGAAGGGGAAAGGTTGCGCAATCCAAACCGATTGAAGAATACGGGGATGGCAGCGTCCGCTGCTATCGGACCGTCACGATGCCTCGCATCAGAAGGGCCATCGCTCACCGCCGTCTCATCATAAGACGGCCTGCACGAAGTCCGCGAATGCGCGCGCCTTTGCGCTTGCCAGCCGTCCGGTTGGAAAGACCGCCCAGAGGTCGACATCGGGCAGCGCCCAATCTTCCAGCACGCGACGCACTTCGCCTCGCTGCAGCTCGGGCCAGAACATCCAGTCCGACGTCACGGCCAGCCCCATATTCGCCTTGACCGCCGCGCGAATGCCTTCAGCGGCGGTGAACTGAACCCGCCCGGAAACGGCCACAGACGCTTCGGTGCCATCCTTGTTGAAGGTCCATGTCTTGCCGAGCTGGGTATAAACCACGGCCTGATGGAGAGACAGATCGGCAGGCACGTTCGGCGTGCCGTGCATTTCAAGATAGGCCGGCGTCGCCACCACCGAGCGCCGTCCGGCTGCAAGTCGTCGCGCGACGGCAGACGAATCGGCGAGTTCGCCCATGCGCAACGCCACGTCGATGCCTTCCGACACGAGATCGATCACGCGGTCGTCGAGTACCACGTCCACCTCCAGTTCCGGGTGCTCCTCAAGGAATTTCGGCAGGCGCGGAATGATCATCAGCCTCGCGAATGTGGTCGCCGCGCAGACACGTAGCCGGCCCGAAAGGCCCGCGCCCGCGCCTTTCGCCTCCAGTTCCGCCTCGTCAGCTTCCTGAATGGCATTCTTCGCGCGTTCATAGAAGCGCATCCCGGCATCCGTGGGCGTCAGGCCATGCGTCGAGCGGATGAGAAGGCGGACCTGCAGGCGCTCCTCCAGTTGCGCGACCGTTTTCGAGATCGCCGGCTGGCCGACGCCGATCTGCCGGGCGGCCTGAGAGAAGGATCCCGTTTCCACCACCCGCACGAAGGCGGTCATCGCATGCAGCCTGTCCATCGCTCATTCCTATTTGGAATAAGCATTATCGCTTCAAGCCGCCTGCCGCAAGTATCCAGGAATGGTCATAACTCTCTTCAACCAACACGATCTCATGGAGACGAGCAATGATCGAGGTTTACGCCTTTGCCACCCCCAACAGCGTCAAGGTGCCGATTGCCCTTGAGGAACTGGGTCTGTCCTACGAGCTGAAGCCGGTCAATGTCCGTAAGGGCGAGCAGAAGGCAGAGGCCTTCGTGGCGCTCAACGCGAACGCCAAGGTGCCGGTGCTGGTCGATGAAGCCCTGGTCCTTACGGAAAGCGCCGCCATCCTGGTTTACCTGGCTGAGAAGACCGGCAAGCTTCTGCCACGTGACGGCGAAGCCCGCGCCCGCGTCTTCGAGCAGCTCTTCTTTCACGCCTCCGCCTTGAGCCCAGCCTTCGGCAATGCCGGCTTCTTCAAGCGCTCGTCGCCGGAGCCACAGCCTATCGCCGAAGCGCGTTTCTCGGGCGAAGCCGAACGCATCCTCGGTCTCCTCGACGACAAGCTTGCGGGTCAGGCCTTCATGGCCGGCGAGGACTTCACCATTGCCGACATCGCCCATTTCGGCTGGCTCTGGCGGCTACAGTTCCCAGGCGTGACGCTCGACGACCGGCCCAACCTTTCCCGCTGGTACGACACGGTGGCTGCACGGCCCGCGGTCCAGCGCGCTATCGCCCGCGTCGAAGCCCTCGTGCCGGCCGCCTGATCCCCTCCCACAACCGAACCCACCAACCACCCACGCAAAGGAGAATAACAATGTCCCGTTTCGATACCTACAAGAACAGCTTCCCCAACGCCCGCCTGACCCGCTCTGCGAGCGGCGTGCTGGAAGTCGCGCTGCACACAGACGGTGGCAAGCTCGTCTTCAACGGCCATACCCATGAGCAGTTCGTCGACCTCTTCCACCAGATCGGCTCCGATGCCGAGAACCGCGTCGTTATCCTGACCGGCTCCGGCGACGCCTTCATGGATGCAATCAGCCCCGAAGGCTTCGATTTCTTCTCGCCCGTCGGCTATGACAAGATCCTGCGCGAGGGCAAGAAGGTCCTGATGAACATCCTCGATATCGAGGTTCCGATGATCAGCGCGCTGAACGGGCCTGTCCTGCTGCATTCGGAATATGCGCTGCTGACGGACATCGTCCTCGCCACGCCGGAAACCGTCTTCCAGGACAAGCCGCATTTCGATTTCGGCATCGTGCCCGGCGACGGCGTCAACCTGCTCTGGCCGGAAGTGATCGGCTCGATCCGCGGTCGCTACTTTATCCTGACCCGTCAGCTGCTGGATGCAGCCACCGCCAAGGACTGGGGCGTCGTCAACGAGATCGTGCCGGCCGACACGTTGCTCGCCCGCGCCCACGAGATCGCCGAGGGTATCGCAGCATTGCCGCCGCTCACCAGCCGCTACACCCGCATCGCGCTCACCCAAAAACTGCGCCGCATCGTCGACGAAGGTGCCGGCTACGGCCTGGCACTCGAAGGCATCAGCGCCGCCGAGGTCGCCCGCTCGATGGCGGCCCAGGGCTGACCTGTCGCTCACCAATCACTGCGTTTCAGACTTCATCCTGAAGCGCAGTCACCTTTCGAAGGATCAAGATCATGACACTGCAATCCAAGCTCGATGCCTTCAAGGCCGCTTTCGAAGCCGGTAAACCGCCCTACAACGTTCCCCAATCCGTCATCGACACGATGCACCGGGCCACTGCGGAGCTGATCGCATCAGGTGCGGCCCAGCATGCGCTGAAGGCCGGCGACCACCTGCCTGCCTTCACGCTCTTTGACCCGGAAGGAAACACCGTCTCGTCCGCCGATCTGCTCGCGCACGGTCCGCTGGTCATCAGCTTCTACCGGGGTGTCTGGTGCCCATACTGCAACATGGAGCTCCAGGCGCTGCAGGAAACCCTGCCGCAATTCGAGGCACTCGGCGCAAAACTGGTGGCGATCTCGCCGCAGAACCCGGTCAACAGCCGCAAATCCGTCCGGCAAAACAACCTGACCTTCCCGATCCTGTCCGATCCTCAGAATAGGGTCGCCTTGGATTTCGGCCTGCGCTTCGAGATGCCTGACTACCTGATCGAGCTCTACACGTCGCTGAAGAATGATCTGCCAGCCTTCAATGGCGATTCGAGCTGGACCCTGCCGATGCCCGGCCGCTTTGTCGTCGGTCAGGATGGCGTGATCCTCTATGCCGAGGTGAACCCGGACTACACCCGCCGTCCCGAGCCGGAAGACATGCTGCCCGCGCTCCGCCTTGCGACAAGCCGCGCCGCCGCCTGATCCCGTCCACCGATAAGGCCCTGCTTACAACAAGCAGGGCCACAGAATATTGAAAAGGACAATGCGATGAAGAAAACCTCTTAGATCGCCGGCGCAAGCAAGGGCGTTGGCCTGGCGCGAATTCCCGTGAAGCGCGTTTGCCTGCTGCCCACCAACGCCAGCGGGTGGCAAGCCCAGCAATAGGGTGAAAGCCGGCAGGAGCGCAATCAGCAGTCTCCCGGAGCGGCCCTCAGATCCGTCGACGGGCAAGTATCTGAAGCAGACCGCGAAGACGCAGAAGCCGGGCCACGGCCTTCATTTTGCCCCCTTCTTCAGAGCGTGTTAAGAAACAATTCTTTCGGAGGTCTTCATGGCGCTTGGCGCATCGCATCGTTTGCAAGATGGCGTCATTGCCGTCGAAACCATGACCCGCTTTGCGCTTGCTGTTCTGGCTCTCGCGTCCGGTGTCTATACCTATCTCGGCGTTCGCAGTCTCCTCGACGGTTCAGCAACATCGGTCTTCTTTGCCGCCATCATCTACTCGGCTTCCGTCTCGGTGGCGATCTACGCGTTCTGGTCCTACATGGCGCGCTTCTATCCCCATGTCAGCGGTGCAGCCTCCCGCGGTGCCCTGATCGGCGTGATGGCGCTCGGTTGCGCCATGATCATCGCCATGTCGAGCTGGCTGAATGCGGCAGCGCTTGCCGGTTCGGCCGCGCTCGAGCAGCATCTGGCGGAGACGGTGCAGGATTATACCGCCGATCTCGACCAGGCCCATCAAAACGCGCTCGCCGCCCAAAGCCTGCTGCCCGATATCCAGCGCACATCCGAGCGCTTTTCGAGGCTTGCAGAGGACGAGCGCCAGAACGGGGCACTGACGGGAACGACTGGTTCCGGCAGTGTCGTCCAGCTGCTGTCGCAGATGTCCTCGCAGTTGAGCGAACTCGAAGCCGGTATCATTGCCTCGCGCGAACGGGTCACGACACTCTTCGACCAGGGGCGGGCGCATCTGGCAACCATGCGCACGCTGGTCTCCGCGCCAGGGGCTATAGCCCCCCGCAGCGATGAATTCTCGGCCGAGGTCGTGGCGCTCTCCGGCGTCATCACCTCGCTGGAACAGACCTCGATTGCACCCTCGGTCAAGCGCGCGGCCGAAGATCTGTCGCTTGGCTTCATCGCGCCGGTCGCCGATGGCCGGGCTGCCGATCTCGCCAACCGGCAGGACGAGGTCATGCAGACGATCCGCGCTTCGGTATCCGCCCAGTCACAGGTGCTGTCGCAAGCCGCCGACGATATTCTGGCGCGTGCGCCGGTGGCCGAACGCCGCTTCGTGCCGCTGTCTTCGGCCGAAGCCGTTCTGCGCTATGCGGCCGATTTCATTCCGGCCTGGGCAGGCGCCATCTCCATCGACCTTTTGCCTGCGGTCCTCGTCTTCATCCTGGCCGTTGTTCATGGGGCGATCCGGCGGGAGGAGGAGCATCTGCCCTTTGCGCAGCGGATCACGGCGGCAGAACTTCTGGAGGCGCTTGAGGTGCAGCGAGCGCTCGGCCGGCAAGGGATCGACGTGGAACAGGCTTTGCAAACCGCTGAAACAGAAGATGAGCGCAGTCGGGCTGATTCCAACATCACCAGCCTCGACATATCGACGAAGACGCCGCGAAAAGGCCCGCCCGCGTGAAACCGTCGTCGCTCGCCCTCAGCCTGAAGACCGGTATTTTGCGCGCCGACGATGGCGTTTTGATGCGCGGCGCCTTCTTCGCGCTTCTGGCGGCGGCAGGCGCCTTCCTTTTTGTGGACCTGCGCGAGATGCGTGTCGCGGACGCATCGCTTCCCGCCTATGACCCGATGACCACCGATGCGCCTGTGCTACCGCCTGCCCTTACCGATGGCGTTCCGCAGGCGCCTGCTGCAGAACCGGAGAGCTCGCCCGAAGTCTTGCGCCAACCCATGCGCTTCGACCTGCAGCCCGGCGGCCTTTTGAAGGCAGAAGGCTCGATCGATCTGGGTGCTGCCGATCGCTTTAGCGACGAAATCGCCGCGCGCGGCGAGTATGTGAAGGCCGTGTCCTTGAATTCGCCGGGCGGCTCCGTCGAGGACGCGCTCGCAATGTCGAAACTGATCCGCGAAAAGGGCCTCAATACCATCGTGGCGACGAAGGCGCTCTGCGCCTCGTCCTGTCCCCTGGTCTTTGCCGGCGGGGTCGCGCGCACGGCTGAAAAGGACGCCATTCTCGGCGTCCATCAGGTCTTCAATGCTGGCGAGAAGAAGCCTTCTCCTGAACAGGCCATGTCCGGTGCCCAGAGCACGACGGCACGCATCGCCCGCCATCTGGACGAGATGGGCATCGGCAGCGGGCTATGGATCCACGCGCTGGAAACGCCACCGGACAGGCTTTACTACCTGACGCCGCAGGAGATGGCGGAGTTCAACCTGACGACCGCACCGGTTACGACGGCAAAGCAGGCGAATTGATCGCGTCCACGCGAAAGCCGGTAGGCGCAAATCGCCCACCGCCGCGTTGCAGCTTACAGCGAGATCTGGCCTTCGTCGCCGCCATCCCAGTAGCGGATTGTTTTCGCCTGGACCTTGATCATCACCACGCCGGGGGTGTCCATGCCATCCGGGAAATAATGATCGAGATCTTTGGTCCAGTGATCTTCGAATTCTGACCTGTCCTCGATCAGCGATGCCGATCCCTCGACACACACGAACAAGGGCGGGCCGCCCAACATGCCGACAGCCCCGGTATAGGTCAGACTAACTTTGCTGTCGGCGCGAATTTCGGAGATCTTGCGCGACTGCTCGTAGGCAAAGAAATAACTGTCGCCATCGTATTCCACGTCGCCGTTATTGCTCATCGGCCTGGAATTCAGGCCTCCGTGGGCGGCCGCCGTGTTCAGCATGGCGAAGTCGAGTTTCGCCATTTTCTTCGACAGGTCATGCAGTGAAAGGTCCGACATCCGTTGCTCCTCGAAGCGCTTGAGTGCGCGACCAGAAACCGCTCTCCATCCGAATTGTTCCTGAGACACTGCGATGTTGGGCATGCATCGATCAAAATGCCGGATGGGCGGCAACATCCCGATTTTCGCATCGTCCTTTGTGTCGTCGCCATCGTATCCGCCAGCTCTTCCTGAACAGGCGCGCGCTCGTTGACACCGTCGGGCCATGTCTTATGCCGCGTTTTCAGCTCTGCGGGCGGCGGCCCTGGATTTCGGACCCGTTTGCGCTTCGGGGTTGTAAAGCCTGTCGACGTCTTTGACCACGTCGAGCCCCTGCTTGCAGCCATGGTGGTGCCCGCAGAGGCGTTCGAGGGATCGCAATCGGCCTATCGATGGTGGCAGGCTTGACGACAGCGGGAAGATTTCGTGGCCAGAAGACCTCAATTTTTACGCGCAATTTCGGATTCGTCTTTCAACCGCTTAAGGTAAATTTAAAGTCCCTCGGTCCATAATGGCGATGGAGGGATGTAAGATGTGGGAGTTCTTTCGCAGTCGCGCGGGCAAGCAGCTGTTGCTTTTGAGCGCCTTCGCGCTTGGTGTGTGGGCGTGCGGCGTGGCACTGCAGGCCAATTTTTTCGCGTTGCTGGTCAATCTCGTGGGCGGCAATGCCGCCAATATTCTTCTGGCCTTGCTGATCGCCGGCATGGTCGGTTCCGTCTACTCGGTCCTGCGTATCTATGACCTGCGCAAGGAGATGGTCATCCGGCGGCAGGCCGAGCACAAGGCCGACTGGATCGCGACCCATGATCACCTGACCCAGCTGCCCAATCGCTATGCGTTCGAACGGGTCGATGCCACGGCATTTTCCGGAGAATCCGACTGCAACGGTGTCGAGATCAGCAAACCCTCCGTTACCGTGTTTTCACTCGATCTCGACGGCTTCAAAAAGGTCAATGACCTGATGGGTCATGGCGGAGGCGATCAACTGCTGAAGCAGGTTGCGCGCCGGCTCTGCCAATTCGCCGGCTCTTCCGAGGTTTTCCGGTTCGGCGGCGATGAATTCATCGTACTGGCGCTCAATCTCGATCACAAAAAAGAGCAGCAATTTGCCCAGCTCCTGATCCAGTCGATCACGCGCCCGATCCAGATTGAAGAGATCTGGACCGAGGTTGGCGCCAGCGTCGGCTATGCGCGGTGGCCCGATCACGGTGCCACGCTGGAGCAGGTCTCCCACAAATCCGATATTGCCCTTTACGAAGCCAAGTCGACCCGGCGAAACGGCGCTCTGCTGTTTACCTCTGAAATGCAGGAAAAGGTGGCACAGCGGGCCTTGCTGGAGGACAAGCTGCGAAAGGCCATCGAGCGCAAGGTCATCGAGCCTTATTACCAGCCTCTCATCGACTTGAAGACCGGCGATGTCTGCGGGTTTGAGGCCCTCGCACGCTGGACGGACGAGAACGGGGTCCCGATCCCGCCACAGGTGTTTATCGGCGTCGCTGAAGAGACCGGCCTGATCACGGCCCTGTTTCAGCAATTGCTGAGCCGCTCCTGCCTTGACGCCATGATGTGGCCGGATGACGTGGTACTGTCCTTCAACGTGTCGCCGGTACAGATGGAAGACAGGCTGCTGGTCACCCGCATCCTCGATGTGCTGGCGGAAGCGAACCTTCCCTCTCACCGTTTCGAAGTCGAGATCACCGAAAATGCCCTGATTCAGGATCCCGATCTGGCCGTCGAAATCCTGGACAAGTTTCGCCACTCGGGCATACAGGTGGCCCTGGACGACTTCGGCACGGGCTATTCCAGCCTGTCGCAATTGACGCGCTACAAGTTCGACAAGATCAAGATCGACAAGAGTTTTGTGGCAGATCTCGACAAGGACGAATCGCAGAAAAAGATCCTGCAGGCTGTCCTCGGACTCACCAGAAATCTCAACCTGAAGACCACCGTCGAGGGTATCGAGGAAAACGCCCAGCTCGCCTATTTCCTTCAGCAGGGCTGCGATATTGGCCAGGGCTACCTTTTCGGCAAGGCCATGCCTGCTCACGAGACGCTGAATTTCATCAGGCAGCACCAATCGGTGCATGTCACCGGACCTCAGCCCGCCTCGGCGGTGTCCTGAACAAAGCGCTGAACGCGGCTGATCATTCGGCAACCATGGCCCGCGAACCCGGTTTTCCTGTATCACGCGGCCACCCGCAACCAGCAGCGGAAGGCCATGGCCAAGGCTCTGACTTGCCAAAGCTGCGCTCACGCTGCGAATGAGAAGGGGCCGAGGTCAAGGGTTGCGGGGATTTCGCGATCGATACCGCCGCCGTTCCGCTTCACGCGGTATGATGCCTTATCCGCAATCGCCATCATGGCTTCCAGTTTTGCAGAGCCTGAGAGGGCCATCGTGTAGCCCAGGCTGATGCCGATGGCGATCTCTTCACCGGAAATGCCGTAGGGCTGGCTCAGAACATCGACGATCTTGCTGGCCAGGACGTCTGCTTCAACGGTCTGCCGAACACCTGGCTGAAGAATGACAAATTCATCGCCGCCAACACGCACGGCGATATTCGGTTGGTCCAGGTTCTCCCTGAGCCGCAGTCCGATGGCCGCCAGCAGCTCATCCCCGGCTGCGTGACCAAAGCGGTCATTGACACTCTTGAAACCGTCGAGGTCGAAGCAATGCACGCAGGTCAGAGTATCTTCAGCGCGGCTGACCGTCTTGAATGCCTCACTCAGCGCCGTGCGATTACGAAGACCTGTCAAAGGATCGTGGCGGGCCTGATGTTCCATCTCCAGACGCAGGCAGATTTGTCTGGTAGCCGTGCTATAGACATGCCGGACGCTCTGCATTGCCGCCACAAGGAAGGCCACACACATCCCGGCCATTATCCAGTGGGCCGTATCGCCGTAAAGCATGATCGCGATTGTCGTTGGCAGGCCCGCAATCAGAATTGCTGTCGCGGCAATCCATGGCCGAACGGAAACGCGCACGGCCACACCGGCGGAATATCCAAAAAGGAGCGCTGTTGCGAGAACCTGGACCGACAGATCGCGATAGGTGAAGACCACGGTGACCAGTGACCCGACCGAGGCGGCAATGACGAAGGTGAGCAACCCATGTACCATCTCCCAGCGGGCGGCATCCTCAACGGTTACGCTCTTGGTCGCATTCGAGTGCCGATGAGCCATCGTCACGACAAGCTTGGCAAGGGATGCAAGGCTTCCGCTGATCGTGGCCAGCATCAGTCCAGCGCTGCCCAGGTTCTCATATGCAAACAGACCGACGGCCAGTATCGTCAGGCTCATGATCGTTGTCGGGGCGATCGTCGAGGTCAGTTCCGACACCAGCGTCTTGAACACCTCGTCGGTCTCTCTGTCTCGCACATCAACCTCCTGGTTCATAAGAATCGGCGACCTGTCGCAGACCTGCAGCTTCCAGGATCTTGTAAGGGAGATGCTTTAATATTTTGTCAGTTGAGACGGTAAACCGTTGTTAAGCTTGTCTTCTTGGCATCAGAACTGGTGCGGGGACCGCATGTGAAGCTGTTGCGTCCCTTCTTCGGGCCACCTCTGCCGTTTCGGCTTCACAAGCCTTCGCCATCAGCGTCCCGACAGTTGCGTGATAAACCGGGCAAACAATTCGGATTGGCTGGAAATGCCGAGCTTTTGATAGATGTTCTTGCGGTGGATCTTGACGGTGCCTTCGGCGATGCTGAGGCGCCTTGAAATCGATCCGCTGGAATGGCCGCGCAATACAAGGGAGGTGATTTCGATTTCGCGGGGGGTCAAGATACCATCGGTCATGCGGTTGAGCGTCTCGTTGATGGCATCGCCGGATTTCTCGACCGCCCGGTCGTCCGGCAGGTTCGTCTCCACGCCATTGTGCCAGTGCCGTCTGGCAAGTGTTCCAATCATCGGTTCTGCGGCCCGAACCGTGGACAGATCGCGACGCCCGAAGGCAGGCCCGGAGACCGGTCGGGTAAAGCTGATGACGAGACCGGTGCAGCCCGCCGGTCTGCAAACGATGCCGATTTCGTCGCGGATGCCGGTCAATACGTAATGCCGCCGGTAATATTCCGAGTTGCGGAACTGGTCCGGTGCCATTTCACGTAAGCGTATGACGCCTGTCACATTCGGGTCGGTGGCAGCACCATAGAAAGGGTCCAGAAGATAAGGCCCGGAAGTATAGGCATCGATCACAGTGCGTGCCCGCGCCGCCACCATGTTGTGATAACAGCAGACCGGCTTTTCCTTACCCGAATAGGCAAAGACCATCAGGATGTCGAAATCGACGATCGTTTTCAGCGCGGCTTCGATCCGGTTGGCGAAATTGCTCTTCCCCACCGCGTCGATTGTCTCTGCAATCGCTCCGTTCCACGCGGAAAACCTGTTGTCCAACACCCGTCCTTCCATGCTGGCCAGTCCATCGCTGGCCAAATATTAAATCTGTCGGTCTATCCCCATCGGGATATTTCATTGCCCCAGATGCGCGCCTAGTCTTCGCTGGTAATTGCAATAAAAGCCATGCCGAGATCAAGCAACATGACCGCTAGTCTGCAAGCCGCACTTCAGGAAATCAATGCCAGATCGGTCCATATCGGCCTGGTTGATCCGGAGGGTGAGTTTCGCGACAAGCTGATCTCGACCGACAAGGCCGTCAAGCTTGGCAAGACTGGCTATCCGTTTTGCGAAGTCCTGTATTTCTGGGACATTGCCGAAAAGACCTATCGGGATGGCGCCTTCATCGACCGTCCGGCCGCTCTCTTTTCCGACACGGTACGCCCCTATCCCTTTGCCGAGGGTGAGGCCTTGTGTCTTGCCGATTTCACCGGCGATTTCGGCAAGCGTTCGCCGCGCAATGTGTGCATGGCGCTGATCGCCGAAGCTGCCGAGATGGGCTTCGACGTGTTTTCGGCCTTCGAATTCGAGTTCTTCGTCTTCGACGAGACACCGGAAAGCCTGCGCGCCAAGGATTACCGCGATCTCACCCATTTTGCCCAGGGCAATCGTACCTATTCCTTGCAGACATCGGCCCTGCACGGCGATCTGCTCGAGGGACTCGATGACACCATGAAGACCATGGGCATCGGGCTGGATGCGATCCACACCGAGCTTGGTCCCGGCTGCTTCGAGGCCCCCCTCACCTATGCCAAGGGGATGAAATCGCCCGATGATGCCATGCTGTTTAAAAATTTCGCCAAGGCATATTTTTCCCGGCATGACCTGACGGCAAGCTTCATGTCGAAGCTGTCTCCGGCGCTGTCCGGCCAGTCCGGGCATCTGCATGTGTCGATGCGTGATCGCCAGGGCAATCCCGTGTTCTCCGACCCCGATGCGGCAGACGGCTTGAGCCGGACGGCGCGGCATTTCATTGGCGGCATGATCAAGCTGATGCCGGAACTGCTGGCGCTATGCGCATCCACGGTCAATGCCTATAAGCGGCTGGTTCCGGGTGCATGGGCACCGACATCGTCCACATGGGGCGTGCAGAACCGCACCGCAGCGGTTCGTGTCATCAACGATGTCGCGGAAGCCACCCGCGTGGAATTCCGCGTGCCATCGGCTGATACCAATCCCTATCTGGCGCTGGCCCTGTGCCTTGGCGCCGGGCTTTACGGAATCCGCAACGAGATCGAGCCGCCGGCCGGTAGCGACGAGAATTTCTATGCTGCCACACCATCGGCACAAACAGCATTTCCGCGCGATCTGGGCGAGGCCGCGACGCGGCTCGACCGCAGCGCTGTCGCCCGTGAGATCTTCGGCGAAGACTTCATCGAGTGGTTCGTGGGCGCACGTCAGTTCGAATACGCAGAATATCAAAAGCATGTGAGCGAGTGGGAACTCAGACGCTATCTCGGCATCGTCTGATGCGCCTCATGCCTTGTGTTTGACGACAGGAAGGACCGAACAATGAAAAAGGGAACAGTCAATATGAGCAGATTTATGGACGGCATGAACCGTCGCTCGGTGCTGAAGGGCATGGGCGGCATGGGACTGGCAGCCGCCGGCGCCGGTTTTCTGGGCGCGCCGCGTCGCGCGTCGGCAACCGAGAGCCTGAACTACATGTGCTGGGAAGGCTACAACGCGCCTTCGATCCTCGATCCTTTCCAGAAGTCCAAGGACGTGAACATTTCCATCGACCTGATCACCGATTCTGCCGGTGGCTTTGCCAAGCTTGCCGCCGGTGCCTCGCGCGATTTCGATCTCGTCTCGTCCGACAGCCCGTGGATTCAGCGCATGGGGCCTGCCGGCTTCTGCCGCTATATCGACGAGGCCGATTTCGCCGATCAGTATGCCGACTTCTATCCGCAGTTCCGCGCCCCTTTCGAGCCCTTGCAATATGACGGCAAGGCAACAGGCCTGCCGACGCGTTGGGGCTGGGTTGGCCCGACCGTCAACACCAAATTCGACAAGCTGGAGACCTGGTCCAGCTATGCGCCGGTCTTCGACAGCGCCTACAAGGACAAGATCTGCCTGCTGGACTGGGGTGACTGGCCCATCATGCCGCTTGCTCTTTATGCCGGCGTCAATCCCTATGAGGAACTCGACGAGGCTGCCCTTGGCGAAGTTCGCAAGGTTCTTCGCGCGGCCTTCAAGAATACCCGCGCCATTGTCGGCGATCTGGCGATCGCACAGAAGGGTCTGCTGGACGGCTCCTTCCGCGCGCTCATCGGTGGCGGAACCTATTGCACCTCATCGCTTCGTCTCAAGGGTCACGACTATATCCAGTCGATCGTGCCTGAGCCCAAGAATGGCCTGAAGCAGGGCATCATCTGGATGGAGGCAACCGGCCTCATCGACAATGGCAAGGATTCCGCCATTGCCGCCGACTTCCTGAAATACATCGTATCGCCGGACGTCGCCAAGGAACTGGCCATCACCGAAGCCACCTGCAATCTGGTGCCAAACCAGAAGGCCGAAGCGCTGTTTTCCGACGAAGAGAAGAAGGCGCTGCAGATGGACTATATGTGGACGGCCTGGGACAACAGCCAGTTCCACACGGTCGCGCCGAATATCGATGACATGCTGGCGATCTGGCAGGAAGAACTCGCAGCCCGCTGATCCGGGATATCATGCTAAAACAACCCGTCCGCATGCAAGCGGACGGGACCGTAATTGATTTATCGAGCAGAGCGAGGAATGCTGGCAGTGGCAACTCCGATCATTGATGCGTCCGCAATCATCAAGGACTACGGTCAGGCGCGTGCGCTTCATGGCGTCTCCCTGGAGGTTGGAGCCGGCGAATTCGTCGCTCTGGTCGGGCCCTCGGGCTGCGGCAAGACCACACTCCTGAAAATCCTGGCGGGTTTCGAGGACGCCACAGACGGTCGGCTGGAAATCCAGGGCAAGGACATGCACGGTGTTCCCGCAGCCAGTCGCCCGACGCGCATGGTGTTCCAGAAGCTCGCCCTGTTTCCGCACAAGACCGTTGCCCAGAATATCGGCTTTCCGCTGAAGCTGCAGAAGGTGGAGAAGGCGAAGATCGACAATCGCGTCGCCGCCATGCTGGAACTGATGCATCTGAAGCCGGAATATCTGGATCGCTACCCGGCGCAATTGTCCGGTGGCGAACAGCAGCGTGTGGCGCTTGCGCGCGCGCTGGTCTCGCAGCCAAGCGTTCTGCTGCTCGACGAGCCGATGAGCGCGCTCGACGCCAAGCTTAAAAAATCGTTGCAGGCGGAGCTGAAGAAGCTCCACCGCGAAATCGGCACCAGCTTCGTGCTGGTGACCCACGACCTTGAAGAGGCGATGATGCTGGCCGACCGGATCTGTGTCATGCGCGCCGGCCGGGTTGTGCAGATCGGCACGCCGTCGGACATCTATTATCGTCCGGCCAATATGTTTGTCGCGGGCTTCATCGGCGAGACGAATTTCCTGCCTGTGGATGTCATCCGTTCAGCGGACGGCGCACTTCATGTCCATTGCGCACTGGTCACGGGCAGCCCCACGGCCATGGCACCTGCAAACGTGTCGGAATTCCTCGGCGAGGGAAAAACGGCGCTTTTGATCCGGCCGGAGACGATCGGTTTCGTATCGGGCGAGCCCGAACCTGGCCAATGGACATTGTCTGGCACGGTCGAGGAATATTTCATCAAGGGATCATCGACGCAGTACCGCATTCGTGTCGCGGGTCTCGATGCACCTGTCGTCATGGATCTGCCCGGCTCGCTCGAACTGCCGGCTCGTGTCGGGGATCAGGTACGGATCGGGTTCGAACCGTCGCGCGCCTTCCTGTTGTCGGAGTGACCATGAAGACCGAAGCAAAGACATGGAATGATCCGGTGCTGGTGGCCGCAGTCGCGCCGCTGGCCATCGTCATGGTGGTGTTCTTTCTTATTCCGCTCGTCATGACGGTGCTGCTGACATTCCAGACAACCCAATATTATCGGCTGCACTGGACCTGGGATCTGAAGATCTGGACCGAGATCTTTTCCAAACCGCATTACTGGACCATCATGCTGCGCACGGTGTGGATGGCGGCGGTCTGCGTGGTGATCTCCGTGCTGATCGCCTTTCCGGTTGCCTATGCGCTGACCACACGGTTGAAGACCTATAACGCGCAGATCCAGATCCTGATCATCTTTGCCTTTCTCACCGACGCCGTGCTGAAGACCTTCGGCTGGATCCTGGTGCTCGACAAGAACGGCGTGGCCAACTGGATGCTGTCTTATCTCGGCATGGGACCGGAGGCGACGAATATCCTGTTTACGCCAACCGGAACGATGATCGGCATGATCTACAATCTCGCCGTCTATCCCATGTTCACCATCTATCTGTCGCTGGCGAGGATCGATCGCGATCTGATCCTTGCCTCTTACGATGCCGGCGCATCGCGCCTTCGCACCTTTTTCGAGGTGACATTGCCGCTGTCGCGACCGGGACTTTATTCCGGTGCGGTTCTGGTCTTCGTCCTTAGCCTGGGTGCCTTTCTGGAACCCAAGGTTCTGGGCGGGGGCACCTCGCCGCTTGCCTCCGAACTGATCCGCCAGAGCTTCGAAACCCGGGTCAACTGGCCGCTGGGTGCAGCGCTCACCATCGTCCTGATTGCCATTGGCGCACTCACTTTGGCGCTGGCTTCTGCCCTGGTGTTGCGCCGCCAGGCCACAAGCGAGAGGACGCCTGCATGATGTCGCAACGCTTCAAGAATGCCGTCGTCGATGTGGCTCTCGTGGGCAGTGTGGTTCTGCTTCTGTTGTTCTTCTATGCGCCGATCATGACGCTGGTCGCCTTTTCCTTCACCTCGAGCCGGGTGCTGACCTTGCCCATCGATGGCTTTTCGCTCGAATGGTATGGCGAACTGGTGCGCAAGCCGGACTTCTTCCCGGCCGTGATCAATTCCGCAACGGTTGCCGCCATCTCGACGATCTTTGCATCCGTGCTCGGAACGGCAGGCGCCGTGGCCTGGATCCGCTACCGGTTCCGCTTTCAGAACCTGTTTCGCGCCATAACCTTTGCGCCACTGCTCTTCCCGCAGCTGCTGCTTGGCGTGGTCATGCTGTTGTGGTTTTCGGTTCTCGGCAACTGGCTCGGTTTTTCCACCGGCCTTACCACCGTCATCATCGGCCACGTCGTCTACATCACGCCCTTTGCCCTGGTGATCGTTGCCGTGCAGGTCTATGGCTTCGACGAAACGCTTGAAGACGCTGCCCGCGATGCCGGCGCCAACGGATGGGAGGTCTTCCGCGAGGTGACATTCCCGCTGTTGTGGCCCGGCATCTTTTCCGCCGCCACCTTCGCCTTCCTGCTGTCCTGGGGCAATTTCTATGTGTCCTATTCGCTGGCCGGAACCGCCCGCACATTGCCGGTCTTCGTCTATAGCGGCATCGCAGTCGGGTCCTCGCCGATCTATCCGGCACTGGCGACCCTCAATTTCATACCCGCAATCGTGCTGGTCGGACTGGCCGAATTCCTGCGCCGCAGAGCGTTGAAACGGCTGAGCGCGCCCAATCCCACTTCGTGACATCCCACCCAGAAGGCAATGACCATGTCTTTCGATACCAAAGCTGTCTCCAGCAACTGGAGCTTTCCAACCGCAGTCCGCTTCGGCAATGGCCGGATAGCGGAACTGCCTGCCATTGTGCGCGAACTCGGCGCGAGCCGCCCGCTGGTGGTGACCGATAACGGCTTGAAGGATCTCTATCCCGTGCAGCGCGCGCTGGAGGTGCTGCGCGCGTCCGGCCTGGATGCCGGCCTGTTTCACAACGTCAAGCCGAACCCCACCGGCACCAATGTCGAAGACGGCGTCGACGCCTTGCGCGCGGGCAACCACGATCTGGTTGTCGCGCTTGGCGGCGGCAGTGCGCTCGATGCGGCCAAGGCCATCGCCCTGATGGCCGGCCAGACGATACCGATGTGGGATCTGGAAGATATCGGCGACAACTTC
Source organism: Agrobacterium sp. ES01 (assembly GCF_050320885.1). NCBI lineage: Bacteria > Pseudomonadati > Pseudomonadota > Alphaproteobacteria > Hyphomicrobiales > Rhizobiaceae > Agrobacterium > Agrobacterium sp. ES01. The sequence continues at coordinate 910,672 of NZ_JBNQTH010000001.1, forward strand.
AAGCGCGCCGACACTTCCCGTCTGGTGCCGGTGATCGCCATTCCGACGACGGCGGGAACAGGCTCCGAGCTTGGCCGTTCATCGGTCATCACCCATGAGGCCGACAAGCGCAAGGTGATCGTCTTCCATCCGAAAATGATGCCCAATGTCGTGATCATGGACCCGGAACTGACGACTGGCCTGCCAGCCCCCATAACCGCTGCCACCGGCATGGACGCGCTTTCGCATGCCCTGGAGGCCTTTTGCGCACCGTCCTTCCATCCGATGGCCGAAGGCGTGGCACTGAATGCCATGCGTCTCATCAAGACCTGGCTTCCTGTGGCAACGCTGGAAGGCGATAACTTGGAAGCCCGCGGACAGATGCTGATTGCGTCCGGCATGGGTTGCGTTGCCCTGCAAAAGGGCCTTGGGGCCATCCACGCACTGGCCCATCCGCTGGGCGCCCTCTACGACGCCCATCACGGTCTGCTGAATGCAGTCTTGATGCCCTATGTTCTGGAATTCAATGCGCCTGCGGTCGAAGACAAGCTCGATGTGCTTGCGCGCTTCCTCGGTCTGCCAATGCCCAATGCAGCCGGCGTGATCGAATGGGTCGGGGAACTGCGCGATAGCCTGAACATTCCCGCGACACTGAAGGAGATCGGCCTTGTCGATATCGACACCGACACGGTCGCGCGCATGGGCGTCGCCGACCCCTGTGCCGGTGGCAATCCGGTCTTGCTGGACGAGGACGGCCTGAAGACCATCCTGAAAGCCGCGCAAGGCTGAACGGACAGGCATGCAAACAGGACCGATGACGTTTGGGGGCCAAAGGCCCCCTTCGCTGTTTTTGGCAGCCCCGCTAAAAGCCGACGATCTGTCCCGGTAGCCATGTGGCGAGTTCCGGCCAGAACATCACCAGCAGCAGCGTGACAATCTGCAGACCGATAAAGGGCAGGACGCCGCGGCACATTTGCCCATAGGTCATGTCGGGCGGGGCGATGGATTTGAGGTAGAAGATCGACGAGGCCATTGGCGGCGTCAGATAGCCGGTCTGGATGACGATGATCACCATGGTCGCAAACCAGATCGGATCGATGCCGGCTGAACGGATAAAGGGCGTAAACAGCGGCACGCAGATCAGTACATTGGCCGTCCAGTCGAGCACGAAGCCGAGAATGAAGACCACCAGCAGGAAGAAGGCAATCATGCCCCAGGGGCCAAGGCCGGCACTTTCCACGAAGGCGCGCACGATCTTGGCACCGCCATTGGCGGCAAAGGCGCCCATGAACATGGTGCCGGCAGCGACGATCAGCAGGATCATGGCCGAGATCCGCACAGTGATGCGCAGCGATTCCCGCAGCATGCCGATGCTGAATCGGCCATAGGCAAAGCAGAGGATCAGTGCGCCCATCGCGCCCACGGCAGCCGCCTCTGTGGGCGAGGCAATGCCCTTCAGCAGCGAGCCCAGAACCGCCACGATCAGTGCCATGACGGGCAGCAGGGAGGTGACCGTGAGCCGCAGTTTTTGTGACAGCGGCAAATTGCGATCCGGATCGTCGGCAGCGCGTTCCGAAATCTTGAAGGTCGCGCCGTAGACGATCAGGTACAGAATGAAAAGACCGACCATGAGCAGGCCCGGCAGGACCATGGCGGCCAACACTTCGCCAATGGAAAGCTGTGCCAGTGCGGCATACATGACCGCGATCACCGATGGCGGGATCATGGTGCCCAGCGAGCCGCCGGCGCAGATCGTCCCGGCCGTCAGACTGTTGGGATAACCGGCGCGCTGCATGGCGGGGATGGCCATCATGCCGATCATCACCTCGACCGCACCGACCACACCGGCGGCAGCCGCAAAGATCGCGCCCATGGCGATCGTTGCGATCGCCAGACCGCCGGGCAGCCGGCCAAGCCAGATATTCATCACCCGAAACAGCCGCTCGGCGATGCCCGAGCGCTCCAGCAATGCCCCCATCAGGATGAACATCGGAATGGCGGAGAGGATGAAATTGGTCGCGGCGGAATAAAACGCGCCGTAAAGCTGCGCGATGGCACTGGACCCGAATGCCATCCAGCCGGCAACGGCCGAGACCAGCGCCAGAGAAAATGCAATCGGAAGGCCAAGCAGAATGAGCGCGAAGAGCGCTGGAAACATCAATCCGGCAATCAGCATCGCTCAGATTTCTCCCGACTGTTTGTGCGAATGATGGCCGAGAAGGTCACGCAGGCCATTGGCGAAAATCTGCAGCGCCAGCGCCGCAAGGCCAAGGGCCAGAAAGGCATAGAAGGGCCACATCAGCGGTGCCCAGGGACTGACCGTCTCGACTTCGCCAGACGAATAGGCGCGCAGGGCCCGCGTGGTTGCGACGAAGGCAAGTGCGGCGAAAAGCGGCGTAACACCCAGGAGCATGATCGCGCCTTCGATCATGCCCTGCAGCCGCTTTGGCATGCGCGACGCGAGAAAGTCGATGCGGATATGGGCGTTTTCCCGAAGGGCCTGGGCGGCACCCAAGATGAAGAGAACCCCCGTTGCCATATAGGCAATATCGAAGGCCCAGACAGTTGGCGCGTCAAAGACATAACGCGCCACCACTTCGTAGATCATGGAGGCCACCAGGATGAGGACGATAGCCTCGGCCAGCCGGGCCAGAGCGGACGACAGTCCATCGGCCAAGCGATAAAGAAAGGTCATTCCGGCAGCCTCCAGTTAATTGCGATCAATCCTTGTTGCGGATGAGGTAATCGCTCTCGGCGGACCAGCGCTTCTGGTAGGCTGTGTAGTCGGCCAGCACTTCGGACATATCGCCCTTGCCTTCGGCCTTCTGGGCTGCCGCCTTCTTGCTGATCCAGTCGACGCCTGCGTCCGACAATTCCTTGATGAAGGCCGGATCGAGCGAGATGACCTCGTTCTTGCCGGAACGGTAGGTTTCCATCGCCTTCATGTCCAGATCGTAGAAGTTATAGAGCGCCTGCATGGTGGTCAGTTCGGCGGCCGTTTCCATCATCGGCTTGATGTCGTCGGGCAGCGCATCCCAGGTTTCCTGCTTCACGACCACTTCCCACAGGAAGGTCGGCTGGTGGACGCCTGGAACGATGACGTAACGGGCTGCCTGATGGAAACCTTCGGGAAGGTTGGCCGACGGCGGACCCCATTCGATCAGATCCACGCCCTTGCGCTCGAGCAGGGTGTAGATTTCACCCGGCGGCACGACTGTCGGCACAGCGCCGAAATAATCGCGCATCACTTCTGCCCATGGGCCGGAGGTGCGGTATTTCAGCCCCTTCAGATCGGCAGCGGTTTTGATCGGCACATTCGAATGGGCCATGATTTCAGACGAACCGATACCGACGATCAGGCTCTTCAGGCCGTCCTTGGCGCGCAGTTCGGTCAGCTTTTCCTTGCCGCCGCCCTCATAGATCCATGTGATGAAGGCTTCAGGACCCATGCCGCCTGGAAAACCGGCGAAGATCGCGTTGATCGGGTCCTGGTTGACCAGATAGCTCGGGCTGGAATGGCCTGCCTCGACAATGCCGTCCTTCACGCCGTCATAGACTTTCAGTGCCGGCACCAGAACGCCAGCGCCGAAGGGTTCAATGTCGACGCGACCACCGGTCATCATGTCGACATTCTTCTCGAAGCGTTCAAGGAAGTTCACGTAGAATGGCGAGCCTTCGGGAACCGATGTCGGTACGCGCCAGGTCACTTCCTGAGCAGCAAGCGGAAAGGCAGAGAGCGCCAGAGGCAGCGCAAGCGCCAGCATTTTCAGATGTTTCATCGTCAGAACCTTCCAGTTAAGTCGTTTCCCTTTGGCGCGTTTCGCGGCCGTTAATGGTATCTCGCTTTGACGCGAAACCACCCGACCGTCGCCGTCGCAGGCCAAAGACTACCATTAAAATTTTTCTTGTCGACATAAAAAATACAAAAGGTCATTGTCGCGAAAACGGGCCACCTACTTGCGCCACTCGCAACACGGGCATAACGATCCGGCATTGCGCCTGGCCGTGCATAAGGCCGCACTTCAGCGGAATGGGCGGCCGAAAACCGGAATTGCAGACTGTATGGGATGCTGCGGTTCCTCATGCGACGAGAGGGTATTCGAAATGGACGACGAGCAGGCAATCGACAAGGCGGAGCGCAAGCGCGGATCTGGCGTCAAGCATGTCTATGACGTGCTGCGCACCGATATCCTGAACATGGCCCTGCCGCCGGGTAGCCCGATCGACGAAATTCATCTTGCCGAGCGGTTTGCCATGTCGCGCACGCCGATCCGCGAAGCTCTGGTGCGGCTCGCCTCGGACGGTTTGGTGACGACACTTCCCAACCGCTCGACCGTGGTCTCCAATATCGATTTCCTCAATTTGCACACCTTCTTCGATGCCATGACGCTGATGTACCGGGTGACCACGCGCCTTGCGGCTCAATACCATGTGCCGACCGATCTGGAGATTATCCGCAAACATCAGGCCGATTTCACCAGGGCCGTTGAGGCACGCGACGCATTGGAGATGATTGCCACCAACCGGGAATTCCATGCGGCCATCGCCGAAGCCGGGCGCAATCCCTATTTCACCACCCTCTTTTGCCGGCTGCTGGATGAAGGCCGTCGTATCCTCAGGTTTTACTATCGCTCGTTCAACGACAGCCTTCCCCGGCAATATGTCACCGAGCATGAGGACATGATTTCGGCCATCGCCGCACGGGATATCGACGCCTGCGACCGGATCGCCTCTGCCCATGCCGACCAGATCGTCCGCCAGATCCAGGCGATGATTGCCCGCGACGAACGGGTGACGATCCCGCTTTAGCAACCGGATTCCCATTTCGCCCGTTTGCCGACGCCGCGCAGCTGCGCCATTTTCGGCGGACGCAAAACACGGCTTGAAATTCTTGTCGACAAATAATATACAACGATGACGCCGATCAAACGGAACACTGAAACGGGCATGATCGGTCAAGAGGACCAGGCCCGCGAAAGATCCGCCCTCAAGGAGCAAGACATGACTTCCGCAATTTTTTCCGGCTGCATTCCGGCACTGATGACGCCCTGCAAGGCTGACCGCACCCCTGATTTCGACGCGCTGGTGACCAAGGCCAAGGCACTGATGGCGGCGGGCATGTCGGCGGTTGTGTATTGCGGCTCCATGGGCGACTGGCCGCTTCTGACCGATGCCGAGCGCATGCAGGGCGTGGAACGCCTGGTCGAAGCCGGTATTCCGGTGATCGTTGGCACCGGTGCGGTCAATTCCAGGCTCGCTGTTGCCCATGCAGCGCACGCCCAGAAGGTTGGCGCCAAGGGCCTGATGGTCATTCCGCGGGTTCTGTCGCGTGGTCCGTCGATGGCGGCGCAAAAGGCCCATTTCAAGGCCATCCTGTCTGCCGCTCCCGATCTGCCGGCGGTCATCTACAACAGCCCCTATTACGGCTTTGCCACCCGCGCCGACCTGTTCTTCGCCCTGCGCGCAGAGCATCCCAATCTGGTGGGCTTCAAGGAATTCGGCGGCCCCTCCGACATGCGTTACGCAGCTGAAAACATCACCAGCCAGGATGACGATGTGTCTTTGATGGTCGGCGTCGATACGGCCGTCTTCCACGGTTTCGTCAATTGCGGCGCAACCGGCGCCATCACCGGCATCGGCAATGTGCTGCCGAAGGAAGTGCTGAACCTGGTGGCGCTTTGCGAAGCCGCTGCCAAGGGCGATGCCCAGGCCCGCACGCGGGCGCTGGAACTGGAAGCGGCCCTCGGCGTGCTGTCGTCCTTCGACGAAGGCCCGGATCTGGTTCTCTATTTCAAGCATATGCTGGTGCTGAAGGGCGAGAGCGAATACAGCCTGAACTTCTATGAGACAGACGAATTGAGCCCAAGCCAGCGCGGCTATGTCGAGGCCCAGTTCACGCTGTTCAACAGCTGGTATGCCGATTGGAGCAAATTGCCCGGCGCATTGGCTGCCTGATACCAGAGACTGCCGCTACAGAATGAGGCCATTGCCGTGAGGGATCGCGGCGATGGCCTTTTCATGTCCAGTGATCGCGCCTTATCCCTTTTGCCTCGCGCAAGTCCGCCTGTGCTATAAAAGATGCTTTACTCGAAGACGAAGTATTGCGCGTGCCCATGTCTCTTAGCCATCTCGACCGTCTGGAAGCGGAATCAATCCACATTTTCCGCGAGGTCGCGGCCAGCTTTTCCAGGCCGGTCATGCTCTATTCGGTGGGCAAGGATTCCGCCGTCATGCTGCATCTTGCGCGCAAGGCCTTTTATCCGGGCAAACTGCCCTTCCCGCTTCTGCATGTCGACACGGGCTGGAAGTTCAAGGAGATGATTGCCTTTCGCGACCGCATGGCTGGAGAACTCGGCTTTGAGCTTCTCATCCATATCAATCCGGATGGCCTTGCCGAGAAGATCTCGCCCTTCACCCATGGTTCGTCCACCCATACCCATGTGATGAAGACGGTAGCCCTCAGACAGGCGCTTGACCATTACGGTTTCGACGCAGCCTTCGGCGGCGCACGCCGGGACGAAGAAGCGTCCAGAGCCAAGGAGCGGATCTTCTCCTTCCGCAGCGAGGGCCATGGCTGGGACCCCAAGAACCAGCGCCCGGAAATGTGGAAGACCTATAATACAAGGATCAGGCCCGGCGAGAGCATTCGCGTTTTTCCGCTCTCCAACTGGACCGAACTCGACGTCTGGCAGTATATCGAGCGTGAGGCCATTCCGGTGGTTCCGCTCTATTTCGCCGCCCCCCGGCCCGTGGTGGAGCGCGACGGCATGCTGATCATGGTGGATGACGGGCGCATGCCGATTGCCTCAGATGAAACAGTGACCGAGCGGCTGGTGCGGTTTCGCACGCTGGGCTGCTATCCCCTCACTGGTGCAATCGCCTCCACTGCCGCAACGGTCGAAGATATCATTGCCGAAATGCTGACCTTCAGGGCCTCCGAGCGTCAGGGCCGGATGATCGATCGCGACGAGGCCGGTTCCATGGAGAAGAAGAAACGCGAGGGCTATTTCTGATGGCGAACCGCGATATCGAGACAGGACTCAGCCACAGCGCAGACGGATCGGGCGCACAACCCAGGACACTGCTGCGGTTTCTCACCTGCGGATCGGTTGACGATGGCAAGTCGACACTGATCGGGCGGCTGCTTCACGACACCGGCCAGATCCCCGACGACCAGATGGAAACGCTGGCGCGAGACAGCGCCCGACATGGCACGGCGGGTGACGCGGTCGATTTCGCTCTCCTGGTCGACGGGCTTCAGGCCGAGCGCGAACAGGGCATCACCATCGATGTGGCCTACCGGTATTTTTCGACCGAAAGGCGCAAGTTCATCGTGGCCGATACACCGGGTCACGAGGAGTATACCCGCAATATGGCAACCGGTGCCTCGACCGCCGATCTTGCCATCGTTCTGGTCGATGCCCGCTGCGGCATTCTCGCGCAAACGCGCCGGCACAGCACGATCGCAAGCCTGCTTGGCATTCGCCACATGGTGCTGGCCGTCAACAAGATCGATCTGGTCGGCTATGATGATCAGGCCTTTTGCCGCATAATCGAAGACTTCCGCGAGTTTGCCGAGGGTCTCTCCTTTGAAAGCCTCTGCGCCATTCCGATGTCGGCACGGCACGGCGACAATGTCAGCGGGCGCTCACCGAAAACGCCATGGTATGACGGCCCGTCGCTGCTCGAGCATCTGGAGACGGTCGATGTCGAACCGCGGTCTTGCGAAAAGCCGTTCCGCTTTCCGGTACAATATGTATCGCGCCCCAATGCCGATTTCCGCGGTTTTGCCGGTCAGATTGCTTCGGGCAGCATTGCCGTCGGCGATGCCGTCGCTGTTGCCAAATCGGGCCAGACATCAGTCGTCCGCGACATCGTCACCTTCGACGGAGCGCTTGCCCGCGCCATCGAAGGTCAGGCGGTCACGCTGGTGCTGCAGGACGAGATAGATGTGTCGCGCGGCAATATGCTGGTGGCGCCCGACAACCGGCCCCATATTGCCGATCAGTTTCAGGCGCGCATCATCTGGTTCGACGCCGACCCTCTGATCCCGGGTCGCAGCTATGTCCTGCGCACCGAAACCGACAGCGTGACGGCCACGGTGACCACGCTGAAACACAGGGTCGACATCAACAGTTTTGCCCATATCGCTGCCAAGTCTCTACAGATGAACGATATCGGTGTCTGCAATCTTTCCACCCAGGCGCCGCTTGCCTTCGATGCCTATGACGACAACCGCGTCACGGGGCACTTCATCCTGATCGACCGGCTGACCGACCGCACAGTCGGCGCCGGTCTGATCGATTATCCGCTCCGGCGCGCTGCCAATGTGCATTGGCAGGCGCTGGAGGTGAACCGCGACGCACGCGCTGCGCTCAAACATCAAAAGCCGGCCGTCATCTGGTTTACCGGACTGTCAGGCTCGGGCAAATCCACCATCGCCAACCGGCTGGAAAAGCTGCTGCACGCGCGCGGGCATCACACCTATATGCTGGACGGCGACAATGTGCGCCATGGGCTGAACCGCGACCTCGGCTTTACCGATGCGGACCGGGTGGAGAACATACGCCGGGTGGCGGAAGTGGCCAAGCTGATGGCCGATGCCGGACTGATCGTCATCGTCTCCTTCATCTCGCCCTTCCGCTCCGAACGACGCCTTGCCCGCGAGATGATGGTGCCCGGCGAATTCATGGAAGTGTTCATCGACACGCCGCTGGAGGAATGTGCCAGACGCGATCCGAAAGGCCTCTACAAGAAGGCGATGAACGGCGAGATCCAGAATTTCACCGGCATCACCTCGCCTTACGAACCACCCCTTGCGCCGGAACTGCATCTGAAAACACTCGACGCCGGACCGGAGGAACTGGCGATGCAGATCGAATTGTTGCTGGGCGCGGATCGTCCATGATCGAATTCCCATCGGTCGAGGCGCACCAGTAACCATAATCGCCGTTCCTGGTTGCTTTTCACCGCCCTGATCGCCACCCTCGCCGCATAGGGAGACCCAGGTCATGATCAGACAAATCCTGCTGACGATTGCCATAACGACGTTCGCGGCACAGGCCTTTGCCCACGGCGGAGGCTGCCGCAAGAGTTCACCGCCGGGACAATGCTGCCATATGGACAACAGCGTCGGTCGCGTGCACTGCCATTGATCAAATTGCGGTCCCACACCGGACACCTGCTGAACGACACACAGCCTCTGCCAGCGACATTTTCGCGCGATCCCTGTGAAATTAAGGGCACTTGCCTTTTTTCGTTTGCACTGCACCCATGCCACCTGCAATCATCGGATCTGTTCACATTCTCAACGGAATAGCTTTCAGATGACTGCAGATATCCTCGTGCTCGGTGCCGGCATTGTCGGCGTGTCCACCGCCATCCACCTCCAGCGGCGCGGCAAGTCCGTGGTTCTGGTCGACCGGCGCGGCGCCGGCGAGGAAACCTCTTTCGGCAATGCCGGACTGATCCAGCGCGAAGGCATCGTGCCTTACGGTTTTCCGCAGGAAGTCTCCACGCTGATGCGCTACGGTCTCAACAACCGGATCGACGCGCATTACCACATTGCCGCCATGCCCAAGCTGGTGCCGTTTCTGTCGCGCTACTGGTGGCATTCCAACAAGGTGCGGCACAACGCCATTGCCAATGCCTATGCGCCGCTGATCGAGAACTCCGTCTCCGAACATGACGATCTGATCCAGGCATCCGGTGCCGGCGACCTGATCCGCAAGGATGGCTGGATGGAAGTGTTCCGCACCGAGAAAGTGCGCGACGACGAACTGGCCGAGGCCGAACGTCTGTCAAAGGTGGCGAAGATCAACTACACCGTGCTTACCCCGGCAGACCTTGCCAAGGCCGAGCCGCATCTCAAAGACAAGTTCGTCGGCGGGTTGAAGTGGAACGACCCCTGGTCGGTCACCGATCCGCATGGGCTGACCAAAGCCTATCTCGCCTATTTCCAGTCGCTGGGCGGCCAGTTCGTCACCGGCGATGCGACCACGCTTGGCCAGAGCGCCAGCGGCAAGGGCTGGCAGGTTACCACCGAAGATGGTGTGGTCGAGGCGGAAAAGGTGGTTCTGGCGCTCGGTCCCTGGTCGGAAGATGTCACCCGCAAGCTCGGCTATTCCTTCATCGTCGGCGTCAAGCGCGGCTATCACATGCATTATTCGCCAGCCGGCAATGCCGTCCTCAACAACTGGACCATGGACAAGGAGCGCGGCTATTTCCTCGCCCCCATGGCCAAGGGCATTCGGCTGACCACCGGCGCCGAATTCGCCGACCGCGATGCGCCGAAATCCCCGGTTCAGGTGGAACGCGCCGAACGCGTGGCCCGCACCATCTTTCCGCTCGGCCACCGGCTGGACGACGAGCCGTGGATGGGGTCGCGCCCCTGCACGCCCGACATGATGCCGATCATCGGCAAGGCCCCGCGCCATGACGGCCTGTGGTTCGCCTTCGGCCACGCCCATCACGGGCTCACGCTTGGACCGGTCACCGGCCGCCTGATCGCAGAAGCGATGACCGGTGAGACACCCTTCCTCGACATCAGCGCATGGCGGCCGGAACGTTTCAAGGCGTAAGGCCAGGACCGGAGGTCTTCAGCGCTTTTTACCGCTCCGAACGTTCCGGTACAGGACATGAGCGATTGGCGAGAGCTTTACTTGAACAGGCTTGGCTTGCCTTGAGCGACCCAAGCCTTCATCTCATCCAGGCGCTCTCTGGTCGGCAGCTTCAAAGCCTCGGCCTCCGCATGGCCTTCTGCAATCTTCTTTTCGATCATCCACCCCTGGAAGGTCGCATAATCTGCTTCGAGTCTCGCAGGTCCGGGAGCATTGACACCGACTTCCACCCGGAAAAACTCCCTGACGTGTTTTATGACAGCCTCGAAACTGTCGCCATGGCTAACAACATCTTGCCCTGCGATATCGGATAACGCGCGCTTCAAATCATACGGCTTGCGCTCAAAAATCAGAAATTTCTTCTGCTGAAGCCCGGAATCCTCGCTGCGGCGAAAACCAACGTCGATACCGTATTCAAACGGCATGTTCATTCGGAAATATTCGCCCTGCTCGTCCGCTCTGCATCGCGACAGGTCATGGATGGAGTATCTCGCACCACGTATCATCCCGACAATCTTGTCGAGACGGTTTTCTCCAGCTTCCAAACTCTCGTTCGCAAGGCGCGGAACGAATTCAAAATATGTGATGCAAAAAAGCGCAGCTTCCAACAATGGCGCATACGTCTCATCAAAGGGACAATTGACGAAGACCGATTGCTCGAAGTTCTCAGGCGCGACCATCATCCCTTCGGCGGAAAGGGATCACGGCCATAGGAACTACGCTCCCGGATGCGGCCGTCCTTGCCATGGATATAGAGTTCCGTACCTTGTTTTTGCGCTTTTTGTCTGGCGTTATCGATGGCTTCCTTTTGGGTCGCGAATGTTTTGCTCGCCCGCTCGGCCCCCGCAGACCTTACGCTCCATTTGGCGCCATTGGGTACAACATGCTGCCCTTTCTTGGACATGACCTATCTCCACAATTAACACTTCTCTATTATATAGACATCACGAGCGAAGCACACCAAAAAGGATTAAAGGCCCTCAAATTGCCCCGGCCTGAGATCCAACTCCATCCCAGCAATCTGTTTCGGTGCCATCGAGCGGGAAAGCGTCGAGAAATGCAGTCAGGCGATCATGCTTTGCTGTCATGTTTGAATCTGGATTATGGAATTTCTCAAAAAAACGCTCAAAAGCACATATTCTTTACCCCATCTTCAAGCCAGCCGTCGAATCCACCTCGGGAACCGAACATGACCTCCTCCTCCGCTGCAAAATTCGACCCGGCCCGCGCCGCAGATTATGCCGAGCAGAGCCGCATCGCGCTCGCCGGCTACGACGCCTGCCATGCGCTTTCGGCCTGCATGCTCTCGGCAGCGCTCGGCGCCGGATCCGGGGCGCGCGTGCTGGTCGTCGGCGCCGGCGGCACGGCAGGGGAGATCATCGCAGCGGCCAGGCTGGAAGATCGCTGGCGCTTCGTCGCCGTCGATCCATCGCCGCCGATGCTTGAACTTGCCCGCGCCGCCCTCGATAAAGAGGGACTGTCCGCACGGGTGGAGACGATCGAGGGGCATCTCGAAAGGATCGGTGCGCATGCCGCCTTCGATGCCGCCATCATGATCGGCGTTCTTCACCACATTCCCGGCGATGCCGCCAAGCAGGCCTTGCTCAGCGAGCTCGCTGCCAGGCTGAAACCGGGCGCGCCTCTCGTGTTGGCGGGCAATTACCGCGCCTACGCGTCCGAGCCGCTGTTGATGGCGGCCTGGGCCAATCGCTGGCGCATGCATGGCGCAGGGCCGGACGAGGTCGAAGCCCGGCGCGCGAAAATCCTGCAAGGGGCAGAGCCGCCGCAATCCGAGGAGGCCGTTTCAGGCCTGCTGACCGAAGCCGGTTTCGAGCCGCCCTTGCGGTTCTTCGCCAGCCTGTTCTGGGGAGCATGGTTCACGCGCCGCGCGTGAAAACCGTCCGTCGGCTTCAGCTGCGTCAATCAGCCCGCCTTCAGGCTCGCCAGCAATGCGTCCAGCTGGTCGAACTGCTCCGGCATGCAGCTTTCCATGCCTTGAAAGGACTCCTCCAGCGCTTCCCTTGAGCGGTGGCGTTCATGCAGAACCAGCTGCGTCTTGCCATCCTTTTCTTCAAAGGTCACGGTCGTCACGGCACCGTCTTCGCTCTCTTCATTCGTCCAGACGAGGCGCACCCCGGGCACCACCTCGCGATACTTGCCGTAAAAGACCATGGGTTGCTCGCCGTCCGGATGGCCGAATTCAAGCCGGTAGCCGCCTCCGGTTCGAACATCCATCTCGCAGGACAGGATCGTCATGCCGAGAGATTTCGGTGCCCACCAGCGCTTGAACAGTGCCGGTGCGACCCAAGCCTCGAACACCCGCCTGACCGGGGCATCGAAGCTGCGGGTGACGGAGAGGTCGTGATCGGACCCTCGCTCCACATGCGTGCGTCTGTCGTTGGACATATGATCCGTCTCGCCCACGGAAATTCTCCCTCTCGTTCAGATCATGCAAGACATCGTCGAAGGCGTTGAAGCGCTCCAGCCATAGCGGGCGGGCCCCGGTGTCCTCCGCAGGTGCGAAAGGACGCGTAACGACAGTAATTTTGATGCCGACCCAATTGTGTCAGTATTTAACCGTAAAGCCCGAGGTTGCAAAGCGCCGAATACACGCCCAGAGGCGTCACTCGTGGGTCGGCGCAACCGGAATGGCCGGGCTGTCCTGCCCCGGGTTGGCAAAGTGGCTGGCACCATGCTACCGTCATTTCTGGTCATTCGACCAGTTTTCTCCGGGGCGATATGTGGGACATGCGTCGATTTCTGATTTACAACGCGGACGTTGCCGACCGTTAGCGGCGCTGCTTGCGCCTGCGCTTCATTTGCGTTTCAAATCAGATCATTGACTCAAGACCCGGTGCCTTATGGACATTGAAAGCCAAGCCAAAGCCTTTTTAGATGCCAATCCCGATATCGAAGTGCTTGAAGCCTTCGTGATCGATGTCAATGGCATGCCGCGTGGCAAGTGGATCCCGCGCGAACGGGCACTCGACGTTTTGACCAAGGGCATGGCCATGCCGCGCTCGGTCTTCGCGCTCGATGTCTGGGGCCGCGACGTGAATGCCGCTGGCCTTGCCGAAGGGACCGGCGATCCCGATGGCATGTGTTTCCCGGTGCCCGGCACATTGTCGCGTGTCACCTGGCTGTCGCGCCCCACTGCCCAGGTGCTGTTGCATATGGAAGTGGACGGCAAGCCCTTTTATGCCGATCCGCGCCGGGCGCTTGCCAATGTGCTGGATCGCTACAAGGCACTGAAGCTCACGCCTGTCGTGGCAACCGAACTGGAATTCTATCTGATCGACCCGGTGCGCTCGGCGCTCGATCCGGTGCGTCCGCCCAATACGCGTGACGGTCGCTGGCATACCGGCCAGACGCAGGTGTTGTCGATTTCCGAATTGCAGGATTTCCAGGAAGTGTTTCACGGCATTTCGACAGCGGCCCGCGCGCAAGGCGTGCCCGCCGATACCACGCTGCGCGAAAACGGCCCCGGCCAGTATGAAATCAATCTCAACCATGTGCCCGATGCGCTTGCGGCTGCCGATTATGCAGTTCTCTTGAAGCGCATCGTCAAGGGTGTGGCGCGCGCCAGCGATCTGGATGCCACGTTCATGGCCAAGCCTTATGGCCGGCAGGCCGGCAGCGGCATGCATGTGCATTTTTCCATTCTCGACGAGAAGGGCAACAATATCTTTGCCGGTGACAACGGTCCGTCGGAAAAGCTGATGCATGCGGTCGGCGGCCTTCTGGAAAACATGGGCGAGAGCATGGCCGTGTTTGCTCCGCACCAGAATTCCTATCGGCGTTTGCGCCCTTCCGAACACGCACCCACCTATGCCTCCTGGGGCATCGATAACCGCTCGGCGGCGGTGCGCGTCATCCCCTCGCCCAAGCCGGCCACCCGTATCGAGCACCGCGTGGCCGGATCCGACACCAACCCATACCTGGTTCTGGCCATGATCCTGTCGGGAGCGCTTGCCGGGATGAAGGAAAAGCTTGCACCCGGCGGCGCCATCACCGGTGACGACCATGCGATCAATCATGAGCCGCTTCCCACCAACTGGGATTATGCGGTTCAGCGCTTTGCCAAATCGAGCTTTGCCTATGCGGCACTCGGACAGAAATATCGCGGCCTTTACACGGCCTGCAAACAGCAGGAAATCTCCGAATTTTCCCTGCGCGTGACCGACGTCGAATACGACGCCTATATCAGGACGGTATGACATGAGCACTGACAGAACCTCTGCCACCAATCCGGGCCACGCGCCGTCGTGGTATGCCCATTCGGCCAATGACAAGCGTGTGCGCGATCCGCTGGTTGGCGAATTGTCGGCCGATGTCTGCATCATCGGTGCGGGCTTTACCGGCATTTCGGCAGCCCTGCAGCTGGCCGAAAACGGCTATTCCGTCATCGTTGTCGAGGGTGAACGCGTCGGCTATGGCGCGTCAGGGCGCAATGGCGGGCAGATCGTCAATGGCTATAGCCGCGATCTGGAAACCATCGCCAGACGTTACGGCCAGGACAAGGCCGATGCGCTGGGCAAGATGTCACTGGAAGGCGGCGCGATCATCCGCGAGCGCGTGGCGAAATACGGCATCCAATGCGATCTCGTCGATGGCGGCTTCTTTGCCGCCTTCACCGACAAGCAGATCCGCGAAATGGCCCATGTGAAAGCCCATTGGGAAAAGCACGGCCATGACGGACTGGAAATGGTGTCGAAGTCCGATGTCGGCAAATATGCAAAGTCCGACCGCTATGCCGGCGGCATGATCGACAAGCGTGGTGGCCATATCCATCCGCTCAATCTGGTGCTGGGCGAAGCGGCCGCTGTCGAAAGCCTCGGCGGCAGGATCTTTGAAAACTCCCGCGTGATTGACCTGAAGATGGGCGCCAACCCGGTGGTCAAGACCGACAAGGGCCAGGTCACCGCCAAATATGTGCTGGTCTGTGGCAATGCCTATATGACCGGCCTGTTGCCGAAGATCACCGACAAGATGATGCCGGTGTCCTCGCAGGTCATGGCAACCGAACAGCTGGATGCCAAATTCATCCAGGACCTTCTGCCGGCCAATTATTGCGTGGAAGATGCCAATTACGTGCTCGATTACTATCGCCGCACCGCCGACAACCGCCTGCTTTATGGCGGCGGCATCGGTTACGGCGGTCAGGACCCGGCCAATCTGACCGGCGTCATCCGCCCCAATATGCTGAAGACATTCCCGCAATTGAAGGATGTGAAGATCGATTTTGCCTGGTCCGGAAATTTCGCGCTGACGCTCACACGCATTCCGCATATGGGCAAGCTTGCCGACAATGTGTTCTTCTCCCACGGCGACAGCGGTCACGGCGTCACCACCACGCATCTGCTCGGCAAGATCCTCGGCGAAACCGTCAACGGCCATGCCAGCCGTTTCGACGTGTGGTCCTCGCTGCAGGCCTATCCCTTCCCCGGCGGCAAGACCTTCCGCGTACCGCTCACCATGCTCGGTGCCTGGTGGTACGGCATGCGCGACAAGCTCGGCGTGTAAGGGAAAGCGTCAAGCCAAGCATCGCAGCCGCGAACCTTGGAAAAGAGCCGCGTTGGGCAATATTGACCACGCGTTCGAGCGTATTCGTGGCGTGTCGGCTCCTGAAGGCGGATGAGCCGGCCTGTGCTGTTTCGCCTGCGGATCAGTCGAGATCGACCTTATTCGGCAATCGCAGCCAAGCCCTTGAGCGCCTCTTCGACAATCGCATCCACGCTCTGATCAATGCTGACCGTCACCACGCCCGGTTCGCCGGTCGGCACTTCCAGCGTGGCGAGCTGGCTGTCGAGCAATGACAGCGGCATGAAATGACCGGTGCGAGCGCCCATGCGGCCGGTCAGAAGTTCGCGGCTGCCGTCGAGATAGACGAAGGTCAGGCGGTTGCCGGTGGCGTCGCGCAGGCGGTCGCGATAAATGCGCTTCAGTGACGAGCAGGAAACCACAATGCCGGCATTGGCGTCGAGCGCGTCTGCCATGCGCGTGCCGATCTCTTCCAGCCAGGGCCAGCGATCATCGTCGTTCAGCGGCTCGCCGCGCGACATCTTTTCCACATTGGCCCGGGGATGCAGGACATCGCCCTCGATGAAGGGCAGGTCCAGACGTTCGGCAATTGCCGCACCGACGGATGACTTTCCGCAACCGCTGACGCCCATGACGATAACCGCGCATGGGCGGCGAAGAACGGATTGGGAAGACATTGACTGTATCGGGCTTCTTCGAAAATTAAGATCAGGCAGCCGGCGATACAGTGCGCGGGGCAAGCTCGTCAATGCCAAGCAGAAAATTGATCTGCGGACGGGCCTTCACCAGATCGTCGATCGTGTATTGCGCCAGGACCTCGAAAAACGCGTTCAGAGCCTTGCGCAGCGCCGAGTTGAGACCACAGCTATCGATCAGCGGGCATTCCACATCGCCGTCATCTTCGAAGCATTCCGCCATGGCGAAACTGTCTTCGGTCACCTTGACCACATCGAACAGGGTGATCTTGTCGGCTGCACGCCCAAGGCGCACGCCGCCGTTACGGCCTCGCACGGTTTCCACCAGACCGGCCTTGTTGAGCGGCTGCAAAATCTTGAAGAGAAACAGTTCAGACACACCATAGGCTCGGGCAATTTCGGGAATACGGCTCAGACTGCCATCATTGGCCGCGCAATACATAAGCATGCGCACCGCGTAATTTGTCTGCTTTGTCAAACGCATGCTGAACTCCCTAATTCCGTTGAGCACTTATATAACCTGCTTTGTAGTTTTGAACAATTCCAAAATACTCAACTTTTGACATCACGTCTCCGTGAGACGCCGAGTCGTCGTTGACACCTAGCATAAAATCATGAAAACCACACTCAAGAATTGCTTTCTACCCGGAGGTTTCCATGAACCCGATCAACACCCTTCGTGCCGCTCTTGTGCCTGTCGCTTTGCTGGCAGGTACCGGCACAGCGCTCGCTGACGGCGAAGTGAACATCTACTCCTATCGCCAGCCGGAACTGATCCAGCCGCTTCTGGATGCCTTTACCAAGGAAACCGGCATCGAGACCAATGTGCTCTTCCTCGACAAGGGACTGGTGGAGCGCATGGCGGCCGAGGGGCAGAACTCGCCGGCCGATGTGATTCTCACCGTCGATATCGGTCGTCTGGTCGAGGCCAAGGATGGCGGCGTCACACAACCTCTGGTCGATGAACTGGTCAACAAGGATATCCCGGCCCACTTTCGCGATCCCGATGGGGACTGGTTCGGGCTGACCACCCGCGGCCGTGTCGTCTATGCCTCCAAGGAGCGCGTTCCGGAAACCGAAATCACCTATGAAGAACTCGCCGATCCCAAGTGGAAGGGCCGGCTTTGCATGCGCGATGGCCAGCATTCCTACAATATCGGCCTGATTGCCTCGATGATCGCCCATCATGATGCCGACTACACGGAAACCTGGCTGAAGGGTGTGCGCGACAATCTGGCCCGCAAGCCCGATGGCAATGACCGCAGCCAGGCCAAGGCCATCTATGCCGGTGAATGCGATATTGCGCTGGGCAACACCTATTATGTCGGCCTGATGATGACCAACGACAAGGATCCGGAAGAAAAGGACTGGGCCGCAGCGATGAAGATCCTGTTTCCCAATTCCGGCGACCGGGGAACCCATGTGAACATCTCCGGCATGTCGCTGGCCAAATATGCCCCCAACAAGGACAATGGCATCAAGCTGATGGAATTCCTGTCATCGGGCGAGGCACAGAAGCTGTATGGCGAGCAGGTGTTCGAATATCCGGTCATGCCGGGCGTGGAACCGTCCGAGATCGTGAAGTCCTTCGGCAAGATCAAGCCCGATACGCTGGCTCTTTCCGAAATCGCCGCCAACCGCAAGCTTGCCTCCGAACTGGTGGACAAGGTGGGGCTGAACGACGGCCCACAGGACTGACGATCGACGTCAGCTCACACGAGTTCATCTGTGACCAGCCGGCCCAATCGGGCCGGTTTTTTTGTGTCTTTCTTTGCACGGCTTCTGCCGTCGCCGGCCTTGTCGGCAAGATCGCTTTCTGCTCAATGTCCCGGCGAGGAATAAGGGGGAGGCGTGATGCAGACAGAAGCTGGGAACACACGTTCGGAAGCGGGCAAGGGCATTCTTCTGATGTGCATCGGCATTGCCTTGCTGACCGTCAACGATGCGCTGGCGAAAAACCTGACGAGCGGCTACTCGGTCTTTCAGATCCTCTTCATCCGCAACATGATCGCCCTGCCCTTCGCGCTGCTCATCGCCTTCGGTCTGGGCGGCAAGGCGGCGCTGATATCGCACCGTCCTTCGGCCCATCTTCTGCGCGGACTGCTCTGGCTGGGTGCCGCCTTCCAGTTCATCACCAGCCTGCGCTATCTCGGGCTCGCAGAGGCGACGACCCTGGTCTTTATCGCGCCGGCCATCATCACAGCCATTTCGGCACTCTTCCTCGGCGAGCAGGTGGGCTGGCGCCGCTGGAGCGCCGTGATTGCCGGCTTTGTCGGCGTGCTGATCGCGGTCCAGCCCGGCAGCGCCACTTTCCAGCTCGCCTCGCTTCTGTCGCTGGGCACCGCCTTCTTCTATGCCTTCCTGATGGTGGGCGCCCGCTTCGTCGATCCGCGCGACAGCGTCTGGACGCTGATGCTCTATCTGGTGATGTTCGGCGCCTTGTTTAGCGGCATCGTATCGGCATTCGTCTGGCAGCCGGTCGCCAGCAGCGATCTGCCGTTCTTTGCCGCCCTCGCCCTGACAGGCACGATCGGCACGACGCTGGTCACCCAGGCCTTCCGCTTCGCACCATCGGCAATCATCGCGCCCTTCGACTATACCGCCCTTCTCTGGGCGACCCTGCTCGGCTGGCTGTTTTGGGGCGAACAACCCGGATTCGCGGTGCTGGTGGGAGCCGCCATCATCATGGCAAGCGGTCTCTACATCGTCTGGCGCGAACACCGGCACAACAAGCAGCCGCTCAGCGAGACCAGCCTCGCCGACCGGATGTGATGCCCCCCGGATCGCCGGCGCCGCCCAGGTTCAATAGATCGTGTTGCGGTACTCGACCTCCAGGTCGTCGTCGAGCTTGCGCATCTGCCCCTCATCCGCCGGCGCGCCCTTCGTCTCGTCCAGAATGATCTTCATCAGCGAGGGCATCGACTTGCGATCCTGATAATGCCCGGGGTTCCATAGGTTCGAGCGCCGGAATGCCTTGGCGCAATGCATGAAGACCTCCTCGACCTCCACCACGATTGCCAACGTCGGCAGCCGGCCATTCACCTGCAGACTTGCCAGAAGCGCTGGATCGCGGCTCAGGCGCGCGCGACCGTTTGCCCGCAGCGTGTCATCGAAACCCGGCACCATGAAAAGCAGCCCGACAGTCGGGTTGGAAAGAATATTCCTCAGCGTGTCCAGGCGGTTGTTGCCGGGCCGGTCGGGGATCGCCAGCGTCTTGTCGTCCAGCACCTGCACGAAGCCCACCGGATCGCCGCGCGGGCTGATATCGGCCTTGCCCTCGGCGCTCTGGGTGCCGATGCATAAAAAGGGCGAGCGGGAAATGAATTCCCTCGCATGGGTGCCGAGCGTCGGCTGACACTTCAAAAGCGCCATCTCGTGCGTCGGCCCGTAAAGTCCGGCAAGTGCCTGCAAATCCTCGATATCGAACGCCGGATCGAGCGTCATTTTCTCCATTGGATTCTCCTCCCGGCTGGCCGCGCTCCCGTCAGCATCTACAGCCGCCCAACAACATGATGTACGTACCTCAGAACCAGGACTACGCCACATTGGCCGCTCGATCAAGGCCCGGGCCGGCTCGCCCCTCACGCCGGACACGGAAAAGGCCCTCGCCCCGATGCGGGGAGAGAGCCCTGTCCGTCCATTGCCTGTCCGTCCATGGAAAACGCGACTGAACCCTTACTTCATCGTCGGCATGACGAATTCGGCACCGTCCTTGATGCCCGATGGCCAACGGCTGGTGACCGTCTTGGTGCGGGTCCAGAACCTGATCGAATCCGTGCCATGCTGGTTCAGGTCGCCGAAGGAGGAAGACTTCCAGCCGCCGAAGGAGTGGTAGGCCAGCGGCACCGGGATCGGCACGTTGACGCCGACCATGCCGATATTGATACGGCTGGCAAAATCGCGGGCGGCATCGCCGTCACGGGTGTAGATGGCAACACCATTGCCGTATTCATGCTTCATCGGCAGTTCGAGCGCTTCTTCGTAGTTCTTGGCGCGCACCACCGACAGGACCGGACCGAAGATCTCGGTCTTGTAGATGTCCATGTCGGGCGTGACATTGTCGAACAGGCAGCCGCCGACGAAATAGCCGTCTTCATAGCCCTGAAGCTTGAAATCGCGACCGTCGACCACGAGGTTTGCGCCTTCCTCGACGCCCTTGTCGATCAGGCCCATGATGCGCTTTTGCGCTTCCTTGGTGACCACAGGGCCGAGATCGGCCTTGTCGTCGGTATAGGGACCGATGCGCAGGGATTCGACCATCGGGGTCAGCTTTTCGATCAGCCGGTTGGCTGTCTCCTCGCCCACGGGAACCGCCACCGAAATCGCCATGCAGCGCTCGCCGGCCGAACCGTAGCCGGCCCCCATCAGGGCGTTTGCGGCCTGATCGAGATCGGCGTCGGGCATGATGATCATGTGGTTCTTGGCGCCGCCGAAGCACTGGGCACGCTTGCCGTTGGACGCCGCGGTACCATAGACATAGCGGGCAATCGGCGTGGAGCCGACAAAGGAGATCGCGCCGACATCAGGGTCCGTCAGCAGCGCATCCACAGCCGACTTGTCGCCGTTGATGACGTTGAGAATACCTTCCGGCAGACCGGCCTCGATCATCAGTTCGGCCAGGCGGATCGGCACGGACGGGTCGCGCTCGGACGGCTTCAGGATGAAGGCATTGCCGCAGGCGATGGCGGGTGCAAACATCCACATCGGGATCATGGCGGGGAAGTTGAACGGGGTGATGCCCGCACCGATGCCAACCGGCTGACGGATCGAATACATGTCGATGTTCGGACCGGCACCTTCGGTGAACTCGCTCTTGGAGAGATGCGGAATACCGATCACGAATTCGCAGACTTCCAGGCCGCGAATGACATCGCCCTTGGAGTCTTCCACCGTCTTGCCGTGCTCCTTGGAGAGCATCACGGCCAGTTCATCCATGTTCTGGTTCAAAAGCTCGACGAATTTCATGAACACGCGCGCGCGGCGCTGCGGATTGGTCGCTGCCCATGCCGGCTGCGCCGCCTTGGCATTTTCGACGGCGGCCCGGATTTCCGCGTCGCTTGCCAGAGAAACCTTGGCCTGAACTTCACCCGTTGCCGGATTGAAGACGTCGGCTGTGCGCCCGCTGGTGCCGGCAACCTTCTTGCCGCCGATAAAATGACCGATCTCGTACATGAATGATCCCTCCTTGGATTTCGTTGGGGCCAGTATGCGCTTTCACGCGCACAACGCAACGCGAGGCTTTACGCATCCGTTGTGCGAAAACAAACACAAGGCGGAACAATGGCGCCCGGATTGCATCCGACCGGCACCCTATAACCGACGGCTTGCCAGGATTGCCGATCCGGCGTAAAAAGTCGCCGTCGCGAAAAGCGACCGCTTCCCATGATCCGCCAATGGCGGAGTAAGACGGTGGACGAATTGGCGTCCAGGCGGTCAAGTACACGTCGGCCCTGCCCTGGCGCAGGATCGGCCAGCGCTTCCGAAAAAACCTGAACCCTTTCACGCCGCTCGGGCGGGCAGCAAAGCCGTGGACGCTTTGCGGTGCCGCGCCGATCGGCCGGAGCACACCGTCATGACCAAGCCCCTGTTTGTCATCTTCACCGCAATCCTGCTCGATGCCGTGGGCATCGGCCTGATCTTCCCGATCCTCCCTTCCCTGCTGAAAGACGTCGCCGAGGGCGGCAATGTCGCCACCCTGATCGGCACGTTGACCGCGCTCTACGCGGCCATGCAATTTCTCTGCGCCCCGGTTCTGGGCGCCCTCTCCGACCGCCTCGGCCGCCGCCCGGTCCTGCTGATTTCGCTTGCCGGGGCTGCGGTCAATTATCTGGTCCTGGCATTCGCGCCCAGCCTCTGGATGCTGTTCGTCGGTCGCGCCATCGCGGGCCTGACTAGCGCCAACATGTCGGTCTCGATGGCCTATATCACCGACATCTCGCGCGAAGACGAGCGAGCCCGGCGCTTCGGCCTGACCAATGCCATGTTCGGCATGGGCTTCATCATCGGTCCCGTGCTCGGCGGCGTGCTTGGCGACATCTGGATGCGGCTGCCGTTCATCGCCGCCGCGCTGCTGAACGCCGCCAACCTGCTCGTCGCCGTCTTCGCCCTGCCGGAATCGCGCACAGCGGGTCGTCGCAAGATCGATCTTGCCGCCCTCAATCCATTGGCACCGCTGCGCTGGGCCTTGGCCATGAAACACCTGTTGCCGCTTATCCTCGTCTTCCTGCTGTTCAGCGCGACCGGCGAGGCCTATGGCACCTGCTGGGCGCTCTGGGGTGCAGACAGCTTTCATTGGGACGGCCTGCATATCGGCCTGTCGCTCGGCGCCTTTGGCCTCTGCCAGACGCTTGTCCAGGCCTTTCTTCCGGGCCTGGCGGTCAAGCGGCTCGGCGAGCGCGGCGCGGTGCTCGGCGGTGTTGCCGGCGTCTGCCTTGCGCTCGGCGTCATGGCCTTCGCCACCGAAGGCTGGGTGATCTTCGCGGTCATGCCGGTCTTTGCCTTTGGCGGCGTCGGAATGCCGGCGCTGCAATCGCTCGCCACCCGCCAGGTCGACGCCGATCGACAGGGCCAGTTCCAGGGCGTGCTCGCCTCGCTGGTCAGCCTGGCATCGATTGCAGCGCCGCTTATCTTTTCGGGTCTCTATTTCAGCGTCCGGGACCAGTGGCCGGGCGCGATCTGGCTGTCGGTGATCGCCTTCTATGCGCTCGGCGCGCTTGTCGTCATGGGCCTGCGGCCGGCCGTTGCGGTGACGGCGCGATAAGGCCGGAGCCGGCGGGCGCGGTCGCAGGGCCACGCCCGTCACCCAGCATCAGCCGCGTCTGGCCGCCTCGATCTTCGCCACGTCGATCTTGCCCATTTCCATCATCGCGGCGAAGGCGCGCCGGGCCTCGTCGCCACCGGCGGCCAGCGCTTCCATCAGCACGCGCGGCGTGATCTGCCAGGAAATGCCCCATCGGTCCTTGCACCAGCCACAAGCGCTTTCCTTGCCGCCATTTTCGACGATCGCGTTCCAGTAGCGGTCGGTCTCGGCCTGGTCCTCGGTCGAGATCTGGAAAGAAAAGGCCTCGTCAGGGGCGAAGGCCGGGCCGCCATTGAGACCCATGCAAGCCACGCCGGCGACCGTGAATTCGACGGTCAGCACATCGCCCGCCTTGCCGGAGGGAAAGTCGGCCGGCGCGCGGTATACCGTGCCGACCGAACTGTCGGGAAAGACCTCGGCATAAAAGCGGGCAGCGTCCTCCGCGTCCCTGTCATACCAGAGGCAAATCGTGTTCTTTGCCATTGCCATCTTTTTCGCGCTCCTCTCGCATACGCGGCGGGTGGCTGCCCGGCCGCGTCCTCCTCAAGGCTGGGGAGGGCACGATTGCATGCGGCCTCCCCAGCGGAAACTAGCATCGATCCGGCGACGCCGCGACATAGAAGGAGACAGGACAGGCAGCTTTGGACGCCTGCCGCCCGCCCTCATCATCATCGAGGATCGTCAGTCCTGCCAGATCAGCGATCGATGCGCCATGATCCCTGCCTTCACGCCAGCCGCACTGGCGAAGGTGGCATTGTGCATGGGGGTTGCACCATCGCCAACTCACCCAATCGCGGCATATCCGCCCCGTTGAACACGCTGTGAACGCTCCCTAACAAGCCGCTTCGCCTTCGCAAAAGTATCGCCGCAAGACGTGCCTCTTTCGCCCGACCGTGTTCAAAACTCTCGTCGTCTGAACGTCTCCGCCAGAAGCATCGTGCCTCGACTGCACCCATCGGCAGCCGTCTCCCCGGTCGAGACGGGCGCATCCCACCGAATGGGGCGGGCTTTCTCCATCGCGCTAGACCTTCTCCACCTCTCCGCTATAGTCGCTCATTTCCACATCGATAGCGTAATTGCCATGACCAAACGTTTTTCCTACAGGGATGACCCCACAGTTCCTGATTTCGACGATAGTGCGCCGGTTGCTGTGATGGATGCCAAATGCGCAATCTGTTCGTGGGGCGCCCGCATGATCAACCGGCTCGACCGCTCGGGTACGGTGCGGATATGCCCGATCCAGTCACCTTTGGGTTCCGCATTGCTGCACCATTACGGCTTCAAAGCGGATGACCCGTCAAGCTGGCTCTTTCTCGATGACGGCATTGTACACACGGATTTCGAAGCCGTGATACATGCAGGTCGAACCTTCGGAGGATGGGGGCACATGACCGCCATCTTGAGGCTGTTTCCAAAAGGTGTGCGGCACAAACTCTATAACTGGCTGGCGCGCAATCGCTATGCGATATTCGGTCGTAGTGACCTGTGTGCCCTTCCTGATCCCAAACTGCAAAAACGACTTATGCGATGAAAGTACTCCTGCTAGGCGGCTATGGCGTTTTCGGAGAGCGACTCGCACGCTTGTTGGTGCGCGATGGTCATACCGTCACCATTGCGGGACGCGATCTCAGAGCGGCGAAACGTCTGGCTGCCGAACTGGACTGTGCCGCCGTCCAAATGGATCGCAAGGGCAATTTGACGGAATTGGCGGGCCATCAGGTGGTGATCGATGCTGCCGGTCCATTCCATTCCTACGGTGACGAACGCTACCGGCTGGCGCAGGCCGCAATTACAGCGCAAATGCACTATCTCGACCTGTCCGACGATGCCGGGTTCTGCGCGGGCATTGCGGAACTCGACGCTGCGGCGCGCACTGCCGGGATTTGTGTTCTGTCTGGCCTTTCGACTGTGCCTGCGCTGTCCAGCGCCGCCGTCCGGGCCTTGGCGGCCAACGACGCTCCCATTATGATCGACACCGCCATCCTACCCGGCAATCGCAGCCCGCGCGGGCTGTCGGTGATCCATTCCATTCTCACGCAAGCGGGAAGCCCCATGCAGGTCTGGCGCGGCGGTTCGTGGCTGACAACCACCGGCTGGTCGGATCCAGCAGACTATAAGTTACCTGACGGCACAATCCGGCAAGGCTGGCAAATATCCGTTCCAGACATCGTGCTCTTCCCCGGCTATTTTAAGGCAGGGACGGTACTCTTCCGTGCCGGTCTCGAGCTGGCGGTGATGCGCTACGGTCTCGCATTCTTCGCCGCGCTTCGCCGCGTTTTTCCCTTTCGCGTGACAGGACCGATTGCGCATGCGGTCAAATATGCAGCCGAATTGCTGGCCCCCTTTGGCAGCGGAACAGGCGGCATGTCTGTGATGGTGATCTCCGGCGGAGAGAAGCGCTACTGGCGTCTGTTGGTAGAGGATGGCAATGGGCCTTTCATTCCGGCAATCGCCGCCCGGGCCTTGCTGCGCCGTGACATTCTCCCGGTAGGCGCTGGCCCGGCACTGTGTGCAATAACATTGGAAGAAGCGGAGGCGGCGATGTCCGACCTCAACGTTTCAATCGAACGCGTGTCCGAAACTTTTGAGCCCATTTTTGCGAAAGTGCTCGGCTCAGGTTTCGCGACCCTTCCACAGATCATCCGCAACACCCACATGACAGCGGACACCGCCTACTGGAACGGCCATGCCAGTGTCGAACGTGGCACCAGTCTGTGGAGCCGCCTCATCGCTCGGATTTTCAGCTTTCCCAAGGCTTCTGACCAGACAACCATCGAGGTGACTAAGCGTGTCATAGCGTCGGGCGAGATCTGGATCCGCTGCTTTGGAAAATATCGCTTCACCTCGAAACTCACGCCAACGCGCAAGGGCATGACCGAGCGTTTCGGACCGTTCACATTTCTGCTTGGACTTGAAGTAAGCGACCAGGCATTGCACTACCCCGTCTTATCAGGAAGGCTCGGCCCTCTCCCGCTGCCCCGATGGCTTCTGCCCGTTTCCGAGGCAAAGGAATATGTTCGCGATGGCCGTTTTCATTTTGACGTAAAATTGTCCGCACCGATCACAGGCGACCTGCTCGTGCATTATCGGGGAACGCTCGAGCCCGGACATTCGCGAACCAGGTAGTCCCCATGGCCGTTGATCAAAGTCATAAAACGACGCGACCACGCGCCTCGCCAATCATCCTTCCCCGCGCACCCTTTCCGAATCGGGACTTTGGGTCACGGGCTTGATCAGCGATCGATGCGCCATGATCCCTGCCTTCACGCCAGCCGCACTGGCGAAGGTGGCATTGTGCCTGGGGTTGCACCATCGCCAACTCAGT
Source organism: Agrobacterium sp. ES01 (assembly GCF_050320885.1). NCBI lineage: Bacteria > Pseudomonadati > Pseudomonadota > Alphaproteobacteria > Hyphomicrobiales > Rhizobiaceae > Agrobacterium > Agrobacterium sp. ES01. The sequence continues at coordinate 937,630 of NZ_JBNQTH010000001.1, forward strand.
CAATCGCGGCATATCCACCCCATTGAACACGCTGTGAACGCTCCCCAACAAGCCGCTTCGCCTTCGCAAAAGTGTCGCCGCAAGACGTGCCTCTTTCGCCCGACCGTGTTCAAAACTCTCTTCGCCCGAATGTCTCCGCCAGAAGCATCGTGCCGCGATCCGCTTCCTCTTCAGACAGTCCGGAAAAACCCAGCATCAATCTGGAGGTGTCGCGCGAGACCACATTCATGCGCGAGAGCGGCATGACGACAACGCCGCGCTTCAACGCGGCGTCCGAGACCGCTGTGTCATCCCCCCAGGTGCCCGTGCTGCGCACGGTCAGATTGATCCCCTGATCCGGAAGCACGACGGAAAGATGTTCGCCGATCCGCTCCTTCAGGAGACCCGCCAGCAGATCTCTGGAGCCCCGCAGACGCTCCCTCAGTCGGCGCAGGTGCGAGGGGAAATAGCCCTCGTTCAGAAAATCGGCGACCACACGCTGCTGAAAGGTGGGCGGACAGCGGTCGAGCGCCGGGCGAATGGCCCGGAATACCGGCACGAGATCGGCGGGCACGACGAGATAGCCGAGCCGCAGGCTGGGCAGCAATGCCTTGCTGAACGTGCCCGTATAGAGAACGCGACTGGCCTGATCGAGGCCCTGCAGAGAGGCAATCGGATGGCCGTCATAGCGAAATTCGCTGTCGTAATCGTCCTCGACAATCCAGCAGCCATGCTCGCTTGCATAGGCCAGAAGCTCCAGCCGCCGCGGCAGGGATAAAACGGAGCCGACCGGATACTGGTTGGATGGCGTGACATAAAACAGGGCGGGCGGCGGCAAGGTGCCTGTTGCCAGCGTTTCCGTCACCACCCCGTCCTGGTCGACGGGCAGGCCGATGATGTTTGCGCCATTGAGCGTCAAGCACTGCCGGGCGGGCGGATAACAGGGATCTTCAACGACAACGGTGTCGCCGGGCGAGGCCAGAACGCGAAAGGCCAGATCGAGCGCCTGCTGCGTTCCAGCCGTGATGAAGACCTGATCGGCCTTGCACGTCACGCCGCGCGATACCGCCAGATGGGCGGTGATGGCCTGCCGGAGTTCGGGAAAGCCCTGAATATCGCCATAGCCTTCAAAGGCATAATTCATGTGGCGTCCTGCAATGCGGGTGAGCAGGCCGGCCGTTCTATCATCATGGGCAATCCGGCCGGTCGCGAATGGCAACGGCTTTTGCGGCTCCAGACTGGGGCCAGTCCGCAGCACTTGTGTCACCGCCTGCGACAAACCGCGACGCGTGGAATGCGGCGGCGGCTCCTTGCGCTTGCCTGTCCCGATAAAGGTCTCCGGAGAGACCGATACGACATAGGTGCCGGACCCGTGGCGGGCGACGGCATAGCCCTCCGCAATCAGGATGTCATAGGCCTCGGCAACCGTCCCCCGCGACAGTCTCCATTCCGTCGATGCCAGCCGGGTGGAGGGCAGGCGCTGGCCGGCATTCAAACGTCCGTTCGCGATCGCGCCCCGCAGATCGAGATAGAGTTGCCGCGCCAGAGAGGCCGGCGACGAGGGATCGATATTCGGGTGAAAACCAGCCGATGGACTTTCCCGGCGCCTCTTCAGATCCATGCCTCATCCCGTCAAGTGGCTCAGGCGCCGCATGCAAAGTGGCCCTTCAAATCGGGAGCAAATTGCATTTTTATCGATCCACTTTCAAGCACGGATTTGAAACCCGCCACGCCAACACATTTTGCCACCGTCTTTTCCTTACCCCTATCGGGAGCCCCAGATGACAGTTTCCAACAAAAGGCTGCGAATTGCCGTCCTTTTCGGCGGCCGTTCAGCCGAGCATGACGTCTCCGTCCTGTCGGCCACCAATGTCATGAGGGCCCTGGCCCCCGACACATACGATCCGGTCCCGATCTTCGTGACGCGCGAGGGGCGCTGGCTGATGAGCCGGTTTGAAAACGGCACCCTGTCGCAGCCAGACAGCGGAACGGAGGTCTGCCTGATCCCCGGCGGTCGCGGGCGCATGGTCGCCATCGACAGCAGCGGAGCAATGGCGCAAGCCGGTATCATCGACATCCTCTTTCCCGTCCTGCACGGCCCCTATGGCGAGGACGGATCGGTTCAGGGACTGGCAGATGTCGCACGCGTTCCGCTGGCGGGTTGCGGCATTCTCGGCTCGGCAACGGCCCTGGACAAGGTCATAGCCAAACAGTTGCTGCGCGCCGCCGGCATCCCGGTTGCCCGATCCGCCACGCTGACCGACAGTGCGACTGCCGATATTGCCTTACTGGAAGACGATATCGGCCTTCCGCTCTTCATCAAGCCGGCCCGGCAAGGGTCTTCGGTGGGCGTGAGAAAGGTCTCGGGACGTCAGGAGTTTCTGCCCGCGCTTGCGGAAGGTTTCCAATATGACCGGTCGTTGCTCGCCGAAGAATTCATCGACGGGCGCGAGATTGAATTCAGCGTTCTGGAAGATCCGGCAGGCGGTCTGTTCGTCTCGCGGCCCGGCGAGATTACGCCCGCCGAAAGCCATGGATTTTACAGCTACAATGCCAAATATGTCGATGAGGGCGGTGCCGCCCTGACGGTGCCGGCAGACGTGCCACCGGAGATCGAGGCGGCGATGCGCGAGATGGCCGCCAGGGCATTTCGTGCGCTCGGCTGCGACGGCATGGCGCGCGTGGATTTCTTCCTGACCGAGGACATGCGGTTCCTCGTCAACGAGGTGAACACCATTCCGGGCTTCACCAATATCAGCATGTATTCCAAGGCCATGGCGGCAAGCGGCGTCGGCTATGCCGATATCATCGACCGCCTGGTGGCCCATGGCCTGGCGCGCGCCGAACGGAATAACTGAGCGCAACCGTTTGCGGGAATTGCCCTCATCCCTGCCAGATCAGCGATCGATGCGCCATGATCCCTGCCTTCACGCCAGCCGCACTGGCGAAGGTGGCATTGTGCATGGGGGTTGCGGCATCGCCGGCGGCAAAGAGACCGGGAATGCTGGTCGCTCCCCATTCGTCCGTCTTGATATAGGGCCCCTGCGGCCCCTCCTCCGTGGCAGCGCGCAGCTGATCGGCCAGCGGCGACGCCGGCTTGACGCGGGTCTGCACGAACAGGGCCTTGATCGGCACGCGGCGTCCATCGGCCAGTTCTGCGGCTTGCAGCGCCTCGCCTTTTGAAATCAGCCGGATCACGGGCTCCTGCAGGATCGACACGCCGCGGTTCATGAGCATGGCCGTGTCTTCCTCGGCAAATTCGACACCCGGCTGCAGAAATACGGTCGTTGCGCCCCAATCGGGGAGAAGTGCCCCCTGGTGATGCGCAAGGGGCGAAGAGGCCAGCAGACCTATGGGGCCGCCGTCGATCTCATAACCGTGGCAATAGGGGCAGTGCAGCACGCTTTTGCCCCAGAGCGGCGCCAATCCCTCGATCTCCGGCAGCTGGTCACGAACCCCGATGGCCAAAACAAGCCGCTTGCCTTGCACGCACCGGCCGTCGGACAGTTCCACCTCGAAACCCCTCTCCGCCGGAGCCGCCGACATCGCCTCGCCGTCGATCTTGACGAAGGTCGGATAGCGACGCAGCTGGGAAAGGGCGATGCCCACAATCTGCGCCGGCGCTGACCCATCCTGGCCCAGAAAACCATGGGAGGCAGGGGCGAAGCGATTGCGCGGCGCACCGGCATCGATCAGCAGCACATGTTTTCGCGCCCGTACCAGCTGCAGGGCCGCCGAAAGGCCGGCAAAGCTTCCGCCGACAATGATGACATCATGGGTTTGCGACATGCGATGGCTCCAGTTCGTTTTCATGTATCTTTTTATGTTACGAATCTTTGCCCTCGTCAATACACGTAACATCACTTGTTGCGAAAGCCTCCGGTTGCTAGGGTGACGGCCGGAATTCAAAGCTGACGGGAAAACGAAATGCGAGGCGACAGCCGTCTATCGCGCATGCTGCATGTGCTCATTCATCTGGAACGCGGCGGTCAAGCGATGACCTCGGAGATGATCGGCAAGATGCTGAGCACCAATCCGGTCGTGGTCAGGCGCACCATGGCGGGCCTGCGCGAGCGCGGATATGTGCAGTCCGTCAAGGGCCATGGCGGCGGCTGGGCGTTGCTGAAGCCCCTGAACGCAATCACGCTTCTCGATGTCTACGATGCCCTCGACCGGCCCGAACTCTTTTGCCTTGTGCCCTCCTCCGATCATGCCAATTGTCTGGTCGAGATTGCCGTCAACGATGCGCTGCAATCGGCACGTCTGGAGGCGGAGACGCTCCTCCTCGACCGCTTCGCCGGCATCCGCCTCTCCGATATCGCCGACGATTTCGAGCAACGCATGGCAGCCCTCGGTCTCCCGCCGCATCGAGACTGACGCGTGCGATACGCCTCGGCGTTGATTGCGGCAATTGCACAGGCGAGCCAATCAGACTATCGATTGTTGTGCAATTTTCTTGAAACGGACGGGATGCATTTGCGCGCGAACCTTCCTACCCACGCCCGAACGGACACTGCCCATGAACTGGGATGACGTGCGCATATTCCTGGCCGTGGCCCGTGCAGGCCAGTTTCTGGCAGCGGCAAAGCGGCTGGGCGTCAATCACGCCACGCTGTCGCGCCGTGTCACGGCGCTTGAGGATACGCTGAAGACCAAGCTGTTGACCCGGCGCACCAATGGCTGCGAGCTCACGCCGGAGGGCGAGATCTTTCTGCATGCGGCCGAGCGCATGGAAATGGAAATGCTTGCGGCGCAATCCGGCATCGGCCATGTCGATAATGCGGTGGCCGGCACCGTGCGCATCGGTGCGCCGGACGGCTTCGGCGTGGCCTTCCTGGCACCGCGCCTCGGGCAACTGACCGAGCGTTATCCGGCCCTGAAAATCCAGCTGGTGCCGGTGCCGCGCGCCTTTTCGCTGTCCAGCCGCGAGGCCGATATCGCCATCACGCTCGAGCGGCCCGAGCATGGCCGGCTGATATCCGGCAAGCTTACCGATTATGCGCTCTGCCTTTATGCCGCGCGCGATTATGTTGACCGCCATGGCGCGCCGGGCACCGTGGACGAACTCGCCGCACACCGGCGCATCGGCTATGTGGAAGACCTGATCTTTTCCGCCTCGCTCAATTATACCGGCGAGATCCTGCGCAACTGGAATGCCGGCTTCGAGATTTCCAGCGCCACCGGCCAGACCGAGGCTGTGCGCTCGGGTGCCGGGATCGGCATCCTGCACAAATATATCGCCCGGCAATATCCCGATCTCATTCGCATTCTGCCGGAGATCGAAATCTCGCGCGCCTATTGGACCACCTATCACGAGAATGCCCGCGCCCTTGTGCGGGTGCGCACCGTTGCCCAGTTCCTGCAGGAGATCGTCGATGCGGAACGGGCAATTTTTCTGTAACCCGGCTCGCCCCGGCATCGTCACGCCCAGACTGTCAGGACCCTCACCATGACTGCTGCCATACTCAAAGCCCGCCCTGTCGGTGCCACTGCCGTTCTCGGGCGCCAGGGCTTTCCGCAGGTCACGTCCGCAACCGGAGGCGAGCTTGCCATTGTCACCGGCGCATCGCAGCCCGGCTTCAACCCGCTCGATCTGCTCTATGCCTCGCTTGCCGCCTGCCTTGCCATGAGCGCGCGCATCGCCGCCCATGAGCTGGGCGTCATGGATCGGATTAGCGAAATCACCGCTGCCGTTTCCGGCGACAAGGCAGAGGACGGGCCATCGCGGATCGGCCATTTCCAAATCGCCTTCACCATTGTCGGCGATCTCGATGACCGGACGCGACAGGCGATTGCCGAGTGCGCCGAAAACGAGGTCTGCACCGTCTCCAACACCATCCGCTCCGATCCGACCTTCACCACGACCGTCAGCGGCTAGCGGGCAGGTTTGCAGGAGAGGATGAAACGGTCCGGCACCACCAGACCGGCGAAATAGGCAGCGTCGGGTGCCGCCTCGCTCCTGACAAGGCAACTGCCATTTTGATCGCCGCGCAACATGACCGGATATCTGTCTGCCAGTCGAAAGGCAGCGATATAGCTCTCGTCGCGCACCATTAGGCTCGCCTGGCTGTTCTCAAGTCCGATCGGCGCGTCGAGATTGAAGGCGAAGGTCACGGTCACAGCCGGTCCATGGATTGCGGCATCGAATCCTGCGGGATCGCCAAGCGCCACCGTCTCATCGCCGGCCGTCAGCGTGTTCAGGAACGCACCGCCGCCCAGATCCGCCACCAGTCTTTGTCGCAGCGCCTGCTTTTCATCCTCGGCAAAGGCGCCATCGCGGTCATGATCGAAGCGGTCGATCAGGGCGCGGCTATAGCGGGTGTCGAAGGTCCAGCTTTCGCCGATACCGGTCAGCGCGGCGCCATTCAGGTTGAAGAGCAGGCGCAGGGTCACGGCGATATCGGGATGGGCGGCGGCCGGCATGGCCGTTATCGCCAGCATCAGGCCCGCCAATCCGGCTCTCCGCCAGCCTCGGAATGCCGTGACAGGCCGCATCATTGCCCCTCCCCCGCCGCAGGCTCGAAGGCATCGAGCACCGCGCCGAAGCCCGGATAGTCGCCGCTGCCGCGAACTGGCTGCACGAAAGGCGGCGGCGTCAGTTCAACCGTCTTGGCCGCCATATAGGCCCCGCCATAGAGCGCGCCGATGGCGAGAAGCCAGCTTCCGAATACGCGCGCGGCAATCAGGCTCCAGGGCGCGTTGACCAGACGGGCCAGGCCGGCAATGGCAAACACCAGCCAGACCGACAGCAGCATGGCCAGTGGCGGGTAGCGCCAGTCATGCAGGCTTGGATCCGACAGCCGGATTGCCAGCGCAAGGCTTGCACCGATCACCGGCAGCAGGAAAACGCCCGGCCGGAAGCGCATGGAAGGTGGCAGCGCCAGCAGCGCGCCGGTCAACAGGCAGGCCATCGGGCCCACCAGGAAATAATGGGTCGGCGCCGCCGGCAGCGGTGCCAAAAGCCGCATCAGTGGCTGGTGGCCGAGATAGCCCCCGACGAAACCGGCAAGCAGCAGCAGGATTGCCGGCTTCAACCGCGTCTGCGGACATTGCCCCAGAACAAGCCCGAGCCCGACCAGCGGCAGCAGTCGTTCCGCCGTCAGCGTCGTCGACAACAGCCAGTGATCGAGACTGCCATCGGCAAGCGCGGTCAGTACTGCCGATGCCACGAGAACAAGCGCCCCCATTGCCAGCGCGCTCATGCCGGCAACAGGGCGCCATTGTCCATCATGCTTGGATAAAGGCACGGTTCCAGACGCCCGTCAGGCGATCAGGAAATAAAGGCCGCCAATGCCGATCAGCCCGCCCAGCGCGCGCGACAGCTTGCCGGCGTGAACGCGCTGGAAGCCCAGGCCAACGGCAATGCCGGCAATGTGGATCAGGCCGGTCGCCACCACGAAGCCGATGGCAAAATCGGCCGGATCGGTGGCTGTCGGCAATTCTGCCCCATGGGCGTAGCCGTGGAAAATCGCAAAAATGCCGATCACGGCCAGCGCCACCCATTCCGGCGGACGCCAGACAAAGGCAATGGCCGCGCCCAGCACGATAATCGACATGGCAATGCCGCTTTCCACCGCCGGCAGCGGCACGCCGGCAATGCCCATGATACCCCCGGCGACCATGATCAGCGGAAAGGCAATCGGCAGGCTCCAGACGGTGCGCCCGCCCATCTGCGCGCCCCACAGGCCCACGCAGAACATGGCGAGCAGATGGTCGAGGCCGGAGAGCGGATGCTCGAAACCATGGAGAAAGCCGCCCGTCTCACCCTGCAGGATATGGGCATCTGCGGTGCCGGGCAGCATGGCCAGCGCCATGAGACTTGCAAGGGACAGACAAGCGATATGCGATGAGGCTTTCGACACAGCCATTGATCAGATCTCCATTTCGTCAGGCCTTCTCGCCAACGGGGTTCGGGACAAGCGGTTGTCCAACCACATTGCGTTCGGGCATGCGGCTCGACTATATCCGAACTGTGCCGCTTTGTAGACCAAATCGCTGCCTAATGCCCGGAGCGGAAAACGAGGACTTGCCATGACACGCCAATCCCGACTGCAGCATGCTCTGGCCCGGCTGGCAGGCATTGGCCTTGCGCTTGTGTCCACGGGCCTTTTGCCTTCCCCTGCCTTTGCCCATGTGCTTGGCGGCCCCATGGGCGGTTTCGGCAGCGGCTTCGGCCATCCGCTGGCGGGTGCCGATCATTTTCTGGCCATACTGGCTGTCGGTCTGTGGGGGGCGCAGATGGGCGGGCGCACCGTGTGGATGCTGCCCGCCACCTTTCCGCTCATCATGTGCGTGGGCGGTGTCGGCGGCATGCTGGGTCTGGTGCCCGATCCGGTCATCACCACGGTGATTGCCATTTCGGTCATGGTGCTGGGCGGCGCTATCGCCGCCCAATGGCGCGCGCCCGATTGGGCCGCCATTTTAATCGTTGCCATTTTCGCGCTGTTTCACGGCTATCCGCACGGACAGATGACGCTTCGCGCTGCCGATCCAGCCGCCTTTACCGTCGGCTTCGTGGTCTCCACCGGCGTCATCCACATTCTCGGCATCGGCATCGGTTACGGCCTTGGCCGCATCTGGCAGGGCAAGCTGGTGCGCCTTCTGGGCGGCGCGATTGCAGCAAGCGGCATCTATTTTCTTCTATTCTGATAGACCAAGCCTTCACCCCCCTGCCCTGATCGGCTAAAAATTTTTCAGGGGAATCGAAAGGGGCAAGGATGTTGAAGCGCATCTTTTCTGCGAGCCTGCTGCTTGCCGCCACCACCGGTGGCGCCAGCGCAGACCGCGATGACGGCTATTGGGTGATCGTCGGCAATCTGCTTGAAACCGATTATGACAACACCGCCTCCGAGGCGATCCGCAATCGGGTCAGGGCCTGCGGGTTCGAACCGTTCAACGATTTTTCCGCCAAATTTTCCGGCTTCCGCCCCGGCTTCAACACCTTCCTGCTCGGTGCCTATGAAACCAGGGCCGAGGCCAGGACAGTGCTCAACACCGCCCGCCGCTGCGTCCCCGACGCCTATATCCGGCGCGGGACCTATTCGGGCGAGTGAGGTGGGGGAAGGCCTTGCGGCGGATTCGACTAATCCGACTGGCCACACCGATCACGGAAATCCGCCGTCAAAGCGAAGCCTATTCGCATCAGAGCGAATTTACTGTTTTGAACATTTCGGGAGAGAAATGGTACGGTTGGGGGGAATTGAACCTCCGACCTCAGGTGCCACAAACCTGCGCTCTAACTGGATCGGCGTTCTGCCAACACATCAGGATTACCCTGAAAATACAGTCTGATGCTGAGTTAAACTGTTGTCAACACTCACGAAACATCAAAATTTAACGATCCGGTTTGGCCTGTCATGGTTAACCTAGTCGACGAAAAAGCCCGGCAATCCGGGATTCTTTTTCCTGTTGTCAACACAGTCGAAATGTTATGGCCGTGTTATGAGTTTCGATAACACGCTGGAGCGCTCCCCATGGCCTCATATCCTGCTGCCATTACCACCGCATGGCTGAAGACTTTCCTCGCCGATCCTTTCACGGCCGGGGATCGGATTTATTCGGACACGATCAGCGAGCGTAAGGCTCTGGAACTCCGTGTGCAGGGAAAACGCGCGGCCTGGGTCGGCCGCTATAGAGGCACGACGACGACCCTCGGTTACGCGGTCGTCGCCAAAGGGATTGTCGAGAGACGGATCGTGACCCCTCAGGAAGCACGTTCGCTCAACGAGACCGTCCGCGACCTGAAAGATCGGGACCCTGAGCTGGTCAAGCCATTTCTGGACAATTACTTCGGCCTGTCGGCTGATGGTATTAGAAGTCAGCGCAAGGCTATTGAAGCCGCCGAGAAGGCCGTCGCACGCGCTCGAGGCGAGGAAGCGCACGCTCAGGCTTGGACGTTCCGTCAGGCCGTCGAAAACTGGATCGAGAAGCGAACCAAGGCTGACAATAAGAAGCCGATAAAGGACACCTATGGTGCCGAGGTGAGAATGGTCGTCGGGCGCGCGGAGTTCGCGTCGGTCATCGATCTGCCTATCACCAAACTCACGTCAAGAATGGCCGAAGATATCCGGGACGACGTCCTCGAAAACTCCGGAGTGTCTATGGCTAAAAAAGCGGTAGGCGCTTTCCGCAAGGTCCTCGGCTATACATACCAACATCACAAAGGCCAGTCAGGACTGGAGGACCATCAGCCTTGGTGGCTGATGCTGACTGAAGACAGCGTCATCCATGCTCGGGACCGTCAACCTAGCATCGACGATATCGGCAAGGTCCTGGCGCTCGGGGAGTACTTCCTTCACCACCGATTGCCCGGCCGCACGGGTGTCCAGCATGGCGTTCGTGACAACGTCTTTTCAGCGTTCGTATGGATTGTCATCACATCTCAACGTGTGGCCTCGGCGCTCTCACTCCAATTTGAAGACGTCCAACCTTGGACCGCTAAAGGAGAAGAAGGCTGGTTCCAGGCGATGTGGCGTGACGGGGTCATGAAGAATAGAAAGCGCTTCGTTCTTCCCATCCCTCCAAAGGCTGCGGATGTCCTGACGCTCTTTATGCTCCCATCGAAACACATCGGCTCAAAATGGGCGTTTCCGTCAGAAGATGGTAACGATAAGCAGATCGACAGAAATGCGCCCCGTCTATTCCTCCAACGTCTCGCGGCACGTGACGATCGGGCAAAGGGAGATGAGAATGCGATCGATCTGTTAGCACTCAACGGTATCGGTTATTGGTCTCCCCATGACGTCAGGCGCACACTGACCAACGCGATGGAGGCGTGGGGTATTCCGGGCGGTGCCTCGGTCGTCCTGTCTCATACCATCGATCTCGGCGAGCCCGACAAGAAGATGACCGACGCACAGTTCGAGGTTTGGGCGCGCAACAGGGTCGCCAAAATCACCGGTGAGAGCTACGGCGATATTCAGCACCTGAAACTCAAGGGTGAGGCGATGCTGATGTGGAGCGACGCGGTAATTGGCGCTTGGGAGAAATGGCGCGGCACGCCAATCTACGTGGACAAAGACAAGCAAGTGATCGTCGCGGACGAAGTCGCGAAGAAGGCCGCCTGAATAGGGGCGGCCTGTCCAGAGGTCGGCTAAAATGGCAACGTGGATTTTCTTAGGTTCCACGCCGGCGGGCCGTGGTCATACTGTGCCCCTCACCCTGAGGCGTAAGAACCACAGGGCAGGCACAACCGGTTGCCCTTTCACGAGGACTTGAACGGGGTCTTGCAACACATGCAGTTGCGTATCTTCCCGCCGACGGCGACTTGAACTCTCGGAGACCGCGCGGTCGATAGACGCTTAACCAGGTATCAACGGCCGAGACCGTTCGGCCAAGCCGGGGCGCAGCGTTTTCTGGGCCGATGCACGCTGTCATCAACGTCCGGAGTTCGGCGTCGTCGGCAGCCGTTCAGTAGACTTTGGCGTTAGCGGTAACCGCCCCGAACCGTGACCTGTCGCCAAGCTGCCTGCGGACTCGGAGCTTGCTCGCCCGGTACTGTTCCGTCGACACCTTCCTATCGATCTTTTCGGAGATGCTGCCTATCGACAGACCCCGCTCGCACAGCTCAATCAGCCTTGCGTCCGTCTCGCGATCTCATCTCTTTTTGCTCATTAATGTCGTCGTCGGGATCGCGGTCTGTCGCTCGGGCGGCAGCGACCAGCTCCGTGGCTTCGGCCATGATCTCGATTTCCGAAGCCACTATATTCGGTCCTCCGAAGCGGTGTTCGGCTGCAATCTGCTTCGTCGCATCCTCTAAGCGGCGTCGAACATCGGCCAGGAGATACGCGCTGACGTCCTCGACGAACCTTTCCTTGTCCTCGGACGCCCGATAACCGTCTGTGGCGACCAAAATGTTACGTAGCGGAAACACCCTACCATGCTCTTCGCACACCCTGACGAAGAAGGCGGCCGCCTCGGCGATGTCATCGGCCATCGGGCAGCTCCATGTTTGCCGTGAGCTCCGAGAAGGTCCTCGGCGTGAAATCGACGTCAGGCATATCGACACCGACGTCGCGGCTCAGGCCGTGTCCCGGAAGCCGGCCGTGTGAATGCCCGTAGAAGTGGACAGCGCCGTGATGCGACGAAGGCCAGACTCGGGCAGCGTAGTGAGACATGTAGACGTCGCGGCCGCCGTCTTTGGTGCGCAGCGCCTGGGACGGCCGCTCTGCCCAGCCCAGAGTCGCGAGGGCCGGGTGTAGATTGCCCTTTTTGTCGACGTCGTGGTTTCCGATGATCAGATACTTGCGGCCCCGGAGGCGGCCAAACAACTCCCGCACCCTGTCCTCGTTACGTAACAGGGCGAAGGCGAAGTCCCCGAGGTGATAGACGATGTCTTCGTTCCGGACGACCGAATTCCAGCAAGCGACGACATGTTCATCGTGTTCTTCGATGGAGTTAAATGGACGAGGCTGCATGTCGAGCAGGCGCGCGTGGCCGAGGTGGGTGTCCGAAATGTAGAACTTGCGTACGAACATCTGACCCTCGCTCATACTGCCAGCGACAGCTGCACGGGGGCATTCGCCCGCAGCGCGCTGACAATGACATCGCCCTCGATGAGACCGCGATGGATGAGCAGCTCGACAAGTTCCTCGAACGCGTCGCGGTTGCGCTCAAGGATATCGCGAGCGCGGGCCGCCTGCTCCTTCAGCGCGTCGTCAACCCGCCGACGGAGGCCGGGATCGAACTGGCGATCCGCAGTGAGGGTTTTCGGATCACGGTGACCGTCTGAAAGCATCGTGTCGCCCATCCCCAGCGACACGAACGCAAAAGTCATGACGTTGGTGGCCTCGGCGAGATCGGCGATAACACCGTCTCCGTGAGCGCCGAACACCATGCGCTCGGCAGCCATGCCACCGAGCAGGTGAGCGACACGGTCTGCGTACCAGAGATGCGTTCGGATCGACGGAGCCATCTCGACGGAGGCGTGTCCGGCGATTTGATCATCGATCTTCGGATTGCGCTCCCTCTGCACGACAACCTCGTGCACGGTCGCACCGAGGACGGCCGCAACGACCGCATGTCCAATTTCGTGGACGGCGATCAGCCGGATTTCCTCGTCGGTGCGCGGCTCCTTTCGGGGGAACGCTCGGCAGACGTGGACCTGACGGAGCGGCCGACCCTCACGGCGCGCAAGGCGTTTGGCTTGGCGTGCGAGCTGCTCCAGATCAGCACCGGACATCCCTTCGGAATGCTTGCGAAGCAGCGCCAGGGGGAAGTCGGGGCCGACGCCGAGGTGTTGCTGAAGGATAGCCTCCCTCGCCTCGGCGTCCGGAAGCGGAATCTCGATGTGACGGTCAAGACGCCCGGCTCGACGGAGCGCCTTGTCGATCCCCGACGGATCGTTCGTCGCGCCGACCACGATAACGCCCTCACGCTCGAGCGCGCCGTCCATGCACTCCAAAAGCGCGTTGACGACACCACGCGTCCACTCGTCCGCTCGGGCGTCACCGATGCTGCCGCGTTGCGCGAAATTGTCGATTTCATCGATCAAGATCACGGACGGCGCATGCAGTCGCGCCTCGTCGAACGCCGCGCGCATCGCCCCGATAAGATTGCCCTGATGGCCGTCACCGGTTCCGAGCCAGGCGGAATAGCTACCGACGACGAGGTGTGCGTTAAGGCTCTTCGCCAGTGCCGCGGCATACGTAGTCTTGCCGCATCCGGGAGGCCCGGAAAGCAAGACTCCGTTATCGACGTCTGACCAGTCAATGGTCCCGCGACGCCAGTCTTTAATGTCCCGTGCAAGTTCCGCACCCCAGACCTTGGCCTCGCCGTAGCCGTGCAGGTCTTCAAGCGGACGCACATCCGGGACAACTCGCTTCGGCGTCTTGGTTTTCTTCCCGTCCTTCTCTGCTCTTTCGGCTCGCTTGAGGTCTTCGACGACCTTAGCGGCGCGCTCGTCTTCGAGGGCGATGAGATGCAACTCATGGCTCTCGGCAAGGTCGCGAGGCGACATCAGTGCAAGGCGGCGGTGACGCCACGGCATCTTGATAAGAAGCCGAGCCTCGTCGGCGGAGATGACGCGACCCATTTCTGCCGCAGCCTGCACTACCAGCGAGGGATCAAACTCGATGTCTACGATACCGTCGGCGAGGCGTACCGAAAAATGGCGGAGGTCGTCATGGCCGGCCTCGGTCAGATACAGCATGCAGCGCGGGCCGGTGTTCCCGCCGAAGATACCTTCAGACGTCAGCAATTCCACATCATACGCGGCACGCGGCTTCTCGCCGTCAACAGCATCTTCGATATAGCTGGCGACGTGTCGCAGGTTGTTGACGTAGTCCAAGGCCGGCCGCAACCACCGATCGGCTTCCGTGCCATCCGGAACGGTTACGATGTAGATTCCGGCCGCCCCTTGGCCGAGGTCGGTGAGAACACGGGTAAAATGAAGACGGGCAATAGCGCCTTCGAACGAAGGCTTGTAATCGAAGCGAGACATCGCGATCTCCTGCAAACACATGATAGCTTCGCCCCGCCGATCGGCAGGGGCGTGGGGGCTATCGGGCTATTCGCAGTGCAGACGTCATCGCTCGGGTCTCCAATTCGTTACGGCAAGGTGCCGGGCTCGATCTCTGAAGTCAACGCGATGTCCGCAGATCACGGCGCTCCGGTTAACAGATTGCGATCGATCAGAACGGGACGTCCGCTTCATCGACCACGCTATACGCTGCTCGCGTATAGGTCATTGGCGAATGATCGATCAGGCGCATGCCCGCGTCATAGCGCTTCTTTCGGTACGGCTTGGGCGGCGCGCTCGGGACGCGAAGAATGTGCATGCAGGCCTCTTCGAGTTCGCCCAGGTCGAACGTCGAAAGCGCACCAAGGATTTCCATAAGGTGCATCCGCATCGTCGGCTCGCCGTCAACTCCCTCGAGCCAGTTCAGGGATCGGGCCAAAAGCGCGTAGTGCAGATCGCCAAGACACTCCACCATATCCTGGCCACCGATCATCTCGATACTGCAATGCCCGATGATCGGAAGGCTGCGCATATGAGGCTCCGAAAGTAGGTGTTTACGGTGCGCGAAAACCGCCTTGAGTTTTTCCGTCTTCTGTTCTGTTGTCAGCACGCTCGTTAATCCTCTCCGTAGCCAAGCTTGAAATCATCTCCGAGCCTGAGGTCTTCCATTTCGTCTTCTTCGGTGTAGTCGTCCGCGTGCCAGACCTCTTCCTCGATCCATGTCTCCGCGGCGTGTCCAGACGCACACCTTTGCAGTGCATTGGGGAACTCCGGGACGTCGGCGGTCGCTGTAGCTGTAGGATCGGCCATCACCGCCATGCCGGCCCAGAGCCGGAACGCCGACTTGAGTCCCTCGGCGTCGAGAACGGACGTCAGCAGCGCACCCGTCATGGCCCCGATCCGGACTGTCGGGTCAGCCTGAGACATGCTGAGGTCGCGCCGCCAGCGATCGGAAAGTTCCTCTGCGGGGACCGTCGTCATAGCCTGGGCCTGGGCGAACCATTTAACCGGTGGATGCTCGTATTCCCTCCGCAGTGGCGAATATCGACGGTCTTCTATGCGGCCGATTTGCGCCGGCCCGAGATCGGCAGGGCGGTGCGCCCAAAGAGATTTCGTGCCGTCGGAAACCTGAATGTGGAATGTCGCGCCTTCCGGAACCGGCCTTCCCCGACCAGAGCCGCGCTGCGGTTTGATACAGACGACCTCGAAGGCGGTCACATGCTCGGCGATCTCGGCGAGCGCCTTATCCAGGACCCTGGTGAAATATGTGATGTGGATGTTGCCGTCGTCCTGCGAGTAACCGATGAAGGCTGCCAGTTCTGGCAATGTCGGTGTCCAAGGCTTCCGAACTCGAAAGTCGTACCCCGCCATAAGCGCGAGCTTCGGGTACAGTCGTGCGGAGTACTTGCACTTGAACTTAGGGAAGACGTTGATGTCGAGCCAGGTGTACGACCTGGACTGGAGGATCGCGTCACGGATGACGGCAGGGATTGAGTAGTCGATGACTGTCGCCCCCGTCAGTCGGTTTGTCGAAGCCGCCAGACCGTCGATCAGCGGCTTGCATACGCGGCGCGACGTCTTGGGATCGACAATGTGATATCTGACAAGCGTCCGCATCAGGCGCTCAAGACTGCACCAGACACGGTCTGGTTTCGCGACGCCGAGGTAGTCGCACATCTGCCGCATCACGATCTGATGCTTGGGTTTGTCTATTCCGTCCAACCGTGCGCATGCCAAAAGGTACTCGTGACAAGCGCTATCCTGCGCGGTCAACTCGTCGGCACCAACGACAGCAGCGGTCTCGACGAGGATGCGGGCTTTCTCCACCTGCGGCTGATCCAGCATATGCCTGTTCGGACCAGTCTCCTGCGTCCAGTCACCAGCGCGTATCCCTTTCCGGTCTTTCCCACGGACGATGTGTTCTCCGCTGCGCTGTGAGACGGCGAGGACTTGGGTACCGTCCGACCGAATGTGTGTGACTGCGACTGACATGATTTCCACCTCGTTAGGATTATCATGAGTGCCGGCGGCAATTAGCTCCAGTATTATTTGGTGATTTGATTTATTTTTATTCATTAAGAATTCCCGGGAGTGGAAATCTTCTCAATATAACTCTTGCATAGCGGACATTTTCTCACCAAAAGAAGGGACTTTTACTTAGGCTCTGCCAGCACATTTTAGTGGTGATACAGATGACCAGTATACACACGCCTCGGCTACCGTCGGGTGTCGGAGTGGCGTCAGACTCGTGCGAATGGCCTCCTCCATCACCATACGCCAGGCACAGCGGACATCTTCTCACCAAAAGACAGGCACTTTCGCTTAGGGGTTCTAGGCGCTGTCAGCAGAATTTAGCGGTGATATAGAAGACCTCTATATTTGATAGCTTGGACTGCAGGATTCTGGGTTCTAAGCGCCTAACGGATTCTTGGTTTCTAGGGCTCCGCGATGAAACGAAGAACGGGGAGCTTCGCTTGGTTTCTGTTTTGGGTCGAGGCCATGTGAAATCCCGAGAAAG
The DNA here is from genome assembly GCF_050320885.1 of Agrobacterium sp. ES01. Taxonomy (NCBI): domain Bacteria; kingdom Pseudomonadati; phylum Pseudomonadota; class Alphaproteobacteria; order Hyphomicrobiales; family Rhizobiaceae; genus Agrobacterium; species Agrobacterium sp. ES01. The sequence goes on from NZ_JBNQTH010000001.1 coordinate 954,585, forward strand.
CCAGTCAGCGTAGCGTCGACAACAATGAGCGTCAGCACCAGCCGATAGCAAGAATATGTTGTCCTGGGGTTCCAGACCCTGTTGATCTTAGCTTTCCAGAATCCTTTGAATTCGAGACTCCAATCTGACGGAGTTTGGCGGAGCCGTCGTTTCGGGCGCGATGAAATCGCAATCTACATGTGGACGGAATTAATTTAATCTACATGTAGATTTTGATTGCGCGATGTTACGCCGTCCGGCAGCCTCTTCATATAGACCCCGATGGCGAACGACATGGCGACTGACACGATGATCGAGGCGACATTGGAAGACGCGGCTCTGACAGCCATGGACGCCGCGATGTTGGCCTCGATGGTCGACGAAGAAGCCCCTCTGCCGAGGCCAAAGTCGAAACGCGGTCGGAAGCCCCGCCTAGATCGTTCCGGGGAAACGCCTGAGGAACGCACGGCTCGTAAGACACAGCACCAGCGTGATCGTCGTGCAGCCATTGCGAAGAAGGCAAAGGAGTTGCGTACGGTCATAAGAGATGCGGACACGACACGACAGGCGCTCGCCGACGCCGCTATGGTTCTGCTCCAGCGAGGCGGCCCCGTGGCTGACGAGATTGAATGCATGCTCGCGAAGGTGTTTACCCACCAGATCGGCGCTCCGATTTCGATAAGGGCGGAATGTGCGAACCGGAGTCTGAACCCTAAGTATCTCTCGTATCCGGCGATGTCGCGCGAGGAGCGCTTGCAGCGTCTACGGTTGATTTGATTTGACACTCGGGCGAGGAAGTCCCAATTCCAATTTGCGATAACGTGCGACGGCCGGGTCCCTTAGCTGCCGTTTTTCTCCCTTGCACCGAAACGCCGTTCCATTGGGTTGGAAACGGCGTTCCGGGAGAAACGAGATGGCGCGGCAATATTTCAAGACGACAGAGCGGCAGAGATCATCGGCAGCCATAACCAGGAAGCAGCGAGCCAAGGTGCGCAAACCGCAGGCTCGTGACGTAGACGAAGCCCTCAGTGCAGCCGTCCGTCGTGCATCAAGGGACTATCATCGCGACCTCTTGTCTGGTTGTTCGGTAGCCATCGAGCCGGTGGAAGTTTTCAACTATGTCTTTCAGTTGACAATCGATCACCTGGTAGACGTCCGGAGCATGAACCTCGAGAAATCGAAGGCTGCATTACGCGAGCGCCTGATGAAAAAACGTCGGTATCTCGTACCGGCTAAATCTGGATGATTTTTGGCATCTCCGTTTCGAGGACCGCATGTAGCGTCCCTCCCTGCGACTGTTTCGCGATATTTGTCTCGATTCCCCCCATTACTCCAAAGATTTGAATCGGAAAAAAATTAATAAACGGCGTTTCGAATTTCGCCGGCGTAAATCGCTAGGCCCGGATGCAATGTATGAGCGCTCGTTCACGATCAACTCGGAAACAACTCCGTCCGCCAATTCATTCTAACGGATTGCGTACTAACTATTACTGAAACCATTAATCGTTCAGTTTACGTATTATTCACCGATATGAAATCGACAATTGTGTCCATAAAAATCCGATATAATATTTAAAAAAACGCTTGCTTCGTTTCTGTAGTGGATCAATCCTTGTTGTTGAGATTTAATCCCAGTTAGTTGAGTCGACGAAATGAAAACACTACTCGAAACGCTCCGCCATGAGGTCCGTCCCGACATTATATTCTCGACGGCCCACAATCGACTTCGGGAATTGAATGAGACGCTTCCGCATCACAGGGGGGAAATATTCCTTTTGTCCGCCAAGCCGGAGCAAATTGAAGACCTCATCGTGATCATGCTGTTCAGTGAGAAGCTTACACTGTTCAGGCACCCCTTATACGACAAGGTCGATCAGGCATGCACGTGGGTGTTGAAGAAGAATATGCATGCCATCCACTACGAACAGAGATTGATGGCCGCCCGCCTTGCGGACATCGTCATGAACCCGCCAACCAAGGGCAGGACAATCGGCCTGAGCGCCGCCTGAGCACGCCGTTTACCAGCAAACCAACAAGAGCCGCCTCCAGGCGGCCTTTTTTCCATTCCCCCCCGGACATCGTGGCCTCATCGACTTATGTCGACAACGAACTGGGGGAGGGAGCGCGATAATGGACTACACAGATGACGAGAATATCGGCCTCAAGGTCCTGCTGGGCGAACTCGACGCCGAGCCGATGCGCATGGTCAGTCAATCGATGCCGGAGTACCTCGAGGTCTCAGTCGGTAGGCTGTTCATCACTTGGTCGCGCAAAGTCGACCGCGACATTGCGGCGGGCTTGGGCGCGCCGCTGCCATGTCGTGACCTCGGCCGATTTGAAGACTGGATGCAGCGGTGGGTTCTCAAGACGGACGTATTCCTCAGACAATATCAATACGAGTTGGTAGAGATCATCGACTGGCTCCTGCTCGCTGGTGCTGCGCGCCACTCGTGGCTTGAGAATGTAGACGAGCGCAACCGACCACGGAAGCTGATGAAGTGCCATTCAGTCCAGATGCTCTACAACGAGTCGGTGAAATGCTTGCGCGGGCGTCAGCCGCGGCGCAGGTCATCAATTGACCTAACAGAAGCCGACGAGCGGCATCTTGCCGACATCGGCGCTGGCTACGCCGTTGTAGAGCTACTCACTGCGGATGCTCTAGACGTCGAGAGTGCGCGCATGCGGCATTGTATTGGGCAGGGCAACTACGACGCCAAGCTCGGGACACCGGGTTTTCGTTTTTTCTCAATCCGAGATTCCAGCGGCCAACCACGCGCGACTGTAGAGGCGACGCCCAAGCTCGTCAGCGGACAATTCGTCAGCGTTATCCGACAACTGCGGGGTCCGCGAAACATGCTTCCAGAGCCGCATGTCGTCGAACTATTCACCGCGGCGCTCGACGACATCTTGACCGACGTTACGCCTATGGCCGCCCAAGCTCGACGCCCCTCTTTCGGCTGATTTTGACGCTCGCCGCCGACAGTTACACAATATCTGGAGCCGCAATCGGAGAGCGGTAGGGAGAACGACGATGGAAGAACTCGACGAAATGGTCCTATCGCTATGGGCCATAGAAGCATACAAAGGGTATTCACCGGCACAGCACGAACGCATGATACGTTACGTTCGCAGTCTGGCTGCTTACGACGTCACCAGACCGACTTGGAAACGTCCATTGGACGTCTGTCATTTCGACTCTCATCCGATTCACCAGAGGATCGAGCCGACGATCCGCGCTGAGAGGCAGTCGGCTCTTGCCCACGGCCTTAGGGTCCATGAGTCTTACAAGAGTTGCGCAAATGCGTTCGGCGACCTGGAGCTGGCCGATATCGACTAAGTCTCGGACATTACAGACCGATATAGACAAGGCACGGCCGTCCATGCGTCATAACTGAGCTCAGCTCCACAGATCAGCTGGAGCGCGAAGACGGCCGCAAACGTCGCTACCGCTGCTTCCCGATGATAACGTGCACTATTGGCGCTGTCTCATCACGGAGCCCTCTACGCCATCTCCGCGGAGGGCGTCACCACGATCCCAGTGGCAATCACCAGTGCAATCAATGTGCGAGTTTATGCTTCCGAGCGTGATCTCTGACCTGAATACCACGGGTCCTGCTGAGCCGGAGCGGAGTGGTAGGTCGAATTGGCGGTTTGTTAGAATTTAACTCAGGTTGCCGCTTCCATAGCGGCGAAATGAATAGGGTCATGATTTTTGATGCCATTCAGAATGCTGACGACGACGTCTTTGGCTTCTGCCATATCGGGCAACTTCATCCCGCCTCCCCGTAGCAAACTGTGAGAGTAAAAGTGCATGAACTTCCGAGCGCGCTCGCAGTCGACAGAATCCGGGATCAAGTGGGGCAGCTTTTCGTCGATCGCACTGAATTCGAAAAATTTAAACGCGAGATAACCTTCAACGAAACGCCGCGCCATGTTTCCGATATTGAAAATGACAGCCGGGTCGTTTGAGGGTGACCCCACGTATGCTGCGAGCTGGTGATAAAGGAAAAGGTATTCGGACCTGAATTTTAGCACTGAGGATGGGCAGTTGATAAGGCGCGTCCTGAAGACTTCGTTTTCGTCTGCACGCTCGGTCATGAAGGCCGCCGCGAAACCGGTGGGCTTCCTGCTCGACATCCAGTCCCAGCACAGGTGGAAGAACTCATAGTTATGGGTGGAGATGAACACCTGCTTTGCCAGGCAGCTCCATTTCGGGTTCGAGTTGGCATCGAACTTCAGGAATATGGACTTGAGGAACGCATTGATGTGCAGGAGGTGGTGGGAATCCAGGCTCGAGATGGGGTCATCGATATAGACGACGGTCTGCGCGAGTTCGTTTCCACTTTCCAGGAGCTTTGTGACGAAGTAGCAGAACGCGATGGCCGTGCGCTCGCCCTCGCTGAGGTTTCGTGCCGGCCGATTACCCCGCATCAATAGGTATCTGTCCCCCTCGACCACTTTCACCTGGATGTCTTGTTTTCCGAAGAAGCGGTGAAGGGCGCTGTTTATCTCTTCGGCCCCCTTGGTTGCCTCGGACAACTCCGCTTCGAGCGCGAGCACCTCCTCACCAAGCGTTACTGCAGCCTTTGCGCTCTCCGCCTCATCCGACCTAGCGTCTTGGATTTTCCGCTGAAGATCATACAGGTCGATACGTCGCATGGCCTCAGCAGCATAATGTTCTTTCAGGCGTTCGGCGGCCGTGTCACGTTCTGCCTTGAAGCTTAACGTCCTCTCGTTGTTAACGTCGATCAACGCTTTGAACCTCCCTGCGGACGTCAAGACATTGGACAGCGCTGGCACGGTGTCGGGAGGTAGAATGACTTCAAACGGATTGCTCTCCTTCTCCCGGAGTCTGCCGATCATATGGTCGATGCTGTCGTTGAACGTTTTCTTGGTCTTCCCGAAATCAGCACCGGCCTCCGCATGCTCCGCATGAAGGTCGGCGTAGAATTGCCCGCGTCCGTAGACAGAGCCATCGACCGTGATCTTCGCTCCCGATAGCGTTTCGATCAACGTCGCTATTCGTGTTTTGAGATCGGTGAAGGCTGTTGAGAAATGCGCGTTGAGGGCCTCTCTGCGATCGAGCGTAATGATGCCATGGCAGAACTCACATCGCTCGATGTCTCTATGGATATGGGTACCGCGCTCAACCCATGCTCCGATTTTCGGGTGTTCGGCCAGTCTGGTCAACGTGCCGGATGAACCGATCTGCTCGCGCAGAATGAGGGTAGCCGATTTCCAGACCTCGTCTATCGGATGCGCATTGACCTTCAACGTCGGCAGGGCGTCTTTTTCTTCCGATGTGACCTTTGCCTTCGCCGATTTGAAGTCCTCTTCACTTAATGGCGCAGGGATCGTGCCATTCCAGCCGGCGGCAATTCTGGTAACATGGCGACGATCTAATCGACCCGGAAGCTCTCTCACGATCTGGCTCGCGCATTCGGTCTCGGCGGCGCTGATAATTTCCGCCAATCGCCTGGCCTCGCTATCAGAGGCGGCACGCAGTGAATTTGCCCTCTCGAGTTCTTGGCGTCGTTGATGGAGCCGTTGCTGTTTTTCAATGTTTTCCGCACCCAACAACAGGATCGGGGTGAAGCCGTCCGTATTGTCCCAGAGAAGATGTTCTCGCTTAAAGTCTTCGTTGAAGACCCTCACGATGACAGGCGTCGTAAAGGAATTGTCCCGTGCGACACCGTCGCTGTGGGTGAAGGAGAATTTCGCGGCGGCGTAGTCAGAATGCAGTGCACCGAGTTCCAAACAACGAAACACTCGCGAGAGGGTCGTCTTACCCGAATAGTTCCAGCCGTAGATCAGGTTGAACGGCACGAAATCTGCCAGCCCTCCACCCGAGAAATTGTCAAAGACCCCGAATTCTCGAATGTTCGATATGCGCCTGAACATTTCTGCCCCCGTCATTCGTCGGCACGGCTTCGACGTCCTCGACAGGTAGAATCGTTATCGTAAAATTCACGCGGTCGGAAGGCGGTTGCAGTCTGTATTTTAGGCAACCCTTCAGGGTTCGATAGGTGGGAGCCCACGAACTCTGAACGTCGCTACGAATGTTCAAAGATTATGAGCCGAAACGCAATGTCAGTTCAAACTGCTACGCGATTAGGTTGGCGAGTGATTCAAATCCGAGGAAAAGCAGAACTGCGATAGCGAGCGCGATGCCTATCGGCTTTAATAGAACGAGAAGCAGCGTTCTCATGGTGAAGTCGGCCGCCGATCCAACCCACTTGTTCCCTGTCGGCGGCACGAAGTCACCGTCCACCTGTCGGGGATGGAAATGCCTAAGGAACCAAACGCGCGTCGACTCTCGAAAGGTGGGATCAGTATCCGCACTGGAGACGTAAGCATATGCGACCAAGTCTTTGATGTCGCGCTCCAAGAGAGTCTTGAGTTGATATCCCGTATAGTGCCCAATCCTCAAAAAAATAATCTTCTCTTCCATCCGACCTAACTCAGAATAGGCACCGTAGATCGAAGTGACTACCTGGCCTCCATCGCCAAGGCTGTAGTGTAGCGTTGCGCCATGCTCGAAAGCCGGTTTCCCGTTCAGGTCTTTCCTGCCCATCAGATGCCCTGCAAAGCCAATTTCGTAAGTGCTCTGCCTATGGATTTCGTATGCCCCCTTTTCATTCCTTCTAAGGATTGCCTCCTTGTCGGGCAGCACAAATCCCCACTCGCGCTTGAGTATCTGGAATCGCTCGAATTCTTTCGTGAAGCGCATCGCCTCTTCCTTCGCAGCGTCCAAGAAGACATCGAACTCAAGGCGTCCGCTGATCCTCCTATGGCGAGGATACCAGAATGGATTTTCCCGCATGCCTAAGCATCTCCCCCAAACAATTCGATTCCACTTTTAGTAAGCAGCGCGCCCCAAGCCTGAAACCTAGATATTCCCTCTTGGGTTTAAGCATCGATCGTTAGACTGACTACCCCGTCTGTATCTCACGACCCCAGTTCCCTTTAAAGCGGCACTATGTAAAGTTGCAGCCATGCGATTTACAGAATCAGGTCCGTCAATACCGATCGAATTGCTCTCGGCGCGAGATCAAGGCGAGGTCGTGTTTTTTTGTGGTGCGGGGGTCTCGAAGCCGGCAGGCTTGCTTAGCTTTTTCGAGCTAACCGTCCAAGTAATGCGGAAGTTGGGAGTACAGGCCAATTCAAAGGTCGGCATACAGATGGCTCACGCCATCGCGAAAAACGATCCCGATCTTGCTCCGCCTTTCGATCAGGTTTTCGGCCAACTCCAGCGCGTTTACACGACTGAAAAGATCGAAAAAGAGATTACGCGCCTCCTCAAAACACCAAAAAATGCCATCACGCACAATCATAAGGTTGTGCTCCGCCTCTCAAAGGACGCTAGGGGGCTTCCGTTCGTCGTAACGACGAACTTTGACCACCTGTTCGAACGAGCAATGCCGCGTTTAAGGCGCTGGCTTCCGCCAATGCTACCAGTCATGACAGGAGATAGTCTCCATTCTGGAGTGGTTTATCTCCATGGGAGACTCGGGAGCGCCCGCCACACGGAAGGACCATCGAGCCCACTCGTTCTTGGATCAGGTGATTTCGGTCGGGCTTATCTTGCCGATGGTTGGGCTACGGCCTTTTTCCGCCAACTGTTGGAGAGGAAAACGGTAGTCTTACTGGGTTATTCGGCAGGCGATCCTCCAATCCGTTATCTCCTCGAAGGGTTGAATTCCAGCACATCGGCCAGACTTCAGCCAATATATGCATTCGACCGCGGAGAAGAGAACGAAGTTAGTTCTAAATGGCGTGAACTTGGCGTGTCGGGCATTCCATTTACGGAGTTCCAAGACCTTTGGGGCACTCTCGAAGTGTGGGCTGAACGCGCTGACGATCCGGACGGTTGGCGTGCTAAAACGCTATCAATGGCGCAGTCTTCTCCCCGGGCTTTGAAGGCATACCAGAGGGGGCAAATAGCTGCTCTTGCCGCGACTCCCGAGGGAGCAAGAGGATTTGCGGAAGCCGATCCTCCACCTTGTGCAGAGTGGCTGTGTGTGCTTGATCGCAATATTCGATATTCCCAGCCGTTTAGGGATGGTTACGGGGACGAAGCGCGGGAAATCGATCCCTTCTTGGAATACGGCCTGGACGACGACCCTCCTCGGCTCGACGGGATGAGGTCCGATGCAGGCGGATTAGATTTTCTGGGGAAGCTCCCAGCTGACACGGACAGTGACATTTTCTTTAGATTGGCAGGGGCGTCTCCCAAACGAAGGGGCGCAATCCCTCGTCGGCTGTGGTCCTTAACCCGATGGTTCGAAGCGATTGCACACGAATGGATTGCGATTTGGTGGGCAAGTCGGCAACTTAATCTCCACCCCGACATCATCTGGAGTGTCAATCGACGTTTAACTGGTCATGGAGCGAAGTTTTCCGACGATGTCCAGCGAGTGTGGAATCTTATACTTGAGATCGAAGAAGAACGGGGAGAAGACGATCATGACCATGGATGGTTTGATTTCGTTGGTCTTCTTAAACGCGGCGGATGGAGCAGCGCTACCTACCGTTCTTTCGAGAAGGCAATCAAACCTAGATTGAAGGTAGAAGCATCATTCCGATCAATGCCACATCTGCAGTTGGGTGATGGCCACGACAGCGACCGCAAAATAGAAGAACTGATTAGATTTTCAGTCCACTGCCCGTCAAGGCATGACCACGATATTGACATACCCGTTGAAGCACTTCCCCGCGTAGTTGGGATAGTTACGCGCTCTTTGGAGCGGGCAACCGACCTTTTAGAAGAAAGTGGCAGGTCAGCAGTTTACTTTCATCTGCCTGCTATCGAACCAGATGCCGGACGCGGCGAACGTTACGTTCCGAGAAATGGTCCTGCAGAACTCTTTCTTTGGGCTACCAAACTTTTCAGTCAATTGGCCAAATCCGCCCCACAAATAGCCCTGGCTGAAGCGGCCAAATGGCCTCCAGACGATCGGTTTTTCTTCGACAAATTTCGATTGTTTGCTTGGAGAATTGATACCCTGTTCGACCCTGATCACATCGCCGAAGGTATTTTGACTTTTCGGGTGGATTCATTTTGGGACCCATATCTGCAGCGTGACCTTCTGCATCTGCTGCGGGCGAAATGGGGAAGTTTCTCTGCCCTTCAGCGGAAATCAATCGAGGATCGCCTTTGCCAGCCACCTAATCGGTTTTCCGAACGTGATCATACTGAGGTCGAACGCCAAATCCGGTACGATATCGGTTCGCGGCTTGGCTGGCTGGACCACCATGGCTGTCAACTCTCACAGTTGGCGTTGAGCGAGCTGGCGGAAATCAGAATAGTTTCTGATTGGACCGAAGACTTGGAAACCAAGGCCGACCGAGATATGGACGGCCGCGTCGGATGGGTGGAACGGCGTGTCGACCCGGCCAATCTAGACGGTGTTGCGGTCTCCGCACTGATCGCGCGATCCATAGAATTGTCTGGACGCGATCAAGATGCGTTCGTGGAGTACGCTCCCTTCGAGGGCGTTGTGTCTGAACGGCCCTCACTTGCCCTTTCCGCGCTGGCCTTTGAGGCTAGGCACCAACGGTATCCAGTTGGACATTGGAGGCAATTGCTTTCCAAGTGGCCAAAGGATGTGCCTCCAAGGACAACCAGGTTATGTGGCCTGAGGCTCAGAAGGTTGCCCCAGCAAGTTCAATTTGAACTGAGGGCATATTTGGCGAGTTGGATCAGGGACTTTTACACTGAAGTCGCTACTTCTTATCCAGATGAGTTCTATGGGGTCTGGGACGGCGTTTTCGCCGCCCTTCAGGAAGCCGGCAGCGACGCGACCACCAGCGGTATCGGTCAAATTACAGTAGGGGGCAACATAGTACAACGATCTCGGCGGACCCTCGATCACGCCATCAATGGCCCCATCGGGCAGCTTGTAGAAGCATTGTTTGCGTCGATGGGCAAACGCAAGTTCAAAAAGAACGAGAGAATTCCATCGGACCTCAGCGTTCGCCTCGAACGTTCACTGGATTCAGTGGGTGAAGGAGCGGACCATGCAGCTTCCCTAATAGCTCAGAGACTGAACTGGTTGTTTTTTGTTGACAAGGCCTGGACTACAAAGGCGATCGTTCCGATTTTCGAGCTTTCTCATCCGCGTGCTGAAGCGGCGTGGAACGCACTGCTTTTCACTCAGCAAGTGCCCCAGCCGACGCAACTTTTCTCTCTGCTCAAACTGCAATTCCTTAGGATATTCGATGAGCGAAAAGAGTGGTTGTCGGAGAATCGTGACGAGCGGCATGCAGTCACTGTGCTGATCATCGCGACCTACTGGAACAAGAATAACAAGGCCTACATCACTGACGAGGAATGTCGGCGGGTTTTGCAATCAGTTGACGAGATTGGAAGACAGACAGCTCTGTGGAGCCTTCACAGAATTGTAAAACAAGAGAACGCTTGGAAGTCATTCGGGAAAAGGTTTTTCGCATCCATATGGCCTCAAGAGGCTCGGTTTCAAACAGGAGCTGCCTCTAACACCATGTTGCTTTTGGCTGGGGATGAGCCGGACCAATTTCTCGAGGTTGTTGATACGATAAAGGACTTCCTGAGGCCCATAGATCATCCCGATATGTTTATCTTCCGTCATCGGCGAGAGGACGAAAAGAGAGGCGCTTCACTTGCTAAACGATGGCCTCATAAGGTTTTGGAAGTTGCGGATCGTATTGTAGGGCTGAAACCGGCATATGTCCCCAACGAGCTTTCTGCCTTGTTGGCTGATATCGCCGAGGCCGATCCGACACTACGCGGCACAACCGCGTGGCGTCGTTTAAATGAACTAAATACGAGGTAACTATCGCATGCACACTGCACGCTTGTCCGTGCGAAAGAGGCCTCGACGCGATAGTAACCGATGTGAAATGAAAGATGGGACCAAGGACTGCCAAGCTTTACATGCGAGACCGCATCAAGCTCATCTCGTCGGCCTCCTGCGCCGTTCACGATGACGGTCCCGTGCCCTTCTGAGATTGATCACGGTAATGTAAACTTTGAGGTCTCACCCAATTTTCTCCGTCATTGGCCACGTCCCATCCATGGATGGCCTGGAAGGCAGATAACGCATTCTTCAACGTCGAACCGGGAGCGATCAAGTTAATCATCTCGGCTCTTTGCCCGTCGGGCGCGAGTTTGAAGATAGTCAACGTGTTTCCATCCCAAGCTCCCGAGAATTGCTGACCCGAAGCTTTTATGAAATATGCTAAACCCTGGTCTGACAGGTCTATTTGACGGCTCGCGAAGCCGGTGCTCAGAAATGCTGGAGCAATTTCGTCGAGACTGAAGCAGTGGCAATCCGTTCTGAAGCTGAAAGGCCTGTTACTGTCCGCAGCTCCCATCAGCTCTTTGCTCGCCTGCGGTGGATGCCACAGTGTGACATGCAGTCCTTCGTTCACTAAAGCACGGACCAAAGGCACGAAATCCGCGTCTGACGCCAAGAGTGTCGCACGACTTATTGTTCCGCGAAATGCATGAGTCATAATGTCCACGGCGAGCCTGACGTCCACCCCCTTTTGACGTCGATCCTTTCCTACGATCTTACCCAACGCGACGTGTACTCGGTCCAGTGCCTGGATGCGCTCGAACCTCTCGTGTTCGGGCTGCACACGCGCTGCGTAAGCCTCCTGGGTCTCGCGATACTCGCGGCCTGATATCGCGTCGTAGTAAAATACTTTGTCGAAGGAGCCGACAAGACCCTGTATGTAAGGCTTGTAGGCGCTCTCGTCGCCGAACAGTGATCGGCAAAACGTCCTAACACTCGCTCTTAGGCATCCACCGTCGACAAAGAGATATTCGCGCTCCATAGACCTAGCTACGGACATGTAGGGCTCCACTGATCACCTAGTTTAAAAGGCAACAGTACATGCGATGCCGCCAATTGTCTAAGCGGAGCAACCACCTAACATCTGCTTCTGTGCGCATAATAGACGAAAGGTCCGAACACTTCTGATTGTCTGCCCCTATTGCGTCTTTACGGCACGGGCTGGTAAGTGATGGCGCCAAAAATGTTACCAAGCTGATGTCTCGCCTGTTCGTTTTTTGTGACCAGGAAGTGACTGGGGCTTAGGTTCCTGTAACAATCATCACCGCGGTATTAGCCTGGGTACCGATAACATTCATTATCGGTAATTTGATTCCGGAACGTTCAAGTCGCCCGTATTGGGCACTGTGACGCTTGGTCGCAACCCTTACAGGGACAACGTCGAGATCGCCCTGCACGACGGCAGCGCAGCGTCGGGCGAGGGCAAGAAGGCCCCGAATAACTCTCGGGGCCCTGCGATTTAATAGAGGTAAAACGACTGAATGAAGTCGTTCTCATCATACACGCTCTCATCCAAGCCGCCGGTCACCATGGCCTTAAACCCGACGGGATGTCGACGGATCAGCTGCAACAGCGTATCCGCGGAGAAGATGCCGCCGTGCTCACCGTCGTCAAGGTCACACATGGGGAGCGTTTCCTCCCAAAGAGAGTCGTCATAACGTTCGCGCCAGCTATCATCATCGTCAGATAGATCGGAAAACTCGATGTATCCGGGTCGCGTGATCACGACGTCGCGTAGCTCGACGTTCGGTGATGACAGCCATTCGACTACACTTTCATAGATTTGGTCAGGAGTACCAGAGAACGACACAGCAACAGATGTTGTCGCGTCGATGTCCACGGCAGCCGAAGCTGCCGTGTCCTGATTGCGAGCGCGGTAATCGCCGAGCTGCACGACCTTACCCATGTCACACCACCTCGCGAAGTGCATGGGCGCGGACAGCATCGATGATCGTCTTCGACGGCACCTCGAGAGCGTCGTAGATCGCAACCGCCTCCGGGCTGTTCACCTCGAGATCGGCGAGCTGCATGCAAAGGCGGTGCATCTCGATCACTTCCCACTCACAGCGATCATCGCCGTAGAGAGCCTTGAACACATGAACAGGGCGGCCGTCATCGGGAAAGCGCAGCATCACGCCGTCGCCGACCTTCTCCGTGGCAGGGCGGCGGCGATAAAGGACAGACCCCTCATCGGCACGGCCTGACACAACGATGACATACTCCCCTTGGGAGCGATCATAAATCGTGGTCGGTGAGGCCCAGCCCTCCATCGAGATACGCAGACCGTTGAATACGGGCTTGTACTTGGCTTTATGCTGGCGGAGGTCATTAAGTGCGAAGAAAGAACGCGGCATGGTATGTCTCCTTGATTGCCGTTACACATCGTCGTCTCCGACGATCTATTTGTGCAATGACTGAGACATCCGGCGAGACGGACAGTGTAAACTGGCCGAGACGCATGATGCGCGACGCTGGGGGATAGCCCCGATCAACCGTCTGTACAGACGCGGGGACATGATTTCGGTGCTGATACACATACTGCATAGCTCATGTCCTTTCTTCGCTGCGGCATCTGCCCGGTTGCAATGTTGGGGACCTTTTGGCACACCGAAACCGGCCCCGCAACCCGAAAGGACGAACTAAGTACTTGCAAATGTTGACAATTTTGACGTATCAAAATGGGATTCGCTGCAGAATCCGGGAGTTAGCGGAGATGCTAAATCCTCGCTAACCATTAAAACATATCAGCAGTTGCGGCGGCGTTGCCGAAATATCACACCAATGACGGCAAGCGGTCAGTACCGTCGTCGGCCATTTCAGCGCGAACCATCATGAGTGGGGCCTAGAGACTTTGTGTGGTCGAGAGAATGCGAGAAGTCTTAGCCGATAACCTGTGGGGGCGAACCCGTGAAGGCTGGAAACCGTGATGTGGCGGGGAGCATCTTACGCTGCAGGCAGCGCAATACCCGCCGTCCGGCGGTAGTGCCGATCAAGCTGTAGCGAAAAAGTCGAAACGATTGCCGCGAGAACAGGTACGACGATTGAGTTCCCGAACTGTCTGACCGCCTTTTTCTCGTTAGGATGCATTGAGAAATTGTCGCCAAAGCCCGTCAGACGCGCGCATTCGCGCGCGGTCAAGACGCGAGGCGCACCTTCGATCATGTACAATCCGGTATTGGCCCCTCCTCCGCCACCTGCCGAGCATAGGGTTACTCCAAGGCCACGGGGATCGTAGACGCGATAGCCCTGCGTACCGTTTTTGAAGCGTCCGACGCGCGCGATACGGTCTGGGCGGCCGTCAAACTCCCCTTCGGGAATGTACTCCTGCTTCATCGGCCGCTGGACACCTAGATCGACGAGATCATCGACACGGTACTTCGCTACACCTTTCATCGGCCAGAAGTACGCATGATCAAGCTGGATATCGGCACGCAAGCACACAATGAAAATCCGCTCGCGCTTCTGCGGTGTCCAGAAATCCGAGGCGTCGATAACTTTGTGATAAACACGGTATCCGATCTCTTCGAGCGCTGCTTTCATGACAGTGAAGGTCCGACCCCGATCGTGCGACTCGAGGTTCTTGACGTTCTCAAGGAGAAGCACCCGGGGCTGATGATGCTTTGCGATGCGGACGATGTCGAAGAACAGGGTCCCACGCGTGTCATCGAAACCAAGCTTACGTCCGCTGATCGAGAACGCCTGGCATGGGAATCCCGCGCATAGAATGTCATGTTCAGGAATATCTTCTGCAGCGATCTTCGTGATGTCACCGTTGGGCTTGAGACCGTGGTTGATCTCGTAAACCGACGCGGCGTCGGGATTGATCTCGGATGCAAACACGCACTCTGCGCCATGATCTTTCAGCGCGACGTGGAAAGCGCCGATGCCGGCGAAAAGGTCGACGAATTTCCAGTTCTTAAAAAGCGCAGTCATTTGACCTCCGATGCCATTGCCCAACAATCGTGTGGTCAATTTTCAGGAGAGTCGAGTCCGTCGATGCCGTTGAATTAAGCGTGGTGAAGACGCAATGAATTTCGGTAGCGGTCTTGATTGGCGCACTCGCTCGCGGAAGTCTATCCTCAGCAGACGACGTCCTCAGCCTCCCTGATCCCCCACGTCAGCTGAAACTTCCTTCGAAGCGCGGGCCCGGGTTTTCACTCAGGCCCTTATTGGGGGCCGGGTATGGAAAGTGTGCCGCTTGGCCACCTTTCCAGTTCCTCGCGCCAACGGTTTTGATCTTGCATGCTGAAGAAGAAAGATCGTTACGAGAATATGGGGATGCACATGTTTGCAAGGATAGCTGCCGCAATCTGGAGGTTTATGTCGTCGATCGGGATCGACATATGGAAAGGTCGTTTTGACATTTTAAACTGGTGCGACAATGTCATCAGGGCACCCTTCCATATGGTTTTCGGACATGACGCCGGCGCTCCGTCATACACGCCTGACGTCCAGACCAGCGACCTTCTGAAAGTCCTCAAAGACAGCCGCCAGGCGGCACAGGCTGAAGCCCGCCGGCTGGATCGCAATGGAATTGAGACTGTCCTTGAGTTCGCCGGCGCACATCGCGACACAAGGGCAATGATGACGCTGCCGGAGAGCCTCGATCCGCGTGTTAGGGCGGGGCTGTTGACGATGGACGACTCGGAACTGCGTAGGTTGCGCGCATCGGGCATCGGTCAGGTGCGCAAGTTCCTCGACTGCAAGCCCCACGGCATAGTCGGCGTCCCTTCTTTCGGCGAACACATCCCGGCGTCGCCGACGGAAACCCCGCCCAAAGGAATGAGCATCAATCAAGCTATGGTCTGGCGAATTCGTCAGCAGATGCTCAAGCCGACGGAATCGGAGCCGTACGAGTATCCGCGAAAAGCCCGTCCCTAACGACAAAGTCCGCCAGCTAGGCGGCCTTTTTGTTCGCGTTGTCTACGACGAGGCGCAGCCGTGGCATCGACTTGAGCCATTGCAGATGAAGCTCTGGATGCTCGTACGCAAGGTCACCGTATTGCCGACGGAGCCATTGCCATTCGCGATCAGAGACGCTCATGCGCGGCCGACCAGAGCTTCGATTACCTCATGGCGCTGAGTGCATGCCGTACGGAGACCCGCGACCTCCGCCTCGAGTTCCGCGATGATTTGGACGGCGGCACGGGCGACGCTTTCAAGTTCGCGAGCATGCGCCGATGCCGCGCCCAGGGCGTCTTGGTACTGACGACGGTAACGAGCCTCTGCCACGGCATCCAGGGCATCGGAGACGCCGCGCGCGAGACACATCGCGCCGCCGGCTACGAGCATCATGCCGCCGAGATTGCCCATTGCGGCGTTGTGGGCGGGTGAGCCGAAATTTGCCATCTGCATGCCTCCGTCGTCGTGGTCGGAGGCGTGTTGTGCCGGGCTCGATGGAATCCGGCAAGTCGACAATGGACAACTTGGCGATCGGACCGTTAACGGAGCTCAGGTTAGCGCTGCGCGTTATCGGTGAGAGAGGAGCGGAGCGATGAAGAGACCTTGGCTAGTGAGATTCTGGTTGGCGGGATTGCAGGATGATGATGCCGTGTAGCGGTACTGGGTCAAGCGAACTCATGTTGACGATCCCCGTGTGAAGTCAAGCTCAAGGAATTGGACGAGAAGTGGGAGCGGGAAGCGCCTGTGGCGATGGCGTACGTGATGGCGGCGCTGACCGTGGTCGTCCCGATCGGAGTGCTTTGGTGGCTAGTCGCGGGGTAGTCGGCCGAGTAACCTTTCCCACCGGCTGACTTTGACGTATTTAGTCAGACAACTGGGGGTAGACGCATGGCAATCGAAATCGAAGGCGAGAAACAACCGCTCGGGTGGGATGATTGCCTGTCTATGCTGAAATCTGAGGAAGCGGCAGCCAAGAAACAACAGGACGAGAACCCAGGGTCGGGCGTCTATTGGCCATGGATATATCGTGGACAGTCGAACGCACTCTGGCCGCTTCAAACATCGCTTGAGCGATACATTAAGACCGAGATCGGATATGATCTCGAGCGGTTCAACATCAAGGAATACTATCGCTATCTCACCCGAATTATTCCTGCGATAAATTCGCTGACGTCCCACAAGTTTAACAACGACTTGATTCCGGATTTCATTGATCTTGAAGAGCGAGAACTCCCAGAGATCGAACTACTATGTTATGCGCGCCATCACGGGTTCCCTACGCCGCTTCTGGACTGGAGCCGTTCGTTCTACGTTGCGGCTTTTTTCGCTTACTCTACGTCGAACAGAGATACCGACGTCGCAATTTGGGCTTTTAGGGAATGGGACGGGCATCACCGGACGCAGAACCTCGGTGATCCGATGATCACTGCGATAGGTTCGTACATCGAAACCCACCCTCGGCACTATCGACAACAAAGCACTTACACCGTCTGCATGATGCAGGACGAAGAGACGTTCTTTTTCAGTCCGCACGATGATGCCATGTCGATCAACCCCAGCGATCATCGGATGCGCAAGTACATTCTTAGCGCTAAGGATCGCGAGAAGGCGCTCAAAGACCTGCACTCGATGAACATTACGGACTACTCAATCTATGGAAGCGAGGAATCACTTATGCGGATGCTCGCTTATCAGGAAATCGTCCTCAATAGGTGACGTTGTGTGACTGAGGCAGGATTGCATGGACAAGCTACTGAGAAACGCAATTGACTCGATCGAGGTCGGCGTCGAGGATTCACAATCGATCCATGCCCGCCGCGCCCTGTCAGCAGTCCGAAACGTCCACGCGGGTGTTCTCCTGCTTTGCAAAACGGTTCTGTGGCGACACTCCCCCGGTAGCGATGGCTCTCTAATCTACATCAAGATGGAACCCAAGAAGCTCACCGATGGAACAATCGAATGGCAGCCGAACAAAAATAAAACCGTCGACGTGTTCGACATTAAAGCGCGGTATAAGCTCCTCGGCCTCACGCTCGAATGGGATAAGCTCGATGAGCTGACCAGGCATCGCAACACTATTGAGCATTTCTACCTGACGGCACCGGAGGCGGTCGTCAGGGAAGCGCTGGCGAATGCACTGCCTCTGATCAACACGATCATGCGAGACCAGCTCGGCTACACTCCAGAGCACGAGTTTCGGACCGATGTTTGGAAGAAACTGCTGGACAACGCCGACATCTTTGCCGAGATCGAGAAGGAATGCGCGGCTACGTTCGAGAAGCTGAGGTGGCCACAGTCAGAAGTCCCGTTTCCGATCGAACACCTCAGCTGCACGAATTGCGGCTCAAGTCTCATAAGACAGCAGGACCCGGACAACACCGTTCCCAACGAGATAGAGTTCGCTTGTCGCGCATGTGGCAGGGACGATCTAGACTTCGGGGAAGTGATGGAACCCGCCCTGAATTCCGAGGCCGCAGGCTTGGCCTATATCGCCATGACCGATGGCGGGGAGCCTCCGATCGCGACATGCTTCGAGTGCGGTCTAGACACATATCTCATCGACGTAGGGGAATGTGTATTCTGTGATGCCTCCGCACCTGGCGAATGTGCCGTGTGCGGAGAGGCAATCAACGTCAATGACTACAACGAAGACTACCCAAGCCTGTGTGGCTACGACGCGCATCAGGCGGAGAGAGCTGAGCGGGATTGATCTGCCGGCTATTTCTCGCTGCATGATCGTACTCGCTGTTATGACAGCAGTGTCAATCCTCAAGGTTATCGCAATAATACACCACGGTCGGAGCGTGAGCGCTATCCGTTGACTGAGACATATGTCCGACGGCAAAGACCTGAACAACGCTACCTGCCTCGTCCGGAAGGTATATCGTGTCGCCAATCCGTGGCGGGAACTCGCACAGAACTACGGTCCTCTTGAATGAGCCTCGCATCTCCAATGAGCATGTTACGGGCATCGCACCTCCTCGGGATTTGCCATAAGCGCATAGGGACCTAGCTAATCATTCCAGGCGTCGAGAAAATCGATATCTGCTCGGTAGCCGAAATTCGCGGTAGCACAAGTGCAGCCCTTCAAGGGAAAAATCGAGGCTTCATCAAGCTTGATCGTCTTTCCGTGCAGCGGTCCACAGATGGGGCAGTCCATATTGAGAACGTCGTACTTGATACCCTTGAAACTCTTGTCAGCAGCGACACCAGACGTCATGAGTTGCCGGATCGTCCGATGGCGCTGAACCGTAAACGTAGCGCGCAGTAGCACCGTCTCGTGTGCTTTCAATGGTTCCTTCAGGCCAATTTCCGTCAAGTCCTCGAAAGCCTGGCGGCTCATGGAAGCGGTCGATCGCAGTCCGATTGCGTTCTTCTCTTCTTTCGTTAGCTGTTCACTTTTCCGGTACTGGGTCAGCGTCTGCCTCGGATGCGTCTCCATTTTGTCTTCCAGGAACCTAACAATGGTGTTCTCGGTCTCAGGCTTGACGAGTCCGAGCGTTGATATCGCCTCCCTGACAGCCTCGCGATTGACCTCAGCAATGGTCGAGACCGCGACAACGGGTTTCGGTTGCGTCTTCGTAGCTACTGTTTTGCTCTTGCTGAACGGCCACATGCTATCGTCCTCCATACCCACGGAACATTGGTATCCGTTCAAAAACGCAGCGTCCATCTCCGCCGACTATTTCACGATGCATCGATGTCCGGCACAGTAATCACGTGATGGCAGTAGCTTGACGGTCGAGAAGCCAAACAGCCCGATCTCAGCCTGCAGGAGTCTAAGGGGCAAATGTCCTGCAGGTTGTCGGTTCCAATCCCTCTTGCCATCACAATGCGACTGCGATCGCACGGGTTTCGGTCCAAACGTCTCTCCACCTGCGGGTGGGGCAACAGACAGCTCGAGCATGGCGGCCTCTGTAGTCGGGCACTACCCGGAAACGCGGTTGCCGCTGATGTACTTCAACGGTTTGACACGCCTCTTGAGCCGTCCTCCATATCCCGTTGGCGAAATCTCATTCTCGTCTATCCAGGCCAAAAGCCGTTTTCCGAAGCTGTACCGATAGCTTCATGAGCCGCGGACCCATCGAGTGCCGAAATGAAGGCGGAGAGACGCCATTACCTTTTCAAACCGTGCCTTGTCTCGGATTGCTTCAGGTTCGTTATCTACAAGACGCTCGGCAAACCACGAGTACCTGCTGGCTTTCGCCAGTTCAGCGACGGTCTCCGTCTCATCAATCGAATCTGGCGTGCTTGAAACCTGACCGGTGCTGCCTATGTTGACGTACAGAGCACTTTGCTTCCGACGGTCGGTGTGACCGTCGGCGATTTTTTGTACGAGCTTGTCGTATTCGGGTTCGTCAGTCCAAATCCAATTGTGCCCCATCCACTTTCCGACTTTTTCGTAGCAGAGCAACTCGACGGCGGACCTCACATCTACAGGCAGCTGATCGCCGCTATCGAGGTCGACCGCGATGGCGGCATCCAGTTCCCCAATGTCGTCCCAGTGCATGATCATGTAGTCCATCAGGACGCCGACTAGCTGTTTTGAAGTGTGGTCCCTGATCGCTCGACGGATTTCCTTTGTGAAAGGGATGATGTCCTCTTTCACAAGGAAGAGCATAAATGCTTTCGCGGCCTCCTCCTGCGCTATCATTGAGAGATACATGCGAGTGGAGGGAGGTTTCCTGAATTCGAGGTTATAGGTTTCTTCGATAAGTCGGTCACAGTTCGCGATGCATACCTTGATGCTTTTCAGGAGATCGGATTCGAATTGTGAACGGGATCGAGTCATTTCCGACGGGTAACATGGCCGCGGCGAGACCGCCAATAACCCAGAAGATGGCAAATGATCGGTCGAAGAGACCCGACAGCGCCAACTTTAACAAAACTGGGGCAGGCCGCCGTTCTCATATCATACTGGGTTGTCAACACTGCCCAAATGTTATGAGCCTGTTATGGACTGCGCAACAGGGCAAACTCGTGGACAGAATTTTTCAGAGAAAGTTTTCCCCTCTCCCAGTAAGTCTTTCTGATATATAGACTTACTGGGAGAGGGGAATGGTACGGTTGGGGGGTCTCGAACCTCCGACCTCAGGTGCCACAAACCTGCGCTCTAACCAACTGAGCTACAACCGCACAAAAGCCGCGAACGGCTTACGAGGGGTCACATACGGGGTGACGAACGAATTTTCAAGCCCTTTCTTCAGGACAAGAAAAAAGGACCGGCACAT
Organism: Agrobacterium sp. ES01; assembly: GCF_050320885.1. NCBI lineage: Bacteria > Pseudomonadati > Pseudomonadota > Alphaproteobacteria > Hyphomicrobiales > Rhizobiaceae > Agrobacterium > Agrobacterium sp. ES01. The sequence continues at coordinate 975,535 of NZ_JBNQTH010000001.1, forward strand.
CATGCACCGGTCCCAATTCATCCTTGGGAGGATCGAGCCTGTATCAGGCGGACTTCATGCTCGCCATTGCCTTTTCGGCGGCTTTCTTGCCAGGCTGTGCCGTCGTCTCGACAACCTTCTTGGTTGTTTCCTGCATCATCTTCGCCTGGGAGACCGTGGTTTCGGCCTGCTTGCGGAAGAAATTGGACTGCAATTCGACGAATTCGGAAATCGACTTCACGCCCATCAGCGCTTCCATATGCGAGAGCGACATCTCGGCATTGGTGCGCATGGCGTCGATGGCCTTCAGACCCAGCTCAACGCTGCCAGCCTGGGCGGTCTGCATTGTGGCTTCAACGGTCTTGGTGGCTTCTTCGGTTGCCGACTTCATCTTGGCATAGGCTTCCTTCGACTGGGCTGCGCCCTTTTCGGCGTAGTCACGAAAGCTTTCCTGAAGCTTCGACGGATCGAAGGTGGAGAAGGAAAATACGTCTGCTGTCTTCGCTGCCATGGATCAAATCTCCTATTGGTTGCGGGGCCGCTGTTGACGCCCCATATATCGTCCATGACGCTAATATAGGCGATTATTTGTGCATTGCAACATCTTTTGTGCATCGCACAATAATTAAAATTTTCACGATTAACTCTGTTCGTTGAAATGACGCCCCATGTTCTGGACCGGGAGGGCGTGCGTCGATATTAAAAATCTGTTAACAAGCCACCATAAGGCTGTTTTACGAATACAGGTTCAAACATGCCCGCTGCCCAGTATCCATTCATCGATATTGCCGTCCACCCGGCGGTTCGCGACCAGCTTGCCCGTGGTTCGGCGCTGGTGCTTTTTGCCCCGGACATGGCCAGTGTGCTATGGGCAAACGGCACGGGTGCTGCCTTTTTCGGCACGCCGCTGATCTATGAATTCCTGGAAAACGGCCCCAACCGCAACGACCTCTCCTTCCGCCAGCTGGCCGTGACGGCCGGCCAGATCACGGCTGTCGGCGACACGCGCTCGCTGGTCGTGCGCGTGCCCTCGGGCTTCCAGCGTGTGGCCGTGCAGGCGCAGGTGGAGATGATTGAGATCAGGCGCGGCGAACCGGCCATCCTGTTTTCGCTGCCGCCCGGCGAAAGCGCCCAGAGCCCGCTTCAACTGTCGCGCCGCCTGTTGTCGGGCTTTGACGATCCCGATACCCATATGGCGGTGCTGGACAATCAGGGCATGGTGATTTCGGCCTCCGAGGGCTTTGCCCGGCTCGACATTACCGACCAGACCGCGCGGGGTTTCGTCACCATGGTCGATAGCGAGCGCAGCCGCCTGCTCAAGCGTCCGATCCAGACCCGGCTTGGTTATCTGCCGGCTGCCATCGGCAAGATTTCCGAGGAACCGTCGCTCAACCTGTTGTTCGTGGTGGAAACCATCCTCGGCAATTTCGGCCCGTCAGACGAGGCGCTGGAAACGGAAGTGCGCGCCGCCCCTCAGCCCAAAACGGCCGTGGCAGATGCGGCACCGGAGGTGCCAAGCGACGCGCCTTTCGCGGCAAAGCCTGAAGCTGTCGAGCCGGATGAGGAAGACAAGACCGACGACGTCGCCGCCTTTGCCGAAGACGACAGCTCGCAAACTCCCGCAGACGATCAGAGGCTGGAACCGGCCACGTCATTCGACGCAGATAATGGCGATGACCGCGACACCGACACCGACGCCGACACCATCGAGGCCGGCCCGGATGACATTGATTCGTCCGAAAATGAGATTGCGCCGCAAGCTAATCTTGATACGTTTTCCACAGATGCCGATGCCCAAATGGTTAACGCGGCGCAGCCTGCCTCGTCGCTGATCGACACCGTCGTCGATATGATGTCGGCCGATGAGGATAACGCGGCGCAAGAGCAAGACCCCGTCGCGGATGCGCCTGCCGCTGCCGTCGAGCCGGATGATGCCGAGCCGCAAGCCGCAAAGGCCGAGCAGGCCATCGAAGCGGAGGCCGCCGGTGATGTGCCGGCTTTCGTGTTCGACCCGAAGAGCCGCGCCACGCGCTTTGTCTGGAAGATCGATGCCGAGGGCCGTTTCAGCGAGGTCTCCCACGAATTTGCCGAAGCCGTCGGCCCGCGTGCGGCCGCCATTAACGGCGTCTCCTTTGCCGATCTGGCAGAACGCCTCGATCTCGACCCGGAAGGCACGGTGCGCGCCCTTTTGAACAAGCGCGACACCTGGTCGGGCAAGACCATCCTGTGGCCGATCGAGGGAACCGCCCTTCGCGTGCCGGTCGATCTTGCCGCCCTGCCCACCTATACCCGCAACCGCGATTTCGACGGTTTCCGCGGCTTTGGCGTCGTGCGCATCAGCGATGCCGTGGACGATGCCGATGGCGCCGGCCTGACGCTTGCCGGCAATGCCACTTCCGATACGGTCGCAGCAGAGGAGACGGACAGCATTGTCGAGGCTGAGACCGAAGCGAAGACTTCCGTCTCTGATAATGCTCCGCCAACCGAGGCTTCCGCCGCAGCGGCGACGAACGAGATGCCTGCAGCCAACCAGCCTGCAGCCAACCAGCCCGCCGCCAACCAGCCTGCAGCCAACCAGAATGTCGAAGACGCCGCGGTGAATGCCGAGGAAGTGCCTGACGAGGCTGCGGCGCAGACCGAGACGGATGTCGCGGCCGAGGTCGAGGCCGAGCCCGACACCGACACCGCACCGGCTGCGGACGCGCCCGACGCCGGGATCGTGCGCGATGAACCGCCGGTCCTGACGCTCGCTGAAACGCCCAACCGCCGTCAGTCCGACAAGGTCATCCGGTTCCAGGATCATCGTGTCCGCAACCGCGACGGTCTGTCACCCGGCGAGGAAGCCGCCTTCCGCGAGATCGCCCGCAAGCTCGATCCGCATGGTCTTCGCGATCAGGCATCCGCAAGCAGGACACAGGCACCGGCCGAACAGACCGAAGACGATGTCATGACAGGCGACCAGAGTGGCGACGCGGCGACCGAGCGCAGCGACATTCCCGCCCAGACACCGACCGTCGATGAACGCCGCGACACCGCGACGACGGAGGCTCCATCGGACGCGGTGGACGCGCCAGCCGACGAGGCAGACAGGTCCGACGCAGACCACGACGAGGCCATTCAGGCGCCAGACGAGCAGGATGAGCATACGCGCTCCTTCTCCGTCTTTGCCTCCACCGTCAACCGCAAGGAAGTGGGCTTCAGTGCCGAACTGGTGGATGCCATGCCGGTGGCGCTGCTGGTCCATGTCGGCGACCGGCTGATCCATGCCAATCCGGAATTCCTGAAACTTTCGGGCTATGACAGCGTCGAGGCGCTCGGCAAGGCCGGCGGGCTGGACGTGCTGTTGCAGCGACAGGATCTGGAGGGCGCCTCCGAGACCGCAAGCCGCATCGTGGCCGTGCGCTCCGATGACGAACTGGTGCCTGTCTCGGCGAGGCTGCAATCGATCCGCTGGGATGGGGCAAGCGCGCTGATGCTGTCGCTGGTGCCCGTGGAAACGACAATCCCTGCAAGCGACGTCGCAAGGCCGGATGCTGCCAACCAGGATCTGGGCAGGCAGGACATGGCCAGCGAGCTGGCGCGGATCCAGGTCGAAGTGGACGAGATGCGCTCGATCCTGGAAACGGCCACCGATGGCGTGGTGATCCTCTCGTCCGAGGGCGAGATCCGCTCCATGAACGGCTCGGCCGGCGCTTTGTTCAATTACGAAGATGCCGAAGTGCGCGGCAAGCCCTTCGTCATGCTGTTTGCCCATGAAAGCCAGAAGGCCATTCTCGATTACCTGTCAGGCCTGGCCGGCCATGGCGTGGCCAGCGTGTTGAACGACGGGCGCGAAGTGATCGGCCGCGAGGCCTCCGGCGGCTTCCTGCCGCTGTTCATGACCATCGGCAGGCTGACCTCGTCCAACGGCTACTGCGCCGTGATCCGCGATATCACCCAGTGGAAGCGCACCGAAGAAGAGCTGCGCAATGCCAAGCGCGCGGCCGAAACCGCCAATTCCCACAAGAGCGATTTCCTCGCCCGGGTCAGCCACGAAATCCGCACGCCGCTCAACGCGATCATCGGCTTTGCCGACATGATGGCCAATGAGCATTTCGGACCGATCGGCCATACCCGCTACAGCGAATATGCCACCGATATCGTCCGCTCCGGCCGCCACGTGCTCGATATCGTCAACGACCTTCTCGATATTTCCAAGATCGAGGCGGGCGAGATGGATCTCGATTTCACCGCGGTCGGCCTCAACGAAACGGTCTCCCAGGCCGTTTCCATCGTGCAGCCGCAGGCCAATGGCCAGCGCGTCATCATCCGCACCTCGCTGTCGCAGACCGTGCCGTCGGTGGTGGCCGACATGCGCTCGATCAAGCAGATCGTGCTCAATGTTCTCGCCAATGCGATCCGCTTCACCCCGTCGGGCGGGCAGATCATCGTGTCGACGGCCTATGAGATGAATGGCAGCGTGAGCCTGCGCATTCGCGATACCGGCATCGGCATGTCCCGCTCGGAACTGGAACAGGCGATGAAGCCGTTTCGCCAGATCTCGTCGGGCATGCAGGCCCGCGGCGACGGAACCGGCCTTGGCCTGCCGCTGACCAAAGCCATGGTCGACGCCAACCGCGCGCAATTCTCCATCCACTCGACGCCCAATGAAGGCACGCTCGTGGAAATCACCTTCCCCTCACCCCGGGTTCTTGCCGACTGAGGGCAAGCCGGCCGCGACCAATTCAGGATTAAGCGCCAAAGGTCACGGACTTGTCCAGACGCCAGGGACCGTCCAGATAGGCATGCAGGTCGAGGCCGACGATGCGGATTGGGCGCGGTTCGAAACGTGTCTGAAGCGCCTTGAAAAGCTGATCTGCCTCACCTCTGGAAACCTTGTTCTGGATGGTGATGTGCGGCTGCCATTTATGCATGTCCTGCGAATTCAGCCAGGCGACGAAGGCGCCTCTCAAGGCCTGCCTGACCTCATATAGCTCAGGACTGGCAATCGCAAAGGCAACGCCCGCGCCCAGATGGCGCAGACCCGTGACCTGTGCACCGATCGGCTTTTGCAGTGCTGCGACCCGCTCGAGTGTCTCGACGATGCGGCCCGCATATTCGCCGGGCAGCCGGTGAAACATGGTCAGATGCGCATGCAGAAAATTCCGCTCCGGCGGAAAATGGGCTTTGCGCAGCCGGTCGAACGGTGCCAGATCATCGTCGGCAATGCGGGCGGTGAGGATCAGCGGATGTCGCGTTTTCATGGCGATATCGGTCTTTGCAAGGAGAAGAGCCACGCGGCGCGGTGGCCATTGCTATCCGGTCAAATGCCGGGAAAGTCCAGTCCACGTCATCGCGCCGCGCCTATTCGCTCTCCATATGCAACGGGTGGCAGAGCGATATGTTCCAGGCATGGGAGCAAAGAGGGTTGCACCCCCTTGCGGTGCGCCATGGTGTGAGCGATGGGCGACGGCCGGACCGGACAGCATGTCCCGCATTTTGCGGGGAAGTGGACCTGACCGTCAAGCGCCGATTGCGCCGTCAAGTCGGATGTTCAGGCGATCCGCTGAGTCGCTCGAAAGCGGACATCCGAAGATGGCATGTCATGTCGCCTTGGCGCCAAGAGCGGACATGTGAGACTATCACGGGCGGCGGTCTGCGTCGGGTAGCGTCATTAGATCACTGGAATGCTGGCGCTGGCACTGAGCTCATGCCTTTTAGCGAACCTGCCAGGGGAGCAGCCGAGCTTCTTGCTGAACGCTGTGCTAAAGGCGCTCGCAGATTCATAACCTATTTCATCCGCGATCCGGTCGAGTGACTTTGAACCGCTCAGCAGGGCTTGCTTGGCAATAGCGATGCGCCAGCGAGACAGATATTCAATTGGCCCGCACCCGAGGGTCTCGTTGAACCGCGCGGCGAAACCCGATCTCGACATGCCAGCTACCCCCGCAAGATCGGCTACCGTCCACCTCCGGCGAACGTCCTCGTGAATTGCACGCAGGACCCGGGCCATGGCGGGATCGCGCAGCCCATTCAGCAAACCCGCCGAGGCTGTGTTGGTCCCGATAATGTCCCACCTCAATACCTCTATCAGTAGCGTCTCCAGCAAGCGCTGGACAATCAGATCTTTGCCGGGATAGTCAGCAGCGCATTCTTCGGAGAGCAGTTCGATTACGCGGCCAAATCGCGTCCCGCGTCCCGCCGAAGCGGGGATGTGAATTGCATCGGGCAGCAGCGCCAGCAGCAGCGGCGCGTTGACGCTTTCAATCGAGAAGCTTCCCCCCAGCGCCACGAATTCAGGCTCTCCTTCCTGCTCGCCGTGGCGAACAGCTTCGGCCAGAGGTTCTGTGGCAACGCAGGGAGCGCCGGGGTGGCTACCTAATGAGAAGGCGGGCGTCGTCGGCAACAGGAGAAAATCGTTTTCGGATATCCGGAGCGGTTCCCGGTCACCGAATGTGAGCCATGCTTCTCCAGTCAGGACGAGCGTGAATCCGGGTGCATCGTAGGATTCGTAGCGAACGCCCCATGTGCCGCGCCCGGAGATGGGTTTTGCTATCGCGGCTCTCGGCCGCAATAAAGTGACGATATCGCTGAGGGGATCCATATTTGGACGATCCGTAATCTTTCTTGGATCATGAACCATAGATCGTCCCAAGACTGCTGTCTATTGCTATCTGACCGCAACCAAGGAGACGAACATGACCAAGACGATCCTCATCACTGGCACATCATCTGGCTACGGCAAGGCCACCGCCGAACACTTTCTCGCTCAAGGTTGGAATGTTCTCGCGACCATGCGGCGCCCCGATCCGTCGCTGTTCGCCCAGACTGACCGGCTGCGTGTGCTGCCGCTCGATGTCACCAGCCCCGACAGCATCGCCAGCCTTATCGAAAATGCTGGTCCGATTGATGTGCTGGTCAACAACGCTGGGCTTGGCGGCGTTGGTGCATTCGAGGCGATGCCAATGTCCCTCATTCGACAGCTTTTCGAGACCAACACGATCGGCGTTATGGCGATGTGCCAGGCGGTCATCCCACAGATGCGCGCGCGTCAATCCGGAACCATCATCAATGTCACATCAAGCGTCGCGTTGGGAGAATTCCCACTCGCAGCAGCCTACACCGCCACTAAACAGGCCATCGAAGGCTTCTCGGCTTCGGTGGCGCATGAGCTTGGTCATTTCCGGGTGCGCGTGAAACTCGTCGAGCCGGGCTATGCACCGACCACCCGGTTTGGGGCGAATGCCATCGTTCCCGTCTCTGATCTCCTTCCCGGCGGCTATGCGGACTTCGCAAGGCCAATCCTAGAGGCGTTTGCACATCCATTGCTGACCACAACGGAAAACGATGTTGCAGAGGCGATTTGGCGGGCCGTCCACGATACCGACAATCAGCTTCGGTTTCCTGCCGGAGCGGACGCTGCCGCGCTTGCTCAAGCGCGCTGATGGAGAAATCAGGAGGGAGTGGCGGCTAGATTAGCGAGCATTCTGCTGCCCTTCGTTCTTTTCTACGCAGCCCTTCGCCTGGACCGCTTGTTGCAGCATCCCCGATCGTCGGTTGTCTGACTGAATACCGAGATCAAACGTGTACCGCCTCCCGGACTTTATGGCCATGACCGCTCAAGGCCGGACTCGGACCGCATCACCACATGCCTGGATGTCCGCTTTCGCCGTTCAGAGCTCCGTCATTGGACAGTCCCCTGCCGCCCCCCCAAACCTGCCATAGCAGATATTCCAACAAGAACCGTGCTCGACACCCCTCCCCCGTTTCCTTCCGCGCCGGTTTGGGCTAGAGCGGGCACGGTGAGATGGATGAAGGATAGCGGATTTGCAGCGCGACCCGGACACAACTCGCTTGCCGTCAATCGAGCTCTCCCTCTTCTTCGGGCAGGCCGTATTCCGTCCAGTCTTTCCTTGGAATTGGGTCGCCCATTGTGAACTCGAAGTTCACCACCTTCTTGTGGTCCGGGGTCAAGCCACATTGAAATTTGAGCCGGTACCAGTCCCGTTGGCTGTGCACCGCAGCTCCGTCTGCGGAAAAAGCGTTCTCTTTGAGTTGGGTGCCAGCCATCGCATAGGCAACGACGCGATCGGGGTTCAGGCTTCCATTCCAATGCCCGACCTGCGCCATCGCCTCGATATTGCAAAGCTGCTCGACCTGCTCGGCGGGAGATAGTTGGGCCAGGGCAAGCCTCGCCTGGAGGCTGCGGCGGTCGGCAAGAACGTCTTGCGACAGCATATGGGTCGGTTTGACGCTTGTCGGTAAATCCGTCGGGGGCTTTGCAGGCACAGCAGATGCCGACTGAGGTTGTTGCGTTTCCGTTGACCGGGATTTGCCAGTCTTGGATACGACAGCCAGCGGCAGCAGACTTTGGTTCTGTTGCGCGACCACAGGTGCCTGGGTGACAATCTGCACATCAAGGATATCCTCCTGCGGAGAGGGCATCGCGGCGGGATGGGGCCACAGCAATATCAGAGGAAGCAGGAGAAGATGCAGCAGCACAGAGGCTGCGACATATTGCGGGTCAAACCGCTCCTTTGTCTTGCCGACCGCAGCATTCAATGTGATGCGCCAAAATTTGGCTTTGTGAGCACGAACATGAAGACCCTGGAAAAGACGTCGAAGTGAGAATTAAGCCCATGCAATCTCTTTGAACTAAAAGCGAGATTAGAGATTATTACGACCGATGCAATATCGGCGCCGGGCGACCGACTGCCGCCAATTGCGCCTCATCTCCTCCACCCGCACCACCCTTTTCCCCCGCCCTTTTCCCTCCCCCGTTTCCTTCCGCGCCGGTTTGGGCTAGAGCGGGCACGGTGAGATGGATGAAGGATAGCGGGTTTGCAGCGCGATCGGGCCACATATCCCATGGAGGCGCCTCCCATTGAGGCGCATCTGGGCGCGACAAAGCGACCGGTCAACAGGCTGGCGCCGCTGGCGCTGTTGATTTCCGCCATCGTTGCCATGCCCATTGTGGCGATCTTCTGGATTGCCTTTTCCGGCGATACCGACAATTGGCGTCACATGATGCTGAATGTCGTGCCGCGCGCCTCGGTGCAGACCTTCGAACTGGTGTTCTATACCGGCATCGTCACCAGTTTCATCGGCATCCTGTGCGCCTGGCTGGTCACCGCCTTCGACTTTCCGCTGCGCCGCAGCTTGTCCATCGCGCTCGTACTGCCGCTTGCCATCCCGTCTTATCTGGCAGCCTATGCCTTCGGCGAATTCCTCGATTTCACCGGCCCGATCCAGACCTTCTATCGCGGCCTGTTCGCCTATCAGTCGGCACGGGACTATGTCTTTCCCGATATCCGCTCGCTCGGCGGTGCGGTGCTGGTGATGAGCGCCGTGCTCTATCCTTATGTGTTTCTCGCCTGCCGCTCGATGTTCCTGATGCAGGGCCGGGCTGCGGCCGATGTGGCGCGCACGCTGGGTGCCGGGCCGCTCAAGGTGTTTCTGCGGGTGCAGATCCCCATGGCCAGGCCTGCCATCATGATCGGGCTGACACTGGTGATGATGGAAGCGCTCAACGATATCGGCGCGGTGGAATATCTGGGGGTGAAGACGCTGACCTTCTCCATCTACGATACCTGGCTCAATCGCGGCAGCCTGTCGGGTGCCGCCCAGATCGCCTGCGTGATGCTCTTGATCGTGGTGGCGGTCATGGCGGTGGAACGGGCCGCGCGCAAACGCCAGCGCTTTGCCAGCAACAAGACCACGGCTGCCGTTCCCGACCAGTTGCGCCGCCGGCTTTCCGGCTGGCGCAGCCTGGCCGCCGTCACCGCCTGCATCCTGCCGGTGGTCATCGGCTTTTTCATTCCAGCCGGCGTCATGGCGCAATTTGCCGCCCGCCGGATCGACCAGTTCGCCGAAAGCCGGCTTTTGTCCGCGCTCGGCCATTCGATCCTGGTGTCGTCGTCGGCTGCCGCCATCACCGTCGTGCTTGCCTTTGCCCTTGCCTATGCCGCCCGGGTGGGAAAATCGCGCCCGACCGCCATTGCCGGACGGATCGCGGCCCTTGGCTACGGCATTCCCGGAACGGTGCTCGGCATCGGCGTTCTCATTCCGCTGGCCGGCCTCGACAATGCCATAGACGGTGTCATGCGCGACTATGCCGGCCTGTCCACCGGGCTGTTGCTGTCGGGCACCGGCTTTGCCATTGTCTATGCCGCAAGCGTGCGTTTCCTCACCATGGCGGAAGGCTCCATCGATGCCGGCTTCCAGAAACTGTCGCCGCATCTCGACATGGCCTCGCGCACGCTCGGGCGCACCGGCTTGCAGACCCTGAAAAATGTGCTCATGCCCAATATGCGGCCGGCCGTTCTGACCGCCGCCCTGCTGGTCTTCATCGAAACGCTGAAAGAGCTGTCGGCCACCATTCTGCTGCGCCCGTTCAACTTCAACACGCTGGCCACGCTGGTCTATGAAGATGCCTCGCGCTCGCGCGTGCAGGATGCCTCGGTTGCCGCCATCATCATCATTCTGGCGGGGCTGGTCCCCGTGCTGCTGGTCTCGCGCTCGCTCGAGGGCAAGCGCTGACGCCAGCGATCGTGCCGCAGAAAAAAGGGCGGCCGAAGCCGCCCGTAAAAGTTATGCTGTTCAACCAGAGCCGGGGGTGATCGGCATCATGCCAAACCGGGACTGAACGATCCCTCGCGACGTGTTCATCAGTCGCGCTCAAGTTGCCCACCGTTGTAGGCAACAGCCATTAACAGGCTATTAAGTCGGCATAAAAAAATCGTCGTGCCGGCTCTTTACGCATTACAGATCACCCTTTTATAGCAATAGCTTACGTCTTCAGCTCCGGGAGGTCCCGAAACAGGTCGAGCGCGTCCGGATTGGCCAGCGCCTCCTTGTTCTTGACGGCCCGGCCATGCACCACTTCACGCACGGCCAGTTCGACAATCTTGCCGGATTTGGTGCGCGGAATATCGGCAACGGCAATCACCCTGGCCGGCACGTGACGCGGCGAGGCGCCGGTGCGGATCTTGGTCTTGATGGCCTTTTCCAGCTCCGGCGTCAGGGTCACACCGGCGGCCAGCCGCACGAACAGCACCACCCGCACGTCGTCCTGCCAGTCCTGGCCGATGCAGATCGCTTCTGCCACCTCATCCATCTGCTCGACCTGGTTATAGATCTCCGCCGTGCCGATGCGCACGCCGCCCGGATTGAGCGTCGCGTCGGAACGGCCATGGATGATCAGGCCGCCATGCTCCGTCCATTCGGCAAAATCGCCATGGCACCAGATATTGTCGAAGCGCTCGAAATAGGCGGCATGATATTTCGCCCCGTCCGGATCGTTCCAGAACATGATCGGCATGGCCGGAAAGGCCCTGGTGCAGACCAACTCGCCCTTCTCGCCCTTGACCGGCTTGCCCTCGTCGTTCCACACATCGACCGCAAGACCAAGGCCCGCGCCCTGGATCTCGCCGCGCCAGACCGGCTTGAGCGGATTGCCCAAAACGAAGCAGGACACGATGTCCGTGCCACCGGAGATCGAGGCCAGATGCACATCGTCCTTGATCCCCTCATAGACGAAGGAAAAGCCTTCCGGCGACAGCGGAGAGCCGGTCGATGTGATCAGCCTGAGTTTGGACAGGTCATGGGTGGTTTTCGGCGTCAGCCCGTCCTTGCGCACGGCGTCGATATATTTGGCCGAGGTGCCGAAGACGGTAAAGCCTTCCGCCTCGGCATAATCGAACAGCACATTGCCATCGGGCGCAAAGGGCGAGCCGTCATAAAGGCAAAGCGTTGCCCCGCAGGCAAGACCGGAGATCAGCCAGTTCCACATCATCCAGCCGCAGGTGGTGAAGTAGAAGATCGGTTCGCCCCTGGCGACGCCGCAATGGAAGCGATGCTCCTTCACATGCTGCAGCAGCGTGCCGCCGGCGGAATGAACGATGCATTTCGGCACGCCCGTGGTGCCGGACGAAAACAGGATATAGACCGGGTGGGAAAATGGCAGCTGAACAAAGTCCAGCGGCTTTGCCTGATAAGGCGCGATGAAATCGTCCAGCGTCTTTGCATCGCTGATCGATGCGGCCAATGCCTTGGCATCGCCGGCATAGGGAATGATCAGCGATGGCACGCCAAGCCTGGCGGTGACTGCGCGCACCTTGTCGGCCACATCCTGCATCTTGCCGTTATACCAGTAGCCGTCGCAGGCAATAAAGAGCTTCGGTTCGATCTGTCCGAACCGGTCGAGCACACCCTGATCGCCAAAATCCGGCGAACAGGACGACCAGATCGCCCCGATCGATGTGGCCGCCAGCATGCAGGCAACCGTTTCCGGCATATTGGGCATCATCGCGGCAATGCGGTCGCCCTCGCCGATACCCAGCGCGCGAAAGGCCTGCTGCAGGCGGGAAACCGTCTGCGACAACATGTTCCACGACCAGCGATAGGACACCTTGTCTTCGCCCCGGAAAATCAGCGCGTCGCCATCGCCGGCGCCGGCCAGCAGGTTCTCCGCGAAATTCAGCTTCGCCTGCGGAAAAAAGCGATCATCCAGCATGCGCCCGGTATCGGTCAGAGCAATGCTGCCCTTTTCGCCGCGAATCCCGCATTCGTCCCACACCGCCGACCAGAAGGCGCCGCGATCCGCGATCGACCAGGCATAAAAGTCGTCATAGCCGTCAAATGCCCGTCCGGCACGCTCGCCGCAGGACTGAATGAATGCGTAGAGCGGTGTGTTTTTCTGAAACGCTTCAGAGGGCTCCCAAAGCGGCTTTTCCTGTTGCATGCTATCCTCCACAAAGTCTTTGCCTGTATATCAGGTTGCGCCGCAATATGAAGTGCTTCTACCGGTCTCAAGCTTGGCTGCATTTGCCAGAAACCGACAATTCCTATATCGGGCAGACAACAGGAGAGGACCTGCGACAGCGGGCCACATGTGATCATGGCGCAGAATAAAAAAGATGGCAGGCCGGTCTGCCCCGGCACGCGGACAAAACGCGCGATCAAGCTCGTGCGCACCATCGCCGTCGTCATGCTGTCAGGTGCTGGCCTTTACGTCGCTCTTCTGGCCTTTGCCCCTCTTTTGGTCTCCACCAGCGCCGTGCGAAGTGCCATGGAACGCAGCCTGTCGGCCTGGACGGGAGAGCAGGCCAGCATCGGCGGCACACCTCAGGTCCGTTTCTGGCCGGAGCCCCGCATCACCCTGCCCAACGTGACGATCGTCAAGCCGTCGGCCAGCGGCGATCAAGTGCTCGGCCGTATCGAGCGGCTGACCGCGAGCTTTGGTGTGATCGCCGCCCTTCGCGGCGAACCGGCCTTCAGCGATTTCGAATTTGTCCGCCCCGTCATTTCCGTCACCCGCGATCGGGACCACCATATCGTCTGGACCGGAGGCGGGTTGCTCGGCCAGGCTGTGGCGCGCGCCAGGGCGGACACGCAGGCCAAGCCAGCCTCCGAGGAGACATTGGACACAGAGATCGGCAATGTGACCGTTGAGGATGGCACCGTCGAGTTCACCGATGTCTCGTCGGGACAAACCGTCACCATCGATGCCATTTCCGGTGAGATCAAATGGGCAAACCTGTCGGCCAGGTTCGAGGGCAAGGTCACCGCCAGCGTGGCCGGACGGGCCTTGACGATCGATCTCTCCGCTGCAAAGCCGCTCGTTCTGTTTGCCGGCAAGGACACCGCGATTTCGCTCACGCTGCGCGCTCCGGGCTTTGGCGCCTCTTTCGATGGTCCGGCCAACCTCTATGCCGGTCAGTTGCTGTCCGGTTCGCTCAGGCTGGACATTCCCGATATGGCAGCCTTCCTCACCTGGGGAGGCTGGAAACAGGGACCCTTCGTCAACGTCAAACGCGCCAGTGTCCGTGCCGAGGTGCAAACGCTTGGCGACAGCATGCGGCTCGACAAGTTTGCGGCAACATCGGACGACAGCAGCGCAAGCGGCGTGCTGGATCTCATGATGCCCTCGGGGAAGAGGCCGAAAATCGGCGGCACGCTTGCGTTTGACGATATCGATCTTGGCGCCCTGATCGATACGTTTTCCGCCCTTCCACCCGGTTTTGAAAAGACACCCGGTCTGTTGCCGCAATGGCTCGATTTCGATGTGACCTTGTCTGCCGCGACGGCAAGCCTCGAGCCATTCAAGCTCGAGCAGATGGCAGCCAGCATCGTCACATCCGGCACCAGGCGCCAGGTGAACATCATCGATTCCCGGCTGGAAGGCGGTGCCTTCACCGCACAGCTCGTCGATACTGGCGGGCCGGATGGCGACCAGTTGCAATTGTCAGCATCGGATGTCGATCTGGCGGCGATCTTCGAGCGCATGCCCATGCAAGGCCCCCTTCCCCGGGGTCGTGGCTCGCTTGACCTCTCGCTCAATTTCAACAAGCCGATGGCGGTTGCCGGCTTGGACGATGTTGACGGCACACTGCGTTTTACCGCCTCGTCCGGAACGCTGAAGCCCTTCAATCTGGACGCTGTCCTGGCGCGTGCGGCCAGCGAGCGCTTTTTCCGCCTGAGCGATACCGGCACCGGTAGCCTCGACTACGACAAGATCGAGCTGGTCGCCACTCTCGCCGATGGCGCAGCCCGGATCGACAAGGGCCTTCTGGAGAGTTCCGGTTCGACCCTCACTCTGTCGGGGATCGTTCCCTATGCCGACAACGGTCTGGCACTGATGGCGCAGTGGACGGCAGATCCCGCAAAAAGTCAGGGCGCAAGCGCACAAACCACCCTGTTTGTCGGTGGATCCTGGCCAGATCCCATCCTCTCGCCCATGTCCCGTTAAATCAGAACGCGCTAATATCGTGGCGAATCATCGGCGTGGGGAGGCTTTGATGCGCCACATGATCATCGCCCTGTTCAAGATTGCCCTTGCCTCGCTGTTTGCGGGCATAGGCCTTTCCTTCTTCGGCATCACATGGGAAAGCGTGATCGGCCTGGTGGGGCTTACCCCGCAACGCTTGGTCGAACTTGCCGGTCAATGGATGACATGGTGCGCGCCCAAGATCATGCTGGGCGCGCTGTTCGTGGTGCCGATCTGGTTCATCACCTACATCCTGTTGCCGCCGCGCGGTTAGAGCCACTCCAGCAAAAGCGGCAACCTTCTTCGCCAACTTCTTCGCCAAAATGCTCCACCGCGCGTGGCCGTCGGATCAGCCGCCCTGGGCTGCGATATGCTCGTCGCGCTGGCGCTGGACTTCCTGGCGCTTGGTGATGATCGAGGTTGCGATCACGCCGCAGGTGACGATGGCAATCAGGATGGTGCAGACCGCATTGATTTCCGGCGTCACGCCCAGTTTCACCTGACTGTAGATCTTCATCGGCAGCGTGGTGGCACCCGGGCCGGTGGTGAAGCTCGAGATCACCAGATCGTCGAGCGACAGGGTAAAGCCCAGCATCCAGCCGGAGATGATCGCCGGGGCAATGATCGGCAAGGTCACCTCGAAGAAGGTTCTGGTCGGCGTTGCGCCCAGATCGAGCGCTGCCTCTTCCAGCGAACGGTCAAATGTGATCAGTCGCGATTGGACGACGACGGCGACATAGCACATGGAAAAGGTGATATGGGCAATCAGCACCGTCCAGAAGCCGCGATCCATGCCGATCGAGACGAACAGCAGGAGCAGCGACAGGCCGGTAATCACATCGGGCATCACCAGCGGTGCATAGACCATGCCGGAAAACAGCATGCGTCCGCGAAAGCGCGTGTAACGCGTCAGGGCAATTGCCGCCATCGTGCCCAGAACCGTTGCAATCGACGCCGATAACAGAGCGATGCGCAGCGTCACCCATGCGGCATCCAGCAATTGCTGGTTGCTCATCAGCGAGACATACCACTTGGTGGAAAAACCGCCCCAGACGGTCACCAGCTTGGACTCGTTGAAGGAGAAGATGACCAGTAGCACGATCGGCAGGTAGAGGAAGGCGAAGCCGAGCGTGACCGATGCGATGTTGAAGCGAGACCATTTGAGCATGACTTATCTCTCCCGCTCCTGCGCCCGTGCCTGGGCATTCTGGTAAAAGACGATCGGTACGACCAGCAGCAACAGCAGAATGGTCGCCACCGCCGATGACACCGGCCAGTCGCGGTTGGCGTTGAACTCGTTCCAGAGTGTCTTGCCGATCATCAGCGTCTGCGAGCCACCGAGCAGATCGGGGATCACGAATTCACCGACAGCCGGGATGAAGACCAGCATGCAGCCGGCAATGATCCCGGGCAACGACAGTGGAAATGTCACTTTCCAAAACGCGGTCATCGGCGGGCAACCCAGATCCTCGGCCGCCTCGATCAGCGTGCCGTCCATCTTCTCCAGCGCGGCATAAAGCGGCAGCACCATGAAGGGCAGATAGGAATAGACGATACCGATATAGACGGCAGTATTGGTGTTGAGGATGATCAGCGGGCTGTCGATGACGCCCAGCGTCAGCAGAAGCTGGTTGAGCAGGCCTTCGGGCTTCAGGATCGCGATCCAGGCATAGACGCGAATCAGGAAGCTGGTCCAGAACGGCAGGATCACCAGCATCAGCAAGGTCGGCCGCAAGGTGCGCGGCGCCTTTGCCATGCCATAGGCCAGAGGATAGGCAATCAGCAGCGTGAACAGGGTGGAAATTCCGGCAATGGTGACGCTGGAAATATAGGAGTTGATGTAGAGCGCATCGCTGAACAGCCAGGCATAGTTGTCGAGCGAGAACTCGGAGAATTTCTCCTGCCAGATCGACAATCCCTCTGAAAAGCTGAAGACCGGCGTATAAGGTGGCATGGCAATCGCCGTCGTCGACAGCGAAATGCGCATGACAATGAAGAACGGCACGAGGAAGAAGACGAACAGCCAGGCATAGGGAACGGCGATGACGATCCGCTTGGTGAGGAAGGCTTGCAATCCTGTCATGGCATCAATCCTTCAAGATGACGCCGGCATCCTCGGCGAATGACACCCAGACCTGCTGCTCATAGCCGAACGGATCATCCACGGTGCGCGCGGCATTCAGCTGCGAGGTCTTGACCACCTTGCCGCTTTCCAGCTTGACGTAGAACACCGTCATATCGCCGAGATAACCGATATCCCAGATCTCGCCGCTTATGGCATTGACCGTGGAATCGGCCGGAGGGCCGGCACTGATGCGCATCTTTTCCGGTCGAATGGCAAAGCCGGCCTTGGTGCCGGTCGGCGGCACGTCGGCCGACTGAATCCGGATCGTCAGGCCGTCATCGCCGGCGATCTCGCATTTGCCATCGACCACACCCTTGCAGGTGCCGTTGAAGACATTCACATCGCCAATGAACTCGGCCACGAAACGGCTCTTGGGTTCTTCGTAGATTTCCGCCGGCGTCGCCACCTGGATCACGTGACCCGCCGACATCACGGCAATGCGGTCGGCCATGGTCATGGCCTCTTCCTGGTCATGGGTCACCACCACGAAGGTCAGGCCCAGTTCCTGTTGCAGGTCCATCAGCTCGAACTGGGTTTCCTCGCGCAGTTTCTTGTCGAGCGCGCCAAGCGGTTCGTCCAGCAGCAGCACCTTGGGTCGCTTGGCAAGCGAGCGGGCAAGCGCCACGCGCTGGCGCTGGCCGCCGGACAGCTGGCTCGGCTTGCGCCCGGCAAATTGCTCGAGCTTCACCAGCTTCAGCATCTGCTTCACGCGCTCTTCAATCTCAGGCTTGGGCATGCCGTCCTGGCGCAGGCCGAAGGCGATGTTCTTTTCCACCGACATGTGCGGAAACAGCGCATAGGACTGGAACATCATGTTGACCGGGCGCCTGTAGGGCGGCGTGCCGGCCATGTTCTGGCCGTCGAGAATGATCTCGCCCTCGGTCGGTTGCTCAAATCCGGCCAGCATGCGCAACAGCGTTGACTTACCGCAACCGGAGGCACCGAGCAGAGCGAAGAATTCGCGGTGATAGATGTCGAGATTGAGATTGTCGACGGCGGTAAAATCGCCGAAGCGCTTGGTCACATTGCGGAAAGAAATATAGGGCTTTGCGTCCGGATCGGTCCAGGGCGCGAAGGAACGTCTAATACTACCCAGTGACTTCATATGTCTTCTTCCCCCGAAGCACTCGTGTCTTAAAAAAGGCCCGGGAGTTTTTCTCCCGAGCCTTGTGTCTCTTGCGGTTACTGGCCGGTGACGACCTTGGTCCAGGCTCGCGTCACGATGCGCTGCACCTTGGGGGCATAGGGGGTCACCGTGTAAAGCTTCTTCATGGCTTCTTCGGTTGGATAGATCGCCGGATCGTCCAGAACGTCCTTGTCGAGGAATTCCTGCGAGGCCTTGTTGCCGTTGGCATAGAAGACATAGTTGGATGCCTTGGCGATGACTTCCGGCTTCATCATGTAGTTGAGGAACTCGTGTGCCTCTTCGACATGCTTGGCGTCAGCCGGGATGGCCATCAGGTCGAACCACATCAGAGCGCCGCCCTTGGGGATCGAATATTCGACGTGAACGCCAGCATCGGCTTCGGCGGCACGATCGCGCGCTTGCAGCACGTCACCCGACCAGCCGAGGGCCAGGCAGATATCGCCATTGGCGAGCGCGTTGATATATTCAGACGAGTGGAACTTGCGGATATTCGGGCGAATGCTTTCGAGAAGAGCGGCCGCCTTTTCCAGTTCAGCCGGATCCTTGGAATCCGGATTCAGGCCGAGATAATTGAGTGCCGCCGGGAAAGTTTCGGTCGGCGCATCCAGCATGTAGATGCCGCAATCCTTGAATTTGGCGATCACTTCCGGATCGAAGATCACATTCCAGTCGGGCTGATCGTCGGTGCCCATGATTTCCTTGTACTTGTCGACATTGTAGCCAATGCCCGTGGTACCCCACATGTAATCGATGGCGTAGTCATTGCCCGGATCATAGACCGAAACCTGCTTGGAGATCTCGTCCCACATGTTTTTCAGGTTCGGCAGCTTGGACTTGTCGAGCTTCTGGAACACACCGGCCTGGATCTGGCGCTGCAGGAAGCTGCCGGTCGGAACCACGATGTCATAGCCGGAGCCCCCAGCAAGCATCTTGGTTTCCAGCGTCTCGTTCGAATCGAAGACGTCGTAGACGACCTTGATGCCGGTTTCCTTGGTGAAATCAGCGAGGATCGATTCGTCGATATAGTCCGACCAGTTGTAGACATTCACAACGCGGTCTTCAGCCTGGACGACACCGCCTGCGAAAATCGTCGCGAGCGCAACAGACGCCAGTTTGATCAGATTGGATCTCATTTTCTCTCCAGTTCTTTTTATCACAGCCGGGCTTGTTCCCCGTGCCATTCCCTTTTGTTTTCTCAAGACTAGGAAGGAATTGGACGGGCGACAAGAAAAATATTCGCAGTGCAAAAAAATGCTGTCGACCGCTATTGGAAATCGAAGGCCGAGAGGCCGGTGACCATTTCATCGAGGCCAAGCGGCCTCGTCACCGGCGGTTCGGCCCGCGACAGACATCCGGGCCGCTCGCACAACCGACAGGCCGTGCCGATGGCAACCGGCACAGCAGCGTCGCCCGCAACCGCCTCTCCATAGATGACATCGTGACGGAATGCGGCATCGCAACCGATCAGAAGTGCGGAACGCCTGACACGCTCGTTAAATCCCGATTGCGGACCTTCCAGCGTGCGCGATATCGTCAGATATCCGCCCCCATCTGTCACGGCCACATGATCGACCAGAACCTGCCCCGGCTGGGCAAAGGCGGCATGAATGTTGAGCTTGGGACAGCCGCCGCCAAAGCGGGCCTGGGGAAAGCCTTGAGCGCCTGCCTTTCGCAATCGATGCCCGGCATTGTCGATTTCCAGCAGGAAGAAGGGGATGCCAGCGGCCCCCGGTCGCTGCAGCATGGTCAGCCTGTTGGCGGCCTGCTCGTAAGACACCGAAAAACGCGCGCGCAACACGTCGACATCGTAGCGGGCCCGCTGTGCGGCCGCCAGAAAGCCTGCGTAAGGCATCATCAACGCATGGGCGGCATAGCGCGCCAGCTCGAAGCGGGCCAGGCGCCGGGCCTCGTTGGATGACAATGGCAGATCCTGCAACTCGGCAAAAATCTCGTCGGGCAACGCCAGCAGGCAGGCTTCCATGGCGACCTCGCGCAGCTGGTCATAGGGCGACAGCCGCTCCGACAGGAAAAGCCGCATGGTATGGCGGTCATAGCGACGCCTGAGATTGGGCATGGCATGAACCGGCAGCGCGCGAACGGCAATGCCGTGTTTTGTCCGCAACCAGGCTTTCAGCGCGCCGCCCAGATCGTCGCCTGCGGAAAGCCCAAGCGATGCGTGAAAGGCTTCCGCCGCATCCTCGATCCGGGCATAGAAATTGGCGCGCTTCTCCAGCGTCTCGCGAACCTCGTCGCTTGGCAGCCTTGTGCCGGACAATGAGGTTTCATGGCCCTCGCGCGCCAGCAGATCGGCAAGGTCGGTCAAACGTTCCGCCTGTTCGCGATAGGCGCGATAAAGCTTCAAAATGCCGGTGGCGGCATTGGGGGCCGCTTCCGCCACCTCGATCAGTTCCTGATCGCCCGGGACCTCGCCTGCCAGCAGCGGATCGGCAAAGACCTCGCGCAGCTGGCTCACCGTACCGCCCGCCTCGCCCTGCAATTCATCCAGATCGACCTTATAGACGGCGGAGAGCTTCAACAGCAGTTGCACGGTCAACGGTCGCTGGTTGCGCTCGATCAGGTTGAGATAGGACGGCGAGATCTCCAGGGCCTCGGCCATGGCCGTCTGGGTCAGCCCCAATCCGTTGCGGATCCGCCGGACGCGGGGACCGGCAAATATCTTGTTCTCCGCCATTTTTACCGTCCTTTACAAGTCTGCCAGAAAATCCGCATTTACAATATTTACAAATTTACACCGCCCTGCTGTCAAAGACCAGACAAGATAACCTCATTTAAACCCCAGAATTCCTTTTGTTTCTAGCAGTATTTTGCGACGCACTGTAAAAACAGTCACATCGAAGCCGGCGCACAAAACGCGATTTAAGGCGTGCACCGGAGGCATCTACGGCGAGGAGCTTTATTATGACCGATTTTGACAAACTGATTCCGAACGCACCCCGGGGCCGTTATGACGGCATCGAGCGGCCCTATAGTCAGGACGACGTTCAACGCCTGCGTGGCTCCGTCGCAATCCGCCATACGCTGGCCGAAATGGGCGCCAGCCGCCTTTGGCAGCTGATCAACGAAGAGGGTTATGTCAACGCACTCGGCGCGCTTTCCGGCAATCAGGCCATGCAGATGGTTCGTGCCGGGCTGAAGGCGATCTATCTGTCCGGCTGGCAGGTGGCCGCCGACGCCAATACCGCGTCTGCCATGTATCCCGATCAGTCGCTCTACCCCGCCAATGCGGCACCCGAGCTTGCCAAGCGCATCAACCGCACGCTTCAGCGCGCCGACCAGATCGAGACGCAGGAAGGCAACGGACTTTCCGTGGATACCTGGTTTGCCCCGATCGTCGCCGATGCCGAAGCCGGTTTCGGGGGACCGCTCAATGCCTTCGAGATCATGAAGGCCTTCATCGAGGCGGGCGCGGCCGGTGTGCATTTCGAGGACCAGCTGGCGTCGGAGAAGAAGTGCGGCCATCTGGGCGGCAAGGTCCTGATCCCGACGGCTGCCCATATCCGCAACCTGACGGCCGCACGCCTGGCCGCCGATGTCATGGGCGTCTCGACCCTGATCATCGCCCGCACCGATGCGGAGGCTGCCAAGCTGTTGACCTCGGATATCGACGAGCGCGACCAGCCCTTTGTCGACTACGATGCCGGCCGCACGCCGGAAGGCTTCTACCACGTCAAGAACGGTATCGATCCGTGCATTGCCCGCGCCATTGCCTATGCGCCTTATTGCGATCTGATCTGGATGGAAACCGGCAAGCCGGACCTGGAACAGGCGCGCCGGTTTGCCGAGGCCGTGCACAAGGTGCATCCGGGCAAGAAGCTGGCCTATAACTGCTCGCCGTCGTTCAACTGGAAAAAGAACCTGGACGACGCGACCATTGCCAGGTTCCAGCGCGAACTGGGCGCCATGGGTTACAAGTTCCAGTTCATCACGCTCGCCGGCTTCCACCAGCTGAACTACGGCATGTTCGAACTGGCCCGCGGCTACAAGGACCGGCAGATGGCCGCCTATTCGGAGCTGCAGGAAGCCGAGTTCGCTGCGGAGATCAACGGCTACACGGCGACCAAGCACCAGCGCGAAGTCGGCACCGGCTATTTCGACGCGGTCTCGCTCGCCATCTCCGGCGGCACATCCTCCACCACGGCGATGCGGGGGTCGACCGAGACCGAACAGTTCCGCCCGGCGGCGGAGTAAGAGGGGGACTTGTCCCGACTGCACCAACCAATCGAACCAGAATTCAACAACCCCGAGCAATGAGAGGAGAAATACCCATGACACCCAGAACCCGAGTCAAGGAACGCGCCGAAGAACAGTCATCGGCCATGAACGGCGACCAGCAGGCATTGATCCGCATGATCGCCAATGACCTGCATCGCCTCAACCATTCCGTCATGAAGGCCGTCGATGGCGGCGTCTCGGTCGAACTCATCCGCTCCGCCCGCCACCATGGCGGCGACGGCAACTGGGGCGACCTGTTGATCCCCGTCGTTGTCACGCAGGCCCATCACATATCCGACACCGTGGTCGAATTGACGCCACAATAAGATGGCTTAATCAGGCTTCATCACTGTCCTGCACCACCTCAGCCGGCCTTCTGGCCGGCTTTCTTTGTCGAGAGGCAGCAATGCCGGCCCGACCGGATGGCGACACTGCGGCGCAATGTCAAACGCCATCGCCTCACTGATCAAACCGCCTGACTGATCAGACCGTCTGGCGAGACGCGTCTCGCGATGGATCCTGAGCCTGAGCCGCCAGTTCCTCACCATTCACCGACAGGCCTTCGGATACAACAAAGGCATCGATGGTGTCTTGCAGACGCTTACGATAACGCTTCAGTTTCAGCGCGTTCAGCGTGCCGCTCACGGCATAGATGTGGATGGCGCTCTTGTCGCCGGTGCCGTCGATGCAGACAATGCGCTGGCCGCCCTTGCCGTCGCCGGTCAGGACAAAGTTGTCGGGGCTACAATCGGCCATGACGATATGATGTTTGCGCATCACCTCGAAACATTCATCCACAAGCTCGAAGACCCACGGCTGCGGCCCATGTTTGCGCAGCACATCGCGAATGGTCGGGGCTGTTTCACCCGATGGTCCACGCAACCGTTCCACCAGCATGCCCAGCCCCCTGGTGGTGTGTATGAAGCCGTAGATACGGGCAATCGGCAGCGCGACATCTTCGTCGCCGGAAAACCGGCGCGCCTGTTCCAGGAATTCGTCGAATTCACGGCTGAAGCTCAGATAGGCACCAAAGCGGCGGATATGGCGGTAGAACTTGCGCCTGGAGCGCAGTCGCTTTTCGCCGTTGGGACCGCGCCTGTTTTCGCGAATGACCTTGAGCACGATTTCAGGATAGTCGTCGTGAACATAAACGTCACGCGAGGCACCACCGGCAATAAGCTGCCATTCGGCGAGATCGATCTTGTCGGAAAATTGTAACGTCTTCATCACGGGTGCCTGCGCCTTGGGGCTTCATCTGCCAACGGAACGCGGGTCGCACGGCGATCACAGCGGTCCTTAATTGCGCGTCCGTGTAACATACCTGTCATAAACGGCAAACTGCCGCACCGCCTTAAAAAGACAGCAGGGCCGGCCCGAAGGCCAGCCCGACAAACACTTCATCGTGAGATCGCGCCCGGATCAGGCGGCGGCAGTCGATGGATGGCGGGGCGCCACGCCTTCCGCCTCGATGCGGAACTGCCGGACCAGAACCATCAGATCGTCCGTCTCATTGGCCAGATCATGGCTTGCGGCCGTCGCCTCTTCCACCATGGCCGCATTCTGCTGGGTCATCTGATCCATGTAGTTGACGGAGGTGTTGATCTCCTGCAACGCGGCAGACTGTTCCTGGCTGGCGGTGGCGATCATATTGACATGCTGGCTGATGGTGGCGATCTGCTCGCTGATGCGCTGCAGCACGTCGCCCGCTTCCTTCACATGGGTCGAGCCCGTTGCCACTTCTTCGGACGAGCTGTTGATCAGGCCCTTGATTTCCTGCGCGGCCCCGCCGGAGCGCTGGGCGAGTTCACGCACCTCCTGGGCGACAACGGCAAAGCCCTTGCCGGCGTCGCCGGCGCGTGCCGCCTCGATGCCGGCGTTGAGCGCCAGCAGATTGGTCTGGAAGGCAATATCCTCGATCACGTCGATGATCTGCTCGATCTTGCGTGAGGCCTCCTCGATGCGCCCCATTGCCGAAATGGCATTGCCGACCACGACGGCGGATTCATCCGCATTGCGCTTGGTGTCACCGACAATGCTGTCGGCTTCCTTGGCGCGTTCTGCGGCCCCCCGCACGGTTGCGGTGATTTCGTCGACGGCTGCGGCCGTCTGTTCCAGCGAGGCGGCCTGCTGCTCGGTCCGCTTGGAAAGCTCGCCGGTGGAGCCTGCCATCTGGCGACCATTGTTCTGGATGAGACCGACATTATGGGTGATCTTGCCCATGGTGTCGCGCAAGCGCTGCAGCGACAGGTTGAAATCCACCCGCAGGCGTTCCAGCCGTCCGTTGAACTTGCCTTCGATCTGGAAGGAAATATCGCCCGCGGCCAACCGTTCCAGCGCTGCGGCAAGCTTCGTCACCGCATGATCGATCTCGGCGTCCAGCGCCTGCTTTTCCTCATCGTTACGGCGGCGCTCGGCTTCGGCACTTTCGCGCTGCTGCTCGCTTTGCGCCTCGACCTCGATCTTGGCCCGGGCATTGTTCTTGAAGATGCCGAGCGCACGGGCCATGGCACCGATCTCGTCGCCACGGGCCTCTCCGGCAATCGTCGTTTCAAGATCGCCATCGGCAATGCGGCGCATGGTGCCGGTAATGGCGGCAATCGGCCGCTGCAGGGTCAGGACCAGGGCAATTCCGCCCAGAACCGCCAGCAGGATACCGATCACGGTCGTGGAGATCGAGACGCCATTGGCGCGAACGCGCTCTTCCACGGCTGCCTGTTTCTGCATGTCGGAGAAGGTGGTGAGATTGCTCCAGGCCGTGACGATGGCCTGATTGGCCTCGGCATATTCCGTTTTGCGTTCGGCGCTGACATCCACCAGGGCAATACTGCTGTCCTTCAGCGCAGCAAGCGCCGGCGTGATATGCGCAGACAGTTTATCGAAGAAGGCCTTGTCCTCGATGCTGGCACCGAGTGTTTCGAGATTATCGGCAATCAGTTTCACCTGACGGTCGATCCGCTCCATTCCCTCCTGATCCTTGGTGATACGGAAGGCTTCGGCAACGATACGCAGGTCGTAGACGCCGGTAATCAGCTTGCGGCTACCGGCCAGAACCTCTTCGGCCACCACGACCTTGGCGTCCACATCGGCAAACTGGTTGATGGCTTCCGACGTCTTGGAGGCGGATGCCTCATCGAAGGCCTCTGCATATTGGCGGAACTTGCGCAGGATCGCCTTGACGGCATCGGCATTGTCGGGACCCATATCGCCCGATTGCACGCGTTCGCGCAGATCGGCGATCGATTCGGCGAAATTCTTGCCGATAATGCCCTGATTGCCGGTCAATGCGGAGAGCACCTTGCGCTGCGTCTTCACCAGGTCGCCAAGCTTTGCCGTCAGAAAGGGAAACTGGCGCTCGGGCGAACCGGCAGCCATGGTCTGGTTGACCAGCGAGGTGACGAACTGGCCGCCATCGGTCAGGCGTGCTGCCTGGCGCAACGCTGCCTTGGCTTCATTTTCCTCGTTGCGCACGGCGCGCTGAAGGCGTGTCGCCTCATCGGAGAGTTCCATCTGTGCCGAGACCAGGGCGCTCAAACCGCCGGCGATCGAGGCATCCAGTTCGGATTCACGCTGATAGAGATCCCAAAGCCCGCCAATGCGACCATCGATCCCTTCCGTCGCGCGGATCGCCTTTTCGAGATCCTCGCGGCCGACCGCCGTGTCATCGAGCCCGGCAAGGCTGGTCTGAAGCGCCGATTGCTGCACCGTGAGCGCATCGCTGACCGCGCTGCGGGTCTCCTCTGACGGCTCGACCAGAAATTTGTCCATGGCGGTGCTGACATCGCGGAAACCGCTCAACGCACCCATCATGCCGTTGGAGATTTCCATGCGGTGCTGCAACAGGCCGGACGCGTAGAGTCCCATCAGGCCGACGGCGGAAATGGACAGAACGAATGGAAAGACGAAGGCCAGAACCTTGGTCGAAATGGAAAAGCGAGACAGGAACTTGTCTACAAACATCTAAAACTACCCCCTCAGCATGCCATGCGGCGCCCGGTCTCCCTTCCGGATCTGCGCCACCCATGCCCTCAAAAAAAATTCGGCTCTGCTTTTACGCGCGCAGACCTTTCGGTATCTCCAATGTGACGCTGATGAATTAAATTTTTATTTAAGCTATCGCTACTTTACGATACGCATGCTACCCATCTGCCGTCCCGATCGTGCGGGAAACGGCAAGGCAGGTCGGCCATTATGATCAGGAAACGATTGCCAGCACGACAGCAGCAATGGCCGCCAGGGCAAAGAGCGCCGCACCGGTCAGAAACGTCATGCGCTGGGCTGCCGCATCTTCGGTCTTGGCAATGGCGATTGCGCGGGCACGACGGCTGGACTTTGGCATGCTGGACTCCTTGAATGACAAATGGCGCAGGCCAGAGCGTCGATGCGATCGCGGCTTTGGCATTCAACCAGATTGGCGGAGATCCATTAATAAGCGCTGAATATCAGAGGACGCATTCGAACGTCTATGCAACTTCTCCGGCGGCACGGCCCGATGCCCAGGCCCATTGAAAGTTATAGCCGCCCAGCCAGCCGGTCACATCCACGCATTCGCCAATGAAATAGAGCCCCGGCACGCCCCTTGCTTCCATGGTCTTCTGGTCGAGACCCTTGGTATCGACGCCGCCGATGGTCACTTCGGCCGTGCGGTAGCCTTCAGACCCTGCAGGCTTGATCGTCCAGCGTTTCAGGCTTTCGCCGCAGGCGTCCAACTTGCGATCGGCCATATCGGCAAGCGGCAAAGACAGTTGATTGCGCTCGGCGAAGTATTGCGCCAGCCGCTTGGGCAGGCGGTGGGCCAGCACCGTCTGCACCGACTGGCGACCGTTTTCGCGCTTGGCCGCCTTCAGCAATTCGGCAAAATCCGTCTCCGGCTCAAGGGCAATCTCGATTTCGTCGCCCTCGCGCCAATAGCTGGAAATCTGCAGGATGGCCGGGCCGCTCAGGCCGCGATGGGTAATCAGAAGCGCCTCGCGGAAACTGGTCTTTGCGTGGCGCACCTTTGCATCCACCGCAAGGCCGGCCAGCGGCGACAGTTCCGCCAGAAAACCCGGCTCCAGCGTCAGCGGCACCAATGCCGGACGCGTCTCCGTCGTCTTCAGCCCGAACTGCTCGGCGATCCTGTAGGCAAAACCGGTCGCCCCCATTTTCGGGATCGACTTGCCGCCAGTGGCCAGAACCACGCTTTTGCCGTGAAAGACGCCGTCGCTGGTGGCGACCTTGTAGCCGTCAGGGGATTTCTCAACCGTCTCGATCGAACAGGACAGTTTCAATTCGGCACCGCCGTCGCGCATCTCCCGCACCAGCATGTCGATGATCTGGCGCGCACTGTCATCGCAAAACAGCTGGCCCAGCGTCTTTTCATGCCAGGCAATTCCATGGGCATCGACCATGGCGACAAAATCGGCAGGGGTGTAGCGGGCAAGCGCCGATTTGGCGAAATGCGGGTTTTCCGAGAGATAGTTCTTTGGTCCGGCATGGATATTGGTGAAGTTGCAGCGCCCGCCGCCCGATATCCGGATCTTCTCTCCGGGGGCCTT
The DNA here is from genome assembly GCF_050320885.1 of Agrobacterium sp. ES01. NCBI lineage: Bacteria > Pseudomonadati > Pseudomonadota > Alphaproteobacteria > Hyphomicrobiales > Rhizobiaceae > Agrobacterium > Agrobacterium sp. ES01. Next base: position 1,003,299 of record NZ_JBNQTH010000001.1, read on the forward strand.
GGCGTGGTCGATGACCAGCACCGTGCGACCCCTTTTGGCAGCGGCGATGGCACACATCATGCCGGCGGCGCCTGCGCCGAGTATCAGGACATCGTATTCGCGCGCCACGTGCTTCTCCCGGTAAAATTCGGCCCTGTCTTTTGCGATCAGCGGCATAAAGTCAATCATCCCCCCCTCGCCAAGCGGGAAAGTCTGGCTATGATGGCGCCATCAACAACAGACTGGTGAGACATGCCTCCGAAGAAAAATATGCTGAGACCCCAGGGCGCCGCTTCCAAAAAGGCTTCTGTGCCTCCAGACCTGCGATCGTCCCGAGGAGTCAAAAGCTGGAAGGAGGCTGCCTACTGGCTTCGCGCCCGCGGCATCGAGGATATCGAATGCATCACGCCGGATCTTGCGGGCGTGGCCCGCGGCAAGATGATGCCGTCGTCCAAGTTCACCAGCAACACATCGCTGGCTCTGCCGTCGGCGCTTTATCGCCACACCATTTCCGGCGATTATCCGGATGAGACGGCCTCGTTCCGCTATGAGCCGCGCGATGGCGATCTGAAGCTTGTGCCCGATCTGTCCACGCTTTCGGTGGTGCCGTGGGAAAGCGATCCCACAGCGCAGGTGATCTGCGACGTTATCAACACCGAGGGTGAGCAAGTCGCCTATACGCCGCGCAATGTGCTGCGCAATGTGGTCAAGCTTTATGAAGAGCGCGGCTGGAAGCCGGTGGTGGCCCCGGAAATCGAATTCTATCTGGTGGCCATGAACGACGACCCGGATTATCCGCTTCGGCCGCCCAAAGGCCGTTCCGGCCGCTCGATCCTGGGCGGTCAAAGCTATTCGATTGCCGGCATCAACGAATTCGACGAACTGATCGACGATATCTATCACTTCTCCGAAAAGCAGGGCCTCGAGATCGATACGCTGATCCACGAGGAGGGTCCCGCCCAGCTCGAGATCAACCTTCGTCACGGCGATCCGGTGGCGCTGGCCGACCAGGTCTTCCTGTTCAAGCGCACCATCCGCGAGGCAGCCCTCAAGCACGGCATCTATGCCACCTTCATGGCAAAGCCGATGCAGGGACAGGCCGGTTCCGCCATGCATATCCACCAGTCGGTGGTGGAAATCGACACGGGCAAGAATGTCTTTTCCAATGCCGACGGCTCGCCGTCGGAGGAATTCTTCCACTTCATCGGCGGCATGCAGAAATACGTGCCCAGTGCGCTGGTGATGATGGCCCCTTACGTGAATTCCTATCGCCGTCTGGCACCCGATATGGCAGCCCCCGTCAACAATGCCTGGGGCTATGACAACCGCACCACGGCCTTCCGCGTTCCGCAGTCGGATGCGGCGGCAAGGCGCGTGGAAAACCGCCTGCCGAGCTCCGATGCCAATCCCTATCTGGCGCTTGCGGCGTCGCTCGGTTGCGGCATGCTCGGCATCATGAATTCCATCAAGCCCACGGAAGCGACGGAAATCTCGGCCAATGAAGGGTCGATCGATCTTCCTCGCGGACTTCTGGAGGCGGTCGCACTGCTGGAGGAGCAGCCCGATTTCGAAAAGGTGTTTTCCAAGGAATTCGTCGGTCTTTACGCCGGCATCAAGCGGGGGGAATTCGAGACATTCATGCAGGTGATCAGCCCGTGGGAGCGGGAATTCCTGCTCCTGAATGTCTGACAGTCGCATACAAGGAGTGCCCCCCATGCTTTGGCAAAGCCCGATCGCCCCAGGGATTTCCTGGTACCAAGACAGTGCTGGCGAGCGTCCGGAATATCCGGTGCTCGACGGCTCCAGACAGACCGACATCGCCATTGTCGGCGGCGGCTTCACCGGCCTTCAGGCAGCCTATACGCTGGCCAGGGCCGGCGTGTCGGTCACGCTGATCGAAGACGGTCGCTTCGGCGATGGTGCGTCCGGTCGCAATGGCGGCCAGTTCGGCACCGGCCAGCGCGCCGAGCCGGATGAACTGGAAGACGAATACGGCTTCGAGCGCGCCAAGGCGCTGTTCGACCTTGCCGAAAATGCCAAGAAATACATCCTCGGCTTTGCCGCAGACCAGGCCATCGACATGGATTTCATGCCGGGCCAGCTCAATGTCGCGCACAAGTCCGGCCACGAGCGCGATTACCAGAAGTCGGTCGAAGCCTTCCACCGCTTCGGCTATACCGACATTTCCTATATGGACATCGCGGAAACCGCCGAACGGGTCGGCTCCAAGCGCTTCTATTGCGGCACCCGCGATACCGGCACCGGGCATATCCATCCGCTCAAGCTGGTGATCGGCCTTGCAAAGGCGGCCAAGGCTGCCGGTGCGGACCTGTTTGAAATGACGCGTGCGACCGGCATCCGCCAGAGCGGCGGCAAGACCATGATCGAGACGGCGCGTGGCACGATCACCGCCGACAAGGTGCTGCTGGCCACCAATGCCTATATCAAGGGTCTGGAACCGGTCACGGCGGCGCATGTGATGCCGATCCGCTCCTTTATCGGTGCCACCGTTCCGCTCGACAAGTTTCCGTCGGTCATTCCGGGCTCCGATGCCATTGCCGATTCCCGATTCGTCGTGCGCTACTGGCGCAAGACCAATGACGGACGGCTGCTGTTTGGCGGACGCGAGGCCTATACCTCCGATACCCCGCGCGATATTTCCGAACATATCCGCCGGCAGATCGCCGAGATCTACCCGGAACTGCATGATATCGGCATCACCCATGCCTGGGGCGGCTCGGTCGGCATCACCATGTCGCGCAAGCCGTTTGCCCGCGAGGTCATGCCGGGCGTCACCTCGGTTGGCGGCTTCTCCGGTCATGGCGTCATGCTCTCCAACTATTGCGGAAAGCTCTGGGCCGAGGGCATCTTGGGGCGATCGAGGGAACTCGATCTGATCAGGGATCTGAACATCGGTGCCTTCCCCGGCGGCTCCAGGCTGCGCAGCCCGCTGCTGTTCCTCGCGCTGACTTATTACGCCTTGCGGGACAAATTCTAAGAGGTGAACGGCGTGACGGGTGCAAACCGGAGCGAAAGGCGGGAAAGCCAGCATTCTCCCCTCGTACCCGTCGCAAAGACCTATGGCGCCGGCGAATGGGCCGTGGTCAGATCGAGGCTGATGGCAGCCGGCATGACTGTGTTTGATCAAGGCCATCATCACGCCACGGTCAATTGGCAATGGATGAATGCACTCGGCGGCATCATACTGTCGGTGCCCGCCAGTGAGGCTGAGGACGCCATCGCATTGCTACGCAATGTTAAGGAACAAGCCGGGCCGGAGCCAAAACGACCCTGGTGGCGCTTTCGCTGGCGGACCATCGGCCTTACATTGGTCTGGTTCGTCACCGGCATCGTGCCACCAGACAGTGGCTGGATCATCCTCCAGCCGCCTCGCCTCTCACAGCCGTCCAAGGGCGGCGCAAAAACGTCACATGAATTTCACTGAACATGTTCTGGCTTTTTTAAATCGATTAGATTACAAGAACGCCAACATGATGCGGACTAAGGAACGTCGAAAATGACAAGCCAGATCATTCCTGTTGAACCGTTTGACTACGTCGTTTTCGGCGCAACCGGTGACCTTGCCGAGCGCAAGCTTCTGCCGGCACTCTATCATCGCCAGGTCGAAGGTCAGCTGACCGAGCCGACCCGTATCATCGGCGCCTCGCGCACCCAGATGTCGGATGCCGACTATCGCAAATACACCGAAAAGGCGCTGAAGGAGCACCTCAAGGAAGGCGAGTTCGACAAGGACGAAGTCGCCAAGTTCTGCGCCCGCATTCATTACGTCTCGGTCGATGCCAAGTCCGATCAGGGCTGGGACGAGCTGAAGAAGCTGCTCGACAGCGGCAAGGACGTGGTGCGCGCCTTCTATCTGGCGGTCGCGCCCGGCATCTTCGGCGATATCGCCGACAAGATCAAAGCGCACAAGCTGATCACCCATTCGACCCGGATCGTGGTGGAAAAGCCGATCGGTCGCGATCTGGCCTCTGCCCGGGCGCTCAACGACAATATCGGCAAAGCCTTCAAGGAAGAGCAGATCTTCCGCATCGACCACTATCTCGGCAAGGAGACCGTGCAGAACCTGATGGCGCTGCGCTTTGCCAACGCGCTTTACGAGCCGCTGTGGAATTCGGCCCATATCGACCACGTGCAGATCACGGTTGCGGAATCGGTCGGGCTGGAAGGCCGCGTCGGTTATTACGACAAGGCCGGCGCGCTGCGCGACATGGTGCAGAACCACATCCTGCAGCTTCTGTGCCTTGTGGCCATGGAGCCACCGGCATCGATGGATGCCGAAGCGGTTCGCGACGAGAAGCTCAAGGTCCTGCGCGCGCTCAAGCCCATCGTCGACGGCGATGTGGAAAAATATACGGTTCGCGGCCAGTACCGCGCCGGTGCCTCTTCCGGCGGCCCGGTCGATGGCTATCTGGAAGAACTGGGCGAAGCATCCGATACCGAGACCTTCGTTGCCATCAAGGCCGAGATCGGCAACTGGCGCTGGGCCGATGTGCCCTTCTACCTGCGCACCGGCAAACGCCTGGCACAACGCATGTCGGAAATCGTCATCACCTTCAAGCCGATCCCGCATTCGATCTTCGGCGATGCCGCCGGTCGCGTGGTGGCCAACCAGCTGGTCATCCGCCTGCAGCCCGACGAGGGCGTGCGCCAGTGGCTGATGATCAAGGACCCGGGTCCGGGCGGCATGCGCCTGCGCCATGTGTCGCTCGACATGAGCTTTGCCCAGGCCTTCAACGTGCGCAATCCGGATGCCTATGAGCGTCTGCTGCTCGACGTGATCCGCAACAACCAGACCCTGTTCATGCGCCGCGACGAGGTCGAGGCGGCGTGGAAATGGGTCGATCCTATCCTGCAGGGCTGGGAAGAGACCGGACAGAAGGCGCAGGGCTATACGTCCGGCACCTGGGGTCCGAGCCAGGCCATCGCTCTCATCGAGCGTGACGGACGCACCTGGCACGAAGTGGACTGAGGAGCAGCCGATGACCTTTCGCCTTCACAGTATCGACACCCGCGCGGAACTGGCAGAGCAATTGGCCGATACTGTCGCCAAAGCGCTGACCGACGCGCTCGACGCCCGCGGCGCGGCCACCCTTGCCGTCTCGGGCGGATCGACACCGAAGGCGTTCTTCGAGGCGCTGTCCACCCGGCCGCTCGACTGGGAAAAGGTCACGATCACCCTGGTGGACGAGCGCTATGTGCCGGCCAACAACCCGCGCTCCAACCACCTTCTGCTGGCCGAACATCTGTTGCAGGACAAGGCAGCCGAGGCACAGGTTCTGCCGCTCTACAAGGACGGTATTCACGCCGATGAGGCTGCCAAGCTCGGTACCGCGCAGGCGGAAGAGCTTGGTCATCCCTTCGATGTCGTCATTCTCGGCATGGGCACCGATGGCCACACCGCCTCCTTCTTTCCCGGCGGCGACCAGCTTGCCGAAGCGCTCGACCTGTCGGCCCCCCGGCAGGTGATGACCATGGAAGCCGCAGGTGCGGGTGAGCCGCGCCTGACATTTTCCTTCTCCGCCCTCCATGATGCACGGCTTCTCGTGCTTCATATCGAGGGCGAGGAAAAGAAGACCGTACTGGATGCGGCCATGTCCGGTAGCGACGAGGCAGAGATGCCGATCCGCGCCGTGCTCAACCGGGCAGCAACGCCCGTCGATATCTACTGGGCGCCCTGAGGCGCTCCAACAGTTTACGCCTAAGCGGCAGTTCGCGCGCATAGTGGCGCCCTTCCCAGGCGCCTGCGCCCCGACAGGAGGATTTGTCATGACCGCCAATGCCCAGATCGAAGCCATCACAAAGCGCATCGTCGAACGCTCGAAACCCAGCCGCGAGACCTATCTCGACCGGGTGCGGGCGCAGATCACCAAGGGCGTGCATCGCTCCACGCTCTCTTGCGGCAACCTCGCGCACGGCTTTGCCGTCTGTTCCCCCGCCGAGAAGACGGCGCTGTCCGGCGACACCGTCCCCAATCTCGGCATCATCACCTCCTATAACGACATGCTGTCGGCCCACCAGCCGTTCGAGACCTTTCCAGCCCTGATCCGTGCCGCAGCCCATGAAGCCGGCGGCGTGGCGCAGGTCGCAGGCGGCGTTCCGGCCATGTGCGATGGCGTGACCCAGGGCCAGCCGGGCATGGAACTGTCGCTGTTTTCACGCGATGTCATTGCCATGGCAGCCGCCGTCGGCCTCAGCCACAACATGTTCGACGCAGCCGTCTTCCTGGGCGTTTGCGACAAGATCGTACCGGGGCTTACCATCGCCGCCCTCACTTTCGGTCACCTGCCGACGGTGTTCATCCCGGCCGGCCCGATGACCTCGGGCCTGCCCAATGACGAAAAGACCCGCATTCGCCAGCTCTTTGCCGAGGGCAAGGTCGGGCGTGAGGAATTGCTGGAAGCCGAATCCAAGTCCTATCACGGCCCGGGCACCTGCACCTTCTATGGCACCGCCAATTCCAACCAGATGCTGATGGAAATCATGGGCCTGCATATGCCGGGCGCTTCCTTCATCAATCCCGGCACCCCGCTTCGCGATGCGCTGACCAAGGAAGCGACCAAACGGGCGCTTGCCATCACCGCCCTTGGCAACGAGTTCACCCCCGTTGGCGAAATGATCGACGAGCGTTCGATCGTCAACGGCGTGGTCGGTCTGCATGCCACCGGCGGCTCGACCAATCACACCCTGCATCTGGTCGCCATGGCGCGCGCTGCCGGCATCCAGCTCACCTGGCAGGATATTTCCGATCTGTCGGATACCGTGCCGCTGCTGGCCCGCGTCTATCCCAACGGCCTTGCCGATGTGAACCATTTCCACGCCGCCGGCGGCATGGGCTATCTGATCAAGCAGCTGTTGAAGGCAGGCTATCTGCATGACGATGTGCGCACCGTCTTCGGTCAGGGACTGGAAGCCTATGCCATCGAGCCGCGCCTTGGCGCCGATGGCAATGTCGTGCGTGAGGCTGCCGCCGAAGACAGTGCCGATCCAAAGGTCCTGGCCCGTGCAGAAGCACCGTTCCAGCCAACCGGCGGGTTAAAAATGCTGACCGGCAATGTCGGCCGCGCCGTGATCAAGATCTCGGCGGTCAAGCCGGAGCGCCATGTGATCACCGCACCGGCCATGATCTTCCACGATCAGGAGGAATTGCAGGCCGCCTTCAAGGCCGGCAAGCTCGACCGCGACTTCATCGCCGTCGTTCGCTTCCAGGGTCCCAAGGCCAATGGCATGCCGGAACTGCACCGCCTGACCACGCCGCTCGGCATTCTCCAGGATCGGGGCCACAAGGTCGCACTTCTGACCGATGGCCGCATGTCGGGTGCCTCCGGCAAGGTGCCGGCTGCAATCCACCTGACACCGGAAGCCGTCGATGGCGGCCCGATTGCCCGTATTCAGGAAGGCGACATGATCACGCTCGATGCCCATGCCGGCACAATCGAACTTCTGCTCGATGCCGCCGAATTTGCAGCCCGCAGCCCGGCCACACCGGATCTCACCCACAACACCTTCGGCATGGGCCGCGAACTGTTCGAACCCTTCCGCCAGGTGGCCGGCCCCGCCGATCTCGGCGCCAGCGTTCTTTACTGATCCATGCTGCTCAACGGGGCGCTGATCCTCATCGCCCTGGTTGCGGGTGCGTTATTGCTGTGGCCCCGGCTTTCCGGGGCAAAGCTGTGGCAGGCGACGATCACGCCGCTTGCCTCCATCATCGGCAGCGGTTTTCTCGTGTTGGGGCCAATCCTCAACGATGCCTATGGCTATTACGCGCCGCTGGTGATGGCAGCGCTGTGCGCCACGGCCTATCTATTCGGCTGGGCCATTCGCTACAATATCGCGGCCATCGAGACCGATGAGAGCCGCACGGCGCTGGAAACCCGTCTGGAGCGTATCGCCTCCTGGGTGCTGTCCTTCGCCTATGTGATCTCGGTCAGTTATTACCTCAACCTGTTCGGTGCCTTTGGCGTCAGCCTGACACCCTTCGACGGGCCGGACAACGCCCGGCTGCTGACAACGGCGATGCTGCTTCTCATTCTGTGCGTCGGCTGGCTCTGGGGCTTCAAGGCGCTGGAGCGGATGGAACAGGTCTCCGTCGGCATCAAGCTTGCGGTCATTGCCGCGCTGCTGGCCGGTCTTGCCTGGTATTTCTACGACCGCACGACCGCGGGCGCGCTGCAAATCAACCCGCCCGGCAAGACCGGCTGGAACGGGATTGCGCTCGCCTTCGGCCTGATTGTCACGGTTCAGGGTTTCGAGACCGCGCGCTATCTCGGTTCCACCTATGAACCTCGGATTCGCATCCGCGCCATGCGGCTGTCCCAGTGGCTGTCGGCCGCCATCTACATGATCTATATCGTTCTGCTCTCCTATGTGTTTCGCGCGGGCCAATTCAAGCTCGACGAAACGGCCATCATCGACATGATGGCCGTGGTGGCCCCGGTCCTTCCGGGGCTGCTGGTGCTCGCCGCCCTCAGCGCCCAGTTCAGTGCGGCGGTTGCCGATACCAGTGGCGCCGGCGGACTGATGGAGGAGGAAAGCGGCGGGCGCATTCCGCAGCGCTTCGCCTATCTGGCCCTGGTCACCATCGGTATCCTGCTGACCTGGGTGTTCAACGTGTTCGAGATTGTCAGCTACGCCTCACGCGCCTTTGCACTCTATTACGCGATACAATCGGCCATTGCCGCGGCGGCGGCGCAACGACGCAGCCATCGCGTGCGTGCGGTAACCTTTCTGGCGCTGGCCCTGCTCGGTACGGCGATTTTCGTTTTCGGACAGCCGGCTGAGTAGCTGAAAGAGCTGAGCGGCCTTTCCATCGCTCCTTGATCGTGTTTTCGCGCGGTACGCGATTGCATAAGCCATTTACACTTTAGCAATGGTGAATGAATAGAATCGAATCATATCGGGTGTTTTCGAACGACCGTCGCAGGCCCGCCCGGCTTGCGACAACGCCAGGAAGCCCGGCGATGGTTGCACTCTCTCCTGTAAGGTATCAAGGCATGTTCGGACTTTCGAAAAACTACGCAAAAGAACGCCTTGAGGCGTTGGATACAATCTGCGCCAATATCATGATCGCGGATCCCCAGCTCAATATCACCTATATGAATGATGCGGTGAGCGATCTCCTGAAGGAAGCGGAATCGGACCTGAAGAAGGCCCTGCCGCGCTTCGAGCATGCCAAGCTGGTCGGCAGCAATATCGACATCTTTCACAAGAACCCGTCGCACCAACGCAACATGCTGGCCAAGCTGCAGACGACCCATAAAGCCACCATCTCGGTCGGCACCCGCATGTTCGACCTGATCGTCACTCCGCTCAAGGATGGCAACAAGGTCACCGGCTTCGTCGTCGAATGGACGGATGCACGGACACGCATGCAAAACCTCGACTATCAGAACCAGATGGAAGCCATCAGTCGCGTGCAGGGCATCATTTCCTTCACGCCGGATGGCGAAATTCTCGATGCCAACCAGAATTTCTGCGATTCTCTCGGCTACCGGTTGGACGAGATCAAGGGCAAGCACCACAGCATGCTGGTCGACAAGGCCTATGCCGGATCGCCGGACTATCAGGAATTCTGGCGCCAGCTGCGCGCCGGAAAGTTCCAGGCCGCCGAATTCGTGCGCTACGGCAAGGCCAACAAGAAGATCGTCATCAACGCCTCCTACAACCCGATCATGAACGACAAGGGGCAGGTCGAAAAGGTGGTGAAGTTTGCGACCGATGTGACCGAGCGCGTGCATGCCGTCGACACCATTGGCGACGCGCTGATGAAGATGGCCAAGGGCGACATTTCCTTCACCATCGACAAGGCTTTCGCACCCGATTTCGAGACCCTGCGCACCAACCTCAACGAGGCGGTCAGCCAGCTCAACAACACATTGTCGGCCGTTGCCTATTCGACCGACCAGATCGATGGCGGCTCGCGCGAAATCAGCCGCGGTGCCGAGGATCTCTCCAAGCGGACGGAACAACAGGCCGCATCGCTGGAAGAAACGGCAGCCGCCCTCGACCAGATCACCGTCAACGTCAAGAATGCCTCAAGCCGTGCGGAAGAAGCCCGCGCTGCCTCGGCCACCGCCGATGCCAGCGCCACCCATTCCGGCCAGATCGTCACCGACGCCATGGGCGCCATGTCGCGCATCGAGGCATCGTCGGGACAGATCTCCAACATTATCGGTGTGATCGACGAAATCGCCTTCCAGACCAACCTCCTGGCGCTCAATGCCGGCGTGGAAGCGGCGCGTGCCGGTGAAGCCGGCAAGGGTTTCGCAGTCGTTGCCCAGGAAGTGCGGGAACTCGCCCAGCGCTCGGCCCAGGCCGCCAAGGAGATCAAGGAACTGATCCGCAATTCTTCCGAAGAAGTGAAGAGCGGCGTGCAGCTGGTCAGCGAGACCGGCGAGGCGCTGAAAGCCATTCAGCAGAATATCATGGTGGTCAACGAGCATATGCAGTCGATTGCCAGCTCGTCCAAGGAACAGTCGACAGGCCTTGCCGAGGTCAACTCGGCCGTCAACCAGATGGACCAGACAACCCAGCAAAACGCCGCCATGGTGGAAGAATCGACCGCCGCCAGTGCTGCCCTTGCCCAGGAAACGGCGCAGCTGCGCGAGCTCGTCTCCCGCTTCCAGCTGGGTGGAACGGCCAAGGCCGGCGGTCATGCCGCCCAGCGCCCGGCACCGGCTGCATCCGCTGCAGCGCCCAGATCGGCACCGGCCGCTGCCAAATCGCGTCCGGCACCGGCTTTCAACGGCAATGCCGCGGTCAAGCAGGACGAGTGGGAAGAGTTCTAGGACCCGTCCCGGCAGCCCTGCGCCCCAAGGGGTGAGCGCTGACACCGAAACATCTCGTCGGCCATGGCAGAGTGATCCCTGCCATGGCCGATCTCTTTGATGGGAAAGGTTAAGCCGTCACCGGCGCCGAGGCCCGCATGCGCACGCCCAGCATGACGCTGATGGCCGCGATCAGCAGAACGATACCGCTGGCTGCAATCGTGCCGGTGCCGCCGACCATGTCGAAGATGACCCCGCCGAAACCGGCACCCATTGCGATTGCAAGCTGGATGGAGGCGACGAACAGGCCACCGGCGCTTTCGGCTTCATCCGGCACGGTGCGGGCAAGCCAGCTCGACCAGGCCACCGGTACGCCACCAAACAGCAGGCCCCACAGCACCACGGCCAGAATATCCGACAGCGGATGGGCACCGACCGCGCCCATGGCAAGCGCCAGGCTTCCCATCAGAAGCGGCACGACGATCAGCGTCAGGCGCAGGCTTTTCTGCACCAGTCGGCCGCCGAGAAACGTGCCGAGGAAATTGGCGAGACCGAAGCCCAGAAGAATGGTCGAAATGGCCTCGACGGAAAATCCGCTGCCACCTTCCATATAGGCGCGCAGATAGGTGAAGAACATGAAGTGGCCGGCAAATACCAGAAGCACGGCCAGCATGCCAAGCCCGATACCGGGGCGCATCACCACATCGATCATGGTGCGCAAACGCGTGGCACCGGCGGGCCTCATGCTGGGCAGCTGACGCCATTGCACCGCTATGGTCGCCATGCCCAGACCGGCCGCCAGAATGAAGACGGTTCGCCAGCCGAGCATTTCACCGAGATAGCTGCCAACCGGCGCGGCAAGAACGGTTGCCGCCGACACGCCGCTCATCAGGATGGCGAGCGCCTTCGGCACCAGCGCCGGTGGAACCAGCCGCATGGTGATGGCGGTCGACATGGTCCAGAAGCCGCCAAGGCCAATGCCCAGAAGCACGCGACCGACCAGCAGCATGGGCAGGCCGACGGCAAAGGCCACCATCAGGTTGGAGATGATCAGGAAGAGCGAAAAGACCATCATCAGATGGCGGCGGTCCATGCGTCGCGCCGCCGCCGTGATCAGCAGGCTGGTCAGGAAGCCGAACAGTGCCGTCGTGGTGACCGCCTGTCCGGCGGCCCCCTCGGTCACGCCGAGATCGGTCGCGATTGGCGTCAGAAGGCTGGCGGGCAGGAATTCGGCGGTCACAAGGCCGAAGACGCCGAGGGTCATGGAGGCAACGGCACCCCAGGCGGGTGTCTGCGGTCGTGTCTGCCCGGCAGGCTGTGCCGGGTGTTCAGACATATCGTTGGTCACGGAAGTCATGGGTGGTCCTTTGGAGGAGGAGGGAGGAGGATCGGCTGTGACACTAGGCTTTACTCTCCGGACGATCCATGCCACAAAATCCGCCATGCTTGATCGAACGTCCGAAACATCCGTCTCCCGTCCCGCCCCGGCGGCCCTTCCTGTGGCCGGCGCTGCGGTCACCGCCATGCCCGTCGCCGGCGATCTGGTCAGCGAATTGCTGATGGGCATGCGTCTGGTCGGTATCGACTACCGGCGCATCGAACTCGACGCCCCGTTTCGCTATTCCTTCGGCGATGGCGACAACCGGGCCAAATTCGTCTTCGTCGCACGCGGCGGCATCTCCATGCGCGCGCCCGGCGGCACATTGCACCGATTGGGCAGCGGCGATGTCGCGCTTCTGCCACGCGGCGGGCTGCATGTCATCAGCTCTTCCGAGGATGTCGCGCAACCGTGCCGCGATCTCTCCACGCTCAATGCATCGCCGCTTTGCCGGATGGTGAGCGAGATCAAGGCCTGCGACGAGCGCGCAACGCCTCGCCAAGAGCGCACGCTGCTGTTTTCGGCCTGCATGGATTTCGACCTTGGCAGCATGCATCCGCTGGTGGGCATGATGCCCGAAGTGATGCGGGTGGACACGCTGACGGATCGTTATCCGGAAGTGCTGCCGATGCTGGAGGCCATGGCACGCGAGGCTGAATGCGCGCGCGCCGGGTCTGCTGGCATCCTGTCGAGGCTTGCCGATGTGGTGGCGGCCTGCATTGTCCGGGCCTGGGTGGAATGCGGCTGCGGCGATGCCAGCGGCTGGATTGCCGCCCTTCGCGATCCGCGGCTCGGACGTGTGCTTCTGGCCCTGCACCGCGATCCCGGTCGCAACTGGACGCTGGCCGATCTCGCCCGCGAAATGGGCGCCTCGCGTTCGGTCTTTGCCGAGCGGTTTCTGGCTGTCACCGGCGTGACGCCGCTGCGATACCTCACCGAAATGCGCATGCGGCTTGCGGCCGAATGGATGTCGCAGGATGCCATGCCGATCGAAAGCGTCGCCCTGAAGCTCGGTTACGGCTCCCTTCCCGCCTTCAGCCGCGCCTTCAAGCGCGTGACCGGCTACCCCCCAAGCCGCACGCCGGTTGCCGCCGCTTCGCCTGCGATATAAGCGGTCCGAAAAACCGTCAGATCATTGCCGCAATCACGTCGGCTGCGGCCCGGGCATCGGTCTCGCTGTCGCGCACCAGCTGGTCGAAATGGTCGGTCAGCGCGCTGATCTGGCGCCTCTCGCGATAGACCATGTAATAGCGGCCGATATAGACGGCGGCGAGCAACGGTCCGAAAATCGTCACCGGCGCCGAGAACACCACCTTGCTATCGTAGAGATAAAGCCTCAGCGACGGATAGCGCTCGCGGCACACGCTCGTCATATGCTCGATCTGTTCGCGCCGCGCATCCTCGGGCAATCCGCGCCAGTAGCCTTCGCCGCGCGCCAGCGATTCCACCAGCTCGCGCGAGGCGCAGATCTCGTAGTCGGATCCCGGCGTGTTCAGCCAGTCGCTGCGATAGCGGGTGGTCAGTATCGCCTGCTGGGGGGTCTTGTCGCGAAAGGCGGCATATTCGAATTCGAGGACGGCATCGGTCTTGAGGATATCGGGCAGAGTGGCCGGCACATGGCGGATCTTGTAGCCGGCGGCTTCACGGTGCCAGGCATCGATCTGCGCATCGGCAAAGGTGCGTTCGGCCTCCGTGATGCGCAGCGAGATCTCCAGAAGGTCGGCCGCCGTCTCGCGTCGGTCGGTCAGGCCCAGCAGCCAGTCGCTGCTGACCCTCAGTGCTGCGGCACATTCGGCGGCCAGATGCGCATTGGGCAGCCGCGCATCGTCGTCATCCCCCAGAAGCTGGGCGATCGTGGAGCGATCCACACCCGCCTGCCGGGCCAGCGCACTGCGGGAAATCTCCGCCCGCCTCATTGCTTCATCAAGTCGGGTGCGAAACAGGTCCGCGCGATCTCTTTTATCCATGGTTCATTTAATCAGCATATGTGAGAAAAAATCAACGGATGTGCCGATTAAATTTATTAGTTCATAATATCGGTGGGTGCGGGGCGGCTGTTAGACAGCGGGCAGATGCAACGCAACGAGACGCAAAGGACCCCATGGAAACGACTGCCCGCACCATCATCAAGGCCCTCACCTGGCAACTCCTCGGCATCGCCACCATGACGGCGTTGACCTATGGCCAGACCGGCTCGCTGATCACCGCGCTCACCCTTGCGCTCAGCGCCTCTGCCACCGGCTTCATCTTCTATTTCCTGCATGAGAAGGTCTGGAATGCCGTTCGCTGGGGCCGACGGCTGACTGGAACGGGGGCTGAGGGAACCGGCTGACCGGTCCCCATCGCCTTACTTTTCGTCAACAGTGCCAAGACCGGCGGTCTGGCGAAGCGCCGCGCAGGCCTCGGCCCAGGCCTTGTCGTCCACATCGAGTGCGGTCCGCAGCCAGGCAAGCGTCATACGTTGCGTGGTCGCCAGACGATCGGGATCTTCATCATCGGTCTCCTTGGCGTCATAACCGGCAATGCCGCCCAGCCCATGGCCACCGCCCTCCAGCCGCAACAGCGCCTTGTGCCCTTTGCTCAGATGGTAGGCATCCGCATACCAGTCGGCGCCCCTGCTGTTGAGATGCGTGCCATTATCGGCGTTGCCCACCACGACCAATGCCGGCGTGTCCATGGTCGAAAAATCAGGATTGAGCGCCGAATAGTTCTCCTTGGCAAAGTCGCTCAGATCCGCACCATTGCCGGGTGCGGCCAGAAGAATGCCGGCCTTGTAGCGGCGATCGCGAAGGTCGACGTCCACCGCAGTCCGGTCCTTGGGATCGGTCAGCCGCGCCCCCAGGATCATGCCGGCGGTCTGCCCGCCCATGGAATGGCCCACAACGGCCAGCCGGGTCCTGTCCATCCGCCCTTTCAACCCCGGAACCGACGCCTCTATGGCGTCGAGCTGATCGGCGATATCGCTCAGATCCTTGACGCGTGAACGCCAGAACAGCGGACCACCCGGTGCGTCGGCGGGCGTGGCATAGACGCGGGTGCTGATATGGCTTGGCTGAATGACGACAAAACCATGGGCCGCCCAGAAATTGGCGACCGGCCCGTAGCCATCCATGGAGGCGACATAAAACGAGGGGCCCATGCCATGGGAGAGCACGATCACCGGCAGGCTGTCGCCGGACATGGGCGCAGATACCCGCATTTCCAGGTCGCGACCGCGCCCCGGTGCCGGCAGGGTCACCGGAGCGATGGAAATGACAGGCACGGCATTTGGCAGCGGCAATGGAGCCGCCTTCTTGATCAGGGAATTCATGACTCTTTCGTCCTTGATTGTGTCGCCTTCGCCCCTGGCCTGGATGCGTCGGCGCGACCATGTCTATTGCGGTAGGCAGCGCTGCCCATCCGTGTTAAAGCGTAAACGGAACCGTGATCCATATATACGGAACAGTGTTCCATTTATCAAGGGAGCTTGTCATGACCGGCACTGACGAGAGATCTGCGCCCGACGCGCCTATGCAAGATGCAGAGACTGAAACGTCCGCAAATGGCCTTGCGCCGCGTCCGGTCCGCGCCGATGCCAAGCGCAATCTGGATGGGCTTTTGCAGGCAGCGATGGAGGTCTTTGCCGTCTCCGGCGTCGATGCGCCGGTGCGGGAGATCGCCAGCAAGGCCGGCGTCGGCGTCGGCACGCTCTACCGCCACTTCCCGCAACGCTCCGACCTGATCAAGGCCGCGTTGCGGCGTGAAATCGATGCCTGTGCCGATGCCGCCCCGGTGCTTTCCAAGGCCCATGCGCCCGCGGACGCGCTGAAATTGTGGATGCAACGCTTCGTCGACTTCCTTGCCGCAAAACGCGGCCTTGCCGATGCCCTCCACTCCGGCGATCCCGCCTATGCCGCGCTTCCGCAATATTTCGACCAGCGTCTGCGCCCGGCACTCGATGCGCTGCTGGATGCCGCCATCACAGCGGGCGAGATCGATCCCTCCGTCAGCGGCTCAGACCTGATCCAGGCCACCGCCAGACTGACCTCGGGTGCCGGTGCCGATACCGCTTGCCAGGCCAAGCGCATGGTGGGCCTTCTGGTCGATGGCATGCGCTACGGTGCAAACGGCTGACGTTACAAGTAAGGCTTGCAGGCGCGCCCCTGTCTCCCCCACCCCGTCATTGCTGCGCTCGCCATTGGAACCCGGCCGGCAAGCGTCCGCGCGGTAAAAGCCGCGCCTCCCGATGCTGCGGTCTGCAGCCCTTCACTTTCGTCTGAGCTAATCTGCGTCATCGCCCCTCCGCCTCGATCATCAAGGCTTGAGGTGATCGCCGTCAAAGGGTATCTGGTTGCGACCCAGGACATCCCGTCTCCAACCAACAAGGCTCTCCCGCTATGAACCCCACCCATCTCGTGACGCATTCCGGTGGCTTTCATGCGGACGAATTGCTGTCCAGCGTCATTCTGACCCGGCTTTATCCCGATGCGCAGATCGTGCGCAGCCGCGCGCCGGAGTGGATCACGCCGGGCCAAGACCGTATCATCTACGATGTCGGCGGTGCCTATGATGCAGCGGCGCAGATCTTCGATCACCATCAGCGCGGCGCACCGCTTCGCGACGATGGCCAGCCCTACAGTTCCTTCGGCCTCATCTGGAAGCATTACGGCCATGCCTACCTTGCCGCTTGCGGTCTTCCCGAAGCCCATGTCGACACCGTCCATGCCGGTTTCGACAGCGATTTCGTGCTGCCGATCGATCTTCTCGACAATGGCGCGATCAGCCCGTCGGTTGCCGGTCCCCTGTCGGATCTGACGCTTCCTGCCCTGCTGGAAACGCTCAAGCCGGTCTTCGACGAGCGCGACCCCGATGCCACCGACCGTGCCTTTCATGCAGCCCTTGCGATCGCCCGCAGCTTCGTGGAAGCCAGCATTGCCCGCAAGGCATCGAAACTGCGCGCCGAAGGCATGGTTCTGGATGCCATCGCCCGTGCCGGCGACAGCCGCGTGCTGGAACTGCCGATGGGCATGCCCTTCCGCTCAGCCGTGGTCAAGGCCGGTGCCGATCACCTGCTATTTGTCGTTCACCCGCGCGACAATGACTGGTGCGTGACGGGCATCCGCAAATCGGAAGACAGTTTTGCCCAGCGCGCCGACCTTCCCGCCGCCTGGGCAGGCCTCACCAATGGCGCGCTCGAAGCCGCCTCAGGCGTCAAAGGCGCCACCTTCTGTCACAACGCCCTCTTCATCGCCGCCGCCAAAACACGCGAAGCGGCCCTGGCCATGGCAGACATCGCGGTCGCCGAAGCGCAGTAAAGGGCAATCGGCAGCGCCTCTGCCTTCTGCCTTCTGCCTTCTGCCTGGCGCAGCGCCGCGCCGCGCCCGGCGATGCCGGTTTCGCGCGCGCCCCTGAAAACCTGCGGAAACTGTGGAAGAAAAACGCCGATTTCCCAATGTTTTCAACGAAACCATGCTCAATTTATCCACACCCTCCAAACCTGTGCGATAATGACAGTGTTCCGCCGCGGATACACTGACAGGCGTGTCAGCGAGGTGGAGCCGGCGCTTGTGGGTTGAGAGGGACGCAATCTCCATCCATCAGGGGCTTGAGGCGTGGGAGCCTTGGCGGCGGGTGCAACACCGTCGTCCTTTAAAACCCGGCAGGGCGTCTGACACGCGCCAGATCTGCCGGACGAGGCATCGGGTTGAGCCGATGTCAGCGCCCACCGAAGATGCCTCTTGCAAAAACCGCCGAACGGGGCGCCGAAAGGTGCCATTTTTAACCTACTCAATCACGGCAGCTTCCGGCGCCCCGTCCGCCATCGACATGGATGGCATGATTGAGTTCTCATCAAGCGGAGGGTTTCGGCCCGGCCGGGGTTTTGACGCGTGGTTTTTTGGCGCGCACAGCAGCCGGGAAAAGCCGGCGCGGTGAATTCCAACCGTCACCGTGTTCAGATAAGGTGCCGGCCACGAATACAAGAGGAGAACTGAATGTCCGAGCTATATGCCCGCCTCGTCGCCTTGATCGGCGCGGCGATGATCGTAATCCGGCGCTTCAACAAGCCGGCGGAGGTGCCGGCCATCGGCGGTGCGCCCATCATTCCCGAGGCCAAATCCCAAGGCCCGTTGCCGACCCTGAAAATGCCGACGGCCAAAGGCTGGGAGAATGGCCGGCTTCCGGTCGCCGCCCCCGGTCTCAAGGTCAATGCGCTGGCCATGGGGCTCAAACATCCGCGCTGGATGCATGTGCTGCCCAATGGCGATGTGCTGGTATCGGAGGCGCTGGGACTGTCGGACAAGCCAAAGTCGCCCTTCGACTACGCCATGCAGGCGACCATGCGGCGCGCGGCGGCCCTTGGCGAAAGCGCCAATCGCATCACGCTGCTGCGCGATGCCGATGGCGATGGTGTCGCCGAGGTGCAGACCGTCTACCGGGACAAGCTGCACCACCCCTTCGGCATGGCGATGCTCGATGACACACTCTATATCGGCAACACCGATGCGCTGGTGGCCTTTCCCTATGTCGCGGGCGCAACCAAGCTGGAGGGCGAGGGCCGCAAGCTTGCCGACTACAAGCCGGCCGGCCACTGGACCCGCTCGATCCTGCCCAGCAAGGACGGCCGCTATCTCTATGTCGGCGTCGGTTCGCTCTCCAACATCGGCGACAACGGCTTGGAGGCCGAGGAAGGCCGCGCTGCCATCCATGTGCATGACCGCCAGACCGGCGAAAACCGCATCTTCGCATCGGGCCTGCGCAACCCTGTGGGCCTCGCCTTCGAGCCCTCCACCGATGTGTTGTGGACCGTGGTCAACGAGCGTGACGGTATCGGCGACGAGACACCGCCGGATTACATGACATCGGTGGTCGATGGCGGCTTCTACGGCTGGCCTTATTGCTACTGGGGCCAGACGGTCGACGATCGCGTCCCGCAGGACCCGGCCATGGTCGCCAAGGCCATCCGCCCGGATTATGCGCTGGGCGGTCATACCGCATCGCTCGGTCTCTGCTGGATGCCGGCCGGCACGCTTCCCGGCTTCGATCAGGGCGGCATGGTCATTGGCCAGCACGGCTCGTGGAACCGCTCCACGCTTGCCGGCTACCGGGTGATCTTCGTGCCGTTCGAAAACGGCAAGCCATCGGGCGAACCGCGCATCATCCTCAATGGCTTCCTCTCCGACGACGAGAAGTATTCCTATGGCCGCCCCGTGGGCGTTACCATCGGTCCGGACGGGTCGCTGCTGGTTGCCGACGATGTCGGCAATGCCATCTGGAGGGTGACCGGCGCCTGAGGCGAACCGGACCGAACACACCAATAAAAAACGCCCCGTGCCGGCTTCGGCCACGGGGCGTTTCAACGATCGGCGAGGAGCGCGCCGCCTTCCGTCAGAGCATGGCCATATAGGCGGGAAGTTCCTTCATGCTCGGCACCACGATGATCTTGCTGACCTGCCCGCGCTTGAAGGCGTTCAGGAACTTCTTGTAATCGGCAAAGGCAATGCAGCCGGCGGAATCGCCGGGGATGCGGCGAAGGTAAGAATGGGTGAGGAAGCCGTTGCGGCCATACATCTTGGCATCGCCGACCGGTGTCATGCGGATGGCTTCCACGCCGTGGAACAGCGATTCACGCATGCGCAGCGAATAGACATTGGGCGGTGTGGAGCCACGGCCGCTGACATGCACATATTTCGGCGTGTCCTTGGTCGGACCGCGACCGGAATGGGCTTCCAGCCTCTCGCCATTGGGCATGATCACCACCTGATTGGTGATATCATAGATGGCGATCTTGCTGCCCGGTCCGGGCAGATCCTTGCTGCCGCCGCCGAACCAGGAGAACAGGGTCTTCTTCTCCGGCTTGTCCGGCTTGGCATAGGCAGTCTTCGGCTGTTGCTTGATGGCCGGTGGCTCGATGGTGGTCTTGGCAATCGAGGGCAATTCCGGGCGGAATGTCGGCAGCGGAATATCGTCATCGGGAAGCAGGATACCCGCTTCGGCCTCATCCTGACCGGACAGAACATCGGCAAAGGGATCATTGGCCTCGGCCAGCGCCTCGCGAGCGCTCGGAGCAGAGGCATAGGCCAGCGCAGCGCCGGGTGCAATCGCGCCGGTGGTCACGTCGTCGGCGTCGGTCTGGGCCGATGCCAGGACCTGAAGCTGGCGCTTGTATTCCTTGCGCTGGCTCGACAGTTCCTCGGCCAGCGCCAGACGGACGGCACGCTGCTTGACCGAGTTCGTCAGCGCATCGCGCAGAAGGGCAACCTTGCTCTCATCTTCCAGCGCACTTGGACGCTCCAGCCGTTGCGACTTGTCGACGGCTGCGTAATCGAGCGAGCCCGGAAGCACCGCGACGATCGGATCGTCCATGGCCGTGATGGCACTGATCATGCGCTCGTTGAAGGCTTCACGCGAATCTGCGGAATAGTGACGGCGCACTCTCTGATGCTTGTCTGCATCCTTTGCATCGGCATCCGGATCGAATAGCGCAATCTGGATGCCCGCGTCATCGTCGCTGCCCAGACCCGGCGTGGTGCGCAGGGCCGAAAAGGCGCTGACCCCGCCGCCGACCACCAGAACAGCCGCCAGACCCGCGCCAATCAGGCCCGCGCCTCTCGCTCCATGTCTGTTCTTCGGTCGAATTGCAGTCGCTTCGGCAACGGCTGAACCGTTGCGCTTGTACTCTGTCGAGGACGCCATACTATTACTCGTTACCAGACACAAAAATCTGCCGGTGGCTTCCAGGGAAGCCTCACAGCTCGTGTTCATCCGGTCACCCAATCCCTTCAGCCCCCACAGGCTTAATGCAGATAAGAAATACCGGACAGGCAAACTCTGAAGAAACTTGGTAACCAGAAGGTTTACGCGTCCGATAAAATATCATCGCATGGAAATTTGGCGGTAACGCGGCACCACCATGACGGGTATTATTGGCGTAGTTGGCAAGGCGAAGCTGCTGAATTGTTTAGGTTATCCTAAACAGACCGCATGAGGCCGCCATCGACACGAATATTCTGCCCGGTGATATAGCCGGCACCCTCCGACGCCAGGAAGGCAATCGTGGCGGCAATTTCGTCGGCTGAACCGTATCGCTTCATGGGAACAGAATCGCGGCGCTCTTCGCTCATGGGAAGGCTGTCTATCCAGCCGGGCAGCACATTGTTCATGCGCACATTGTCGGCAGCATAGCGGTCGGCAAAAAGTTTGGTGAAGGCGGCAAGGCCGGCGCGAAAGACACCCGAGGTCGGGAACATGGCGCTCGGCTCGAACGCCCAGGCGGTGGAAATATTGATGATGGCGCCACGCTTCTGCTCGACCATGATCGGGGCGACCAGACGCGAGGGGCGGATGGCATTCATGAGATAGACATCCATGCCGGTGTGCCAGTCGTCGTCGGTCAGCTCGAGGACCGGCTTCTTGGGACCATGACCGGCGCTGTTGACCAGAACATCCACCCTGCCCCATGTCTTCATGGTCATGTCGACCAGGCGCTTGAGGTCATCATTCGACTGGTTGGAACCGGTGACGCCGATGCCGCCCAATTCGCCGGCCAATGCCTCGCCCTTGCCGGAGGACGACAGAATTGCGACCTTGAACCCTTCCGCTGCAAGCTTCCTGGCTGCTGCTGCACCCATACCACTGCCGCCGGCAGTGACGATGGCGACCTTGTATTCCGACATGCAAAATTCTCCTTGTCCAATATCGGAGAAGGATTGGCTGTCGGCGGAAAAATGTCCAGAGAAAGAAGACGTCATCTCAGACCCAATTGGGTCGACATGCGTTGACGGATCAGGCGAGCCGCAACCGGGCTCGCCTCGTCAGTCATGTTTCGCTTACCAGGAGCGGACGTCGAGCACCTTGTCCTTGTGGGCAGGATGCGTGGAGAAGATGAAGATACGATCCAGTTCCTTCTGCGTCATCAAACGGAGAAAGCGGACCTCGACGGTATTGTTGGTATAGGTCTTCATCAACAGGCAGCCGACCTTGGAAATACGGGCGTCTGGAATATCGAGATAAAACTGCTGGGGAAGATTATATTGCGTGAGCATTCCCAGAATGGCACCGCTCATGGAAATACGAAGGACATCTGCCCGGCGCGATGCCATATGCATCACACCCTTCTCCGTATATTCGATGCGTGCCGCGTTCATCGTATCCTCCATGGGGAACCGGGCTTCCCGGTCGTACATGAAGGATTCCTCCCGCTGAAGATAAGTGGTTCTTGGTGCTGCGGACATTTCTTACCTGCTTCTTGTTATCAACACAGGCGCAGAATAACGGCCGAGACTTAACAGAAAGTGAGATTCCACTCACAACTATTGATAGGCTGACGTAACGGCAGTCATCGTGGTTAACAAAGAACCAAAAGCGACTTCAGCGTCCCAAATAGGTACGCCCGTTGTCATCGAACAGATGAAGCTTCTCAGGATCGGCGACAAAACGCAGCGTCTCGCCCTTGCTGACATCGACCACGCCCGGCAGCTTGATGACCACCGGCTCGTCTTCGACAGGCCCTTCGACATAGAGAAGAGTGACTTCGCCCAACTGCTCGGCAATCGAGACCTTGCCTTCGAACAGATACGTGTCTCCCGTCGTCATGGACAGGTCTTCCGGACGCACGCCGAAGCTTGCGGTCTTGCCCTTCTCTGCTGCCTGCGTTGGAATGTGAACCGTCACGCGGCTGCCGTCGCGAAGACTGATGACGGTGTTGTCGCCGGTCTCCTCGATCTTGCCCGGCATGATGTTCATGGCCGGTGAGCCGATGAACTGCGCCACGAACAGGTTGGCGGGACGCTCATAGAGTTCGAGCGGCGGGCCGACCTGTTCGATACGGCCAGCCGACAACACCACGATGCGATCCGCCAGCGTCATGGCCTCCACCTGGTCATGGGTCACATAGATCATCGTGGTGTCGGCCATCTGCTCGTTGAGCTTGGCGATCTCGATACGGGTGGCAACGCGTAGAGCCGCGTCCAGGTTGGAGAGCGGCTCGTCGAAGAGGAAGACCTTGGGGTCGCGGCAGATGGCACGGCCAATGGCCACGCGCTGGCGCTGTCCGCCGGACAGGGCCTTGGGCAGACGGTCGAGATAGGGCTCGAGCTGAAGGATGGAGGCTGCCGAGGTGACACGGCGGTCGATCTCTTCCTTGCTCTCTCCGGCAATCCGCATGCCGAAGGCCATGTTGTCATAGACCGTCATATGCGGGTAGAGCGCATAGGACTGGAAGACCATGGCGATGCCGCGCTTGGATGGCGGCACGTCATTGACCTGGATCCCGTCGATCCACATCTCGCCGCCGGTGATATCCTCAAGGCCTGCGATCATGCGCAGCAGCGTGGACTTGCCACAGCCCGACGGGCCAACGAAGACGATGAACTCGCCCTGCTGGATCTCCAGGTCGATGCCGTGAATGACCTTCACCTGTCCATAGGACTTGCGGATGTCTTTCAGTACGAGGCCCGTCATTGTCTTCCTCCCTCTCAGGCGTGGCGCGCGAAATAGGCGCTCCAGGCCGGAAGCTTGATCTTGTTGTTCTCTTGTTTCGCAGTAAATCCGTGACCGGAAAGCGCTGACCAGTCGCCGTCCGGAATATCGGCAGATGTCTCCTCTGCCGACATGTTGAACATGCAAAGCACGGTCTCGTTGCCGAGCGTGCGGGTGTAGCTCAACACATGGCCCTGAACGGGCATGAAGGCGATGGTGCCCTTGGCGAAGGCTGGATGTGCGCGGCGGAATGCGAGGAAACGACGATAATGTTCGAGCACCGACGCGTCCTTGCCGTGCTGGGTATCGACAGCCTTCAACACATGCTCGACCGGTATCGGCAACCAGGGCTTCTCGGCGGTGGAGAAGCCGGCATCGACCGCGCGGCTATCCCAGACCATGGGCGTGCGGCAACCGTCGCGACCCTTGAATTCCGGCCAGAACTGGATGCCATAGGGGTCCTGCAGATCCTCGAAGGCGATCTCTGCTTCGGTGAGCCCCAGTTCCTCGCCCTGATAGATGCAGACGGAACCGCGCTGGGTCATCAAAATGGCCGAGAGCAGCTTGGCAAAGGCGTCGCGGTCAACGACATCCTGCCCCCAGCGGCTGACATGGCGCACGACGTCGTGGTTGGAAAAGGCCCAGCAGGCCCAGCCTTCCGGGGCCGCTTCAGAGAATTCGCGATCGACATCGACGACACGCTGCGGCGTCAGCGGTTCGGGCGCCAGGAATTCGAAGGCGTAGCACATGTGCATCTTGTCATCGCCGGAGGTGTATTCCCCGACGATCTCAAGGCCACGCTGGCTGTCCCCGACTTCACCGACGGCAGCGATGGCGGGAAACTCTTCCAGCACGGCGCGGAAGCGCTTGAGGAAGGCGATATTCTCCGGCCGGTTCTTGTCGTAGATGTGTTCCTGGAAGTTATAGGGGTTCACCGCCGGTGCCGTGGAGGCATTGCGGCGCTCCGGGGCCAGAGCCGGATTGTCGCGCAATTGCTTGTCGTGGAAGTAGAAGTTGATGGTGTCGAGACGGAAACCGTCGACCCCGCGCTGCAGCCAGAAGCGCACAGAGTCCAGCAGGGCGTCCTGAACCTCGGGATTGTGGAGGTTGAGGTCGGGCTGGGAGGTCAGGAAGTTGTGCAGGTAATACTGCATGCGGGTCGCATCCCAGTGCCAGCCGGAACCGCCGAAGATCGACAGCCAGTTGTTGGGCGGCGTGCCGTCGGGCTTGCAATCGGCCCAGACATACCAGTCAGCCTTGGCGTTGTTATGGCTTGAGCGGCTTTCGACAAACCAGGGATGCTGGTCCGAGGTGTGCGACATGACCAGATCGATCATGATCTTGATGCCCAGCCGGTGGGCCTCGGCAATGAGCATATCGAAATCGGACAGAGCGCCGAACATGGGATCGACATCGCAATAATCGGAGACGTCGTAGCCGAAGTCCTTCATCGGCGAGGTGAAGAAGGGCGAGATCCAGATTGCATCGGCACCAAGCTCGGCAATATGCGGAAGGCGGGCGGTGATGCCCTTGAGGTCGCCGATGCCGTCGCCGTTGCTGTCCTGATAGGAGCGCGGATAGATCTGGTAGATGACCGCGCCACGCCACCAATCCTTATCGACGGCACCAACGGTTGGGGAAACTGCATTCATTCTCTAAAATCCTAGTCTGTTCAGTTTGCCATCAGCCACCCTTGACCGAGCCGGCCAGAAGACCGCGGACAAGATAGCGCTGCATGGCGAAGAAGACGGCGAGTGGAACGGCCATGGAAACAAAGGCGGCCGTGGCCAGAATTTCCCAGTTGCCGCCGCGCGTTCCCAAAAGCTCGACAATCTGGTTCGTCATCACCGTCGTGTCGCCGGTCGCATCGATGAGGAAGACCTTGGCGACAAGCAGATCGTTCCAGGTCCACAGGAACTGGAAGATGGCGAAGGATGCGAGCGCCGGAAAGGACAGGGGCAGCACGATACGGGTGAAGATCTGGAAGTCGGTTGCGCCATCGACCTTGGCACATTCGATGATGTCGCGCGGCAGACCGACCATGTAATTGCGCAGCAGATAGATGGCGAGCGGCAGGCCGAAGCCGGTATGGGCGAGCCAGACACCGAGATAGCCCTTGCCGATGCCGATCTCCAGATGAAGGCGCAGCAGCGGAATGAGCGCCAGCTGCAGCGGCACGACCAGCAGGGCGACGACCGCCGCGATCAAAAGGGCACGCCCCGGAAAGCGCATCCAGGCCAGGGCGTAGGCGGCAAACGCTGCCACGACAATGGGAATGATGGTGGCGGGAATGGTGACCGTCAGCGTGTTGAAAAAGGCCTTGGCCATGGAGTCGGTGCTGTTTCCGGAAAACAGCACATGACGATAATTGTCGAGCGTGAACTTGGGCGGAGCGGAGGCCGTCAGAAACACGCGCTCGCCGCGACTGCCCTTGAATTCGGTGCTGTTTTCCAGCCGGTAGTCGCCGTTGTCCTGAACGGTCAGACGACCGTCCTTGCCCATATCGGCGGTGTCGCCCGGATTGTATTCGGAAATCTTCAGCGAGGAGGTGCCCCAGGCCGAAATGTCGGCCTTGGCATTCTCCTTGTTGTCGACGAAGAGATTGCCTTCGATGACGAAGACATTGCCGTCCTGCTTCTGCTTGTCGGGCTCGGCTGTGCGCAGCATCATATTCTGCTGCTGGGGAAAGAGCGCGTCCCACCAGCCGCTCGAGGCGATCTGGTCGGAGGTGCGGAAGGAGGAGATAAACAGCCCGAGCGTTGGGGTCAGCCACAAAATGACCAGCACCACGACGGAGATGTGAACCGCCCAGACGAGACCGGATTTCTTTCCTGCGATCGTTGCCATGGCTTAGCCCTCCCTCATCGCATTTCCTTGCGGGCGCTGTAGACGTTCCAGACGAGGATCGGCAGCACCAGCAGCATGATGACGATGGCGGCGGCGGAGCCCACGCCCCAGTCGCCGGCAACGAACAGCTTGGAATACATGTAATTGGCCAGAACCTGCGTCTGCCACTGGCCGTTGGTCATGGCAAAGACGATGTCGAAGATCTTCAGAACGACCAGAGTGATGGTGGTCCAGACAACGACCACGGTCCCCATGATCTGCGGCACCTTGATCTTGAAGAAGATCTGGAACGGATTGGCGCCATCGATGACGGCGGCCTCGATCGTCTCTTCCGGAATGCCGCGAATGGCCGCCGACAGGATGACCATGGCAAAGCCGGTCTGGATCCAGATCAGCACGACCATGAGGAAGAAGTTGTTCCAGAACAGGATCGTCAGCCAGTTCTGCGGCTCGCCATAGGGATAGTCGACAAAGAACAAGGCGATGATGGAGCGCGCCGACAGGAAAATGAGCCACAGGCCGATGAGCGAGGCGATGGCACGAAGGCCCATCATCCAGACCGGCGTGTGCGGCTGATGCGGTCGGCGCGAGACAAGCGGCCAGATGAGATTGAAAATGGCATAGGCGACGAAGGCTGCAAAGGCGAGGAGCAGCAGCGTCGGGACCACGCGCAGCACGATGATGGAGCCAATGCCGCCATCGAAGGACAGCCACATGGCATTGAGAATGCCGATCTGGTCCTGATTGGCGGGACGGGCATCGTAGACGAGCTTGAAGATCACCGATGCGCCGACAAAGGAAATTGCCATGGGCATGAAGATGAGCGACTTGGCGATGCTGCCCCAGCGGATGCGGTCGGTCAGCTGGGCGGCCAGCAGACCGAAGGCGGTGGAGGCCGCCGGCACAATGACCAGCCAGAGCAGATTGTTGCTGACCGCTTCCCAGAACTTGGGCTCGGAGGCCATGCGGGTGTAATTGGAAAGGCCGATGAACGTGCCGTTGCGGGTCGTCAGCGACAGCCAGATGGTGGCGACAACCGGATAGGCAAGGTAAAGGCCGAGAGCGAAAATGGCGGGGAAGAGGAACAGCCAGGGCCGGATCATATTGGCGCGGTTGATATTGCGCCCGGCATGCGGGCCCTTGGCCGGAAACAGGACCTTGTCGAGAAAGACATTCGACAAATAGAAGTAGCCGAGACAACCGCCAACGCCGATGACGATGGTGATCACAGCCTGAATTGCCGGATTCATGGTGCCCTCCCGCGAGATACCGAAGTGTCGTTAGTGACGACTTATTGTCTTGTCTCCTGCCCGACCGAAAACTGTCGGGCAGGAGAAATCTGTCGAGGCTTGCAAGACTTACTTCTTGAGGCCGTCCCAGGCCTTCTGAATGGTATCGGCAACCTGTTCTGCGGACTTGCCGCCCACATAGTCGACCATACCGGTCCAGAATGCGCCGGCGCCAATGGCACCCGGCATCAGGTCGGAACCGTCAAAGCGGAAGGTGGTGGCGTTGAGCAGGATCTCGTTCATCTTGCGCACCGTCGGATCGGTAAAGACATCCGGGTTGACGCCCTTGTAAGGGGTCAGGAAGCCCTTCTGGGCCATCCAGATCTCGTGCGCGATCGGGGTTTCCAGGAACTTGATGAAGGCTTCGGCGGCCTTGCTGTCCTTGGTGATGGTGAAGGTGGTGCCGGCACCCAGGACCGGCTTGCCGAGATCCTTGTCGGCATAGGCCGGGAAGTAGAAGAAGTCGGCATCTTCACCCACGACCACATCTTCCGGGAAGAAGGCCGGAATGAAGGAGGCCTGATGGTGCATGTAGCACTGGGGCGGCGAATCGAAGAGGCCCTTGGGGCTGTCGCGGAAGTCGGTGGAGGCGACTGCGCCTGCGCCGCCGGCGACGAATTTGTCGTTCTTGGCGAACCAGCCGAAGTCATTGATCGCATTGATAACGATCGGATCGTTGAACTTCATCTCGTTGGAGACCCACTTGTCATAGTTCTCCGGCGTGGTGGTGCGCAGCATCATGTCTTCGACCCAGTCGGTGGCCGGCCAGCCGGTGGCCGCGCCCGATCCCAGACCGATGCACCAGGGCGTGCCGCCATCGGCGACGATCTTTTCGGTGAGCGCCTTCAACTCTTCCATGGACTGCGGCACTTCATAGCCGGCATCCTCGAAGTTTTCAGGCACATACCAGACGAGCGACTTGACGTCGGCCTTGAAGGGGAAACCGTAGAAGGCCTTTTCGCCATCCTTGCCGGTATAGGTGCCGAGATCGGCCCAGGACTGACCGGCGGCATAGTTTTCAACCAGCCAGTCGGATGTTTCCTTGCCAAGCGGCGTCAGGAAGCCACGCTTGGCCATGTCGGATGCCAGGCCCGGCTGCGGGAAGATGGAAATATTGGGGGCAGAACCGGCTTCGAGATCGACGACGACCTGCTGCTCGAAACTGTCAGAACCCGTGTAGCGCACGTCCGCGCCGGTCGCTTCGGCAAAATAGGCCAAGACGCTCTCGACAAGCGCCTGGTCGGGACCAAGCCACGGACCGAAGATGGTGAGCTGTTCGCCCTTCAGATCGGTCTTCTTCAGCTCTTCATAGCTGTCCCAATGAAACTTGGAATCTTCGCCGGGCTTGAACTTGAGTTCAGCCGCGCCGGCGATATTGGTCAGCAGCGCGAAAGCTGCGACGCTCATGAGTAATTTGCTTTTCATATAATGTCCCTCCCAGGATTAGACCATACTATCAGCTCGAAGACGCCTATGAAAGACAGCGAGCCAAAGCGCTTTGACCGACACAGTCATTCCGCCAATGGTTGACTGAGTCAAGAAGTTTGTCAAAGACGCGACATGACATCACCGACAGCTCAACCTTTCCAAACGCTTATTGCGGACGCATTGTTCCGGCGTACTGAAAAGCACAGTTTCGGCATTGTTTCATCGCGCCAGATTGTTCAATAATCGGTCCGCTTTGGACGTCTTGTCAGATTGCGGCGGACGGCCGGGAGGAGCAGGCAGGTGAATCTGAAAGAATTATCGCAGTTGCTGGGCTTGTCCCAGACAACGATCAGCCGTGCACTCAACGGGTATCCGGAGGTGAGTGCGGCAACGCGTGAACGCGTGGCGCAGGCTGCACGCGACACGGGCTACAGACCGAATCGGGCCGCGCAACGACTGGCGACCGGGCGTTCCGGCTCTATCGGCGTGGTGATGCCGATCGACCCCGGTCGTTACTCGGATGTGCATTTCGGCGAATTCCAGGCCGGGCTTGCCGAAGAGGCCATCAGACACGATTTTCATTTCGTCATCACGCCGGCACATCCCCATGACGAGGAGCAGGCAATCCGCTGGATGGTGTCGAGCGGGAATGTCGACGGCTATTATCTGGCCTATCTCAGAAACAACGATTCGCGCATTCCGCTGGCCCAATCGCTGGGCGTGCCCTTTATCGTCCATGGCCGTTCGACCGGGATCGAGAGCGATTTTGCCTATCTGGACGTGGATAACCAGGCTGCGTTCTACGACGCGACCAAGATGTTGCTGGATCTTGGCCACAAGCGGTTCGCGCTGCTGAACGGGCCTGAGGATCTGGACTTTGCCATCCGGCGCAAGAAAGGCATGATCGCAGCACTTGCCGAGCATGGGCTGACGATGCCGCAAAACCATATCTATCATCGAGAAATGACGGACGAAGCCGGATCACAATGCATGGCGGAACTGCTGGCCCAGGACATGCCGCCAACCGCCGTTCTCTGCTCCAGTACCGTGCTTGCGCTGGGTGCCGTGAGGGCCATCAATGTGGCAGGACTGAAGCTTGGGCGGGATATCTCGCTGATCGCCCATGACGACGTGTTGCCAACGCTCAAGCCGGAGAACTTCACCGTACCGTTGACCACCACGCGCTCGTCGCTGCGCGCCGCCGGCATCCGGATTGCGCAAAGGTTGATCGCCATGATCAATCCGGCGGAAACGGCACCGCCGGATCATGAGTTATGGAAGGCGGATCTGGTCGTTCGTGCGTCCACGGGGCCGGCACCCGACTGAGCCGTCCCCTCCCCCAAATCAGAATTTCGGCGCTGCCTTACCCGCCGCCCGGTGGGCAGCGATCACGGTATTGGCCATCAGCATGGCGATGGTCATGGGGCCGACGCCACCTGGAACCGGCGTAATGGCGCCCGCAACGGCTGCGCATTCGTCATAGGCGACATCGCCGACCAGGCGGGTCTTGCCCTCGCCCCTTTCCGGTGCGGGAATACGGTTGATGCCGACATCGATGATGGTGGCGCCGGGCTTGACCCAATCGGCCTTGACCATTTGCGGCCGGCCGACCGCTGCCACGAGAATATCGGCATTGCGGGCGAGCGCGGCGATATCGCCGGTGCGGGAATGGGCGACCGTCACGGTTGCGTTGGCGGCCAGAAGCAGCAGCGCCATCGGCTTGCCGAAGAGATTGGAACGGCCGATGACCAGGGCATTGAGGCCCGACAGATCGGCACCGTGGATGGACCTGACCAGCACCATGGAGCCCGCCGGCGTGCACGACAGAAGACCGGTGTCGAGATCGCCTGTTGCGATCTTGCCGGCATTGACGACATGCAGGCCGTCGACATCCTTTTCGGGTAGAATGGCCTGAGTGACAGCCTCGGAATCCAGATGCTTGGGCAGTGGCAACTGCACGAGAATGCCATGGATTGCGGGATCGGCATTGAGCGAGGCAACAAGGGCCATCAGCTCGTCCTGCGGCGTCTCTGCAGGCAGCGTATGCTGGACCGAATGGAAGCCGCATTCCTTGGCCATGCGCCCCTTGGAGCCGACATAGGCATGGCTTGCGGGGTCATCGCCGACGATAATGACGGCCAGACCGGACTTGACGCCGGTGGATGCCTCAAGATCCGCCGAAGCCGCCTTTACCTTCTCGATTACGGAGGCAGCCACCTGCTTGCCATCGATGATTTCGGTCATGCCTTCTCCCCGCGCGCAAATACAGTCCATAAATGGGCGTGTCCGGCCGGGGCCGGCGAGCCCGCCTCCGCTCTATGGTGACGGTCATTCAATTGCAAGAGGCAATGCATAGGCTGCCGCAGGTACGACCCCGGCTATTCCGCAGGCGGCGCTTGGCGTGTCATCGACAGCAAGGAGAGCGTTCGTGGTGGGCGGTCAGTCTGGCCGGGGCGACATTCGCCGGCTCGCGTGTGACGGGTTCACCGTCAAATTTGGCCGCTTCGCGCCTGTTTGCGATAGCGAAACACGCGCCAGAGGAAAACCGGTATGCCGACAATATAGCGACGCCACAATCGTGCCGGTTCGTTGACCAATCTGAAGGCCCATTCACAGCGCAAGCGACGCACCCACAACGGCGCGCGCGCAACATGGCCAGAGACAAAATCGAAGAGCGCTCCAACCCCCAGGACCAGCCGCGCATGCTCTGCGGTGATATTGGCGTGAATCCAGTTCTCCTGCAGTGGTGTGCCCATGCCGACGATGAGCACATCGAGCTTCAGATCCGAGAGCCTGTCGATCGTGGACGCCTGATCGGTCTTTTCGAAATAGCCATCGGATACAGGGATGAATTCATGCCAGGGCGCGTGGCGTCGAAAGCTCTCCGTCGCTGCGTCCAGAACATCCGCACGCCCGCCGATCAGGCCAATGCGCATGGGCTTTGACAGATAGGTGAGCAATGCCGGCACGAAATCGGTGCCGTTCAGGTTTGCCGTGAAGGCACGACCGTTCAGCGCGAGAGACGCGATATCCATGCCAAACCCATCCGGCAGCACCACATGCTCACGCAGGATGTCGCGATATTTCTGATCGCGATGCAGGATATTGGCATTATTGGCATTGAGAAACGATACCTGAGCCTGACCGATCGGCAGCGCGGCGAAGGTGCCGATCATCGACAGGGCACATTGCCAGCTCAGGTCGTAGACGGGTATTCCGAAAATCAAACGAGTGCTGGTAACGGGGGACGCTCTGGACAGTATATTCATGCTGCAAGCTTTCGGACGTGACCTGTACGATTTGCGCAGCAAGATGGCAGGAAGGATAACCAGACTCTGAAGTAGCATCATGCCGCTCATGCGAGAAATCGATGCTGTTGTGTAACGTCAAAACCTCAATTTCGGCTTAATTAAATATCTCTAATTTTACAGAATTGGCCATTTTGCGTGTGATATCAAACATCAACGATCAATGCCTGCCGGGCAGACCCGCTCGGATTTCCGCGCAAGAGCGATTGGCGCAGCGGGGCGGCTGCATCTGTCAGGGCGTTGCAAGAGGGGGCAAACCAGACATGAAAAAGCCGGCGCGCAATCGCGGCCGGCTGCCATTCAGATGATCGCGGGGATGAAAGCCCTTCAGTGGCCGCCGCTCGCCTTGGGCTCTTCGATCTTGACGCCTTCGACGATCGTCAAGGGCTTGCCGGCAGGGCGTTCACCCGGATTGGCGCGGATGTCATCCTTCGAGATATAGTCGAGCTGTTCGACCAGAACCTCATCGATCAACTCGTCACCCAGACGCTCGTTCAGGTCTTTCTTGATCGTATCGCGGAAGTCGCCGACATTGAAGGCCGCCGCATGGCTAATATCGATCATCTCGTTGCCGACCAGCAATGTGAACAATTCATCGGTCATCAACTCCGTCATCGGAAGATCGAGACCCTTGATCTTCTCGCCTTCCATCATGAAGGAAATGCGACCGACGAAATAGCCGTTGACCCGGCCATCGGCAATCATCGGGATCGTAATCGATTCACCTCGGACCAGCTGGAGTGCGGCCTTGCGCTTTTCCTCGTCGGTGGGTTCCGGAGGAGCCATTGCCATGTGGACCGACATGTAGACGGCGCCGAGCGAGACGATACACACCCAAACGCCGGCCAGGATAATCTTGATCATCAGGACTCACTGTAGAGAAATTGTTCCTGGGAATAGGTTCCATCCGCATCCGCGTCCTGAACCGCATTCTTGAGCAGATCCGCCACCGCGCGTACCGCATTCATATGGGCTTCGACACGCTTTGAATTGAGAGCAAGCTTTGCCTTCAAATGGTGCATCTGCTCGACATAGCCCTTGGCCAATTCGCGGGGGTCGGTATCGCGAAACAACATCGTCAGTTCGTAGAGACAACGGCTCTTGTGGGCGTTTGATACCTTGAGGTCGAATTCCGGATCACGTCCGATTCTCTGATTCTCGTCATCGACAATGCGCTCGAGACGCCCCAGAACCGTTTTGATACGATATTCGCTGGACACAAATTCCATTTCCGGCCTCACCTGGATTTAAGCTTGCTTGTCTTCGCTGGCGGAGACACCGATGGTCTGCCGCTGCAATTCGGTGACCATGCTGACAGCCATGCTGCGGTCAGTTTCGCTGGTCGATACGTTGACTGTGTCTTCATGCCGCTTCACGGCCAGCATGTCGCGATACATCTGCTCGGCAATGCCAATGCCGCCATTCTTGGACATGACCTCACCGATCTGTTCGGCCATCATGCTCTTCCAGATCTCACCCGAATTGCCCTTGCCGTAGACAGACTCCGTGTCATCCGGCATCATTTCCTTGACGAAGGTCTGGAGCACGACGGACTCAAACTGCTGGTAGACCTTGGGCATATCTTCAGGCGCTGCCTTCTGGATCTTGCCCAGACCGGCCTTTGAGGCTGCATCGTTGAGAATGCCGACAGCCGATTCGAAACCTGCACCCTTTTCCGCAAGACTTGTTGCGGCAAAGGCGGCGCGGCTGGCTTTCAGCTGCTCCTGCGCGGCCTGTGTCTCGAATGGGTTAGCTGCCCGAACTACGTCCAGAACCAGATCGCTGGGTGGTGATATGGCCACGTCTTCGTCCTCACTGATTTGTATCAGCGGACTATGTATCGTGAAGCTTGCTGGAGGCTGGTGTTGCACTCAAAAGATCGACGAGGTCATAAATGGCGTTGTCATCGCTTTCGCGCAGTTCCAAAGCGCGGGCGTCCTTCATATGCTCTTCCAGCCGGTCGCCCTTGACCCGCTCGCGCAGGGTTTGCATTTCCTGCACGCGCTGAATGCCGGCAAGCTGCTTGTCGGCATTGGTCAAGCGGTCGAAGCGATCGGCGTAATTTTGAGCAAACAGGCGATGCACCGGATCGAGCGAGCCGATTGCGTCCATGACGACATCCATCGAATGCGCCACTTCTTCGCGTTGCACGCCGGTCTGGGCGAGATCGCTTCTGGCGACCTGCTCCATATGGCGCTGGACCATGACCAGCCTCTTGAGTTTGTCGGATTTTTTCTTCGGGCCCATAAGCCTCTCCAGACATTGCCGGCTTGACGCCTAGCCAAGGAAGATCGCCGGGAAGCCCGCTGCAAATTGCCGGACCATAGCCGCGATGGAAAGATACAACAGGAACAGGCCGCCGACCAGAAGATACGGCGTCGAGATGAAGTAGATCGGAATCTGCGGCGCAAGCTTGTTGATCAGGCCGATCGAGAAGTTGAACATCAGGCCGAAGATCAGGAAGGGGCTGGCGAGGCGCAACATGATGACAAAGGTGGCTGCGACCGTGTCTGTCAGGGTGATCAGCATCTTCTGGCTATCGATCATCCCGCCGAGTGGCATGGCCGTATAAGAATCGATCAGCGCACGGAAGATCATATGATGGAAATCCATCATGAAGAGCATCAAGAGGCCGCCGAATGTGATCAGGTTGGTGATCTGGTTTTCCGGCGCATCTTCCAGAATATTGCCGGCACCCGGGGCGGAAAAACCGATCGACATGGCAAGGATGGAACCCGCGAACTGAAGCCCGAGCGTATAAAGCCGGGCAATCAGGCCATACATTGTGCCAATCAGGGTCTCGGCAATGACGAGCTGGACCACTTCAAGCCTGGAGCCCGCAACCCGCGGATAGATAACGTCCCACAACACCGGCAAAATGGCCATGGAAACGGCCAGAGCCACGAACAGCCTGATTAGCGGCGGAATCCTCGAGGTGGAAAATCCCGGCATCACCATGAAACATCCGCCGATACGACAGAAGGCCACGAATAGCGCCAGAATTGTCCCCTGAGGGTCTGAAATCATGAAATGGAGCCCAGAATCTTGATCTCGATGCCCTTGGCCAGTTCAACATGCGACAACACCGGAAGCGTTGCGAACAGGCGCTCGATAATCATGCGCACATAGGACCGCGTTTCGGGCGAAGTTACAAGCACGAATGGCAATCCGCGATCCATGAATTCACGGATAACCTTGCTCGCCTGTTCAGAGAATTCCTCGAGATTGCGCGGGTCGATATCGAATTCGACGATTTCGCCCTTGGCGTCGCGCTTGAGCGCCTGGTGGAATACGAGATCCCATTTCGGACCGAGGCGCAGAACACGCAGCACGCCGTGATCGGTCAGATCGCCGCAGAGCTGTTGGGCCATACGGACCCGGACATGCTCGACGATCTGCTCGGTCTTGCGCACATGCGGTGCAAGTTCGGCCACGGCTTCGAGAATGAGATGCAGGTTGCGGATGGAGACGCGCTCGGCCAGCAGAAGCTTGAGCACGGCCTGAAGGCCCGAATAGGACATGTGCGACGAGCAGATCTCGTCGGCCAGCTTCTTGTATTCGGGATCGAGGCGATCGATCAGCACCTTGACGTCCTTGTAGGAGAGAAGCTGCGGCAGGTTGTTGCGGATGACCTCGCTCACATGGGTGAGAACAACCGAAACGTTATCGATCGGGTGGAAGCCTTCGCGTTTCAGATCATCGACAAAGGTTTCCATGATCGAGACGGCGGGCATGCCGAAGGCGGGTTCGCGGATCTCGTCGCCCGGAATGGTTGGCTTGCGCCCCGAGCCCGTCACCACCAGCACTTCGCCGACGCGCAGCTCGTTTGACGCAACCGTGGTGCCGTGGATGCGGATCTGGTAGGATTTTTCGGGAATGCCGATATCGTCGGTGACCTTGATCTCGGGAACGACGAAACCGTATTGGCTGGCGAATTTCTTGCGCATCTTGCCAACGCGGAAGGCCAGTTCCTGGTGGGCGCCGAGCAGACGGGTCGAGACCTGCTTGCCAAGGGCCAGTTCGATTTCGGCGGTCTTGAGGACCGACTTGACGGAATCCTTCTCCGCTTCCTTGGTCTGGATGACCTTCTTTTCCTCGGCTTCGCGCTTGACCTTGTTTTCGGCTTCCACGGCACGCGGGATCCACCAGCTGCCAAAGGCCATGATGCCGCCAAGCGTGGTGAAGGGCACGAAAGGCAGGCCCGGAATGACAGCCAGAAGGAACATCAATGCGGCGGCAACCGACAGGGCGCGGGGATAGCCGCTCAGCTGATTGATAACGGCCTGATCGGTGGAGCCCGGCGTGCCGCCGCGCGAGACGAGCAGACCGGCTGCCAGCGAAACGATCAGCGCCGGAACCTGGGAGACGATACCGTCGCCGACGGACAGCTTGACGAAGACGTCAGCGGCTTCGCCGATTTCCATGCCGTGACGGAAATAGCCGATGACGATGCCGCCGAAAATGTTGATCGCCGTAATGATCAGGCCGGCGATTGCATCGCCGCGTACGAATTTGGAAGCACCGTCCATGGCACCGAAAAACGAGCTTTCCTGCTCCAGTTCCTGACGGCGACGCTGGGCTTCCTTTTCGTCGATGATGCCGGCGGACAGGTCGGCATCGATCGACATCTGCTTGCCCGGAATGGCATCGAGGGTAAAGCGTGCGCCCACTTCCGCGATACGGGTGGCGCCCTTGGTGATCACGATGAAGTTGACCGTGACCAGGATCATGAAGACGATCAGACCGATGACGAAATCGCCCGACATGACAAGGCTGGAAAAGCCCGAGATGACCCCGCCGGCTGCGGTGTGACCCTCATTGCCGTGCGACAGGATCACACGCGTCGTTGCAATATTCAGCGACAGGCGGGTCATGGTCGAGATCAGCAGGATGGTCGGGAAGGACGAGAAGTCCAGCGGACGCTGAATCCACAAGGCCACCATCAGGATCAGCACGGAAAAGGCGATCGAGAAGGACAGGCCCATATCGATCAGGAATGGCGGGATCGGCAGGAACAGAATGCACAGAATACCGACGATACCGAGCGCGAAGCCGATATCACGCCCTTTCGGACTGACCTTCGGAATGATGATTGCAGGTGTTTGCGCCATGTTATTCCCGTCTCTTCATGAGAAGGCAGACTGCGGCAACAGATGTCCGCAGTCCTTTCCACAGTCTGCTGTAGAAGACGAAGCTTGCGCGAGGGTGGTAGAATCGAAGTTTGGCTGACGCCCGGGGCGACAGTTCAGCCGCCGGAAGCGTTGTCAGAAACCGCTTTGCACCCGGGAAAAAACCAGGTTGGCAAAAAGCGAGATCTGGGCGCCGACGAAAGGCGCGGTGATCCCGGCTGTGATGAGGATCGCGACGATTTTCGGCACAAAGGTCAGGGTCATTTCCTGAACCTGGGTCAAGGCCTGAATGAGGGCGATCGTCACGCCCACCACCATGGCGGCCAGAACCGCCGGACCGGACGCGATCAAAATCGTCCAGACGGCGGCCTGCATGATATCCAGAGCGTCTGCCTCATTCATTGCGGCGGCTCCTAAACTGGGAAACTACGAATCAGTGACGAACTCACGTGTCCGTCGTCGTATCATCAGACGTGTCGCTGTCGCCAGTGCTGTCGCTGGAATCTGCAGTGTCATCCGTGGAGGTTGCCGGCGGAGTGCCAACCGTGACGCCAACCGAGATCGGAATTTCCTCGCCATCGACCGTCGTTGCAACGATTGCATCGCTGTAGACCTTGACCGATGCGATAACACCGCTTTCAGTGCCGTCATTATTCGTGATGGTCTTGCCGACAAAGTAGGCGGCATTGGAGAGTGCCGAACCGGCAATCAGATTTTCCAGATTGGTGTTGGTCTGGATGGTCTGTTCAACCTGCGAGAATGTGGCAAGCTGCGCAACCTGTTCGCTGGCATCCATCGGATCGGTCGGATCCTGGTTCTTCATCTGCGCGATCAAGAGCTTCAAAAAGGAATCGTAATTGAGAGAGGCGGCGCTGGATGCCTCTGACGATGCCGTATTGTTGGAGACGCTCGAATAGGGGCTTACGCTGTCTACCGCCATGGTGCGATCTCCTTGCGAATTTGCTCGATCGTCGCCGGCGTCATTTCCTGATTGTTCAGGATTTCGTCCTCGATCGCATAAAGCCCACGGATAGCCTTCAGTGCGTCAAAGGCCCTGCCGGATGCAACCAGACCATCGACCCGCTTCAATTCGGCCAGAACTTCCTCATTCTCGAAGCAGTTGAGCAGCATGATCACCGATTTGCGGAACATGATCAAAGACTGTTCGCGGCCTTCGGGATTGATCAGCATCATCTGAGCGATGAAGTAGAGCTGACGCAGAGGCGTCGAGGCGTCTTCGGGCTGCAGAACGTGATTTTCCAGGAGGAAGGTCACGTCATTGAGAAATTCGAGTGCAACCTTGCGGTCAACGCGCAACACCGCCCCATTGATAAAAATTCGCTCACCGGATTTCAGCGAGATGCGCAAAGTGCTCTTCATTTCAGTCCATCCCTGATGATGGTTGTCACGTCAATAATGCCCTGGTAGTTCGTCGACTGCCGTTTTCGTATCTGATCGCATTCCTTCAAGATCCATATCGCAATGGAAATGAGATTGGCGCGCAGTTCGGAATCGAGCTGATTGTCGGGCTGCTTAAGATCTTCGATGAAGCGTATCCAAACCCGACGGGTATAGAACATGGCTTCAATTGCCTGTCGGGAGTATCCGCTCTCATCGCGGGCTGCCGTCAGCAGTTCTACCGACCGGGTCAATGCCTGCCTCTCGCGATCTTTCGCGTCAGCGACACCATCCTCCATGATCTCGGCATAGGAAAACTGATACATCTAAGCGTCCTTCATTGTCAGTCCATTCCCTTGCTCATCAAAGGAAGTTCACCAAACTCAACTGCTGTATTTTAGATGTTAATGTATAAGAAGTCTCTACCAAAGACAGAAGGTTGTTCACCTTCGTCGAAGCCTCGTAGACATCAACCTCAACCATCGAGTTGAAACTGTTTTCCATGATGTCCTGCTGGATCTCCAGCGATGCCGATGCGTCTTTCACCCGTTCCTGAGACAAGCCCAGCTGCGTACGTTCTGCATCAATACCGGACAAGGCGACATTGTTGTATCCCGTGACGGTATCGATGACGACGCCGCGCGTCTCGTCAGACAGGTTCATCGGCGCCAGCTCCAGTGCCACGACCGCCGACATCATGAACTTCTTCATGCCGTCGCTGTTCAAGGTGGCAGACGTCTGCACGACCTCGGTCTGGCTGATGCGGGTCTTCATCGTTTCATCGGTCGCGTTCGACCAGTTGGTCGACCATGACGGCTCATCGAACATCGGCTCGACCACGGTCGTCAGAAAATCATCCATGCTGGGGCTTGGCCCCGTGGCGGCAATCGTCGCCGTTGCCGGATCGGTCTGCGTAAAGCCGAAATAGGTCTGAAATGCCGTGTCGAAGCTGGCCTGAAGACCCGTTGTCGTATCCTGATAATCGACCAACGGGCGCACATCCGTATTGATACCGGCGAAGAGATATTCTCCCACCACGGCGGTGTTTGCTGCGTTGGTGAATGTGGCAAGAGCATTGCCGATTTCCTGCATGGCGGCATTCGTGGTGGTTTCGTCACCGCTGCCTTGCAGGAGCGTCAGTTGCTCCTTGATGGTCTGGTTGGATACCGACATCTGCTCCATGGCCGCCTGGGACGATTCCAGACGCTGCGTTGCGATGCCATTTGTATCGATCAGCGAGAGAAGGCGCGTGCTTTCGCGGCTGAGATCCAGCGACAGGGTGGTTCGCGAACCGAGTTCTGCGCCGATATCGGCATACTGGCCTGTCGTGACTTCTTTTTGGGTATCGATCAGCTCGTTCTGCGCCTGAAGGATCGTCAGCCTCATGGCATTTTGAACGGATAGATTGGAGATATTCGATGTCTTCATGACTTATCCCGCCACAGCTAGGAGCGATTGCAGCATTTCATCTACTGCATTGAGCAATTTTGTCGCCGCCTTGTAGGATTGCTCAACATCGAGCAGCAACGACAGTTCTTCATCCAGGCTCACGCCTGTCTTGTTGCTGTATGCCTCTTCGGCCCGCAGCAACATTGCGGTCTTGGTCTCGGCGCCATTGGACGCGCCCGAACGATATTCCTCGAGCCAGCCGACCGAGCTGGTGGAAAAACTCATAAGACTTGTATTATCGTCGATCTGCGCGGCCGCGTCGAAGATCATGTCGCCTGTCATGCCATCGAGAAAGTCGTTCAACTGATCTGTGTAGCCGGCTGCACCGCCTGTATTGTGGATGTAAGCTGCGCCATTGATGCCACCATCGCGCAGCAACATGGGATCGCCGCCCGCCGATGACTGCACTGCGGTGCTGACCGCAATGGTGCCGGCAAGTCCTGGCTCGATTGTGCCGGCTGTCAATGAGGTGCCGCCCGACCAGGTGAAGAGACCGGGCTCATCCGGATTGACCAGCGAAGGATCCGTTTCCGAAAAGATGGTGATGAGTCCGCGCGCCACTTCGTCGAGCTGACTCTGGAACACTGGCGCAATTTCATCACGAATCTGCAATTGAGCGGCAATGCTGCCCTGGGCGGACGTGTCCCCACCGACGCCGATATTCACCCTTGTGCCATCCACCATCACCGGATTGCCAGAGACACCGGCATCGTAGAAGGTCTGCGGCGTGAATGTCACCGTACGGGGAATGGTCTCGAAAAGTGTCGTGCCATCCGTTGTGTAAAGGACGACATCGCCCTTGTCGCGCGTCTGAACATTGATGCCGACGATCTGGGATATATCGCTGATCACCCCATCACGCAGGTCAAGCGCATCGCTTGGATCCCCGCCGACAGTTGTGATCGAAATGACCTTGTTATTCAGGGTTTCAAGCTGGCTGAGCAGGGCATTGAGGTCGGTGACCGAGTCGGAGATATCCTGATCGGCCTGCTCGCGCAGATCCTGAACGGCCTTTGTCGCCGTGTTGAGAGAATTGACGACATCGCCTGCGGCAGAAATCGCCGTCTGGGCCATCGCCACTTCGCCAGGCTTGGTGGCAAAGTTCTGCAGACTGTCGTAGAATTTGGAGAGATAGGTGCTCGGCGACAACTCGTATTCATTGCCGCCGAGTACGGATTTCAACTGTTCCAGTCCGTCTACCAGTGTCTGCTGGCCGCTCGATTCCGATTGAGCCATGAACATCTGTGACTGCAGAAGGCCGTTGGTTGCACGTTCCGTGGAGACCTGCGTGGAACCCGACAGGGTTCCATAGCTGACCGTTGTACGCTTAACATAGTTTGGGTCGCTCGAATTCGCGATGTTCTTCGATATAACGGCTGACTGTTCGCCAGTGTTACTGAATACATTTTTCGCAGAATTAATGGCAGATGTAAGCGTCATAGGTTCATCCTAGGAACGGTGCGTCACGGCTATCGTTTCAGATTCACGAGAGTTTCCATCAGCTCGGAACCTGTCTGAAACACCTTGGAATTGGCGGTGTAGTTTCGCTGGGCCTGAATCATGTTGGTCAGCTCCTCGGCAACGTCGACGTTGGAGTCTTCCAATGCGTTGGAGATGATGTCACCGAAACCGGAGTTGCCTGCATAACCCAGGACGACCACACCGGAATTGTTGCTCTGCTGGTAGAGGTTACCGGCAACCGGCGTCAGGTTATCCGGGCTTTGCACAGTCGCCAGAGCCACACGGAAGCGCGGCTGAAGGTCACCATTGCTGTACATGACCGACACGATGCCGGCCTCGTCAATTTCATAACCGGCAACTGTGACCGCCGCTGTGCCGTCAATGTCACCGACAACGGAGAAGTCCGCAGCAAGCTGCGTGGTACCGGTCAGGTCGATGGCTATGGACGGGAGTTCCGCACCGCCGAGAGTCGTCGACGGGATAGCCGTCGTGTTCACGGTGGACGGCGACGTGGTCAGGTTGCCGTCGACATCGAAGTCGAGCGTTGT
Organism: Agrobacterium sp. ES01; assembly: GCF_050320885.1. Taxonomy (NCBI): domain Bacteria; kingdom Pseudomonadati; phylum Pseudomonadota; class Alphaproteobacteria; order Hyphomicrobiales; family Rhizobiaceae; genus Agrobacterium; species Agrobacterium sp. ES01. Next base: position 1,045,754 of record NZ_JBNQTH010000001.1, read on the forward strand.
GGCCGCCAGGACAGATACCGGCGTGCCGTTGTCGTCGTAAGACGCGGAAACGCTCCACTGGTTGTCTGCGATCTTTTCGTAAGTGAAGGTCAACAGTCGGCTATTGCCCTGTGAATCCACCGCGACCAGAGATGTCGATGTCGTGTAGCCGATCGCTTCATTGGCAGGCGCATTGACCATCAAGCTGCCGGTGCCCGAAGCTTCTGCGGCAATGGCTGCTGACGACAGGTCGATCGCCTGAAGGCCATCGAAACCGTTGACGACGATCGTCGGATCAACATTCGAGTCGTATTCATAACCCATCAGCGTGTAGCCAGCTGCATTCTGCAGCGTGCCATCATCCATTTTCACAAAGGAACCGGCGCGGGTCATGTATTCGCGACCATCACCGCCCTGGACGATGAAGAAGCCATTGCCGTTGATCGCAAGGTCGGTGTCGGAATTGGTATAGCTGAACGTGCCCTGGTCCGAGATGGAGTAGCGCACAACCGTGTTGACGCCACCGGAGTTATAGGTGCCGCCAGCGCTTGGCAGAATCATGGATGAAAACTGCGTGCTGGCCTTTTTATAGCCAACGGTGCTGGAGTTCGCGATGTTGTCGCCGACCGTGCCAAGCAGGTTTGCCTGGGCGTTCATTCCGGACACACCGGTACGCATAGTTCCATAAAGGCTCATTGGATGTCCTCGCTACTGAAGTCATGGAAAGAATAGGAGATGGGCCTTGCGTGAAGCTGTCTGTCGGGCGGGAATTCCGAATTCGATCCGGAAATCGTTCCCGCCCAAGGCCCGGGTCATCGACTGGTTATTCCCAGTCGATGCAGTAGCCGAGGAAACGCTTGGAATCGATGGGATCGAAACCGAGTTTCTTGCGCAGTTTCTTGCGCAGCTTGGAGATGTGGCTTTCAACCACGTTCTCTTCAACTTCCTCGTCGAAGAGGCCGTAGATCGCATTGAAGATCTGCGACTTGGAAACACGACGACCGCGGTTGGAGACCAAATATTCCAGAATGCGGCGCTCGCGGCGCGGCAACGGGAAGACTTCGCCCGACAGCTCGGGATCGCGTCCGTCGGAGTAAACCCGGATCGGGCCGACTTCCGTAAAGTTGGTGATGGCCTTCAGCCGACGACGTATCGCCGCAGCGCGTGCCAGAATCTCCCGCGGATGAACCGGCTTGCGCACGACATCATCAACGCCAGAATCGAACAATGCGAGAGTAGCCTCCAGGGAGGGCTGATCGCTGACCGCAATAACCGGAGCCTGTGTCCGATCGCGAATCGCGCGAGGTAGATCAATCGTCCGCTCACCCTGCCCCAGCAGGAAAGCTTCGACGGCCGCGATATCAGTATCGGCCGCCGTGTTTACCCATTCCCCAAACTCAGCCGGGTCGAACCCGGTCGAAGGAATGCCTTCACGTCCAAACAGGGAAGTATACCCATTTTTAACGAGCTCGCGCTCATCAACCACTACGATCATTCGTCCGCCTCCGAATCAGTGTGGTGCCTCGATTTGATAGGAGTACGAATCGAGCGAATCAGCGACAACTGTAGAAAGTTAATGGTGGGTATTAATAATTGCTTAAGATTTCGGTGGTGATTTGATCAACATCTAGTAGCCCATCTGTATTTTGCCACTATTTTTCAGTGCGTAAATTAACAGATGGTTAACAAGAGACTTGCCAGACATATTTCGTCCTAATTCTCGCCTCATTGTCGAAATGTGCGTGGTCACGCGCAACCTACAACCTGCAATTGCTATTCACCGCAAAATTTTCGCGCTGGCGGAGTCCAGTTTCCGTAGCCGGTTGCGACCAAATTGCTGATCACCCTGCATACATAGCGCTTCTGAGCGGGGTCGTTATCCGGTCCGGCGTGGTATCTTGCTACCGCCATGGTCCATGTCTCGTGGCGCTTGTGCAGCTGATTGAGAAACTTTGCGGCATATTCGACGTTGGCACGAGGCTCAAACATGGCAGAAACGGATGCGAAATTCTCGCCATGATAGTGCTGATTGATCTGCATGCAACCGACATCGATAAGCTTGGCGCCCTTGTGTTTCGCATTGTCGAAGACCCGCAAGGCCTCATCGCGTGAGGCCATGAAGACCGCGCGTCCGTCGATATTCATGGCGAAAGGCTGAAGGGAACCCTTGCGGCCAGTCTCGGTGAGACCGACAGAGTAGAGTATCCCTTCGGGGATGCCGTATTTCGCCGCAGCTGCCTGAATTTCGCGTTCGCAAGCGCCCGTGGAGGCTTGCGCGTCAGATATAGACGTGATCAGGGCGAGCGCCGCCAGCGTTGCCAGAAGCAGTCGTGGCAGCATTGGTGTCATCGCTCGTCATCCCAGTTCTGTTGGTTACATCCACGTCACCGGACGTGCGCTGTTCGCCCGACTGGCCACCGCCAGCAAAGCTCGACTGATTGTTGCCGCCCTGCGCAGACGCCTGCTGGCCTGCTTGCTGCTGGGCATTGTTCTGGCCGCTATCGGCGGCGCTGCGATCCGGCGTGCTGGCCATCGTGATCTGCACGTTGTCGACAGCGAAACCATGGGAGCGAAGCGCCTTCATGAGCTCGCCTTGATCGTCGTTCAGGCTCTTCATGGCTGCACTGTTTTCGACCGTCAGATGGATGGTCAGCGCCTCGCCGGAGAGCCTGAGTGTGGCCGTGACCTGACCGAGATCGATCGGATGCAGCTGAATCTTGAGGGTATTGACCACATTGCCGGTGCTGGACTGGCTTGCCGCATTGGCGAGCTCCGAGCCCGGCTGCATGGCGCTCGACCAATCCGGATTACCGGTGAGAGCGCCGGTGACATTGGCGAGATTGGAGGTGGAGGCCGGTGCAAGATAGCGTCTGGCGTCGACCACGGTAATATTCTGAGTGCCCTCACTGCCCGCCTGGGCTGCCTCGGCACGCGCACGGCCATCAGCGCCGGCGCCAATCGACAGGATCAGCGGCTGACCCTTGCCGTCGGCGCGCGCAAAGCGGAAATTACGTCCGCCAGTGTCTGCCGTATCCGCTGTCGTGTCGTCGGCGGACAAGGACGCCGTATCCGCATCCACAGAGACTTGCCGGCCTTCACCGGACTTTGCCGTGACGGCGTCAACCTTCTGGTCGCTATTGTCACTGCCGCGCATGGCGTGGCGGGCAGCCTGGCTGCCCTGGGCGCCGGCGGCCGCGGCCACCTCTGCGCCTCCTGCCAAAAGGCTGAGCACATCTTCCAGGCCGTTTGCATTTTCGTCGTCGGTTTCGCCCGCCTTCTTGTCGCGGGTGCCGGACTTGTTGGTACCTTCAGCCGCGGCTGTGGCAGCGCCGTCTTGCGTCAACAGTGTGTCATAGGCGTTCTTCGTGCCGCTTGCAGCGCTGCGCTGCTTGCCATCGGCCTTGCTGTTTTCCTGCGCGACCGCGTCGTCGCCATTGCCTGCGAGCTGTTCGGCTTCGCCGCTTGCCGAAGCCTTGGCTTGGCGCGTATTGCTGAAACTCGCGTGACCGCGAATGTCTATGATCGGCTTGTTCGACGTTCCACGACCCGAGTTGCCGAGTTCGTCAGTTTCGCCCTCGGCCGCCTGGTCAAGATTGCCATTGCCGCCTGCACCGTTGTCGTTACCGGGCTTGGCCAGGGAGCTGTTCTCATCGCTTGCAGACGACGACTTCTGGCTCTTGCTGCCGGCGTCGGACAGGGCGTTGGAAAAGCCGCCTGCGTCCTCGCTCCGGTCGCTTCTGCTACCGGACGCGCGCCCGGCCGCATCAGAACTTTGAACTCTCGCTGGAATGCCAGGATCAATCATCTTAGTTGCCTTCTTCTGCGAGCAAGCTATCGATCTCATCGAGCTTGGAACGCCCTTTGGTCACAAATGTCTTGAATTCGGGATCAACATTCGGAGCTTCGATATCCGGTGCCTTTGCAGCAACTGCCTGCGGTGCAGCAAGCGTTGGATCCTGCAATGGCGCTTCCCCCTCAGCGACCACCTCCTCCGATGACAATGGTCTATCACCATCGGCTTGTGTGAGGCTTTCTGGAACGGGCGGGCGCAACACTTCTCGCGCCACCATTTCGGCGGCGCTGCGCAAGGCGCGGTCCGACGGTGTCAACATGGAATCCGGGATCGCGCTGATGGACTTGATGACATCGCCCACTTCGGCGGTGGAAATGTCGGCAACGCCACCGTAGAGCTTGGCAAGGGCCGCCAGATTGTCGTTCGCCTCGCCGGAGATCGACGACGCCTTTTCGGCGGCCAGCCCTGCCAGCTCCGTATTGCCATCAATTGCGGCCTTGCGCGCAATGCGCAAATAGACTTCGCGCTGACGATCGGCATCCATGAAGCCGAGGGTGGCCAGGATATCGCTCTCGCTCAGTTCTTCATAATGATCCGCCGCGAGCTGAACGAAGAGATCGGCGAACTGGCTTGCATAGGGCGAGTGCAGGAAGCGACGGGCATAACGCTGGGAGTATCCCAGTGCCTTGTCGACCATGTTGGCTTCGACTGCGACGGCAAGCGAACGTCGCAGTGCCGCCTCCTCGATAATGGTGCCAGGCGCCGTCAGACGCGCCCAGTCATAAAACTCCAGCGCCTTGGCGGGCTCGGTCGTGACAGTCACATTTCCCGCGACCAGCGCCAGGTAGGGACCCATGCGGCTGTTCTTGTACTCGACCGCGATATCGGCCAGCGTCTTGGCAATCAACGCGCCCTTGCCGCTGAGATATTTGCGTAATGCATCACTTACGCGGCTATCGAAATTGCCGTTGATGTCGTGGGCGGTCAGATATTCCAGAGTGGCCGGGTTTCCGCCGCTCATGGCATAAATCAGGGCCGCATCGACATTGCGGACCTCGTCGAATGCGGACGGGTCCGAATCGCGCAGCCGCTTGTCGATCGTACCCAGCATGAAACGCTGCATGTCCGTTGCCGAATGGTCGCCAACGACGACCGAATCCTGAACGAACTGCAATGACCGCAGCATCTTGTAGGGTTCAAGCGTATCCATATCGACCGCGAGCGCCTGCTGGGCTGCAAAGAACCCAATGGCGGCGGTGGCAGTCAGAACCTTTAGCCTGGCAAATGCCATAAGACCTATCCCCGATCGGCGCTCGACGGCTGATCAGACTCGATCAGGATTTCGATACGACGGTTGGCGTCCGCCAATGGATCATCGGGCACCTGCAAGCGACGATCGGCAAAGCCGGAAACCTGCGCAATGCGGTTCTCCTGCAACCCGCCCCGGACCAGCATGTAATAGGCCGCATGGGCGCGATCCATGGAGAGCGTCCAGTTGTCCTTGTCGCCGCCCTTGAACGGTCGTCCGTCGGTGTGACCACGAATGATGATCCGGCCAGGGCGATCAGACAAAATCTTGCCGATTTTTTCCATGGCCAGGACCATTTCCCGGCCTGGAACAGCCGAACCGACGTTGAACATCGGACTGTCGGACTGATCGGAAAGGGTGACCAGAACACCGCCCTCGGCCGGCGTGACGATCAGGCCCTCGGAGAGTTTGCCGGGAATACCGGAAATTTCCTTCTCGATCCGGCTCTTCAAATCGTCGGCGACTTTGGCAAGGGGCGCTGCATCGGTGTTGTCGGCATCTTCGGTCTTGGCGGCGACATCGACATTGTTGCCGACATCCGGATCGACCATGGCGACTTCTTGCGGCTGATCCTCGGCTGGCGGCTGCTGTTCGCTTGCCTGCAACTCGGCTGCCTGTGTCTCAGCTGCTGGCTTTTCCTGTGGGACGATCTGCAACTGATCCGGCTTGGGCAGCGTCGGCTGCTGTGCAATGGCGGTCAACGGATCGGGATTCTCGGTCGCATCTGCCGGCGCTCCCGCAGGGGGCACATCGGCGCGCTTGGGACCTGGCTGGCCCTCGACATTCTGTACCTGCTGGGTCCAGAAATCGGGATCGAAGGGATCGCGATAGGCTTCGCCGCCATCGGCACCGGTCGACGGACCGGAATCCGCTGCGCCACCTTCGCCCTTGGCGCTGACATTGGCCTGCTGGCCCACTTCCTGGGCTATCTCCGCCAGAACGGAATACGGATTTTCGAAGAAGTCGGCTTCGGAATAATTGGGCTGGTCGCCGGAGGTGGCTGTCTGGTCGTCACCGGTGGCTGCGGCGGAACCAATGGTCTCGTTGTCACCCTTTTGCTTGGAACGTTCGCTCGTTTCCTGACCGTCGTCGGCCTCGACCGGCTTTTCCAATCCCTTTTCAGCCGGCTTTTCTTCCGAAAGCTGGATCGGGTTGAAATAGCTGGCGACAGAGGCCTTGGTCTCTTCATTTGCGGCGTTGACGAGCCACATCACGAGGAAGAACGCCATCATGGCCGTCATGAAGTCGGCATAGGCAATCTTCCAGGCGCCACCATGGGCGCCATCGTGATCGCCACCGCCGTGGCGCTTGATGATCAGGATTTCGGTCTTGCCGTGATGGTGATTTTCGCTGTCGCTCATCTTGTCACCTTCTCAAGGCTGTCGGCCCAGGCCGATATACGGGTGACAATAACCCCCTCGCCCATTTCCGCCGACAGATCGAGGTCATCGACCTCGATATGGCGCAGGATCTCTTCAGCGTCGGGAAGCGCATCTTTCAGCCGTTCGAAAAGGTTGGCGGGACCGCGCACCACGATGGTTCCGGCATGGCCCGCGAGGATTTCCACCTCGATCAATCTGGCAAGTTCGGCGACGGCATTTTCAGCCACCTGCGCGGAAAACAGCGGTGCAAGCGCGACTGCAACCTGTTCGCTGACAGACAGTGCAATGTCTGCTGTTATCTTCTTCAATCCGTCGGCTAGCGTCTCGGCCATTGCCTTGGCGTGACGCGCCTCCAACTCGGCGATACGCTCATTCTGGATGCGTTCCATTTCGGCGATGGCCGCGGAGTGGATTTCTGTCAATTCGGTCGTGGCGGCTTCATGACCCTCGGCATAGGCTTCACGGCGCTCGCGATCGATGTCGACAGGTTCCGGCTCTTCGAGCATCGGAAAGGCATCGTCCAGATCGGTGTCGCCGAACGAAAGATCGCCATCGCCAAAGCTTACAGGCGCGGTTTCCGGAACGGAAAAATCCTTCAAATAGCGCGCCAGATTCGTGTTCATAATTGCCAATCCCTGATCTCAACGGGCATGTCGGCACCGGCTTCATACCGGACTATCGAATTGTTTTTATACAATTTCTTCAAGCGACGTGCCTTCATTTGAACCCTGTTCCGCATGTCGTGGTGACAAGTGCCATCGATGATCATGCGGAAATCGTGCAGTCTTCCACTGCGGACGGTAGGGGTTAAAACTTGTGCGAGGATGAATGCGCTGGACCGCGCCAGGGCAGTTGCGCGGTCCAGCTTTCCCACCTTATGCCGATGACCGGCGGCACGGCAGAATAGTTTAACTCGATACCGGCCTTTCGAGAGGCCGGTTACTTGAACAGCGTCAAGATGTTTTCGGCGTTGGTATTGGCGATCGAGAGCGACTGGATGCCGAGCTGCTGCTGGGTCTGCAGAGCCTTAAGCCTTGTCGATTCCTCATTCATGTCGGCGTCGACAAGACGTCCGACACCCTTGTCGATCACGTCCATCAACGTTGCCACGAAGGAATCCTGCAACTCGATGCGCTTGGTGATCGCACCCAGTGTCGAGGCCGAGTCGGTCAACACCTGAAGGATCTCTTCGACCGCACTGATCATGCCGTCGAGTTCGTCATCGGTGGTCGCGGAGGTCAACGCGACTTCTGCACCTGCAGCCGTTGTGCTGGAGTCCGCATCGATCAGGAAGTAGGTCATTTGCGTGGTCGTGCCGGCGACATCGACATCGACGATGAAGTCCTTGGTCAGCACGCCGCGGCTGGCATCATCGATATCCACCAGCACGGATTCGGCAGTATCGAAGGCAAGCGTGGTGACAGAAACCGAACCATCGGCGGAGCGGTTGAAGGAGGCGACAATTTCCTTGGTACCGGGGGCGGCGGTGGATGTATTGTAGAGCCAGTTTTCACCCGAGAACGACGCGGATTCCGAAATGGACTCAAGCTGAGCCTTGAGCTCGGCGAGTTCCTTGTTGATTTTCTCCTTGTCGACACCCGGTTCACGGGCAGCCACAAGCTTGGATTTGATTTCGGTCACAACCTCAACGGCCGATTCGAGACCCGTATAGGCCGTATCGGTCTTTGCGGCACCGAGACCCAATGCATCCTGCACGGTGGAGAGAGCGGAATTGTCCGACCGCATGGTCGTGGCGATGGACCAATAAGCCGCGTTATCGGCGGCTGTGCCGACGCGATAGCCCGAGGACACGCGTGCCTGGGTTTCCTGCATATTGGCGTCGATAGAACGAAGTGTTTGAAGCGCCGCCATTGCGGCGGTGTTGGTCATGATGCTGGTCATTAGTTGCCCCATGCAGTTTGCGGGACATGCCGGATTTCAAAAATTACCGACAACGAGGGAGTGCATCATGCTTATCGACCTGTTTTGCCCTGGGTCGACCCGACGTTTGTTAACGAATGGTTACTGATCATATGGTTAACAAAAGGTTAACGCAACCGGGAAGTTGGGGCAACTTCCTAATAATTCGTTAATTTTCTTAGGTTTTTTCACCTGAAAATCGTGCAGACGGACGGGCAGAACGCAGAAAACCGCACCCCGGATAGCGGGGTGCGGCCTGATTGATGAAAGTGATGACGCGTGATTCGCGCCCTTACTTTTAGTTCTGGAAGAGCGACAGAATGTTTTGCGAGCTGGTGTTGGCAATCGAAAGCGCCTGAATGCCGAGCTGTTGCTGGGTCTGCAAGGCTTTGAGGCGGGTCGATTCCTCGTTCATGTCGGCATCGACCAGACGCCCGACGCCGGTTTCGATCACGTCCATCAGATCGACGGTAAATTCATCCTGCATTTCGATGCGCATCTTGGTTGCACCGAGGGTCGAGGCGGCATCGGTCATATCTTCGAGCATCGCATCGACCGCGCTCAACATGCCTTCGACCTGTTCGTCCGTCGTGGCAATGGTGAGGGTGACCTCGGTGCCCGATGTTCCCGTGCCGCCGGCATCGATCAGGAAGTAAGTGAGCGTTGTCGGGGTCGTCGTTCCGTTGTCGACTGAGGCGACATAATCCTTGGTGAGCAGACCTTGCGTCGCATCGACCGTATCGATCAGTACCGAACTTGCAGCGTTGAACTGAAGAACCTCGACCGAGATGGTTCCATCTTCGGCACGAACGAAGGAGCCAACCATTTCCTTGGTTCCCAGGGGAACTGTCGATTCATTGTAGAGCCAGTTTTCACCGGTAAAGGATGCGGATTGGGAGACCGAAGCAAGCTGCGACTTGAGCTCCTCCAGTTCCTTGTTGATTTTCGTCTTGTCCACACCCGGCTCGCGGGCGGCGACCAGCTTCGCCTTGATTTCACTGACGACGTCAACGGCGGCTTCCATGCCCGTATAGGCCGTGTCTGCCTTTGCAGCGCCAAGGCCAAGAGCGTCCTTGACGGCCGAAAGAGCCTTGTTGTCAGACCGCATGGTGGTCGCGATGGACCAGTAAGCCGCATTATCCGATGCTGTTTCAACACGGTAGCCGGAGGAGACGCGGCTCTGTGTCGTATCAAGGCTTGAGCTGATCGAGCGCAGGGTATCGAGCGCAGCAATCGCTGCAGTATTCGTCATCAAGCTTGTCATTAAACTGCCCCTTTTGACAGAAGTGTAGGAAGGGACATACCGGGTTGAGTGTACCGGCAACGATAGTGAGCGTCATGCCAGCCAGGGTCTCTTTGTTTGCCCCGGCCTATCGCTTGGCTGAGCACAGAAGACACCATTATGGTTAACGAAACCTAAATGGCTGGAAGGCTTCGTTAATTAAAGTTCAGAAAGTGCAAACGACGGTCTTGTTTCGTTAAGGTTTGCCTTGAGAAACAGATGTCGAACGTGGCGGATTTTGGGTGAACCGCCGCCGACAGGATTGGGAAAGCCCAACACATCGGCGAGTAATAGATCGCGTTGTTTCAGATACTTAAGTCAATGGAACGCTCGCCCCGGGCCGCCAAACAGCATTCAGCGGAACCTGCGTTTAAGGTTTGATCCCTCGGCGTTTACGTCCAGCCGATTTTTTTCGTTCGACCGCAGCAAGCCACGGAAAGGCAAAGAGCCCGCTTCCCAGCAGGCTCTTCATTTTTTCACGTCTTCGATGATTTTCGTTAACGGAACAATTGCAGGACGTTCTCGGCATTCGAATTGGCAATCGACAGGGCCTGAATGCCAAGCTGCTGCTGTGTCTGCAGTGCCTTCAGCCGGGTCGATTCCTCGTTCATGTCGGCATCGACCAGCCGACCGACGCCCGTATCGATCACATCACGCAGGTCGGCAGCGAATTCGTGCTGCATGTCGATACGCTGCTTGGTGGCACCGAGGGTCGCTGCCGCATCGGTCATCTGTCCCAGCATCAATTCGAGCGAGCTGAGCATGCCTTCGACTTCATCATCTGTGGTTGCGGTTGTCAGTTCGATGACGGCACCAGTGCCGGGATTGCCCATGAGATAGTAGCTGGCTGTGGTGGTTGAGCCGTTCGATTGCTCAACATCGACGGTGTAAAATCGCGTGAGAAGTCCCTGCTGGTCGTTCTCGACGTCAATCAGAACCGAGGTCGACGCGTCGAAAGCCAGCGTTTCTATGGAAACCGTTCCATCGGCAGCGCGAACGAAGGAGCCAACCATTTCCTTAGTCCCCAAAACGGCCGTCGATTCGTTGTAAAGCCAGTTCTCGCCGGAAAAGGAGGAGGATTGCGCGACAGACCGAAGCTGCGACTTGAGTTCGGTCAGTTCCTTGTCGATCTTTTCCTTGTCGACGCCTGGTTCTCGCGCGGCAACCAGCTTGGCCTTGATCTCGGTGACAACGTCGATCGCCGATTCCATGCCGGTATAGGCGGTATCGACCTTGGCAGCCCCCAGACCGAGTGCATCCTGGACGGCCGAGATCGCCTTGTTGTCGGACCGCATGGTGGTGGCGATGGACCAGTAGGCAGCGTTATCGGATGCGGATCCGACCCGATAGCCGGACGATACCCGGCCCTGGGTTGTTTTAAGCCCCTCGTTGATCGATCGAAGGGTATCCAGAGCGGCAATTGCTCCGGCATTGGTAATAATACTCATCATCTGCCGCGGGCCCTCATCAGACAGAAATATTCAAGGACATTCCGGCGCAATATTTCCGGAGAACGGCAGCATGCATCATGCCATCAATCATTTTTCAAAATACGAAATAACCAACCTGCCGCCTTACACGTCCAGAGTAGTTGGAGAGGATTAATGCAACGCAAATTTGCATAGGCGAAAAATTGCACGATGCTGGCCTGAACCTGGATGCCATGGAAAAAGGCCCCGCCTTTCGGCGGAGCCCTTTCGACTTTGAAGATCGGACGATCTGGTCTTACTTGAACAGCGAGAGGATGTTCTCGGAGTTGGAATTGGCAATCGACAGAGCCTGAATACCGAGCTGCTGCTGTGTCTGCAGAGCCTTGAGGCGGGTCGATTCCTCATTCATGTCGGCATCGACCAGTCGGCCAACGCCGGTATCGATCACATCCATCAGGTCGGCGGCGAACTCATCCTGCATCTCGATGCGCGTCTTGGTGGCACCGAGCGTCGCTGCGGCATCCGTCATGTCTTCGAGCATGGCGTCGACTGCGCTGACCATGCCTTCAACCTGTGCGTCGGTCGTTGCCGATGTCAGCGTGACTTCCGAGCCGGTTGCCGAGGTTGTGGAGGATGCATCGATCAGGAAGTAGGTCGCAGTCGTTGGCGTCGTCGTGCCATTGTCAACCGAGACCGTATAAGCCTTGGTCAAAAGACCAAGTCCTGCATCGTCCGTGTCGATCAGGACAGAGGTCGAGGCGTCGAATGACAATGTCTCGATGGACACCGTTGAGTCGGCAGCGCGAACGAAGGAGCCAACCATTTCCTTGGTGCCAACGGCCGTTGTGGACTCGTTGTAGAGCCAGTTCTCGCCGGAGAACGAAGCCGACTGCGAAATCGAGTTCAGCTGCGACTTCAGTTCGGTCAGTTCCTTGTTGATCTTTTCCTTGTCAACGCCCGGTTCGCGTGCGGCAACGAGCTTGGCCTTGATCTCGGTGACGACGTCGACAGCGGCTTCCATACCGGTATAGGCGGTATCGACCTTGGCCGCGCCGAGGCCCAGAGCGTCCTTGACTGCCGAAATTGCCTTGTTGTCGGACCGCATGGTTGTGGCGATCGACCAGTATGCGGCGTTATCAGATGCCGTTTCAACGCGGTAACCGGAGGATACGCGGCTCTGGGTTTCGTCCAGACCCTTGTTGATAGAGCGCAGGGTATCGAGCGCAGCGATGGCGGAAGTGTTGGTAATGATGCTAGTCATGGAAAATGCTGCCCTTTGATGACAGAAATGTATCGGGGAAATTCCGGAAAAACGTCACCGGAAAACGACAGCGCGCCTCATGCAATTAACCATTGTTTACAATTGGTTAATCCGTCGTTTTGATATCTCCATTCAATCTTATTATGGTTAACAGACCCTAAATCGGAGACAGTTTCCGGCAGAGTTTTGAAAAGAAAAAGGCCCCGCCTTTCGGCGGGGCCTCTTCTGTGCCTGGATATCCAGGTTTTCGATCTTAACGGAAGAGCGAAAGGATGTTTTCGGAGTTGGAATTGGCAATCGACAGCGACTGAATGCCGAGCTGCTGCTGTGTCTGCAGAGCCTTGAGGCGGGTCGATTCCTCATTCATGTCAGCATCGACCAGACGGCCCACACCGGTGTCGATCACGTCCATCAGGTCGGCGGCAAACTCATTCTGCATGTCGATACGCTGCTTGGTAGCACCAAGCGTCGCAGCGGCATCCGTCATGTCTTCGAGCATGGCGTCAACTGCACTGACCATACCTTCAACCTGTTCGTCGGTCGTGGCAGCGGACAATGAGACTTCAGTACCCGATGCCGCGGTCGTTGAAGAGGCATCCACCAGGAAGTAGGTCAAAGGTGTCGGTGTCGTCGTTCCGTTCTCGACGCTGACGGCATAGTCCTTGGTCAGAAGTCCAAGACCTGCATCGTCGGTGTCGATGAGGACGGAAGTCGCAGCATCGAATTCCAGCGTTTCGATGGAAACCGTGCTGTCTGACGCACGCACGAACGAGCCAACCATTTCCTTGGTGCCAAGGGCCGTTGTCGATTCGTTGTAGAGCCAGTTTTCGCCGGAGAAAGACGCCGACTGCGAAATCGAGCTCAGCTGAGCCTTGAGTTCCGTCAGTTCCTTGTTGATCTTGGTCTTGTCCACGCCCGGTTCGCGGGCTGCAACGAGCTTGGCCTTGATCTCGGTGACAACCTCGATGGAGGCTTCCATACCGGTATAGGCGGTATCGACCTTGGCAGCGCCGAGGCCCAGAGCGTCCTGAACGGCCGAGAGGGCCTTGTTGTCGGACCGCATGGTGGTGGCGATCGACCAGTATGCGGCATTGTCCGACGCCGTTTCAACGCGGTAACCGGACGATACGCGGTTTTGAGTTTCGTTCAGGCCCTTGCTGATAGAGCGCAAGGTATCGAGCGCTGCAATTGCTGCAACGTTGGTGATGATGCTTGTCATGTTGAGACACTGCCCCTTATTGACAGAAATGATACAGGGACATTCCGGGTTATTTTCCTCCGGATGACGGTCGGGCGCTTCATGCAATTAGTCATTTTTTACAAATGATTAATCCGCCGTCTTCACCCTTCAATCTAAACACGCTAAAGTTAACGACACCTAAAATAGATAAAATTAAAATAGATTTTCGGGAGAAAGTTTGGATGGTCACCAAACAAAAAAAGCCCCGCCTTTCGGCGGAGCCCTTTCGACTTTGAAGATCGGACGATCTGGTCTTAGCGGAACAGCGAGAGAATGTTCTCGGAGCTGGAATTGGCGATCGACAGAGCCTGAATACCGAGCTGCTGCTGTGTCTGCAGAGCCTTGAGGCGGGTCGATTCCTCGTTCATGTCGGCATCGACCAGACGGCCAACGCCGGTGTCGATCACATCGCTGAGGTCGGCTGCAAACTCGTTCTGCATATCGATACGCGTCTTGGTGGCACCGAGCGTTGCAGCGGCATCCGTCATGTCTTCGAGCATGGCGTCGACTGCGCTGACCATGCCTTCAACCTGTTCGTCGTTCGTGGCCGATGTCAGCGTGACTTCCGAGCCGGTTGCCGAAGTTGTGGAAGATGCATCGATCAGGAAGTAGGTCGCAGTCGTTGGCGTCGTCGTGCCATTGTCAACCGAGACCGTATAAGCCTTGGTCAGAAGACCAAGTCCTGCATCGTCCGTGTCGATCAAGACAGAAGTCGAAGCGTCGAATTCCAGTGTCTCGATGGACACCGTTGAGTCGGCAGCGCGAACGAAGGAGCCAACCATTTCCTTGGTGCCAACGGCCGTTGTGGACTCGTTGTAGAGCCAGTTCTCGCCGGAGAACGAAGCCGACTGCGAAATCGAGCTCAGCTGCGACTTCAGTTCGGTCAGTTCCTTGTTGATCTTTTCCTTGTCAACGCCCGGTTCGCGAGCGGCAACGAGCTTGGCCTTGATCTCGGTGACGACGTCGATGGCAGCTTCCATACCGGTATAGGCGGTATCAACCTTGGCAGCGCCGAGGCCCAGGGCGTCCTGAACGGCGGAAATTGCCTTGTTGTCGGACCGCATGGTTGTAGCGATCGACCAGTATGCGGCGTTATCAGATGCCGTTTCAACGCGGTAACCGGAGGATACGCGGCTCTGGGTTTCGTCCAGACCCTTGTTGATCGAACGCAAAGTGTCGAGTGCAGCAATTGCGGAAGTGTTGGTTACGATACTTGTCATTGTAGACACAGCCCCTAAAGACAAAAAAAATAACAGGGACATTCCGGCCTCAAATTACCGGAGAGCGACAGTCCGCCTCATGCAATTAACTATTATTTACAAACAATTAATCTGCCGCTTTAACAACTTCATTCAACACCGTCGCGGTTAATGAAGACTAAAGCCAAAGGAAAAAATTTGACTGGTATGACGAAAGCGACGCAACGAAAAAGAGCCCCGCCTTGCAGCGGAGCTCTCAAAATTCCCCGGATCGGGAAAGATTTTAGCGGAACAGCTGGAGGATATTTTCCGAGCTGGAGTTGGCAATCGACAGCGCCTGAATACCGAGCTGCTGCTGTGTCTGCAGGGCCTTGAGACGAGTCGATTCCTCGTTCATGTCGGCATCGACAAGGCGGCCTACGCCGGTGTCAATCACGTCGCGAAGGTCGGCGGCAAACTCGTTCTGCATGTCGATACGATTATTGGTCGCACCAAGCGTTGCAGCGGCGTCTGTCATGTCCTCGAGGATGGCGTCAACAGCGCTCAACATGCCTTCAACTTCTTCATCAGTCGTCGCGGTTGTCAGCTCGACTTCCGTACCAGCTGCGCTGGTTGTGGAGGATGCATCGACCAGGAAGTAGGTCGCTGTCGTCGGCGTTGTCGTGCCATTGTCAACCGAGACCGTATACGCCTTGGTCAGAAGACCCCGGGTCGCATTGTTGGTATCGATCAGAACCGAAGTGGAGGCGTCGAATTCCAGCGTTTCAATCGAAACATTGCTGCTCGAGTCGCGAACGAAGGAGCCAACCATTTCCTTGGTGCCAACAGCCGTTGTCGACTCGTTGTAGAGCCAGTTTTCGCCGTTGAAGGAAGCGGACTGAGAGATCGAGCTCAGCTGCGACTTCAGTTCGGTCAGTTCCTTGTTGATCTTGGTCTTGTCAACGCCGGGTTCGCGGGCTGCAACCAGCTTCGACTTGATCTCGGTGACCACGTCAATGGCAGCTTCCATGCCGGTGTAAGCGGTGTCGGTCTTGGCAGCGCCGAGGCCGAGCGCATCCTGAACGGCCGAGAGGGCCTTGTTGTCGGAACGCATGGTGGTGGCGATCGACCAGTAAGCAGCGTTGTCGGAAGCCGACTCGACGCGATAGCCAGACGAAATGCGGTTCTGCGTTTCGTTCATGCTCTTGTTGATCGAACGAAGAGTGTCGAGTGCCGACAAAGCGGCAGCGTTGGTCATAATGCTAGTCATAGGAGTGTCCCCTTGGGTACAATATACGAGAGAGGGACATGCCGGATTTTAGGACCGGCAGAGGGGGGCGACGTCATGTCAATTAATAGGTAAAATTAATTCCGCCTCTGTCTCCTAAAAGACAGCATACAGCTTAAGTTGCATTGAAGAGATTTGGTAAAGTTTTTCCTATTTCAGATTTTTTCGCTCGGAGCGACGAATCGCGTAGCTATCTGTTTTTGAAAACAAAAATGGCTGATCCCGGATCGGAATCAGCCATTAACTTTCTAAAAAAACAGCGTTTTTCAGGAAAATGAGCGAACCAGGCTGCCGACGAGCAGGTTCCAGCCGTCGATCAGCACGAAAAACAAAACCTTGAAGGGCAGTGAAATAGAGGTGGGCGGCAGCATCATCATGCCCATGGCCATGGTGATGGTTGCGACAACCATGTCGATGACCAGGAACGGCAATATGATCAGGAAGCCGATCTCGAAACCGCGGCGGATTTCCGACAGCATGAAGGCCGGGATGAGGACACGATAGTCAACCTTGTCATCGGTAATGGTCGGCTGCCCACGTTCGTTGGCAATATCGACAAACAGCGCCAGATCCTTGTCGCGCACGTTGTTTTGCATGAATGTGCGGAATGGCTCTGCAATGCGCTGTACGGCCTCGCCTTCGGTGATCTGATTGTCCAGCAGCGGCTTGGCGCCCTGGTTCCACGCCAGATCCATCGTCGGCGCCATCACATAGAATGTCATGAACAAGGCAAGGCTGGTAAGGATCATGTTGGACGGGGTGGTTGCCAGACCCATGCCGGAACGCAGGATGGAAAAGGCGATAACGAAGCGCGGAAAGCTCGTCACCATGATCAAGATGCCCGGCGCGACCGAGAGGACGGTCAGCAGCCCGAATGTACGGATAATCCACGCGGCGACCGAGCCATCGATCGGCGCGCTGAAAAGATCTGTCGGGAGTTGCTGTGCGTGAGCAAGCTCCGGCGCCATCATCATGACAGCGAGCAAGAATAGAAATCGAATCATTCGATCACAAAGGTCCTGAACATCACCTTCGATACGCGCCCTTCAGAGCGAAGGTCAACACGCTCTTCAAGGTCATCCTTCAAATATTGAAACCCGCGCGGCCCCTCGACCTGCTGAAGCGACACAGTGCGCAGATAGGCGAGGATATCCTGGTGGATGCTTTCGGCCATGGCGACATCCGGCGGGCCCTTGAAAAGAAGGGCCACTTCCAGACGGACCCAGCTTTCGGATGGATAAGCGAGATTGGTGGTGATCGGCTCCAGCTGGTAGACGCCTCTCTCCTCGGTCGAGATATGGGGTAACCCCTCCTCTTCCTTTCCGCCCTCGTGACCACCCGCCTTGGCCTCTTGCGCCTTCTTGGCCTCATCGGCGGCCTTGATTTGCGGTGTTATCATGGAACCGATGACCCAGCCGCCGCCGCCGCCAACGACGGTCAGGATCGCCAGGGCCGCGACAAGCATTATCGTCGCTGACTTCTTCTTTTTCCCGGCCTCGGCTTCTTCTTCATCCATCACTCGTTACCTCTGTTGCCGCAGCAGCCCTGGTCAGATCGGCGAGAACAGGTCGATGACCTGCTGCCCGACAGGCGGATTCTGGACTTCCGTCAGACGGCCACGGCCACCATAGGAAATACGTGCCTCGGCAATGCGGTCGTAGGAAATCGTGTTGTCGGCATCGACATCCTGCGGACGCACGATACCCGCGACATTGAGAATTCGGATTTCCTGGTTGACGCGCACTTCCTGCGAGCCGCTGATCAACAGGTTGCCGTTTTCGAGAATGCCCGTCACGACGGCAGCAACCAAGAGTGTCAGCTTTTCAGACCGCGCGATCGAGCCCTTGCCAGCCGTCGAGGTATCGGAATTCGAAGACAGATCACCGTCGGTCTTGCCGATCAGGTCAGCTGCGACACCCCAACCTATGCCCTGAGTATTGGAGCGGCTACGATCTGTCTTGTTATCGAACGTCGCCTTGTCGTTGATCTGGATATTCACGGTCATGATGTCACCGACATTGATGGCGCGTGAATCCTTGAACAGGGCTGCCTGACTGTCATTCCACAGCGAATAGCCGCTGGCGACCTGCCGCGGCTGCTTCGGATAAAGCGCCATCTGCGGGGTCTGGCTATAGCGCAGACCGCTGCCGATGGGGCTCATGGACGGCGCATTGCCGATTTCCTTCAGCGTCTGGCTTTCGCAACCCGCAAGGAGAAGTATGGCCATCAAGGCCGGGGCGCGCTTGTTCATGAGGGTTCCTTCGAGGTATTCGGGTCAGCTGCGCTGGATATAATTGCCGAGACCATGGCAGCCTTCTTCGGCTCCATCTCGCTGAGCACAAGCGCTGACTGGCGTGGCGGCAACTTCATGATGATCGAGGCCGCCAGTTCAACATTGATTTCGGCAAGGGCCGGTGCTGCCGCATCCGGCTTCATCTTCTTATAGATTTCGACGAGGCCGATTTCGGCCTGGCGCAGGAAATCGTTGCGACGCTTCAGCCAGTCTTCGTACTCGGCGCGGCGATCCTCGAGAACGACAATGCGTCCGTCGATATCGGCCTGCAGCTTTTCCAGTTCCTGCTTCTGCAGGAGATAGCGCTGGTCGCGTGCGGAATCGGCAATGCCGCCGCAAAATTTGGCGATTTCTTCCTGGGTTACCGTGTCGAGTGCGGAGGGCTCCGCCGCGACAGCCATCCATCCGGGAACGAACATCAGTGCCGGGACAAGAAGAAGACGTGCTGCCTTCCTCGCGAACGACCTGTTCATGTCTGCCGTCATTGCAGTACGAGCTCCGCTTGAAGGGCGCCGGCCGACTTGATGCCTTGAAGGATGGCAATGATGCCGTCGGGCTTGACGCCGATATTGTTCAGTCCTGCGACGAGGGTGCGAAGATCCGGGCCATCAACGATGGCGATCTTGTCGCCCGTCTTCTCGGTATAGATATCGGTCTGCTGCTGGATCTCGGTCGTGCCCTTCGAGAAAGGCTGCGGCTGAATGACCTGCGGGCTTTCATTGACCTGGACAGTCAGCGTGCCGTAGCTGACAGCGACACGCGACACGCGCACATCTGCGCCGATGACAATGGTTCCCGTCCGTTCGTTGATGACGACCTTGGCTGGCGTATCGGTCTCGACGACGAGGTTTTCGATATCGGCCATCAGGCGGGTCAGATCCGCGGTGCGCGGCTTGGCGACGACGACCTCCTGGGAATCGCGCGCTTCCGCGATGGGGGCACCGTAATTGGCCGCAGCATAAGCATTGATGGTGTCAGCAACGCCGATTGCGGTGGTGAAATCCGGATTCCTGAGCTGCAGGACAAGGTTGATGGAATCCTTGAACTGGGACGGCAGCTCGCGTTCGACGATGGCGCCGCCGGGGACACGGCCGGCAGTGGTCACACCTTCGGTGACCGATGCGGCAGCGCCCTGGGCGTTGAAGCCGGAGACAATCACCGAACCCTGGCCAACGGCGTAGATCTGGCCATCCGCGCCCGAAAGCGAGGTCATGACGAGCGTCCCCCCGCGAAGCGAGGTAGAATCGCCAAGCGAGCTGACATTGGCATCGATGCGGCTGCCGGGACTGGCGAAGGGCGGCAGGTTTGCCGTGACCATGACGGCTGCCACGTTCTTGGCGTTCGACTGGCCGCCCTGGGTGGAAATTCCCAGGTTCTGCAGCATGGCGCGCATGGATTGTTCGGTAAACGGCGACGACCTGAGGCTGTCGCCTGTGCCCTGGAGACCGACGACCAGACCATAGCCGATGAGCTGGTTGTCACGTCCGGCTTGCAATGATGCAATATCCTTGACGCGCGATGCCGCCGAGGCCTGGCCCAAGGGAGCCGCCACGAAGACGACAGCTGTGATCACGGCCATCAGAGACTTCAAGATACTCATTTCGCCATCACCTGTACCGTGCCATCGGCCATAACCGTTCCGCTGACGATTATGCCGCTGTCCAGGTTGCGTACCTTGATGACGTCACCGATCAGGGCGTCCTGCAATGGCGAGCCGGCAGCCGAGATGGTCATATTGCCAATCATGAATGTCAGTCGAAGATTGGCACCGCGTTTGACTGCAAAGGCCTCCCGCAGGCTGGACATTGGAATTGTCCGGCCTGGCAGAAGGGTCCGTTTGGTCACGAAGCCGACAACCTGATCAATGGATTCGGCGTAGCCGCCGGCGAGGTTGGGGTTCGTCACCTTCACCTCGTCGAGCAGACTGGAGTCGATGACATCGCCGGGATAGATGATACGGGTCGGGACAACCGCGTATTTGCCGTCCGCGGCGGCCAATTCTCCCGTGTTGAGAAACAATGATGCGGCGGCCAGCGCCACCAGCATCAATGTCGGACCATTCCACTTCTGGCGAAACATCATGTTTGCCCCTTTTTCCGTTCCGGCGGGTTTACTTCAGGTTCTTACTGACGATCTGGGCCATCTCGTCGGCCGTCTGGATCACCTTGGAGTTCATCTCATAGGCGCGCTGCGCAGAGATAAGGTCGGTGATTTCCTTGACGGAATCGACGTTGGATGTTTCCAGATAATTCTGCTTGATGTAGGCGAAGCCCGGATCTTCCGGTGCCGCCACGATTGGCTGGCCGGACGCTGCCGTCTGCGCGAAGAGGTTGTCGCCGAGGGGTTTCAGACCTGCTTCGTTGACGAAGTTGGCAATGGTGAGCTGACCAAGTTCGGTATAGTCGACATCGTTACCGATACGGGCGGAGACGACACCGGTACGGCTGACGACAACTTCGCTGGCGTCGGTGGGTACCGTGATTTCCGGCGTAACGACATTGCCGTCGATGGTGACGAGCTGGCCGTCGGCATTGGTATTGAATGCACCGGCGCGGCTGTAAAGCGTATTGCCATCCGGCGAGGCAATCTGGAACCAGCCACGCCCGATCAGCGCCATATCGAGCTCGTTGCCGGTCTGCACCAGTTCGCCCTGGGTATGGATGTTGCGGACGGCAGCTGTCTGCACACCAAGACCGATATTGGCACCCTCCGGAACGATGGACTGGTTGGCACGGTTGGGTACGCCCTGGGTGCGTTCGCTTTGATAAAGCAAGTCCGTGAATTCCGCGCGGGAGCGCTTGTAACCGGTCGTGTTGATGTTGGCGATGTTGTTAGCAATCACCTCGAGATTGGTTTGCTGGGCATCCATGCCCGTAGCCGCAATGGCAAGCGCTCTCATGTCTTTGTCCTTTGAACCGGTTTATTCAGGTCAGATCTGCATTTTCGTAATTTCGAGATAGGCGCTCACGATCTTGTCGCGCAGCGCCAGAGCGGTCTGAAGCGACTGCTCTGCCTGCATGACGGCATCGACGACCTCACGCGTGTTGGCGGTGCCCTTGATGCCCTCGAAGGACATGAATTCAGCATTCTTGAGGTTTTTCACAGCGTCGGTTGCCATGCTGCCAACCGCATCGGAAAAACTCATCCCGGTCTGCATTCCAGGCGTAAGAGCCTTGCCGGCTGCTTCCGTGGTTTCGCTGGTGACCGCGCTGATGCCATTCAGTGGCGACAGTGCGCTGAGTTTCTGGACAGTTTCAATCATTGAGATGCCTTCAGAAGATTAATGGTCGCGGAAATCAGATCGCGCGTCTGCTTGATGGTCTGGAGATTGGCCTCATAGGTGCGGTTTGCTTCGCGCATGTCCGCCATCTCGATCAAAATGTTGACGTTGGGCATCATGACCATGCCTTTTTCGTCAGCGGCCGGATTGCCCGGTTCGTATTCCATCGTGAAATCGGTCATGTCGTTGCCGAGCTTCTTGACGTTGACCAGTTCGGCTCCGCTCGTCTTGTCGAGCACGTTGCCAAAGGTGATCGTCTTGCGACGGTACGGTTCGGCGCCAGGTGTATCGCCTGTCGAACGGGCGTTGGCGATGTTTTCCGAAACGAGACGCAGGCGTGTGGACTGGGCTTCCAGGCCGCTGCCGGCGATTTTGAGAGAGGCAGATAAAGGATCCATGATCTTACTTCTTTACGGTCATCAACATCATGCGATGGAAAGAGGTAACCAGCTGCGTGTTCAGCTCATGCTGACGCTTGATTTCGCCGGTCTTGGTGAGTTCTTCTGCAATCGAAACGGTGTTGCCCGATTCCTGGATGCCGATCTCATTGTTGAGTTCGGCGTCCTTGACCTCGATCTCGTCGCTCAAGGTGTTGGCAGAGATATGGCCAGGATTGGTGCGTGCCATGGCAACCGAGGTGGTGGTGTCCAGAACCGCGCTGAACGGCGTGATATCCCGAGCCCTGAACTTCGGGGTATTGGCGTTCGCGATATTGCCGGCAACGACTTCCTGCCGGATCGACAGCCATTCGGCTTGCCTTGATGCAAGCGAGAAAAGTTGAATGGGGTCCATAGGCTTCTCCATATTCCGTGAGTAAATCCTATGGTGCTAATCTTGCGTGGGACTTACCCGCTAGCGGTTCTCGTAAATATCGCCGTTGGAGGTGATGATCACCCATTTGCCGTCGCGCATTTCCAGCGTGGCAACGCGACTGTTGTCAGGCAGCATCGAGCCCACCTGAACCATGTACATGCCGCCGTTGTCCTCAATCAGGGCGCGACCATTGGCGACGTGCAGAAGCTGAAAGCCGCTGCGTCCCGGGAATGGCTGACTTGGCTTGGCTTCAGGGTCACTATCGCCGGCGGCGCCGCGCTTGGAGACTGTGGCGGTCGACAGCTGATCGATCTGCTGCTCCGTGACGATCTTGGGGCCTTTGTTGTCCTTGTCGATCATCGCGAGCGGAGACACACTGAAAACACTGCGTCCCGGCCCTTCTGGAAGGTCGCGGGTGTTGCCCCAATCGGCCAGCCGAACACCAAATTTGTCCTGATTGAAGAAGACGTACCAGGGATACATTGCGGCGGCGACCGCCATCGCGACGCCTACACTTGCCAATACCTTGTCGGCCATGCCGGACGACTGCGGACCGCTCCGCTTTGCCGGAGCTGCCTGCTCCTGCCCGTTCAAATCATCCACGACTTATCCCCTTCCCCTGGCGGGCATGCCCGCCTGGCCATTCTGTCCGACGCCAAGGGCCGCTTTCAACGCCGTTGCCAGATCCGCATAGGCATCGACCGCCGCCGGGTCTGACGGTGTCTGCTTCAAAACTTCATAAACGACAGGGACCTGTTTGATCGCCATGTCGAGATCCGGGTCACTGCCGGCACGATAGCCACCGATCAGACGCAGATCGCGCGTTTCCTCGTAACGATGAATCAGCGTCTTGAGACGCGACACCAGCTTCTCCTGTTCGGCTGTCCAGGCCTTGCGTGCCATACGGGAAATCGAGGTGAGCGGATTGATGGGCGGGTAACGCCCCTCATCGGCAAGACTGCGATCCAGCACAATATGGCCGTCGAGAATACCGCGGGTCGAATCGGCGATCGGATCGTTGTGATTATCGCCGTCGACCAGGATCGAGATGATAGCGGTAATCGTGCCCTTACCTTCTTCGCCAGGACCTGCCCGTTCAAGAAGTCGTGGAAGTTCGGTAAAGACGGAGGCCGGATAGCCGCGAGCGATCGGCGGCTCACCGGCAGCCGTTGCGACTTCGCGGATGGCGTGGGCAAAGCGTGTCACGCTGTCGACGATGAAGAGGACATTTTCGCCCTTGTCGCGGAAATGCTCGGCAATCGTCATTGCAGACAGCGGCGCCATCTTGCGCAGCATCGGGCTTTCATCGCTGGTCGCAACGACCGCAATCGCCTTGGCCATGTTTTCGCCGAGAGTGTCTTCAATGAATTCACGGACTTCACGCCCGCGTTCGCCCACCAGGGCGATCACGACGCGATCGAAGGCATCCGCTTTCGCCAGCATGGACAGGAGCGTCGACTTGCCGACGCCGGAACCGGCGAAAACGCCCAAGCGCTGACCGAGGCAAAGCGGTGAGAAGATATCGATGGCGCGCACCCCGGTCCGCAGTCCCTGCTCCACCCGTCGTCTCGCCATGGATGGCGGCGCACTGTTGGAAATGGAGCGACGCACGGATCCGGGGACAAGGGGGGCTCCGCCGTCGATCGGCTCGGCCAGCGCATTGATGGTGCGGCCACACCAGCTTTCATCCGGCGCGATGCGGAATGCGCCCTTGCGAATGACAGTGTCGTGGATTCCGATAGGCTCGCCCGGTTCAATCGGGCAGACGTAAGCCAGGTCGGGCTCGACGCGAACGACTTCGCCCAGATGGATGCCGGTGGCGCTTCGATGCGCGACGAATTCGCCAAGCCGGACATGTCTGGACATGCCCGTCACCGTATAGTGACCGGCTGCAATGGTGCGCACATGGCCACCATGGGCCACGGAACGATCGGGGCTTGCATATCGCTCGGCGAGGCTGACGAGACCGGTCAGTTTGCGCGACAGCGTGATATCAGCGTTGGAGGCTTCCATGGGGTCTTAAATTCCTAATTTCAGCCGGATCCGCCGAGGATCTTGATTGCTTCGCTCAGACCGCTTTCGCTATCGCGCATCAACGAGCTGACGCTTTCGAAGGCGCGGTTGACCTGAATAAGCTGGGTCATCTCATAGATGCCGTTGACGTTCGATTGTTCGATATAGCCCTGCATGACGCCAACAGTGTCGTCGTCGACGACAGGCTGAGGCTGATCAGAGGTATTGATGCCGCTGTTTTCGTAACGCACGAAACCGTTGGAAATGTCTGCCTGGAAAAGGCCCATAGTGGCGACGAGCTTGTCGTCCTGCAAAATCTTGCCATCGAGGCCGACGACCGGCGGGCTACCGGCGCGGTTCAACTGGATCGGTGCTCCGCCGGCATCCAGGACAGGAAAGCCGCGCACGGAGACGAGTGCACCTGTATCTTGAATGGTGAAGCGACCGTCACGGGTCAAAACCTGGCCGGCGGGCGTATCCAGCGCAAAATAGGCGTCGCCCTTGACGGCAAAATCCAGCGTGTTGTTGGTTTGCTGAAGCTCGCCATTCTTGGTGGACAGGTAGTCGTTACCCTGCGACACGAACGCGATCTTGGCGTTGATGTCATTCTCGGTCTTGCTGAGAACCTCGTTGAACTTGACCTCGGTGCCACGGAAACCGACCGTGTTCACATTGGCCATGTTGTCGGCGATGGTTGTCAGGCGCTTTTCGAGCGCCATTTGCGAGGACAGGGAGACATATAACCCAGATTGCACTTTAACTGCCTCCTAATTTCAAGGAATTGAGGGATAGAAGAAGGTCCGGCGAAATGCCGTAACCGGAGGATGAGCTGAACACTGCCAGGGGATCGTAATTATCCGAGGGATTTTCGATCTCCCACATGGCGGTGAAGCGCTCGAGAAACTTGCCGACTTTTTCCGGATCCTGAAAATCCTCGATATCGAGAACCCGATCCAGATAAGCTGCCTGCTTGTCGATATTCGAGCTTGCAACTTCCGCAGGAAGCTGAAGAGCAGTGCGCACCACCTGAGCCAAGGCATCGTCGGCGAGAATATCCATCGCCGTTGTGATGGTGGAAGCGGTACGGTCAAAATAGAGCGCAAGGCGAACGCCGGTGTTTTCGTTGCCGGCATCCTCTTCAAGGGTCTGGCGCATATACTTGTCGACGACCTCTGTCTGGGCCCGGTCGAAAGATGTTGCTGCCGTATCGAATGCCTTGAAATTGAATGAGGTGGCGAGTTCCTTGTAACGCGTATCTGAAAGCTGATTGGCGAAGGCATCGTCGTCGTCGATACCTTCCGTCAGAACCTTACGGATAAAGGCTTTGGCATAGGACATGTCTTCAAGACCATGGGCCTTGAGCGCATAGTTATAGAGACGCGTATCAGCCATGAAATCATCGACCGATTTGATGTCGCCGATCTTCGAATTATAGTATTCGGTCTCACGGGCAACGTCCGGTTTCTTCGACACACGTTCGAGAGACGTGGCCAAATCACGGCTGATCTGCTGATAGCTTACAAATGTCGTCGTCACTGTCCTATACCTCTAAGGGGTCCATCGGACTTCTGTTATCTCCCTAAATGCCGCAAAAGGCTTGCGCGAAGCTGTTTGTAGGTTCACAAACCGTGAAGCCCGACCAACAGCCTCACGCAAGGAAGCCATCGTATCGGTTGCACTGAAAACCACTCAGATGCGGGCTTGAAATGAATATTATCATTGGATTTGTGATCACTGTCGGCTGTATTCTCGGCGGCTTCATGGCCATGGGCGGACACGTTGATGCGCTCATTCAGCCATTCGAGCTCTTGATCATCGGCGGTGCGGGTGTCGGCGGCTTCATCATGGCAAACCCGATGAAGGTCGTTAAAGATACCGGCAAGGCGATGGGCGAGGCCTTCAAGCATTCGGTGCCGAAGGAGCGTCATTATCTCGACGTGCTGGGCGCGCTTTATTCCCTGATGCGCGACCTGAGGACAAAGTCGCGCAACGAGATCGAAGCCCATATCGACAATCCGGCGGAATCAAGCATCTTCCAGGCGGCTCCTTCAGTCCTGAAGAACACCGAACTGACTGCCTTCATCTGCGACTATGTCCGCCTGATCATTATCGGCAATGCGCGCTCGCACGAGATCGAAGCGTTGATGGATGAAGAAATCAACACAATCCTCTACGACAAGATGAAGCCGTATCACGCCGTGACGGCGATGGGCGATTCCTTTCCCGCCATCGGTATCGTTGCTGCCGTGCTCGGCGTTATCAAAGCGATGAGCAAGATCAACGAATCTCCCGAAGTTCTGGGCGGCCTCATCGGTGCGGCACTCGTGGGCACCATGCTCGGCATCTTCCTGTCCTACTGCCTTTGCAACCCGGTCATTTCGCAGATCAAGACCGTCAGAACGAAGCAGCATCGTCTCTACATCATCGTCAAGCAGACCCTGCTTGCCTATATGAACGGTTCTGTCCCGCAGGTGGCTCTGGAATATGGACGCAAGACCATCTCTTCCTACGAGCGTCCGTCCATCGACGCTGTTGAACAGGAAATGATGAATCCTGGCGGCGACAACAAGGCGGCATGATCATGAGCGAGACAAAAACCGGCACCCCTGCGCCACAGCCTATGGATCCGGCGTTGCTTGCCCGCCTGACCGGCGGCCTTGGCGACGCGAAGACGGTCGAAAAGCTGTGCAGCGACTTTGGACGTCTTTATTCCGAATTCCTGCCCGACATCATGCACAGCGAAACAGGCATGACGGTCGAGGTCTATTACAACAGCCACGAAACCGGCCTGATGAGCGATCTGATCGGCGACCTGGGCGACAATTTCTGCTTTGCCGACACGTCATTGCGCAACTGGTGCCCGAGCTTCACACTCGCCTGCGGGAACGGCTTTGTCATCACCTTGATGGAAAACCTTCTGGGTGCTCTGCCGGAAACAATCGAAGAGCCGATCGAGCGTCCGCTTTCGGATATCGAACTCGATCTTGCCAAGATGGTGTTCGACAAGATCGGAAACGTGCTTCGTTCGGGCATCAACGCCGCGGGCGGCTTCGAGCCGCTTGTGGAAGCGCCGCACAATGCCGACAACCGGCCAAAGCTCGACGACGATCAGGTCGATCCCTATGCCGCCGCGATCAAGATGGGCATCGACCTTGGGTCCGTGTCGTCCGAATTCGTGCTGATCGTTCCGCAGAAGGCGCTTTTGAAAACGGTTGTGACGGTTCCAAAATCGACCAGCCAGCAGAACCGAGACCAGAAACAATGGGCGGAGCATCTTTCCGAACAGGTCCGCCGGTCGCAAGTCACGCTCGAGGCACGCATTCGCCTGCAGTCTCTGACACTTGGCACCGTTTCCAGGCTCGCGATCGGCGACGTCATTGCCTTTAACGACAAGGGCGAGGTGACCGTCGACGTCAACGCGAACGGCAAGGAAATGTACAAATGCGAATTTGGCCGGTCCGGTGAAAACTACACCGTTCGGGTGAAAGATAATATTTCAACCGAAGACGAATTGCTCAAACATCTAATGGGATAGCGTTGACCCGACGGCGGTTGAAAAACCGAAAGGCAGGTTGAGGCAAGTTTCAATGGGAATAGTAAAGTCATGGCACCTAAAAAAACATCAGTGACCGAAGACGACGATCTGGCGATGCCAAACAGCGATGCCGACATCGACCAGGCGGTTGGTGATCTTCGCGGCGTGCTGCAAAGCGATGCTGACGGCACCTTGCCAGACGGCGGCTTCGATCTCGACGCCCAGTTCGGCGGCGACTTCGGCGATGCGGCAGGGGCGGAAGGTGAAACTTCGTCTTTTGATGCCGATTTCGGCGGAGGGGATTTCGGCGGAGATCTCGCAGACACTCCGCTCGGCGATGATGCCGGCGGAATGGGCGATTTCGGCGGCGACAGCTTCGGCGGCGGAGACGCGTTCGGCGGGGCATCGGCCATGCCGGAACCCGGCAGCGCGCTCAATGCCAATATGGATCTGATCATGGACATCCCGATTGATGTGCAGATCGTGCTGGGATCCAGCCGTATGCAGGTCTCGGGCTTGATGAATCTCGAAGAAGGCGCGATTATCGCTCTCGACAGACGAATCGGTGAACCTGTTGAAATCATGGTGAATGGCCGGCGAATCGCCCGTGGCGAAATCACTGTCCTGGAGAATGACGACACCCGTTTCGGGGTGAAACTGATCGAAGTAATGAGTACTAAGGTACACTGACCCGATTAGGGCCAGAGGGGAAAGACCATGATGGACTTTGACGATTTTGGCGGCGCGGTCGCTGGAAAGCCCCTATCCCAAGCAGATAAAGCAGCCGCCGTGCTGCTTGCCATGGGTAAGGGCGTCGCCGGGAAGCTGCTGAAATATTTCACCCAGGCGGAGCTGCAGACGATCATCGCGTCTGCGCAAACGCTTCGCACCATCCCACCGGATGAACTGGCTGAACTCGTTAATGAATTCGAAGATCTGTTCACTGAAGGTGCAGGTCTCATGGACAACGCCAAGGCCATCGAGAGCATTCTCGAAGAAGGCCTGACACCTGAGGAGGTCGATGGCCTTCTCGGTCGGCGGACCGCGTTCCAGGCCTTCGAAGCATCCATCTGGGACCGCCTGCAGGATGCCGATCCGGACTTCATCGGCAAGTTCCTGATGCGCGAGCATCCCCAGACTGTTGCCTATATACTTTCCATGATGCCCTCGTCCTTCGGTGCCAAGGTGCTGATGAAGCTGCCCGACAGCCGCCGGGCCGATATCATGAACCGTACGGTCAACCTGAAGAATGTCAGCCCGAAGGCTGCGCAGATCATCGAAAATCGCGTTCAGGACCTGATCAACGAAATCGAAGCAGAGAAGAATTCGACCGGCTCGAACAAGGTTGCCGAGCTCATGAACGAGCTGGACAAGCCGCAGGTCGATACCTTGCTCAACTCTCTCGAGACCATCAGCAAGGAATCGGTCAACAAGGTTCGCCCGAAGATCTTCCTGTTCGAAGACCTTCTGGCCATGCCGCAGCGCAGCCGCGTCATGTTGCTCAACGACATTTCCGCAGACATTCTGACGATGGCGCTTCGCGGTGCATCCAACGAAATCAAAGAATGTGTGTTGTCGGCCATCAGCCCTCGCCAGCGCCGCATGATCGAAGCCGATCTCGGTGGCGGAACTGGCGGCATCAATCCGCGCGAAGTGGCGCTGGCCCGCCGCGCTGTTGCCCAGGAAGCCATCCGGCTTGCCGGTTCCGGTCAGATCCTGCTCAAGGAGACGGAAGGATCCGAGGGCGGCGAAGGCGCTGCCGCCTGATCTCAGGCATAGTGTTGATAAACGAAGCTTACGAACCCGGCCGATTGCCCCCAGTCGGCCGGGTTGCTATTTTCAGCCATCCGGCGATCTCTGCCTGATTCCCTTCGCTGACGCTGCCGCCGAGGCATCGTGCTGCATCTTACTCCGGGATTAAGGAATACCGACTTTGTCTGACGATGAAGACAAAGACAGCAAAACAGAAGACCCGACAGACAAAAAACTTCGGGACGCCGCGGACAAAGGGAACATTCCCGCCTCCCGCGAGCTGCCGATCTTTGTCTCGGTGCTCGCCATCTATGTCTATTTCGTCTTCTTCCTGCCATCCGGTGCAGCCCATCTGGGCGCTATCCTGCGCGACCTGTTCGAGCAGCCCGATCAATGGAAGATAGAGACGGCCTCGGATGTCATATCGCTGTTTGTGTATCTGGGCTGGGCAATGGCAGGCGTTCTGGCACCGGCACTTCTGTTGATCATTCTGGCAGGGGTGACAGCCTCGGTGGCACAGAACATGCCGCAATTCGTGCTGGAGAGGATACGTCCGCAGGGAAACCGTATCTCGCTCATCAAGGGCTGGGGCCGTATTTTCAGTGTGAACGGTTTCGTCGAGTTCGGCAAATCGCTGTTCAAGATCATCATCGTGTCGGCGATCATCATGGTTTTCATGCGTGGTCAGTATTTTGCGACACTGGACGCGATGTTTTCCGATCCGCAGGTGATTCTCGTCAAGTTTACCGCGATCATCAAGGAAGTGCTGGTCATCATCCTGATGGCCACAGCCTTGCTGGCGGTAGTCGACCTGTTCTGGACCCGACACCACTGGTATTCGAACCTGCGCATGACCAAGCAGGAGATCAAGGACGAATACAAGCAGGCGCAGGGCGACCCGATCGTCAAGTCCCGCCAGCGCTCCATTGCGCGAGATCGTGCGCGCCGGCGCATGATCGACAACGTGCCGCGGGCAACCATGATCATTACCAACCCCACCCACTTTGCCGTGGCATTGCGCTATGTGCGCGAAGAATCAGATGCTCCGGTGGTGATTGCCAAGGGTCAGGACCTGATTGCGCTGCGCATTCGCGAGATCGCACGGGAGCATGACATCCCCATTTTTGAGGATCCACCGCTGGCTCGCTCCATGTTTGCGCAAGTCTCGGTTGATAGCGTGATACCGTCGATATTTTACAAGGCCGTGGCGGAACTCGTGCATCGTGTTTACGCCGCGCAGGCCCCAAAACAACGGTTGCCATAATAAAATGAAAAAATGCCCTTATACCGATCAGCGCGAAAAGATTGTTGCGGAAGCGATCAGCCCGGTGGCCTCCGAACTCCGCCTGTTAGATGCAGCAGACCTTATTTCACTGCTGCGCTTTGAATTCCATAGCAGCCTGGCGGACCTGGTTTCGTCGGCAGCAGAGCTCTATTTCCATCCCGGCACCGTCAATTTTGGCGCGGGAGGGGAATACAAGCTCGAATGGGGCGAGGCTCCTGAAGTCACGCTGGAAATCGAGATCAAGCCCAAGGATATTACGGTCTATGCCAAGCTGACGCTGACCAGGGACCATGCCGGACTGGAGATCAACCACATCGCCTTTCAGACGCCCATGGGCGATCCGAATTCCAACACCGCTTATCTCGCGCGCAGCCTGCAAGAGGCACGATTCGTCAAGACGAACGATATCGCTGCCTGACAGCATCGCGGACTGCATCGATAACTGGCTCCGGCGTCAAGCGCCGGGGCTTTTTTGTCGTTATGAAGCGAATTGACCGTCAGTTGATGTAGCCAAGGCGAATCGCCTTGGCGATCGCCTGGATCCGGTTGACCGAATCAAGCTTGATGGTTGCAGAACCGAGATAGGCGTTGACGGTGTGCACCGACAGGTTGAGCTTTCCAGCGATTTCGTCGCTGATGCGACCATCGCCAGCCAGTTGAAGACAGGCGATCTCACGGTCGCTAAGCGTTTCGGCCGGTATGGCTCGTCGCTCGTCGAGCGCCAGCATATCCATCATCAGCTTGCAGCTACGGCCATGAGCCTCAAGAATGGCTTCGCCCGACAGATCCAGTCCGCTGTTGCTGATGAACATGACATAGCCATTGCCGATCGCGCCCAGGCGAACCGGAAAAGCAATGCCGGAGATAGGCAGAAGCCTGGGTTTCAAATGCACCACGAAAGGCCGCATGTCCGCCGTGTCGACGATATTCACACCGTCTTCTGCATACCAGGTGAGAGGCAGCATCGACATTTCGATATGTGACAGCAGGTTGTCGCCATAGGCTCGCGCGACATCTGCCGGTGTGGCAGTGGCGGCGCTATCGGTATTGTCCATCTCGCACACGAGCTTTCGTTTTCCCGGTGCGCCGCCGGCGGTGAGCTTGAAGACGGCAAAAGACCTTGCCTTCAAGGTTTTTTGAACGGCGAGAAATTTCGAAAAAACGTCGGCTCGGCTGGAAGGCCGCAACTGCATGGCCTGGATCTCGACTTTTCGACCCCCGCCTGACGGTCCTGATGTTAGGCTCATGGACGGCTCCCTAGACGAGATTATTGCGCACGGCATAGGCAATCGCCTCGGAGCGCGTTTTGGTGGCTGTCTTGCGCATAACGCTGGTGATGTAATTATTGATGGTGTTTTTGGATATGCCGAGGATCACCGCGATTTCATCGCTGGTCTTGCCTTCGGCAATCCAGAACAGGCATTCGAGTTCGCGCTCGGTCAGTTCGAACTCGCGGTCGCTCCGCTCGGCCTTGTACTCGGAAAGGCTCACACAATAGCTCGCCAGAAGTCCCACTTCCCTCAGTTTTTCAGGCGAGAGAACAAGATCTGAGGGAAAAAGCTGCATGAAGGAATATCGCGAACGGCCGACATTGAACATCATCGAGCAATATTGGCGGTTCACGTTTTCGGGGGGCTCGACATCATCGGGAAGCAAGGCAAATTTGGGCTGGAGAACCGAAATGCACTTTTCCAGCTCGGTCGAGCGCGTGTGAAGCTCGGCCAGTTCCGTTTCCACGCGGCGCACAAGGTCAAATGGCCAGTTGGACGAAACCACAGAGCCCAGGCCCTGTTCCTGGATGAGTTCGTGGCGGATCAGAAGGAAAAGCGAAGCACCGACATAGTCAGTCAGCATCTGAAGAGCTGCGGATATATGGGCAACACCCACAACAACCGACAACCGATCAATCAATTCTTCGCGGGTGAGGTTCCGAACCGGCGTCTCCGAACCGGGCACAGCCGTGCGCCTCGAATTCGCTCCACCTCTCGAAAACTCCACTTCCATTCTTGTTTCCCCCTCTCCGGGATGAAACGGCAGTACCCACTTTTAATACTGCGCTTCAGGATGCCGCACCGTCCCAAAGGCGTATCTTATATTGTTCGAAGCGGGCCACGAATCAGTTCATTCTACGTCATATGATTAGAAAGGCTACAACCTGTCCGGGGCACAGAAGCCCGCAAGCATAACATGCCATGCCTGCCAAGCTATCCATACGCTTATTGTTCAGGGTGTTACCGTGCTCAATCCCGCCAGCAGAAAAAAGCGTGGGTAACATTTGTCGAATGAAATCATTGACGAGCATCAGCGCGGCAGGTCTCACCCGTGCTTGATCGGCCGTGACGGTCACAAAGGCGATTTTATGGCGTGACCCGTCATTATTCCTGCGCAAACAAAAAAACCGCGCCTTTGAAAAGCGCGGTTTTCGATGATTGTTGCGGCCTCGATCAGGCGGCCTTGTCTCTTTCGACGGCCCATTTGCGGAGGATCTTGGCTGCGCGTTCTTCGCTGAGTTCCACCATTCGCGACAGGCGACGTTCGGGGCCTTCCTTGACCCGGCGATTGAAGCCGCCATTGGGATCGTCGTCCAGATCGAGCATATCGTCCGTCGAGTCGAAGCCGAAGTCCGAGCCGAAGCCTTCCATGAGCCCGCCGCTGTCGCCACCCGCCATGGCCGGCGAGAAGTCGGGGAGTTCCAGACCAGCGCCTTCTTCCGACGAGCCGGCTGCAATGCTGGCTGTGCTTCCGCCGCCCACCGAGCGAACCATCGGACGGATCCCCATCCAGACGACCAGGAATGCGACTGCAACAAAGGCGAGCGAATTGATGATGCCACCGAGGTTGCGGCTCAGCATGTCCATGACACCTGGGCCGGTCGCGGATTCTTCGAGCAACTGGTTCTCGAGGAAGTCCATGGCGGTCAGGGTGACCACATCGCCGCGCTTGTCGTCAATGCCGGCGGCAGACGCGACGATTGTCTGCATCTCGGCAAGATAGGCGTCGATTTTGGCCTGGTCAGCGGGTTCGCCAACCATTTTGGCAAGACGACCCTTGTTGACGACAACGGCAACAGAGATCTTTTCTACCGTGTAGCCGTTTTTGACTGTGGCGACAGACTTGCTGTTGATTTCGTAGTTGGTCTGCTCTTCCTTCTTGTCGGCTTCGTCGGAGGAGGCCGGACCACCGGAGCCACCTTCGGGGGCGCCCTGCGGGATATTCTGTTCGACCGTTGCAGCGGTATCCTGCTGCCGTGACTCCGATTTTGTCGCTTCCTTGGTCACGCGGACGGAGCGTTCGACACGGGATTCCGGGTCGTAGATGGTTTCCTGAATCTGCTGCGTATCGGTATTGAGCTGAGCAGTGACCGAGGACCGGAAGTTGTCCATGCCGAGGAATGGTGCCAATGCCTTGTCGATGTTGGATTCGATTTCCTGCTGAACCGACTGGACGACGCCAAGGGAACGTGTGGCAGCGCCACCGGATTCATCGCCGGAGGCCAGGAGCTGACCGGTGGAATCGAGAATTGTGACGTCTTCAACATCGAGACCCGGCACCGCCGAGGCGACCATATGCCGAATGGAGGCGGTCGCCTTGCGGCCAGTCGTCGAACTGGCGCGGATCATGACGGATGCGGTTGGTTTCTGCTCGCCACGGCGGAAATTGCCGACATCCGGCATGACGATGTGAACGCGTGCGGCGGCAATACCTGTGATCTGTTGAATCGTGCGGGCGATTTCGCCTTCAAGAGCGCGAACCCTGGTCACTTCCTGCATAAACGATGTGAGGCCGAGCGAACCGACATTGTCGAAAAGCTCGTAGCCGGCATTGGCGCTGTTGGGCAGGCCACGCTCGGCCAGCATCAACCGGGCTTTTCCGGTCATGCCTGCGGGCACACTGATGCTCTTTCCATCGGTGCCGACTTCGAAGTTGATGCCCGTCTCGGCGAGCGCCATGCTCACCTGATTAAGGTCGACATTCTCCAGACCGACATAGAGCGTTTCATATGCAGGCTTGTTGACATAGATGGCACCGGCCAGGATGAGGGCGATTGAAACAATGCCGACACCTGCTAGAGCCATCAGTCGTGCCTGGCCAAGCCCGGCCAGGTTTTTAGTGACCTGAACTAATTGATTTAACAGATTCATTCTGTCTCACACCGTCTAACGAAGGGTTTAAGGCTTCTTGCCTTAGTGAGACTAATATAAGTCGAAACTTGTGCGAGCGTTTCGTTCAGGCAAGTTTCGCGAGCATATATGCAGTGCAAGATACTGGCGGAATTGGTGTAGATCGCGCAGCACAGATGGTCGGTCAGACACAACAGGTGCGCCCGAAGACCTTGTTATGCTTCGAAAGCCGTCATCCGATCAGCCGCAGTATTCGCCTCGTTCCCTAGAAGAGATCAAAGTCGCCCGAGGCTTTATCGAGGGGCTGCGAATGGCCGTGACGGAAGCCTGCGCCCAGAGATTTCTGCATCTCGGCAAGCTTCACCAGGCTAAGGGCCGTCGAGACATCCACGACCCAATCGTCCGAAATCGTGCCGGTGATCGTGTCGATGAATTCTGCCAGGCCGCGGGCCTTCTGCACAGCCAGATCAATGCCTTGCATGATCTTGAGACTGTCGGGAGACTCCAGGATCTTTTCACCGCCAAGTTCGAGAACCTGCGGTTCGATACGTTCGATCAGATATGCGACATCATGTAATTCGGAAACCACACGCATCAGGACGTCAGGCAAAGTTTCTTCCACGAGTGAGGTCTCCCTTACATACATTACGCTCCAGCCTCTTGGGCTAGAAGAACTCGATTGAACTCTCGACCGGCTTGCTGACCGGAACGACTGGCTTCTGTTCCAGTGCCACCGTCTTCTGTGTCTCTGCACCCGTCAGCGGATACTGACGTGCCCGACCACTGACCGGCCAGAACTCGAGCTTTCGACCATGGTCCCCGCCCGTGGAGGAGCCAACAACCGTTATCCCTTCATCGCGCAGGAACTGCATGGCAAATGCCGCGTTCTGTTCGCCGACATTGGAGAAGGTCGCAATTGTCTTGGCTCCACCGAAGACCTTGGCTTCAAGACGGTCACGCCGCGCGCCCTTCTTCAGGAGGCCGTTGATCAGCAACTCCATCAGATGAACGCCGTAACGTGTCGCATCGCCGCCGCCCGCACCCGGCGTGGCCGAGCCTGGAAGCAGGAAGTGGTTCATGCCGCCAACACCGGCGACAGGATCGCGCAGGCATGCTGCCACACACGATCCAAGGATCGTTGACAGAACCACATCTGGATCACTGACAACCTTGTACTCCCCCTGGATAATGTGGACCCGCTTGGCCGCGCCTTCTGCTATCATTTCAATGCTCCGAATACAGCTTCAATCGCCGCCTTCATCTTGTCGATGGTGAAAGGCTTGGCGAGAACGTTGTTGGCTCCAAGCTGAGCGGCCTTCTGCACCAGTGCACGGTCTCCCTGTGCGGTCAGAATGATGAAGGCAGCCTTCTTGGTGGTGGGGTTCGCGCGGACGTGCTGCAGAAATACCAGTCCGTCCATCTTGGGCATGTTGAAATCGGAGATGACAAGGTGATGCGGCTGCTGGGCCATGATCTTCATGCCCTGTTCGCCGTCACCTGCCGCAGTAATTTGCTTGAAACCGAGCTGCGTCAGAGCATCACTGAGAAGCAGTCGGCTCGTAACCTGATCGTCAACGATCAGAACTTTAATTTTTTCTGCGATAGACATTAGTCGATACCTTCTTTTCGGGCGGCTGCAAGTTTGAGAATTTCTTCGCCAATGGAATTCAACGGTAGTTGGTGCTCTACGGCACCCAGCTCATAGGCAACGCGCGGCATGCCGTAAACGACGCACGTTTTTTCGTTTTGGCCGATCGTGCGCGCACCGGCGTGCCGCATTTTCAACAAACCGGAAGCACCGTCGCGGCCCATCCCAGTCAGGATAGCGCCAATAGCGTTACGTCCAGCGAGTTCGGCAACGGAGTCGAACAAAGCATCCACCGACGGGCAATGACCGTTGATCGGTGGGCGTTCGACCAGCCTGCAGCAGGGTGCCGATGCGTTCGTCACCTGTAAATGACGGCTTCCACCGGGCGCAAGAAATATTTTGCCGATCTCCAGGCGCGCTCCATCGGTTGCCTCCTCAACAACCGGCGCGCACAGACGATTCAACCGTTCAGCGAAGCTTTTGGTGAATGTCGGCGGCATATGCTGCGTTATCACCGTGGGCGGGCAGTTACGCGGGAAGTTCTGCAAGACGTTGATCAATGCCTCGACGCCGCCCGTAGAAGAGCCGATGGCAACGATTTTACGACCCACCCGAAATTCAACGGCAGGCGCCGAATTGGCAGCTGGCGGCGGCGAAGCCGCACGCTTGTTGCTGTAGCGCCATCCCGAACGCGCGGCCGCTTTGACCTTTTCAGCAAGGTCACCGAAGGGCTGACGCTCGCCGGGTGCCGGCTTTCCAACGCAGTCGAAAGCGCCGATTTCCAATGCCGTGAGCGAGGCCTCCGCGCCGTGATGGGTCATGGTGGAGACCATGATCACCGGCATTGGCCGCAAGCGCATGATTTTTTCGAGGAACTCAAGTCCGTTCATGTTCGGCATCTCGATATCGAGAGTGACGACATCCGGATTGAGCTGTTTGATGGCCGCACGGGCCTCTATCGCATCGCCTGCCTGACCGACAACGTTCACTTCCGGATCGGAATTGAGCACAGCCGAGATCAGTCCCCGCATCGTAGGTGAATCATCGACGACAAGAACGCGTGCCGGGTTGGTCATGCACCCCTCCCGCCGAATTTTCCGGTGTAGCGATAGGTGGTGATGCCGATATTGTCGAACTGGTTCTTCGCATCGCCCGAAACGCGCTCGGAGTGTCCGATATAGAGATGACCGCCCTGGGGAAGCAGACCGGCAAAGCGGTTCCAAATGCGCACCTGGGTGGGCTCGTCGAAATAGATAACGACGTTACGGCAGAAGATCACATCGAACGGCCCCTTGAACGGCCACTGGGCCATCAGGTTCAGCTCGTTATAGGTTATGAGGCGCTTGACCTTGTCGTCGACCTGGAATTTGCGACGTCCGTTGATGTCGACTTCCTTGAACCATTGCTTGCGCATGGCAGGGCTGACCGTTTCCAGCGCCTGTTCGTCATAGGCACCCTGACGGGCGATTGCCAGGATCTTCGGATCGATGTCCGTGGCCAGGATCTTGAAGTCGTACTCCGCTGCATTCGGCAGCATGGCAAGCACCGTCAATGCGATGGAATACGGTTCCTGACCGTCTGAGGATGCCGCTGACCAGATGCGCACGCGCCCGCCGCTCTTGGCGCGGGCGATGAGACCTGGCAACACCTCATCGCGCAGATGCTCGAAGTGATGATTTTCGCGGAAAAAGCGGGTGAAATTGGTGGTCAGATGCGAGAGCATTTCACGACGCTCGGCTGCACCTTCCTGCGAGGACACCAGGTTGCAATAATCACGGAAGCCACGCAGGCCGAGGTTGCGAATATGCTTGGACAGCCGTGAATAAACCAGAGACGCCTTGGAATCGTTGAGCGCAATACCGGCATCCGAATAGATCATTGCAGCAATCTCATTGAGATCGCGGCGCGTCAGAGGGTATTCGCCAGATGCCAATACCTCATCATCGTTCAACCGGGTTTTTGTTTGACTCAACATGCTCATGCAGCTTCACTCTCAGCATCGGGGAACAGTGCACCAAGTTCGATAAGGCATATCATCCGCTTTTCGATGGCGAGAATGCCACGGGCATATTGCTTTTCGAGGTCTGATGAGACTTCCGGGGTTGGTTGAATGATATCGTCCGTAACTGTCAGAATGTCGGAAACGGCATCGACCAAAAGACCAATGACGCGGCTTTTCACTTGCGCGACGATGATGACATGGCGTGCCGTGGGTTGGGTGGGCGGCATGCCAAGTCTCTTCGCCGTATCCACGATGGGCAAAACCGCACCGCGTAGATTAATGACGCCGAGGACATAAGACGGTGCATGGGGAATTCCCGTTGCAGGCGTCCAGCCTCGAATTTCGCGTACAGACATGATGTTGACGCAAAATTCCTGATCGCCGATACGGAAAGCAATAAGCTCCCGTATGCCCTGGCTCAGAGTTTTTACGACGTCCGACATGACCTTATCCCGCGACGGCTAGCGACATTTCTTGTTTCAACGATTGCCCCCGCGAGGCGGCAACAACGGCATCGACGTCGAGAATGAGCGCAACGCGGCCATCTCCGAGGATCGTTGCAGCAGCGATGCCGGGCACGTGGGTGTAGTTGGCTTCGAGGCTCTTGATGACGACCTGGCGCTGGCCCTGGATCGCATCGACCATGAGCGCGCGCTGACCGCCACCTTCGGATTCAACCAGTAGGGCGACGCCATCCACCGGATTGGCCTGCGAGCTGCGGAAGTTGAGAATGCGACCGACATCGACCAGCGGGCAGAAGGAATTGCGGATCGAGATAAGCCGTTGATTGGCGCCGAAGGAGTGGATGCTCTCGGCTTCCGGCTGCAGTGTCTCGACGATCGCCGTCAGCGGAACCACCAGGGTCTGGCCAGCGACTGTGACAACCATACCATCGAGAACCGCAAGCGTGAGCGGGAGGCTCATGGTGAAGGTGGAGCCGAGACCCGGACGTGAGTTGATCGAGATACGACCGCCCAGCGCCT
Organism: Agrobacterium sp. ES01; assembly: GCF_050320885.1. Lineage (NCBI taxonomy): Bacteria > Pseudomonadati > Pseudomonadota > Alphaproteobacteria > Hyphomicrobiales > Rhizobiaceae > Agrobacterium > Agrobacterium sp. ES01. The sequence goes on from NZ_JBNQTH010000001.1 coordinate 1,085,481, forward strand.
GAATGGACCGCTTGACCACGTCCATGCCGACGCCACGACCGGAGATATCGGAGATCTGGTCCGCCGTGGAGAAGCCCGGCATAAAGATCAGATTGTCGACTTCCTCGTCCGTCAGATTGGCATCGGCAGCGATGAGTTCGTTGTCGATGGCCTTCTGCTTGACGCGTTCGCGGTTGATCCCGGCGCCGTCGTCAGCCAGTTCGATGACAATGCGGCCGGAACGGTGTTTCGCGGTCAGCTTGACGGTGCCTTCCGGGTTTTTGCCGGCGGCAGTCCGCTTTTCCGGTGTTTCAACGCCATGGTCGACGGCGTTTCTGATCATGTGGGTCAAAGGCTCGGCCAGCTTGTCGATGACCGTCTTGTCCACTTCGGTGTTTTCACCTTCGGTGATCAGGCGGATCGACTTGCCGACCATATCGGCCACTTCGCGGACGATACGCGACATGCGCTGGAAGACCGGCTTCACCGGCTGCGCGCGGATGGCCATGACCGAGTCCTGGATCTCGCGGGTGAGCTGCTGCAGCTCTTCGAGGCCCATATTGACAGTGGACGAACCATTGTTGTCGTTGTCGGTCACACTCTGCGAGAGCATGGCCTGGTTGATGACAAGCTCGCCGACGAGGTTGATCAGACGGTCGACGCGATCGAGATCGACGCGAATGGTCTGGCCAGCCGATGAGTTGGCAGCAGCGGCGGCGGCGTTGTTCTGTTGAGCGGCGGCAGCGGCGGCTGCAGCAGACATGGCCTTGGACGGGCTTGCTGCCGCACTTGCAGCCGCATTGACCACATCCGTCGCAGTCTGTGCGGCGGCAACAGCCTGCGCCGTGTCGCTTTCAGCCGGTCCGTCATCGTCGAGAGCAGAGAGATCGAAAGGTACCGGCACCATAGGAAGTTCTTCCTTGGCTGCACTTTCGTCCGTCTCTTCGCGCGCCGTCACTTCAAGTTCGCAGTCCCATTCAGCGAATTCGAAGACCGAGCGAATTCCTTCTTCACCCGCTTCAGGCGAAATCTGGATCGTCCATTTGAAATAAGCTGCTTCTGGATCCATGTCCGCCAGGGACGGCAGGTCATCCATGTTGCAGTTGATGCTCATCTCGCCAAGCTTGGACAGATTGCGCAAAAGCAGCGTCGCATCATTGCCCTTGGAGTAGAGGTCAGCGCGTGGCTTGAAACTGATGTCGAAGGTCGTTGCGGCCGATGCTTCGTCATCGCCACCGAACTCATCGAATGTGAACGGAACGGGCTGGAAGCCACTGTCATCCGTCGGTGCAGGCGCCGGGGCTGCGGCTTCAGCCGGTGCGGGCGCTGCTGCGGCCGGTGCAGACGCCGGCAGCGCCTCCCCATTTGCAAGCGCTTCCAGCTCCTTGACAAGGCCGGCGGAGCGGGATGCTTCAACCGATGTTCCGTCGCGGGAGGCATTGGTCAAATCGGCCAGCACGTCTGCCGACTTGAGCATGACCTTCATTACTTCAGGGCCGGGCTCGAGCTTGTTGGATCGAACGCAATCAAGAGTCGTTTCAAAGACATGCGCGAAGGCCACCAGGTCATCAAGACCGAATGCACCGGCACCACCCTTGATCGAGTGAACCGCGCGGAAAACGGCGTTTACCGTCTCCGGGTCCCGATCTCCATCGTTCATTTTCAGCAGACCGGATTCCAATTCGGCGAGCTGCTCCTCGCATTCCTGGAAAAAGATCTCTTTGATTTCGTTCATATCCATAGGAGAAGTTCCCGGTATTAGGCGGTTACACGCTCAATCGCATCGATCAGCTTGGTCGGATCAAATGGCTTTACGATCCAACCGGTGGCCCCCGCCTGACGGGCGCGGTTCTTTTTCTCGGCATCACTTTCCGTGGTCAGCACCAGGATCGGGATAGCGCGAAATTTTTCGTTGCGACGAACGCCTTCGATGAAGCCGAAGCCGTCGAGACGCGGCATGTTGATGTCCGTGACGATCACGTCCGGATCGCAACCTTCGAGAACTTCAAGTCCTTCAATTCCGTCTTCGGCCTGGATGGTCTCAAAGCCGGCATTGTTGAGGGTTACCAGAAGCATGTTCCGGATTGTCCGCGAATCATCGACGGTCAAAACCTTCTTCTTCATTGCTGAATCTCCTTCGCGAGCAGATGATCAATATTTACGCCGATGAGCTGTAGAGTTTTGGTGAAAGTCTCCGATACGCTGGCGAATGAGTAAGACTTCTTGTCCTCCTCCCACGCCTTGGCGCCGGCCATCAAAACCTGAACGCATGGAGTGCTGACGCGCTCAACCTCGGAGGCGTCGATCGCCAGCGGCTTGCCACGCAGAGACAGAAGGCTTTCACGAAGCGTGGAGGCCTCATTGAGATCCAGCACAGCGGACAGTTTCAAACTGCCTTGCGCGCTTTTCTTGGGTGCCATCAATTCTTTCCTTGTCTTCCGTTCCCGGATGTCATGCGCTCGCGAAAAGCCGTGTCAGAAGCAGTGAACCGCCGCCTTCTGACGCATTTCGTGTTCGCCTTCTTCCTGTGTATACGAATGTGGTAAATAATCCCCTCACGTCGCCAACCCCGCTATCTGGGCGGGAAAGACATTCTCGTCGTCATAGGAAACAAACGCGACCGCAGGGTCGGCGCGATTGAAACCGGACAGCTCGGAGTGCTGTGCACCATTGGCTGCAAGGGCTATTTCCGGCCGGCGGGCCGTGACCGTTTCGCGGCGGCGAATGCGGAAGCGACGTACTGTTTCACCCAATTCAAGGATGACAGTCTGAAGGTCATCCGCTTCGGCGCGAGCCGCTTCTGTTTCATGGGCATGCTCGCGGGCGCCGGCTCCGATCTCGCGGATGGTACCTGCGACACGATCGACATCCTGCGCATGCTCTCCGGTGCCACGGGCCAGAATGGAGACAGTGTCGTTGATACCGGCGACCTGTCCGGCAATCTCGCCGATGGCCTTCTGGGTCTGGCCAACAATATCCACGCCCGCCTCGACCTGGCTCTTGGTCGTCGCAACAAGGTTCTTGATTTCGCGTGCGGCTTCTGCGGAGCGTTGGGCAAGTGCGCGCACTTCCTGGGCAACGACCGCAAAACCGCGGCCGGAATCGCCAGCGCGCGCGGCTTCGATACCGGCGTTCAACGCCAGCAGATTGGTCTGGAAGGCGATCTCGTCGATCGACCCGATGATCTTGCCGATCTGTTCGGCCGAGGCTTCGATATCGGCCATGGCGCTAATTGCGCGGCCGGCAACCTGACCACTTGCTTCAACGGAACTGCGCGTTTGGCTGGCAGCTTTTTCTGCAACCTGACAGCGATCCGCACTTTCGCGAACGCGCCTGGTCATGTCTTCCAGTTCCGACGATGTGTCGGAGAGAAGACGCAGCTGGGTATCGGCACGCGTTGCGTTGCGCTGCGTGCTGGCCAGGGTCTTTGCGATCTGCGCCTCGACAACGGCGACGCGCTCGTCGAATTGGGTGAAAACGGACTGGATTTCTTCCATGCCGTTATTCAACTGCTCCGCGAGACCCTTGTATTCCTGTGGGAGTTCGCCCTCTACGCGGCGGCTCAGATCACGATCGGCAAAGGCTTCCAGTACGGCACCGAAGGCATTGACGACATCTGCGCGGTCATGCTTGCGCTGATCGGCCAGATCGCGTTTGTGCTTTTGACGCAATTCGTTGAAGCGCAGCGAAACGGCGATGTCGACATCGACCATGACCAGACGCAGCAGCGCGTGGGCAAGACTGTTGAGTTCGTTGTTGCGACGCTTGGCCGATGAAAGAAAACGTCTGCTGCCCAGATCCGCCATGATACCGGTGAGGATATGCTCGAGCACGACGGCATGGCCAAGCACGCGCCAGCGGGGATCGAGCCCAAGGCGACTTTCGGTATCGGCCAGCACTTTGGCCCGCTCGGCATACAGTGCGTCGAAGCGCGCATCCGTCAGGACATCCCAATGGGAGGTCAGAAGGTCCTGAAAACGATCAAACTGCTGTTCAGACGTGAAACAGGCGGCGGCATCCGGAAAGCTGGCGAAACGGTGGAAAAGGTCACGAAGGCCGGCTTTGACAAAGGGCTCGATGAAGGAACGGTGCAAGCGCAGGCATTCGCCTGCTTGCGCATCGAAGCCGGCAAAGCGCAACCGTTCACGCAGGCCGCCCGCCTGGGTGTTGGTCGCCTTGTCTGTCGATTGCCCCTCGTTCAAGCACAAAGTCCTCAAGCACTCGCGATGCCTTTCGGCATCGGCGCGGCCACACCAATCAGGGTTTTCTGTGTGAGATTGCGGGTTTTCGCCGTGCCGGGGATCACTCCTCGGCAGGCAAAGCCGTTCTCACCAAAGATCAATCCTGAGACTGTTTTAATGAAAACATACCGGGCCAGAACCGGTACAACGGTGCGGCGTCATGCCATATGCGGACCACGCGTTTGTGTGTCCAATCCGTCGTATACCCCAAGTCTTATGGTTAATTCCTTGCTCGAAGGTTAACTCAGGTTACCACCACGGCACATTTATACAAGTAAGACCTAAAAAAGACGCAACTCGTATGTGGGGCACCCAAGATCAGCGACTACGGCAGGTTCCGCCTTGAGGAGAACCAGTATTTGGCGGCTATTGCGCCCCGGCGGATGACCACGTGCTGATTGGCGAAAATCCGATAGGGAGGACTCCACTCTCCATCAGGCCATTGAACGCGCACGACCGCGCGCTCATTCACGCCCAGCCCGAGATGGGTGAAGCCCAACTGCCCCGAGGCATGACCGCCACCGACCTGCACGGTTCTGACCTGCGTGAGTGTGCCGGCACGAACGTTGATCCTGGCACCGATACCGTTCGGATTGATCTCGCCATTGTCCAGTTCGATCTTGGTCCAGTTGCCCAGTGGGCGGTAGCCCCAGTCCGTGCGGGCGCCCAGATTGCGGAACAGGCTGGCTTTCTGGCTGCGGTTGACGACGAGGATGTCGAGCATGCCATCGGCATTGAAATCTTCCACCAGACCTCCGCGGCCCTTGGTCCGAAGGGCAATGCCGGCTACGTCTCCTTCTTCCTGGAATTTGCCGGCGAAATCCGACAGCAACAGATTGTCGGGATCAAAAGAAGCAAATTCCGGCATCTGTTCGACATTGCCCTTGGCAATGAAGAGGTCGAGATTGGTATCGTTGTTCACATCGGCGAATTGGCTGTGCCAGCCGGTGGAGGGTCGGCGATCATCCCCTGCATAAGGGCGATGTGCGGTGGTGCCGCGCTCGAAGGCAATGTCCCGATAGGTGGGGCGGTCCTCCTCGGCCTCGTCATCCAGTGTCTGCAACATGGTATCGCCCATGGATGTCAGCGCATATTCCGGCAGGCCATCAGCGTTCAGATCGGCCTGCGCGATGCCCATGCCCCAGATCTTCAGCGACGCCCAGCCCTGCGCGGTTGTGTATTGGCGTGGGGGACGGCCCGGATCGATCTGCCAGAGCTGCTCCTTGCCACCTCTATAATATTGCCGGTCGTTGGTGACCCTGAGCGAAGGCTGGCCAGAGCGGTTCCAGTCGGTAAAGAGCATGGAGAGCGTGCAATAGCTCGGATCGAGCTTGAAAGGCTCGGAATAGTCGGGGGTTTCCTTGTTTGCCGTGGGGCGCATCAACTCGTTGGGGCTGCATGTACCAAATGGCGTGCCGGGCGCGCTGCGATCGACATAGTTGCCGAAGGCAAGGGTGGGATAATGCGCAGCCGCCTCCCAGGTGGCGGAAAAGGCTGTCGTCCAGTCGCGCCCGCCTGCGAGCGAGAAGGCACGATTGGCCTTTTCAAAACGGCAATCTGCAGCGCCCTTCAGCACGATATTTTCGCCAAGTCGGAGGAGAACGAGATCCGGATGGCGGTCATTGTCGATATCGACCGGATAGGCACCGAGGACGGATTTCAGATCGCGTTCGGTGAGATCAAGGGCTATCTTTTCGAACTTCAACGCTCCGCCAGCGGCACTCCGGTTCACATAGAGACCAAGTGCGCTCGTGCCGCCGGCCAGCAGCAGATCGGGCATGCGGTCGCCGTTGCAATCGAAGCTCGCCGCACCGCCGCCGACGAAGAATTCCCAGCCGCCGGTGTAGGAATGATCAATGCCGGCCGCCAAGGCCTCTTCGTTGAAGCGCGGCACGTCGCCTGCGAAGGGCTTCTCGTCTTCCGCGACAACGGAGGAGGCGAAAGCCGTGATGGCCAAAGCAATGACGGGTAAACTGAAATGATTTTTCATGGCGTGATCACCAGCGTTTTCAAAAAGGCAATGATGCGGTTCCGGTCGTCTTCGGATGCAGCGATATAGGCATCGCGCGGGGTGCGGGCTGCACCGCCATGTGCACGAATGACCTCGTCCATGGTCGTGATGTCATTGCGATGACCGTAGGGTTCGGTCGATGCGATGCCCCAAAGTTCGGCGGTCATGAAAATATTGCGATCGACAAAGCGCTGGGCCAGCAATTCATTGCCCAGTTGTTCGACACTGTTGTCGGTGATCACATGGCGTTTGAGATCGCCGTAAAGCGGCACCAGAACCTCGCCTTTTTCGTTGCGCGGCAGGGTTTTCGTCCATTCCAGCAGAGCCAGATCATAGGTCGCGACCTGCTCCACCTGAGCGTCGTTCAGGGTGCCGGCGACATCGCTTGGACCGGGATCGGCAAAGGACAGACTTTTCAATGGAAGGCTGGGCCGATGGCAGCTGGCACAGCCGAGTTTGTCGAAAACCTGTTCACCCTCCTTGGCCAGGATCCGCCAGGGCTCGTTCTCCGGGGTGATGCGGACCGGCGCGGGCAGACCGGCCTGCCAGGCAACGAGGGCGGAAATATCGCCGTCGCTCATTTCATCAGCGGCTCCGTCGTCATCGAAGTCGGCGGTCCCCGTCCAGCGAGAGCCGAAACGCTCGGATGCTTCCATGCCGTGATGCTGGTTCATGGCATTGACCGAGAACTGACGCAGCGATGTCATCACGCCCTTCTGGGTGAAGGGGCGAATGACGAGATCCATATCAACGCCATCCAGATCCTCCAGATCGACGATGCCATCGGGGTGAACCGTCAACCAGCCGAAGTCGACCCCCTTGGACGACAATGGGACCCGCTGGCTTTCGCCCGATCGTGCAGCTTTCTCCAGGGCTGCATCCCGCGCGGCCTGAAGGTCTAATGTCATCTCACGGGCCAGAAGTTCAACCAGACCAGACCCAAACAGGTGATTGGTGCCGCGCTCGTTTGAGAACTGCGGATCGGTGGTGTCGAAATCTGCGCTCTCGAACCCCTCCGAGACAAAGACATTGGTGACGAAGTCCCCGGCCCCGCCGGCGACCGGCATATTGTGGCAGGATGCACAGGAATTGGCGTCGAGACCGGCCGTGCGACTGAATTCGCTGGCCACCGGGTGACGACGTTTGGTGGGCACGATCGCCTGGGTGGCGCCAGGACGCCCCGCACCATCCAGCCTGGTGAAGCGGGCCTTGAAAAGCTCCTCCCCGATCAACCGCAAGGTGGCCAGCTCTTCTGCTGACAAGTCTCCAGAGACGGTCAGGCCGGCGGCGCCCAGCGCTGGTGTGCGTTCCTCCCAGGGCTCAGCGGCCGCCGATGGCGACGCCGCTGCCACCAGCCCCCATAGCAATACCCTCTGCAAATACTTCATCTTCCCTCCCCCTGTTCCCGCTCAGGGAACAGTCAAAACAATATCCTCGTCAATGAGGTCGAGCGCGCGCTCCAGATGACCTTCGAAAACGAGCTGCGGTTCGTCCGCAGCAACTGAAATCTCCGGCAATCCCTCCATCCGGACCACCTGAGACTGTGAAAGTCCCTCGACCAGCCCCGCGCGCAACAGATCGAAATACCGAGCGCCCGGTCCGGTGACCGTGATTGGCATGCCGCCGTTCAGGCTGAGAACGCGCGACAGCCCATAGCCGAGTGCCAGACCTGCCTCGCGGAAGGCATAGCCCGGGCGGCGTTCGCCATTTCTGGCGCTGGCTGCAAGCTTGTCGACTTCGGCCAAGGGCACGAATTTGGCCGGGATGGTATCTCTTGGGACCTCGAAGGCGCTGCGCAGAATGGCGTAGAAACCGGCATAGGCCTCGATACAGCCGTGCGCACCGCAGCGACACAGAGCCACATTGGGCACATGCAGCATGTGACCGAAATTGGGAGCGGTTACTTCCAGTCCATCGACCGAGCGCCGCAGCGCCAATCCAAGACCGATGCTGTGGCCCAGCGACAGGCTGGCCAGTCCCTTGAAGGCCCTGCCCTTTTCCTGAGCGGCCCGCCGGCCAAGAGCGCGGGCGACGAGCAAAGTCTCATTGCTCAAAAGAATGCGCGAGGGCCAGCGATCCGATAGGCCTTCGGCGAAATCGACACGTTCAGAGCCGAGCACCGGCGACCACATCAAAACCGGTTCGTTGGGCTCGACGATGCCCTTGCTGCTGATTGAAATGGCCCGAACCTGTTCGGCAGAAATCTGCGAGCGCTCGGCAATCCGGCCCAAACCGTCGCGGATGGCCTGAAGAAAGGCGCCGGCGCCTCCCTCGACACGCGGTTCGACAAACCGGTCGATCAGGCGCCCGGAATAATCCGCAAGGGAATATTGCATGGCGTCGGAAGAGATGATGATCACGATGAGATAGGCGATATCGCGTCTTTGCGTGAAGAGTACACGGGGACGCCCGCGACGCGCCGCAGCCTGTGCTTCCGACTTTTGCAGAATATGCGCGCGCTCGAGATCGGCTGTGATGGCCGAGACCGTGGCCGAGGACAAATGTGTGATGTCTGCAATTTCAGTATGCGAAAGCTGGCCCTTCCGGCGAACTGCCTTCAGTACCAATATGCTGTTTTGCAGCCGGACCAATTCGGTGCTCGACTTGGCAAGCATCACTAGGTCCCCTCCCTATCGACAGGCTTACGCGGCGCTTCTCCCGGGACTGTCCGGCCGGCTTCTATAACCTCGCCCGCTCTTGTTGACAGCCCCGGATTTATCTGACATTTAATTTCTCGACTGTCGAGAAAAAATAAGTTTTTCGACAGACCTTGCAGTAGCCACCGGGGAGTTGGTGGTTGCTTTGTCATTTGGGAGGACATCATGAAGAGCCTTATCAAGCTGATGGCCAGCACGGCCGTCGTCGTTGCCATGCATACCGCAGCGTTCGCGGAAGACGTCGTTGTCGGCGTATCGTGGTCTAACTTTCAGGAAGAGCGCTGGAAAACCGACGAAGGCGCCATTAAGGCAGCCCTCGAGGCCGCTGGCGCAAAGTATATTTCAGCTGACGCACAGTCGTCTGCAGCCAAGCAGTTGACTGACGTTGAATCGCTGATTTCGCAGGGCGCAACTGCACTGATCGTTCTGGCTCAGGATTCCGACGCTATTGGACCAGCTATCGAGAAAGCCAGCGCAGAGGGAATTCCGGTCGTCGGCTACGACCGCCTGATCGAGAACCCAGCCGCCTTCTACATCACCTTCGACAACAAGGAAGTGGGCCGCATGCAGGCTCGCGAAGTGTTCAAGGTCCAGCCTGAAGGCAACTATGTCTTCATCAAGGGCTCCGCTTCGGATCCGAATGCCGACTTCCTGTTCTCCGGCCAGATGGAAGTCCTCAAGGATGCCATCGACAGCGGCAAGATCAAGAATGTCGGTGAAGCCTACACGGACGGCTGGAAGCCGGAAAATGCCCAAAAGAACATGGAGCAGTTTCTGACCGCCAACGACAACAATGTCGATGCCGTTGTCGCCTCGAATGACGGCACCGCCGGCGGTGTTGTTGCGGCACTTTCCGCTCAGGGCCTTGCCGGTTCTGTTCCAGTATCGGGCCAGGACGGTGACCAGGCTGCGCTTAACCGCGTTGCACTGGGCACACAGACGGTTTCGGTGTGGAAGGACGCACGCGAACTCGGCAAGAACGCAGCCGAAATCGCCGTGATGCTTGCCGAAGGCAAGACCATGGACGAAATTCCAGGCGTTGAAGACTTCTCCGGTGGCCCGAAGGGCGTTGCCATGAAGTCGGTCTTCCTGAAGCCAGTTCCGATTACCAAGGACAATCTCGACGTCGTAGTCGACGCAGGCTGGATCTCCAAGGAAGAAGTCTGCCAGGGCGTCAAGGCCGGCTCGGTTTCTGTCTGCGATTAAGCGGACCTCAATCCGGTTTTCCGGGCAGGCGCCGCAGTCCAGAAAGGCTGCGGCGCCTGTGCGAATGCGATGCTCGGATGTTCCTCTAGTGGACACCGAAACCGACAAGGGCGCAACAGCGTCTCATTATGAGATTTTCGGACCGCCAGCCATTCAACCCGAACGGGGCTCAAAGGCGGTTCAAGCATGTGGGGCACGGCAATCCTATGGCCGAAATGAATACTTCTGTCTCTTCAACAAAACCCAAGTCTTCGGTCGGTGGACCTGTTGCCCGCTTCGTGCGCGCGACGGAACTCGACACGAGACTGCTCGGCATGATCGGTGCCTTGCTCCTGATCTGGGTCGGCTTCGACCTGATGACGGGCGGGTTGTTTCTGACACCGCGCAATCTGTGGAACCTGTCTGTCCAGACGGCGTCCGTATCGGTGATGGCCACCGGCATGGTGCTTGTCATCGTGACACGCAATATCGATTTGTCGGTGGGCTCTATCCTGGGCTTTACCGGCATGATCATGGGCGTGATGCAGGCCGAGATCCTGCCGCAGTTTCTGGGCTTTGAAAATCCGCTGACCTGGATCATCACGCTTGGCTGCGGTCTGGCCGTCGGTGGCATGATCGGCATGCTGCAAGGCACGGTGATTGCCTATATGGCGGTGCCATCCTTTATCGTGACGCTGGGCGGCCTGCTGGTCTGGCGCGGCGGAACATGGTTCGTGACCAGCGGCCGGACAGTCGCCCCCATGGACGCGACCTTCCGGCTTATGGGCGGCGGAACCACCGGATCGATCGGTGAAGTCGCGAGTTGGGTCGTCGGCGTGATTGCCTGCGTGGCAATCGTTGCAGCGCTGCTCAATTCACGCAAGCAACGTCATCGCTTCGGCTTTCCGTTGCGTCCGCTCTGGGCCGAGTATTTCCTCGTCGCTCTTGGCTGCGGCATAGTGATTGGCGCGGTGTGGGTGTTCAACAGCTATCCCTGGCCCAAGGCCATTGCCCGGCGTTATGCCGAGGCAAACGGCATCGTCGCTCCGGACGGTGGATTGTTTATCGCGCACGGCATTGCCATTCCCGTTCTGATCGCGCTCGGCATCGGCGTGGTGATGACCTTCATCTCGACGCGTCTTCGCTTTGGCCGCTACGTCTTTGCCATCGGCGGCAATCCGGAAGCTGCAGAACTGGCCGGTATCAAGACACGCTGGGTGACCGTCAAGATCTTCGCGCTCATGGGCATGCTGTGCGCCGTGGCCGCTGCAATCTCGACCGCACGCCTCAACGCTGCAACTAATGCCCAGGGCGAACTGGATGAGCTCTATACCATCGCGGCAGCCGTGATCGGCGGCACATCTCTTGCAGGCGGCAGCGGCACAATTGCCGGCGCCATGCTGGGTGCTCTGGTCATGCAATCTCTACAATCAGGCATGGTCTTGCTCGGCATCGACTCGCCGCTTCAACGTATCGTCGTTGGCGTCGTCCTCGTTCTCGCCGTCTGGCTCGACACCGTCTACCGTGCTCGCGCCAAGTAATCAGGAGTTCCAAATATGATGGAGCAACGCACTCCCCTCGTGGAAATGAAAGACATTTCCATCGCCTTCGGCGGGATCCACGCTGTCGAAAAGGCATCCGTCGACCTCTTCCCCGGTGAAGTGGTCGCCCTGCTTGGCCATAACGGTGCCGGCAAGTCGACCCTGATCAAGATTCTCTCCGGCGCCTACAAGCGCGACAGCGGCGATATCAGGATCAATGGGGAAGCCGCCGATATCCGCAATCCGCGCGATGCCAAGGAATATGGCATCGAAACGATCTACCAGACGCTGGCCGTTGCCGATAATGTCGACGCTGCCGCAAACCTTTATCTCGGCCGTGAACTGCAGACCCCCTGGGGCACGCTGGACGACGTGGCGATGGAGGCCAAGGCACGTGAAGTGATGGGACGCCTGAACCCCAACTTCAAGCGTTTCAAGGAGCCGGTCAAAGCCCTGTCGGGCGGTCAGCGCCAGTCGGTGGCAATCGCCCGCGCCATCCTGTTCAATGCCCGCATCCTGATCATGGACGAGCCGACGGCAGCTCTTGGCCCGCAGGAAACTGCGCAGGTTGGAGAACTGATCAAGCAGTTGAAAACCGATGGCATCGGCATTTTCCTGATCAGCCACGACATCCATGACGTGTTCGATCTGGCCGACCGCGTGTTTGTGATGAAGAACGGTCTGGTCGTGGGAAGCGCCAAGACCGAGGACGTGACCAAGGACGAAGTGCTTGGCATGATCATCATGGGCAAGTGCCCGCCGGGTGCAATTCCCGGCCCAGGCGCCATGAGCACCTGATCGGCGGACAATCAGACATTTCAAAATCGGCCCCTGCAAAACTTTGCGGGGGCCGATTTTACTTGTGCGACGGGTTGCATTCTGCTGAAAATAGACGCCACATAGTCTATTCGAGAGAATTACGACTGCATTCAATACTTAAATTTATCTATAATTGAATTCTAATTATCGCCACCCTTTCCTATAGAATAGACCATAGAATTCGGCGAAAGCGTTTTGACATACTTCAGCTTCCCATGTTTTGACAGATAGATGCCTGACGAACCTTCGGCGAGACATAGCAAAGAGACCAAAAGCTCTCCCCCAAACCGCAAAAGCGCCGGTGGGGCGGTCTTTGTCGCCGTTTTTCTGTCGTTCACCATTATCATCGCGACGATCGTCCTTCTCGCCAATGATCACAGGAACCTCCGCCTGATCATGGCAGAGCTGGGTTTGCAATGGATTATCGAGGCCCCGATCAGACCCGAGGTGCCGCCCGCGCCGCTGAAAGGAAAGCCGGTCAAGGTTGAGACCTTCAACATGCCCGAAAACATTATGGCTTCTGTCGACCGTGACGGGGTGAGCGGGTTTGCCCGGGAGATGCCACGCATTGGACCCGAGTTGTGCAGAGCGTATAACGATGCGGGATTTCCCAATTCCGGGTGGCACGGAAGCCCTGTAAACGACGATAGCTACGAATGCACCTCCGAATTGAGCTTCGACAAGGGAGAGGATGAGGAAAGCCATGGCTCCCTGTTTTTCATCGCCAAAGGCAATCAGGACGGTTCGATCAATTCGTTGAGAATGAAACTCGTTGCGCCCGAGAGTGTAGATGGTCGTGCGGCGCATGCCGCCATATTGAAAGCACTGGAACTGCTGATCGAGTGCACCGGATGGAAAGACCTCAAGGACCTGCTGGCCGCGGCGCGCCGGCTGAAAGACTATTCGGCAGATTATACGGGCCTCTCGATCCGGTTTACCCAGGAATTCACGTCATCCGACCGGTTCAATCTCTTCATTCTACCGTCGAACGATGACCCGGCTATCAGCCGCACGCGCAATTATTTCGAGGCGCAAAAGGCGCTCTATGACGTTGACAGCGCGCGTCCGGATTTACAGAACTTCGCACCTACCGGGAAGCGATAGCAAACATTGGCTGTGACGACAGATCAGGCCATCCGGAGCTAAGCCTCGCTCCAGTTTTGACCGCTACATGGGATCAAGAACCCGAATTGCGCCCACGCCACAAATGTGGCCGCCGGTGCCTGCGAGACCGTCTGTGCAACCTTTCGCGACAGGCAAAACCATGAGGCCGATCATGCCGAAGCTTTCCGTGTGCATTCCTGTCGAACCCGGCTTTTCGCCACCCGATTATCTGGCAAAACAGCTGCTCAAGAAAGCGGGGACAGACATTCAGGTGATCGTGGCGCCGTTTGGCGATACCTGCGCTGAAGCTGCTGCGCTTTACGAACTGGCTGAGAACGACCCGCGGTTGCTGATCCTGCCGCCCGCTCCGCCTGAAATTACAGCAGGCCAATTCTGGCTGGGCACGATTGCCGCTGCAACCGGTGACTGGGTTACGCTGGTCTATCCCGACGATATGCTTGAGCCCGATATGCCGGAGGCAATCGAATATGTGGAAGCGACCTATCCGGAGGCGGATGCCATTGGGTGGAACGCCTTTGCGATCTCCAACGATGCCTCCCGCGAGATCAAAGCCAATGTTCCGGTGCCGGTGACCCATCATTTCTCCATGATGGACAAGGCCAAGATGCTGGATGCCTTCTTCCAGTGGACCGATGGCAACCAGACGCCGAAAATGCCGTTTGGTCTGTTTCATGGGGCCTTGAAAAAAAGCCTGGTCGAGACGATCCGCTCTGCGGAAGTGGCATCAAGCTGGCTGACGACCGTGCCACGCTATGAATGGGCAGCGCGGGTTGTGCTGTTTGCCAATGGGCTTGCCCTTGCCAACCGGCCAATGTCGGCGGCCAGCATCAAGCCGTATACGCCCGTGCCCGTCCGCTCCGCGCTTGAAGGATTTCCGCTGGATGGCGGCATCGGATTGACCGCTGCCATCGCCGAAGTGCAGGCACGCGTTCTTGCCGAACTCGGCAGCGCCTGGAACGGGTTTAACGAAGCCTTTGTGCGCGCCTGTGTTTTCGATTGCATGCTGGAACACGACCGCACAGCGTTTGAGATCAAGTGCCGGTCTTATCATGCTGCCTTGCAGAAGATGCCAGGCGGCGAGCAGCTTATTGCGCTGTTCAGGCCGCAATATTACCCGCAATTGCCGGACGACAAGCGTCGTGGCCTGCATGGTTCGCTCCTGCTGGTGGATCGCTTTATCGGTAATGCCAAGACAGCGCAGGAGTTCTATAATGTCATGCGCTCGATCATTGCACCGGTCTTCGTCGTGACTGGCAAGAGCCAGATATCGGAAGCCGAGCGCGATCAGGTTCGCTGACATGAACGCCAGAGCACCAGAGCGCATTCTCTATACAAAGCCCTCCATCACGGAGCTTGAGACGCGCTATGCCGCCGATGCCGCAGCGACCGGCTGGGGCGCCAAGTGCTACGACTACATCATTCGCTTCGAGGACCTGTTCCGCACGCATATCGGCACCGGCTTTGCAATTGCGACATCCAGCTGCACCGGCGCCATGCATATGGGGCTGGCCGCCCTTGGCATCGGACCCGGCGACGAAGTGATCCTGGCCGACACGAACTGGATCGCGACGGCGGCACCGATCCATCATCTGGGCGCGACGCCGGTGATGGTGGATATCGATCCTGTCAGCTGGTGTCTGGATCCGACCAAGGTGGAACAGGCGATTACACCGCGAACACGCGCGATCATCGCCACGCATATCTATGGAAATCTCTGCGATATGGATGCGCTGGAAGCCATTGCCAGCCGCCACAACATTCCGGTGATCGAAGACGCAGCCGAAGCCATCGGTTCGGCCTTCAGGGACGGTCGACGCGCAGGCGCGCGTGGGGCCTTCGGCACTTTTTCCTTTCATGGCACCAAGACCGTGACCACCGGCGAAGGCGGCATGTTCGTCACCAATGACGAAGCGCTCTTCAACCATGTTCTGACGCTCAGCAATCACGGCCGGGCGAAAACGCAGACCAAGCAGTTCTGGCCCGACATGGTGGGCTTCAAATACAAGATGTCGAATGTACAGGCGGCCATCGGCTGCGGCCAGATGGAGCGGATCGATGCGCTGATTGCACGCAAGCGCGCGATTTTCGGACGCTATCGCGACCATATCGACGCTATCGAGGGTGTGCAGCTGAACCCGGAACCTTCAGGCACCGTGAATGGCGCATGGATGCCGACAGCTGTGTTCGACCGCTCGCTTGGCATCGAGCGCGAAGTCATCCAGACGGCATTTTCCGCGGCCAATATCGACGCCCGCGTGTTCTTCCACCCGCTCTCCAGCCTGCCGATGTTTACCCCGCGCCCGGATAACGTCCATGCATGGGATATCCCCACCCGCGCGATCAACCTGCCGAGCTATCACGACATGACCGACGCCGATATCGCGCGTGTGACGGCGGTGGTTCGCGAACTTGTCGATGCGGCAAACCAACGCAAGCATAACCAGTTGAAGGGTTCGGCTGCCTGAAACGGTGGGCGCTTTGCCGAAGCGCCCACCACAAGCCTCACTCAAGGATGACAACCTAGACCGTTAAGTGAATTTGGTCTGCTTGGACATGTCCAAGGATAGGCGTGATCCGGAGACCAACCGGGGTGTGAAAACCCTGATTGCGCGGTCTCTGCGAAACGAAATGAGTGAGAACCACCGGATGCACAAAGAATTCCAGGACGAGGTCAGGGAAAACATTGCTGGACTTGGCGCGGACAAGAATTTCCAGCAACAGTCACTCGAGTGGAATCTTGCCTCTGCAAAGCACAGATACACCTATAATTTCCGTGCGCTCGGGCGTCCGATCATACAATTCCCCCAAGACATCCTCGCTTTCCAGGAAATCATCTGGGACGTGCGTCCGGATCTCATTATCGAGACCGGCATTGCCCATGGCGGGTCGCTGATTTCCAACGCGTCCATGCTGGCACTGCTGGACTATTGCGATGCGTTCGAGAATGGCGAACGGCTTGATCCACGGGTGCCAAAGCGCAAGGTTCTGGCAGTCGACATCGAGATCAGGCCACACAACCGCAGTGCAATTGAAGCACATGCAATGTCCCCACGCATACACATGCTTGAAGGCTCCAGCATCGACACGTCTATCGTCGATCAGGTGCGTGCATTTGCTGCGGACTACAACAGCATCATGGTCTGCCTCGATTCCAATCACACGCATGACCATGTCTTGCGAGAACTTGAAGCATATGCGCCGCTCGTGACGGTCGGCAATTACTGCATTGTCAGTGACACAATTGTGGAGGATGCACCTGAACATCTCTCTGCTGATCGCCCTTGGGGCAAGGGCAACAATCCCAAGACCGCAGTGCATGCCTATCTGGCACAGAATGGCGATTTCGAAATCGACAAATCGATCGAAAACAAACTGCAGATCACAGTTTCGCCGGATGGATTTCTACGGCGCATCAAATAATGGAACCGTCATCTGCCAGGCAGGAGGCGTTTTCAATTTTTCACCAAGAGGAGCCATGGCGCACCGTCATGAGATCACCTTGAGGAGAACGAGAAGCTTGCAGTGATGACCACCGCGGACATAAGCGATATCTTCGCTGACATCGATACAAGGTATCAGGACCGACCTTTGCTGAAGATGAGCGACGGCACCTATGTCCGCCCGCAGGATCTTGATGCGATTTGCCGGTGTCCGGGTTTTGGAGATACTGCACATCGTCTGGTGATTTGCCTATGCGACAATGATGCGGGTGGCCTTGCGGGTTATGTGGCGCTTGCGAAAACCGGGGCCGTCCCGATGATGATCAGCGCAAGCCTGCCGGTGGCACAGCTGCATCATCTGACAGACGTTTATCAGCCGCATTTCATCTGGCTTCCAGAAAGCCGCGCCAGCGAATTTGCCAATAGCTCCGTCGTTATGTCCCGTTCCGGGTATCAGTTGCTGGCATTGCGGTCATCGGAGCACTACACAATCGATGATAACCTTGCGCTCTTGCTGGCGACGTCGGGAAGTACCGGCAGTCCTCGCTTTGTGCGGCTCTCCCGCGCCAACGTTAGCAGTAATGCCCGGTCGATCTGCAACTATCTCGACATCACGCCTGACGATATCGCCATTACCAGCTTGCCGCCGACCTATTCCTACGGTCTGTCTGTCATACACAGCCACATTCTTGCCGGCAGCACGATCGCCGTTACCAGCAAGACGCTGTTTGATCGGGCCTTCTGGGACTTCATGGAGGCTTCCAGCTGCTCGTACTTCTCCGGCGTTCCGTACCACTATGAAATGCTGAAGAAGCTGCGATTCCGACGCATGGAGCTGCCAAGCCTGCGCACCATGACGCAAGCCGGCGGGCGGATGGACAAGGAGCTGACACAGGAGTTTGCCAGTCATTGTGCTGACAAGGGCATGCGGTTTTTCAGCATGTACGGACAAACCGAGGCAACGGCCCGGATGTCCTATCTTGCCGCCGATCTGGCTTATGCAAAGGCAGGTTGCATCGGCAAGCCTATTCCAGGCGGCGAATTTTCGCTCGAAGATGACCACGGCGCTGTCATCGATGAAACCGATACTGCCGGTGAACTGATCTATCGTGGAGCCAATGTTTCGATGGGATATGCCGAAGGCCATGCAGATCTAGGCAGGGGCGATGACTTCAATGGCATGCTTAGAACAGGTGATATCGCAAAGCGGGATGACGAGGGTGATTATTACATAGTTGGGCGGCTGAAACGGTTTTTGAAGATTTTCGGCAATCGCATCAACTTGCAGGATGTGGAAAGCCGTTTGCAGGACGCGGGCTTCGATGTGGCTTGCGCGGGAAAAGATGACCATCTGTCTATCTATCTGCTGCAAGCAACGGTTGACGCCGCCAAGCAGATCAAGACGAGCTTGGCCACTGACCTGAAAATCAGCCCGACAGCCATTTCGGTCTTCGATCTCGCCGACTTGCCGCGCGCGGAGTCTGGCAAGGTTCAATATGGCTTGCTGGACACCCGCGCAAAAGGCGTTCTGGCATGATGACACCCGACTACACCCATTGGCTGGACCTGGAACCCTATGGGATGCCGGCTGGTCAGAAGACCGACACTCTTGGTCAGGCCTTGCGCGCGCTCACGGACTGGCATCGGCAGCAATGCGAGCCCTATGATCGCATGTTGAAACTGACGACAGACCCTGAAAAACCAGTCGAACACTTGCAGGACATCCCCTTTATTCCGGTTCGCATGTTCAAGGAATTCGATCTTCTGAGTGTGCCCAAGGATCAGGTCTTCAAGACCATGACCTCTTCGGGGACAACGGGGCAGCAGGTATCACGGATATTCCTGGACCGGCAAACGGCATCGCTGCAAAGCAAGATCCTGGCACGCCTGATGACTGAACTGCTGGGAAAGAAGCGATTGCCGATGCTGGTTATCGATTCACCGAGTGTCCTTCGTGATCGAAATGCCTTTTCGGCACGCGGGTCGGGGATCCTCGGTTTCTCCATGTTTGGTCAGGATGTAACCTACGCCCTCGATGCGGAGATGAATCTGGACATGATCGCCATCGACTCCTTCCTGGAGCGCCATGCCGGTCAACCGATATTTCTGTTCGGCTTCACCTTCATGATCTGGCAGCACTTCTACATGAACCTGAAGGCGATGGGGAAACGCCTTGCTATCGACAAGGGCATTCTGTTGCATGGTGGCGGCTGGAAGAAACTGCAGGATCAGGCAGTCGACAGTGCTGCATTCAACGCGGCGATGCAGGATTGTGCCGGGATCGGCCGGGTTGTGAACTACTACGGAATGGTCGAGCAGACCGGATCGATCTTCATGGAGTGCGAGGCCGGACATCTGCATGCACCTGTTTACGCCGATGTCATTGTCCGCAATCCGCAGGATTTCAGTGTCGCCGGTCACAGAGAACAAGGCGTCATCGAGGTTCTGTCGATGATTCCGAGAAGCTATCCCGGCCATGCGCTGCTGACTGAGGATATGGGACAGATCGAGGGCGAGGACGACTGCCCCTGCGGGCGCCAGGGCAAATACTTCTCGATAGCCGGCCGCGTTGCCAAGGCTGAGGTCAGAGGCTGTAGCGATACATATGAATGAGATCGCACAATTGCCCATCAATATCCGCGTCGGCGGACCGCTCGACAGATTGGTCACGCGGCCACAAAGGCCGTATTCCGAAGCCGCCACGGTCTTTCTCTCCGCATTGTCGAAAGCACTGCTCGCATTGCCCGAAGTCAGGCAATATCCGGATATTGCCGCATTTGGATATTGGTGCCGCGCGGCCAATCTCGCGCGTCTTGCACGTGATTTCGATACAGCCCACGCGCGGCTTGGACGCGGACTGGTCCTGCATATCGCGCCGGCCAATGTGCCGGTCAATTTTGCCTATTCGTTCGCCTTTGGTCTGCTGGCCGGCAATGCGAATATCGTCAGGATACCCGATAGAGACTTCGAGCAGGTGGACGTGATCTGCAAGGAGATCACGCGCCTTTTCGCGATTCCCACCCACAAACAGGTGGCCAGCATGAACCGGTTGGTGACCTATCCGCGGAATGACGACATTACGGCCCAACTCTCGGCCAGATGTCAGGCACGTCTCATCTGGGGCGGTGATGCCACCGTCTCCCATCTCAAGACAATGCCCACGCATCCACGCTGCGTCGATATTGCATTCGCAGATCGATATTCACTTTGCATGCTGAATGCCGAACATGTTCTTGCCGCCGATGACAAAGCCATTGCGCAATTGACCCAGGGCTTTTTCAATGATGTCTTCCTCATGGACCAGAACGCATGTTCATCGCCGCATCTGGTTATCTGGATAGCTGACGGGCAAGCGGATGTCGCCGCCGCGCAGCAGCGTTTCTGGTCTGCCATGGTCGACCATTTGCGTCGGAAATACACTTTGGCGCCAATCCATGCATTGGACAAGTTCGCCCATCTTTGCCGGACTGCGGCCAACCTCGACACCGAGACATGCATCAGACATGAGAACCTTGCCTATCGCATATTACTCAGTGAGCTGCCCTTGGATATCGACAAATATCGGGGCCAATACGGCACCTTTTTCGAACATGTGACCGACAGTTTCGACTGCCTTACAGACATCGTCGCCGAGCGCTATCAAACAATCACCTGTTTCGGGATCGACCGAGACAAGCTGGTCAACTTCGTGATCGACCAGGGAATGTCAGGCATTGATCGCGTCGTGCCGGTGGGCAAGGCGCTCGATATGGGCGCAATCTGGGACGGGCACAATCTGGTTGAGGAACTTTCGAGAATCGTCAATATGGCATGAACTGATCGCCCGATGCACCGGATATCCGGTTGCCGCAAAGGCTGGCGCATTTTTCAATTCACGCTCCCCCAAAGACTGACAACAAGGATAACAAGATATGAGCAACAAGGAAAAATACGATACCGCCTTTGTTGATACATTCATGATCAACGCGGACGAACTGCCAACAGCAAAGTATCAGGAAGTCGAGGCGTGGGATAGCGTAGGACATATGGCGCTGATGGCCGCTCTCGAAGACGCGTTTTCGATCGAGATGGAAATCGACGATATAATCGACTTTTCCAGCTACGAAGTCGGCAAGACCATTCTTGCAAAGTATGACGTTGTCATAGAGCCTGCGGCATGAGTGACAGTTCCATGCCCGCTTTCGATATCAACGGGATCCTTCGCCACCAGCGAAACCGCTATCCGGTTCTGCTGATCGATCGGATCACCGCAGTCGATCCCGGCAAGAGCGCATCCGCGATCAAGTGCTTCACCTATAATGAGTGGTTTTTCCCGGGCCATTTCGATGACGAACCGAATGTGCCGGGCTTCGTGCAGATCGAATCCCTGACACAGACCTTCATCATGTCCTTTCTGTGCATGGACGAATACAAGGGGATGAAGACGAATTTCATCTCCATCAACAATGTGAAATTCAAGCGTAAGGTCGTGCCCGGTGACGTGCTGCAGATCGAGGCGACACTTCGGTCGTTCAAGCGCGGCATTGCATCTGGATCGGTTGAGAGCTTCGTCAATGGTGAACCGGCCTGCAGCGGCGATCTCGTTGTTGCCTTGCCAGCCGTTCTGGATCGCTTCAAACCCAAGACCTAGGAAGATTGACGATTGCCATGAGAGTTGCCGACTACATAATGCAGCGCCTTGCGCAGATCGGAATCGGACATGTGTTTCTGGTGACAGGACGCGGCGCGCTGTTTTTGACGGACGCGCTGGCCAAACACCCGCAGCTGACGCCGGTACCTGTTCATCATGAGCAATCCGCATCCTATGCAGCAACCGCCTATGCCTATCGCACAGGTGGGGTTGGCGCATGTCTGGTGTCCACGGGATGTGCATCCACAAATGCCGTTACCGGTGTTCTTTCCGCATGGCAGGATGGCATTCCGTGCATTTTCATCTCGGGGCAGAATACGCTGAAGGAAACCACGCGCTTTACCGGCATTCCGCTTCGAACCTACGGCCAGCAAGAGGCCGACATCATCTCCATCGTTCAGCCGATCACGAAATATGCGCGTATGATCACCTCCGCCGACGAGATTGTCGAGGCTATGGACCAGGCGCTAATGTTGGCGAATACGGGACGCAAGGGACCGGTTTGGATTGATGTGCCTCTTGATCTGCAAAGCGCCCAGATTGATGTAGACGCACTTTCTGCCTCGGCAACGTCAGATATCAAAGAACCGCCGAAGGCATCGCGCGAGACGATTGACGCGGTGGCCAGCGCCCTTGCAAAGGCGAACCGCCCCACTCTGCTGATTGGCAGTGGCGTGCGGTCCAGCGGCTCCGAGGCCAAGTTGAAGCAGTTTGCAAAGCGGTGGAATATTCCCGTTACCTATGCACCTTCCGCACCCGACACCTTTGGAAGCGCCGATGCTCTCTCCATTGGCTCGGTCGGTGCGATGGGTTGTTCAAGGGCTGGAAACTTCGCAGTGCAGAACGCCGATCTTGTTCTGGTGCTTGGATGCCGTCTGACCTCGCTGGTAACGGGCACGGAATTTTGCAAGTTTGCACGCGATGCCAAGACGATTGTTGTCGACATCGACGCCATAGAACACACCAAGGATACCATCCGTATCGACCAATTGGTCCATTCTGACCTTGCGGCGTTCCTGGAGGACATCAACCAGTACGAGCCGCATATGGTCCCGACGGAATGGGTCGAAAAGTGCCAGCATTGGAAAGCAATTTTCTCCGGGGTCGAACCCGAGTTCAAGGATCCGGAAAAGGTCGATCTGTACGAACTTGCGCATTGCCTGTCCGACATGCTGCCGGCGTCTGCGGCACTGGTGACGGATTCAGGGTTGAACGAGGTGATTCTGCCCAGCAATGTGCGGTTCGCGGAAGGCATGGACTGCGTGCATCCAGCCATGCAGGGTGCCATGGGATTTGCCTTGCCGGCCGCAATTGGCGCATACTTCGCCAAGCCCGGACCTGTGATTGCCGTCATTGGCGATGGCTCGATCATGATGAACCTGCAAGAGATGGAAACGATCCGCTATCACAAGCTTCCGATCAAGATCATCGTCATCAACAATAACGTCTATTCGATCATCCGTCGGCGACAGCAGGACTTGTTCCGGAAACGCGTCATCGGCACTGATCCAGCAAATGGCGTCAGTTGCCCGGATTTTTCCAAAGTGGCCACCTGCTTCGACCTCGATTATATCGCAATTGACAGTCCGGACATGTTGCAAGAGGGAATTGCCGATCTGCTGAAACGCGACGGACCGACGCTTTGCGAAATTCGCGGTCGCGAGGATCAGGAATATATCGAGCTCGGACATGCCCGCAGCGTGGTTGACCGCCGTTTTGTGCGACGCCCGCTGGAAGACCAAACACCATTCTTGAACCGCGAGCTTTTCCTCTCGGAAATGATCGTTGAGGCAATCGACCAGTAAGCGGTGAGTGACCAATGTCGACAGTGAAACTACGTAGCGGACGGGTGATCGGCGACTACCTTGCTCCGTATTTTATTGCGGAGCTGAATACCAGCCACTTTGGTGATATTGGCATAGCCCGCTCCATGATCGATCAGGCCAAGGAGGCCGGCTGCGACTGCGTCAAGTTTCAGTCCTGGAGTTCCGAATCGCTCTATGCCGATAGCTATTACAAACAGAACGCGATCACCAAGCGCATCGTCACCAAGTTCTCCCTGGACAATTCGGAACTGAAGCAGTTGGCCGACTATTGCAGTGAGGTCGGTATCGATTTCGCATCGACGCCCTATTCCCGCGCCGAGGCCGATTTTCTGGCACGCGACTGCAATGTTCCTTTCATCAAGATTGCCTCGATGGAGTTGAACAATCTTCCGTATCTAGCCTACCTTGCGACGCTTGATGTGCCGCTTGTTCTGTCGACCGGAATGGGCACACTGGACGAGATCATAACCGCTGTGCGCACGATCGAGACGGCGGGCAATACTGACATCATCATCTTGCATTGCACGTCGGTTTATCCTGCACCGCCCGAGGCTATTCGCCTGAACAACATTCTTGGCCTCAGAGCCGAATTCCCAGCTTATCCAATCGGTTATTCAGACCACTCCATGGGTAGCGAAATTCCCGCCGCGTCGATTGCGCTTGGCGCCTGTGTCATTGAAAAGCACTTCACATTGGACAGCAGCCGCATCGGTATGGACAACCAGATGGCGACCGAACCGGAAGACATGAAACGCATGATCGACGCCTGCAATACCGTTCATCGTGCCCTGGGTGGTGCCGGACGCATCCTGGACGAGACCGAGCGCGCGCAGATCCCCAAGATGAGGCGCAGTATTGTGACGGCGAAGGCCCTACCTGCCGGGCATATGCTCACATCATATGATCTCGACGCCAAGCGTCCCGGGATCGGGCTTGCCCCGGATAAGGTCGACCTACTGATTGGCAGGCGGCTGAAGAAGAGTGTCGATCAAGGGGATGTTCTGTCGGTGGATGACGTTGAATAAGAACGCACCCGAGCAGCACGTCCTATCCTTTATTCAGGACATCATTGACGACAGACAGTCGCTCGTGATCACACTTCGCGATGATACAGAAAGTGTCATCGGGAAACTGGTGCCACTGACCCGAAAGCATCTCGAAAATGAACAGGTAATTGGCAAGCTGACCGACTGGCGAAACGCCAATATGCAGTTCTTCCTAACCCAGTTTACCGCAACGCCGGAACGCACCAAGACCTGGCTGGACCAAGTCGTCTTCAAGACGCCAACCCAACTCATGTTCCTGATCTATGCCGGGGACGACATGATCGGGCATTTTGGCTTCAAGGATCTGACGGCAGATGATGTGATGCTGGACAATGCCATGCGCGGAGAGCGCGGTGGACACCCTAAATTGCTTCAGATTGCCGGGCGCGCCCTGATTGAGTGGCTGTTTTCAAAGACCGGCGTCAAGAAGGTGCTGGGTTACGTCCTGTCAAACAACGCCTCCGCCATCATGATGAACAGAACGATGGGCTTTGGCGGATGGCATAAATATCCCCTTAACAAATCGCTGGTCGACGGTGAAACTCGCCTAGTTCTTGGTGAGCGCGGCGCAGCGAGCAATGACAATATCTATTGCTATTACATCGAGATTGACCGCTCGGGCTGTTGATGCATAGCCTCCAAGGTCACAAGCGAGCGCGGTGTCCCCGCTCGCTTGTTCATTTCAAATCAAACACCTTGTGCGACTGTCTCGACGAATGACCGGATCAGGCCACGCGTGCCGGGGCATCGACCAGTGTACGGGACTGCCTCCCCACCTGCTGGACGGTTTGCTCCCAAGGATACTTCAATCCATCCGCAGCGACTTCCACCATGTCCAGCGACGGAGTAATCGATTCGATGATGTCGTAAAGCTGCTCCGGCGTTTTAATGCCGGCAATGTCGCTTCTCAGGTAGATGCCGTCGTCGCTCGATCCGGTAACCAGCAGACCCTGCATGCGATCGCGGAATTCCGGTTTGAAAAACTTGAGAAATTTGCCACCTTTCCAGCGCGAAAACGCATCGTCGTAATTGGCTTTCACGGTGTCAAATTCCTCGCGGTCTGCGAAGCCTTCGGTGTTGCGCGCACAGGTCTTGGTAAACTCGATTTCCCAGCCGCTGTAATGGCCATCGTATTTTGACTTGTACCACTGCTGCACGATCGCGATTGCCGCTGTCACACCGTGATCCGACGTGAAGGGAAAGTCGTTTTGATCGATGTCCTCGTCAGTATTTCGCCCGACCTCTCCGAAGAACTGAGCGCTTCTCTGCTTCGCCACGGACAGCCTTGATACGGCGTAAGAATTGCTTTCGGGGCAACTGCCCATGATGGAAATGGGACGCTGGCAATAGGCGAAATGCTTGGCGATCGTGATGGCTTTCATCGCGATGTCATAGTCGACCATCGGATTCTCGAAGAATTTTCCTGTAACGGCCTTGATCTTATCGAGCAGTGACCGGCTATAGGCCGAATGATAGAGGGAGTAACCGGAGGTCGGTACCGTGCGCGCGCCGACCCAGCCGAACATGCGCTTATATGGCTCATCCCGCGGTACTTTGACGGTGAAGCTGTTGTAGGGCACAAAAACATTGGTCAGGTTTGGATTGTCGCCGGGCCATGTGTAGGAAATCACGCCCCATGCGAAGGCTTCGATCTCTGGATTGACCGCAAGGATCCGATCGAGCAGGTCGGCTAGTTTGGGATCGATGAAGTCGTCGTCGCCAATGATGCTGACCCACGCGCCCGTTGCGGCTTCGAGCGTGCGCTCCCAGTTATCGATCATTGAGAGTACGCGATCCTCGGACGGCAGATAAACGATGCGCGGATCGTTCTTCAGCTCGGCCATATAATCATTCATCACGGAGGGATCGTCAGAATTGTCGGCGAAGACAAATTCAACGCCTTCCGGGGCGCGGCGCAGCAGACCCTCGATGGTCTTCTGGAAGTAATACTGGCGATTGCGCGACGGTACGCAGATCGTAAGTCTCGGCTTGATGGCTGCCATCTGGGTTCTCCGTTCTGGCCCTTCTCCGGGCAAGCTCCGGCCGCGACGCGGCGCTTTGAGCGGATTATTTCGACTTTGCGACCGTATCCGGCTGCATGACCTTAACCTTGGCAGGGAGCCCCTGCCCTGCCTTCTCGGGATCGTTCATCTCATTCGTCAGGCATGCACCGTCAATCTCGGTATCGCCGTCACGAACATCCCACCCCAATCGGCTATATACGAAAGCTGTTGCTTGATTTCGCTTTGCAGATTCCATGGCAATATCACCACCCTTTGCGGTTTTTGCGTTTTCAGCGCCTCTTCGGAGAGGATGGGAATTCGGCTGCCGGGCAGATACATGCCCTGCTTTGCAGGATTCTTGTCCACTGCGAAGGACAGTAAATCTCTCTTCACCCCTGCGAAGTTGAGAAGTGTGTTGCCCTTGGCGGCGGCTCCGTAGGCTGCGACCGACAGGCCCTCGCGCTGGCAGTCAATCAAGAACTCCAGAAACGCGTTGCGCACACGCTGTGCCTCGGCCTGGAAGCCGGCGTAGAAAGCGGGATCGCGCATGCCCGCTTCTTCCTCACGTTTCAGCAGGGCCGGAACGCGATCGGTTGTCTGATGCGCCGCATGGTCGGTGCGGCATGCAAATACCCTGAGGCTTCCGCCATGCCAGGGCGTCGTCTCGACATCGAAGACGGTCAACCCATTGCCTGCCAGGATGCGTTCAACAGCCAGAAGCGAGAGATACGAATAGTGCTCATGATAGGCGGTATCGAACTGTGCCTCCGAGACCATGTTCAAAAGATGCGGAAACTCGAATGTCGCCACACCTTCGGGCTTCAAAAGATGGGCAAAGCCGGCGACGAAATCGTTGATGTCGGGAACATGGGCCAGAACATTATTGGCAGCCATCAGGTCGGCGGACCAACCCTCGGCAGCAAGAGACTCGGCAAGCGCAAGACCGAAGAACTCCTCACGGATTTCTAGACCTTTTTCACGCGCGGCGGCGGCTGTGCTGGCCGTCGGCTCGACACCGAGGCAGGCGATGCCGCGTTCCTTGACGAATTGCAGCAGATAGCCGTCATTGGCCGCAATCTCGACGACGCGGGCATCGATTCCAAGTTCGAACCGCTGCACCATATCGGCGACATAGGTCTTTGCATGGGCGAGCCACGAGGATGAAAAGGAACTGAAATAGGCGTAATTCTCGGAGAAGAAGGTTTCGCGCGCGGCGAAGTCTTCCGTCTGCACCAACAGGCAGTCATCGCAAACCCGGATGACCAGCGGATACCAGGTATCAGGTGCGGCCAGATCCTCCGCCCGCACATAGGAGTTGGACGGCGGAGCAGTACCGAGATCGAGAAAAGGGCGCATGCGCCCGGACTGGCAATGACGGCACTTCATGCGGCGATCCCCACATAATCAGATCCGAGGGGAGCATGGGATGCGTCGCGAGCCGAGAGATTGGCAACCGGCAGCGGCCATTCGATACCGAGTGCCGGATCTTCACAATGCAACCCGCCTTCAGCCTCAGCACTATAGGGTGCCGAATGGGCGTAGATCATGCGGACATTGTCGGTGAGTGCTTGAAAGCCATGCGCGCAGCCGTTCGGGATGAGCAAAGAGCAATCATTGTCGGCGCTCAATTCAACTGCAGTGTGCTTGAGAAATGTCGGCGATCCCTTACGCAGATCGACGGCGACATCCAGAATTGCGCCTGCCGTGCAGGTGACGAGCTTGATCTCGGTAAAGGGCGGATTCTGGAAATGCATACCCCGCACGGTGCCTTGAAAGCGGGTACCGGTTTCGTTGATCTGCTCAACGGTTCCGACCCAGCCAGCATCGCACAGATCGGCCGGCGAGAACAGGCGCGTCAGGAAGCCGCGCTCATCGGCCAAGCGCGCGCGCTTGAGGATAAACACGCCTTCGATCGCCGTTTCGATGATGTCAAACCGCTTGCTCATACCGCACGGCGCTCCATCGTTTTGAAGGTCGCGTTGTAAGCGGCGATATCCTTGAGACAAAGATCCATCGCCTTCTCGCCATTGGCCAAGCCGCGATACCAATCCATCGTGTTCAGCAGTGTTTCACCGAGGTTCCAGCGTGGATGATATCCCAGTTCCCGTGTCGCCCTGGTGGAATCGAGCATGAGATAACCGGCCTCATGCGGTCCTTCCTCGGCGTCGCTCAGATCGACGTCGCCCGCGCCATAAGCGTTGCGTGCCAGTTCCAGAATATCGCCGACACTTGCCGCCGAAGCGTGATCGGGGCCGAAATTCATGGCTCGGACAGAATGCGGTTCATGCCAGAGGCGCTCGGCCAGCAGCATGTAACCGTATAGCGGCTCCAGCACATGTTGCCAGGGACGGATGGCTGCGGGACGGCGAACTGCCAGTTTCTCGCCTTTGCTCCAGGCCCTGATCGCATCCGGGATCAGCCGATCGTCTGCCCAATCTCCGCCCCCGATCACGTTGCCGGCGCGCGCGGTGGCGACGCCAATATTGCGAGCAGCGAAGAAGGAGGAACGGTAGCTTGCCGTAACGATCTCGGCGGCTGCCTTGCTGGCGCTGTAGGGATCATGGCCGCCGAGCGGATCCGTCTCGACAAATGCCTGTCCGTTTTCCGGATTTTCATAGACCTTATCGGTCGTCACCACCACGATGGAGCGCAGATCCGGCACATCGCGAAGGGCATCAAGAAGGTTTGCTGTGCCTTGCACATTGGTTTCATAGGTGCCGACTGGATCGCGATACCCTGCGCGCACCAGCGGCTGGGCTGCCAGATGGAAGACGATCTGCGGATGCGTAGCCCTGACGCGCTTTCCCACCGCGTCACGGTCGCGGATGTCGCAGATGCCACGTTCATCTGTCGGGTTGCCATCAAGCAGTTGATAGAGCGATGGATCGGTGTCCGGTGCAAGCGAGAGCCCGGACACCTGGGCGCCGATCTCCTTCAGCCACAGACCGAGCCAGCTTCCCTTGAAGCCGGTATGCCCTGTGAGGAGAACGCGTTTGCCACGCCAGAAGCCGGTATCCGACATGCTCACCACGTCTTCCAAGGCGGGTTGCCTGATTGCCAGAGACTTTCCAGATGGTTCTTGTCGCGCAGCGTATCCATGGGCTGCCAAAAACCTTTGTGGAAAAAGGCCTTTAGCTCGCCATCGCGAGCTATTCCGGTCAGTGGCTCGCCTTCCCAGCTGGCCTCATCGTCTGGAATGCGTTCGATCACCTTGGGCGAGAGGACGAAGAAACCGCCATTGATAAAGCCGCCTTCGCCTTCCGGCTTTTCGACAAAGCCCTCAACGCTGTCACCGTCCAGCTTGAGCGCGCCGAAGCGGGCTGGCGGGTGGACTGCAGTGACTGTCGCCAGTTTGCCATGGCTCTTGTGGAAGCGAATTGTCTCGCCAATGTCGACATTGCTGACGCCATCGCCATAGGTGAAGCAAAAGGCTTCCTCGTCCCTGAGGTAGGAGGCTACACGCCTGAGACGTCCGCCGGTCATTGCAGTCTCGCCGGTGTCGACCAGTGTCACACGCCAGTTTTCCGCACTTTGGCGGTGAAACTGCAAACGGTTTTCTGCCAGATCGAAGGTGATGTCCGACATATGCAGGCCGTAATTGGCGAAATATTCCTTGATGAAATAGCCCCGAAAACCACAGCAGATGATGAAATCGCGGATACCGTGATGGTGGTAAAGCTTCATGATATGCCACAGGATCGGTCGTCCGCCGATCTCGATCATCGGCTTTGGCTTGAGATGCGTTTCCTCAGCAATACGCGAGCCGAGTCCGCCCGCCAGGATAACCGCCTTCATGCCGTCACCCTACGGATCACATTCACGAGCGACCGCTCGGGACCGCCCTGCGCTATGGTACTGCTTTCAAACGCCATCAAACCTTGCCTGCTATTGGCCTATTAGAAATGCAGGTTACAAGGCGAAGCTGTTGTCAAACTTGACGCCAAACGTGTAACGGCCCAGCAATTGGAAGCCGGGCCGCACAGAATGCCAAAACCATTGTCATCAAATCAGAAGGCGCTTGCTGCCAGTTTGCGCTGAAGCATGGCAATATCCTGAAGTTCAGCGCCACTCAGTCCGCGCTGCCATTCCAGCGCCGAATTCACGATGAAATCCAGATTTCCATGAACCGGCACCCATCCAAGTTTCGTGCGGGCAAGCGTCGCGTCGGCGACCACGAATGCCGCATCACCGGGCCGGCGCGGCGCATAGTCTATGCGAATGCTGTTGCCGGATGCGCGCTCCACCGCATGCAGCACATCGAGGACAGAAAAGCCCTGCCCGTAGCCGCAATTGGCGATCAGTGGCTCGCCACCGGACTGCAGATAGGCCAGCGCATCCAGATGGGCGGCAACCAGATCACTGACATGGATATAGTCGCGCACACCGGTTCCATCCGGGGTCGCATAATCGGTGCCATAGACGCTGATCTTTTCCCGTTCGCCGAGGGCCGTTTCGCAGGCGACCTTGATCAGGTGCGTGGCATTGCGGGTGGACTGACCCGTACGCCCCTTCGGATCGGCACCGGCGACGTTGAAATAGCGAAGAGCCACGTAGCGCAGGTCATAGGCGTTGGCGGCATCGCGCAGCATGAATTCCGTCATGAGTTTCGACTGCCCGTAGGGATTTTCCGGGCGCGGGGTTTCCGTCTCACGAATGGGCCTGGTGTGTGCAGGGGTGCCATAAACGGCGGCGGTCGATGAGAAGATGATCCTGGTAACGCCCGCCTCGACCATTGCAGACAGCAGCACACGGGTATTGCCTGTGTTGTTGTCGTAATAGTCCAGCGGATCGCTGACGGAATCCGGCACGACGACGGACCCGGCAAAGTGGATGACCGCATCAATCGCGTTTTCAGCAAAGATCTGCTTGAGAACGGAGCTATCGCCGATATCGCCCTTGTAGAAGCGCGCCTTCGGCGCCACCGCCCAGCGGAAGCCCGTCGACAACCTGTCGACGACGACCACGTCGTGTCCCTGATCCAGAAGCGCCCATACCATGTGGCTGCCGATATATCCGGCGCCGCCTGTCACGAGTATCGCCATGTCCCTGCTCCCGCGTTTTGCATAACAGCGGGATCACACCACAGGCGTCTTTCGCAATCTTTATTGAAGACGATTATCTATCTGTTTTTACTGACTTAACTCGAACTAAAGTTACCATGCAGTTGACAACAAACTTCAAATTTTATCGACCATCGTACTGTCGTCGCGCAGCGCCCTGTCATAGCGCCAAAACGTAGCGGCTCAGCCTCTCGGCTGCATCCTCGATCTGGAGAGGATTGCGCAGGAAGCAGGCTCTCAAAAACTCTTCGCCACCGAAACCAAAGGCGGTTCCAGGGGCCAGCCCGACGCCAGTCTTGTCAACGATATCCAATGCCGCCCGGCGGCTGTCTGTCACGCCGTCGATCTTCAGGAAGGCGTAAATGGCCCCTTCCGGTTTCAGTGTTTCGACACGGTTGGTGGCAATCAGGGCGTCGCAGAGAATGTCGCGCGATGTCCGGGCGCGCTCAATATTGGCCTGAATGAACCCGTCGCCATGGTCGAGAGCGGCAACGGCACCGCGCTGCATGAACTGGGCGACACCTGACGTTGCATACTGAATCAGGTTTTCCAGCACCTGCCCGGTTTCCGGCGGCGCCACGATCCAGCCAACTCGCCAACCGGTCATGGACCAGTTCTTGGAAAAGGAATTGGTAAAAAGGATGCGGTCGTCCTCGTCCTTGATGTCCATGAAGGACGCGGCGCGCGTGGCAGATCCGTAAGAATAGAGCGCGTAGATCTCATCCGCCATGATCCAGAGGCCATGCTTGCGGGCCAGATCAAGAATCGCCTGCAGATCCTCCCTCGTCGCGGTCCAGCCGGTTGGATTGGACGGCGAGTTGATGAACAGCGCCCTGGTCTTTGGCGTGATTGTGCTTTCCAGTTTGGCGATATCGAGGTTCCAGCGGCCATCGTGGAATTCAAGCGGCACAGCGCGCGAATGGACGCCGGCCAATTCGATGGCAGCGACGATATTGGGCCATGTTGGGGTGAGATAAATCATCTCGTCGCCGGGTGCGGCGAGTGCCTGGACGGAAAGTGCTATCGCCTGCATGCCAGAGCCCGTGACATAGAAATGGTCGGGCGAGAGTGTCTGGCCAAAATGGCGGGCGTAGTAGCGCGACAGAGCCTCGCGCAGCTCGGGAATACCGCGCTGCCATGTGTAGAATGTCTCGCCGCCGATCAGTGCGTCGGCCGCCGCGCGATTGATGAAATCCGGGCTCGGCAAATCCCCCTCGCCTGCCCAGAGCGGCAACAGGCCATCGCGTCCACGGGCATAGTTCATGATTTCGACAATGCCGCTTTCGGGTGCGGCAAGGGCGCGGGGGCTCAGGCTTTCGAGGATGGTCATCAGGGACAGGATCTCCGTTTGGCACCTCATAGCCGAGATTGCCCGGAAAATCCTATGACAAAGCGTGAGAGACTGATCGATTCTGGTGATGATCCGGCTCGACACCAAGCCGAGCCGGGACGACGTGTTGGAACTAGCGGGTTTTCAAAAGATCACGAATTTCGGTGAGCAGCATGATGTCGGCCGGAGGTGGCGCTGCCTTTGCCGTTTCCATTTCCTTCTTGTCCAGCGATCCGCGCATCTTGTTCACACCCTTAACGAGCAGGAAGATGATCCAGGCGAGGATGAGGAAGTTGATCAGCACCGTGATGAAGTTGCCATAGGCAAACACAGCACCCTGCTCGCGGGCTGCCTCAAGGGTCGCGGCGGTGACATTGGCCGACAAGGGCAGGAAGTAATTGGAAAAATCGAACCCGCCGAAGATGACGCCGACAAGCGGCATGATGATATCATTGACGAGCGAGGTAACGATCAGGCCGAAGGCACCGCCGATGATGACGCCGACGGCCAGGTCCATGACATTGCCGCGGGCGATAAAAGTTTTGAACTCATTCAACATTTTCTGTGTCCCCATTGGAATATGCTGGCCGCGCGATGCCGCTGCGACATGTCAGCATCCTAATATGCCCGACGGAGAATGGAAGGTGGAATTTCGCGCCTCGCGCATGCTGTTTTATTTCGACTTTAGGAGAAGACAGCAGCGATTTTCAATAGATTACATTTGCCATAGACTGACGCAGAGTTGGATTGCCGTTGCGAGGGAGGGCGCGTGCTTCCAGGATGGATCATCATCTCGTCTGCCGTTGCCTATCTGTTGCTGCTATTTGCAGTGGCAAGCTATGGCGACAGGCGCACACGCCTCAGTGGTGTGCCGGCCAAGGGCCGGCCGATCGTCTATGCGCTGAGTCTGGCCATCTACTGCACGTCGTGGACCTATTTCGGCGGTGTGGGTCTGGCGGCGGAACGCGGACTGGAATTTACCGGCATCTATATCGGCCCCATTCTGGTGTTTACGCTGGGAATGCCATTTCTTCGACGCCTGATCGAGGTGGCCAAGGCTGAAAAGCTGATTTCGGGTGCCGATTTCATTGCCGCTCGCTACGGCAAGAACCCGATCGTGGGCATGCTGGTGACGCTGATCTCGCTGGTTGGGACCATTCCATATATCGCCCTGCAACTGAAGGCGATCTCATCCTCCGTTTCGGCGATGGTCGATCCATCCGAATACGGGATTGGCACCGGCAACCTCTATTTTATCGACCTGCCGCTGGTGGTTGCGCTTTCGCTTGCGTGCTTTGCCGTCATCTTCGGTACGCGACACACCGACGCCACGGAGCATCAGGACGGCCTGATCCTGGCCATTGCAATGGAATCGGTCGTCAAGCTGCTCGCATTCTGGACGCTCGGCATGTTCGTGCTGTTTGGACTGTTCGACGGGGTGTCGGACCTTCTGGCCAAGGCGAGCGCTTCCACGGAAGTGATGTCAGCACTTTCGCATGAGACACCAATCAGCCGGTGGGTGCTGCTGATTGCCCTTTCCGCCTTTGCCGTCGTGATGCTGCCCCGACAGTTTCATGTGACGGTGGTGGAGAACCGCACGCCACAGGAACTGCGCCTGGCCGGCATATTGCTTCCGCTTTATCTCGTGGCGATCAATATATTCGTTCTGCCGGCTGCAATCAGCGGAATTCTGACCTTTGGCGGCGGAGGCGATGCGGACCTTTATGTGCTGTCCTTGCCACTCCATGCGGAAATGCCGTTCATTTCGCTGATCACCTTTCTCGGCGGCTTTTCAGCGGCGACGGCCATGGTGATCGTTGCCTCGGTCGCACTTTCGATCATGGTCTCGAATGACATCGTGCTGCCGGTCTTCCTCAGGCAAAAGCTGATCGGCAAACACAGCCATCGATCCGATTTCGCCCGCCCGCTCCTGCAGATCCGCCGCACGGCGATCTTTGCCATCATGCTTCTGGGCTATGCCTATTATCGTTCCGCTGACAGCACGTCGGGCCTTGCGTCCATCGGTCTGTTGTCCTTCGCGGCCATTGCCCAGATCGCGCCTTCGCTGATCGGCGGTCTGATCTGGCGTCGGGCCAATGCCAGGGGTGCGATCGCCGGGCTTTCCACTGGCTTCTTCGTGTGGTGCTACCTGCTGTTTCTTCCCAGTTTCGGAACGGACAACAACACCCATGTGGCTTCGGCTGTCCTGTCTTTCCTCTTTCCGGGAACCGGCCTTTTTGATGCTGAGGGATCCGATCCTTTCGTCAACGCCACGCTTTTGAGCCTGATCATCAACACAGCTGCCTTTGTGCTCGGGTCGCTCAGCCGCAATCCGCGCCCGGTGGAGCGGATACAGGCGGGTATCTTCGTGAAACGACACCCGCGCTCGCAACTTGCCGCACGCGGGTGGAAAACGCGGGTGAGTGTCGGCGATCTGAAGGCAGCCATCGCGCGTTATCTCGGCGATGAACGCATGCAACGTTCGATGCGCAGCTATGAGCAGGCCAGCGGACGGCGGCTGGACGATGACATGGCCGCCGATATGGCGCTGATCCATTTCTCCGAGCAATTACTCGGCAGCGCCATCGGATCGTCATCGGCGCGTCTCGTGCTGTCACTCATCTTGCAAAAGGCGGAAGACACCTCCGCCGATACCGCCTGGTTGCTCGATCAGGCCAGCGAAGCGCTGCAGTACAACCAGGATATGATGCACACCGCGTTGTCGCAGATGGATCAAGGCATTGCCGTGTTCGATGCCAACCACTGCATGACGATCTGGAACCGCCGGTTCCGCAGTCTGCTGGATCTGCCCGAGCATGTTGGGCAAGTCGGTTTTCCACTCACGGATATTCTGGCAATCCTGTCTGCCCGTGGCGACCTTGACAGCAAGGAGGAAGCGCAGATCCTGCAGACGTTCCAGACGTTCGACAAGCCTTTCCGGCTGTCGCTTGGTAACGGCGCGCGGATTGTCGAGGTACGCTCCAACGCCATGCCGGACAGGGGCATCGTTGCCACCTTCACCGACATTTCCTCGCAGGTTGCGGCGGACCAGGCGCTGAAGCAGGCGAATGAGACACTGGAACAGCGTGTGAGCGAGCGTACAGCCGAACTGACATTGGTCAACCATGCCCTGGCCGAGGCAAGGGCGTCTGCCGATGAAGCCAATATTGGCAAGACACGTTTCTTTGCGGCTGCCGGCCACGATATTCTCCAGCCACTCAACGCGGCGCGTCTCTATTCCTCATCTCTGGTCGAGCGGCTGGGCGTATCGGACGACAGCGCGCTGGTGCGCAATATCGATTCAGCGCTGGAGTCGGTAGAAACCATCCTGGGTGCTGTTCTCGATATTTCGCGGCTCGATACCGGCGCCATGAAGCCGCGATTGGCGACAGTGCCGCTGCAGCAATTGCTGGAACGGATCGAAACCGATTTCCAGCCCATTGCGCGAGAGAAGAACCTCAAACTCGTGGTCATGCCGACCTCCCTCAGCGTGCGATCCGACCCCAATCTTTTGCGTCGACTGATCCAGAACCTGGTTTCCAATGCCATCAAATACACGCCTGAGGGCCGCGTGCTGGTTGGCGCGCGTCGGGATGGAAAAAGCGTTATCATTCAGGTGATGGATTCCGGCATTGGCATTCCCTCGTCGAAGTTCCGGACTGTGTTCAAAGAATTCGCGCGTCTGGATGAGGGGGTAAAGACTGCCTCGGGCCTTGGTCTCGGTCTATCCATCGTGGATCGCATTTCGCGTGTGCTCAACCACCCGGTGAAGCTATCCTCCACGCCGGGAAAGGGCACGACGTTCCGCATTCACATGCCACTCGATCAGAGCATGCCCATGCAAGCCGGCGGCGCAGACAAGCCCGTGACGGACCGCCTGCCGCAATCGCTCAAGGGCTTTCGCGTTGTTTGCATCGACAACGAGGAAAAGATCCTGGAGGGCATGAAGCTTTTGATTTCGGGGTGGGGATGCAGCGTGGATTGCGCGGCATCTGTGGAAGCGCTGGATCAATATTTCGAGGGGCGCTCGTCACCGCCCGATGTGGTCATTGCCGATTACCATCTGGGGGACGGCAGCGGAATCGGTGCGATCTTGCGTTTGCGAGCCCATTACAAACAGGACATACCGGCGCTTCTGATTACGGCGGACCGCACGCAGGATGTGCGCAGCGAGGCGGAAAAGCACAATATCGCCATCCAACACAAGCCGGTGCGGCCAGCAGCACTGAGGGCCTATCTCACCCAATTATCCGGACTTAAGCGCACTGCCGCCGAGTGAAACAAGCGGCAAAAAGGACCCGTAATTTGCAATCACGGACACGACTGCCTAAATTGACAGTGCTTGTGCCTCGAGAGGTGCAAATTCATCCGACGCCACGTCAGGCATGTCGTGGCGACCACAACTCTCCATTCCAGCCACAAGGAAAAGACGATGACACAAGCCAAATCCGGTGACACCGTCCGCATTCACTATATCGGTAGCCTGACGGACGGCACGACGTTCGACAGTTCACGCGGGCGTGACCCGTTGCAGTTCCAAGTCGGTTCCGGCCAGATCATTTCCGGCCTTGATCGCGAAATCGATGGCATGGAACTCGGTGCCAAGCAGACTGTCACAGTACCCGCTGACGATGCCTATGGTCAGCGAGATCCCAACCGCGTTCAGACTGTTCCGCGTGCGGCCATTGCGCCCGAAGTATCGCTCGAGCCCGGCCTTCAGCTTCAGGCCCAGAGTGCAGCCGGTACGCCTGTCACCGTTGTGGTAACGGAAGTTGCCGACGAAACGGTGACCGTCGATGCCAATCATCCGCTTGCGGGTCAGGATCTCGTGTTCGAGGTCGAACTCGTCGAGATCGTCAAAGCGGCCTAATATCCAACACCAGCGGC
This sequence comes from Agrobacterium sp. ES01, assembly GCF_050320885.1. NCBI lineage: Bacteria > Pseudomonadati > Pseudomonadota > Alphaproteobacteria > Hyphomicrobiales > Rhizobiaceae > Agrobacterium > Agrobacterium sp. ES01. Next base: position 1,123,261 of record NZ_JBNQTH010000001.1, read on the forward strand.
TGCACTGTTTTGCGTGTGGCCGCTGCCTGTTCTACACCTCTCGCAATCTATTTGAGGCGCCATATCAGCCTAACTAAATTAGATATCAATTTATAATATTTGTATCCACGGCGAGCTGGAACCTGATCGGATATTCTACTACGCAAGAAGAAATATGCGCATTTCACATATTTCAAAAGCATCCAGATGCGTACATTCCTGTGCAAAATACATCCATAGGAAAAAGTTTCTTTGACGCAAAACCTGGGCGCGTACATCATCATGATGATGAGACGTCTTCATTTTGACGACCCAGATAATATTAGAAGAAATATTCAATATTCGTAATATTACCTAAACATTGACACAGGAGCGAGGGGCGAATGGTCATGGGGTTTTTCCGCCGTACGGACGATTCCGGCAAACCGAATGCTGACACGACAGGCGGCGCCTATTCCGCAAGATCAGATCTAGAGACATTTCATTCGTTTGGTGCAGTGATTGCTGAAAGCGAGATGTCTTCGCAGGATCTGCTTTCAGGTCTTGGCGGCTTGCAGGAGCGCATTGCGACACTTCTTCGCGAACATGGCCTTGCCATAGATGAACTCTCAGGACTGAAGAGCGAGCGCGCGCGCATAACGTCACTACTCGAATACGAGACGACGACCCGCAGCCGGCTCGAAACGGAAAACAACCAGCTTTCTTCGGAAAACAAAGAGCTCAAATACGACAACAGCCAGATCAAGCTCGAGCTTGACGAATTGCGGGAAAGGAGCGTTCAGCTTCAGACGCTTTACGACGCCAATGCCCGCGACCTCGAATTGACACAGAAACGACTGAGTGATGTCAGTCGCGAACTTGATGAGCGTGTTTCGCAATACGACAATGCTGCGGCCTTGATGAAGCGGGCGCATCAGGATCTGGATCAACGCAATCGCGAAATCCTGAACCTGCGTGAAAAATACGAGAACGAGCGCACCGCGCATCAGGTGCTGTCGGAGACATCGCGTCGGGAGTCGGAAACGCAAACGCGCGACCTTGCGCGCCTCACAGAAGAGCGCACAGAGCTTAAAAAGCGGCTGGCCGATCAAGAAAATCAGACGCGGTCGATTTCGACCGAGGCGATGGGCCTTCGCCAGGAGATCTCGTTTACCGTCGACAAGCTCAAGCGTGCCCAGTCCGAACTGGAAAATCTCCGTAGTGCGTCATCCGTTGAAATCGCGCAGTTGACGACACGTCAGGAAGCGACGGCGTCGAAAGCCGAGCTGGTGGAAAAACTACTGGTGACCGCACGTGCCCGGTCAAAGTCGGCCGAAGACGAATTGCAGGGCCTGCGCAACGAGTTGAAGGAAAGCAAGTCAGAGCTTGCGACCGCGACGCTCCGCGCCGAGCGTCTTGCCAACGAACTGGCAAGCTTGCGCAGTGAAACGGCCGAAGACGAGGGTGCGAGGCGGGAATTGCAGTTGCAGGCGAGCGAATTCAATACCCGTATGCGGGATGCTGAAAATCTGCGCATCAAACGGGAGCGGGAATACGAAGCTGCAAAGCGCGACCTCGACCACCGTGCCTTCGGCGACAAGGAAGAGATACGCCAGCTTCGCACGACCAATGAAGGACTTCGGGCGGAAATCAATCAGCTCAAGGCAGAAGTCGCCATTCTTTCAGGCCAGCTCAATGTGGCCCGGACCGGGCGCAGCGGCCAGCCAGCGACGATGCCCAAAGCGAGCTATGAGGAATGGGTGCCCAATACGGCAGAAGCACCTCGCCCGATTATTGAACTTTCGGAAGAAAGCCTTCGCAAGCCAAGCCCCTCGCTGGAGACCTGATTGCGCTGGCGCGAACACGCAAAGTCAAGCCCGGGAACCGAAAGCCGACCGCAATGCGGTCGGCTTGTCACATAGCGGCTCGTTTCGACCTCTAAAGCCTCAGCGCCCAGATGGTGGCGTGAGAGACAACGCCGGGGTCGGATTTCAGGCGCGCCGATCGTACGGGCTCGAAACCGTCGATGCGCTTGGTCCCTGTCCAGCGTCCGTGATCGGCAAAGACCTCGATGGATCCATAATCCAGGAAAATCCGGATGCGCTTGGGTTTGGCGCGCGCTGCAATATAGGACGGCGAAGGCTTGTCGCCCTGCTTGTGGACAATGGACAGGCCTTCATCGTTCAACACGACGGAGAGATCGACTGTTGGATGGTCGAACTCAAGCGTGAAGTGCGCGCCCGGTTCATTGAGTTCGAACAGCAGTTCAATCCCGCCATTGACGAAAGTGACAAAGTCGCCGGCCGCGAGACGCGTGCGGTCGAGGATGTGACTGCGAAGACTTTCAGCAGCGCCGATGGGCGGTGTGCGTAACACGCCATCAGAGAATTGCAGCAGCCTTGGCAGCGTCATAGCGGTTGGGAAATCGACAGCCGGTCCTGTATCGGCCCAGTTCGCGAGCCAGCCGATACCCACGGCGGAATCGCCATCACGAAAGGCCTGGAAGGCATAATTATCCGTGCCGAAATCGAGCTCTTTCTCGCTTTCCATCGTGAAGGTCTGTCCGTCGAACCAGCCGACATCTGCCATTGTCAGGTTCTTGCGCCCCGTCACCTTGTCTTCGCTGGTCATCAATCCATAGATCAAAACCCAGCGCGTGCTGGGATCGGTGGCAGGACCATCCAGCGGCAAGAGACACGGGCACTCGATCGCCGTTGTCTCATAGCGCTTTTCCACCAGCAGCTTGCCACGATAGGTCCAGCCGCTTGCAGCCGTCATATCCTCGGTATCGTAGAGGAGGATGACACCCCCCTGATCGCTCTGGCTGCCAAGCAGCATCTTCCACAGGCCATCCGGCCCCTTGAACACATAAGGATCGCGAAAATCGCTGGTGAGACCCTCGTTCTTCGGACGTTCTCCCAGCAGCATTTCCGCATGACCGGCGCTGAAGAGATCCGGCGAAACCGCCGTCATCTGGATTTCCGGCTCGGGCTCGCGGCCTTTTTCCTGCTCCGTGAAGAAGACGCGAATGCCGGGACCATTGGCCAAGGGAATGGCCGATCCGGAAAATGCACCACCGCGCTTGTCCGGACGGGCGCGCAGGGCTTCCGACGGAAACAGGAAGATCGGCAGGTGACGCCAGCGCAGATAATCCGACGACACTGCATGGCCCCAATGCATGTTGTTCCATTGCAGACCGTGGGAATAATGCTGGTAGAAGAGATGGGGGCGACCGCCGAAGCGGCCGAAACCATTGGGATCGTTCATCCAGCCGAAAGGTGGGCGAAAATGGTACCCGTCGACCAGCTCCGGCGGCGCATTGCCCGTATTGGTGTGCAACACGGTGATGCCCGTTTCCAGAACATCCGTCGGTGTAAACCAGTATGCCACAGAGATGGATGTGGTATCCTGGTCATATTGCAGCTCGATATGGCCGCCACCGAAGACGTGATAGATGCGGAATTCATATTCCTCGTGATTGGTCGCCATCACATCGCCGAACTTGCCGTTCTGGCTGATCAGGGAGATTGATCCAGGAGCTTCCGGTGCCACGGCTTTCAGCCATATGTGCAGCGTTGCATTGACCGGCATGTCGGCGTGAAGGCTTCTGAGGCTGTCCGCGCGAGGCGCGTCCCGTTCCGTCATCGACTTTCCTTTTCCTGATTTGATCGTGATTTGCGTGCAGTGCAAAACCTAAAGAACAAAAGCACGGCAAGCAAATGGTCGTCATTTGCTGCGTGCCTTACGGCGCGAAGGCCCGTGTGGCACTTGGCCAGCATAACGCCGGCCGATGGGGCATCAGCAGCCGGTTTCGCGGTTGCTTGAGTGTCAAAGAGCTAAGTCTCAACAGGGGCGGATTGTTCCGTTCATCGAGGACTGCCAAACGGCGCGAGTTGAAAATTCCGACCACAACCGCTGCATAAATTATCAGCAAAAGAATGATTGCTCAAAAAACCAGCTTGACGTGCCCGCTCATTTTGTCTTCTTTGAACCAATTAGAAATTGGTGCGAACCTTTGGGGAGCTTCATGCCACAAACCGAGAACTCCAATTACGCGCTGGAAAAGCTTCGCGACGTGTTGCACCAGGGCGAATTCGGAAACGATGGAAAGCTTCCGACCGAACGAACCCTTTCAGACAAGCTCGGCATCAGCCGACGTGCCGTGCGACGCGCTCTGGAAGTGCTGGAGGCCGAAGGTCTGATCTGGCGCAAGCAGGGCTCGGGCACCTATCTCGGGCAGAAGCCCAGCGATTGGGGCAATCATGTCGACAATATCGTGGCCGGCACCGACTTCATGGAAATCATGGAAGTTCGATTGCGGATCGAACCCCAGATCGCCCAACTGGCCGCGATGCGGGCCAAGGCCTCGGATATCGAGCGGATGCGTGAGCTTGCGCGCAAGATTACCGAGAGCGACGACGCCGACGCCAAGGAGTTGTGGGACGGGGCGCTGCACCGCCAGATCGCCCTGGCCGCAGGAAACCAGCTGTTTCTCTCAATCTTCGATGTTGTGAACCGTGTGCGCCAGGACGATGCATGGCAGACCATCCGTGAGCGCGCCCGCTCGATCAGCGGCACCATGGCCCATTCCAACGCGCAGCATGCCGCCCTCATTGAAGCCATTGCCGCGCGCGATCCGGCACGGGCCGGCGAATGCATGCGCATGCACCTGTTGATGCTGCAAGAACGACTTATCCGTCAAACATCCATGGACCATTTAGGCCCGGAGACAGTTGCCGAGGCCTCCTGAGTTTGCCGACCACGTCTCCCGCCCCTGCGGGGCGGCTCCCGAAAAGCCGGACTCATAACCGGTTAAGCGACGAAACCCGAAACCATCAGAGGAAGATCAATACTATGAAAACATTGACCCGACTTACGACCGCGCTGCTGGCAACAACGCTGTTTGCCATGCCTCTCTCCGCCGCCGAACTCAAGATCGGCCTTCAGAGCGATGCCGACGTGCTGGACCCCGCACAATCGCGCACCTTTGTCGGTCGCATCGTCTACACCGCCATGTGCGACAAGCTCGTGGACGTGACACCAGAATTGAAGATCGTTCCGCAGCTCGCGACCTCGTGGACGTGGTCTGACGATGGCAAGGTGCTGACAATGGAACTGCGCGACGGCGTCAAGTTTCAGGACGAAACCGAATTCAATGCCGATGCCGTGGTCTACACGATCAACCGCAACATGACGCTCGATGTATCCCGTCGCAAGAGCGAGCTTTCCTCCATCGACAAGGTCGAAGCGACCGGCCCGCTGGAAGTCACCTTTACCCTGAAACAGCCGGACGCAACTCTGCTTGCCCAGCTTTCCGACCGTGCGGGAATGATGGTTTCGCCCAAGGCCGCAGAAGAACTTGGCGCCAATTTCGGCGAGCATCCGGTCTGCGCAGGCCCGTTCAAGTTCGCGGAACGGGTTCAACAGGACCGTATCGTCCTGGAGAAATTTGCCGACTACTGGGACGCCGACAATGTCTTCATCGACAAGGTTACATATTTGCCGATCCCGGACACGACCGTTCGTCTGGCTAACCTGCGTTCCGGCGACCTCGACATGATCGAGCGTCTGGCAGCGAGCGACGCCCAGTCCGTCAAGGACGATCCGAACCTTGCCTATGAAGCGGTGGTCAACATCGGCAATATGGGCATTTACGTCAATGTGGGCAACGGAGCAAAGGCCGACAGCCCGATGGGTAAGGACAAGCGTCTGCGTCAGGCCTTTTCGCTGGCCATCGACCGCGATGCGTTGATGAATATCGTCTATGAGGGAACCGCCGTTGCCGGCAACCAACCCTTCCCGCCATCGAGCCCCTGGTATGACAAGGATCTTCCGGTTCCAGCCCGCGACATTGCCAAGGCGAAAGAGCTGATGAAGGAAGCTGGCGTCGAGACAGTCGATGTCGAGATGCAGATACCGAACAATCCGGTCGCGCAGCAGATGATGCAGATCGTCCAGTCCATGGTGGCGGAAGCTGGCTTCAATGTGAGCCTGAAGTCGACCGAGTTTGCGACACTTCTGTCTGAACAGACGGCTGGTAATTATGAACTGAGCCGCTCGGATTGGTCCGGCCGTGTCGATCCTGACGGCAACATCCATCAGTTCGTCACCTGCAATGGCGGCATCAACGACACGCATTACTGCAACCCGAAGGTCGATGAGTTGCTGAATGCCGCGCGCTCTACAAATGATGAGGCGGTGCGCAAGGAGAAATACGACGCAGCTCAGGTGATCCTCGATGACGACCTGCCGATCATCTATATGGGCCACCAGTCCTGGATCTGGGCACTCAACAAGAAGATCACCGGCTTCGTTCCGTCGCCCGACGGTATGATCCGCGTGGTCGGAATGAAGAAAGAAGACTGATCTTGCTTACCCTGCCGCGCGGGACAACCCGCGCGGCACTCCAATTCCCAAAGAAAGAGCGCCGAAATGCCCGTCTACATCGGAAAGCGCCTGCTGGTTGCGATACCGACGCTGCTGATCATATCGATCTTCGTGTTTTCGCTGCAAAAGCTGCTGCCGGGAGATCCTGTTCTGGCGCTCGCGGGCGAGGATCGCTCGCCCGAATTGCTGGAAGCATTGAGAGCGAAGTATCATCTCAATGACCCGATCCTGCTGCAATATTGGAACTGGTTGCTGGACGCCCTGCGTGGCGACCTCGGCATATCGCTGCGCACCAACCAGCCAGTGCTGGAATTGATCGGGCAAAAGCTGCCGGTGACGATCCAGCTGGCTTTCATGTCGATGGTCTTTGCCTTCGTGATCGGTGTTCCGACCGGCATTCTGGCGGCAGTCAAAAAGGGCTCGGTCATCGACTACATCGCCAATTTCGTGGCTTTGTCGGGGCTCTCCATTCCGAATTTCTGGCTTGGCATCATGCTGATCCTGCTGGTGTCGGTGAACCTCGGCTGGCTGCCGGCTTCAGGTTATGAATCGCCATTCGTCGACCCAATTCGCTCGATCGAAACCATGTTGATGCCGTCCTTCGTGCTGGGCTCGGCCCTGGCTGCCACTTTGATGAGGCACACACGCTCCGCCATGCTGACGGTTCTGCGCTCCGATTACATTCGAACAGCGCGTGCCAAGGGGCTTTCCTGGCGCGAGGTCGTGCTCTCCCACGCATTCCGCAATGCCCTGCTGCCGATCGTGACACTCAGCGCTCTGCTGTTTGGAGAATTGCTGGCCGGGGCGGTGCTGACCGAGCAGATCTTTACCATTCCAGGATTTGGCAAGCTGATCGTCGACGCCGTTTTCAACCGCGATTATGCGGTGGTCCAGGGCATCGTGCTTTGCACCGCCATCGGATTCATCCTGATGAACCTCGTTGCCGACATTCTCTATGTCCTTCTCAACCCACGTCTGAGGGCTTCGCTATGAGTGCCGCCGATACATCCGTTGCCGTGGAGGCCGAAGATCGCCGCGAAAGCCGTGTGTGGAAAAAGCTGAAGCGCAATCCAAGCGCGATCCTCGGCTTTGCCATCATCCTTTTCTTCACGGCGATCGCCGTTCTCGCTCCGCTGCTCCCTGTGGACGATCCGCTGGCCGCAAGCTGGGGCGCCATTCGCAAGGCACCGAATACCCAATATCTGATGGGGACCGATGAACTTGGCCGTGACATCCTCTCACGTATGATCTGGGGGGCGCAGGCTTCGCTGATGGCAGGCACGATTTCGGTCGCCATCGCGATCATCACTGGCGTGCCTTTCGGTCTGCTGGCCGGTTATTTCGGCGGGTGGGTGGATGTCGTGATCTCGCGCATCACCGAAGCATTTCTGGCGCTGCCCTTCCTCGTCATGGCCATCGCGCTTGCAGCCTTTCTCGGGCCAAGCCTGATGAACGCGATGATCGCCATCGGCCTTTCGGCCATGCCGGTCTTCATTCGGCTCACCCGTGGCCAGGTGATTACGGTTAAAACGGAAGACTATATCGAAGGTGCACGCGCCATCGGGCTCAACCATTTCGAGATCATGACACGCTATGTGCTGCCCAATATCGTGGCGCCGATCATCGTGCAGGCCACGCTCACGGTGGCGACCGCAATCATTGCCGAAGCCAGTCTTTCCTTTCTCGGTCTCGGGCAGCAGCCGCCGGCCCCCTCCTGGGGCTCGATGCTGAACGTCGCCAAGAACTTCCTGACCCAGGCGCCCTGGATGGCCATGTTCCCCGGCATCGCGATCTTTCTCGTCGTGATCGGCTTCAATCTTCTTGGTGACGGTCTGCGCGATGCGCTCGATCCGCGCGAAACCTGACATTCCCGCCTGAAAGGTATAATTTGCATGTCTGAATTCACTACCCGTCCGGAAATTCTCGGCACTGTCGGCGTCGTCACATCGACCCACTGGATTGCATCAGCTGTCGGCATGAGCCTGCTAGAAAAAGGCGGCAATGCGTTTGATGCAGCCGTTGCCACGGGTTTCGTGCTGCAGGTTCTCGAACCACATCTGAACGGGCCCGGCGGCGACATGCCGGCGATCATCTATTCGGCCAAGACCAAGAAGGTCGAGGTGATCTGCGCTCAGGGTCCGGCACCGGCCGGTGCCACCATCGAGCATTATACGCGTGAAGGCATCAAGATCATTCCGGGCGACGGCCTGCTTGCAACGGTGATCCCGGGCGCCTTTGACGGCTGGATGCTGATGCTGCGCGACTATGGCCGCATGAGCGTGCGCGACGTGCTGGAGCCTGCGATCCATTATCTCGAACACGGTCACCCGACGCTACCGCGCGTCTCTGCGACCATCAAGGGACTGGCAGACTTCTTCGAAAAGGAATGGCCAACATCGCATGCCACCTGGCTGCCGGGCGGCAAGGCACCGGAGGCCGAAAGCCTGTTTTGCAACCCCGTGCTCGCGGACACCTGGAAGCGGGTGATTGCCGAGGCTGAAAGTGTGTCCGGTCGTGAAGCGCAGATCGAAAAGGCACGCGACGCTTTTTATCGAGGCTTTGTGGCCGAGGCGATCGACGACTACCTGCGGACCGCCGAAGTGATGGACGCCAGCGGAACCAAGCACAAGGGCGTGCTGACGGCTGACGACATGGCTGGCTGGCAGGCAACCATCGAGGAGCCGGCCACATATGACTATCACGGCTGGACCGTTGCCAAGCAACAGCCCTGGGGGCAAGGCCCGGTTCTCCTCCAGTCACTCGCTCTCTTGAAGGGTTTCGATATCGCGGCGATGGACCCGTGCGGCGCGGATTTCGTGCATACCGTGGTGGAAGCCATGAAGCTCGCCTATGCCGACCGCGAAGTCTATTACGGCGATCCGAATTTCTCCACAGTTCCGCTCGATACGCTGCTGTCGGACGCCTATAATGACGAACGGCGCAAGCTGATCGGCAAGACGGCATCGATGGATCTGCTGCCCGGCAAACTGCCCGGCTTTGAAGCCCAGTACGATACGACAATGGATATGCTCAACGGCATGGAGCAAGGGGCCGTCTACGAGCCCACCATGTCGCATCTCACCGAAAAGCGCGGCGATACCGTGCATATCGATGTGATCGACAAGGAAGGCAATATGGTGTCGGTGACGCCGTCCGGCGGCTGGTTGCAATCGTCACCCATCGTTCCGGGCCTTGGTTTCTGTCTCAATTCCCGCGCCCAGATGTTCTGGCTGAAGGAAGGTCTTCCGACATCCTTGAAGCCCGGCATGCGGCCCCGGACAACTCTCACACCGTCACTGGCATTGTTCGAGGGTCGCCCGACGCTCTCCTTCGGTACACCGGGCGGCGACCAGCAGGATCAATGGCAGCTGTCATTCTTCCTGCGCTATGTGCATCATCGTCAGAACCTGCAGGCGGCCATCGACATGCCGTTGTTCCACACCATGCACTTTCCGGGCTCCTTTTATCCGCGCACACGCGAGCCGGGCAATGTTATGATCGAGAAGAATATTGGAGAGGCAGTGCTGGCCGAACTTGCGGCCCGGGGCCACAAACTGGCGCCTGCGGAGCCGTGGACAGTGGGACGACTGACGGCAGCACGTCGGGACGAGAACGGCCTGATGCGGGCGGCGGCAACGCCGCGCCTGATGCAGGCCTATGCCATCGGGAGATAGGTCATGACCTGGTCGATTGTCGCACGAGATCCTGCAAGCGGTTATCTGGGTATCGCTGTCGCCAGCCGTTTCTTTGCGGCCGGCGCTGTCGTGTCCCATATTCGCGGCGGGATTGGCGCAATCGCCACTCAGGCATTCATCAATCCGACCTACGGCATTGACGGGTTGGAATTGCTCGACCGCGGCTACCAACTCACCGAAATCCTCTGTCGTTTGACCTCTCGTGACGATGGCTCCGCACAAAGACAACTGCACCTGATCGATGCACAGGGCCATAATCATGCCTTTACGGGTGAACTCTGCATGGACTGGGCAGGACATATTGTGTCTCAGGACGTCTCCGTCGCGGGCAATATGCTGGTGGGACCGCAGGTGATTGAGGCAACGCTTGATGCATACCAGGCGAATGCCGAGCTTCCTTTCGCCGAGCGTCTGCTGATGGCTATGGACGCCGGCGAGGCGGAGGGTGGCGACAAACGCGGACGCCAGTCGGCCGCGCTCAAGATCCACCGTGACCAGGACTATCCCTGGCTCGATCTCAGGGTCGACGACCATGCCGAACCGCTCGTCGAACTGCGCAGGCTCCATGCGGTCGCGCAGGAGCGCTTCGTCTATATCGCCGACACCATGCCGACGCGGCTCAACCCGCATGGCATGATCGACCGTCGGGAAATCGACACGAAAATTTCCGAACTCGAAGCGAAGCGGATTGCCGAGGGCATCGCATCGGCATCCTTCGCCACCCCCCTTAAACAACCTGACGACAGGCTGGCCGCTCCCCGGAGATGCCCGCGACAAGCAAAGTGACCGCCATGCAGGATACACCTTCAGCCGAACCCGTTCTCTCCGTTGAGGGATTGACCACGTCCTTCAAAGTCGACGGCGAATGGCGCACGGTCGTTCGCGACATCTCCTTCAGGGTGATGCCGGGAGAAACCGTGGCTATTGTGGGAGAGAGCGGGTCGGGCAAAAGCGTGACCTCGCTGTCGATCCTGCGATTGCTGGCCGCGGAGTCGAGCCGCATAGACGGTCGCGTGATATTGAACGGGCGCGACCTGACAGCGCTTTCGGAAAAAGACATGCAGGCGGTGCGCGGCAACGAGATCGCCATGATCTTTCAAGAGCCGATGACGAGCCTCAATCCGATCTTCACCATTGGTCGGCAAATCTCGGAGGTGCTGACGCGGCACAAGGGGCTGTCGCGCACCGAGGCCCGCGCCGAGACGGTGCGCCTTCTGGAAAAGGTTCGCATTCCAAACGCCGGTACACGCTTTGACGAATATCCGCACCAGTTTTCCGGCGGCATGCGTCAGCGCGTGATGATTGCCATGGCGCTTGCCTCCAGACCAAAGCTTTTGATCGCCGACGAACCGACCACCGCTCTGGACGTCACCATTCAGGGACAGATCCTCGATCTGATCAAGGAGTTGCAGCAGGAAGAAGGCATGGCAGTGCTCTTCATTACCCACGACATGGGTGTGGTGGCCGAGATCGCCGACCGCACCGTGGTAATGCTGCGCGGAGATCTGGTGGAAGAAGGTCCGACATCGGAGATCTTCGCCAACGGACACCATGTCTATACGAGGGCGCTGCTCGCCTCGGTGCCGAAACTTGGCTCAATGGATGGACAAGCTCTGCCGCTGCGCTTTCCCGTGATCGACATGCAAAGCGGTGTGACCACGCCGCCGCAACCGATGGAAAATACCGTGGGGCGCGGCAAGACGCCGATCCTGTCGGTGAAGAACCTTGTGACCCGCTTCGACATCCGTGGCGGTCTGTTCAACCGCAAGACCGGCGCCGTGCACGCGGTGGAAGATGTGTCCTTCGACGTGTTCCAGGGGGAGACACTATCGCTCGTGGGTGAATCCGGCTGCGGAAAATCGACGACCGGCCGCTCCATCGCCCGGCTGGTGGAGCCGGTCGGCGGCGAGATCCAGCTCAACGGCTATGATGTGCGCGCTCTTTCTGGGCCTGATATCCGCGCCATGCGCAAAAGCGTGCAGATGGTGTTTCAGGACCCCTATTCCAGTCTCAACCCGCGCATGACAGTGGGGCAGGCGATCGCCGAACCCTTTCTCAAGCACAAGCTTGGATCGCAGGCAGACGCGCGGGAGAAGACCGCCGACCTGTTGAACCGCGTGGGCCTGTCTGCCTCGATGATGAACCGCTATCCGCATGAGTTTTCCGGTGGTCAGCGTCAGCGCATCGCCATTGCCCGCACCCTGTCACTCGATCCGAAGGTGATCATTGCCGATGAAAGCGTGTCTGCACTTGATGTTTCCATCAAGGCCCAGGTTTGCAATCTGCTGATGGACCTGCAGGAAGAATTCAAGATTGCGTTCCTGTTTATCAGTCATGACATGGCGGTGGTGGAACGGGTCAGCCACCGGGTGGCCGTCATGTATCTCGGCGAAATCGTGGAGATCGGCCCGCGCGCCGCCATCTTCGGCAATCCGCAGCACGACTACACGCGCAAACTCATCGCTGCAGTCCCGATCCCCGATCCCGCCCGACGCAACCTGAAGCGCAATGCCGCGATCGACGACCTGAAGAGCCCCATTCGCCCGATCGGATATGTGCCGCCGAGAGCCAGGTATCGGGAGGTGGATGAAGGACATTTCGTCAAGGTGGGGTGAGGCGAAACACCGGCGGAATGCTTGACTGCATCTGCATGGATTTATCTCGGCGCGCGTTCGGCACGCGGTTGTCACCCATGTCTTAGCTACGCGATGTTACCTATGTCTTCGGTATGGACACAAGGAAAATAGTGGTGCCGCTTGCAGGACTCGAACCTGCGACCCCATCATTACGAATGATGTGCTCTACCACCTGAGCTAAAGCGGCATCGGCAAACCGGTGACCGGTTCGCGTTGGTGAGGCGCTGATACAGGGATCGCGCCGGAAATTCAAGCCGGGAATTCGGGGTGGCTTTGGTTTTTCGACAGACCGTGCGGCCGCCCCCCATTGCGGCTTACAGAGAGAGCCTGAACCTGGCCGCGTTGTATTGGGCCTCCAGCCGGTCGACCAGGGCAGAGACCGGCTCCACTGCGTTGACCGCACCGACGCCCTGACCTGCACCCCAGATGTCCTTCCAGGCCTTGGCACCCGTTGTCGCCTTGTCGAAATCCATCTTGGAGGGATCGGCCACCGGCAGATTGTCGGGATCCATGCCGGAAGCGGCAATCGAACCCTTCAGATAATTGCCATGAATGCCGGTGAAATAGTTTGAGTAGACGATATCTGTGGCATGGGCATCGACGATAGCCTGCTTGTAGGCTTGGGCTGCGCGGGCTTCATCGGTCGCTATAAAGGGCGTCCCGATATAGGCCATGTCGGCACCCATGGCCTGCGCCGCGAGAACTGCATCGCCGGTGGCAATGGCGCCGGCCAAGAGCAGCGGGCCATCGAACCACTCACGGATTTCCTGAACCAGCGCAAAGGGTGAGAGCGTTCCAGCATGGCCGCCTGCCCCGGTTGCCACGGCAATGAGGCCATCGGCGCCCTTGCGGATGGCCGAATTGGCATGGCGGTTATTGATCACGTCGTGGAGCACGATGCCGCCATAGGAGTGGACGGCGGCATTCACCTCCGGCACGGCACCGAGCGAGGATATGACAATCGGGACCTTGTATTTCACACACATCATCAAGTCGTGTTCGAGACGCTTGTTAGAGGTGTGGACGATCTGGTTCACGGCAAAGGGCGCTGCAGGCCTGTCGGGGTTGGCTGCATCATGGGCGGCCAGATCCTCGGTGATCATGGCGAGCCATTCATCAAGCTGGCTTTCTGGACGGGCATTGAGTGCCGGAAAGGCGCCGACCACACCGGCCTTGCATTGGGCAAGTGTCAGTTCTGGATGGGAAATGATGAACAGGGGCGATGCCACCACGGGCAGCCTTAACTTGTCCTTCAGCACGGATGGCAGCGACATGGGTCTCCTCCCGAAATTCTTACGTTTACGATAACGTCAATTGCTAACAGATCATCAGCCTCGGTGAAAGATGTTTTGACGCGAAGCCATGCCTTTCAATTTCGCCCCTCCCCCCCCGGAAACAGTGGCGCATTTACGAAAAATACGAGGGGTGATGGACCATGCATCGCAAAATTGCCGGGTTTATTGCTGCAGAAACGGCGCAAGGCTTGCGGATCAGCTATCCAGAGGCTACCGAATTCGAAGTGTCGCGTGGCCGCCTGTGCGGATGCGCCCAGCAGGAGTTTGACGAACGTGAGCGGATTGGAAACGGCCATCAGAACCGCATTGGAGCGCTCCGATCGCGCAAGCGCGGAAATGCGTGCGCGCATCTACCAGTCAGCGCGGCAAGCTCTGGAAGCCGGTTTGCGCAAGCAAAACATCACCGACGAGCAGGTCATCGATGAACAGCGACACAAGCTTGAGGCCGTGATCCATACGGTGGAGCAGGAAGAGCGAGTGCGGCTCGACCTCGAGGCCTCCACCGTTGCAGCACCCGCTGTTCAAACACCGGTGGCTCCTGCGAAAGCACCATCGGCTCCAGCCGCGTCGTCGACGGCTGCGCGACAAGAGCCTGCCTTTGCTGCGACCCAGCCGGAAGCGCCCCGCACCCCCGCCCCGCCGCGCCAGGACCCCACAATAGAGCCGATCCGCCACCAGCCTGCCCAAAATGCCGCCGATGGCGACTTCTCCGACCTGCGCGCCGAACGAGACACGCGTCTTGGCGAGGCACCGCCGCCGCTCAACGAGGCAAGCCATGCCCGTCGCCCGAAGGCAGCGCGCCTAGATGTGCCGCCCGAGCGTGCCGTTCGCCAGCCAAAAGGGCGGTCAAGAATATTCTCCCGCATGTTCGTCTTCGCCACGCTGTTTGCTGCAGTCGGTATCGGAGCATGGTGGCTCTATAGCGCTGACGTGTTCAAGAGCGCTGCGGAGCGCGATACCAGCGTGCCAAATCCGCCGCCCACCGTCCAGGAAGAGGATTACTCTGGAGAAAGCAATCCGGGCGCACCGGGCCCACAACAGGGCTTTTCAGATGACTGGATCGAGATTTTCAATGCGGGCCAGATGTCGGCGGCGACGGCGGATGCACGCGCCAAGATCGATCTGGTGGAAACAGGCGACGGCAATGCCGTTCATCTGGTGTCCAGCGATCCTGGCACCGCTGGCAATGTCTCCATTCCCGTACCGGTGAATATCCTCAGGGAAATGGCGGGCAAGACATCGACAATCGCACTCACCATGCGCGCTGCCGGAGAAAAGCCGGAAACGATTGCGGTGGAATGCGACTTCGGGCGGATGGGCCGTTGCGCGCGCCACCGTTTCACCGTCAATCCGGATCAGATGGATATCCTTTTGAAAGTATCCTTCGACCGAGCCATCGCGCCCGCAAGTCCCGGCCAGCTCCTGATCAATTCAGATCTCATCGGAGGGGGCAAAGGGGTCGATCTCTATTCGATCCGCATTTTGCCAGGCAATTGAAGATACGCGCACTGTCGGGCGAGATGAACTCCACCGCGCCCGACCGGCACTCGACTACTGCCGGGGACCGCGACTGATCACCTTGTCGTCGTAGTCGCCGATGACCTTGTTGTCCTTGCCGTCATAATCCAGGTTCTTCAGGATATGGCGAATGACATTGAGGCGTGCGCGGCGTTTGTCGTTCGACTTTACCACCGTCCAAGGTGCGTGGTCGGTATGAGTCTCCTTGAACATGCGGTCGCGTTTTTCCGTGTAATCATCCCACTTGGTGAGTGAGGCGATATCCATCGGCGACAGTTTCCACACCCTCAACGGATCGTGCCGTCGGTCGTGAAAACGCTCGATCTGCATTTCGCGACCGATATTGAGCCAGAACTTGAACAGGTGAATGCCTTCGTGGACGATCATCTTTTCGAAGGCCGGCGCCTCCTGCAAAAAGCGCTCATATTGCTCGTCGGTGCAAAAGCCCATGACCGGTTCGACGCCAGCGCGATTATACCAGGACCGGTCGAACATCACGAATTCACCGGCACTTGGGAAATGCGCGATATAACGCTGGAAATACCATTGGGTGCTCTCGGTCTCGGTCGGCTTGGGTAGTGCTACAATGCGGGCATAGCGCGGGTTCATATAGGACCGCGTGGCATTGATGGTGCCGCCCTTGCCGGCTGCGTCGCGGCCCTCGAATATCGCCATGACGCGCGCACCGGTCGCCTGCTGCCACATCTGCACCTTGACCAGTTCACACTGCAAGGCTTCCAGCTCCTTCTCGTAATCGTCCTTCTTCATCTTCTTGTCGTAGGGATAGTCATCCGAGGCGAGAGCGACATCGTCAATCCATTTGGGCAGTTTCGGATCATCGATATCGAAGACCCGATGTTCTCCATCGAGTACGAGCTCGACCGAGCGATCCTTCTTTTCTTCACCCATGATGTTTCCTTTTTTGTTGTCGGTGGCGCATCCGGCGGCGGCATATCACCATATTAGCGAAGAGCACACGATTCCCGGTTTCCATTCAAGCATTTGATGATATCCAGTGCTGTGCCGCCCTGCCTAGTTTACGGGGATAGCGGGCCTGCACATCTGTCATGAAAGTGGATTATCAGCCATTGTCTAAGACATCATGGCTCGAATTGTTCCGCGAGGTAGACTTGAACGATCATTCCTCCATCTGGCGCATTCTGGCAGACAGGCTGCGCAGTCCCTGGGCCTTCCTGCTGATGGCCTGTGCCGCGCTGGTGGCGGCGGTGCTCAGCGAAATCGATCCTCTCGTTGCCTCGGTTCTATGGGCATTGACCCTAATCGTCGCCCTTGTCAGGGCGGGCGGGCGATCTCACAACGAGACGGTGCCCGAAAGGCTTGAACGCACGGCGGAACAGCCGGCACGCGACGCCACACCATTGGCACGCAGTCTTATCGCAGCGCTGGACCAGCCGATCCTCATCCTGCGCGCAGACGGCAATATTGCAGCCCAGAACCCGGCCGCCGAAAAGGCATTCGGCATGATTGCCGCCAATCTTCACATCTCGACGCGTTTCAGATCACCCGGCATTCTAGACATGGTCCGCGAAACGATCGCCACGGGAGAGCCGAACCAGATCGAGCATTCCGAGCGCTTGCCGTCCGAGCGGGTTTATGTGGTGCGGGTTGCCCAGGCCGAACTGCCGGCCGATGAGGCACCACAGCCGCCTCTCTATCTTCTGTCTTTCCGCGACATTTCCGAACTGCGCCGCCTGGAGCGTATGCGCAGCGATTTCGTTGCCAATGCCAGCCATGAGCTGCGCACGCCTCTGGCATCGCTTCGAGGCTTCCTGGAAACACTGATGGGGCCTGCCAAGAACGACGCCAAGGCGCATGAGCGGTTCTTTGGCATCATGCTGGAACAGGCCAACCGGATGAGCCGGCTTGTCGACGACCTCCTGTCGCTGTCGCGTCTTGAGCTCAAGGCACATATCGCCCCGGATGAGACCGTCGATCTCGTCCCCATGCTTGGTCATGTGCGCGATTCGCTTGCCCCGCTTGCCTCCGATCTGGGCGTCGAGATCCGCCTTTACATGCTGCAGAGCAAAGTGGAGGTAACGGGCGACCGCGACGAGTTGGTGCAGGTGTTCGAGAACCTGATCGAGAATGCCTGCAAATACGGCCAGGATGGCGAAACGGTCGATGTCTATGTCCGCAACGAGGACGGCCAGCCTGTCGAGGTGAGCATTGTCGACCACGGTCCGGGTATTCCAGCAGAGCATTTGCCGCGTCTGACAGAGCGTTTCTACAGGGTCAGCGTGACCGACAGCCGCTCTAAAAAAGGGACAGGTCTTGGCCTTGCCATCGTCAAACATATCCTCACCCGCCATCGCGCAAGGCTTGTTGTGAAATCCGAAGAGGGCAAGGGTGCCGAGTTTACCGTGCGATTTTGACATACAACTGCAATACTTGGCACTAAAACAGATATTATGTTCATATTTTTCAGTTACTTAACATGTCACAAATGTTTCACGAAAGTGACATAAAAGGGTGGCGGAACGAGGGGTACTAAGTCCCTGTCGAACCGCGGTGTTAGTGAGCGCCGTGCTAGGTCGCATCCACACACAAGCCCATTCACGGGAGAATATTATGAACGTTCTGAAACTTTCCGTCGCAGCGCTGGTAGCCTCCGTCGCCTTTGCTGGCGCCGCTGCTGCACGTGATCAGGTCCAGGTTGCTGGTTCCTCCACGGTTCTGCCGTATGCAAAAATCGTCGCTGAAAACTTCGGCGAAACCTTCCCTGACTTCAAGACACCTGTTGTTGAATCGGGCGGCTCTTCTGCCGGCCTGAAAGAATTCTGCAAGGGCGTTGGTGAAGACACAATCGATATCGCCAATGCTTCGCGCAAGATCAAGGATTCGGAAGTCGAAGCCTGTAAGGCGGCTGGCGTAACCGAAATCCAGGAAGTCCAGTTCGGCTATGACGGCATCGTCTTTGCTGCCGACAAGTCCATGCCCGACCTCGCTCTCGAGCCTTCTGACCTTTACAAGGCTCTCGCTGCTCAGGTTGTCGTTGACGGCAAGCTGGTCGACAACCCTTACACAAAGTGGTCGGAAGTAAACTCTTCCCTGCCAGACGCTGAAATCGCTGCCTATATCCCTGGCGAAAAGCATGGTACCCGCGAAGTGTTCGAAGAAAAGGTTCTGGCAAAGGGCTGCGAAGAAACAGGCGCTCTTGACGTGATCAAGGCTGCTCTGGGCGACGACAAGGCTGCCGGCAAGGCCTGCATTGCAGTTCGCAAGGACGGCAAGGCTGTCGACATCGACGGCGACTACACCGAGACACTCGCTCGCATCGACGCCAACAAGACCGGTCTCGGCGTGTTCGGCCTGTCCTTCTACGAAAACAATGCTGACAAGCTGAAGGTCGCCACCATGAGCGGCGTTGTCCCTTCGGTTGAGACCATCTCTACCGGCGAATATCCGGTTTCGCGTCCGCTGCAGTTCTACGTCAAGAAGGCTCACCTCGGCGTAATTCCGGGCCTGAAGGAATATGTTGAGTTCTTCACCTCCGAGCAGATGATCGGCCCAGACGGCCCGCTGGCTGCCTACGGTCTGGTTCCTGCTCCCGATGCTGAGCGCGCTGCGCTTCAGGACACTGTTGCTGGTATGTAATTCAGCCAATTGAGTGTCGGCGCGCCATCATGGTGCGCCGACATGACCGTCTCCAGGATGGGGTAAGCCATCCGGCCCTCAAGGGCAGGCGCAGACTGTAATTTTGCCGGAGAGTTCGATGAGCACCTCGCTGATACTTCTAGTCCTTATTGTTATAGGGATCGTTTCTTATGTCGTGGGGCGTTCGAGAGCGACAGCTCTCGCCGGCGGTACGCCTTCGAAACTTCACTCCCGCTACGGATATTACGGCTCTTTTGCTGCTATCGCTGCGATGATCCCGGCATTGCTGGTCCTTGCCATCTGGTTGACCGCAAGCCCTGTGATCATTGAAAATGCGGTGCGCGGCTCCTTTCCCGCAGAGGTAAAGGCACAACCCGAAGCCAATCGTGGCTTGAGCTATGGCATGATCCGCTCGATTGCCGAGGGTATGCAGCTTCTCAATTCGGATGAATCTGCCCAGCTCCAGCAATCCCCCGATCAGGCCCGCGATCTGCTCGCTTCCAAGGGTGTTCCGCTTGCAGGCGCGCCCGAACCTTACATGATCACGGCCGCCCAGGAATTGAACAGCTATTCGGCAACCTCGCGACTGGCCATGACCGTCGTGGTATTGCTGGTCTCGATTGCCGGGGCACTTGGCGCATTGCGGATGATCAAGCCGCGCTTCCGCGCCCGCAACAGGGTCGAGAGCGCCATGCTGGCGGCTCTGGTCATTGCGTCCTCCATTGCCATTTTGACCACTGTCGGGATCGTGATGTCGATGCTGACCGAGGCCCTTCACTTCTTCCGCGATGTGTCGCCTCTCAACTTCTTTTTCGGCACCGTATGGGACCCGCGCTTCGCTGCTGCCGGCTCCGGTGGAGCCGAGGGCCAGTTTGGCCTGATCCCGCTTCTGGCTGGTACGCTCTATATTGCACTTGTGGCCATGCTGTTTGCGGTTCCCGTCGGCCTCTTCGCTGCGATCTATATGGCTGAATATGCCAGTCGCCATGTGCGCTCGATTGCCAAGCCGCTCCTCGAGCTTCTGGCCGGCATTCCGACCATCGTCTACGGTTTCTTTGCCCTTGCGACCGTTGGCCCGTTTCTGCGCGATCTTTCGACCGAACTGAACGGGCTTGTAACAGGCAATTATTCCAACTTCATCGAAAGCCAGAGCGTTCTGACCGCAGGCCTGGTCATGGGCATCATGCTCATTCCCTTCGTCTCGTCGCTGTCGGATGACATTATCACCGCGGTTCCGCGTTCTCTGCGGGACGGTTCGCTTGGCCTAGGTGCCACGCGGTCTGAGACCATGCGCAAGGTGATCATGCCGGCAGCTCTTCCCGGCGTGGTCGGCGCTCTGCTCTTGACCGCATCGCGTGCCATTGGCGAAACCATGATCGTTGTTCTGGCCGCCGGTGTTGCCGCCCGCATGCAGTTCGATCCGTTCGAACCGATGACGACGGTGACCGTCAAGATCGTCAACCAGTTGACCGGCGACCTCGAGTTCAATTCGCCACAGACGCTGGTGGCCTTCGCACTCGGCATCACCCTGTTTGTGATGACACTCTGCCTGAACATCTATGCGCTTTATATCGTGCGCAAATACCGGGAGCAGTACGAATGACCGATATCACCTCTTCCGCAACGGCCCTTCCCAATGCGGTTGCGCGTGCCGGGGGCCGCGATATCGGCTTGAAGCGCCGCTATGCTGCCGAACGTCGGTTCCGTCTCTACGGTGTGCTGGCGATTGCCATTGGTGTGCTGTGCCTGTTTGCCCTGCTCTACACAGTCATATCGAACGGATATACTGCCTTTGCGCAAACCTCGATCACGCTTCCGGTCGAGTTCAGCCAGAAGGTCCTGGACCCACGCAACCAGGCCGCAAGCAATCCACGCGTGCTGTTGATGGCCAATTATCCAGCTCTTGCCCGCGATGCACTGGTCAAGGCAGTGGGGATCAATCCCGACGACAAGAGTGCGGTGCGCGCTGCCGGCCAGATGATCTCCGACAGCTCCCGCGTACAATTGCGCGACATGGTGATGGCCGATCCGTCGTTAATCGGGAAAACAGTCGATGTGACTTTCCTCGCCGCTGCAGATATCGACTCCGCCTATAAGGGCCAGATCGATCTCAGTGTCGATGAGAGCAGCCGCAAGGTCTCCGACCAGCAGCTTGGCTGGATGGATCAGCTCAAGAGTTCCGGCGCGCTGACGTCGAAATTCAACACCGGCATTTTCGTCAACGGCGCATCGAGCCGCCCCGAGGCTGCCGGCATGGGTGTGGCCCTGATCGGATCATTCTACATGATGGTGATCGTGCTGGTTCTGGCCCTGCCAATCGGCGTGGCGGCTTCGATCTACCTTGAAGAATTCGCACCGAAGAACAAGTTCACCGACCTGATTGAAGTCAATATCAACAATCTGGCGGCTGTGCCCTCCATCGTCTTCGGCCTGCTGGGTCTTGCGGTCTTCATCAATTTCATGGGCCTGCCACGCTCGGCCTCGCTGGTCGGCGGTCTGGTGCTGACCCTGATGACACTGCCGACCATCATCATCGCGACACGCGCCGCGCTGAAGGCTGTCCCACCATCGATCCGTGCCGCAGCACTGGGGCTTGGGGCCTCGAAAATGCAGATGGTTTTCCACCATGTGCTGCCGCTTGCCGCGCCCGGCATCTTGACCGGCACGATCATCGGCCTTGCCCAGGCACTCGGTGAAACCGCTCCGCTTTTGCTGATCGGCATGGTGGCGTTCGTGGCAGATTATCCAACCTCTCCCATGGAGCCTGCAACAGCGCTCCCCGTACAGATCTACATGTGGGCCAACGAAGCTGAACGCGCCTTTGTCGAGCGGACGTCCGGAGCTATCATCATTCTGCTCCTGTTCCTGCTTGTCATGAATGTCGGTGCCATTCTGCTACGGCGGCGCTTTGAACGTCGCTGGTAGAAGGAATAGAACAATGAACATGATGTCGGAAACAGCTTTGGAAAAGGCGGTCGATCAGAAAATGAACGATAAAACCTACAAGATGATCGGCAAGGATGTGTCGGTTTACTACGGCGAGAAACGTGCGCTTTTCGACGTGAACCTCAATGTTCGCGAAAATACGGTGACTGCCCTGATCGGCCCATCCGGCTGCGGAAAGTCGACCTTTCTGCGCTGCTTGAACCGCATGAATGACACGATCGAAAATTGCCGCGTGGCCGGCAAGATCACACTCGACGAGCTGGATATCTACGATCCTTCGATCGACGTGGTGGAGTTGCGCGCCCGTGTGGGCATGGTGTTCCAGAAGCCGAACCCCTTTCCGAAGTCGATCTATGAAAACATCTCTTATGGTCCGCGCATCCACGGGCTCGCCAAGGGCAAGGCCGACCTGGACCAGATCGTCGAGACAAGCCTGCAGAAGGCCGGCCTCTGGAACGAAGTGAAGGATCGCCTTCAGGAGCCAGGCACCGGCCTTTCCGGTGGTCAGCAACAGCGCCTGTGCATCGCGCGCGCAGTAGCGGTCAGCCCGGAAGTCATTTTGATGGATGAACCCTGTTCGGCGCTCGATCCGATTGCGACGGCCAAGGTTGAAGAACTCATCCATGAGCTGCGCGCCAATTACACGATCGTGATCGTGACGCACTCGATGCAGCAGGCCGCGCGTGTCTCGCAGCGCACCGCCATGTTCCATCTTGGCGTACTCGTTGAGGAAAACGACACAGACAAGATGTTCACCAATCCGGATGATCAGCGCACGCAGGATTACATCATGGGCCGCTTCGGCTGATATCCCGTTTTCATCCGCGCTGAAGCCAATTTCGAGGATACCTCAAATGCCATCGACCCATATTCTATCCGCTTTCGATGAAGACCTTAAATATCTGATCCGGCGCATCTCCGAGATGGGGGGCCTTGCCGAACAGATGGTCGGTGACTCGGTCCGCGCATTGGTCAATTCCGACGCCGCCCTTGCCCAGAAGGTGATTTCTGACGACGTGGTGATGGACAATGCCGAGCGGGAAATCGGTGACAAGGCCATCATCACCATAGCTCGTCGCCAGCCGGTCGCAGCCGACCTGCGCGAAATCATCGGTGCGCTGAGAATTGCCAGCGATCTGGAACGCGTTGGTGACATGGGCAAGAACAATGCAAAGCGCGTGATGGCCGTTCAGGGCACCGGCGTCCCTCGCAAGCTGGCGCGCGGACTGGAACATCTCTCCGAACTCGCACTCGAACAGCTGACCGATGTTCTGGATGTCTACACCACCCGTTCTGCGGAAAAGGCCAAGATCATCCGTGACCGCGACGAAGAGATCGACGCCATCTACACCTCGCTGTTTCGCGAGCTTTTGACCTACATGATGGAAGATCCGCGCAATATCACGACCTGCACGCATCTGCTGTTCTGCGCCAAGAATATCGAGCGAGTGGGTGACCACGCGACCAATATCGCAGAGACCATCTATTACATGACCACCGGTATGCAGCCGGAAGGTGACCGTCCCAAGGACGATACGACGACCGATGTCAGTGCGGTCGCGGAATAAGCACTTGAAGTGAGACACTAGATGGCGCCGAAAATAGCTGTGGTTGAAGACGAGGAGGCGCTGAGCGTCCTCCTGCGTTACAATCTGGAATCTGAGGGCTATGAAGTCGAGACGATCCTTCGGGGCGACGAGGCCGAAATACGCATGCAGGAACGGGTTCCTGATCTCCTGATCCTTGACTGGATGTTGCCCGGCGTGTCGGGGATCGAACTTTGCCGCCGCCTTCGGGTTCGCCCGGAAACAGAACGGCTGCCGATCATCATGTTGACGGCACGCGGCGAGGAAAGCGAACGCATACGCGGATTGGCGACAGGTGCAGACGACTACGTGGTCAAGCCCTTCTCCACACCGGAACTGATGGCACGGGTAAAAGCCATGTTGCGTAGGGCGCGGCCAGAAGTGCTGTCCAGCGTTCTGCGTTGCGGCGACATCGAACTCGACCGCGAAACGCATCGTGTTCACCGCAAGAGCCGTGAAGTTCGACTTGGACCGACCGAATTTCGTCTGCTGGAATTCCTGATGGCATCGCCCGGGCGCGTCTATTCGCGTTCACAGCTTCTCGACGGTGTGTGGGGGCATGACATCTATGTGGACGAGCGTACCGTGGACGTGCATGTCGGCCGGCTGCGCAAGGCGCTTAATTTTTCCAACATGCAGGACGTGATCCGCACCGTGCGCGGCGCCGGATATTCCATGGAGGCCTGACAGGTCACCCATGCTGGCGGTTGCTACCGCTGTTTCAACCCATCGCCCAGCCAGGCGGTGGGCTTTTTACTTGCTGCATAAAAAAGGCCCCTTGCGGGGCCTCATCTCATGATCTTTATCGGCTGGGAAGCGATTGCTTTTGCGCGGATGAGCGCCTGCGGTCATTGACTGGCTGATAAGCCAGTTTCGAGTGGTAGGTGCAGTAAGGTGCGTTATCCGATGCCTCGCAACCGCAGAAATGAAACTCATCAGTCATCGGATCGCCAATCGGCCATTTGCAGGTGCGATCGGTGAGTTCCGTGAGGGCAAGACGACGCGAAATCGGCACCACGACATTGGATGGCACCGGAACGACTGCACGCTCCTCTTCGCCACCAGCTTCGATTTCATCGTGTGACACGGTTGTGCCGGCAGGACGGGCGGCCGAGCGCGTGGCTACACGTGGCTGAAAGCTTTGCGGCCGCGCTGTCGTTGGCGCCGGACGCTTTGGCGCGCGAGAGGCAGACGAGGAGCCGCCAGCCTTGGCGCGACCGGGCAAACAAAGTCGGTGTACCTTGCCAATGACAGCGTTTCGACTGACGCCGCCTAGTTGTGCCGCGATCTGGCTTGCGCTGAGACCTTCGGCCCACAACTTCGTCAGCCTTTCAACGCGCTCATCAGTCCAATTCATGCCAAATATCTCCGCCTGTAGCGCATTCCGAGGCCGAATCCTTCACCGCTGCCTCGGAAGACTCCGAAACAAAAAATATGCCTCGATATTGTCGGTGACTAGTTCCGCCGCATGCAGTCTAGTAATTGATCATTAACCTAGTGTGAGCCTGACTCCGTGACAAGAGTCGCCGGAATCATCGCGAATCGATTTCATAGTTTTCCCCAACTTGCTGTCCACAGGCTAAAATACCACTATCGCCTACTAAAGCGTGGCTGCGACGGCACCGTGCTAAAAAGTCCCGCAATTGCGGTGATTTATTGACATGGGGGTCCGAAATGAAGATAGTGCGCGAGCCGCCGCAAGGCGGCATTTTTGATTTTTAGACTTCGTAACACCCGCCAATCAGCGAAACCCATATCTTCCGTGCCTGTCGAAGGAGTCAAGCGCAATGGCCGAGGCCTCCCCGCTCTATCAGACCTATAATCGCGCTCCGTTGCGCTTCGAACGCGGCGAGGGTGTCTGGCTGATCACCGAAGACGGCGAGCGCTATCTCGACTTTGCCGCCGGCGTCGCGGTGAACTCACTCGGCCATGCGCATCCTCATCTGGTGAGCGCCTTGAAAGAGCAGGCGGACAAGGTTTGGCACCTTTCCAATCTCTACGACATTCCGGGCCAGGAAAAGCTTGCCGAGCGTCTGACGGCTGCAACATTTGCCGACCGCGTGTTCTTTACCAATTCCGGCGCAGAAGCTCTGGAATGCGCGATCAAGACCGCGCGTCGTTACCATTTTGCCAAGGGCAACCCAGAGCGCTTCCACATCATTACCTTTGAGGGCGCGTTTCACGGCCGGACGATTGCGACGATCGCGGCGGGTGGTCAGGAAAAGTATCTGGAAGGCTTCGGCCCCAAGGCTCCCGGCTTCGATCAGGTTGCGTTCGGCGATATCGAAGCTGTGAAGGCTGCGATCACCGAGGAGACGGCTGGCATCCTGCTTGAACCGTTGCAGGGCGAAGGCGGTATTCGCCTCGCGTCCAACGCGTTCCTGCGGGAATTGCGGGCACTTTGCGATGAGCACGGCCTTTTGCTGATGCTTGATGAAGTGCAGTGCGGTGTTGGCCGTACCGGCAAGCTGTTTGCCCATGAATGGGCAGGCATCACGCCAGACATCATGGCGGTTGCCAAGGGTATTGGCGGCGGGTTCCCGCTCGGCGCGTGCCTTGCAACCGAAGAGGCCGCTTCCGGAATGACGGCCGGCACACACGGATCCACTTATGGCGGCAATCCAATGGGCATGGCGGTCGGCAACGCTGTCCTGGACGTTATTCTGGAAGACGATTTTCTTCAGCATGTCCGGGACGTTGCCCTCGTGTTCCGCCAGGGACTTGCCGCGCTGAAGGATCGCTTCCCCGATGTGATCGAGGAAGTGCGCGGCGAAGGCTTGATGCTGGGCGTCAAGGCACGCGTGCCTTCAGCTGATCTTTTGCATGCGATGCGCTCGGCGCATCTGCTCGGCGTTCCAGCCGGCGAAAACGTCATCCGGCTGCTGCCACCGCTGACGACGACAGCAGAAGAAGCACGCGAAGGATTGGCTCGCCTGGAACAGGCTGCCGAAACACTCCACACACAGGATCACAAGACAAGCCTTCACGGCTGACAGGTAAGATAGAATGGCATCTCCAAAGCATTTTCTCGATCTCTCGGCCGTTTCGGCCAGCGAACTGCGCTCCATCCTTGACGACGCCATGGCGCGCAAAAGCGCGACCAAGGCCGGTACGGACGACAAGCCTCTAGCCGGCAAGATGCTGGCGATGATTTTCGAGAAACCGTCCACCCGCACCCGCGTGTCCTTCGATGTGGGCATGCGCCAACTCGGTGGGGAGACACTGTTCCTGTCCGGCACCGAAATGCAGCTCGGTCGCGCCGAAACGATTGGCGATACAGCCAAGGTGCTGTCGCGCTATGTCGATGCCATCATGATCCGCACCACCGACCATTCGCGCCTGCTGGAAATGGCCGAGCATGCCACAGTGCCGGTGATCAACGCCCTGACGGATATGACCCATCCTTGCCAGATCATGGCCGACATCATGACCTTCGAGGAGCATCGCGGGCCAATCTCTGGCAAAACACTCGCATGGACCGGTGACGGCAATAATGTGCTGCATTCGCTCGTGGAAGGCTCTGCCCGATTTGGCTACCGCATGAACATGGCCGTGCCGATGGGCTCAGAACCCGATGACAAGATCCTCAACTGGGCGCGCGACAATGGTGGCGAGATCATGCTGACCCATGATGCAGAGAGGGCTGTTGCGGATGTTGATGCCGTGATCACCGATACCTGGGTTTCGATGAACCTGGAACACAAGGCGCGTGGCCATAACGTGTTCCAGCCGTATCAGGTCAACAAGGCCTTGATGGCGCGTGCGCAAAAGGATGCGCTGTTCATGCATTGCCTGCCCGCCCACCGCGGCGAAGAGGTGACAGACGACGTGATTGACGGACCGCAGTCGGTCGTCTTTGACGAGGCGGAAAATCGCCTGCATGCACAGAAGTCCATCCTTGCCTGGTGCCTCGGCGCATTCTGATATCCTGAAAAAGGGGAGGCCCCGCCTCCCCTCGATACTTGACCTTTTGCAGTATTCTGACCATTTGTGCGGTAACTGGGGGCGAAGGCCCCGCCATCTCAAGCGCGCTTGCGCGAAGGAGCTGCCACAATGTCTGACACATCCACAGAGCTCGGCGAATTCGGTTTCGCCGGCGATGACCGGGTTGTTCCGTTTCAAATCGAAGGGCTCGACGTGCGCGGGCGCGCGGTTCAACTCGGCCCACTGTTAAACACCATTCTCGACCGGCATGATTATCCGCCGGCAGTCGCACGGCTGCTCGCGGAAATGATGGTTCTGACCGTTCTCATCGGCACGTCGCTCAAATTTCAGGGCAAGTTTACGGTGCAGACCAAGAGCGACGGTCCAGTCGATCTTCTGGTTGCGGATTTCTCCACGCCCGAAAATGTTCGTGCCTATGCGCGCTTCGATGCCGAGGCCGTGGCAGCGGCTGTTGCCAAAGGCGAAGGCTCACCTGAACAGCTGCTCGGGGCCGGCGTTCTTGCCTTTACCATCGACCAGGGCAACTACATGACCCCTTACCAGGGCATCGTCCC
This sequence comes from Agrobacterium sp. ES01, assembly GCF_050320885.1. Classification (NCBI taxonomy): domain Bacteria; kingdom Pseudomonadati; phylum Pseudomonadota; class Alphaproteobacteria; order Hyphomicrobiales; family Rhizobiaceae; genus Agrobacterium; species Agrobacterium sp. ES01. The sequence goes on from NZ_JBNQTH010000001.1 coordinate 1,151,396, forward strand.
GCTCGACGGATCAACGCTGGAAGACATTGCCGGCGTCTATTTCCGCCAGTCGGAACAGATCCCGACGCGTGTGCGACTGGGCGCCGCTGAGCTCTACGACCGGGACGAGGACGGAAACCCTCGCCATGCCTGGCGTGCGGGAGGCGTCATCGTGCAATTTTTACCCGATGCACCGGAGCGGATGCGCCAGCCCGACCTTCACGGTGGAGACGGCGATGACCGCGATCTGGATCTTGCTGATGATGATGCATGGTCGGAAACACGCATGCTGGTCGAGACCGTCGATGCCGACGAGTTGACCGATCCGCTGATCGGCGTCGAGAGACTGCTATTCCGTCTGTTCCACGAGCGTGGCGTGAGGGTTTTCCCGCCGCAGGAAGTTCACGACCGTTGCAGCTGTTCACGCGAGAAAATCAAGGGCGTACTCCAGGGCTTTACACCCGAAGATATCGAGGCAAGCCAGGAAGAGGGCAGGATTGCGGTGACCTGCGAATTCTGCTCGACCACCTATCGCTACGAACCCGATGAGCTGGAAAACGCCTGAGCTTGCTTCGACAGCCGCGTCGGTTAGTTCAGGACGCGGGCCAGACCCGGGCTATCGAGCGAAAATGCGGGGATGGCGACATTGAAACGTTCGCCGTCCTCTGTCTGCATCTGATAATGACCGAACATCATGCCTGATGGCGTATCCAGCGGGCATCCCGACTGGTATTCGTAGGATGCTCCAGGATCGAGCTGGGGCTGCTCACCGACGACCCCCGGGCCGCGAACCTCGTCCACCTGCCCGTTTTGATCGGTGATGTTCCAGTAACGGTTGATCAGTCTCACCGGCTTGTCGGAATGGTTTGATATGACGACACGATAGCCCCAGACATAGCGGTCGTCACCCGGATCGGATTGCTCCTCCAGATAATACGGCTCGACACTCACCTCTATGTCCCTCGTCAGGGCTCGATACATTCGCCAAACCTCCAATCAGTTCGTTAACCATATTCTACAGCCTGACGTTAACGTCAATAAAAGGCTGTGGCGCATGCACGCTCCACAGCCTTTGTTACAGATTATTTCTGGGCATCCACGTGACAATTATCGGCTGCGTGACAGAGGTCAGGCCTTCAAGACATCCAATGCCCGGGCGAAGTCCTCAAGCAGATCGTCGCCATCCTCGATACCGCAGGACAACCGGACGGTGCCATCGGTTATGCCCAGCTCCGCACGCGCTTCGTCACTGAGGTTCTTGTGCGTGGTGGTTGCCGGATGGGTGATCAGGCTCTTGGCATCGCCAAGATTGTTGGAGATGGTCACCACGTCCAATGCGTCCTGCAAGGCGAAGGCCGCGTCCTTGCCGCCCTTCATTTCGAAGGCAACGAGCGTCGATCCGCCCGTCATCTGCTTTGCAATGATGCTGGCCTGAGGATGATCGGCGCGTCCCGGATAAATGACACGGGCCACCTTGCCGCTGTCGGCGAGCAGGTCGGCGATCCTTGCCGCATTCTCCGTCTGCTGCTTTACCCGCAGAGGCAGCGTCTCAATGCCCTTCAGCAATGTCCATGCATTGAATGGAGACATGGCGGGACCGCTATGACGGAAATAGTCATGCAGGTTTTCGTCGATCCATTCCTTGTTGGACAGAACGACGCCTCCCAGACAACGACCCTGACCATCGATATGCTTGGTTGCGGAGTAGACGACGACATGCGCACCCAGTTCCAAAGGCTTCTGGAACAGCGGAGTGGCAAAGACATTGTCGACAACCAGTGTCGCGCCTGCCTGATCGGCCAGTCTTGCCACGGCTGCAATATCAACCACTTCCAGTGTCGGATTGGTCGGGCTTTCGAGGAAGAAGACCTTTGTATTGGGGCGGATCGCCTCTTCCCAATTTGCGAGATCGCGACCATCGACCAGTGTGCAGTCGATGCCATAGCGAGGGGCGAGCGTCTCGACCACCCAGCGGCACGAACCGAACAGGGCGCGAGCGGCAACGATGTGGTCGCCCGTTTTCAGCTGACACATGATCGCAGCCGTGATTGCGGCCATGCCCGATGCCGTGGCGCGCGCATCTTCGGCACCTTCCAGCATGCACATGCGCTTTTCAAACATATCATTGGTCGGGCTGCCGTAACGGGCATAGATAAAACCGTCGTCCTCGCCCTTGAAGCGCGCCTCTGCGGCGGCGGAATTGTCGTAGACGAAGCCCTGGGTCAGGAAGATTGCTTCCGATACCTCACCGTATTGCGAGCGGAGTGTTCCTCCATGGACAAGTTGCGTTGCCGGGCGCCATTTCTTGCTCATGCCACGTGCCTTTCAAACAAAAAAAACCGGTCGCAAAAGCAGACCGGTTTCATACCCGGTCTTTTTAGCCATTTGTTTAACGTGGCTGCAAGCCGACCGGCCAAATCACCACGGGATAAGGGCCTAATACGCCGGTTGGTGACTTGCGTCAATTCTCCGCTTTTGATTTTGTCTCGCCAAACAGGAACGACGACATGACTAGGAAATCAGGCATTCTGGCCGACCGCGCCATCAAGGCGCTCTTCGCTGAAGGTCAGCTGAAAAGCCAGGACATACTCGACAGCGACCAGATACAGCCGGCCAGCCTCGACCTGCGCCTTGGCTCGAAAGCTATCCGCGTGCGCGCCAGCTTCATGCCGGGCCCCGGCTGCACCGTTGCCGAGAAGCTTGAGCGGCTGACCCTTCACGAGATCGACCTAGAGAACGGAGCGGTGCTGGAAACCGGCTGCGTCTACATCGTTCCGCTGATGGAAAGCCTTGAGCTTCCAGAGGATATTTCGGCGTCGGCGAACCCCAAGAGTTCCACTGGCCGCCTGGACATCTTTACCCGCGTCATGGTCGACCGGGCCCAGGAGTTCGACAAGGTGCCGGCCGGCTATAAAGGGCCGCTCTATCTGGAGATTTCGCCGCGGACATTCCCGATCATCGTTCGACGCGGCTCACGCCTGTCGCAGATCCGCTTTCGTGTCGGGCACGCATTGCTGTCAGAAGCGCAATTGCTGGACCTGCATTCCGCTGAAACGCTTGTTGCCAGTGATGTGCCCAATGTCTCCGGCGGTGGCATTGCGCTTTCGATCGACCTGACCGGCTCCAGCCCTGACGGTCTGATCGGCTATCGCGGCAAGCACCACACTTCGGTGATAGATGTTGACCGGAAAGCCGCCCACGACATTCTCGACTTCTGGGAACCGATCTATAACCGCGGCAGCCGCGAACTGATCCTCGATCCGGACGAGTTCTATATTCTCGTTTCCAACGAGGCTGTGCATGTGCCTCCCCTTTATGCTGCTGAAATGACGCCATACGACCCGCTGGTGGGTGAGTTCCGCGTGCACTATGCCGGCTTCTTCGACCCGGGCTTTGGACATGCGGGCGCCGGCGGTGCCGGAAGCCGTGCTGTACTGGAAGTGCGCAGCCACGAAGTCCCCTTCATTCTCGAGCATGGCCAGATTATCGGCCGGCTGGTTTATGAGGACATGCAGGAAAAGCCGGAAGGGCTTTATGGCACCGGGCTCGGGTCGAACTATCAGGCGCAGGGCCTGAAGCTCTCCAAGCATTTCCGCGCAGGCTGAGCCTTCGTTTTTGCGCTTGCTGGCTGCCGTTGCTTGCTGGTAATGAAGTCTCATCGCGGGTGTAGCTCAATGGTAGAGCAGCAGCTTCCCAAGCTGAATACGAGGGTTCGATTCCCTTCACCCGCTCCAAAGACTTGGCTTCCATCTCCGGCTCCACCATCTCTGGCGACGCACTTGTTCCTGTGCTGCCGGCGAATGGGGTGTCTTGTGCCAGAAGAACGGATTGCGCCTGAGTTCAAACACGGCGCGCCAGGCAGCGATGGTGATCATCATCCAGTAGACCGGGACACCAATCCATCGCATGCCGATTCGTTGTTTTTCCTGCGGCATCATGGGTGAGACACCGAGTGCGATGAACACCGCATAAGATCCCATGACGTTGAGAAGATCGACAACGATCAGAATAATCTGAAGCGCGCTGATCGGCGGCTTCGGCGTTTCAAGCATGAACATGCAAGATTGGATGAGTGCGACGACGAGAGCCGGATGGAGCAATGCGGATACGATCACACCACCGAACAGCAACTGAAATACGACAAAGCCCTTCCAGCCCATCTCCGCCCTTGCTTCCCGATTGTCCCGCGTGACAACCAGCCATGTCTGCAGCCATCCCTTGAACCAACGGGTACGTTGGCGCATCCACACCGACAGGTCTACCGGCGCATCCTCAAGCGTGTGATGTCTGAGCACACCGGTACGGTAGCCAAGGCGGTGCAGGCGCATGCCGAGGTCCGCATCCTCGGTCACATTGAAGGGATCCCAGCCGCCGATGCGGCGCAGAATATCCGTGCGGAAATGATTCGACGTCCCGCCCAGGGGGATGGGCATGCGGAGACGCGCTAGAAAGGGGAGAAGACCACGAAACTGCGCTGCATATTCCAAGGCAAACAGCGCGCTTAAGAAGCAGCGATTGCCATTTGTGATGATCAATGGCGCTTGCAGACATGCCAGATCCTCAGGCAGCGCGGTAAAGCGCGCATGGGCTTCCTTCAATTGGCCGCGATGCGGCCTATCCTCGGCATCATAGACAACAATATAGCGACCGCGCGCGGCGCACAGTGCGTAGCTCAAGGCCTTCGGCTTTGTGCGCGGTCCGAAATCGGGCACCTCGACGATCTCATACTGCCGGCCAGGTTTGAGGGCCTTCAGGGCCTCAATGGTTTCTAGGTCATCCGCCTCGCAAAGCAGTTTTATATCCAGACGCGACTTCGGCCAGTCGAGCCGGTCCAGTGCCCTCAGCAGCTGCGGGGCAACGGCCGCTTCGCGGTAAAGGGCAACCATCACGGTATAGGTCGGCAACACTTCTTCAGCGCTTGTCGGTGCCGCGCCGACCTGGCGCATGGCGTGGCCAAGCGACGCAATACGCAGACAAAGGGCCGAGAAGTAGAGCAGCGAGAAGGTGGAATGCAGCACATTTAAAACGATGCTGCTTGCCAGCATGGAGGCGGTGACAATAGCGCTCAAGCACAACCCTAGCCAGAAACCCTGCCCCCCGCTCATGACAATCCGCGCCGAGAATTTGGGACGCTCCTCGAACAGGTGTGAGACGGCAGCGGTCACTCTTCTCTTCTCACCTGCCTGCCAGACCGCACGGCGCAAGCTGGAGGGACGGGTGACAACGAGCAGATCGGCGAGTTGGGGCAATTCTCTCAAGCGACCGATCAGATGGTCCATCTTCCGTGCTTCCGGCACAATCGCCGTCACAGTCGAAGCCTGGGGATGAAAGACGCGCAGATATTGCGGCGTGATCAACTGGGTATCGAGACCACGGATGTCGGAGACGTTGGAAGGCGAAACGGCATCGACATAGGCAAGGCCGGCATCGCGCGCCAAGGCCTCGTAATAGGCCGCTTCCTGAATGCCTAATTCACATAGCAATTCCTGCTCGATCGTCGTGCCGCGACGCCGTGCGAGTTCGGCCGCCTTGGCAATCGTCGGCTTGCCTATGCCGATGCGTCTGAATACATGCTGTTCGCCAAACGGATCGTAGACAGGCTCAAGGGAATCCCCCAGCGCATCGTGACCACGGACATCGCTGCCGTGCCGCGTCTTTCCAGGACCTGCCGTATGATCAGCATATTCCCCTGAACGCACTATTCTGATAACCGTCATCCAGGCAGATGACGTCCCCGATTTCCCCACAACGGATGATAGTGATGCGGTTGAAATATACATCCCTAGTTTCAGGGGGGCTGTTTCAAATAGCTACGCTTCTGACGCCCGGTGCGGCTACACATGCCGCGATGGCAGCCCAGATCGACACAGCGCCGATGCCCATGCTTTTCGATAGCCGTGAACGGCTACCGAGGCCGGATCTGTCTAATCTGGTGCGATTTCGGGTCCTGACTTCAACGGACTTTCCACCCTTCAACTTTGCGGACCAGACCGGGCGATTGTCTGGATTTCACGTCGATCTTATTCGGGAAATCTGCGCTGAACTGAACATTGAGGCCAAGTGCCAGATCCAGGCACTTGCCTTTTCGGACCTGGAAGAGGCGCTGGAATCCGGTCAGGGAGAAGCCGTGATCGCCGGCATCTCCGTCACCGAGGCACTCAGACGCAAGTTCGATTTTTCGCGCCCGTATATGATGCTGCCGGCGCGGTTTGTGCGCAACAAGTCGACCGCGGGGAAAGGCGAAGATATCAGGGCGTTAAACGGCCAGACGGTCGGCGTGGTGGACGGTACAGCGCATCAGGCAATGCTGTCTTCCTTTTTCCCACGCATGAAAGCCAGCTTGTACGAGAACCGGGGCAGTCTTCTCGATGGCCTGCGCAAAGGCGAGATTGGCGCGGCATTTGCCGATGCTCAGCAATTGTCGTTCTGGGTCAACAGCAAGTCCTCAGAATCCTGCTGCGAACTGTTTGGCGCCCCCTATTTCTCCGAGCGGTTTCTGGGCGAAGGACTGACCGTTATGGTCCGCGATGACGACGCTACCTTGCGGCAGGCAATCGACAGCGCTCTTTCGACGCTATCGCGCAAGGGACGCCTGCAGGACATCTATCTGCGCTACTTCCCTTATGGGCTGTATGGAGAGCGCGCCGACGCGACAGCAGGTCAGGATCTGCGGTAGCGGGCAATCGCGCTGCGTTCGATGGCTGCACAGGTCAGTTTGTCGAGTTCCAGACGGTCGCGCAGCATCTGCAACAGGCGGATTTCTTCAGGCAAGATCGCTGCATCGATGGCCATGACGTCCACGGCAAGCGCATAGGCCGTGTCCCGCAGGCGCTTGGGCAGGGCGTCGCGAATGGTCTCAAGCGCGATCTCAAGACCTTCGGTCCCGGACAGAATTTCCGCGCAACGCCTGGAGGCCGAAATCAGGTCCTGCTTGTCGAAACTGGCAAAGACCGGCAGCGAATCGACCAGTTGACCAATGCGCTCAAGCTCACGCTCGGCCATGGCATTATCGACAGCAGACGCCATTACCATAACAAAGATCAGCGCATCGTGATGGGTGATCTGTTCTTTCATTTCGCAATATCCTCGTCATGCATCAGGCAGTGGAAATAGAGTAGGCACTCAATTTCACCCGTTCAAGGTGGCCCGATGGCGCATGTCTATCGGGGATCGCCACCGTAGAGCCCGCGTCGCGCTGTTCTGGCCTCGTCTGCCAATTCCTCCAGCGCCGTTCCAGGGGTAACCTCGGCCCAACCGTGTTTGGCCAGCCAAGCGCCAATATCGATATCGCCAATGTTGCACGTCGTGACGAGCACGCCTTGCCAGTCGGCACCGTCGTGCTCACAGGAGACGGAGCGGCTGCGCAACAGCATACGCTGATGGGTCAGCGCCACCATGCCACAAGGCCAGACGTCACCGCCCTCAGCTGCACATTGCCGCTCGACATCCGTTGGCTCGACATCACGGAACCGCACCTTGCGACCCTTCACCGAAATCAGGCCGGCTGCCAGACTGCGCGGCCGCGACAACAGGACGACCTTGACCCGTTCCTTGCGCTCATGCGGTCGCGTGAAGGGTTCTCTCGGGGCAACGCGCTCCAGATTTTCAAGATCTGTCGCCAGTGGAGACGCAAAGCGTTTGGGGCTGACCAGACGGACTGCGCGGTTTTCGATGACAAACGGTTCAGGTTGCGCGGCTTCTGACAATTCCCGATCAGTTGCCACCGAGACACCAGATGTTTGCGAATCCGGCGCGGCGACAATCAACAAGGCGATGATCGACAGGGCTGCCATTCCGCACAGCAATGTGACGACCGGGTGCATAGGCAAACAGTCCTATTGGCTCGCCCAGATAATTCTGGCGACCCACTCGACATCCGACAACTCGAAATGGCGCAGTGGATGTTCGGGGTTGAGCGAGGTGAGTTCGATTGCCTTTGCGGTCTGTCGCGACAGGATCTTTGCCATGACCTCACCGCCGGTCGTCTTGACCACCACACGGTCGCCGCGCCGAACCTGAGCGGCGGGCTCCACGATCAAAACATCACCATCGCGATATAATGGAAGCATGCTGTCGCCCTGGACTTCCAGGGCATAAACACCGACCTTGCGCTCCGGCGAGGCCGGGAATTCGACCAGATCCCAGCCCTGTCCGGCGGGGAAACCACCATCGTCGAAAAAGCCTCCAGCGCCGGCCTGAGCAAATCCCAGCAAGGGAATGGAACCCGGTTGCGGTGGAAAGGCTCCACCGGGCACCGGATCGGGGCCGCCATCCCGAATCAGCTGCATGAACTGTTCAATGCTGGCACCCGTTGCCTCCAGAACCTTGGCTATCGATTCTGTCGATGGCCAACGCATGCGCCCGTCAGAGGCGATCCGTTTGGACTTGTTGAAAGCCGTTGGATCGAGGCCTGCACGACGGGCAAGCCCGGACGGCGAAAGCTGACGGCTTTCGGCGAGCCTATCAATGGCATTCCAGATCTTATCGTGCGAAAACATGGCAGCGCAAATCCCAGAACCCGAACAACCTTAATCAAGTCCAATTCCAAAAGGTTTGCGCAGATTAGCCAAGGCTTCCCGACGAGTAAAGGAATAAAATCCTCTACGCCGCACTATAAGGTCAATTTTTGGCTCGATCTTCTCTTAAGCAACCATCGCCATGTTGATTTTGCCTAGCTGGATGACCGCCTGGGTCCGGCTATCAACCTTCAACTTGAGCAGAATGGCCGACACATGCGCCTTGATCGTGGCTTCGGAAACGCCAAGTTCATAGGCGATCTGCTTGTTGAGAAGGCCTTCACCGAGCATGGACAGAACCCTGCCCTGCTGCGGGGTGAGGGTTCGCAAACGACTGATGAGATCTGCGACATCCGGATCGTGCTCCTGACCGCCGTGATAGAATTGCGGTGTCCAGATATCGCCTTGCAGCACGACCTGAATGGCGGCTCGGATGTCGTCAATGCCGGACGACTTGGAGATGAAGCCTGAAGCACCCAATTCAAGAGCACGGCGTATGGTGGTCTGGTCATCGCTGGCCGACACGATGACGATGGGCAAACTGTTAAACTCGGCGCGCAGGGACATCAGTCCCGAGAAGCCACTCACGCCGGGCATGGCCAGATCCAGAAGCAAGACATCAGCGTCAGGGTGATCGGTCGCTGCCTTGCGGGCCGCCTCAAAATCCCCCGCTTCGATAATGGTTTGCGGAGCTTCCATTCCGCTCACGGCTTGCCGAAGTGCCCCGCGGAACAGCGGATGGTCATCGGCGATGATAATCGTCAGTGTGGTCATGAAAAAGCTCCCTCCCAAGAGCCGGGGTCCAAGTTCGCAAAAGAGGCCACGAACAGAACCCTTCAGCGGCACTATACACCAAAGTCGTAATTTCAAGGAAGAGATGTATGCATGCCCACATACCCGCGTGCAGTTTTCCAGCGCGAAGAGCTCTTGCAGAGAGGCAAATGTCATTTCCGCAGGTACAGATAAGGGGATAGCGTCCAGACGGGAACCGGTCTCGACTGCCCAATTAAGATTTCATTATCATCTACGTCATAAAGAATATTCTAATGTTTTCGTTTCGGCCAGTTGTTTGCTGGATCGAGAGCCTCAGGGCGAGCCCAGTACCATCACCGTAGTTTAGTGCCGCGATCTGGCAATTTGGGTGCGCCGCTTCCTCCAAACGGTACAAGCCTGCAGACGCGCAGACTGTGCGTCACTCGATGCTAATGGAAGCGTAAATTTACATTTATACAATCTTAAAAAATACCCTCTAAATTTAGAGGGGAGGCAAGGAGATGAAAATGGGTAAATTCACAATTTCGCTCTCGGCAGCTGCACTGTTGTTGCAGGCCGGAGTGGCGACGGCGGAAACGCCAGCTCCCGATATGAAGGCTTTGATGACCCCGGCTGTGATCTCGAAAATCCGCCAATGGGTGGATACCGACATCGTGCGCATTTCGATTGAAGCGCAGAACAAGCGACTGACCAAGCTTGATCAGGCGCAAATTGACCAGCTTGACACGCAATGGAAGACGGAGCGCGAAAGCTCGGACAAACCCTTGATTGCAGCGACACTTTCCAACCCACTTTCCATCTATCTCGCCCGCATGCAGGGACGTTCGCTCGGACTTTATGCCGAAATCTTCGTGATGGACCAAAATGGCCTCAATGTCGGCCAAAGCTCGATCACAAGCGACTTCTGGCAGGGCGACGAAGCAAAATTCCAGAAGACTTTCGATGTCTCAAACGATGCCATCTTCCTCGACGATCCGGAATGGGACGACGAGGCCAATATCTGGCGTGCTCAGGCCAACTTCACTCTAACCGACGATACTGGCGCAAAGAAGATTGGCGCGGTCACGGTTGAAATGAACCTCACGGAACTTCAGCGCCGGGCTTCATTGGGAATGTGACCATCAGCGAGCGCACCTCACGATGCACGGTCAATCTGCATGAATAGGTGTCCCCGCGGAATAGAAATTTGGCTGCCATGCAGCACAATACGAAAGGGAGCTACATGCTTAAGAATGTCTCCGTGAGCACGAAAGGTTTCGCCGCATTCGGCATTCTCGCCACAATCGCGATCGGAACCTGTGGCCTGATCTACACGCGTGCGGTCACTGCCACTCAATTCGTCGAGAAAAACCTCGCCTATGTCGAGCTGCAGGCTGAGACGGGCGTCCTCACGGATGCGGTCAATGCCAGCAATCTGGCCTTGAAGAATTTTCTTCTGACGGGTGACCGCGATTTCGTAAAGGCTTTCGACGCGAGCGGCGCTAAGCTGGACGAGCACATGACCAAGCTGGAGGCACTTTATGCAGCCGGGGCACCTCAGGATCTGGAGAAATTGAAGGAAGCCATTGTGCCGGTGCAGGAATGGCGTACCTCAGTGGCCGGTCGACAGATCGAATTGATGCGCGCCCCAGAAACTGTCGAGCTTGCCAGAACGCTTGAAGTGACCGGAGAAGGCAATGAGCTGCTCTCCGATTTCGCGACAAAGATTGGTGACGTCACATCCGACGTGCAACAATTCGCTTCGCAGGCTGCCACAGATCAACGCGCTGCGCTCCATGGCGTGGAAGTGATCTCACTACTCGCCTCAATTGTGGTTGCGATTGTTGCGGGCCTGATGGGCTTCTTGAACTTCCAGCTGATTTCCCGACCGCTTTCCAAGCTTGCCGATGCGACCGCGCGCCTCGCCGATGGGGACCTCGACATTCAAATCGACAAGGGTGGCAAGGACGAAATCGGCAGAATGTCTGAATCGATGGGCGTGTTCCGCGAGGCTGCTGTTGCCAACAAGCGACTGGAAGCTGAAGCGGAGGAAGCGCGCAAGCATGCGGAAGCCGACCGCGTCGCCACCCAGGAAAAGGCAGAAGCTGACGCCGCAGAACGGCTGCGCCAGGCAACGTCAGGTCTGGCACAGGGCCTCAAGCGTCTTGCAGCCGGCGATCTGTCGATTCAGCTTAACGAGGCATTCTCGTCTGAATTCGAAGCGCTGCGCCACGACTTCAATCAGTCGGTCAAGCAGCTCGGCACGACCATGACCTCGATCAGCGACAGCATCTCGACCATGGAAACCGGAACACGCGAAATTGCCGCCAGCACCGATGATCTGTCGCGCAGGACCGAGCAGCAGGCCGCTTCCCTGGAAGAGACGGCTGCTGCAGTTGAGGAAATCACGGCGAATGTGTCCAACTCGACCAAGCGAACAGAAGAAGCGCGCGGTGTTGCATCCCGCGCCAACAGTTCGGCAACAGAGTCTTCCGCAGTGGTTGCGCAGGCAGAAGAAGCCATGCGCAAGATCGAAGGCAGCTCGCAGCAGATTTCCAACATCATCGGTGTGATCGACGAGATTGCTTTCCAGACCAACCTTCTGGCGCTGAATGCGGGCGTGGAAGCTGCGCGTGCTGGCGATGCCGGCAAGGGCTTCGCGGTTGTGGCACAGGAAGTACGTGAACTGGCCCAGCGCTCCGCGACTGCAGCCAAGGAAATCAAGCAGCTTATCCATAACTCATCCGAGGAAGTGGCAAGCGGTGTGGATCTGGTGCGCAAGGCCAGCGAGGCGCTGACAACCATCGGTTCGTTCATTTCCGAGATCAACACCCATATGGACTCGATCGCCATATCGGCGCGCGAACAGTCGACCGGCCTTCTGGAAGTCAACCAGGCCGTCAACGCGATGGACCAGACCACGCAGCAGAATGCGGCAATGGTGGAAGAATCCAACGCCGCATCGGCTGCCCTTGCAAGCGAAGCTGCAAAACTTCGCGATCTCGTCTCTCAGTTTACACTGGACGGAAGGGCATCGGCTCAGTCTGCGGTCTTGAGCCAGGTGGCACGCACCATGGCCACGCCAAGCCATCCGGCCGCATCAGGCAGGCCCGCCATGGCCTCCCGCCCGGCACCGGCACGCGGTGGGGCCGCGGCCGCAGCAGCGCAGGACTGGGAAGAATTCTGATCCCGCTGACAGACAACTCAACTGATCGGAAAGCCCGCCCTTACCAGGCGGGCTTTTTCACATGTTCCTGAGCCAGCCGTAGATACCTCTTCAGTGCTGCAGACCGCATTCGACAGATCGTGCATGACGCGCATAGAAAAACAGCGCCTCAACCATTGGCCGAGGCGCTGTATCTCATAGTTTCCCCCCAACGGATGAAGCGCCGGCTTTATGCGGCCTTTTGTTCTTCGGCGTAGGGGTTGAAGCGCTCGTAGAAGGTTTCGCCATTGGCGGCCATTTCCACGAGAAGCGGGGTCGGCTTGAAGTGGTCTCCGTAAGCGGCGGCCAGCTTTTCGCACATCTCAACGAAGGCTTTGACGCCCATTCCGTCGATATAAGACAGCGTACCACCGGTGTAAGGGGCAAAGCCGAAGCCCAGGATGGAACCGACATCGGCTTCTCGCGGGTCAGTTACAATGCCTTCTTCGACAGTACGGGCTGCCTCCAGCGCGATCGTGGCAAGCAGACGCTGCTTGATGACGGTCATATCGACCTCATCCGGGTCCTTCTGCGGATACAAATCCTTCAGGTCTGGCCAAAGCGACTTTTTCGCCGGCTTGGGCGGGTAGTCATAGAAGCCCTTGGCGTTTTTGCGGCCAAGGCGGCCCAGAACATCGACCATTTTTTCGACCAGCGCCATGTGTTCAGGCTTGACCGATTTGGGGCCGAGATCGGCAATGGATGCCTTCATGATCTTGTAGGACAGGTCGATCGCCACCTCGTCGTTTAGAGAGAGAGGACCTACAGGCATGCCGGCGAACTTGGCGGCATTTTCAATCATGACCGGGGGCACTCCCTCGATCAGCATGTCATAGGCTTCGTTGATATAGCGGAAGACGCAGCGATTGACATAAAAGCCACGGGTATCGTTGACGACGATCGGTGTCTTCTTGATCGCCGCGACATAGTCGAGCGCAACCGCCAAAGCCTTGTCGCCCGTCTGTTCCCCGAGGATCACTTCCGTCAGCATCATCTTTTCGACCGGTGAGAAGAAGTGCACACCGATGAACTGCTCAGGCCGTTTGGAATTCTCGGCAAGGCCCGTGATCGGCAGGGTGGAGGTGTTGGAGGCAAAGATCGACGTCTCCGGCAACACGGCCTCAACCGCTTCGATGACGCCCTTCTTGACCTTGCGGTCTTCGAATACGGCCTCAATGACCAGATCGGCATTTGAGAGAGAGGCATAGTCGTCTGATGGCGTGATGAGAGATAGCAGCTTCTCACCATCCTCCTTGGTTAAGCGCCCCTTACCAATGGCACCGGCCACCAGGCCTTCGGACACGGTCTTGCCCTTGCCGGCTGCTTCCATGTCGCGATCGATCAGGGTAACGGGAATACCGGCAGCGGCGGTCACATAGGCGATTGAGGCGCCCATGAAGCCCGCGCCGACGACGCCGATATGCTTGAATTCGGTTTTTTCGACGCCAGCCGGACGGCGAGCACCCTTTGCCAGTTCCTGCATGGACACGAACAGCGAACGTATCATCGAGAATGCTTCGGTGGTCTGAAGGATTTCGGTGAAATAACGCTGTTCGATTCTGAGCCCCGTATCGAATGGAACCTGCAGACCTTCATAGACACATTTCAAAATGGCAAGCGCTGCTGGATAATTGCCGGCACTTTCGCGACGCAGGATGGCCGGTGCTGCCGGCCAAAGCTGCGCTGCCTGCGGCGTCCAGATGCCGCCGCCGGGTGCCTTGAAGCCCTTCTCGTCCCATGGGGCAACAGGCTTCAGGCCATCCTTGATCATCTGCTTTGCAGCCGGAACAAGCTGGTCGGGTTCCACAACCTGATGAACGAGGTTCATGGCCTTGGCGCGCGCCGGTGTGAGCGACTGGCCGGTGGTCATCATCTGGAGAGCAGACTGGGCATCGGCCAGACGCGGCACGCGCTGGGTACCGCCAGCACCTGGAAAAATGCCGACCTTGACCTCTGGCAGCGCCATCTTGACCGATTTATGATTTGAGGCCACACGACCGTGGCAGGCGAGAGACAACTCAAATGCACCGCCCATGCAGGTGCCGTTGATGGCGGAAACCCAGGGCTTGCCATTCGTCTCGATCTTGCGCCACAGCCAGTTCATGCGACCGGCGGCATCGAAGAGTTTCTGCACCGCGCCTGCGGGATCCTTCGCCTTTTCCTCGCCGATCATGGAGAACATTCCCTTGATCATGGTGAGGTCGGCACCGCCGGAGAAGGTTTTCTTGCCGGAGGTGAAGACGACGCCCTTGACGGCTTCGTCAGCGACTGTGGCATCAACGATCGCCTCGATCTCGTCCATAACATCGACGGTAAAGACGTTCATCGACTTGTCGGGCATGTCCCAGGTGACGAGTGCAATGCCGTCGGCGTCGGTTTCGACTTTGAAGTTGGTGTAGGTCATTGTGTTTCCTCTCCGATCAGGCCGACAAGTGGCTGCGCTGTGCGTCAAGTGACTTGGTCTTCTCGACCACGACATCGCCGGTATGCTTCGTTTCGGACGGCTCAAAGAGCATGATCCAGCATTCCTCTAACGCAACCGGATTGTGTTCGACTCCCTTCGGCACAACATGAAAATCGCCGGACTTCAGATGAACTGATGGGCGGTCGCGATATTCGATGGTCAGTTCACCCTTCCATATCAGGAACAGTTCGTCCTCTTCACTGTGCGAATGCCAGATCAACTGGTCTTTGACCTTGGCGAGCTTGAGGCTCTGGCCATTGACATCGGCGATCACCCTTGGCGACCAATGTTCGGTGATATGAGTGTACTCATCCTCGATCGTGCCGGTGTTGAAACTCATCTTCAAACCCTCTCAATCACAGTCGCGGTGCCCATGCCGGCACCGATGCAGAGCGTGACCAGAGCGGTGTTCAGATCGCGGCGTTCCAGCTCGTCAAGCACGGTACCGAGGATCATCGCGCCGGTGGCACCGAGCGGATGGCCCATGGCGATTGCGCCGCCGTTGACGTTCATCTTCGAATGATCGACTTCAAAGGCCTGCATGAAGCGAAGCACGACGGCGGCAAATGCCTCGTTGAGTTCGAAAAGATCGATGTCGGAAATCTTCATGCCGGTCTTGGCGAGCAGCTTTTCGGTGACGTCGACAGGCCCCGTCAGCATGAGGGCCGGATCGGAGCCGATATTGGTGAACGCGCGAATGCGGGCTCGGGGCTTCAGCCCCATGGTTTCGCCGCCGGCCTTGGAGCCGACCAGGACGGCAGCTGCGCCATCGACGATGCCGGAAGAATTACCGGCGTGATGGACATAGTTGATCTTCTCGATTTCCGGATGGGCCATGATGCCGACAGCTTCGAAGCCGCCCATTTCACCCGGCATCTGAAAAGACGGATTGAGGCCAGCCAGCGACTGCATGTCGGTGGATGGGCGCATATGCTCGTCTTTGGCAAGGATTGTCAGGCCGTTCTGATCCTTGACCGGAATCACCGATTTATCGAAATAGCCCTTTTCCCAGGCATGTCCCGCGCGCTTCTGGCTTTCGACAGCGTAGGCATCGACATCATCGCGGGAAAAACCGTATTTGGTCGCAATCAAATCGGCAGAGACGCCCTGCGGCATGAAATAGGCCGGGAAGTTGACCGATGGATCCATGTACCAGGAGCCGCCCGACATGCCCATGCCAACGCGCGACATGGATTCGACACCACCGGCGATAACGATTTCGTCGGAGCCGGCCATGACCTTGCCGGCAGCGAAATTGACGGCATCGAGGCCCGACGCACAGAAGCGCGAGATCTGCATGCCAGGTGCCTTGTTGGAATAACCGGCCTCAAAAGCTGCAGCCTTGGGGATCACAGCGCCGGCATCCATGACCGGATCGACGCAACCCATGATGATGTCGTCGACGTTTGCGGTGTCGAGGCCGTTGCGGTCACGAAGCGCCTCGAGGGTCTTGGCGGCGAGACGCACGGACGGCACCTCGTGCAACGAGCCATCCTTCTTGCCGCGCCCGCGAGGCGTGCGCACGTGATCGTAAATGAAGACGTCTGTCATTGGTTTCTCTCCCTTCAGCGCTCGGGGCGCCGGAATTTCATTTCTTGCTCTTCTCCCCCGCCGGGGAGACAACGAGGATCAAAACGCTTCCGCAGCCATGTCCATCATGGTGTCGGCACCGGCTTCGATGCGCGTCTTGCGTAGCGCCGTTTCGGGCAGCAGACGCTCCATGAAGAATTTTCCGGTGAGAAGCTTGTTGTTGTAGTAAGCGGCATCGCCAGCACCGTTTGCCAGCGCAGCGTTCGCGGATTTTGCCATCTTCGCCCACATATAGCCGAGGACGACCAGACCGAAGAGGTGCATGTAGTCGGTGGAACCGGCACCGGCATTGTCGGGCTTGGCCATGGCGTTCTGCATAAACCACATGGTGGATGCCTGAAGGTCGTTCAGGCCCTTCTTCAAGCTCTTGGTGTAGAGCACCAAGGCTTCATCTTCGCGGTTTTCCTCGCAGAAATCTCCGATTTCCTTGAACAGGGCCATGACGGCGCGACCGCCATGCATGCCAAGTTTGCGTCCGACAAGATCAAGCGCCTGAATACCGTTTGCACCCTCATAGATCATGGCGATGCGGGCATCGCGAACATACTGGCTCATCCCGTGTTCTTCGATGTAGCCGTGACCGCCAAAGACCTGCTGGGCCATCACTGCATTGTCGAAGCCCTTGTCGGTCAACACACCTTTCAGGATCGGTGTCATGAGGCCGAGAAGATCGTCGGCCGTCTGGCGGTCTGCCTCGTCGGTGGAGCGATGCGCAATGTCGGACTGCAGAGCCGTCCAGAGCAGGAAGGCACGACCAGCCTCATTGAACGCCCGGATGGTCATCAACGTGCGGCGGATATCGGGATGCACGATGATCGGATCGGCTTTCTTGTCAGGCTCCTTGGCACCAGACAGCGAGCGACCCTGGATACGCTCGCGAGCATAGACGACAGCGCTCTGATAGGCGGCCTCGGAAATTGAAAGACCTTGCAGGCCGACGCCGAGACGCGCCTCGTTCATCATCACGAACATGGCCGAGAGACCCTTGTTCTCGGCACCGATCAGGTAGCCGGTGGCATCGTCATAATTCATCACGCAGGTGGCATTGCCGTGGATGCCCATCTTGTGCTCAAGCGCACCGCACGTGACGGTATTGCGCTCGCCGAGCGAACCATCTTCGCCGACCATAAATTTAGGCACGATGAAGAGCGAAATACCCTTGGTTCCCTCCGGAGCGCCCTCGATGCGAGCCAAGACCAGATGAATGATGTTGTCGGTCATGGAGTGTTCGCCGGCAGAGATAAAGATCTTCTGGCCGGAGAGCTTGTAGGAACCATCTGCCTGCGGGACCGCCTTGGTGCGAAGCAGGCCGAGATCGGTGCCACAATGGGGTTCGGTGAGGTTCATGGTGCCAGACCATGTGCCCTCGACCATCTTCGGCAGATAGGTTGCCTTTTGCTCGTCAGAACCGTGGACCAGAATGGCAGCGATAGCGCCCTGGGTGAGACCCGGATACATCATCAAGGCCATATTGGAGGACGACATGTATTCGCCAACCGCGGCATGCAGCGTGTAGGGCAGGCCCTGGCCGCCGAATTCCGACGGAACTGCAAGGCCTATCCAGCCGCCCTGGCAATAGGCGTCATACGCTTCCTTGAAGCCAGACGGCACACTGACCGTGCCATCGTCGCTGCGCTTGCAGCCTTCCTGATCACCGGAAAGGTTGATCGGGAACAGTTGTTCTTCTGCTACCTTCGCCGCTTCCCCGATGATCGCTTCGATCATGTCCGGGGTGGCATCTTCGAAGCCAGGAAGGTTGTGATAGCGGTCGAGACCGAGCACATCATTCAAAACAAAGAGCGTATCATTTACCGGGGCCTTGTAGACAGGCATGAATATCTTCCTCCGAGACTTTTGCCGGACCGAACCGGCTCCCTGCGATGCTTATATAAAATATTGACGTGCGCGTAAACGTCAAACAATTCCTCCCATCTATTTTTGTTTACGGCCCGCAGTTCTCCTCGCCCAAGGTTCATCCGCATTGTCAAAATACAGATACATGAGAAATCGTTAAAAAAAATTCATTCCAGTTAACGGCTTGTTTACCACGTTTCGACAATTCTCGGGATCGAAACGTGATGCATTCAAACGAGTCGATCTTTGCGACCGCCCCAGGCAGCCAGTGCTTGCCATTCCGGTGAACCGCAACCGCTTGAGACCCCGTGAAGCTTGCATCGCAAAGTCTGAAAGCACGCCAGCCTGGTGCCGATCAGCGCCAGGCAATGTCACAGCGAGCAAGAGCAAGAATATGAACGGATCTCGATCCACACCGCCCCGCCATGCAGAAGCTTCGTCACTGGACGCGCTGAGCCGGACCATCGAGGGGCTGGAGGCGAGGATCGAAGGGCTGATGTCATCAACAGCGCGTGACACACGCCAGCAGGTTGAGACACGTCGTGACTGGAGTATGTCGGAGAGTTCGGCACCTGCAGAGCGCAGCCGACCGGTTTCGCCGGAGCGTTCCCGCCGCGCGGATCCGCTTGCCGAAATCCGTGAGCGTCAGCGCGCATTGGAGGCGAGCCGCCAGCAACCTGCTGCGCCGGCCGACCGTGTTCGCCTGCGGGACCGCACGCCGATGCCGGCACCACGCCCGATCGAGCGGGCGGCTGTCGAGTCAAAAGCGCTTGTGAGCGAAATCACAGAAGCGCTGCTTGGCTTGCGGCAGGATCTGAAACACGACATCTCGCAAGGCGTATCCCGCGAACTCGATACACTGCGCGCTGAGATCCAGGGCCTGAAGAGTATCGCCGGTGACCGCCATTTTGGTGAGGAAATGCGGGCCGACATTGCTCGGCTTGCAAAGAGCATCGATCACCTTGGACAACAGAAGACGCCGGTGGGCGACAATCTGCGGGCTGAATTCGACGAGTTGCGCTCGCTAATGGACGGTCTGGCACGCGAAGACTCCGTGCGCGGTATCGAGCAGCGCTGGACAGGCGTCGAGGATCGCCTGGAGGATCTCGGGCAAAGCCAGAAGGATGCGAGCTGGCTGCGTCAGGAAATTGTCCAGCTTTTCGACCGGCTGGAAGAGATCAAGGGACAGTTGACGTCGATGGGCGACAGCCGCGCCATCCGCGCGCTGGAAGACAAGTTGATTGCTGTTGCCACAGCGCTTGAGCACATCGGCAGCCATATGGATCCGAACGAGCGCGCGCTTCAGGAGCAGTTCGCCGGGCTCGATCTGCGGCTGGACGAAATTACCCGCGCTATTGCGGCAAGCAATAACCGTGCACCGACACCTTCCATCGACCCCAGAATGATCGAACGGCTGGAAGACAGGATTGCCAGCATTGGTGCTCAAATCGGCCATATCTCAGCGGCAAGTGCTTTGCAGAGTGAGCCCACCGACGAGATCGTCGGTCGGCTGGAAGCGCTTTCGAACCGTATCGAAGAGATGGCCAGCGCCCGCACGGCTAGCAATCTGGAAGAGCGGCTGGACCAACTCTCCCAGCTGATCGAGCAACAGCAACAGCCGTTTCCGCAGCCAGACCTGACTGATCATCTGCTGGATATCTCGCGCAAGATCGATGCGCTCGACCAGGGAACCGTGAGCAACAGTCTTGCCGACCGCCTGGACCATCTTGCCCGCATGATCGGCGAAATTGAACAGCCGGCGCCCGCACCTGCCATCGATGACCGTGCCTTGCGCACTCTTGATGAACGGCTGGCGATGATTGCCGAGCGGCTGGATGAAACGTCACGTGCGCCCGCCGCCGACACCGTCTCGCTGCGCGGACTTGAAGAGCAGATCGCCCATCTTTCCGGTTTGATCGGCAATGTATCGCAGATGTCGGCACCTGCGGTGGATGGCGAAGTCACCGAGCGCATTTCCAGGCTCGAAGACTATGTCGCGACCAGCGACGAATACATCATTGAAGCCGCCCGGCAGGCCGCCGAAGCCGTGATGGAGAATTTCTCCCGCAATGGCATGCAAGGCGGTGTCTCTGCACCACAGCTTGAAACCATTACCGCACTCGCCGACAATCTGCGTCATCTGGAAGATCTGAGCCGCGACAACGAACATCGCACGCAAAAGACCTTCGATTCGCTGCAAGATACCTTGCTGCAGATCGCTGATCGGCTGGACAGCCTGCATCATGATGCGGACGAGCCGCCGGCACGCTATGTCGAGACGGCCCCAAATATTGTTCGCGAAGCGCAGCCAGCACAGCAATTTGCCTATACCGGTGAAGATGACCTTCTGGACGCGCCGACCGACTTGCCGCCGTTGTTTGGCAATGATGCTGACCGATCAGAGCCGGATCTCGTGGCCGAACTGGACGTGACAGCTTATGCCACCGAGCACAAAGCCTCCAAGCCGAGCCTTCTGGCCGGCCTTGGCAAGAAGCTCATCCCGGGTCAGAAAAAACAGCCTTCTGAGCCTGCGGCGCGTCAGGTGCTTGATCCGACGCCGACGATCGATCCGGTTGGCATTATTCCGGACGACGACGCCAATGAACTTCTAGAGCCCGGTACGGGTGCACCTGACGTTCGCAAGATCCTTGAGCGTGTGCGCGCCAGCAAAATGGGCAATGGCGCCGACATCGCGGCGCCCGCTGACGGCGAGCGCACAGACTATATTGCTGCGGCCCGCCGCGCGGCGCAGGCGGCAGCGCAGGATGCCGGCAACACACAATCGACAAGCACTGGATCCAAGGCTGCCAAGGACGGGGCCTCCGCGTTTTCGCGCTATCGCCGGCCCATTCTACTCGCAGCAGGCGCGGTTCTGCTGGCTGTCATGTCCATGCCTCTGGTCCGGACACTGACACAAGGCAATGAAAACCCGCCTGTCATCGAAACCACATCGCCCGTCACCGATGATGCGTCCGCGGTCGGTGCTGCAGCCACTCCTGAAGTGACCGCTGACGCTCCGGTTTCCAGCGACCCTGCGATTGAGAACGTTGCGCCACTTGCACCACTCACCCCACTGGATGAAGAACTGTCGACAGAGGAGGCTTCAACGCCCGGTGCGCCGATGGATACATTGGAAACGCCTGCAGAGCCTGCGACAGGGACCGATGCCGCGCCAATCCGCAATGTGACGCCGGATGAGGCCGCAACGGACGAGGGCACCAACGCAGCTCAGGCCACGCCAGCTGCTGCAGCTTATGAAGTACCGGCCGCCATTTCTCCTGCTTCCCTTTCCAAGGCAGCCGCTGAAGGCGACCCGCTGGCGCTTTTTGAAATCGGCGCGCGTTACACTGAAGGCCGTGGCGTTGACGCCGATCTCAAGGAAGCAGCCCGCTGGTACGGATTGTCAGCCGACAAGGGTTTTGCACCGGCGCAGTACCGCGTTGCGAACCTTTACGAAAAGGGCACAGGCGTCCAGCAGGACCTCAACAAGGCCATGGAATATTACGAACTGGCTGCAGCACAGGGCAATGCCGCAGCCATGCACAATCTTGCCGTGCTGTTTGCGTCCGGCGCGGCAGGCACTCAGGATTACGGTCGCGCTTCTGAATGGTTTATCCAGGCCGCCGAACACGGGGTACCGGACAGCCAGTTCAACCTGGCCATCCTCTATGCGCGCGGCAATGGCGTGCCACAGAGCTTTGAAGACTCCTACAAGTGGTTTGCGATTGCAGCCAAGGATGGCGACAAGGACGCGGCGCAAAAACAGGAAGAAGTGGCGAGAGCCCTGACGCCTGAGCAGCTTTCCAAGGCCAAAGCGGCGGTGGAAGCCTGGAAGCCCAAGCCGCTGGATGTCGATGCCAATGCCGTGAATGTGCCTGACGAATGGGTTGGAAAAGGCACATCGACCGGCTCCATCGACATGAAAAAAGCGATCCAGAACGTTCAGGCGATCCTCAACAAGAACGGCTTCAACGCCGGTACGGCTGATGGCGTTATTGGCGCAAAGACGGTATCCGCGATCAAGGCATTCCAGACTTCGGTTGGCCAGAAACCAACGGGTGAAATCGACGATGCCCTGGTGAAAGAGCTTTTGGCGCGCAACAAATAACACGGCCCGTCACAAAAGCGGTAAAAAGCCCAGCTATTACGCGGTTGCGAATTGACTTGCCGCACCTGCGAGCGCAAGAAAAATAAGCTCCAAGCCGAACATCGCCAATGGCTTGGATGCGTCAGCCACCAGCCCGTGACGGGCGGCGTTCATTTATGCCGCGACAAGTCTCGCTTGATGCAGAGACTGTCGCATTCTTGAGGTCCCACAGTGACAATCTACCTGCCGATTGCAGAATTGTCGGTGAATATTTTCATCATCCTCGGCATGGGCGCAGCTGTCGGTTTCCTATCGGGCATGTTCGGTGTCGGCGGCGGATTTCTGATCACCCCGCTGCTGATTTTCTACAATATTCCACCCATCGTTGCGGTCGCCACTGGCGCCAATCAGGTTGTCGCTTCTTCTGTGTCCGGTGCAATGACGCATTTCCGGCGAGGGACGCTCGATATCAAACTCGGATGCGTTCTATTGGCGGGCGGCTTATGCGGCGCTTCGGCAGGCGTTTGGCTGTTTTCTTTGCTTCGTCGGCTGGGCCAGATCGATCTGTTCATTTCGCTGCTCTATGTCGTGCTGCTTGGCTCGATCGGTACCTTGATGCTTGTGGAAAGTGTAAGAGCGCTTCGCCGTGCAGCCCGTAATGAGGCGCCTGCGCCACGGCGACCCGGACAGCACAGCTGGGTACACCGCCTGCCCTTCAAGATGCGCTTCAAAAAATCGAAGATCTATCTGAGCGTGCTTCCGATCATAGCGCTGGGTTTCTGCATCGGCGCACTCACCCCGATGGGTATCGGCGGCGGCTTCATTCTCGTGCCCGCCATGATCTATCTGCTGCGCATACCGACTGGTGTGGTGGTCGGCACATCGCTGTTCCAGATCATCTTCGTGAGTGCGTTCACGACGGTTGCTCAAGCAGCAACCAATTATTCCGTCGATATCGTACTGGCCCTGATGCTGATGGTGGCAAGCGTCGTCGGTGCGCAATACGGCGTGCGTGTGGGGCAGAAGCTGCGCGGCGAGCAACTTCGCGCACTTCTTGGACTTCTGGTGCTTGCTGTCGGAACAAGGCTGGCAATCGCGCTGGTTCTGACACCGGACGACCTCTTCTCCGTGGCGGTGGGAGGCTTTGCAAACTGATGCGGATGGCTGTTCTCACCCTGCTGGTACTCCTGCCGCTTTCCCTGCCAGCAATGGCGCAGGTGCCTTTTGCACTGACACCACAGGTGGCAGGTGAAGAGCAGCTCGACATAGGAACGTCGACAAACGAAATTGCCATCACTTCCGACTTTCGCGGTGCAGACCTCACTGTTTTTGGATCACTGACGAATACCGACAGCCTGCTTCTGGCGATCGGGCAATACGATATCATCGTGACGCTGGAAGGTCCCCGCACGGAAGCGACCGTGCGACGCAAGGAACGGTTCTTCGGCATTTGGGTCAACCGTCAGTCAATGACCTTCGAGCGGACTCCGGAATCCTATTCGCTGGCCAGTACGCGTCTGGTCGACGATATCGCACCTGCTTCCACACTCAACTCGCTGGGGCTTGGCATCGATCATCTGGCGCTGTCGCCGACTGGATATTTCTCGGGCGGCGCGAATATCGGCAACTTCCGCAATGCCTATCGGCGGCTGATGCAGGCGCATGGTCTTTATCAGGACCAGTCCAACGGCGTGCGGTTTGTCAGCTCCAACCTGTTCCGGGCCACACTGCGGCTGCCCGCCAATATTCCCAACGGCGTCCATGTGGTGCGCGCTTATCTGTTCAAGAGCGGCCAGTTCGTCACCCAGAAGGACCTGCCGCTCAGAGTGGTCAAGACCGGGTTGGAAGATGCGATCTCGGAAGCGGCCCACGAGCGTCCGTTTCTTTACGGCTTGATGGCCGTGATGATAGCGCTTGTCACCGGCTGGGGTGCCAGCCTGTTGTTTCGCAAGGACTGAAGCTCACCCCAGAAGGTTGGCAAAGCGGACCGAATAGATCCGGTCTCTGCCCAGCAAATGGGCAATCAGTCCATGGCGATTAAACAGTCCCGTGAATGCCTTGTGGCGCAAATCCAGGCCACCGGTCAACACGCCGAAAGATGGCATGATCAAGCGGGCGCCATCCGTTGCGAAACAGGGGCGCCGCACGGATTTTCCGCTACGGCGCACGGTGGCTGACGGATGCAGATGCCCCGAGATCTCGCCGGGCAGCGCAGTCCGTGATGGCTCATGGCGGAAGACGAGGCCGGCATGGGCAAGTTCCTCAACCGAGACTCCCGGCAGATCGACGGTTCCATCGGGATCGTGATTGCCAGCGATCCAGACCCATTCGCGTCCGCGGGCCATGGCCTGGATCATTGTACGAAAGACATCGGGTAAAAGCGCTGAGCCCTTGCGGTCGTGGAAATTGTCGCCCAGGCTGACGACGATCTGCGGATCGTGGCGCGCGATGACTGTCTCCAGAAGGCGCAATGTCGCCAGCGTGTCGTAGGGCGGCAAAAGCTGGCCCCTCCGGGCGAAGGCGGCACCTTTTTCGAGATGCAGGTCCGAGACTAGAAGGAGGCTCTGCTCTGGAAAGAACAGCGCGCCGAAAGGATCGCAGATCGCCGACACGCCGTTGAAGACAATCTCGACGCTATCGGTCCCGGATGTGGGAATTTCCTTTTGCGCGAGCGCCATTCGGTTCATGCGTCGTCCTTCATACGGCAATCTCAATCACGCCATGGCTTCGGCGATCAGATCTTCTGCAGCCTCGGCCAGCACGGCATCCTGTGCTTCGCCCATCACAGTCTCCTTGCCGATTTCCAGCAAGATGGGCACAGCCAGCGGGGAAATGTGATCCAGCCGCTTATGGGTGATATGACCCTTGATTCGTGACAGCATATCGCCGAGGCGGCCGATATCCAACAGGCCCGTTGCCGCATCCTCACGCGTCGCCTGCAACAGGATGTGGTCGGGCTCATGGCTTCGCAATACGTCGTAAATGAGATCGGCGGAGACTGTGACCTGACGACCGGACTTTTCCTTGCCCGGATGGCGCTTCTCAATCAGCCCGGCAATGACGGCACAGGTGCGAAAGGTGCGTTTCAGCATCCAGCTTTCATTGAGCCAGGCCTCCAGATCGTCTCCCAGCATGTCTTCATCGAAGAGTTCCGGTAGACCGAGGCGCCCGGATGCGATCATGGCACCCATGTCTTCCAGCCCCCAGATGGCGAGTGAGTAATCCGTGGCCACGAAACCGGCTGGCTTTGCACCCATGCGCTCGAGACGACGGGTCAACAGCATCCCGAGCGTCTGGTGCGCAAGGCGACCCTCGAAGGGATAGGCGACGAGATAGAAGCGTTGGGAGCGTGGGAAGGTTTCGATCAACAGTTCCCCACGTTTGGGGAGAACGGATTTTTCCTTCTGGATCGACAGCCAGTCGCGCACCTGCTCGGGTAATGTCGGCCAGCGGGTCGGATCATCCAGCATGGCGCGCACTTGATCTGCGAGATAGGTGGAAAGCGGGAACTTGCCGCCGGCATAGGCCGGGATCTTCGGATCCTGCGAGAAGGCGTTGGAGACGAGGCACTCGTTTTCGCGGATGCCCTCAAAGCGCAACACCTTGCCGGAGAACAGAAAGGTGTCGCCTTGCGACAACTGCTCGAGGAAATACTCCTCCACCTTTCCGAGCGTCATGCCGCCGCGACCGATCGAGCCCAGATGATTGCGCTTGACCAGCCGGACATTGAGCATCGGCATCTCGACGATGGTGCCAAGGTTCAACCGGTATTGTTGTGCGACCTGCGGATTGGAGACGCGCCAGCGACCCTCATTATTCAAGCGGATGCGCGCATATCGCTCATAGGTTCTAAGCGCATAGCCGCCGGTTGCGACGAAATCGACAATGCGGTCAAAGGTGATGCGCGGCAGCGCGTAATAGGGTGACGCAGAGGTGACCTCGGCAAAGAGTTCATCCGCACCGAAAGGTTCGGCGCAGGCCATGCCGAGCACATGCTGGGCCAAAACATCAAGCGCGCCCTCGCCCACCGGCGGCGTGTCCTGAGCGCCGAGGTAATTGGCATCGAGCGCTGCCTGACATTCCATGACTTCGAAACGATTGGCCGGCACGAGAATGGCGCGGCTGGGTTCGTCCATACGGTGATTGGCGCGACCGATGCGCTGGGCCAGACGCGAGGCCCCCTTCGGCGCACCGACATGCACAACCAGATCGACATCGCCCCAGTCGATTCCAAGATCGAGCGTAGACGTGGCAACGACGGCACGCAGCCTGTTTTCCGCCATGGCGGCCTCGACCTTGCGGCGCTGCCCCACATCCAGCGAGCCATGATGGAGCGCTATGGGCAGATTATCGTCGTTGATGGTCCACAGTTCCTGAAACAGCCGCTCTGCCTGAGAGCGCGTGTTGACGAAGATCAGCGTGGTCTGGAACCCCTTCAGCACCTCATAAAGCTCCGGCATGGCGTATTGGGCTGAGTGGCCAGACCAAGGCACGCGATCTTCTGTCTGAAGGATGGTGATATCGGGCTTGGCGCCTCCATCAACGGTCACGAGACCGGACAACGCCTCGCCTTCAGGAGGCTGCGCGACCAGCCATCGTTGCAGATCCGGTGGATGGGCAACTGTCGCCGACAGTCCAATCGTTTGCAGGTCAGGCGCGTGACGGCGAAGACGCGCCAGCGCCAATGACAATAGCTGGCCGCGCTTGGAGGTGACCAGCGAATGCAACTCGTCGAAGATGACGAATTTCAGGTCCTTGAAGAAGCGTTGCGCCTCTCCGTTTGCGAGCAAGAGCGCCACCTGTTCAGGCGTGGTGAGCAGAATATCAGGGGGCGCCAGCTTCTGGCGCTGGCGTTTGTGCTGCGGGGTATCGCCGGTACGATTCTCGATTGTGAGAGGCAGCCCCATTTCCTCCACCGGCTTCATGAGGTTACGCTCGATATCGACGGCGAGCGCCTTCAGCGGGGAGATGTACAGCGTGTGAATGCCGGTGAAGGCGGTGCCGGGTTTCTTGCGACCACGGCGGGCAAGATCGGTCAAGGACGGCAGAAACCCGGCCAGCGTCTTGCCGGCACCGGTTGGGGCAATCAGAAGCGTGCTTTCGCCTCGACCGGCACGCTGCAGCAATTCCAGCTGATGGGCGCGCGGGTGCCACCCCTTTTCCGCGAACCAGCGGAGGAAGGGGACAGGGAGATTGGAGAGATGGGCCTCATCAGTGTTCACCGCTCCAAGTTAGTGCAGTTGATCCGAAAGAGAAGCTCT
Organism: Agrobacterium sp. ES01; assembly: GCF_050320885.1. Classification (NCBI taxonomy): domain Bacteria; kingdom Pseudomonadati; phylum Pseudomonadota; class Alphaproteobacteria; order Hyphomicrobiales; family Rhizobiaceae; genus Agrobacterium; species Agrobacterium sp. ES01. Next base: position 1,179,105 of record NZ_JBNQTH010000001.1, read on the forward strand.
ATTGCCAGCAAATGATTTTGCACGCCCCGCCATCTATCGGCGCAACCTACAAAACTTTACGTTGCGAGGGCTGCTACATCGCAATGTAGCGGTCCTTGCGGTGGTTGATGGCGAGTGTGATGTTCAAGACCACCGCACCAATGACAGAGCAAAAAATGATGAAGGGGCTGGCGACAAAGAAAGACCCAATCAGCACCAGACTGTCGAAGAAGAGCTGCGAAAAGCCGGCTCTCCAACCTAACCGGTCCTGCAGATAGAGCGCCAGAATGCCGAAGCCACCAAGGCTTGCCTTATGGCGAAAGAGTACCAGCAAGCCGGTTCCGATCAACAATCCGCCGAAGACTGCCGCGACCAGCGGATCGATGTGGCTGATGCCGATAGCGCGCGGCACCGCCTCCGTGAGGAAAGATGTGAAAGCGATTGCGGCGAATGTTTTCAGGGTAAAGCCGAGACCGAAACGACGGAAGGCAAGGTAATAAAAGGGCAGATTGACGAGGAAGAATATCGGACCGAAAGCAAAGCCTGTGGCATAATGCAGAAGAAAGGCCACACCTGCGGTGCCGCCCGTCAGGAGACCGGCACTGGATAGAAGCAGGACGCCAAGTGAGGCCATCATACAGCCGGCGATCAGACCTTGAGCATCTTCGGCAACCGAATGACGGTCGGACTTGGATGACCAGAGATCTGCAAATCCCAGCTTCGATGCCATCAATATACCCCTTCGATAATTGAACGCGGCGGACGAACCCACGCTTTGCCTGTTCATGATGCGCAGTGCTCAATGCGTCAAGTCATCTGGTCGACAACACCACTTACGCTGGACCCAACGTTAGCGCAGCGCGATATAGCGATCTGAACGGTGATTGATGGCCAGGAAGATGTTCAGCACGACGGCACCCAGGATCGAATACATGACGATGACGGGACTGACGACTGCAAATGCCAGCATCATGATGACGAGATCGAAAGCCAGTTGCACAAGACCGGCGCGAATGCCGAAGCGATCCTGCAGGAAGACGGCAAGGATGCCGATGCCGCCCAGACTTGCCCGATGACGATAAAGTGCAAGCAGGCCGAAACCGATCAACAAGCCGCCCAGAAATGCACCCCAGGCCGGGTTCAGAAACTGAATATCGATAAAGCGGTTCTGCAGTTCCACAAGCACAGACGTCAGGCCGATCGCCACGAATGTCTTCACTGTGAAGTCCAAGCCAACACGCATGTAGGAGAGAATATAGAATGGAAGATTCAAGATGAAGAACAGTAGGCCGAAACCCCAGCCACCCCAATAATGCAGCAGGAACGCCAATCCGGCCGTTCCGCTGGTCACGAGGCCGACCTTGCCGAGCATGAACAGGCCGAGGGCCGCGATCATACTACCGGAAACGATACCCTGAATGTCTTCGAGTGCTGTGTGCTTGGCCGGGTTTTTGTTCCACAGACCTGCAACGCTCATATTTGCCATATCCGCCGTCTCCAACCCTGTTAAAGCGACCAATTCTGGCATCAGGATGAGCGCAATTCCATTATAAGGCAAGGGCGATATGTCAGCAATGTTGACCTATTGAAAATTCGCAACTTCCGTACATTCAGGTGTGTTTTCGTGCAACAAAGAGTATGCCAGGCACGTCTTCGCCGCCATCCTTGCGAATGGCCGTGCGCTCGGTTGCCAAGGTTTCGAAGCCGAATTGCCCGAGCAATGTCTCGACATAGGGTTTGGAATGCCGATAGCGCAAAGAAGGCGCTAGATCGAAGCCCTCGTCCGCACCCGAGTCTTCCACTGAAAAAGCGAAGACGGCACGCGGGGACGTCAGACGCATCACCAATTCAAAGGCTGCCTCCAGATTGCCAAGATAAATCATCACGTCCGCGGCGCAGGCAAGAGATGCGCGAAACTCCGGCAATACGTCATTGAAGAGGCCTGATTGCGCGGCATCTTGAGTGAGATCTGCCTGCCCGAGATGATCGTATATCGCCTTTTCTTCGGCCTTCGCCAGCATGTTGGCGGAGAGATCGAAACCCTCGAGGCGATCCACCTTTCCGCGAATTTCCGGACCCAACAAACCGGTGCCGCAACCGAGGTCGACGGCAAGCACAAAAGGGATACTGGACGGAACCGTGCGCTCCAGAAGGGCGCCAAGCTTTTCCGGGATGCTGTAATCGAGCTTTTCGACAAGCGCATCTTCGAAGCGTTCCGCATAATCGTCGAACAAGGCTTCGACATAAGCCGTTGGTGGCTGGTCCGGCACCTCAACTGCACCCAACAGGGCGAGCTTCAATTTGGCAGCAAAGATATCCTCTGGATCCAAGGTCAGCAGATGCTGCAGGGCCGCAATGGCTCCGCCCTTATCGCCTGCCTTTTCACGGTAGTGCGCCAGATTGAGCCAACCCGCAGTCCATAGGGGCGCCATCTCCAGCGCCTGTTCCATGAGATCGGCTGCGGCCGCAGAATCTCCATTGTCGTCCAACATTCTAGCGTAGTCGAAACGGCGGTCGATGACGACATCGCCGGAGGAGAATTGCATCGCGTGCATGAGAAAATTCCGAGAGGGTGCGCGGTCTTGACCGATACGCAGATAAAAGACAAGGGTCATTTTTGCTCAAATTCGCACGAGCCCTCGTTTGTAGCTCCGAACCTGGTGCTTGCGCGTGTGCGTTGCGCCGCCTATGTGATGGCAAAGGAGAATGCCAATGTCCGAGCGCGTGAACCGGTTCCTGGGCGATACGCCAGGCCGCACCCTGTTGAAATTGCTGGTGGTGTCGCTGATTGTCGGCTTCCTGATGTCGATATTCGGCGTTTATCCCATCGACCTGATCAATGGCATCCGCGACTTCTTTGCAGAGCTGTGGTATCGCGGTTTCGACGCGCTTGGCCGGTTTGGCGATTATCTGCTTCTGGGTGCAACAGTGGTCATTCCGGTGTTCATCATTCTGCGGCTCGTATCTTCGCGGCGTTAGCATGAGCATCAACATGAACCGTCGGAGTCTGATCGTTTTGTTTGCTACGACTGCAGGCGGCTTGCTTGCAGGCTGCACGACCACCGATCTGTTGAGCACCAATGACGGTCCATCCCGTGACGAGACGGCAGCGTCGCTTGATCTCATCAATGCCTTGCGCGCCAGCAAGGGACTTGCCTCTGTCTCGGCAAATCGCTCGGCACAGGCTGCCGCCCTTCATCAGGCCAAGCGAATGGCAAGCGCGGGCAAGATGAGCCACCTGATCGGTTTAAGCGACAGCTTTTCGCGCCGCATGAATGCGTCGGGAGTTCCCCTTCCCGCAGCCGAGAACATTGCGGTCGGGCAGGCCGATGCGGCGGCCGCGTTTGAGGCGTGGCGACGCTCACCGAAGCATCTGGAGAACATGCTCGGCAACTATCGGGGGCTGGGCGTGGCAGTCGCACAGAATCCCTCTTCCTCAAACCGCCCCTATTGGGCAATGGTTCTGTCCGGCTAAACGATTCTCCTCACCCAAACCGGACAGGTCAAAGGCATGGACAAGCAGGCGCCCGCGCGCACCGATGGCGCTTTTGAGGTTACGCATCGGCTTGTGCTGTCCATCGCGGTGCCGATGACATTCGGATTTCTGACCACACCACTCCTGGGCCTGACGGACACAGCTGTCGTCGGGCGATCCGGGAGTGCCGCTGCCCTTGCTGGCCTTGCTATCGGTGCGGCCCTGTTCGACCTTTTATTTGCCAGCCTGAACTTCCTGCGCGCCTCGACCACCGCCCTGGTGGCGCAGGCTTACGGGCGACGTGACGCGCATGAACAGCAGATCGTATTCTGGCGGTCCATGGCACTGTCTGTTTCGTTAGGGCTTTTCATACTGGCGCTCTCGCCATTGCTGTTGTCGGCGGGCCTATGGATGATGGGGCCAGAAGGTTCGGTTGCAGTTGCAACATCGATCTATTTCTCCATCCGCATCATGGCAGGTCCTCTTACACTTGCGAACTTTACCATTCTTGGCTTCGTACTGGGCCGGGGTCAGGGCACGATTGGGCTGCTACTGCAAGCACTGCTCAACGGAACCAATATCGTGCTATCGATCTATCTTGGCCTCGTACTCGACTGGGGCATTGCCGGGGTGGCATGGGGTACGCTGATCGGTGAGGGGGTGGCAGCGATCGCGGGCGTTTTGATCGTACTGTCGCAGTTTCGTACAGTCCAACGCCCTTCGCTTGCGGAGATCGTCGATGCTGCCAAGCTGAAAGCTCTTTTTGCAATCAATCGCGATATTCTGATCCGTTCATTCACCTTGCTGGCGGCGTTCACACTGATGACACGGATCGGCACCAGTTTCGGACCCGTGGTCCTGGCGGCCAATGCCGTGCTGATGAATATCTTCCTGGTCGCCGGTTATTATCTGGACGGATTTGCCAATGCGGCAGAGCAGATCAGCGGACGGGCCATCGGGGCAAATTACAGGCCCGCTTTTGACCGCGCACTGAAGCTCACAGGGATCTGGTCTTTCGGCCTGGCAGCGATCACCACCGGCTTCTTCCTGATGTTTGGCGATGCAGTGATCGATCTGATGACGACCGCCGAGCCCGTGAGGACAGCCGCCTATGACTATCTGCCCTGGGCCGCACTCACTGCATTGACGGGAGCGCTTGCCTTTCAGATGGACGGAATATTCATCGGCGCAACCTGGTCGAAGGACATGCGAAACATGATGATCGCTGCCTTTGCCGGTTACCTGCTGGCACTCGCCATTCTGGTGCCGCTGTTTGCCAATCACGGGCTTTGGCTGTCACTCAACCTTTTCCTCGCGCTGCGTGGGCTTTTCTTGCTGATCCGGGTGCCGCGCAAGCTCAATCAGACCTTTTCTGCCAACCAGTGATTGAGCCTTGTGTCGCGTAATTCCGAGACCGATGTCATTCCGGCCTCGTCAAGTGTGGCTGACATATCCTTCAGGATCCTGGCCGCCAGCCCCGGCCCTTCATAGACCATGCAGGAATAAAGTTGTACGAGATCGGCGCCAGCCTTGATCTTCTCGAGCGCCGTCTCGGCGGACGAGACACCGCCCACACCGATGATTGGCATGTCGGGACCGACGCGCTTGCGCATGCGGGCAAGCACGGCTGTCGACTTGTGGAACAACGGTTTTCCGGACAGACCGCCAGCCTCGGATGCGAGCCGCTGGTCGCTGACACCCTCGCGCGCAAGCGTGGTGTTGGAGACAATGAGGCCATCAAGGTCATGACCGAGGGCTTCGGCCGCTATGTCGTCCAGCCCCTCGTCGGTCAGGTCGGGCGCAACCTTCAAGAACACCGGTTTGCGGACGCCGGCCTTTGCGGCTTCTTGATCGCGCGCGTCAAGAACGGCCTTCAGAAGAACGGCAAGACTTTCGCGGCCCTGGAGATCCCGCAGGCCGGGCGTATTGGGCGATGAAATATTGGCGGTGAAGTAGCTCGCGACACTGTAGAAAGTCTGGATTCCGGTTACATAGTCGGCAATGCGATCTTCGCTTTCCTTATTGGCACCAATGTTGACCCCGACGATCCCGAATTTGTCACGCGCTTGAAGGCGGTGAAGAGCGGCAGCGTGGCCCTCGTTATTGAAGCCAAGGCGGTTGATCACGCCTTCATCGTCAACAAGGCGGAAAATACGTGGTTTGGGATTTCCAGACTGCGGCTTTGGCGTCAGTGTTCCGACCTCTGTAAACCCAAAGCCGAGCTTCAACAGTGCATCGGGCACATCTGCATTCTTGTCATAGCCAGCTGCCATGCCAAGCGGATTGGCGAAGGTGAGGCCGGCAACACTGACGGACAGACGTTGATCGATGCGTGGAGCGCATGACGGCATCATACCGGTTTTCAAGGCAGCGATAGACATGCCGTGTGCCGTCTCGGCATCGAACAGAAAGAGGGCTTTGCGACCAACAGACTTGAACAGATCCATCATGCCGGCATCTCCGGAAACTGGTGACTGCCGTCAGCACCCAATGGCAAAGGCTTTTCCCAAAGAATGGCGTCCATTGGAAGATCGGCAAAGAGATGCGGGAAGAGATCGCCCGCGCGCGATGGCTCGAAGCGTAGCGCGTCACCCAGTCGATCCACCTCGACTGCGACCAGCAGCAGACCCGATTGACCGGCGAAATGGAGTTTGGCGGTCTCGACTGCTTGTCTTGCCGTGGAAAAATGGATGTAGCCATCCTGCAGGTCAATGGATGCCCCCTTGAAGACACCTTCAGAACGAGCCTTCTGCCACAATTCCTGCGGCACGATCTTGTATATTGTCTTTGACATCAGGCGCTATCCCTCATTCTTAATGGTCAGCGCTTAACCAGAAACGATCCGGCTGTCCACGCCCAGCCGCAACGAGGCTGTTTTATCATCAGCCGAGGAGACGTTCCATGCGAGCCCTATCATCGATTGTCTTTTCCACGCTGCTTTTGCCGATGACCTCATTTGCCGAGGAGACCGCGGCAGACGGCCGCTTTGCGCTTGAACGCATCGACAACGGCTTGGTGCGGCTGGATACACGCACCGGTGCCATGTCATTATGCCAGGAAAAGGACGGCAACCTCATCTGCCGGATGGCGGCAGATGAGCGAGCCGCCTATGAGGAACAGCTGGATATGCTGGAAGATCGCGTGGCTGCTCTGGAGGCGGGCAAGCCTGGAGCGAACAGCCGTCGATCTTCCGCGAACAAGGACCTGCCCAGCGATGAAGAGGTGGACCGCTCCATCGGCATCATGGAAAGGTTTATGCGAAGCTTTTTCGGTATCGTGAAGGAATTCGAGGGAGAGAAAGAGTCCACGGCGCCGCACCAGACGCCCGGTCAGCTTTAAATCAGGCAGCACCCTGACTTCGCTCTGCGAATTCGCCTGCAAGGAATGATGCATAAGCGCTCGCAACGCCGTCCTTCAGCGCAATCTTTGGCGACCAGCCCATGGATCGGAGTTTCGCTGCACTCATCAACTTGCGTGGCGTGCCATCGGGCTTCGACAAGTCGTGGACGATTTTGCCCGTGAACCCTACGACTTCGCAAACAAGCTTCGTCAGGTCGAGGATGGTGATATCCTCGCCGGACCCGACATTGACATGGCTGTCGTCGGAATAGGTCTTCATGAGATGAACCAGCGCATCCGCGCAGTCATCGACATGCAGGAATTCACGCCTTGGGGTGCCGGTTCCCCAGACCGTGATCTCAGAGGCACCTGCCGCCTTCGCGTCATGAGCCTTGCGGATCAACGCCGGCATGACATGGCTGGATTTCAGATCGAAATTATCACCGGGGCCATAGAGATTGGTTGGCATGGCGGAAATGAAGTCACGGCCATGCTGGCGCCGAAAGGCCTGGCAAAGTTTGATGCCTGCTATCTTGGCGATCGCATACCATTCGTTGGTGGGTTCCAGCGAACCTGTCAGAAGAGCATCCTCGGTAATCGGCTGGTCGGCAAATTTCGGGTAAATGCAGGACGATCCAAGGAAGAGCAGCTTTTCCACGCCGACCTTGTGGGCCGCCTGGATGATATTGGCTTCAAGAATGAGGTTGTCGTAGAGAAAATCCGCGGGATAGGTGTCATTGGCCAAGATGCCCCCAACCTTGGCTGCCGCAAGAAAGACGGCGTCAGGCCGGTTTTTCTGCATCCACGCTTCAACGGCATCCTGACGGGTCAGATCCAGTTCGGCCCGCGTTGCGGTCAACACTGTACAGCCTTCAATTGCCAGACGGCGAACGATTGCTGCACCGACCATGCCGCGATGACCGGCTACCCAAACCTTTTTGCCAGTCAGTGCATACATGATCAGGCTTCTTTCATCACGGTGGCGGTCTGCATGACCTTGAGATCTTCTGTGACCATCTCGCGGCAAAGATCGCGAACACTTGTCTCATGTTTCCAGCCGAGCTTCTGCTGCGCCTTGGCGGGATTGCCGATCAAGAGATCCACTTCAGTCGGACGGAAGTACCGTGGATCGACCTCGACCCTGCATTCGCCGGTGGCCGTGTCGAAACCTTTTTCCTCAATGCCCTCGCCGCGCCATTCCAGATGAATACCCACATCTTCGAAGGCCCATTGCACAAATTGGCGAACTTCAGTTGTTTCGCCGGTGGCCAGCACATAATCGTCGGCGACATCCTGCTGCGTCATCAGCCACATGCCGCGAACATATTCACGCGCATGGCCCCAGTCGCGCTTGGCATCGAGATTGCCGAGATAGAGTTTTTCCTGCTTGCCAAGCTGGATGGCGGCGACAGCACGGGTGATTTTACGGGTCACAAAGGTTTCACCGCGCAGCGGGCTCTCATGATTGAAAAGAATGCCGTTGGAGGCATGCATTCCATAGGCCTCGCGGTAGTTGACCGTGATCCAGTAGGCATAGAGCTTTGCTGCAGCATAGGGACTACGCGGATAGAAAGGTGTCGTCTCGCTCTGCGGCACTTCCTGCACAAGGCCGTAGAGTTCGGATGTGGAGGCCTGATAGAATCGTGTCTTCTTCTCAAGCTTGAGAATGCGGATCGCTTCGAGCAGGCGCAATGCGCCGATCGCATCGGAGTTGGCTGTATATTCCGGGGTCTCAAATGACACCGCGACATGCGACTGCGCGGCGAGATTATAGATCTCGTCCGGCTGGCATTCCTGGACGATGCGGATGAGATTGGTGGAGTCCGTCAAATCGCCATAATGAAGCTTGAAGCGCTGGTTCTTCTCATGCGGATCCTGATAAATATGCTCGATGCGGCCGGTGTTGAAGGAAGATGAGCGGCGCTTGATACCGTGCACGGTATAGCCCTTGTCCAACAGCAATTCTGCCAGATAGGCACCGTCCTGTCCGGTGACACCGGTAATAAGTGCAGTCTTGCTCACGGCATATCCTTTTCAATCACTGGCAGTATCAGCATCCGGGACCCGATTGGCGACATTCGCGCTCAATCTGCGCGGCCTACGCTGTAATAGGCAAAGCCTTGGGCTTCAATATCCTTGGCATTGTAGACGTTGCGAAGATCCACGAGCACCGGCGCGTTCATGCGCTGCTTGAGAGCTGCGAAATCCAGATTCCTGAAATGCTGCCACTCGGTGATGATCACCAGCGCATCGGCGCCTTCTGAAACCGCGTCTACGCTTTCGCGGTAATCGAGGTCCGGCAGTAATGTCCGAGCCTGCGGCATCCCTTCGGGATCATAGGCTTTCAGACGCGCGCCCTTGTCCAGCAAAGCCTGGATGATGGCGAGCGCCGGAGATTCTCTGATGTCGTCAGTGTCTGGCTTGAAGGTAAGACCAAGAATGCCGACGGTCTTGCCACGCAGGTCGCCACCTACGGCGAGTTCCACCTTGCGGGCCATTGCGCGCTTGCGGGTCTCATTGATGCCGACGATCGTCTCGATCAAGCGGATCGGAGCCATGTGGTCCTGGGCGGTCTTGACCAGCGCCAGTGTGTCTTTCGGAAAGCAGGAACCGCCATAGCCCGGGCCTGCATTGAGAAACTTCTGGCCGATGCGGCTGTCCAGGCCCATGCCGCGAGACACATCCTGCACATTGGCACCGACCTGCTCGCACAGATCCGCGATTTCGTTGATATATGCGAGTTTCAGCGCCAGAAACGCGTTTGCAGCATATTTGGTGAGTTCGGCTGTGCGGCGCGAGGTCACAAGCACCGGGTGCCGGGCGGCGTCCAGCGGCTTGTAGATCTCCAGCATCAACGGGCGCGCACGTTCGTCATTCATGCCGATGACGACGCGGTCAGGCTCCATGAAGTCGTCGATGGCAGCGCCCTCGCGCAGGAACTCCGGATTGGAGACAACAGCGATATCGGCATCTGGATTGGCTTCAGCTATCACCCGTTCCAGTTCGTCGCCGGTGCCGACAGGAACCGTGGACTTGGTGACAACAACGGTGAAGCCGCGAGCAGCATTTGCGATCTCACGCGCAGCCGCAAAAACATAGCTCAGATCGGCATGACCATCGCTTTTGCGCGATGGTGTGCCCACTGCAATGAAAACGACATCGGCATCAGCGACCGGCTGCGCCAGGTCGGTGGTGAACGACAGGCGGCCCGCATCGACATTGCTGGCGATCATGGCATCGAGACCCGGCTCGAAAATCGGCACTTCACCGGCGTTCAGACTTTTGATCTTGTCCTCGACCTTGTCGATGCAAACGACGTGATGTCCCAGTTCCGAGAAGCAGACGCCCGAAACGAGGCCCACATAGCCGGTGCCGATAATCGCTATACGCATTGCCAAATCCAGTTCGATGCCAAAATCACTGCAAGCTCGCTCCGGCCGAGAGTGTCCGCGCCATCCGTCGCGTTTCAAACCCGAGTGTTTTGCAAGCCAAGGCAAACAAAAGCGACCAGATGGGCGCTCTCTATAACATTGGCGTGCTGAAACCAAGTCTCAGCGCGCCTTGAAAACCGGATTTAGGTTGAGGGTCAGATGGGGAAATTGGATTTGGAATGCCAGGCCCAGGCTGTCTGGATGATCTCTTCGAGAGTTCGCTGCGGAGACCAACCAAGAATCTCTCGTGCCTTCTCGTTATCCGCGACCAAGGCGGGGGAATCGCCGGGGCGACGATCGGCATAGGCGACCGGAAACGGTTTGCCTGAGACTTCGCCAATCGTGTCGAGCAGTTCCTTGACTGTCGTACCTGTGCCAGTGCCGAGATTGAGTGCGACCGAATCGCCTCCGTCCAGCAGATAGTCGACGGCCCTGACATGCGCATCGGCTAGATCCATCACGTGAATGTAATCGCGCACGCATGTGCCATCACGCGTGTCGTAGTCAGTGCCGAAGATCTTGAAGCCATCGCGCCTGCCAAGGGCGGCATCGATAGCCAAGGGAATCGCGTGGGTTTCCGGTGTGTGCCACTCACCGATGCGACCGTCAAAATCGGCGCCTGCGGCGTTGAAATATCGGAGGATGACCGAGCGAAAGCCGGTGTAGAGATCATAATCCTTGAGCGCCTGCTCGATGATCCATTTGGTCTTGCCGTATGGATTGATTGGCGCCTGAGCATGGTTTTCGTCGAGCGGCATGCGCTCGGGCACCCCATAAGTGGCACAGGTCGAAGAGAAAACAAACGCCTTGATCCCCGCAGCCTGTGCGGCGGACAATAGCGTCAGCGACCCGATGACATTGTTCTCGTAGAAGGATACAGGTTCCTTTACCGACTCGCCCACCTCGATCAGCGCAGCGAAATGCATGATCGCTTCCGGCTTGTATCTTGCAATCACTTCATCCAGACGAGCGCGATCCCGAATATCGCCCTCTTCCAACGGACCCCACCGGACGAACTCACCATGGCCATTGGAGAGGTTGTCATAGACAATCGGGAGATAGCCTCTGGTCGACAATTGGAGGCAGGTGTGGGAGCCAATATAACCTGCTCCGCCGACTACCAGTACCGGTTTTCCCGACATCCATTACCTCGCAATCAAGTTGTTTGCGGCAATACCGCGGCCCGTATCCTCCCAGTTCAATTAAATCAGCAATTATGTCTCGGCAAGGGCAATGAACGTCGCGTTAAAAGTTGATGTCTTGACAGCCGGATATGCCGATGAATAATTGCATTACGTTTACGTTAAGGTAAAAATTGGACGTAATATGTTGAACCTACGAACCAAAGGCATAATCTGGGGTTGACCGGGAGGAGCTTTCACTGTCCCTCGACGAGGAACAGGATTGCCGGCACACCAAGCGTGGAGGAATTTCATGACTGACTTGTCGAAGCGACCGAGTGGCCGTGCCGAAGAGAAAATTTGGCTGTCCTCTTATCCCAAGAGCGTGGCACCCGAAATTCCTCACCTGCCCCATGCTTCGCTCAGAGAATTCTTTGAAGAAGGCTGCCGCATCAATGCTGAGCGCATTGCCTTTTCCAGCATGGGAAAAGACCTGACCTTTCAGGAAATGGAAGAAAAGTCAGCCCATATCGGCGCCTGGCTGCAGGCACTGGGGCTTGAAAAGGGCGACCGCGTGGCGGTCATGCTGCCCAATATTCTGCAAAACCCGGTGATCGTCTACGGCATCCTTCGCGCGGGACTGATCGTCGTCAACGTCAATCCGCTCTATACGCCTCGCGAACTCAAGCACCAGTTGATCGATTCTGGTGCGACGGCAATTTTCGTTCTGGAAAATTTTGCTTATACCGTCCAACAGGTTGTCGCAGAAACCTCCGTGAAACATGTGGTCGTTGCCACCATGGGCGACATGCTTGGCCTGAAAGGGCTTATTGTCAACTTGGTCGTGCGGCATGTGAAAAAGCTGGTGCCGAAATGGTCAATTCCGGGCCATATCAGCTTTAACCAAGCGCTTGAGAACGGTAGCAAGAGCTCTCTCAACCGCGTGCCTATCCAAGCCGACGATGTGGCCTTTCTTCAATATACCGGTGGCACCACAGGCGTCTCCAAAGGGGCAGCCCTGACGCATGGGAACCTGATTTCAAACGCCCTGCAGATCAAGATCTGGCTTGAAGAAGTATTCACCAGACGGCAGAGACCGGAGGTGCTGACATTTGTCTGCGCATTGCCGCTCTATCACATCTTTGCCTTGACGGTGAACTCGCTCATGGGCGTACTCCTTGGTGCCCATAACATTCTGATCGCCAATCCGCGCGACATTCCCGGTTTCATTACCGAATTGAAACAGCATAAGGCCCATGTGTTTCCCGGACTGAACACGCTTTTCAACGCGCTGATGAACAATAAAGCCTTCGACGACATCGACTTCTCCTCGATGCTTCTGGTGCTTGGCGGCGGCATGGCTGTGCAGCGCCCCGTTGCTGATCGCTGGTTCGAAAAGACCGGCTGTGTCATCACCGAAGGATACGGATTGTCTGAAACGTCACCGGTTGCAACCGTCAACCGGCTCGACAGCAAGGAGTTCTCAGGTACGATAGGCCTGCCTCTGCCATCCACCGACATCGAGATCCGCGGTGAAGCAGGAGAAACGCTGCCCATTGGCGAAATCGGTGAAATCTGCATCCGCGGGCCGCAGGTGATGGCCGGTTATTGGCAGAAACCTGAAGAAACAGCCCGCGTGATGAGCGACGACGGCTTCTTCCGGTCGGGCGATATGGGCCTTATGGATGAGCACGGTTATGTGACGATCGTCGATCGAAAGAAGGATATGATCTTGGTGTCGGGTTTCAACGTGTATCCGAACGAGATCGAAGAGGTCGTGGCCATGCATCCCGGCGTCCTTGAATGCGCAGCAGTCGGTGTGCCGGACGAGCATTCCGGCGAAGCTGTCAAACTTTTCGTTGTTAAAAAAGACCAGGCGATTACAGAAGCCGAGATCAAGGCCCATTGTGCAGTTCATCTCACCAATTACAAACGCCCAAGGCATATTGAATTCCGGGAGGAGTTGCCAAAGACCAATGTCGGCAAGATCCTTCGAAAGGACCTGCGCGGCTAGGAGGGATACATTGGTGCACATTTCCTTTTTTGCGGCATCGGCTTGATTTGCCACAATCAAAGAGAATAGTTAGCCCAACCGTTTTCAAACCCGGAGGGCTTCGCATGAACCCGGTCGCCAAAGAGCTAAAATCCACTGTTCATACGAGTGCGGCCACGGATATCCGTGCTGCATTCAACTCGGATAGCAAGCGATTTTCGCGCTTCAGCGTGCGTTTCGATGATCTGCTGATGGATTATTCGAAATGCGCCGTGAATGACGACATCATGGCGCTGCTTGAAAAGCTTGCGGCCAATGGCGGCGTTGTAGAAAAACGCGACCGGATGTTTGCCGGTGACGCCATCAACTTTACCGAAGACCGTGCCGTTCTGCATACGGCTCTTCGAAATCGGTCCAATACGCCCGTATTCGTGGACGGTAAAGACGTGATGCCGGACGTCAACGCCGTGCTTGCGGCGATGACCACTTTTGCCAAGGGCATTCGCAGCGGCACGCTGAAAGGCGCCACTGGCAAGAAAGTCACCGATGTGGTGAATATCGGCATTGGCGGCTCGGACCTGGGGCCGGCCATGGCCACGCTGGCGCTTGCACCTTTCCACGATGGGCCACGCCTGCATTTCGTCTCCAATATCGATGGCGCTCATATTGCAGACACTCTGAAGCTGCTCGATGCTGAAACAACACTCTTTATCGTGGCTTCCAAGACCTTCACCACCATCGAAACCATGACCAATGCGCAGACCGCCCGTGGCTTTATCGCCGATGCGTTGGGAGAAGACGCGGTCGGTGCACATTTTGCCGCCGTTTCAACGGCGCTTGAGAAGGTTGCAGCCTTCGGTATTGCCTCCGAGCGCGTGTTCGGTTTCTGGGATTGGGTGGGCGGTCGATATTCAATCTGGTCGGCAATAGGTCTGCCCCTGATGCTCGCAGTCGGGCCTGAAAACTTCGTTTCCTTCCTCGAAGGAGCGCATGCGATGGACCGGCATTTCGTCGAAACTCCCGTGCGCGAAAACCTGCCGATGCTGCTCGGACTTCTCGGCTATTATCACCGTGTCGTGCTTGGCTATCCGACGCGTGCAATCCTGCCTTACGATCAGCGTTTGTCCCGATTTCCGGCCTATCTTCAGCAACTCGATATGGAATCGAACGGCAAGAGCGTGACGATTGACAGCAAGCCGGTCGATGGCCCCACCGGACCTGTCGTCTGGGGCGAGCCAGGCACAAATGGACAGCATGCATTCTATCAGTTGATCCATCAGGGCACGGATATCATTCCGGCAGAATTCATGATCGCCGCAAACGGTTTCGAGCCCGAATTGCGCCACCAACATGAATTGCTGATGTCCAATTGCCTGGCGCAATCGCAGGCGCTGATGAAGGGCCGTACGCTTGAAGAGGCCAAGGCACAATTGACCGACAAGGGCATGGACGAAGCAAAGGCCGACCACATCGCGCCGCATCGCGTCTTCGAAGGCAACCGCCCTTCGATCACATTCGTCTACGACAAGCTCACGCCTTTTGCGCTCGGTCGACTGATCGCGCTTTATGAGCACCGTGTTTTCGTTGAGGGCGTGCTGTTCAACATCAACTCATTCGACCAGTGGGGCGTCGAATTGGGCAAGGAACTGGCGACAGGGCTGTTACCGGTTGTTGAGGGTAAGCAGAATACTGACGGTCATGACAGCTCGACAGCCGGACTTGTTAAGGCACTGCTCGGAGCGAAAACCTGAGATAAGATGCCCCAGCAAGCGTCTCCTCACATGAGGTGACGCTTGTTGTCTACAAGGCAGTGATCGGGGCTGTTACGATCCGTTTCAAAGACCGACTTCTGACGCCCATGGTGGATTGGCACCGGCGCGCGATACGGTAACGGCAGCGATCTTGGCACCGAAGGCAAACGCCTTGCGGACGGCATCTTCGTCAAGCGTCGCAATTTTTTCCTTGGTGAGAAGCCCCTGAAGCTTGAAGGACGCCAGGATGCCGGCATCGAAAGTGTCTCCTGCCCCAACGGTATCCACGACCTCGACGCGTTCGCTCTTCACCGTCGTGCTAAAACGCTCCGTATAGCCGGTTGCGCCATCGGCACCGCGCGTGATGATTACAAGCTTGGCACCAGCCTTTAGCCAGTAGGCCGCGAGCGTCTCGACGTCGCCTTCCATCTCGAACCAGTCCAGATCCTCATCCGAGAATTTGACGATATCGGACATGGCGCTCATGCGCTTGATGCGGGCCATGTGGGCCACCTTGTCCTTGATAAAGCCTGGGCGGATGTTGGGGTCGAGCGAGATCACGCGCTTTTTGTGCTCGCGTGCCATCAACGCCTCATAGGTTGAGCCGCACGGCTCGGGAATGAGACTGATCGCACCGAAATGCAAGGCTTCGCAGTCGTCTCCCAGCGCAGGAAGATCGTTCTCAGTGATCATGCGCAGCGCCGTGTTCTCATCATAGAATGCATAGGTTGCCTGTCCGTCGACGAGTTTGACGAAGGCGATTGTGGTCGGGCGCGATGACGTGGCACAGTAGCTGTGATCGACACCGCTTTCTGTCAGCGACTTGCGCAGGATATCTCCCATCATATCGTCCGACAGACCGCAGAAGAAACCAGAGGGGATGCCCAGTCGTCCAAGAGCAATCGCGGTGTTGAACACGGCACCACCTGCGTAAGGCGCAAAACCCGCCTCACCTTTGGTTGTCTCACGTGGCAGCATGTCGATAAGGGCTTCGCCACAGCTCAGGATCATTTAGGCCTCCCAGTTTTCTGACGACAGCCAAAAGACTATCGCGCTTTCAATCGATTTAAGCCAAGCGGCGCAGGAATTCCACCCTTACAAAGCGAGTTCCGCGACGCCGCCGTTTCGCCCGGACCACGCCAAAGGCGCATCAAGAAAAGCCTCAACTTCAGCCAAGGTTCCGGCGTCAAACAGCTTTTGGTCGCGGGCAACGGCCAAGACATTCCGCCAGGTGGCAATATGATGAAGCGTGACCTTGCCGCCTTCAAAGCGTGCCTCGGCTTCGGGAAATATGCCGTAGTAGAAGAGTGCAATGCCATGATCGACAATGCCACCGGCTGCCCGGATCGCATCGATGAACTTGAACATGCTGCCACCGGCTGTTGTCAGATCCTCAATCACCAGAACGCGTGCGCCTTCAGGCATATGGCCTTCAATCTGGGCATTGCGACCGTGACCCTTGGGCGCTTTGCGCACGTAGATCATCGGCAGGCCGAGACGTTCAGCAAGAAAGGCTGCAAAGGGAATTCCCGCCGTTTCACCACCGGCGACCACATCGAATTTTTCAAAACCGGCATCGCGCATGACCTTGGCAGCGGCGAAATCCATGATGGCTGAACGAATGCGGGGATAGGAAATCAGTTTGCGGCAATCGATATAGACCGGGCTCGCCATGCCGGAGGCCAGCTTATAGGGCTTGTCGGCAGCGAAATGCACCGCCCCGATTTCCCACAGCATCTTTGCCATCAGTTCTGCCATGACGGTGGGCTCGGGAAAAGTGGTCTGGATCATCGCATCGCTCCTGTGGCTTCATTCCTGCTTTCCTGCGCAATAGCAGTAACTGAGGAAACTGGCCAGCGTCGGCGCGCACCCTGCCGCAGTGCGCAAATGTTCGCATACCATATGAACAAGAATTAATATTGAGGCTCTTTTACCGTACGGCGGAACCAACCACATCAGTATCAAGTTTCACCATCCTAAAACATACCGAAATGGAGACTTCCATGTCCGAACTTATTGTTATCGGTTACCCCAATGACCAAAAGGCCGAGGAGGCCCGCAAGACCCTTTACGGTCTGGCGAAAGAATATCTGGTCGACATCAAAGATGCGGTTGTTGCGGAAGCCGACGATAAGGGCGAGATCAAGCTGCACCAGATGGTGTCCATGTGGAGCATTGGTGCGTCCGGCGGGGCTTTCTGGGGACTTCTTGCCGGCATACTGTTCTTTAACCCGTTGATTGGTGTCGCAGCGGGCGCCGGTGCTGGCGCCTTGGCGGGCGCCATGACCGATTACGGCATCAAGGACGATTTCATGAAGGAGGTGGCTGGAGTGCTGCAGCCTGGACAGGCGGCCCTGTTCATCCTTGCGGATCGGGCAGCATCCGACAAAGTGATCGACAAGCTGTCAGTGCATGGCGGCCGCATCATCCGAACCAATCTCGACACATCGAAGGAAACCGAGCTGCGCGCTGCCTTCGAAAAGGTCCGGTCCGCCGAACCGACCCTTGCGCCCGGCTCCCCCATCAATCCAGCCTGAGGAGACTTTGCATGCAAACCTATCTCGCCATTCAGCCGCTGATCGCTCTGGTCGCCGGTATTCTGATCCTGATAGTTCCGCGTCTGTTAAACTATGTCGTGGCAATCTATCTGATCCTGATCGGACTTGCCGGCCTGTTACCGCAATTGATGAACTCTGGCGGCATGTAAACTGAAAACGCAAGGCGCCGCGTTGATTGTCACATACGCAATACCTGCAAGTGACCAACGCGACGCCTCGCCCCCCCGAGATGGTAGGCCCATGCTGGGCCTATCTTCCCCTAGAATTTCTTCGTCATGCACCGACGCTGCAGACCGCTCCCCTCAGGATTTCGACCAATGTGCCGCAGTTGTCATTGTTGTGATCACGCTGGTTGAGGTCACCCAAGACAGACGGCACCGGCTTTGATGGCTTAGTCGGCGTGGAAGGCGTGGATGGTGTGGTCGGCGTCACCGGATCGGTGGGCTTATGCGGCTTGTGCCCATGATGCTTACCGTGATGCTTGTGGTCCCACTTGCCGCCCTTGTGACCGTCCTTGTGACCGTCCTTGCGACCATGCTTCTTTTTGTCGTGCTTCGAACCATGCTTGTCGTGACCGAATTTAGGGCCATGCTTCTTGTCTTTCCCAGCTTGGTGCTTGGAGCCATGATGCTTGCCGCCTGTCTTCTTGTCTTTCGAGCCAGACCACTTCTCGTGCGTCTTTCCGCCTTTGTGGTGACCTGACTTTGCGTCCTTGTGGCCGCCGAACTTGCCTTTGTCAGACTTGTGACTGCTGCCCTTGTCGCCCTTACCTTTGTCGCTCTTGTGCCCCTTGCCTGGCTGACCGCTCTTCGAACCTTCGTCATGCGACTTGCCCCGGCCGGGCTTGCTGCCGTGATCTCCTTGGCCAGGGCCGGATGAGCCTGGACCGCTCTTCTTCTCTTCGGTGTTCTTCGAACTACCCTGCTGGGGAGTGTTGCCGTGACCCTGCTGACCCGCACCGGTCTGCTTCTTGCTGTTTTGCGCCGCGTAGGCGGAACTATCGATGAAAGCAGGTTGAACGGCTGAGACTACTGTCACGAAAGCCGTCGACAAGAGTATAATGGCGACTTTTTTGACAACAACACTTTTCACAAGTTGTCTTTCGACGCAAAAATTAACTATTCGACTCATTTTCAGGAACTCCAAAAAATATACTCGAGGTAATTTCCTCTATTTTTTGGTTATCCACAGATTTCTTCCTTTGCACAATATCTTATTAACAAAACATAAACCATGGTAAATTTCCGCAATTTTATTTTGTATTAAGATTTAATATATTTTTAATTATATTGATCTATTTAATACTTACGACGCAGTTACCACCCACCCTCCCCCGCAGTGATTCACGACGAGAAGATTCTCTGTTTTTTCATGTGAAATCATAGGCTTGGAGATCCCCAGAATTGGGGCTGCTGGCCATTGAAAATAGTCGAGGGCGGGCAGGTTTCTGAATTGGATTTATCCAAAAGGAGCCCAAGGGCAGCGACCTTCGCGGCCGCTACAAGCATGCCGTGAAACGGGCGAGAGCGGGGTGCATCAGACATCCCTACAAGGTTGCGCCTTTCGTTTCCGGCCTCTATTTTGAGATCCGGACACCAAGGCGCATCATCGCGTGCCATACGTCATTTTTTTCAAAGGTGCCGCTGGCGGACAATCGCGAAGCGACGCAAACGCAGTTCAGCGGCGCAAGCCAGCAAAAAGTAAAACACAACAAGCATCCACCCCATCTTGGCGGACGCTACCAGACTGGGTGATGCTTTTCAGGAAGTTACGGTTTTAGCGCTGGACCTGCCAATGAAGCGGAAACATGGGGTCGAACACTGTCACTGTGCCGTCTCCAGTTTCAATCCTGGCAGGAAAGGAAACCGGTTCGTCGCCTTTCACCAGCGATATCATCTCTTCGTTGGCGGGCAAGCCATACCATGCCGGACCGTTGAGAGAGGCAAAGGCCTCGAGCTTGTCGAGTGCCGATTCCTGCTCGAACACATGCGCCAGGCAGCTCATCGTATTGATCGAAGTGTAGATGCCGGCGCAACCGCAGGCACATTCCTTGAGTGGATCGACATGAGGTGCTGAGTCTGTCCCGAGGAAGAAACGCGCATCGCCAGATGTTGCCGCTTTGCGCAGCGCCAGACGGTGGTTCTCGCGCTTGGCGACCGGCAGGCAGTAATAATGCGGCTTGATGCCGCCAACCAGGATTGCGTTGCGGTTGATGATGAGGTGATGGGTGGTGATGGTACCGGCAAGGTTGCCACTCGCGGAGCTTATGTAATCCACACCATCGGCGGTGGTTACATGTTCCATGGTCACTTTCAGTTCCGGCAAGCGCCCGCGGAGAGGATCCAGAACGGTTTCGATGAATACCGCCTCACGGTCGAAAATGTCGATCTCGGGCGTCGTGACCTCTCCATGGACGCACAGCGGAAGACCGATCTTCGCCATACGCTCCAGAACTGGCATGGCCTTTTCGATGTCTCTGACGCCGCCGTGGGAATTGGTCGTCGCACCCGCGGGATAGAGCTTGACGGCAGTAACGAGACCGCTCGCCTTGCCCTTTTCAACGTCGTCGGGATCAGTCTGCTCTGTCAGATAAAGCGTCATCAACGGCGTGAAGCTGTCACCGCTCGGCGTGGCCTTCAGAATGCGATCGCGATAGGCGATGGCATCGGCTGTTGTCACCACCGGCGGCACAAGATTGGGCATGATGATGGCGCGGGCGAAATCGCGACTGGTGTCGCCCACGACCCCTTCAAGCATGGCACCATCGCGCAAATGCAGATGCCAATCATCGGGGCGGCGAATCTTCAGGCTTTTCATGGTGGACGGCTCCAGACGCGGTGTTCAGCCGCCGTCGATACCATGTCATTTCCCAGAGGCAAACTGCCGAAGGCAGATCAGGCGACTTTTTCGGTGGCAATCCGGGCTTCGCCGGCTGCCATTTCACGCAATCGCTCCTGACGATCCTCTTCCATAATGTCCTGGAAACGCGGAAGTGCCCGCTGAAATGCGGCAACACAATCCGGATCGAACTGCGAACCGCCTCGTCCGATAATATGTGCGACCGTGCGCTCAAAGGACCATGCCGACTTATAGGGGCGCTCTGTGGTCAAAGCGTCGAAACTATCGGCAATACTCACGATGCGGCCAACCAAAGGTATGTCAGACCCGGCGAGCCTGTTGGGATATCCTTGCCCATCCCAACGCTCATGGTGAGTGGCGGCAATTTCGGAGGCCAGTTCCAGCAGAGAGTTATGGGAACGCGCAAGAATGTCTCCACCGATCTGCGAGTGTGTCTGCATCTGGCGATATTCCGCTTCCGTCAACTTGCCCTGTTTGAGCAGCACGGTGTCCGGTACTGCGACCTTGCCGATGTCATGCATGGGCGCGGCCAGACGAATATCCGTGCATAGAATTTCAGGTAAACCGAGCTCGCGAGCGATCGCTTCCGAATAGGCAGCAACGCGCATCGTATGACGCGCCATACCGGGATCCTTGTAACCGGCAGCGAGTGTCAATCGGTGAATGATCTCCTGCTCGCGTTCGCGAAGCTGGTAAATTGCCTTATCAACTTCGCGCCGCAACCATTCCGACTGGTCGGCCAGCTTACGACGTGCCTCTGTCAGGCTGACAATATTTTGCACACGTGTCTGAAACTCAACCGGATTAACCGGCTTCGTCAGGAAGTCGATCGCACCTGCGTTGAGAGCCTCCATACGGGTGGTCATGTCCGTGTCTGCGGTGACAAAAATGACGGGCGTGTCTGCGTATTTCTCGAAGCGCGCAATTTCGGTGTAGAGCTCGACGCCATTATAGACCGGCAAGCGGAAATCGATGATTGCAACATCGAAATCCAGTTCCGGCAGCGCGGAGAGCACGGCGTCCGGGCTATCGAACGGCAGTGCCTCGCAATTGTCGAGCTTTGCAACGAGCCGGGTGAGCAGCTTGAGGTTGGTGTTGTTATCGTCAACCACCAGGATACGCATGACTTTCTCCGTGTCTTTCAAGCTACAAGCTTGTATTTGAGCGCTTCAATTTCATCGTTCAGTTCGCGCAGGTCCGATTCCGTTGGCTCGACGGATCGAAGTTCATGAGCCTTGCCGGCAATGCCATTCAGGCCGACATTGATGGCGGCGCCCTTTATCGTGTGCAAAGCGAGATCGATTGTTGCCGTATCGTTGGACGCAAGGGCGCGCTCCAGTTGCTTCAACAGGACCACGGCATCGGCGAAGAAGGACTCGACCAGTTCGTTGAAGACGTCCTTGCCGAGCGCATCGACAAGTTCGTTCTGGCGCATTTCATCGAGGCCTGCAAATTCCGGAAGGTCTGCCAGAGAACGCGGCACTGGCTCCAATGACTGCTCAACTATTGCATCACTCTCCTCTTTTAATGGCTCAGATACGTATCTTTCTGCCATTCCGAATTCGGTTGAGAATGTGACGATCACGCTTCTGAGGCGATCCATCGTCACGGGCTTGGACTCGAATGCCACCATACCCGCGTCGGCACAGCGACGGCGATCGTCATCGGAGGCGTTGGCAGTCATGGCAATGATCGCGGCCTTGCTCGACGGTCCACCTCGAGCGATGATCCGGCGCGTTGCTTCAATGCCATCCAGAACAGGCATTTGCATATCCATAAAGATCAGATCAAAGACGTCCGTTTCGCTGAGTGCCACGGCTTCCGCGCCGTCGCTCGCGACTGTCACATCCTGGCCGAGGCGCTCGAGGAATTTCAGCGCAACTTTCTGGTTAACCGCATTGTCTTCCACGAGAAGTATCTTGCGGCGCGGTATCTGGGCCCTGCGCTCACCGGCCATAATTTCGCGTCCGACGGCCTCCCTGTCGGTCGCGACGACCGACAGCTCGAACCAGAAAATGCTGCCGACTCCAACTGTGCTGCTCACTCCGAGCTCGCCACCCAGCTTCTCTATGATCTCCTTGCAAATCGTCAAGCCAAGGCCGGTACCACCGTATCGACGGCTGATGCTGGCATCGACCTGTGAAAATGGCTTGAACAGCTTGTCGAGGCCCGTCTCATCGATGCCGATACCCGTATCTTCCACCTCGAAACGGAGCATCAGGTCGC
Source organism: Agrobacterium sp. ES01 (assembly GCF_050320885.1). Taxonomy (NCBI): domain Bacteria; kingdom Pseudomonadati; phylum Pseudomonadota; class Alphaproteobacteria; order Hyphomicrobiales; family Rhizobiaceae; genus Agrobacterium; species Agrobacterium sp. ES01. The sequence goes on from NZ_JBNQTH010000001.1 coordinate 1,201,837, forward strand.
TGCCGCGATAGAACTCCCTGACCCGCAATGTAACGGTGCCCTTGTTGGTGAATTTGACCGCATTGCTCAACAGATTGAGAAGCACCTGGCGCAGGCGGGTGGGGTCTGTTCGTACATAACTTGCGTGAAGACTATCTGGAATGTCCAGCACGACCGCGTTGCCATGCTCATCGGCACGCGCTCTGACGATGCTGACGGCGGCCTCCGCAAGACTGCCTATGTCGACCGCGCGTTCTTCCAGCTCCAGCTTTCCATGCTCAATCTTGGAATAGTCGAGAATCTCATTGATAACATCCAGCAATGCTTCGCCGGATGCGCGAATGGTTTTCGCGCTCTCTGCAGCTTCATTCGGCAAATCGTAGAATTCCATCAGTTCCGACATGCCGATGATTGCATTGAGCGGTGTGCGGATTTCATGGCTCATGGTCGCCATGAATTGCGATTTTGCCTGGTTTCCCGCATCCGCCGCCTCATATGCCACCGTCAGTTCGCCGGCCATCTCCTCCAGGGTAAGGCCCGCGGCACGAACAGACTTCAACTGGCGGCGAAGCGTCACGACCAAGAACACCACCGAACTCATAAGCAAGGCAAGCATGATCGCCGAGGTCTTTTCAAGTTCGAGTATCATTGTCCTGTTTTCGGCGCGATCCTCGCTCAAATGGGTATTGGTATAGACAAGAAGCTCTTCGGTGCGCGCACTGACCTGTGCAAGCTCTTCCTGAACGGTGGCCAAAGCCTGTGCCTTGGGTTGGCGCCCATTCGCGATCCCGTCGAAGAAGGGCTGAAGCGCCAAGACCTGCGCTCTGATTTCGACAACCAAACGCTGCACGCTTGGGTCCTTGGCAAAATAATCGCTGAAGCGCGATTCCTGCACGAGCTTGGTGCGCGAGTAGAAAATGTCGTAGCGCGTCGAAAGCTCTTTGAGAGCGACCGGCGTTGGTTCCGGCAAGTGTCGGATAGTCGCCAGAGTGTGATTGAGCGTGCGCGCTTCGCGATCGAGCTGATAAACGGACCAGGTCGCGTTTTCGCGGATGCCGTCCTGCAGATAGCGGAAGCGGCCGGAAATATCGATAAACAGCAACAGCAATACGAACAACAGGACAGCAGACAGGATTTGCAGGATAAATGTGGTCTTTCCTGCATTGCGAATGATGTCACCGCTGGTTCGTGCGATTGTTTTCACTCAGCGACCTCGATTTCCTTGATCTGCCATACAGAGCGGGCAAAGTACTTCTCGTTGTAGAGCGCCTTGTCCTGATCAAATGGATAGACCAACATCAAAGGCCCCTTGTCCCGCACGACCATTTCCTTGCCGAACATCCGACTGGCCAGAATGGTGTCCAGCTTTTCCGCGTCCGCCATCGGAATTCGCGCCGAATAGTCATTGAGAGCGCGTATGATGAGGTAGGAACCCTTGGCCCCGGCGGCATTGAGAACCGCGCGCAGATAGGGACCTGAAAACTCCACCTGTCCCGTCGTCCAAGGCGTCTCCATCTTCGCCACGCGCCCGTCGAGAGCCTCCAGCATTTCTCGGTCGAAGACAGCTTGCGACCCGTGATTGGTTTCGCCGACCGCACCCTTGACCGTCAAAATGACATCGCCGGTGGGGACGTCCAGCGCATGGGATGGCGCCGTCCAGACCGTTGCGGATATCAGTGCAGCAATTATGATTTTGTTCATCGCGACCATCCCTTGCTTGAACTCAGGCAGAGCGGACAAGCGTTTCCTCGCAATCCCGGTGGGATGACAGGATAGCGCGCAGGACCACTGTATCGATGGGCTTCGTCAGAAAATCCCTGACACCGGCCGCAATCGCTTCGTCGCGCAGCTTGGGCTCGTGGTCGGCTGTGACCATTACGATTGGCACGTCGTCATAGCGTCCAATCATGCGTACCGCTTTGATGAACTGGACACCGGACATGCCGGGCATGATCTGATCCACAATCAGAAAGCTGAACTGCTCACCATGACAGCGTTTGAGAGCGACGCCAGCATCAGGCTCGACCACCACGTCTTCTGCCGTCACCTTTTCCGCAATGCGCTTCAAGATCATTGCATTGGTTGCATTATCTTCGACAATCAAAATCGTCATCGCCACTCTCCGTTGAGTGGGCCTTCGCATCGTCTCGACGGTTGACTGATCTATGCAACCACTGGCGACAGCACGGAAAGCCCCGATTTTCATGCTTCTTGGCACGATCAATATCAAAGGGAGGCTGAGATTGGCTGAAGCAAATAGATGCAATTTTACCGAACTGTCGAATTCGGTCGCGTCATTAGTGTATTATTAATGTCTGACTTATGGCCCGGTTGAAGCCATGGTTGAGCCACGCGGCCCAGCGTCGAAAGCTCGCTTTAGGCCGTCATGCTCGTCAACTGACAAGGTGAATTGCTAGTCGCCGATTCCGCCAGCAGAGGGTCCCCAGACATCCGTCAGGGCGAAACCATTAGCGAGTGGATCGAAGGGGTCCAGGGCCAATTGATGCAAACCGAACGTAAAGCCTCGGCCGCAAATTGTTGGTACCACTGCCGTTTTCCCCGCAATTTCGGTGGTCCCTGAAATGCCAACCTCGAATTCCGAGCCAATGATCGATCTGGATTTCAGTATCTCGCCGACTTTCACCTTTCCGCGCGCATACAAGGTTGCGAGGTTGGCCGAGTTCCCGGTGCCACACGGAGAACGATCCACTCGACCAGGCCACATGGTGGTGCAGGTTCGCACCGCGCCATCAGGGTCTATGTCGCGAAACATGACATAGGCCACGCCTTCGATAGCCGGAATGGTCGGGTGGACGACCGGGATCGTTCTGTTGATCATCGTCTTCAATGTCATGCCTGCTTCCACGAGCTGGCGGGCATTGGCCTTGTCGATTGTCGTACCGATCTGGGACACGTCCACCAGTGCATAGAAGATGCCGCCATAGCAGATGTCGAGCTTGATGCGACCCCATTCAGGTGTATCGAGCTCCAGGTCCAGGGTGTGCACGAAGGATGGCACCATGGTGAGCTTGACCCGCTCGCAACGACCGTCCTTGCAGGTGGCCAGAGCGCGAACGAGCCCCGCTGCCGTTTCGAGCACCACCTCCGTTTCCGGCTCCCGCATCTCGACGCTGCCACTTTCCAACAATGCCGTGGTTACGCAGATCGAATTGGAGCCGGAGCTGGCATGCGCCTGGTCTGGCTGCAGGATGATGAAGGCGGCATCAGCGTCTGGATGTTTCGGCGGCAAGAGCAGGTTTACAGATCCGATCGGCGCACCCCGCGGTTCAAGCACCAGAAAGCGCCTGAGTTCTTGTCCCTTGGGGTCGGTATTCAGCCAGTGAAGCTGCGCGGCAACGGTTGCGCCTGGAATTTTTGGCACGCCGCCGATCGCCACTTTGCCGATCTCACCTTCACAATGAACATCAAGGAGCTGAATGGTCCGTTTCCAACGCATATTGCACTTTCCCGTTTGCATTTGCTGCGCATCCCGACAGCCTGGCAGAGGCGCGTTTACAGGATTTGCAATCACGTGCCGGCAAGGGTGTCTCGCTGTCACTTTTGATATAGGAGCAGCGTCCATTGCCCAATGCATTTGTTGTCAAATGCAGTCGTGATCCGCCTATTTTTGTGCGGTGGCGCTCAAGCCGTCACCGACGGAACCAATTGTGCCCGCTGTGCTGTCACCAAGCCTCTCCCACTGGCGGCCATAATTGCGGCGGGTGGTAGGGTCGAAAATGATGATGGGCGTGCTGATGACGGTGCTGGCGGCCTGTCCAACCGTGCTGGCAGCTCCAATCGTCACCGCCCCAATGGCATCCCCCAAGCCAACCTGGCTATCGGTTACTGTCTGGCCGGCAATCAGGCGGTCGCCAATCAACCGCACCACTTCCGGACTTTCTGCGAATTTGCCGTGGTTCAACCGATCGCCTGATTTCAACTTTGTCAGATCGAGAACCGTAATGCCGGCATTTTCAAGCTGGCTGCGGTAAGGCTCCTGGCTCGGATCGATCTGACCCAGGCGGTCAATGTTGCCGGAAATGCGCCGGGAGAGCGTGAGGGCCCGATCGTCGCGGGATACGAATAGCGTGAAATGAGGCACATATTTTGCCGCCGCCATTGCCGCATATTGCTGCCCGAAAACGTCGACATCGAGATCCGGCGCGGCGAGGATCACATTGGAGAGCTTGCGCGACAGCGAGCCGTCGCGGATGGCCATCTGCCGCAAAGCTTCGACAGCAAGCCAGGTTCCCATCGAATGGGCCATGACTGTGACATCGCTCACCGACTTGTCCTCAACGATCTGGCGCAACAGGTCCTCCAGCGCGTCGCGCGAGTAATTGGTGCTTTCCTTGTCATAATTGTAGTCGAAAATGCTGGCACGCGAGGGCCATGTGAAAAGGACGGGGGCTGCATCGAAACGACTGTCATGAATGATCTGGGCGAAGCGATAGACTGCATCTTCATAGCGGTTGTTGAAACCATGGACGAACACCAGAACGCGACGGGTATCGGTGGAATTCTGCCGATACCAGGCTTTGGCATCGGCTTCAGATGTCATCGTTTTGACAGAAAGGGTCGCGAATTCCTTTTGCGGATCGGGCGGCAATTTCTTTGGCCACTGGACTTCGCCGATCTTGCGGTTGGCATCTGGCGGAATGGAGACCGTGATTGCGTCGGCCATCAGGCCGCTTCCGCGTTCGCCTGAGAAGAGGATTGCCTTGTCGTCAGCCGGTGCTCGCGTGGTTGCCGCAATCAGGTGGACCTTGGACGTTCCCTCGACCGAGCTTCCAAGGGGCTCCATGACGCCAACGGGGCGACCGCCGCAGGCGCACACAGCCAGGCTCATCACGGACAAGAAGACTAGATTGGACGCGAAACGCATTTCAATTTCTTTCGCTGCATTCGGCGCAGGTGCCCAGCAGTGGTCGCTCTTTATGCCAATATTCAGCGACCAGCATATAGGTCGCTGCGGTTGCTGCACAGCCTTGCGAGACGATTCGGGCCCCCCGGCTGAGCGCAAATTGTTGACGTGGTGCCTGTTGGCAAGCACTGCTGAGCATGGATATCCTTTTTGCAGGCTGATTTCTCCCTCTGGTACCTTCGACCTATCCGTCCGTCATTGACATGCAGTTGACCAGAACTTCAAATCAACGCATATTCGTATCAATGAACGTCAATCCAGATTCCATGCAAGTCGCGGCAGACGACGCGAGCGAGCTCCTGAAGGCACTCGCCAACCGCCACCGTCTCCTCATCTTGTGTCAGCTCATCGAAAGCGAGAGATCTGTCGGCCAATTGGCTGAATTTCTCGGCATTCGTGATTCGACTGTGTCGCAACACCTCTCGCTGCTGCGCCGGGACCGCATTATCGCGGGCCGCCGCGATGGCCAGACAATCTGGTACCGGATAGAGAGCGAGCCGGCACGCAATGTGATTGAAGTGCTCTACAAATCCTTCTGCGCGCCCTGACTCACGGGGCGCCGCGATTTGTAGCCTGTTTTATCAAGTCAGAATCACCCCACAGGCCTGGTGCCCGTGTCGCGCCAATCTTCACCGTGCAAGCGCCTTGTCGATAAGATGCGAAGGTCGGGCGCGCGCCTTAACACAGCTGTCATTTTTCTGGTTTGGAAAAAAGAGATGGCGCACCCGAAGAGATTCGAACTCCTGACCCCCAGATTCGTAGTCTGGTGCTCTATCCAGCTGAGCTACGGGTGCGTGCCGAGCCGGTCATTTCCGGCGGCGTGGCGATCCTCTAAAGCGTCACAGAGTTGAATGCAAGTGAAATTCAAAAAAAATCGACGATGCGCATCGGAAATCCGATTCCGCATTTGCATTCAAAGGCTATTTTCCGCTCAGGCGCGAAAACGCCAATCGTCCAGTACGACCGGCCGATCCGGAATTTCGATGCGAAACATGGTGCCGGGTCCGGGTTTTTCCACCAAAGCGATCGTACCGCCATGGGCAAGCACCAGTTCGCGGGCAATCGCCAGCCCCAGACCAGTTCCGCCAGACCGGGCCGATCCTCGAAACGCTGCAAACAGGTTTTCGCGTGCCTTCGGCGGCATTCCAGGACCATTATCGTCAACGGTGATCGAGACCACGCTGCCGATTCGCCGCGCAGAGATCGTCATGCGTCGCGTGACGTCCAACTGGCCGGGCGCAAAATTGACCAGCGCCTGTACCGCATTGCGGCAGATATTGTGGACGATGCGGAAGAGTTGTTCGCTGTCGGCATCCACTTCGATGTCGTGGGCGACGGTTTCAACAATCTCGACACCGCTCTCCGGATCGACCGCCAGAATATCGCGCACCTCCTGGGTGAGACTGACCAGAGGAAACAAGCGCCGCCGGGGCTCCGCCTCGGTCGCCTGACCATAGGCGAGTACTTCGCTGGTGTAACCGACCGCGCGGTCGATGGTTCTCAGAAGCTTGGGCGCGAAGGACTTCACCATCGGGTCTTCAACATCCACCAGACGGTCGGACATCAATTGGGCAGATGCCAGAATGTTGCGCATGTCGTGATTGATCTTGGAGACGGCGAGGCCGAGATCCGCCAGGTTCTTCTGCTGTTTGAGCGTGCGCTGCAATTGCTCCTGCATGGAGGCCAGATGGCGGCCGGCAAATGCCAGTTCGTCGCCGCCGCGCGCCGGCTTCAAGATGCTGGCCGGATCATCAGGGTTTTCGGCAAAGGTCTGCATGCTACGCGTCAGTTTGCGCATCGGCCTGATCAGCATACGGTTGATTGCAAGATAGATGAGCAAGGCGGTTATGATGGAAATGACCAGAGAGATGAGAATGATGCGGCGTGCAAAGACAAGCATCGCATCGCGCAGGCTTCGCTCTTCCAGAACGAGCTCGACCTCGACGTCACCCTCGCCGACGGGACCGTAGACGCGCAATATGCGATTTCCGCCAATCAGAAGCGTTTCAAGCGCATCGCGCATGGAATCCAGAAGCGGAACATCGGTCAAATCGTAGCTGGCATCCACCTGAGGCGGCATATTCTCCATGGCCAAAAGTTTGGAGGCGCCATCGGTGCGCAGTGCAATGGCTTTGGTGCCGGTCGCCATCAATGCATCATCCTGCACCTTGCGGGGCAATTCCAGCGGCTGCAAGCCGTCAATCACGACCCCTGCCGCGCCAGCCGTATTCAGACGGTCATGCAGCCACATAAGACGCATGTTGGCGACAGAGGGCAGGAAGAACAGGACTTCCGCCAACATGACAAAGACAACGGTCAGCCACAGCAATTTTGCTGAAAGGCCTTTCAGCCAATTCGGTTGTCCGCCGGGAAGATCATCGTTTGCGATCGCGCCGTTGCGCTCGTGGTCACGCATCGCAGTCTCCCAGCTCCATATCAATGTTCACCATCATATCGTTCGGCTGCCATGCACTCACGGCAAATTGAGGGCGTAGTTTAGTGTATCGCCACATAATTTCCAATTGCCCGGCTATACAGGGTTCCTGTGGCACATTCGCACCGCCTTGCCGATTGACTCCAGAGGCCTCAATCCGTATAAGCCGCGCACATTCGGCCACTGTGCCGGCTTTTGCCGTGCCGACCGCCGATTGAACAAGCAACCCACGCTCTTGCAGCAATGCAACTTCAAGAAGGGCCGCACACCGCGGTATTAAAAAAATGAAGCGTACTTATCAACCGTCCAAGCTTGTCCGCAAGCGCCGTCACGGCTTTCGTGCACGCATGGCAACCAAGGGTGGCCGCAAGGTCATCACAGCTCGCCGCGCACGCGGTCGCAAGCGTCTTTCGGCCTAAGGCCCGATGTGCCCGCTACGAAAGCCGGGCGCATGACGTCTGAGACATCCGAAAAAACTGTCGGGCGGCTGAAAAGCCGACCGCAGTTTCTTGCCGTTCGCGCAGGCGAAAAACGGCGAGGACCACTCTTCCTTATGGAAGTTCTCGACCGTGGAGAACCGCACACCGCGCCACGCGTCGGCTTTACCGTCACCAAGAAGCATGGCAATGCCGTCGAGCGCAACAGAATGCGCCGGCGTTTGAAAGAGGCTGTTCGCTTGTCAGCAGGGTTTGCAATGCAGCCCGGACTTGACTATGTGATTGTCGCCCGGCGAGACATTCTGAGCGCGCCATTTGCGCAGCTATCAAGTCTTCTGACCGAGCGTATAGAAGCCAGACCGAAAAAAGGGCGGTCCAACGCGCCCCCTTCCAGGAAAGTATGATGGATAACAAACGCAATTATATGATCGCGATCGGCCTTTCCGTGCTCATCGTTCTGGCTTGGCAATTTCTCTATATGAACCCGCGCATCGAAGCGCAGCGGAAGGCCACTGAAGCCGCGCAGCAGACGGAACTGGCCGCAGCCAAAGACAAGCCAGCTGCGGATCCAACCGCCCCTGCTGGCAGCGTCCAGGGCGCATTGCCGGCCGGCGCGCAGGGCAGCCAGGAAATGAGCCGTGACGACGCGATCGCGAAGTCAGCCCGCGTTGAGATCGAAACACCCGCCGTCATCGGTTCGATTAATCTGACCGGCGCACGCCTCGACGACCTTAAGCTGAAAGAATATCACGAGACAGTCGACAAAAGCAGCCCGCTGATCACGCTGTTCAACCCTTCGGATACTGCCGACGGCTATTTTGCTGAACTCGGTTATATTGCTGGTGAAGGCGCCGGAAGCGCTCCGGGGCCGGCTACGGTCTGGGCCGCACCTGAGGGAGCAAAGCTCACCCAGGAAACGCCGGTCACGCTGACCTACACGAATGATGCGGGTCTGACATTCAGCCGCAAGATCTCCATCGATGATCATTACATGTTCACGGTCGAGGATACGATTTCCAATAGCGGGACCGCCGCTGCCAATGTTGCGCCTTACGGCCGCATCACGCGATACAACAAGCCGCTCACCCCATCGGTATACGTCATCCACGAAGGCTTCCTGGGCGTTCTGGGCAGCAATAATGGTCTGACGGAAGAAAAATACAGCGCCATCGAAAAAGAATCGATGACCAATGCCAAGGCGACCGGCGGCTGGCTCGGCATTACAGACAAGTACTGGGCATCTGCTCTGGTGCCGCCACAGGGCGTTGCCTATGATTCGCGCTTCTCGCATTTCACCGACGGAAAGCCGCGCTTCCAGGCCGACTACAAGAATGACGCGGTCGCCATTGCTCCGGGGCAATCGACGACGCTGAAGACGCTAGTCTTTGCCGGTGCCAAGGAAGTCCCGGTCGTTGACGGCTATGCTCGTGACGACTCGTGGTTCGGCAAGCTCTTCGCCAGCGTGCTTGGTGGCAAGTCCGAGACGATCACCAACTACTCCGTTCCGCGCTTCGACCTGCTGATCGACTGGGGCTGGTTCTACTTCTTCACCAAGCCGATGTTCATGCTGATGGATTTCTTCTTCCGTCATATCGGCAACTTCGGCGTTGCGATCCTGCTGACCACCATTGTCGTGAAGGGCCTGTTCTTCCCGCTTGCCAGCAAGCAATATGCTTCGATGGCGAACATGAAGCGCGTTCAGCCGAAAATGGCGGAACTGAAAGAAAAGTTCGGCGATGACAAGATGGCCCTGCAAAAGGCCATGATGGAGCTGTACAAAACCGAGAAGATCAATCCGGTTGCGGGTTGCTGGCCGGTCGTTCTGCAAATCCCGGTGTTCTTCTCCCTCTACAAGGTCATCTACATCACCATTGAAATGCGACACGCGCCTTTCTTCGGCTGGATCAGGGACCTTTCTGCGCCGGATCCGACGACAATCGTCAACCTGTTCGGCCTGCTACCTTTCGACGGCCCGGCCTTCCTGCACCTCGGCATCTGGCCGATCATCATGGGCGTTACAATGTTCCTGCAGATGCGCATGAACCCGACGCCGCCCGATCCAACACAGGCCATGTTGTTTACCTGGATGCCGGTTCTGTTCACCTTCATGCTGGCAAGCTTCCCGGCTGGTCTGGTGATTTACTGGGCCTGGAACAATACTCTGTCGATTATGCAGCAGTCGATCATCATGAAGCGCCATGGCGTCAAGGTTGAACTGTTCGACAATCTCAAGGGGCTGTTCCGACGAAAGAAGCCCGCAGAAACCAAATAGCGAACCAGCCCCGGACCTTGTTCCGGGGCTTTTTCGTTACGGTTAGATTCCACTGTTGTCAGGCCTGGATGACCCCATGGCCTTGACACGGACGGCAAAAACCCGGAAGTCCGGCGCAAGACAGCAAAGAGACACCAAGATGACGCCAACCAAGCCAGCCGGTGAACCGCAAATTTTCGGACTTCCGTGGATCTTCATCCGCGGCGTGCCGGCGATGAAATTCCTGCCGCCGGAAGGACCAGCAGAGGTGGCATTCGCAGGACGCTCCAATGTAGGCAAGTCGTCGCTGATCAATGCGCTGGTCGGGCACAAGGGCCTTGCTCGTACATCCAATACGCCCGGACGAACCCAGGAACTGAATTACTTCGTTCCTGACGGCTATACGGGTGAAGGCGGCGACCTGCCCCCGATGGCCTTGGTGGATATGCCCGGCTATGGCTACGCAAAGGCACCCAAGGAGAATGTGGATGCCTGGACCAAGCTGGTATTCGATTATTTGAGGGGGCGTTCAACGCTGAAGCGCGTCTATGTGCTGATCGACTCGCGCCATGGCATCAAGCCGAATGATGACGAGGTACTCGATCTGCTCGACAAGGCCGCGGTATCTTACCAGATCGTGCTGACCAAGACCGACAAGATCAAGGAGGCCGGTATCGGCCGCCTGCTGAGCGAGACGGCAGAGAAAATCCGCAAGCGGCCTGCGGCCTTCCCCGGAGTGCTCCACACCTCATCCGAAAAAGGAAATGGCCTCGAGGAGCTGCGCGAAGCGATCCTCAAGGCCATCGATCCCGGCGCCTGAGATGACGCCAAGTTAGCGGCCGGGCAATTGAACCGGCCGTAAACTATCTTACATCTTTGGCAGCAGCACCTTGTCGATGACATGGATGACGCCGTTCGACTGCTTGACGTCAGCGATGGTCACGGTGGCAACGCCGCCGGTTTCATCTGTCAGCGTCAGCTTGTCGCCGTCCATCTTGGCCTGAAGCACGCAGCCACCCACAGTCTTGACGGCATGGGTGCCGCCGTCATCGGCGATCATCTTGCCGATCGCAGGCGACATGGCGTCAGCGGCAACGACATGGCAGGTCAGGATCTTTGTGAGCTGATCCTTGTTTTCTGGCTTCAACAGGGTCTCGACCGTCCCGGCTGGCAGGGCATCAAATGCTTCATTGGTCGGGGCGAATACTGTGAATGGGCCAGGGCCCTGCAGTGTTTCAACAAGACCGGCTGCCTTGACTGCAGCGACCAGTGTTGTGTGGTCCTTGGAATTGACTGCGTTCTCGACGATATTCTTATTCTCATACATCGCTGCACCGCCAACCATCGGGTTTTCAGCATGGGCGGCAACGGAGCCGACGCCGAGGACGGTGGCAAGGGCAAGCAGACGGAGTGTGGACTTGATCATAATAGTTCTCCTCACGTTATGTCCGGGGCCGCGCCTTGGCATTTTGCCGGGCTGCCCCGTAACCTCTCGATCTCCTTAGCGGGATCATGAGCAGTGACGAGACGACAGAGAAACAAGTTTCAGCGACAAGCAGAAAATTTCTCTTCTAAACTTAAACCTTTAATATCATTAGGCTTTATCTGAAGGCAGACCTATCATCGTGCACCTGAGCCAGGCAGATAGTCGGCTGCATCATAAATGGGCTGCGCCCACGGCAATGACCGGACCGGTTGCCTGTCCGGTTGGAGATCCGCCCAGGGGCTCCACACTGACAGCAAGAGTCACGCCGGCCTTGAGCTGCTTCTTGAGACTTGGCGGGACGATGATCTCGCCTTCACCGGACTGCGGCAGAACGCCTAGGGAACGCGGTGCGTCATTGCCTTCTATCAACCAGAGCTCAAGCGATTTCGGTTCCGCAGGCCCGGCGGCCACTGGCGTCACTTTCAGGGTTCCGGTCAAATCGTCATAGCGCGCAACCAGGCTGATGGCGTTGTCTTCACCGCTCATCTCGGCAATCAGCGGTGTCGCGCCGGGTCGCAGGCGATCTGCAATTTCGAATCCGGCAAGTCCGGCCAACATGAAGAGCGCGGAGAACGATACTCCGCGCCAGAAGACGAGTGACTGCCAGATGGAGAAGACCCCGCCCGACATGGCGCGGTTTTCGTCGCCCTTACCGAAAAGCCGTTCCTCAATCCGCTCAAATACGAACTCGGGTGCTGCATGCTCTTCATAGTCGTCATTGAAGCGAGAGAGGTTTTCTTCCCAACGGAAGACGATATCGGCAAAGCGGCGATCATTGCGCATGCGCTCTTCGACTTCGCGGCGCTGCGTCGTCGCAAGCACGCCAAGCACATATTCGCCGGCTAGGACTTCGTCGCGGGAGCGTTCTCCCTTGCTTTGATCCGGAGTGGTCATCTCTCCATGCACTCTCTCAACTTCAAAAGGCTGCGGCGAAGCCAGGTTCGCATCGTATTCAACGGCACACCGAAGCCTTCTGCAAGCTCCTGATAACTTACTCCTTCGACATAGGCGCGGTGGACCGCCTGAGCCCTGTCAGACTCCAACTCTTGAAGACAGCTGTCAATGCGCACGCCTTCACTTCTCAACACCGCATTCTGCTCAGGATCCCGGTCCAATGTCGGCAGTTCCTCGGCCTCTTCAATGGTCGCTCCCTCGGGCTGGCGAACACGCAAACGGTCTATGCAGTGATAGCGCGCGATTGCGGCAAGCCAGGCCATGGGGCTGGTTCCGGAAGCGGCGAAGCTTTCGGCTCGCCGCCAGATCTTTACAAAAACTTCCTGAAGCGCATCTTCCGCTTCGTGCCTGTTCTTTAATATACGAATGCAGATGCCGAAAAGTTTCGGGCTGGTCTCGTGATAAAGCGTTTCGAACGCGTTTCTGTCCCTCAGCGCGGTTCGTCCGAGCAGATTGTCGATGCTTTCGCCAGGCATGAGCTTCAGATCCCTTCCTCCAACCGGCATTCCTGATGACAGATCCGATTGCGTTCCCAAAGTTCACTACGCTCAAGAACCTCGGGCAGATCATTAGCACAATCTGTATTTAATCAAGTTTATTCCCTCGCGGGCCGAGTTGCGCTAAAACGCCGCGAGCCAATACAAGGGGTAATTCATGACCGCTTCCGAAAGCGAAACGCAGGCAAGACTGCTTGCTCAGGCGCTACCGTTCATGCAGCGCTACGAAAACAAGACCATCGTTGTGAAATATGGCGGGCACGCCATGGGAAACCCCGAACTTGGCAAGGCCTTTGCCGAAGATGTGGCGCTGTTGAAGCAGTCCGGCGTGAACCCCATCGTGGTGCATGGCGGCGGACCGCAAATCGGCGCCATGCTGAGCAAGATGGGCATCGAATCAAAATTCGAAGGCGGTCTGCGCGTGACAGATCAGAAGACCGTCGAGATCGTCGAAATGGTTCTGGCGGGTTCGATCAACAAGGAAATCGTGGCGCTGATCAACCAGACCGGTGAATGGGCCATCGGTCTGTGCGGCAAGGACGGCAATATGGTCTTTGCCGAGAAGGCCAAGAAGACCGTGGTCGATCCCGATTCCAATATCGAGCGTGTGCTGGACCTGGGATTTGTCGGCGAGGTGGTCGAAGTGGACCGCACGCTTCTGGACCTGTTGGCCAAGTCGGAAATGATCCCGGTCATCGCACCGGTCGCACCTGGTCGCGACGGTCATACCTACAATATCAATGCGGATACGTTTGCCGGTGCGATTGCAGGTTCCCTGCGCGCAACGCGCCTGCTGTTTCTCACCGACGTTCCCGGCGTTCTCGACAAGAACGGTGAGCTGATCAAGGAACTCTCGGTGACGCAAGCCCGTGCGCTGATCAAGGACGGCACGATTTCCGGGGGCATGATCCCCAAGGTCGAAACCTGCATCGACGCGATCCAGTCCGGCGTCCAGGGCGTGGTCATCCTTAACGGCAAGGTTTCCCATGCCGTGTTGCTGGAGATCTTTACCGAAGGTGGCGCCGGTACGCTGATCGTTCCTTAAGGTCGAACCACATCCCCCATATTAGCAAAATGGCCCTGCCGGAAACCGGCGGGGCCATTTTCTTTGGTGCTAGTCGTGAACCACGGGTACCGCTACGGCATCAACTGGATGTTTCTGTTTCAGCAGAAGAACCGCGATCAGAACGAGCGTATAGGCGGCAAAATTATAGATCAGTCCGAGGGAAAAGCTGTCGATGTAAGCCGCGTGCTGGGCTATTCCGCTGCCCAACGCACCTTCCAGATGCGAAAAGAAGATTTGGCTGACAATGGCGATGCCGAATACCGAGCCCATTTGCTGGATTGCCTGAAGAGCTCCGGATCCTGATCCCGCATCATGAGGCGGAACGCCCGCCAGAACGAGTTGGAACATGGGCGCAATCGCAATCCCCAATCCCAGACCTGCGAGCAGCAGGAATGGCAGCATGTGGGTGCGTTCAATGCTGTCGGAGAAGTCCTGAACCACAAAGCGTAGCGCCAACATGCCGACAAATACCATGACTACGCCAATGGCTATTCTCGTGCGCGGCGCAATATTGCCGATGCGGCCGGAAATGATCGAGGCGAAAAAGACGCCAACCGAAAAAGGCATTGTCGTCAGGCCCGACTGCAAAGGCGTCAAGCCGAAACCAGACTGCAAGAACATTGCGAAGATGAGGAAAAAGCCCGGCAGGGAGGAAAAGAAGATCGCCGTCATCAGCGCACCGACGACATAGGTCGAATTGCGCATCAGGCTGACAGGCAGGAGCTCTGGCCCTCCCCGTGCATTTTGACGGCATTCCCATTGGTAGAACGCGAAGAACAACGGAAGTGCCGCAGCGACCATGACGAAGCACCATGCGGGCCAGCCGAAACCCCGTCCCTCGACCAGAGGGAAGATAATGCAGAAAATACCCGAAGCGGCGATGGCAATGCCGACAAAGTCGTTTCTTTGTCCCGGCTTTGCAGGAATGGCGGGGATCAGGCGCGCCCCGAGTATTACCGCCATAATGCCGATGGGAATGTTGATAAGGAAAATTGGCCGCCAGCCAAGATCAAAGAAATTCATGCCGATCAGCCATCCGCCGATGATTGGCCCCGACACAGAGGCGAGGCCCGCACTCAATCCAAACAGCGAAAAAGCTGCCGCTCTTTCCTTCGGAGGGAACATGACTTGCGCGATTGCCAGCACCTGCGGTGTCATCAGAGCCGCCGCAGCACCCTGGATGAAGCGCGAAAGGACAAGGATTTCGATGTTCGCAGCTATGCCGCACAGTGCCGAGGCCAGGGTGAAGAAGGATATGCCCAGCAAAAGAGCGCGCTTCTTGCCTTTGACATCGCCCCACCGGCCTAAAGGCAAAAGCCCGAGCGCAAACACGAGGACGTAACCGGCGACCACCCACTCGATCTGGCTTGAATCTGCCCCCAGGTCACCCTGCAGGCTGGGTAACGCAACGTTGACGATGGTAACGTCCAGCAAATTCATGAAGTTGGCCGCCATCATCACGACGAGCGCCAGCCAACGTGTTGGATAGGCTTCAGGCTCATCACCTGCCGGACCTGTCTTCGTCTCTGAGTTCATGTTTTCCTCGACAAGTGTGCTCTTGTGCGGTCAACCGCGACAATCAGACTGCGAGATGGCGCAGTAGAGTGCTCTTTCAAGGTCGCCCTTCCGGTTTAGACGCTTGATATCCGAACGATTTGCAAGAGACAATTTTGGGTGCAGTGACACAAACCGTTCAAACCGCCGCCACGATCAAAGCGCGAACAGACCCACCGGCTTCATCTCTCCCTCATGGCGGAGTAACCATTTCTTGCGCCAGAGGCCGCCTCCATACCCGGTGAGTGAACCATCGGCCCCGATACAGCGATGGCAAGGGATCACGATTGCGATGGGATTTGCCCCATTGGCCTTGCCCACAGCGCGAACCGCTTCCAGACCACCGACATTGCGCGCGATATCGCCATAGGAACAGGTTTCGGCGAGCGGCACTTTCAACAATTCGTTCCAGACGGCAAGCTCGAACTGGCTTCCCTGTGGCTTGAGCGGCGTCGCAAATACCGCTGACTTGCCGTGGAAATAGTCGTCCAGTTCGCGTCCAATCTGTTCGGTCAGCGCGTTGCCATCAGGAGATACAGGCGTACCCAGGCCTTGAATGAGGGCCGCCGGCTTGGCAGACTTGTGGTCGCCGAAACCGAGCACCAGCAGATGGGTGTCATCTGCGACGGCCACAAGATCGCCAACTGGCGAAGGAAACCACTGCGAATAAAACACGTGCGAACCCGAAATCTGAGTATGGAGTGGACCTCAACGATAGGCAGATATCGAAGGCATCGCAATCAGACTCGCAAGGTCAAAGCAGCAGAAGCGCCAGAATACCCGCCACGATCAAGAGGCAGCCCGCCAGTTCCAACGGCGTGATCTTCTCCTTGAATACGAAGACTGATGAGGCAAAGGTGAAGAGCATTTCCACCTGAGCCAGGGCCTTGACCACAGCAACCTGCTGAAGGGTCATCGCAGTGAACCAGCCGAAGGAGGCTGTGGCGCCGACGACGCCGACAAGGGTTGCAATTTTCCAGGCCTGGCGCACACGCTTCAACTCATCCCGGTCGCGCCAGACCATCCACGCCAGCATCACAACCGTTTGAATAACGATAACGACTGCGAGCGTGAAGCTTGCCTGCATAACCGCATCGGGTGTCGGCAGGCTGGGTGCCAGAGCAAGGGACGCCTGGCGATAGGATATACCCGAAATGCCGAACAGCAGCCCCGACATCAGGCCAATCTGCGCGGTGCGGCTGGTGACGGATGTGATGAGGGACCGAGGCGTGATTTGGGTACGGGCGACAGAAATCAGCATGACGCCGACCACAGAGATGGCAATCGCCAGAACGACCGACCATGAAATGCCCTCCCCGAAAAGGATAAGGGCCAGAATAGCCGCCTGAGCGGGCTCCGTTCTGGAATAGGCCGTCCCGACGGCGAAGTTGCGGAACGAGAAAAGGTAGACAAGCAGGAAAGTGGCGGCAATCTGGGCAAACCCGCCGATGACTGCCCATACGGCAAACATGCCGTTGGCGACCGGCAGAGGTCGGCCCAGACCGATATGCAGCAGGGCCAGATAGAAAAAAGCGAAAGGGAGACCGTAGCCGAAGCGGACGAAGGTGGCGCCGGTCGAGCCCATGCGGCCCTTCAGATGCTTTTGCGATGCAGAGCGCATGTTCTGGAGAAAGGCGCTGAAAAAAGTGATGATTGCCCATAGTTCCATGGGAGTTCCCTTCGAGGGCATTGCGATATGGACAGGTTAGTGACCGGAAGCCGTTCACGTAGACAATATCAGTTGCGATGAGATGAATGCGCAGGGCTGCGCATATGAACCCTTGTCTGGCGCTAGACTGCCTGACTTGCCGTCTGATTGCAGACGCGCGCAAAGAACCGAGCCGGCAGGCGCTTTCGATCCTGAAGGATGACCGCGTGGAGATGGGCCGGACATGCGTCGTCTGAGGGAACCATGACTCGCGATATAGCACCATTATTGCGCCAGCCAAATGCTATTCCACCAAGCACCTTTTCGCCGAGTGCTTCTGTCTGCGGGTGATTTTCTTCCAGCAACAGTTCTGCCATAAGGGCTGCATGAAAAAACCAGCAAGCTTTCCCGTAAAATCAGATTTCTCCCATATCCGTGACTGGGTCTTTGACCTCGACAACACGCTTTACCCCCATCACATCAACCTGTTCGCGCAGATCGATCGCAACATGACGGCTTTTGTTGCGGAGCTTTTGCAGCTCGAGCCGGACGCCGCACGCACGATTCAGAAGCAATATTACCGAGATCACGGGACAACACTTGCCGGCTTGATGCTCCATCACGGCATTAACCCGAACGATTTTCTGGAGCGGGCCCACGCCATCGACTATTCAGCGCTTTTGCCTGACGAACATCTGGGATCGGCAATCAGATCTCTCCCCGGTCGCAAATTCATCTTCACCAACGGCACGGTCAAGCATGCAGAGGCAGCCGCCCGGGCCCTGGGCATTCTCGATCACTTCGATGACATCTTCGACATTGTCGCCGCCGACTATGTACCCAAGCCCGCAGGCGAGACCTATGACAAGTTTCTCAGTCTCAATCGGGTCGGCACGGCGAATGCTGCCATGTTCGAGGATCTGCCACGTAATCTGGAAGTGCCGAAGTCTCTGGGCATGAAGACCGTGCTGCTGGTGCCACGCAATCTGGGCGAGGCCGTGCTGGAAACCTGGGAGCGCGCCGACGAGGCAGCAGACGCCGGACATGCGGATTATATGACCGACGATCTGACCACATTTCTGCACAACGTTCTGCACGAGATTGGCTGATCCCGGCAAAGCTTACGAAAGTTTCATCTGCCTTACCGATGTTTAAGTAGGGACTGCACAGACGGCGTCGTAAGTTTCTTCCATACACACAAGTGGAAGGAAACAACATGACCCGCAAAGCCATGATCATCACCTCGATTGCGTCGCTGATGCTCGGAGCCTCGGCAGTTGCCAGCATGGCTCAGCAGCCGCACGGGCCACATGGCGGACCTGAACGCATGTTTGTCCGCATGCTTCAACAGTTCGATACAGATACGAACGGCCAGATTTCCAAGGACGAAGCGACAGCCGGTGCGGAAAAGCGATTTACTGAAATCGACGTCGACAATGACGGCGTTCTGACACCCGGCGAATTGCGCAAACATCGCGAAGCCAAGATGAACGAATGGCACGACGCTCGCAAGGACATGCGCGAAGAAGCGTCCAAGGACAAGCCTGGCCCCGACGGCGGACCTCCCGGCGAGGAACTTGCCGAAGGCGGCGACATGATGGGCAATGGCCCACAGGGCGGCCCCCCCGAGGACATGCGTGCCGATGGTCCGCGCGACGGTAAAGGCAAATGGCGTCGTGACGACCATGGTGGCAAAGAAGGATACCGCATGGCAGAAGGTGATGGCCCCGACGGTTGGCGCCCGCACCGCTGGAACGCCAATGATCGCGGCGACCACATGGGTCGCAAGCATCATGGGGCGGGTATGATGCTCCGGATTGCCGATACCGATGAGAGTGGCCAGATCAGCAAGGACGAGTTCCTCGCTATGACCGACAAGATGTTCACCCGCATGGACCGCAACAAGGACGGCGTGATCTCCGCCGGCGATATGCCCAAGCATCCATTCTGAATGACCTGAACCCGGTCTCAATTGATAGTGACAAGCCGCCTGCGCTAGCGCAGGCGGCTTTTTCATTCGTCGATCTGATAGTAATCGGCAATAATCTTCCAGGCATCTTCCGCGGTCTCGACAAAATGCAAGAGGTCGAGATCCTCCGGTGCGATGGTGCCGAAATCCGCCAAAGCCTCAAAATTGACGATCTTGCGCCAGAAGGCTTCGCCGAACAGGATTAGCGGGATGGGCGCCATGCGCTTGGTCTGGATGAGCGTCGCCGATTCAAAGAACTCGTCCAGCGTTCCAAATCCACCGGGGAAGATGGTGATTGCTTTTGCCCGCATGAGAAAATGCATCTTGCGGATGGCAAAATAGTGAAAATTGAAGCTGAGCTCCGGAGTCACATATATGTTGGGCGCCTGTTCGTGCGGCAGGACGATATTGAGACCAATGGTGGGCGCACCGATTTCCGCTGCTCCGCGATTGCCGGCCTCCATCACGCCTGGACCGCCACCGGTGACGACAACATATTCCTGATGATCATATCTCGCTGCGTGGGTGGCACAGATCCGTGCGAATTTCCGCGCCTCCTCATAGTAGACAGACGCTGCCTCAAGGTTTGCCTTCTGCACCTCATTGCGTGCTGCCCAGGCGTCCTGCCCCGGGGCTGGAATACGAGCACCGCCAAACATCACGACAGTCGACTTGATGCCGCTTTCAGACAAAATCATTTCCGGCTTCAGGAGTTCCAACTGCAAGCGGATGGGACGTAATTCCTCGCGGCAGAGAAAATCGTTATCCGCATAAGCAAGACGATAGGTGGGAGAGGCCGATTGCGGTGTCTGCGGAACGCCTTCTGCCTCGCGTCGATCGGTCGAACTGCGCTTCAGGGGATCCCAGGCACCATCTTTTCTGTGCTGCCTGTTTTTTTTATCTGCCATTCCAGTCATGCCTTCCCGCGGAGCAAAGGGCTCCGCCTTGAGTTTTTTGTGACGCCCGCAAAGATCTAAACGACCTTGAAACATGCGGGGTGTGTTTTCATCCCTTGGGGAATGGGGTAGAGCAAATCGCCAGTTTCCGACAGCCCCACCGCGAACAGGGCTGCAACGATAGACAACGAAGTTTAAGGAACTCTCATGAACGCCACGGATCTGAACGCACTTGAAAAGGTCATCGAAGCCGCCTTCGACAATCGCGATACGGTGACGACTGGGACCAAGGGTGAAATTCGCGACGCAGTGGATACGTCGCTGAACCTGCTCGACAGCGGCCAGGCGCGCGTTGCCTCTCGCGGGCCAGACGGTGCGTGGACAGTTCATCAGTGGCTGAAAAAGGCGGTACTGCTATCCTTCCGGCTCAATGACATGGAAGTCATCGAAGGCGGTGCCGGCGGCGCGACATGGTGGGACAAGGTGCCATCGAAATTTTCCGGCTGGGGCGAGAACCGTTTTCGCGATGCAGGCTTCCGGGCGGTTCCAGGCTCGATCGTGCGCAAAGGTTCGTTCATCGGCAAGAACGTCGTCCTGATGCCGTCTTTTGTCAATCTTGGCGCCTATGTCGGCGAAGGCTCCATGGTCGATGGTTGGGCCACGGTTGGATCCTGTGCCCAGATCGGCAAGAACGTCCACCTGTCAGGTGGCGTCGGCATCGGCGGCGTACTCGAGCCCTTGCAGGCCGGCCCGACGATCATCGAGGACAATTGCTTCATCGGCGCGCGTTCGGAAGTGGTTGAAGGCTGCATCGTGCGTGAAGGCTCTGTGCTCGGCATGGGTGTTTACATCGGCCAGTCGACCAAGATCGTGAACCGCGCCACGGGCGAAGTGAGCTATGGCGAAGTGCCACCATACTCCGTCGTTGTCGCGGGAACGATGCCGGGCAAGCCCTTCCCCAATGGCGAGCCGGGCCCGGGCCTTTACTGTGCGGTCATCGTCAAAACGGTTGACGAGAAGACCCGCTCCAAGACGGGTATCAACGAATTGCTGCGAGACTGATCCGTGCAGGCGCCGGCGCGACGGGCCACGACGAAATGGCTGTTCTTCAGCCGGTCGGGCCGCGCCGGTCGCCAAGCATTCACTCTTGGTGTGCTGTTCTGGATGGCCGTGAATTCCTTCGCGTTCAGCAAGCTTGCCCTTGACCACGAAGACGACGAGATGCTGCCGCTTTTGGCGCTTGTCGTCTTCGCCACACTCTGCCTCTCCGTGTTTTCGACAGTGATGCTGACGATCAAGCGGCTCCATGACATCGGGCTGTCCGGCATATTTGCCTGCCTTATCTTCGTTCCGGTCATTTCATTCGTCATGCTGATAGCTCTGTGCCTGTGGCCGTCAACGCCACAAGCCAACGGCTTCGGTTCTGCGACGGATTGGCCGGCGACCTGATCGTACAAGGGTCGATGGTGACAGACGACATTGGATCGGCTAGACCTTAGCCCGCCCCTAGACTTCCCTCCTTCTTTGCAAATTCGCGATTGCCATGACTGTCGAAAACCCGACCGAAAACCTACAGACGCTGATCCGCTGCCCATCCGTAACACCTGCCGAAGGTGGGGCACTGGATGCGCTTCAAGCCATGCTGGAGCCACTTGGCTTTACTGTCTCGCGCATGACGGCGAGTTCGCCTGGCACCCCGGATATCGAGAACCTTTATGCGCGGATTGGCACGGAAGGTCCGCATCTGATGTTTGCGGGACATACCGATGTCGTGCCGGTGGGAACCGAAAGCGACTGGAACCATCCCCCGTTCTCGGCCGAGATCGTCGACGGCATGCTTTATGGTCGTGGAGCCGTGGACATGAAGGGCGGAATTGCCTGCTTCGTGGCTGCGATCGCGCGAAGCATTGAGGAAAATGGCCCGCCCAAGGGCTCTATCTCGCTTCTGATTACGGGCGATGAAGAAGGTCCTGCCGTCAACGGTACAATAAAGCTGCTGGAATGGGCCGCCGCGAAAGGCGAGCGCTGGGATGCCTGCCTGGTTGGCGAGCCGACCAATCCTGACAAGCTGGGCGATATGGTGAAGATCGGCCGGCGCGGCTCGCTATCGGCGGAAGTTACAGTTTTTGGCACGCAAGGACATGCGGCCTATCCGCACCTCGCCGACAATCCGGTACGGTCCATTGTTCGAATGGCGGATGCTTTGATGCACCCCGTCTTTGATCATGGTACCGACAACTTTCAGCCATCCAATCTTGAAGTCACGTCGATCGATGTCGACAACAGCGCCACCAATGTCATTCCGGCCAAAGCGACGGGACGCTTCAACATTCGCTTCAATGACACCTGGACTGCAGACAGCCTGAAGGCCGAGATCGAACGCCGGCTGGACGAAGCATCGAAGGATCCAACCTTGCGACCCGGGCGAGATCCGGCACGCTATGAAATTATATGGGCGGAACGACCGAGCCATGTCTTCCTGACACAAGACGACACGCTGGTGGCGTCCATATCGGATGCGATCGAGACGGTGACGCAGAAGCGGCCTCAGCTTTCGACGACCGGAGGCACATCTGATGCCCGCTTCATCAAGGATTATTGCCCGGTGGTTGAGTTCGGCCTTGTCGGCCAAACCATGCACATGGTCGATGAGAGAGTGGCGGTCGCGGATCTGGAAACGCTGACGCGCATCTACAAAACCTTTATCGAACAATGGTTCGAGCATGCCAGGACTTGAAGAGTTCAAGAGCTATATCCAGGGACTATGGCTGCTGGTGCGCCAAAATCCAGCTGGCTTTCGCCATCTCGACCTGAGTGAGCGTGGCAGTCTTCGCTCCTTCTGGGCGATGGGCTATGCCGCGCCTGCGATCTTTTTGTCCTGGATGTGGTGGCGAAGTGCCTATCTCGCCGCCATGCCAGCCGAAGCCAGGGCTGGTGGCCTCTTCTTTTTCCGTCTGGCTCTGATCGAGGCGATTAACTGGGTCGTGCCTCTTGTTCTGGTCGGAATTCTGGCCTGGTTGCTGGGGATGGGCTCGAAATTTTCGAGCGTGGTCGTCGCCATCAACTGGCTGGCAGTGCCGCTATCATACGGCTATGGCGCACTGATCTTGCTGACAATGCTTATGCCCGGTTTGTCGGGCCTGGTGGCGTTGCTCTGGTTCATGCTTCTGCTGCTCGTGATCACCGCCTATTTCCGGGTGCTGAGAATGATCTGCGACGGCCATACGCTGACAGCCGCTGCCTTCACCATGCTGCTACTGGTGCCGACCATTCTCTTTTCAGACATGCTGGAACGTTTTTTGAGCGTCTCACCGGGCTGAATTCAGGACGCCTTGACGACTTCGCCGTCTTCCTTCGTGAATGCACCAATATCTGCGTTCGGCAGTATTTCCAGAACCAGTTCGGACGGGCGGCAAAGGCGCGTTCCCTTTTGCGTTTCAACAATCGGCCTGTTGATCAGGATTGGATGCGCCATCATCGCGTCGATCAGGCTCTCATCCGACAGTGATTTGTCAACGAGGCCAAGCTCATCATAGGGCGTTCCCTTCTGTCGCAAGAGGTCACGCGGCGTCGCGCCCATCGCTGCAATCAGCGAGATCAGCTTTTCGCGGTTTGGAGGTGTCTTCAGATACTCGATAATGACTGGCTCTTCGCCAGCTTGCCGGATCATCGCCAAAGTGTTTCGCGAGGTGCCACAATCAGGGTTGTGATAGATGGTGATCGTCACGGCGCGCTCCTTGCCAACACTTCGTTAATTCCAGAACTATTGATATTAACTCACAACGCATTTGGCAAGGCAGAGCCCTGCCCTTCCGACGGTCATGGATCGCCTGGATAGTCGACCTTCATGAAGTACAGGCCTGTGGGTGGCGCAACCGGACCGCAGGCCTTTCGATCGCGTGCCTCGAGGGCAGCCCGGACATCGCCCACGGACATTTTTCCCTCGCCCGCGAGTTTCAATGTGCCGGCGAAGGAGCGGATCTGATTGTGCAGAAAGCTCTGAGCCGATGCACGGATCTCGATCAGTTCGCCATTGCGAGCAACATCAAGCCGATCCAGCGTGCGAACGGGGCTTTGGGCCTGGCAGTGCACGGAGCGGAAGGTGGTAAAATCGTGATGCCCGACGAGTTGCTGTGCCGCTGCATGCATCGCGTCGTGATCGAGATCCTTCTTCACCCACCAGGCCCGCTTTGCCTCGAGGGCCAAGCGCGACGGGCGGTTGACGATGCGGTAGAGATAGTGCCGTTTGAGCGCTGAAAATCGGGCATCGAAACCATCTGCGACGGCCATCACATCCAGAACAGACACAGAATCTCCGGCTGTTGCCAGATGAGCGTTCAATGCATTGCGCAATTTGTGCGGCTGCCAGTCTCGGGTCAAATCCACATGGGCAACCTGTCCAACCGCGTGGACGCCGGAATCGGTACGACCTGCACCCCTCACAGAGACGGTTTCTCCCGTCAGGGAAAGAACCGCTGCCTCCAGAGCGCCTTGCGCGGAACGACCATTGTCCTGCCGTTGCCAACCGACATAGGGCGTACCGTCATATTCGACCGTCATACGGAAGCGTGGCATCAGGAGAGCCTCGTGCCAGCCGGAATGGCTGTCCCGCGCAGGAAATCCTCAGCGATCAGCGGCTTGCCGCCAGCCTTTTGCAGGCGCGTCAGCCGGACAGCGCCGCGCGCGCAAGCGACGGTCAGGGTATCGTCCAGCACGTCGCCTGGTCTTCCCTCCCCTTTTGCAAGAGACGTAGCCAGAACCTTCACGCGCTCGGGCTTGCCGTTGATCTGCAACTCGAACCAGGCACCTGGAAACGGCGCTAGGCCGCGAATGTGATTGTGTACGTCGGTTGACGGACGGTCAAAATCGATACGGGTTTCCGCCTTGTCGATCTTTGAGGCATAGACGACACCATCTTCCGGCTGAGCCGTCAGCTCTAGATCGCCGGCCTCCAGCAATGCCATGGCATCCACCATGGCCTTGGCACCAATGTCACTCAATTCATCGTGCAATTCGCCTGCGGTCATATCCGCGCCGATCGTCACTTTACGGACGAGCGCTACGGGGCCGGTGTCGAGGCCCTTCTCCATCTGCATGATATTCATGCCGGTCTGCGGATCACCCGCCATGATGGCGCGCTGAATGGGGGCCGCTCCGCGCCAACGCGGCAGAAGTGAAGCGTGACCGTTGTAGCAACCGAGACGTGGCGCGTTGAGCACCTCCTCTGGCAATAGCAGTCCGTAGGCAACGACGACGGCAACATCTGCGTTATGGCTGCTGAAAATCTGGCGGTCTTCATCACTCTTGAAATTAAGCGGCGTGAATACCTCGATACCAAGCTCTTCAGCTGCCTGATGGACTGGAGATTTCTTGAGGTCGAGGCCACGGCGTCCGCCCGGGCGCGGTGGCTGCGAATAGATAGCGACAACCTCATGGCCGGCATCTGCCAGCGCTCTCAGTGTCGGAACCGAAAAATCAGGGGTCCCCATGAAGATGATGCGCAAAGCCATGTGCGTTCCGTCGCTTCTACAATCGGATCGAGAGGGGAAATCCTGCCCCTGACAGTCTGACGATCGGTTCAGATCGCCCGTGTTTTGGCGGATTTCGTGAACCTCTTGATCACCATTTCCCGCTTCAACCGCGAAATGTGATCAATGAAAAGTACACCATTCAGGTGATCGATTTCGTGCTGCAGGCAGGTCGCGAGCAATCCGTCGGCCTCGGTCATCTGTTCGCGCCCATCCCTATCGAGCGACTTGACCGTCACGGCAGCCGGACGCTCCACTTCCGCATAATAATCCGGAATGGAGAGGCAACCCTCTTCATAGGTCGAGCGCTCATCCGAGGACGTGATAATCTCGGGATTGATGAAGACCAGCGGCTGGCGGTCTTCATCTTCCTTGCTGATATCGATGACCAGAAGACGGCGAGCTACACCGATCTGGATCGCCGCAAGGCCTATACCTGGCGCCTCGTACATGGTGTCGAGCATGTCGTCGGCCAGTTTATGAAGGTCGGAATCGAACCTCTCCACCGGCTGAGAGCTCTGGCGGAGAATGGGATCGGGCAGGATGATAAGAGGCTTGATCGTCATAGTTTTCCCATAACGCATCTTTCCGGGGGAAGGAAAGAGAAAACACCGAAGCGGCACGAACCACTCCGGTGCTGAATAACCCCAATCAGGCAGCGTGGCGCTGCACTGTCGACGCGGACGCGTTTGAACTTTTCTCAGAGCCAGTACGCAGATTGCCGAGAAGTGCGACCAAACCAGCCACCTCATTGCGCAGGCGGCGGGTTTCCTCCGAGGTCTGCTCGACCATCGCCGAATTCTTGTGCGTGAGCGTATCGATGGTGCGCGTTGCCTCGTTGACATCACTTAGCGCCGTCGACTGATCCTTGGCGGCAGTCGCTATCTCGGAGACAATCGTATTGACCGAATTGATTCGCTCGATGATATCCGAAAGGGCGGCGCCCGTTTCACTAACAAGGCCGACGCCTTCATTCACCTGGTTCGAACTCTGGGTGATGAGGCCCTTGATTTCCTTGGCCGCGTCGGCGCTTCGTTGCGCAAGATGGCGGACTTCCTGCGCCACAACCGCGAAGCCCTTGCCGGCATCGCCGGCACGCGCCGCTTCCACCCCTGCATTCAGGGCCAGAAGATTGGTTTGGAAGGCGATTTCATCGATCACGCCGATGATCTTGGAGATCTCGCTCGAAGACTTTTCAATCTCCGCCATTGCAGACACCGCCTTGGTGACAACCTCCCCGGATGAGCGCGCACGGTTTTGAGTATCGCTCACTGTGGTTGAAGCCCGCTCCGCATTGGACGCCGTCTGGCTGACGCTGACCGCAAGCTGCTGAAGAGCAGTTGAACTCTCTTGCAAGCCGGAGGCCTGTGCCGATGTGCGCTGCGCCAGTTCATCGGCAGCACCCGAAATCGCCTCGGTACCGTCGAGGATTTCTTCCGACGAGTTCCGAATGGCGGCAAAGAATTTGTTCAGGCCTTCAACCGTGCGATTGTAATCGTCGCCCATTTGCTGGAAATTCCCGGGCATGTTGGCCGGCATCTTGGCTTCAAAATCACCGCGGGCCAGCGCCTCCAGTCCCCGGCGCAGGTGTTCCATAGCGACCTTCTGGTCTTCCTCCACGCGAGCACGCTCTTCCTCGAGTTTCAGACGCTGCTCATCGAGCGCATCGATATAGACCGAGATTGCATAATCCATGTCGAGCATGGCGGCCTTGACCACGACGCTGAGTTTGTCGCTGAGCGATGCGGCATATTGCTTGCCGAAGGGGAAAGGCCAGTGTTTCTTTAAAACACCTTCGATCAGCCTGCTCATCAACAGAGAATAACCGCCGATATACCACTTTGGCTCAAGGCCGATGCGGGCATGTGTGCGGCCAATTGCCGTCACACCATCAACAAATTCCTTGTCGAATGTCCCGCGCGCAAGTTTGCTCCAATGACCGACCTGGGCCTTTTTGGCGCCGGCCATGTGGCTCTTGTCACGGAAGAAATGAGCAAGCTTGGGGTGGACTGCAATCTTGGCGTAGAATTCGTCCAAGGCCGGTCCCATGACCTCGTCCAGCGTTGGGCGAAGTTCAGCTAGGCGCTTCGAGCTCTCCCGATCCAAATTCATAAATGCGAGACGTTCCGCGAGGGCGCTATCGATATCTTTAGACATGAAGAAACTTCTCTGAGGCAATGGGAGAATGCGGCACGGTTAATTGCCACGGCAGAATTCAGTAAATCCCTCAAAAGCCTGAACGATGCGTAAACGGCGTCAAAATTCCGGCTGGACTGCAGGCGGTCCGGCGGGCCGGTCGTCAATTCGTTGCTGACTTAGAAGCATTGAACCAATTTTTGTTCTTGTTTTGATCTATTCTCTTTGTCAAAATCTGATAGGCTTTGCGACATGAACCAGATTTCCTTCCATTCTGAACAACCGGTACTCCTCATCGGAGATTTATCTCTTTCAGCCGGAGCTTTTGCGTTAGTTGCAATCTGCCTGCTGATCGCAGTGACCGTCATCGCAGTGCTGATCGGCCGCCGGAGCACCGCATCACGGGCGCGGGCGGTGGAAGAGGCTGCGGCCACCCGGGATTTCATTGCTGAGAAACGTATGGCCGAACTGTTCAGGCTGCAGTCGGAAATGCAGGGCCGAATTGCAGCGATGACCGATGTTTTCAGCAATCGTCAGGCCGAATTCAACCAATCCATGAACGAACGTCTTGATGGAATGTCCCATCGACTGGGATCGTCGATTGCCGAACAGACGAAATCTACCCATGAAAACCTGAGAAGCCTGCAAGAACGGCTGACCTCCATCGATATGGCGCAGAACAATATCCAGGCACTGGCAAAGGACGTTGTCAGCCTTCAGGCGATCCTGTCCAACAAACAAACCCGCGGCGCTTTTGGCCAATCGCGCATGGAAACGATTGTTGCCGATGGCTTGCCCATCGGCGCTTATGAATTCCAGACAACGCTATCCAACAGCTCACGGCCCGACTGTACGATCCGTATGCCGAACGATGCCCCGCCCTTGGTGGTCGATGCCAAATTTCCGCTGGAGGCCTGGAATGCCATTCGCGATACGGAATCGCCGGAGGGCAAGAAGACAGCCAGCCAGCAGTTCAAGCGCGACCTTGAGGTGCACATCAAAGATATTTCCGAAAAATATCTGATTGCAGGCGAGACCCAGGAAATGGCCTTCATGTTCGTGCCATCGGAGTCGATTTTCGCCGAGATCCACGAGAATTTTGAAAGCGTGGTGCAGAAGGCGCATCGTTCACGCGTCGTGATCGTATCCCCATCGCTTCTGATGTTGTCGATCCAGGTTATCCAGGCTGTCCTCAAAGACCAGCGCATGCGCGAACAGGCACATGTCATCCAAGGCGAAGTCGTCAGCCTGATGGACGATCTGTCACGGCTGGATGACAGAACACGAAAGCTGCAAAGCCATTTTCTCTCGGCACAGAAAGATGTGGAGATGATCGTGACATCGTCGGACAAAATTGCAAAACGCGGAGCGAAGATCGAGGCGCTGGAATTCGAACATACGGGTGGCACTGCCACAGCCCAGCCGCACAGCCCTTCGTCCGCAGCCGTTGAAAGCAGAACTGGGTTGCTGAAGCTCAGGGTGGTTGACGAAGATTAGTCTGAGCGGCACAAAGCGCGCTTATCGTCACGAGGACCAATCAACATGATCACCGTTTTTGGCTCCATCAATATGGACCTTGTCGCCACAACTGAACGTCTGCCGAAACCTGGTGAGACCGTGGCCGGCAACAGTTTTGCCACGGCAGCCGGGGGCAAAGGTGCAAATCAGGCACTGGCGGCGACCCGTGCCGGCGCTACGGTTAAGATGGTTGGCGCCGTCGGCAAGGATGAGTTCGCAGAGCCGGCTCTGGCAGAACTGCTGGATGCTGGAACCGATCTTACCAGTATTGCACGAGCCGACACGGCCACCGGAACCGCGTTGATCCTTGTTGGCGGCGATGGCGAGAACATGATTGCCGTCGTTGCCGGAGCAAATGGCACATTGACAGAAGACGATGCCGTAAAGCTGGTCTCATCCATGGCCCCAAGTGACACGCTGATGCTGCAACTGGAAATCCCTGTACCAGCCGTCAAAAAAGCCTTGTCGTTGGCACGAGGACGGGGTGTGACGACGGTGATCAATATTGCGCCCTTGATCGACGAAGCCGCTGAGCTCGGTCGTATGGCCGATATCGTGATTGCCAACGAAACAGAGTTCGAAAGACTGGCCGGTCAGGAAGGCATGAATGCGGACGAACGCAAACAGGCACTGATGCGGATTCATAGCGAGACCGGGCAAACGGTGATTGTGACCCTGGGTGCAGAGGGCGTGATCGCCGCACGGGATGGATCCCTGCACGAGACCAAAGGGCTGAAGATCAATCCCATCGATACGGTTGGCGCTGGCGACACCTTCTGCGGGTACTTTGCCGCTGGTCTCGATCAGGGTCTCGACTTCGGCACAGCTCTGCGTCGTGCAGCCGTGGCAGGTTCCCTCGCCTGCCTCAGCCAAGGCGCCCAGCCATCAATTCCATTGGCTGCGGAGGTTAACCGGAATCTTTGACGTTTGAAGACCGCGGCGGATCGCCTGCGGCCTTCTCCAACTTCTCCGTCAATCCATGGGTGCCTTAGAACCGTGCGACGCGTTCAATCAAAAGGTCAAAGAAGCCATCGGCGTCCACATGGCGCATGACTGTGGCGTTGGGCTTGCGCCCCGATACGCGCCACCAGTCGACGACCGTCATGCCGACCGTCAGCTCTGACTGCGTTTCGATTTCGACATTGCACTCTCGCCCCTGGAAGAGCTCCGGCTTCAGAAGATAGGCGATAACGGACGGATCATGCAGCGGGCCACCGTCGGAACCGTATTTTTCCTCGTCGAAGCGTTCGAAGAACTGAAGCCATCCCACCATCACATCGGACTGACGGGTTCCTAGCTCTGCGATGCGGGCGACACGCGCCTTGGTGGTCAATAGCTGATGCGTAACGTCGAGCGGCATCATAACAATCGGAACGCCGGAGCGGAATACAATCTCTGCCGCATGCGGGTCGACATAGATATTAAATTCTGCGGCCGGGGTGATATTGCCGCCCTCGAAAAAGCCACCCCCCATCATGACCAGTTCGCGAATTTTCGGCGCGATGTCGGGCGCTTTTACAAGCGCTGTCGCGATATTTGTCAGGGCGCCCAAAGTGCAGACCGTGACCTCGCCATCAGCTTCCCGACGGATGGTCTCTATTATGAAGTCGACAGCATGCTGGGACTGGACTGGCATCGTCGGCTCAGGCAGATCGGCACCATCCAGTCCGGTCTTGCCGTGGACATGCTCCGCTGTCACCAGCTTGCGCTGCATCGGCTGGCTTGCGCCTTCGTAAACTGGAATGTCGGAACGACCGAAGAGCTCACACACGACCCGCGCATTGCGGCTTGTCTGCGCAAGCGGCACATTGCCGGCAACGGTGCATACGCCCAGAACCTCCAACTCCTGCGGACTAGCGAAGGCCAGCATCAGTGCTGCTGCATCATCCTGACCTGGGTCGGTGTCGATTATGATTTTCCTGGGCATCATCATTCCAACTATCTGCAAACAAAAAAGCTGTGACTGATGATCATTGCGCCTGGCGAAAGTCAAGCCGCGCCGACTTGCATGGAAAGCAGGCAGGTACCATATGCATTGCGGAATAAGCGAAAGCTGCCGGTAGAGGAACCCGGGCCAAAGGGAGAGTCAATGAGCCGCATAAAATCGCTAACCAGCTCTCTGCTCCTGGGTTTCGAAGTGAGCGAAGCGGTTCTGGCCAAGATTGCCCGGAACAATGACGGCTATCCGCCCTATAACATCGAGCGCGTTCGCAGAACTGGCGCTGACGGGCAGGAGAGACTGAGAATCACCCTGGCCGTTGCGGGATTCGAGGAAAGTGAACTCGAAGTCATGCTGGAGGCCAGCACATTGCTCGTTCGGGGTCGTCAATCCGAGCGCCCGGACGCAGATTATCTTTTCCGCGGAATAGCCGCCCGCCAGTTCCAGCGAAGTTTTATGCTAGCCGATGGCATGGATGTACTCAAAGCCAGTCTTCACAATGGCTTGCTGAAAATTGATCTGATCCGCCCGAACCCGCAGCAAGAGGTGAGAAAAATTAACATTTCGATCCCACAATAGGGTGAACGGCCATGTGCGCCGTTGCTCCCGAAACCGTGGAGGATCGGAATGTTACTGAGAGAAACTACCACTGGGCTGACGCAATCCGAACTGGCGCATCTAGGCTCAGGTGAAATCGGCTATATCCGCAAAATGCGATCTGAAGAAGTTTCGCGCTGCTTCCCCGAAGCGCCGGACATTGATCCAAGCCTTGATCTATGGGCCCTCTTCGGCGCCGATGGTACGCCGATCCTGCTGACGGACAACCGCTCCAGCACTTTCTACAAGGCTGCCGAAGACGAGCTTCGTACGGTTAGCCTGCACTAGCCAATTAGCGGACACAGACCATGCGCCGGTAGAATTTCCGGCGTATGTAAGTCTGCGTTTGAGCGCACGAGTCGATGCACGCAAAAGCGGCCTCGGCTGGCACTCGTTGTGCCCAACTTATACCAGTTTCTTGAATGTCAGATAGGCGGAGCTACGACCTTCGCGCTTAGCCTTGACTTCGTAACGTGTGCTCGGCCAGCCCTCATAGGGCGTCAACCAATCTGCAGACGTGTCCGCCAGCCATTCGAACCCACCGTGATCGCGGCACATTAGCAGCGTCCAGTTGACGTATGTATCGATGTCGGACGCGAAGCAGAACAAACCGTCACGCTTCAGAACACGGTGGAACCGCGTGAGATTGACCTGGCTGACAAACCTGCGTTTCCAGTGTTTGCGCTTAGGCCAGGGATCCGGATAGAGCAGGTCTATATGATCGATGGAATTCGCCGGTAGCCAATCGAGAAGCTGGGTCGCATCGTCGTCATAGACGCGGATATTGCGCAGACCTTTTTCCTCGACACTCGCAAGCAGCTTGGCCATCGAATTGATGAAGGGCTCAACGCCGATGAATCCCGTAGACGTAAGCTCTGAGGCGCGATGAACGAGATGCTCACCGCCGCCAAAACCGATTTCCAGGCGAGTATTTTTGGCCGGAATGGGGAAAAGCTCCTGAAGCTCTTCCGGTGCAGCCGTGCCGAGATCAATCTTGAGCGCAGGGAGGACATGCTCCATGCGATCAACCTGGAGATCGCGCAGGGGCTTGCCCTTGCGCCGACCGTAGAATGCCTCGGTGGCCCGCGAGCGGCGTCCCGACTGGTCGCCCGTCTCGCTCACGCCTTGATCGCTTCTTTCAGCGGCTTGACAAGATCGAGACGTTCCCAGGAGAACGAACCGTCGCGGCCAGCCTTGCGCCCAAAGTGCCCGTAAGCAGCAGTCTTCGCATAAATAGGCTTGTTGAGATTGAGGTGCCGGCGGATACCGGTCGGCGACAGGTCCATGGTGTCACGAACAGCGGCTTCGACCTGTTCTTCCGTCACCTTACCTGTGCCATGCAGGTCAACATAGACCGACAGCGGCTGTGCTACGCCAATGGCGTAGGAAAGCTGGATGGTGCAACGCTCTGCAAGTCCTGCTGCCACAACATTTTTGGCAAGATATCGTGCTGCATAGGCCGCAGAACGGTCGACCTTTGTGGTGTCCTTGCCTGAGAATGCACCGCCGCCGTGCGGTGCCGCGCCCCCATATGTGTCGACGATAATCTTGCGGCCGGTCAAACCAGCATCGCCGTCAGGTCCGCCTATGACAAATTTGCCAGTCGGATTAATGTACCAGTTGCATTCCGCGTCGATCGGCAGTTCGCCGATCGCTTCGCGGATATAGGGTTCGACAACCGCGCGGACTTTCTTCGAATCCCAGGTCTCGTCGAAATGCTGGGTCGAGAGAACGATAGAGGTGACCGCAGCGGGCTTTCCATCAACGTAGCGAACCGTCACCTGGCTCTTGGCATCTGGCCCCAGACGACCGACATCGCCCTCACCCTTACGGCGGGCGTCGGACAAGAGCTGGAGTATCTTGTGTGCGTAATAGATCGGTGCCGGCATGAGGTCCGGCGTTTCGTTGCAGGCGTAACCGAACATGATGCCCTGGTCGCCTGCGCCCTCTTCGCCCTGCTGATCGCTGGCGTTGTCCACGCCCTGCGCAATATCCGCAGACTGCGAATGCAGGAGAACATCGATCTTTGCAGACTTCCAATGGAAGCCGTCCTGCTCGTAGCCAATATCGCGAATTGCTCTGCGCGCTACCGACTTGAAGCGCGACGGATTGATTACCTCTTTGCCATTTTTGTCGGTCTTCATCAGGCTTGGAGGAAGTCGCACTTCACCGGCGATCACAACACGATTGGTGGTTGCAAGCGTTTCGCAGGCAATGCGCACCTTCCAGGGGTCGATGCCCGTTTTCGCTGCTTCGCGGTAGACCAGATCGACGATCTCGTCTGATATACGGTCACAGACCTTATCCGGGTGTCCTTCGGATACGGACTCGCTTGTGAAGAGATAATTGGCGCGCATGCGGGATTCCCTCATAGACGTGATCTGGCCTTTGTTAGTCAGTTCGTCACTGAAAAACAAGCGCACAACGACATAAATATATCTTTATGTCTACAAATTCCATCTTGCAATGCGGCATAAAAAAAGCGGCTGTGACGCCGCTTCTTTTTTAGATGATCTCAAAAGATCACTCGCTATCCGCTTCAGCGGCAAGTGCTTTGACAAGATCGACAAGACGACGTCGAACCTTGGGATCCGCGATTTTTACAAATGCACGGTTCAATTGAAGACCTTCCGAGGAGGACAGAAAGTCTACGACATAGTTGGAGCTTGACGCTTCAGCCATTCCGGCTGCGCCGGACGTATGATCGCCAGGAGCATCTTCAAAGAAGAATGACACTGGGACGTTGAGAATATTGGAAATATTCTGCAGACGGCTTGCGCCGACCCGGTTAGTACCCTTTTCATATTTCTGGATTTGCTGGAAAGTAATTCCGAGGCTTTCACCCAGCTTTTCCTGACTCATACCGAGCATTGTACGACGTAGGCGAATCCGACTTCCGACATGAATATCAATCGGGTTCGGTTTCTTCTTATTTTCGATCATGATTAGACCCTGACAGGTAATTGAAGATTTGCGCCTTCAACCGGGTTCGCTCAAGAGCCAATTGCGAGGCGTTGAAACGCCTACGAAGGACCGAAAGCATACTTACAGTATTTGGCGCCGCCACTATGCAATTTTAGGGGTTTTTGGTCAATTGATCCGTTTTATAAAACTTTTACGCGAAATTGCTGCCAGCAATATAAATGACAAGACGATCAACCAGAAGTTTCTTTTTCTCCCAAAATTGCTTAACTCGTATACATTTAGCAAACTCATCGTTGCATCTACAATTACTTTTTTTGATATTGGCGCACCAACTTTGATGCGTCCATACGCGTCAATGAAGGCAGAAATTCCGCTATTGGCATCCCTTATGACAGGGATCCCGTTTTCGACTGCCCTTAGGCGCGCTTGTTGAAGGTGCTGGTAAGGACCGGGCGTTATGCCAAACCAGGCGTCATTGGTGATGTTGAGGACGGCATTTGCGTGCTGCCAACCCGCCTTCATCTCCTGCGGGAAGATCACTTCGTAGCAGATCAACGGATAGAACTTTAGGCCACTGGGGAGTTCCAGCATCGTGCGGTTTGCAGCAGCGGAGAACCCGCCCGGCAGGCTGATGAGGCTCTCGATACCAATGCGCCTGAGCATACTTTCGAATGGAACATATTCACCGAAAGGTGTGAGGTGCACCTTGTCGGAGGCGCCCAGAATCTGGCCGCCATCGTCGATGACATAGACCGAGTTGTAGTAACGCGGTGCTTGTCCGGCGGCCGCGTCCTCCGACCTTACAGCACCAGCGATGAGGATTTGTCCCTTTTGCAAAACGCCAGCTATGCGACCGAAAGCGTCCGGGTTTTCTGTCAAGATAAAGGGAATGGAAGTCTCAGGCCAGACGACAATCTCGGGTGTAGGCATGCCCTCTTCGGGTGGCAATGCGGTCAAGCGAAGAAGGTCTTCAAAAATCGCATCGCGCGCGGCGTTGTCCATCTTTTCTGCTTGATCGAGATTCGGCTGAACGAGGCGCATTGTCACCTTCTGCACACCCTCCTGCGACGGCTGAGGGCCATAGAGGCGATAGACGCCATAGCCCAGATGCGCACAGGCCAGCAGCGCAGCCAACGTCAAACCTGTGCGCATGCCGCGGCGCGTTGCTATAAGGGCCGGCGCCGAGAAGACAAACACTGCGATTGCCGAAACGCCATAGATGCCGACGAGATGGGCCGATTGCATCATCAGGGGAACGGGCATCGCCCCATAACCGATCGCATTCCATGGAAAGCCGGTTGCGACGAAACCGCGCAGCCATTCGACAACACCAAATCCAGCAGCAAGGGCTGCAAGACGACCCCACCCATCTGACCACAGTATCTTCGCCAAAAATGCAGCCAGCCCGTAAAAGAGCGCAAGAACCGCCGGAAGCCCCAGCACGGCCAGGGGCAAAGCCCAGGCGAATTCGTCAGCCTCGACCAGCAATGCGCCACCAAGCCACCAGAGACCGGCAACGAAATAACCAAACCCGAAGCACCAGCCGATAAAGAAAGAGGTGCCGAAACCACTGAAGCTGCCACCATCCGGACCTCCGGTTGCGCCATCCAGAAGCCAGATCAGAAGCGTGAAGGATACGAAAAGAGCCGCGACAAAGCCGACAGGGGGAAGCGCAAGCGCCGCTACCGCGCCTGCCACAATAGCCAAGACAGCGCGCTTCCAGCCCCATAGTAGCATGACGCTGCCCACCAGCCGAACCATGCCCTCTCCCTTCACGTCAAGGTGCGAATCAATTCAGCCGCAGTCTTTCAAAAAAAGACCACCTTGTCCCGCGAGGCAGAGCCAATTGGGTACGCTTGGCAAAATAAGCCTGAGGCGATTAGCCGCCTGATGCCGGCGCTTTGGTGGTGCCAGGCGGAGACTCAACCATGACAGGCACAAGTTCAGTCTTCCCGGTCACTTGCTTTGCAGCAACTTTCGTTTCCGGCTCGTCCTTGGCCACCCGACGACGCGCCAGCGACGGGCGCTTGCGGATAATGCGAATGCGCTTGATCCGTCGCGGATCGGCATCGAGAATATGGAATTCGAACCCAGGCAGAGCCTGTACCACTTCGCCGCGCACGGGAATTCGCCCCAGTGCGGAGAAGATCAAACCGCCGAGTGTATCGACGTCCTCAACTTGCTCGCGGATATCGAAATCTGACCCTATCGCCTTGGCAATATCTTCAAGTTCCGCGCGTGCATCGGCCACCACGACATCTTCTGCAACGCGGGTGAACATGACTTCGTCATCGTCGTGCTCGTCATCGATGTCGCCGACGACCATTTCAACAATATCTTCGTGGGAGACGAGGCCATCGGTGCCGCCATATTCATCGATCACCAAGGCCATTTGCGTTCGCGCGGCCTGCATGCGCTTCAACAGATCCGATGCATGCATTGACGGGGGAACGAAGAGGATCGAGCGCACAATGCCTGCTTCGGCAACGGTCTTGTCCAGATCGACACGTCCGAGATCAAAGCTCGTCTTGGCCGAGCGAACCGTCTTTTCCACCTTTTCTGCGGGCGGCTGGGCAGCAGCCTTGCCATTGCGGCGCTTGTTGCGCGCTTGCTTGGTCACATAGGAAAGCAGATCGCGGATGTGGACCATGCCGCGTGGGTCGTCGAGCATGTCGCAGAAAACCGGCATGCGCGAGCGTCCCGACTCCTCGAATATCTTCATCAACTCGCCGATGGTGATATTCTGGTCCACTGCTTCAATATCCGCGCGCGGCACCATGACATCTTCGACACGCACTTCGCGAAAGCGAAGGATGTTGTGGAGCATTGCCCGTTCTTCGGGCGAAAAGGACTGGTTGTGGTCGCCGTCGACTCGCAAGGCGTCTGTCAGGTTTTCGCGGAGGTTCGCACCCTGGTATGGCCTTAGCCGTCGCGCCATGCGTGCCCAAAGGGAGTTGTGTGCCCGGCCCGCAGTTTCGGGCCTTACAGGACTCGGTCCCTCTTCTGAAGAGGAACCCTCTTGCTGTTCGTTGGCCTGCGCGGCCGCTCTAGTCGAATAGTCGTTCATAATTCCAAGCTGTCAAACCGGGTCCTGGCCCGCATAGGGATCAGATAGGCCAAGTGAAGCCAAAATGCGAGTCTCAAGGCCCTCCATTATTTCAGCTTCTCTCACATTCATATGATCATAGCCGAAAAGGTGAAGAAATCCGTGTACCAAAAGATGCGTCAGATGCTCTTCGACGCTCTTGCCAAGCTCCAGAGCCTCACGCTCAAGTGTTTCCCTGGCAAGCACTATATCACCCAACATGGGCCCAGGCTTCCCGCCCGGTTTTAGGGGGAACGCTGGAAAGGACAGGACATTGGTCGGCTTGTCCTGTCCGCGCCACTCCGCGTTGATCTCCCGGATTGACGCGTCATCGGTAAAGACGAGCGACAGTTCCGGCTCGATATCGGGGAAAGGCTGGCCTTCTTTTTCGACGAGATAATGGCTTGCCGCCCCCAGAACGCGGGCACTCAATACACTCAACTCTTCTTCCGAAGGCCAATTATCCGTTTCCACGGAAAGTTGCAGGTCCAGATCTTGCATACCAGGTGCGACCGACTACCGGCCGGTCTGCTCACTTTCATCCGGAACCGCATATTGGGCATCGTAGGCGCGTACGATACGCCCCACCAGCGGGTGGCGTACGACATCGACATCCTTAAAGCGGATCACCGACACGCCTTCGACTTCTTTCAGGATCTGCAGCGCTTCCACGAGGCCGGACTTCACACCCCGCGGCAGATCCACCTGACTTGGATCGCCAGTGACGATCATGCGCCCGTTTTCTCCAAGCCGCGTCAGAAACATCTTCATCTGCATGGAAGTGGTGTTCTGCGCCTCGTCAAGGATGACCACCGCATTGGCCAGCGTACGTCCACGCATGAAGGCAAGTGGAGCAATTTCGATCACACCGGCTGTCATGGCACGCTCGACCTTGTCGCCGGGCATCATGTCATAGAGGGCGTCGTAAAGCGGACGTAGATAAGGGTCGACCTTTTCCTTCATGTCGCCGGGAAGGAAGCCGAGCCGCTCGCCAGCTTCCACTGCCGGTCGCGACAGGATGATCCTGTCGATCAGACCGCGCTCCAGAAGTTGGCAGGCATGAGCCACAGCCAGGTAGGTTTTGCCCGTACCGGCAGGGCCAACACCAAAGACCAGCTCAGCACGCTCAAGCGCGCGCATGTAGGAATCCTGCGTCGGTGTGCGGGCAGCGATCGTCTTCTTGCGTGTTGAAATCTGAGCCATCGAAAGCTTGGCCTTGCGCTCCATCGTGGGCAGGCTCAACTGATCGTCAGCCGCGACGGCCATGCGGATGGCACCTTCAACATCCGAAGTTTCAACGGAGCTGCCGCTTTGCAGCCTTGCGTAGAGAAAATCC
Organism: Agrobacterium sp. ES01; assembly: GCF_050320885.1. Classification (NCBI taxonomy): domain Bacteria; kingdom Pseudomonadati; phylum Pseudomonadota; class Alphaproteobacteria; order Hyphomicrobiales; family Rhizobiaceae; genus Agrobacterium; species Agrobacterium sp. ES01. Next base: position 1,240,996 of record NZ_JBNQTH010000001.1, read on the forward strand.
AGCGCTCGCCTTGCCTGATTGGTGGCCACCAGATCGCCGGAGATGGAAACCGAGTTTCCCCGCGCTCGCGCATCGACATGCAGGCGCTCTTCCAGCAATTTCAGGTTCTGATCGAATTGCCCGAATAGCTCGCTGGCAAACCGATTATTCTCGAACGTTAGTATAAAGTGATTGGCGTCGGACGCAGCTGTTTTAGGATTGCGCGCAGTGGAAGAAACCAATTCTTGTGCGTTCAAGCGGGTCAGGCTCCTGTTGGGTTCAAGTCTGGCCCACCTTAGCTCTCTGCCATCTCGGCAAACAAGCTGTTTGAGCCGGTTGATGTGATTCGTACCCTGATAATGTCACCGATTTGCGATGTTTTTGCATCAACATTCACTGATTGAAGCCAAGGTGAGCGGCCAATGAGCTGTCCGGCATTGCGTCCGGGCTTCTCCAGCAGCAAATCGATCTCCTTGCCGACACAGGCTTCCGCAAACTGCTTCTGCTGTTGCAGCAGCAATTCCTGCAGACGCGCAAGCCGTTCGGTCTTGACCTCTTCTGCCACATGGTCAGGCAGATCTGCGCCCGGCGTTCCGGGCCGGGTGGAGTATTTGAACGAATACGCCTGAGCATAACCGACGGTACGCACCAGTTCCATGGTCGCTTCAAAATCCGCATCGGTTTCGCCGGGGAAGCCGACGATAAAGTCACCAGACAAAGCGATATCGGGACGCATCTCGCGAATACGCTCGATCAAAGCCACATATTCGCTCGCCTTGTGACGACGGTTCATGGCCTTGAGGATGCGATCCGACCCCGACTGCACTGGCAGGTGGAGATAGGGCATCAACATCCGCAGGTCACGATGGGCTTCGATCAACCTGTCGTCCATATCGCGGGGATGGCTGGTCGTATAACGAAGGCGAGCAAGACCGGGGATTTCCGCCAGACGATAGAGAAGTTCGCCCAGCCCCCATGTTTTACCGCCTGGCCCCTTTGCGCGCCAGGCATTGACGTTCTGCCCGAGCAGCGTCAGTTCCCGAACACCATTGGAAACGAGGTTTTCGGCCTCTGCCACGATCTGCTCGACCGGGCGAGAGACTTCCGAACCGCGCGTATAGGGGACCACACAGAAGGTGCAGAATTTGTCGCATCCCTCCTGAACCGTCAGAAAAGCGGTCACCTGACGTATAACCAGCTTGGGTTTCGGTGCCTGCGGCAAGTGCTCGAACTTGTCTTCGACGGCATAGTCCGTATCGACGACCCGCTCGCCATTACGAACGCGCTTCAACGCCTGGGGGAGACGGTGATAGGTCTGCGGACCGACGACCACGTCGACGGCCGGCTCGCGACGGGTGATCTCCTCGCCTTCGGCCTGAGCGACACATCCAGCGACCCCGATTGTGAATTCACGCCCCTGTGCCTGGCGTTCTTTCTTCATCTCCCGCAGACGGCCCAGCGCCGAATAGACCTTTTCGGCAGCCTTCTCGCGGATGTGACAGGTATTCAAGAGAACAAGATCCGCATCCTCGACATTGTCGGTCTGCGTATAGCCTTCCTGGCCAAGCGCATCGCTCATGCGGCCCGAATCGTAAACATTCATCTGGCAACCATAGGTCTTGATGAAGACCTTCTTGGCGGCGAGCGAGGTGTTTGCGACGGTATCGGAAACGGGTTCGATCAAAATGTCCTGTGTCATGGCCGCTATTTAGTGGTTTTTAGCGCCAGAGAAAACAGGAAAGCGCGGATTTCTTGGTCAATCGACATTGCGCCCGCGCAAATGGCCAAGCAGCATGCGACGAATGCTCTTTTCTACGGCCATACTGAGGTGCTTGCGCCGGTCGCCTTCGTGAAAGGCAATCGGTTCTCCAAAGGAGACATCAACATCGATTGCGCCGGCTTCCACAATGCCCGAAAGGTGAGGCAGGAGCTCCACATCGCCGGGCCAAGCAGCAATCGGACGCCAATAATGCCCCATCGGCAGACCGCGAACCCGTGTATAGGCAATCGCCACGGGCTGAACATACACCACGCCGTCGGGCGCCCCCGGGAGGGCTGCTGCAGCAGCTCCGAACAAGGAGGACTTCACTTCCAACAGCCGGTTGCCATCGGATGTGGTCCCTTCCGGAAACAACACGACGATCTCGCCATCTGCCATGCGCCGGCCAATCTCGCTGGCCTGATCTCCAGCACGGCGTTTTTCCTCCCGGACGATGAACACGCTTTTCTGAAGCTTTGCCAGCAGACCGAAGAATGGCCAGTCCTTGACCTCTGTCTTGGCGATGAAGGCCACATCCGCCAAGGCGCCGAGAACCAAAATGTCGGTCCAGGATGCGTGATTTGCGGCGATCATCAGTGGTCGCCTGACCGTCAACGCACCATGCGAATGGATATGAATGCCAAGCAACCAGCAGGCCGCCTTGTGCCAGTATCGTGGCAACCAGCGCCGGATCTTCCAGTCGAATGCAAGCCCCAGCAATTGGAAGGGCGCGAGCAGCAAGGCAAGGAGGGCTACAGCAGCGAGCACAATGGCGAGCTTCAACCGCAACAAAACCCGTGTCACTTCGCGCCAACCGACATGTGCTAGACGTCATCCTTCTTCAGGGGCACGCCATAAAGTTCGAGGCGATGGTCAACGAGCTTGAAGCCGTATTCCCGGGCGATACGTTCCTGAAGGGCTTCGATCTCGGGCGAATGGAACTCGATTACCACGCCGGTCTTGAGATCGATGAGATGATCATGATGTTCTTCCGGCACTGTTTCGTAACGCGAACGACCATCACGGAAATCGTGACGCTCAATAATGCCGGTATCCTCAAACAACTTGACCGTTCGGTAGACGGTCGAGATCGAAATCTTGGCGTCGACTTTGACCGAGCGGCGATACAATTCCTCAACGTCTGGATGATCGTCTGATTCTTCGAGAATGCGCGCAATGACCCGCCGCTGCTCCGTCATGCGCATGCCGCGCTCAGCGCAGATTTCTTCCAGCGTTTTGTTCATCTCATTCATGGCAAACCCGGCATCGCCCACTTCTGCTTGGAGGGGATCGCATTCAAGCAGTTTTCCGCTTTGGGATAAAGGCTCGGCGAATATCAGGTAAGGCAGTTACCCAAGATCATACTTCATGACAAGCGCCGAGGTTTTTTTCCCGTCCGGCCCGGTGTAGTAAGACGGGCGGGCGCCGGCCGTTTCAAATCCCATTTTGCGGTAGAGGCCGATGGCTGCCATATTACCATCATCGACTTCCAGGAAAATGGTGGTGCCGCCCCGCGAATAGGCCTCACGCATTGCGGCCTGCATCAGGCGCCACCCCAATCCGGCACGGGCAAATCTCTCATTGACGGCAATGGTCAGGATTTCCGCCTCGCCGGCGGCCTCGCGCGCCAGCACGAAACCTGCGAGCGGTGGCTTGAACAATCTGGCATTTGTCTGGCGCGCCACAAAACCGTAAGCGCTGGATTGTGTCAGCAGGCTGTGAAATTCACCGTCATTCCAACCTCTGGCGAAGCGCTGACCATGCACTTGGGATACCTCGGTGCAATCTCCTGCCTCCATCGGAACGACTTCGAATTCCGGTTTTCGGGCAAAGAGAGTATCACGCATTGCGGCATCACATTCTGGCTACGGCGAATCCCATCTGTGGCTTCGCATCGGGACCACGAAGATATAAGGGCCGAGGCTTGCCTGAAACCTCTTTGGCTGCAAGGCGAGCCACAATGCCAATTGGAAAACGATCTGGTTCGCTCGCGCCATCTTCGCCCAAAATCAGCTTGCGCCCCGAGCCGACAATCAGCAATCGAGGGTCTGTAGCGAGATTCTGAGCCTCTTCGAGCAACATCGCTGAGGGTTCATCAAGCGCTTCACCGGCTTGCGAAAATGTCTGCCGGTAGATCTCACCACGCTTTGCGTCCATGGCAGCGAGAACGTTAGCGTCGTGGTTTCCAGCCTCAATTGCTTGGGCAGCCAGTACTTCAAGCGTCGTTATGCCGACGGCCGGCACGCCCAAAGCGAGCGCCAGGCCACGGGCCGCAGCGACGCCCACACGAATGCCGGTGAAGGACCCGGGACCGACCGTGACCGCGATCCGCTCGATCGCATCCATCTTGATCTTGGCAGCATCCAGAGCCTGATCGATAATGCCCATCAGCTTTTCAGCATGGCCACGGCCAATCATCTCCGTGACGTCTGACAGAAGTTCATTTCTGGAGGTGTCGTAAACAGCGGCGGCGCAGTCTGCGCCTGCCGTATCAATTGCCAGAACGATCATGCCAGTGCCGGCATCAAACGGCCTCGACTTCCTGAACCTCCGGCACGAAGTGGCGCAGAAGGTTCTGAACACCATGCTTAAGGGTTGCCGTAGAAGACGGGCAACCGGCGCAAGCGCCCTTCATATTCAGATAGACCTTGCCTTCGCGGAAGCCGCGGAAGGTGATGTCGCCACCGTCCTGGGCCACTGCTGGACGAACACGTGTCTCCAGAAGTTCCTTGATCGTGCGCACAATGGTTTCATCACCGGCGTCGTAGAATTCACCGTCCGGATCGTCTTCGCCAGCAGCAGATGCCGCACCCATGACCGAAGCACCGCTCATGAAGTGCTCCATGATGGTGCCCAGAATTGCCGGCTTCAGGTGCTGCCATTCGGCAGAGTCCTTGGTGACGGTGATAAAATCATAGCCAAAAAACACACCGGTTACACCGGGAATGGAGAACAATCCGGTCGCCAGCGGTGAAGCAGAGGCGGAGGCGGCGTCACGGAAATCCGCTGTGCCGTTTTCCATGACAACCTTGCCCGGCAAAAACTTCAAAGTCGCCGGATTGGGCGTCGCTTCGGTCTGAATGAACATGGTGGTCTCCTGGCGTTCTCGCCTGATTTTTAGAATAGTTTTAAACTTATGCTCTTTCACCGCCCGCTTCAAGACCAGGCGTGTCATTTGTCAGGCGCAAAACAACTCAGCAAAGGGCGTCGATTTCCTCGCTAGTCAGGGTATCCGGAATAACCGTGACTGGAATCGGGAATGCCGCACCGCGCCCGGCGATCATGGAGACCAGAGGACCAGGGCCTTCCTTCGTCGAGGAAGCGGCCAGAACGAGAATGGCGATATCGCGATCTTCCTCGATCAGGTTGTTGATCTGCTGCGCCGAACTGCCCTCGCAAATCACCACCTCCGGCTCGATACCGATGGTTTCGCGCACGTTCTGCGCAGCCTTTGCCATCGCGGCTTCGGCCTCTTCCATGGCTTCAGCGCGCATGATTTCTTCCACGCCGAGCCACTGTTGGAAATCGCCCTCGGGAATGATGTAGAGCAGGATCAGCCCACCATTCGAATTCTTTGCGCGGCGACCGGCATAATGCACTGCCTGATAGCATTCAGGTGTACTGTCGATCACCGCCATGAACTTGCGCCTATGGCCGTCAAGTCGTGACAGGCGTTTAGAAACCATTCGCCAACCCCGTCGCCGGATCAATCATTTGTGCATCTCCCTTGGCGCCCGCGCTCCGGAATGCCGTTGGGCGCACACGCGTTTATCTTATTGCACGAAGCCGATGATGTCGCGGACTTCCTTCATGGTCTTTTCAGCGCGTGCCCTTGCCCGGCCGCCGCCATCGCGAAGAACATCGTCGATGTAACCCGGATCGTCCATCAGACGACGCATCTCACCATTGACCGGAGCAAGGTTCGAAACCGCCAGTTCGACAAGCGCCGGCTTGAAGGTCGAGAACTGCTGCCCGCCGAACTCCTGCAGAACCTGTGCCTTGGTCTTGTCCGCCAGAGCCGCGAAGATGCCGACGAGATTATCCGCTTCAGGCCTACCCTTCAGCCCTTCCACTTCGCTCGGCAAAGCATCAGGATCGGTCTTGGCCTTCCTGATTTTTTTCGAAATAGCATCAGCATCATCCATGAGATTGATGCGCGACAGATCCGATGGATCTGACTTGGACATTTTCTTGGTGCCGTCGCGCAACGACATGATGCGTGGTGCAGGCCCATCGATCAGTGGTTCGACCATCGGGAAATAGGCATGAACCGGCTCGTTGCCGACCTTGATATCGACGCCAAGTCCATTCTTGCGGATGTGGTCACCGAAATCGATGTTGAATTTCTGAGCTATGTCGCGCGTCAGCTCCAAATGCTGCTTCTGATCGTCGCCGACAGGAACCTGTGTTGCGCGGTAGACAAGAATGTCTGCCGCCATCAAGCTTGGATAGGCCAGCAGCCCCAGTGACACCTGCTCGGCATTCTTGCTGCCAGACTTGTCCTTGAACTGCGTCATGCGCTCCATCCAGCCGATGCGAGCGACGCAATTGAAAATCCAGGCGAGTTCGGCGTGCTGCGGGACGGCTGACTGGTTGAACACGATATGCTTTTTCGGGTCGATGCCTGCAGCCAGGAAGGCTGCGGTAATCGAGCGTATCTGCGTCGGCATGTCCTGGTGCACAAGTTGAGCTGTCAGAGCATGCAGGTCAACGACGCAATAAATGCAATCATTGTCTTCCTGCAGGGCGACAAACTTCTTGATCGCCCCCAGGTAGTTGCCGAGATGAAGGTTGCCGGTTGGTTGAACGCCGGAAAAAACCAGCGGCTTGAATTCGCTCATAGTCGTCCTCTTCAGGCGGTTGGAAGGCCTGATCTCGTGTTTGTTGCTCGCCGGGGCTTATGCACCCCGACAATTACACAATCAAGAGGTCCGCTGGATGAGATCCCACCGATTGCCATAGATATCCTCGAAGACAGCGACCGATCCATAGACCTCGTGACGCGGCTCCTCCAGGAAAACGACACCACGCACCCGCATGCGCTTATGGTCGCGGGCAAAATCATCTGTCTGCAGGAAGAACCCGACGCGACCGCCCGTCTGCGCACCAATTGCCTTCGACTGTGAAGCACTCGCTGCTTTTGCCAACAACAGGCCCGCACCGGCACCGCCTTGCGGCTGGACCACGAGCCATCGCTTGCCGTCCGGCTGAACGCTGTCTTCCAGGCAATCAAACCCCAGGATATCACAGTAGAAAGCCTTCGCCCTGTCGTAGTCATCGACGACTATCGTCACCAGAAAAAGTGCCTGCTTCACCATAAATTCGTCCCAAAATCGAACAAAGTTAACAAAAGATTAACGAAACTAGCCTTTCGGCCTTGACAAAGTTAACCCGGATTAACCAAAAGGGCGCCTCAAATCTCGGAAATGAGCATTTTTCTCCTTTTTTGAGCCACTTTCTGGAAGGAAATACTCCTCCCAAGCAAATGATGCTGTCGTGATGATAGCTTTTTCCTCCTAGGAGTCCGCATGATGTTTCGCGTTGCGCTCACCTGCTTGATGACGCTCGCCGTGGTGAGCCAAGCTACTGCCGCCGACAAGACCAAGAAGTCGACTATCAAGCATAGTTATTCTGCCGCCTATGTCGTTCAACGACCTGCTGTTCGGGTAAGCTGTTTTCCTGCCAAATTGCAGCGTATCCTTGTGCATATCTCGAAATCGACAGGTCACAAGCTGGTGATTACCTCCGGCCACCGACCGCATTCCGGAAAGTCGCAGCACCATCATTGCCATGCTGCCGATTTCCGCATTCCGGGCGTTTCTGAAAAGAAGATCCTGGCAGCTGCCCGCAGTGCCCCCGGCATCGGCGGTGTCGGCCGCTACTGCAATGGCATGGTGCATGTGGATATCGGTCCCAAGCGCAGCTGGGCCCATTGCCGTCGCTAACCGGCGTCGGGCTTTGCGCTGTCCTTTGCTGCAGCCTTGCGCTTTAGATTGCGCCTGATCATGCCAAGGTCTGCCCCGCCGATGGCGAAGGCCAGTCCGAAATAGACGAGCATCGCTATGGCGACCAAGGCAGCGAGCGTTGCCACCTGGACCAGCAGCGGCGTTTGCGGCTGCAGCCAACCGCTCCAGCGTCCAGAGAGATAAATCAGGATCCCCGCCATGGCGGCAGATGCAAGCGCCAGCCGAATTGTGCGATTGAAAAGCCCCCACTCCCATTTCAGGTCGCCCCGCAACAGCAGCGTGGAAAACAGGAGTGTGGTGTTGATCCAACCTGCCGCGACTTCGGCGGTTGCGATGCCACGTTCGTAGAGATAGGGGAAAAGCGTAATCGCAAGGCCGGAATTGACGATCACGGAAATTGCCGTGAACCGCATCGGCGTCTTGGTATCTTCACGCGCGTAGAAGCCGGGTTGCAGGGCCTTGATGAGAACGAACCCCGGAAGCCCTATGCCGTAAATGGCAAGGATTGAGGCAACCACCGCGGTGTTTTCCGCACTGAAGGCGCCGCGTTCATAGAGGACCCGGATAATCTCATCCGACAGGACCCAGATGCCAACGGCAGCGGGCATGGTTAGGAAGAGTACGAATTCTATCGATCGGTTCTGAATATGGCCGGCTTCCTTCATGGCGCCGCCTTTCAAAGCGCGCGACAGTTCCGGCAACAGCACCACACCGACAGCAACGCCAACCACACCCAAGGGCAGCTGATAGATACGATCTGCATATTGAAGCGCGGCAATTGCCCCGTCCTTGCCCGAGGCAATTGCCTGTCCGATCATCTGGTTGATCTGGGTAATGCCGCCGGTGACGGCGGCGGGGACAGCAAGGATGAGCAGTCGTTTTACATTCGGCGTGATCTTTGGAAGCTTGATGGCAAAATTGATGCCTGCACGTCGCACACCGACATAGACAACCCCGAGCTGGAGGATACCGGCCACCAGCACAGACCAGGAAAGATACCATGCTGTGGTTTCGGGATCGGCGCCGTTGTGCAGGGTGTAGAGCAGCGCCGAAATCATCACGACATTGAGAAAGACCGGGGCGATTGCGGCTGCGAAGAATCGATGCAGGGAATTCAACATCCCGCTCATCATGGCCGTCAGCGACATGCACATCAGATAGGGAAACATGACGGCTGCCATGCGAACCGTCAGGGAAAACTTTTCCGCATCATCGGCAAATCCAGGCGCGATGATCCACCGCACCAGAAGCGGCATGGAAAGTTCCATGGCGATAGTGAGCAGCAAGAGAACCGAGAACAAGACACCGAAGACTTCTTCGGAAAAGCGCTTGGCACCCTCCACACCGTGCGTCTCTATCTCCTTGGAAAACAGAGGCACAAAGGCGGCGTTGAACGCGCCTTCGGCAAAGAGGCGACGAAAGAGGTTGGGAAAGCGGAAGGCTGCGTAGAAAACATCCGCCATAGGGCCGGTGCCGATCGCCGCAGCCATCAGGGTTTCGCGGACAAACCCAAAAAGACGGCTGCCGAGCGTTGCACCGCCAACCGTCGCAAATTTTTTGACTAGGCTCATGAAATTGCTTTGGCCTTCTTGCGGACAACAACACCGCGTTGTGACGGTGGGGCGATGATGCCCGATGGCATGCGGTCACGCAATTCGTCCGACTGATCGGCCATTGCGGGCTTCAGACGGGCGATGATGTTGGCCTGCCGATTTTCATTGGTGACCTTCTGGCCGATCAGATCTGTGACATAGAAGGTGTCGATGATCTTTTCGCCAAAGGTCGTGATGCGCGCCGAATGGATATCGAGCGACAGATCGGCGATGACAGCCGTTACCTCTGCCAGCAGGCCGATCCGGTCCAGGCATTCGATTTCGACAACGGTAAACTGATTAGACAGCACGTTTGAAATGATGACATCGGGCTGAACCGTGAAAGCCTTGTTGCGTTTCTTGCCCTTGCTGCGCGTGGCGATGACTTCCGGCAGATGCTTGCGCCCGGCAAGCACATCCTCAATCATCTTGCCAATCGTCGCGGCGCGGCGCATCTCGTCGTCATCAATCGTAAACTCGCGATTGATCAGGATCGTATCCAAAGCCCGCCCATCGGAGGTGGTGTAGACCTGCGCGTCGGCGATGTTAGCGCCAGCTGCCGCGCATGCGCCCGCAATAATCGACAGCAGACGGGGATGGTCCGGCGCCAGAACAGTAATTTCCGTGATCGCATGGAAAGAATGGGTGCGCACCATGGTCGCCAGAGCATGGCCTGCCCTGTCGGTGTCGCGGATAAAGCCGGCATGACGAACCTGATCCTCGAGCGGAACCGACAGCAGATAAGGCTCGTAGTGAAGCTGGGAGTAAGTGTCCCGGTCTTTCGGATTCCAGTCGCCAAGTGCCTCTTCCAGCGAGGCCGCAGCGTGCTTGGCGCGCTGCTTGCGCGATACTTCGGAAAATCCGCCCGAAATCAGGATTTCAGTCTCGTAATATAGCGTGCGAAGCAACTGGCCTTTCCACCCGTTCCAGACACCTGGGCCAACGGCCCTGATGTCGCAGACAGTCAGGATCAGCAGCAATTTGAGCCGGTCCAGCGACTGCACCTTTTCGGCGAAATCGGTGATTGTCTTGCGGTCGTTGAGATCACGCGTCTGGGCCACCATGGACATGATCAGGTGTTGCTCGATCAGCCAGGCGACAAGTTCTGTCTGCTTGGGACTGAGGCCAAGTCTGGGGCAGAGCTTTCGGGCAACCTTTGCACCCGCCGTCGAATGATCCTCAGGGCGTCCCTTGGCCACATCATGCAACAGAACGGCGACGAAAAGTGCCTGGCGCTCTTCAACACCCGGCATCAGCTTGGCGGCCAGCGGGTGGATTTCTTCCGCATTGCCCTGATCGATCTCGGACAGGACACCCACGGTGCGGATCAGATGCTCGTCCACCGTATAGTGGTGATACATGTTGAACTGCATCATCGAGACGATCTTGCCGAATTCAGGGATAAACCGCCCGAGAACGCCCGCCTCATTCAGGCGCGTGAGCATCAGAGCCGGGTCCCGTCTTGAGGTGAGGATCGACAGGAAGAGGCGGTTGGCCTCTTCGTTCTCACGAAAGGCGCTATCGATCAGGGACAAAGAACGCGTAACGCGCTTCAAGGCATCGGGGTGGAACTCGAGGCCATTCAGATCGGCGACGTGGAACAGCCGCATGATGGAAATCGGGTCTCGCTTGAAGACATCCGGGCTTGCCAGCGCGATCCGACCACGGTCCTCGATGAATTCCAGCGTACCCGGGATTTTTCGAGGGCGGTTTGCAAAACGGCCAATGACAGCTGTCAGTCCCGGCGCTGCCTTGGCCTGCAACTCCTCAAGGGCCGCACATATGATGCGGGTGAGATCGCCCACGTCCTTGGCGACCAGGAAATAGTGCTTCATGAAGCGTTCGACTTCGGACAGGCCCTGCCTGCTGTGATAGCCGAGTGACTGTGCGATTTCCGGCTGTATGTCGAAGGACAGCCGCTCTTCCGGCTTTCCCGTCAGATAATGCATGTGGCAGCGCACGGCCCAGAGAAAATCGTCGGCTTTCTGGAACAGTCGCCATTCGGAACGGGAGAGGACGCCGAGCTTGATCAACTCTTCCGTATCGCGGACGTTGTATTTGTATTTGGCAATCCAGAACAGCGTCTGCAGATCGCGCAGGCCGCCCTTGCCTTCCTTGACATTGGGCTCGACCAGATAGCGCGTATTGCCGACTTTTCGGTGCCGATCATCGCGTTCGTTGAGCTTGGCAGTGATGAATTCCGGTGCCGTGCCAGATGCCACTTCACTGTCGAAGCGCTCGACCAATTGCTCCACCAGGGCCTGTTGACCGCAAATGAAGCGGGCTTCCAGAACGGCCGTGCGGATTGTCATGTCTGCTTTGGCCTGCTTGATGCTTTCATCAAGCGTACGGGTGGCATGCCCCACTTTGAAGCCTATATCCCAGAGCAGATACAGAAGAAATTCCACAGCCTTATGCATGCCAACAGAGACCTTGGCCGGCATCAGAAACAGAAGATCAATGTCCGAACCCGGGGCCAGCGTACCACGACCGTAGCCGCCGACGGCAACAACGGTGATCCTGTCGGCTTGTCCCTTGTAGAGATAGTTGACCGCAATATCGAAAAGGATGGTGATGATCTGGTCCTGCAGCCAGGAAATACGTGACGCGCAGCCAATTCCGCTTCCGTCGTCAAAGAGCTTCTTGCGGATAACTTCACGGCCATCGCTATTGGCTTGCTTGAGTACCGGCAGAAGAGCTGCACGTGTGTCCAGCAATTGGCCCGCATGCTTTTTGGCGATGGCGTTGCATTCAGCCCGGAGGGCTTCGATGTCGAGGATGTCTGCAGTCATGAGTTCAAACGTGGCCATGTTGGGCTTAGTGCCTTCTTTCATTGCGCGGCCGGGTTCGGCGTTGGATATTGGCTTATGCCGCTTTGCTGAAGAAGACATAATACTGCTCAAGGCTTGCCAAGTTGTTTCTTGAGGTCATAAAGCGCGTCCATCGCTTCGCGCGGTGTCATATCGTCGAGTGACAGAGCCTTCAAAGCTTCCTCTACTTTCGATGGGCCCGAAGATTTTGATTCTTCCCGTCGCACCGCCACCTGGAACAGCGGGAGATCGTCAATCAACTGGCTTGCCGGGTTCTTGCGATCGGCATCTTCCAGCATCGTCAAGACATCGCGCGCACGGCCCACAACAGAGGCCGGTAGGCCGGCTAGCCGGGCGACCTGAATGCCATAGGACCGGTCGGCGGCACCCGGGCCTACCTCATGCAGGAAGACGACATCGCCCTGCCACTCCTTAACCCGCATTGTGACATTCGAAAGGCGATCGAGCTTTTCCGACAGGGCTGTCAGCTCGTGAAAATGCGTGGCGAAAAGCGAGCGGCAACGATTGATCTCGTGCAGGTGTTCGACCGCCGCCCAGGCAATGGAGAGGCCGTCGAATGTTGCCGTACCGCGCCCGATTTCATCGAGAATAACCAGTGACCGATCGCCGGCCTGGTTCAAGATGGCGGCTGTCTCGACCATCTCGACCATGAACGTCGAGCGTCCGCGTGCCAGATCGTCCGATGCCCCAACGCGTGAAAACAGACGGTCGACAATGCCTATCGTTGCCGATCCAGCCGGGACGAAAGACCCCATTTGCGCCATGATGGCTATCAGCGCATTCTGACGGAGAAATGTCGACTTACCGCCCATGTTCGGACCGGTCAGCATCCAGATGGCACCGTTACTGCCTCCGTCATTCGGAGACAAATCGCAATTGTTGGCGATAAAAGGCCCAGCCGATTGCCGCCGCAGCGCCTGCTCGACAACCGGGTGGCGCCCGCCGACGATCGCAAACATACGGCTGTCATCGACCAGAGGACGGCAATAGCCCTGCTCTTCGGCCAAGGCTGCAAGGCTGCTGGCAACATCGACCGCGGCCAATGCGCGGGCGGCACGCTTGATGCTTTCGGCAGCGGCAACCACCTTCGCCGTCATGTCTTCAAAGGCTGCGAGTTCGATGGCAATGGCCTGCCCGGCTGCATTGGCGATACGGGTTTCGAGATCTGCAAGTTCCGGTGTGGTGAAACGCATGGCGTTGGCCATGGTCTGGCGGTGGATGAAGCGCGCTTTCGCATCGCCTTCCGTGAGCGGACCGGAATTGCCAGCGGTCACCTCGATGAAATAGCCCAGCATGTTGTTATGCTTGATCTTCAGCGACTTGATGCCGGTTTCCTCGGCATATTGCAGTTGCAGGCCGGCAATCACGCGGCGCGACTGGTCGCGGAGCGCGCGCACCTCATCCAGTTCGGCATTGGCTCCTTCTCGCAAGAAGCCCCCGTCGCGTTTCAACAGCGGCAATTCGTCGGAAAGCTTTTCTGCAAGCGCGTGTTCCAACTCAATTGGCATTGCCTTCAGTCCATCGAGCGCGCTCGATAGTTCTGCCGGCAGGGCTGCATGTTCTGTCAGCATTGTGGCAATATCACGCGCCGTGATGAACCCTTGGAGGAGAGCGCCGAGGTCTCGCGGACCGCCACGATCCAGAGCCAGGCGCGAAAGCGCACGTGGCATATCCGGGACGCGTTTTAAAAGATCGCGCAGACGGTCGGCGAGCGATGGCTCCGCCAACAAGAAGGCAATCGAATCCTGTCTTGCGGCTATCTCTTCAATGTCCGTCAGAGGTGACATGAGGCGCTCAGCCAGCAGGCGAGCGCCGCCACCGGTCACCGTCCGGTCTATGGCTTTCAACAGCGAGCCGTTACGGTCTCCTGACAACGTTTTGACGAGTTCGAGATTGGCGCGGGTTGCAGGATCGATGAACATCGTCGACGATGAACTCTGCCGCTCCGGCTGCCCGAGTGGCGGACGTTCGGAAATCTGGGTCTTCTCGACATAGGCGATCGCAGCAGACGCGGCCGCAAGTTCAACACGTGAAAACTGACCAAAGCCTTCCAGTGTCGCGACGCCAAAATAGCGCGCTATACGCCCTTCGGAACTGGCGCTGTCGAACAACACCGCCGGCTGGGGAACTGCTACTCGTCCCAGCACATCCATGGCGGGCCTGAGGTCCGGATCATGGAACAGGCTTTCCGCCAAGATGAGTTCGCTCGGCTCGATCCGCATAATGTCGGCAAGCAGCCGTTCCTCATCGGTTTCAGCAAGACGGAACACGCCCGTGGAAATATCGATCCAGGCAAGCGCCATCTGCGATCCGCTTGCGCCTCGAATGCGCGCCAAGGCCATCAGATAATTGGATTGCCCAGGTAATAGCAGCTTTTCTTCGGTGAGCGTACCGGGCGTTACAAGACGCACCACATCGCGACGAACGACCGATTTGGACCCCCGTTTCTTGGCCTCTGCCGGATCTTCTACCTGCTCGCAGACAGCAACGCGAAAACCCAGAGAGATCAACCTTTGCAGATAGTCATCGGCCGCATGCACCGGCACGCCGCACATTGGGATATCCTGCCCCATATGCTGCCCACGTTTGGTGAGCGTTATGCCGAGCGCACGAGAAGCATCGACCGCATCCTGAAAGAACAGCTCGTAGAAGTCGCCCATGCGATAAAACAGCATGCTATCCGGATTGGCGGCCTTGATCTCGATATATTGCTCCATCATCGGAGTAGCCGAGGCACGGCTCTCTTCTGTGGCAAGCGCGGCTGTGTTTAAAACACCTGTGTCGAGTGGATTGCTGAAAGTCACGGCTGCAGATTTCTTTTGAGAAAAAGTCGTGCCACACTAACGGCCTTGCGCGAATAAAAACAACAGCAGGGACGGCCACGAAGAGGGCTGCCCACAACAAGCTTCGAGGGAACATGCCAGGAACCGACAAGGCCAAAAAGGCCCGCACATCCGTGACCGAACAGGAAGCGCTTGATTTTCACTCTCAGGGACGTCCAGGAAAGCTGGAAATCACGCCGACCAAACCCATGGCGACGCAGCGAGATCTGTCACTGGCCTATTCCCCGGGTGTTGCAGTGCCAGTCAAGGCAATCGCTGCCGATCCCAGCACCGCTTACGACTACACGACGCGCGGCAATATGGTTGCCGTCATTTCCAACGGAACTGCGATCCTTGGCCTTGGCAATCTTGGAGCTCTTGCGTCGAAGCCGGTTATGGAAGGCAAATCGGTGTTGTTCAAGCGCTTTGCCGATGTCGATTCGATCGATCTTGAGGTCGACACGCAAGATGTCGACGCGTTCATCAATTCCGTGCGTTATCTCGGCCCCTCTTTCGGCGGCATCAATCTGGAAGACATCAAGGCGCCTGACTGCTTCATCATCGAGCAGCGGCTACGCGAACTCATGGACATTCCTGTTTTCCATGATGATCAGCATGGCACAGCCATCATTGCCGCTGCAGGCCTTATCAATGCCCTGGCGCTGACGGGACGCGACTTCAAGACGACAAAGCTTGTCTGCAATGGCGCTGGCGCTGCTGCCATTGCCTGTATCGAACTGATCAAGAGCATGGGCTTTACCCCGGCCAATATCACACTTTGCGACACCAAAGGCGTGATCTATCAAGGTCGCCAGGACGGCATGAACCAGTGGAAGTCGGCTCATGCGAGCAAGACCGATGACCGGACGCTGATGGAAGCGATGAAGGATGCGGATGTCGCCTTCGGGCTTTCACAGAAAGGCGCCTATACCGCCGAGATGATCCGCTCTATGGCGCCCAATCCGATCATTTTCGCCATGGCAAACCCCGATCCGGAAATCACGCCGGAAGAAGTGGCCGAGATCCGCGAAGACGCGATCATGGCGACGGGGCGGTCGGACTATCCTAACCAGGTGAACAACGTGCTGGGCTTCCCCTATATTTTTCGGGGTGCGCTCGATGTTCGCGCGTCGGAAATCAATGAGGCCATGAAAATTGCCGCAGCCCAGGCGCTAGCCGATCTCGCCCGTGAGGACGTGCCCGACGATGTGGCAGCTGCCTATCAGGGCAACCGGCCGCGCTTCGGCCCGCAATATATCATTCCAGTCCCCTTCGATCCGAGGCTCATTTCCGCGATACCGGTTGCCGTTGCAAGGGCTGCGATGGAAAGCGGTGTGGCAGGCAAGGCAATCGAGGATCTCGATGCCTATGCCCGCGAGCTATCCGCCCGTCGCGACCCGATCGCTGCCACCACGCAACAGCTTTACGAGCATGTGAAACGGGACCCGAAACGTGTCGTCTTCGCAGAGGGCGAAGAAGAGCAGGTGATGCGTGCAGCGATTTCCTTTGCCTCGCAGGGGCTTGGAACGGCCATCCTGCTTGGACGAGACGAGCCGCTCAAAGCGACCGCAGAGCGCGCCGGTATCGATCTCAACCGACCGGGCATCGAACTGGTCAATGCGCGCATTTCCAATCGGGTCGACGCCTATACGGAATATCTATATTCCCGGCTTCAGCGTAAAGGCTTCCTCCATCGCGATTGCCAGCGTCTGATCAATACGGACCGCAATCATTTTGCCAGCTGCATGGTGGCTCTTGGCGACGCCGATGCAATGGTGACCGGTACAACGCGTAATTATTCGACCGCACTGGAAGACGTTCGCCGCTGCATTGATCCGCTACCTGGCCACCGTGTGATCGGCGTTTCGCTGGCGCTCACGCGCGGTCGGACAGTGCTGGTGGCGGATACCGCTGTGCATGACATGCCGACAGCCGAGGAGCTTGCCGATATTGCTGAGGAGGCGTCCGGCATGGCACGCCGCATGGGGTATGAACCACGCGTTGCCCTGCTTGCCTATTCGACCTTCGGTCACCCCACTGGCGAGCGTTCGGAACGGCTGCGCGAAGCCGTCAAGATCCTCGACAGTCGCAATGTGGATTTCGAATACGATGGCGAAATGGGGGCCGATGTGGCGCTCAATGCGCACCGGATGGAACAATATCCATTCTGCCGTCTGTCGGGCACGGCCAATGTGCTGGTCATGCCGGCCATCCATTCTGCCTCGATCTCGACCAAGATGCTGCAGGAACTCGGTGGCTCGACCGTCATCGGTCCGATCCTGGTTGGACTGGAGAAATCGGTGCAAATCGCCCAGTATGGCGCAAAGGATACCGATATCGTCAACATGGCAACGATTGCGGCCTATAACGCGCGCAGTTAAACGACACATTTACGCTGAAGCTCAAAGCTGCGCGCCGGGATCTATTCCTTGCTTTCGCACGAAGGCTTGCAGCGCTGCCATATCAGTGTCGAGCGCGTGACGCAGCCAAGCTTGAAAGGCGTCCAGTTTTGGCGACTTTCTGGCACCCTTTGCCGTGACAAGATGGTGGCCATTGCCGGTGGCGACGAAGGGGCCGAATGGGACCACGAGTTGTCCGGTCTGGATCGCGTGCGATGCCAGCGTCTGCCATGCCAGCATGACACCTTGTCCCGCAATGGTCGCATCCAGGCAGAGCGAGGCTTCGTTGTAGACGTGGCCGGCCTGCACCTTCCGACCGCCAAGCCCCACGCGTGACAGCCAGACATCCCAACTGAACATGGACTGGCCATCGATCACCGCAGGAAGGGTCAAAAGGTCCGATGGCTTGCGAAGTCCGGCTGCAATCGACGGCGCACAGACGGGAAAGATCTCCTGAGCCAACAGCAGCGAGGAATCCACACCCGGCCACTCTCCCTTGCCGACCCTGATGCAGAGATCGACATCGCCGGCTGCCGGATCGACAATCTTACTGGTCGCATCGAGGCGCAAACGGATATTCGGATAGATTTCAGCAAATTCGCCGATACGGAAGACCAACCAGCGCGCCGCAAATACGGGTGCCACGGATATTGTAAGCACTTCATCGCGATCGCTGCGCACGCTTTCCACGGCCTGTGACAGCGCCCCAAAAGCAGGCGTTAGCTGCGATAACAATTCCCGACCGGCGGCGCTCACGACCATGCCCTTGGACTCGCGAATGAAGATCTGGCGACCGAGCTGCTTTTCACATTTGATCACCTGCTGGCTGATCGCGCCGATTGTCACACCCAGTTCATCGGCAGCTGCTTGCAGCGAACCCAAACGGCCCACCGCTTCCAACGCCCGTAAGCCATTCAGATGAACGAGATTGAGGTTTTTCATATAGCTTTTCTAAAGCGGGACGCTGAAAAGCTCAATTGAATCTCTACCGCGTGAGAGGGATTATCAAACGGCGAAATGAGGTAATTGGCCGGCGACAATGCTCACCTTTCTCTGCAATATCATACAGGGCATCCTGCAATGCAGATATCAGGATACCGAACCAGAACGTCATGAGCGGGACATTCTCGCCCATCCAGCAATTTCGCGCATGAGCGAACGGGAAATTGGCGATCTTCCAATGCCCCGTTTTGGCGGCACGCAAACCGATAGAGGTTAATCAGCTCGCGAAACGACCCGCATCAGCGCCATAATAATTCAGGTAGCGATCAGAGATGCTTGTGATCGGCAAAATGATCATGACGTCGGTTGTATTGAAGGCGTGATCGACCACAGCGCCGGTGCTGACCATTGCGCCGAGGCGCATATAGCCTTTGATCAGAGGAGGCAGGGCAGTCATTGCCTTGCGCGCGCTGATCGCCTCAACCGGCATCAAATCCATGTTGCGAAACAATTCACGCCGCGCCTCGACTGCCCACTCGTCACGCGCCCGCAGGTTGTGATGCAGGAAAGACAGGGCCAGCGCATGCTCTTCGGGCTGTGTTCCATGAAATGAGGCGCAGCCAAAAAGAGCGCTTATGCCGTGCTTCAAGGCATAAGCCCAATTGCCCTGCCATAGCAGTTCGACAGTGCGCTTCGTGCGGTAATTGGGGAGCACACAGGAGCGCCCAAGTTCCATGAAACGCTGATCCGGGTGGCGCCTCAGCAGAGGTTCGATATCGAATTCGGAGGCGGAATAGAAACCGCCATTGCGCTCGGCAACATCCTGCCGCAGCAGTCGATAGGTGCCGACAATCTGATCTTCCGGATCACCGTCAATCGAGCGGTCCAGAACCAGCAAATGCTCGCAGATCTCATCCCACGCGTCTACATCGCGCTTGCGCCGCATGGCTTCGGGCGCGACCTTGGCATTCATTTCCTCGATGAATACGCGGTAGCGAACGGCTTGGGCGGCATCGATCTCGCGATCCGTGCGTGCCAGACGTGTTTCGAGATTGCCAATACGTCCAAGCACATCCGAGGTTGGACTGGGAATGGCAACTGCCGAGCGGTCATCGGCTGCTGCGGATGAAGGGCGGTTCAGCATTTCAAGCGTCATATCGATTCGTCCCGACCTATGAGTCATGTTGGATAAACCATGGATCTGCGACACTATCGTGACAGACTTCGTCACGCTCTCATGTGATCCCCGACAGTTATCGAGGACTAAAACTATGTCTTTTCGCCACTCGATTTCTTGAACAAAACCTCGTCCGCGATCACAAAAATTGCGCCAACGGTAATCAGGCTGTCAGCCAGATTGAAGACAGCGAAAGACCATGTTTGCGTATAGAAAAGGATATAGTCGACGACATGACCATAGACCAAACGGTCGATGATATTACCAAGGGCGCCGGCAATGATCATAGCAAAGCCCAGATGAGCAAAGTGGTGTTCCGGGCCCGAGCGGCGCCACATCGAGATAACAAAGATAACGATTACCACCCGCAAGCCGACAATCAGCCAGCCATCCAGGCCAGACAGAAGCGAGAATGCCACGCCCAGATTGTGGGTGCGGTACAGCCCCAGCATCGGCATGACCGGGACAAGCTCATGCATCGGCAGATACCATTCCACCAGCAATTTCGCGATCTGATCGAGAGCCAGTGCGAAGGCAATAAAAATCAGCGCCGGTCCTATGCGCGAAAAAATGGCCGGGCGCACCATCAGTTCTTCCCGTCCAGCGATAGGATATGACGTCTGGCTTCAAACAGCATGACACCCGTTGCAACGGCCAGATTGAGAGAATCGGCACGACCCGCCTGGGGAATACGCGCGAGCGCATCGGCTTCTCGTGCCAGCTCTTCGGGAAGCCCTGACTGTTCGTTGCCCATCAAAAGCACGACCGGCTTTTCGCGGTAGTCGATCGTGCGATAGTCCACCGCACCTGCCAAATGGGTCGCAACAATCTTTGCGCCCGAGCCTTTTTTCCAGCGCAGAAAATCCTCTGCGGACGTCCTCACTAGAGGAAGTGCAAAGACCGATCCCATGGTAGCGCGGACCGTCTCCATCGAAAATGGATCCGTGCATTCACCAACGAGAATGACGCCGGAGGCACCTGATGCATCCGCAGTGCGAATAATGGTGCCTAGGTTGCCGGGATCACGGACGCGGTCAAGTGCGACCCAGGTCTCAGTTTTTTGTGGCCGAACATTCCCGAGGGGCGACCACCTTTGTTCAAAAACGCCCGCGACCATTTGCGGATTGTCGCGACGCGTCATGGAAGACATGACCTTGTCGCTCACTTCAAGCACGAGCCCGCCGGCTGCTACCGTCCGCGCCGCTGTCTTCTCGACCAGAGGCTTGCCTTTGCCGGCCTTGGAATAGACCAGCGTGCGGATCGTCCAGCCCAGATCCAGCGCATCAATCACCAGCTTCAATCCTTCGGCCAGAAACGATCCGCTCTCATCGCGGTGTCTTTTCTGCGCAAGGAGTTTGATGTCCTTGATGACCGGATTGGCAAGGCTGGTAATCTCCTTCACCTGGCCCACACGGCGCGGCCCGCCTTTTTCTCTGAAGTCATTCATTTGGGAACCCATCGGCTGAAGAGGGAGGTCGACAGCACCCTGCCCGGAGTCTTGCCGTCAAGTCCGGTTTCGCGGATGACCAGTTCACCGGATTCCACTGCGCCGCGCTTGCCGCGCATGGTTTCGCGCATGAGTTCATGGATCGAGTAGAAGCTGGCGCGGATCGAATAGGCGGTCAGGACCAGACCGGCTGCATTTGGAGAGAGAATTTCCCGACATATATCCAGCATTGCGGGAAGATGCTCAAACAGGTGCCAGACTTCGCCATTGGGACCGCGCCCGAACTTTGGCGGATCGGTCAGGATGATATCGTAGCGGTTGCCGCGACGTTCCTCACGCTGGATAAACTTCATCGCATCTTCGCAAATCCAGCGAATCGGTGCCTTGTCGAGGCGGCTGAGTTGCTGGTTCTCGCGCGCCCAGCCGATTGCCTTCTTGGAGGCATCCACGTGGGTCACTTCTGCGCCAGCAGATGCTGCGACAAGCGAGGCGACGCCGGTATAGCCGAACAGGTTCAGCACCTTGGTCGGCTGCTTGCGTGCCTCGATCGTCTGCTTGAGCCACGTCCAATGGGCAATCTGTTCGGGAAATACGCCGACGTGGCGAAAGCTGGTAAACCGCCCGAGAAAATCGATATCAAGAAGGGACAGCGGCCAGGTCTCGCCCAGGGCTTCGCGCGGGAAGCGCCAGCGTCCCATGCCATCTTCTTCGGTGTCACCGGTAAAGATTGCATCGGCTGCGTCCCAGACATGGGCAGGTAGCGCCCTTGGCCAGAGAGCCTGCGCCTCGGGACGGACAATCCGGTATGGCCCGTATTTCTCGAGCTTCAGGCCATCACCGCTGTCAATCAGATGAAAGTCGCCGGCGGCCACGGATTCCAGAATCAGCGGAACACGCTCGGCAGGTCGCTCGCCTGCGCGGATCTCCAGCTTGCGCTGCTCTTGCGGCGCAGTTGGTTCGGCCGGGCGCTGTTTGTGGGGCGCAGATGCATGCGCCGCCTTCGGAGGCCCCTCCCCGCGCTCAACCGAACGATCCTTGCGCGCCGCGGGACGCGACGTCGATTTCGGCGCGTGACGCGTTTTATTGTTCTTCAATGTCCTGATCCGCTTATCGCTATCTTCGCTCGGCGAAGGGACTAGCACTCCACCGCCGTCGCGAAAAGGCACTTTCCGCTGGCAATCATGACTTCAGCGACAGCGTGAGCCTATTTCGCGCCAAGTTGCGGCAGAGTTTGGCCTGCAATTTCTTCGGCACGGTTCTTCTGCTTGTCTGCCTCGGAGCGCCAGCGCACTGCCGCAAGCTTCTCGTTGCGGGCGCGCTTGCGATATTTGCTTTGCGCAAACCACGTGGCGAGAGACCCGATGACCATGCCGAATATGAGAGCCAGAAAAATGAAAACGAAGAATGGCGCACTGAGCGACAAAAGGCTGTCTTCGGGCCTGAACGGATTGAGCGCGAGCCTGACTTCCTGCCGATTGGCCACTGAAAGCACGATGAGCACGATGCCGAGCGGCACAAAAATCACCAGATTTACGATTTTTCTAATCATGCCATCTCCTCGGCGGTAGCCAGACACCCTTATGGGATGATCGACAAACTTTGGCGAAACGATGAACAACCGCAGCCAAAACTACGGAATTGCTCCTACGGGGTTGGCCCTATTCGTCTTCGTCCTTCATCCCTGGGTTCAGGCGTTCGCGCAATTCCTTGCCGGTCTTGAAAAAGGGAACCCATTTTTCTTCCACAAAAACGGATTCACCCGTGCGCGGGTTCCGACCGGATCGCGAAGGTCGGTTCTTCACTGAAAAGGCCCCAAAGCCGCGCAACTCGACCCGGTTGCCAGCTGCCAAAGCGTCTGTGATCTCGTCAAGAACCGCATTAACGATGTTTTCGACATCGCGATGATAGAGGTGCGGATTGTGAGCGGCGACGATCTGCACCAGTTCTGATTTGATCACGGTTGCCCCCTGAACAACTTTAAAAAACGAAGACAAGGTGCCAAACCCGATCAGCACCGTCAAGAAACAACTTCCATTCCAAAGGCTTCGCCTCTGTTCCAAGCATTACATAGCCCGCCTTGGAACAGATGCGCTACTGCCAGTGATCACTTTATCTGAAATTGGCGCAAATCGTCGCTGCAGCGGGCCTTGAAGTGCGCCAACTCTTGCAAAAATCAACACAATTTCCATATTGGCAAGCTATAGCAATCATGCGAAACGTCCTGCCGCGCGCCGCGGCGACCTTTTACGAGCCCCAGCATGTTGCAGTTCTTAAGATACAGGCCCGATTGAATGCTAAACAGGGTTGCCGACAATGATGGAATTGCCGCCCGATCCGTCGGGCGCAACGCCTATGCGTCCGCATTGCGCCATTCCGTGCGCGTCCGGCGGCTGAAAGTCCTGCTTCCCATCGCTGCAACCCTGATTTCCCTTGCCTTTATCGCCGTCTCGGTGGTGCGCACCTATTTGCCGGAGAATTTGAATATCGATTCCGCGCGGATCGAAAACGGCAAGATCGTCATGGAAAAACCCGCTATTTCCGGTCGCAACAAGGACGGTATCAGCTATTCCATGCGGGCAGAGCGTGCCCTGCAGGACATCAAGAACCCAAACATCATTACCCTTGAGGACATTGCTGCTGCTGTACCGGTGAATGACAAGGTCACGGCACGGGTGGTGGCCACAAGCGGCATATTCGACAGGACGGCGGATCGTCTCGATATGGAAGAGCCGTTCACATTGACACTGAGCAACGGGTTGGTAGCGGACTTCCAATCGGCCCATCTTGATATTCCAGGCGGCAATATGGACACCAGCGACCCCGTGTCCATCAAGGCGAATGAGGCCTCCATTGTTGCGGACTCACTAAAGATAACCGATAAAGGGCGCACCATTACCTTCGCGGGCCATGTGAAGGTCAACATAGAGCCGTCAACCATTCGCCAGCAGGGCAATTGAAAGCCAGGTCAAAGATGAGCCTCCATCACCACGCATTTGTTCGTTTCAGCAGCGCTATGATCGCGGCGGCTCTGGCGGCGTCCACTCTGACAATGCCGGTCATGGCACAAACGACCAACATGGAGGGTATGAAGCTTTCCAATGACCAGCCAATCCAGATCGAGAGCGATGAACTTCAGTTTCGCGAGCAAGACAAGCAAGCCATCTTCACCGGCAATGTGAAGGTGGTTCAGGGATCGACTATGCTGCGCGCCGGTCGAATGATCGTTCATTACAAGGGTGAAGGCGCGTCCGTGACCGCGGGTAATGCCGATATTGAAAAGATCGATGTTTCCGACACGGTCTTCCTATCGTCCGGCGCACAGCAGGCGACGGCAGAGACCGGAAACTTCAATCTTGAGTCCCAGGTCTTCGTCCTCCAGGGAGATCGCGTTGTTCTATCTGAAGGTCAAAACGTCTTCGTGGGCTGCAAGCTCACTGTTAAAATGACCAATGGTGAGGCTAAACTGGAAAGCTGCGGTGGCCGCGTTCAGATCCAGCTGGATCCCAAATCCCAGCAAAAAAAGAAGTAAAGCCGGTATCGCCTGTGAAAATCCCAAAAGTCTCCAAACTGTTCGGCGCTGGTCGCGCCAAGCGACAAGACCCTGCCCAGCCGAAACTCGACAAAGAGCGGTATGAGGGCACCCTGATCGCCCATGGTCTGACGAAGAGCTATAACGCTCGTCGCGTGGTCAACGGGGTCTCGCTCGTCGTGAGACGCGGGGAGGCCGTCGGCCTGCTCGGCCCCAATGGCGCTGGCAAGACGACCTGTTTTTATATGATCACCGGTCTCGTTCCGGTTGACGAAGGCATCATCGCTATCGACGGCAATGACGTGACGGCCATGCCGATGTATCGGCGGGCGCGCCTGGGTGTCGGTTATCTGCCACAGGAAGCCTCTATTTTTCGCGGATTGAGTGTGGAGGACAATATTCGCGCCGTTCTGGAGGTTCACGACAAGAACAAGGCGAGCCGTGAAAACAAGCTCGACGAGCTTCTTGATGAATTTCACATCGAAAAATTGCGCAAATCTCCGGCAGTTGCCCTTTCAGGTGGCGAAAGACGACGCTTGGAAATTGCCCGTGCGTTGGCCACCAATCCGACATTCATGTTGCTTGACGAGCCCTTCGCAGGCGTCGATCCGATATCGGTATCCGACATTCAGAATCTGGTGCGGCACCTGACCGCACGCGGCATTGGCGTCCTCATCACCGACCATAACGTGCGGGAAACACTGGGCCTTATTGATCGCGCCTATATTATCCACGCTGGCGAAGTTTTGACTCACGGTCGCGCTGATGACATTGTCAATAACGCGGATGTGCGCAGACTTTACCTCGGCGACAAGTTCAGCCTGTAAAGCCTGAGACCCAAGAAAGTCTCGCTTTCGCCACAAGCAAGCTTGACCAAACCCCATAAAAAAGCAATTTTTGGGCCAGTTGGACTTTTCTGGCACGGCGGAGGTGCTGGAAACGCCAAAAAAGGGGATTGCAGGGGAGTATAGCGTCCGCCATGGCCTTATCCGCCAACCTTTTCTTGCGCCAGAGCCAATCTCTGGTCATGACGCCGCAGCTGATGCAGTCGATACAGCTGCTGCAAATGACCCATCTCGAGCTCACGCATTTCATCTCCCAGGAAATAGAAAAGAACCCTCTTCTTGAACTCGTGCCAGATGATGACGACTTCATCGGCGAGCCGCATCGCAGTTCCGATGACGCTGCCTCCGATACAGGCGTTGGCGAGGGAACAGAGGGCGAAGGCGGGCAGCTTGCCAGCGACTGGTATGAACCCGGCCAGGATAACACGCTCTCGGAGCGCCTCGACACGAATTTCGATACCTCGTTTGCCGATGAGGGCGGGGCCACCTCGGCGGACACGCCTGAGCTTCTGGGGCAATGGAAGTCCATCCACGGCAGTGCTGCCCCGGGAGGAGACGCCTATGATCTCGACGATTTCGTCGCGGGACGCGTAAGCCTTCAAGATCATCTCAAAGAACAGATTCCCTTTGCAGTGCATGGCGCCGGCGATCGGCTTCTCGCAATGGCGCTGCTCGATCAAATAGATGACACTGGATATCTGAGCGGTGATTTCCGCGAAATCGCCGAGCGTTTCGGCACGGGTGTCGAGCATGTCGAAAATATTCTGTTTCAGCTCCAAAGCCTCGATCCGCCAGGCGTCTTCGCACGCTCTCTCAGCGAGTGCCTCGCCATACAGCTTAGGCTTCGCGATCGGCTTGATCCCGCGATGGCAGTGCTCATCGACAATCTGGAGCTTTTGGCGAAGCGCGACTTTGCCACTCTGAAGAAACTGTGCCGTGTGGATGAGGAAGACCTCATCGACATGCTGGCAGAGATTCGAAAACTCAATCCGAAGCCGGGCAATTGCTTCGAACCCGCTATCAGTGAATCTGTCGTTCCCGACATCATTATTCGCCCAAACAGCGGCGGACAGTGGGTGGTTGAGCTTAATCCAGATGTTCTGCCACGCGTTCTCGTCAACCAGAACTACCTGACCGTGGTCGCAAGAAAGAGCGAATCCGATCAGAGCTTCTTGTCCGAGTGCCTGCAAAACGCCAATTGGCTGACGCGCAGTCTGGACCAGCGCGCCAAGACAATTGCGAAAGTGGCAGCGGAAATCGTACGGCAACAGGATGCCTTTCTCCGCCACGGCGTGGAGCATCTTCGCCCGCTCAATCTGAAGGCGGTTGCCGATGCCATCAAGATGCATGAATCGACCGTGAGCCGTGTAACCTCCAACAAATACATGCTCACGCCCCGTGGGCTGTTTGAACTGAAGTATTTCTTCAGCGTCTCGATTGCATCCGCGGAAGGTGGCGAGACGCATTCCGCCGAATCCGTGCGCCATCGCATACGCGCTTTGATTGCCCAAGAGACCGCAGAAGACGTTCTGTCTGATGACGACATTGTTCACAGCCTCAAGCGGGACGGTGTGGATCTCGCGCGGCGGACCGTGGCAAAATATCGGGAGGCAATGAACATCCCCTCTTCCGTTCAACGCAGACGTGAAAAGCGCGCCCTGTCTAAAGTCTCCGCGGGCTGACACCTGACGTCTCCGTGATCAGAAAAGAACCCGCCAACCGTTGACTCTCATCATTTCAGTCGATAGAAGCCCGCCGCGATTGGTCGACATTTTAAACGCAGTGGCGTCGATGTCCAACTTATGCCGATGGTCAGAGACGTGACCAAGATTGATGCTCGAAACGCTTGGATGAGAGCGAGGCTTGACGTAAACTGATACCCGCAAATCACGATAATGAAGGGAAACCCCATGAGTGTGCGTGTATCCGGAAAACATATGGAAATCGGCGATTCCTTCCGCCTACGGATCGAGGAACACATCGAAGAAGCGATCGGCAAATATTTTGACGGTGGCTATTCAAGCCAGGCAACGGTGAGCAAGCTTTCGCAAGCACGATTTTCTGCGGATTGCCTTGTCCATCTCGATACAGGGGTGAACCTGCATGCCGCCGGCGAGGCGAACGATCCGCAAGTCGCATTCGACATTGCGGCCGAACGGATCGAGAAACGGCTGAGGCGCTACAAACGCAAGCTGAAAGACCACCACGCCGCGGAACACGTGAACGGCGAGATCGCGGTCGCCTATACCGTCATGGACGCGATGTCGGAAGACGACGAGGAAGTGCCTGAAGACTTCGCGCCGACCATCGTCGCAGAAAGCACAAAACAACTTCGCACCATGTCCGTGGCTACGGCCGTCATGGCTCTCGATATGACGGATGAGCCAGTCTTGCTGTTTCGCAGCCCGGGCAAGGATGAACTAAACATCGTCTACCGTCGCAATGACGGCAATATTGGCTGGATCGATTCCACCAGTATCAAAAGCTGAGACAGCGTGGGTCGGCAGGTTACTGCCGACCCACCTTCGCTCATTTCGGCGGAATGAAGGATTTAAATATGGCGTTGGCAGATTTGCTGCAACAAGATGCGGTCATTCCAGCCCTCAGGGCGAACTCCAAGAAACAACTTCTCCAGGAACTGGCAGCCAAGGCGTCGAAAGTCACATCCATTCCCGAGCGGGAAATCTTCGATGTCATCTTGCAGCGAGAGCGTCTCGGATCGACCGGCGTTGGTAACGGTATCGCCATTCCGCATGGGAAGCTGACCAGTATCAATCAGATTGTGGGCGTGTTTGCCCGACTTGAAACACCTGTCGATTTTGAAGCGCTGGACGACCAGCCCGTCGATCTGGTGTTTTTGCTGCTGGCGCCTGAAGGCGCCGGCGCCGATCATCTCAAGGCTTTGTCGCGTATCGCGCGCGTTCTTCGGGATAGCGAGCTCGTGGCGAAATTGCGTGCGACCGATTCCGCAACAGCAATCTACACATTCCTCAACGAGGAACATGCCTCGAACGCCGCCTGAAAAGGCGGCGCAAGGATCATTTCAATTTCTGCGAATTGCTGAAGAAATGGACGCCTGATGTCAGGCGTCTTTTTCGTTGACTGGTGCTGTGCCGGGCTCTGTTCCCTCTGCCTTCTGGCCACCCTTTGCCACACCGACCATGGCAGGGCGAAGGACGCGATCGCCGATCGAATATCCAGACTGGACGACCTGAACGACGGTATTGTTCGGGACATCAGCGTTCGGCACTTCAAACATTGCCTGATGGAAGTTCGGATCGAATTTCTGACCTTCTGGTTCGATCTTCTTAACGCCATGACGCTCAAGAGAAGAGAGCATCGCGCGCTCGGTCATTTCGACCCCTTCGATCAGTGCGGTCAAACCCGCTTCTGCAGCGGAACGCGCCTCTTCCGGGATCGCATCGAGTGCACGGCGCAGATTGTCCGACACCGACAGCATATCGCGGGCAAAGTTGGTGACGGCGTATGCCTTGGCATCCTTGACGTCGCGCTCGGTGCGACGGCGAAGATTATCCATCTCGGCGGCCAGACGCAGGAAGCGGTCGCGCAGCTCCGCATTCTCCGCCTTCACGGCCTCCATAGGATCGGGCTCGCCAGCATCTGCTTCGTCTGCAACCTGATCGATGGACACGACGTTTTCGTCTTCTGTGGCCGTTGCGTCAGGTCCGTTCTTATTGGTCTCGTCGGTCATGACGTTCTCCGGAATTTGTGATTGAAATTTCGTGCCCGATATCAGCGTTTGTCGCGGAAAAATCAAGGCTTCAGCCAAAAGAAGCGGCTGACTCCGCTTATGGCTATAGCGGATTACGCGAAAGCCGCGCCATTAGCTGGGCCGTATAGTCAACCATCGGCACAATGCGCGAGTAGTTCAGCCGTGTCGGACCAATCACTCCGACCGCACCAATGATGCGATCCTCTCCATCCCGGAATGGTGCCACAATGAGTGACGATCCCGACAAGGAGAAAAGCTTGTTTTCCGAGCCGATGAATATTCGGACGCCCGGGCCAGTTTCAGCCAGGTTCAAGATCTCGATCAGGCTTTCCTTACGCTCGAGATCATCGAAAAGGAGGCGCAAGCGATCAATATCTTCCTCTCCAGCGAGACCTTCCAGAAGATTGGCCCGACCGCGGACGATGAGACGGGTCGGCTTGTCGTTTTCCTTGCCACCCGACCAGACAGCGAGCCCGCGCTCAACAAGGTCCTGGGATAAGATGTCCAACTCGCCTGAGACCTGCTGCTTCAGCTTCACCAGTTGGCCACGGAGTTCACCCAGCGTCTGACCGGCCAAATGGGCATTGAGAAAATTCGCAGCCTCGGTCAATTGCGAGGTGGTGATCCCTGCCGGCAATTCGATGATACGATTTTCGACCTGATTGTGCTCACCCACCAGAACGCAAAGCGCCTTGGTCGGCTCCAGCCGGATAAACTCGACATGTTTCAGTACGGCGTCATTCTTGGACGAGATCACGAGCCCTGCCCCACGCGACAGCCCTGACAGCATCAGGCTTGCCTCGCTCAGCAGGTTTTCCATCGACGCGTCCGGACCGACCGGACGGATCTGCCTGTCGATGCTTCCACGTTCTTCATCGGAGAGATTTCCGACCTGCATGAAGGCGTCGACGAAAAACCGCAGCCCGGTTTGCGTTGGGAGCCTGCCAGCACTGATATGAGGCGAATAGATGAGGCCTAGCTCTTCGAGATCGCTCATCACGTTGCGAACAGATGCCGGCGATAGCGACATGGGCAAGATGCGGGAAAGGTTGCGAGATCCCAGCGGCTCCCCGGACTCCAGATAGCTTTCGACAATGCGACGGAATACTTCGCGCGACCTATCGTCAAGGTTAGAGCCGAACTCCATCTGCATGGTCGTTGATAAATCCATATTGCCTTCCGGACGCCTTCGATATCGTCCTGACAAAATATAGTCACTCCCGCTCCAATCACCAACGGGAATCTGACTTCTTCTCTTTTGCCGCTTTTCCTTTGCAAATCGGCACTGCCATCCGTAGAAGACCGTAGATCGCGAAAGGAAGTCGGTATGCGTCCATCAGGCAGAAAAACAGATCAAATGCGGGCAGTTTCGTTTGAGCGAAACTTTTCCAAACACGCCGAGGGCTCATGCCTGGTGAAGTTCGGTGACACCCATGTGCTGTGCACCGCAAGCCTTGAAGAAAAGACGCCACCTTGGCTGCGCAATAGCGGCAAGGGCTGGGTCACGGCAGAATACGGCATGCTCCCCCGCGCCACCGGTGACCGGATGAGGCGCGAAGCAGCTGCCGGCAAGCAAGGCGGTCGCACACAGGAAATCCAGCGCCTTATCGGTCGTTCGTTACGTGCGGTCGTTGATCTGGAAGCGCTTGGCGAACGGCAGATCACGCTTGACTGCGATGTGATACAGGCGGATGGCGGCACACGCACTGCATCGATCACCGGCGCCTGGATTGCCCTTCACGATTGCCTGAAGTGGATGGAAACCCGCAACATGATCAAGCTTGAGCGGGTCCTTAAGGACCATGTTGCAGCGATCTCGTGCGGTATCTTTGCCCAGCAGGCGGTTATCGACCTTGATTATCTGGAAGACTCGGCTGCCGAAACAGACGCAAACTTCGTGATGACGGGCGCAGGCTCCATCGTTGAAGTTCAGGGCACGGCAGAAGGCGCTCCCTTCTCCGAAGAAGAATTTCTGACACTGATGCGCCTTGCCAAGTCCGGCGTCGCCGATTTGGTGGCCATGCAGAAGCAGTCTATCGGCTAAGGCTCAAAGGAGACGGCATGACTTCGCTCACGGAAGGCATCTTGGAAACGGCGCTTTACGCCGATGATCTGGATGCCGCCGAGCATTTTTACGGTTCGGTGATCGGTCTGGAAACGGTAACACGGGTAAAAGACCGGCACGTGTTCTTTCGCTGCGGTGCCGGCATCCTGCTGGTTTTCAACCCGGAGGCGACTTCTGTGCCTTCACCGACCGGCAAGCTGCCGGTTCCGACCCACGGCACCCGTGGCCCGGGACATGCCTGCTTTCGAGTGCGTGGTGACAAGCTGGATGCCATGGTTGATCGCCTGACACAGGCCGGGATCGATATAGAGGCCGATTTCAACTGGCCCAACGGTGCCCGCTCCATCTATTTCCGCGATCCCGCGGGCAATAGTCTTGAATGTGCCGAGCCCGGCCTGTGGGGCATCGAACAGGATTAGAAATGCGCAAACTCGAAACCAAGACGATCGTTGTTGCAAGCCACAATGCCGGAAAAATTGCGGAAATCGCCGACTTGATTGGTCCATTCGGCTTTTCCGCAAAGTCGGCTGCAGAATTGCAGTTTGCGGAGCCCGAAGAGACAGGCACGACATTCGAAGAAAATGCCGCGATCAAAGCGCAG
The DNA here is from genome assembly GCF_050320885.1 of Agrobacterium sp. ES01. Classification (NCBI taxonomy): domain Bacteria; kingdom Pseudomonadati; phylum Pseudomonadota; class Alphaproteobacteria; order Hyphomicrobiales; family Rhizobiaceae; genus Agrobacterium; species Agrobacterium sp. ES01. The sequence continues at coordinate 1,272,683 of NZ_JBNQTH010000001.1, forward strand.
GCTTCCGCGCAGGCATCCGGTCTTCCCGCACTCTCGGACGATTCAGGGCTGGTGGTCGACGCACTCGACGGCAACCCTGGTGTCTACACAGCCAACTGGGCGGAACTGGAAGACGGCACACGCAACTTTGACATGGCGATGCAGAAGGTCGAAACGGCACTCGCAGAGCGCGGCGCGACACAGCCGCAACAGCGCACAGCACGGTTCGTGAGCGTGCTGTGCCTTGCCTGGCCGGACGGCCACACCGAGTTTTTCCGTGGCGAAGTGGAGGGCACGGTTGTATGGCCCCCACGGGGGAAAAAGGGTTTCGGGTATGATCCTGTTTTCCAGCCGCAAGGCTATGACACGACCTTCGGCGAGATGTCCGCAGAAGAAAAGCATGGCTGGAAACCGGGCGATCCGGAAGCGTTGTCACATCGCGCACGCGCCTTCAAATTGTTCGTCGAACACTGCCTGGAGGCCTGATTTTTATGGTCGAGCCCACGGCGCTCATCCTGCCTGATACCGGCGAACCCGGTTTCGGTATCTATGTGCACTGGCCCTTCTGCGCGGCCAAATGCCCCTATTGCGATTTCAACAGCCACGTGCGCCATCAGCCTGTTGATCAGGCGCGGTTTGCGGCGGCCTTTCTGACAGAAATGAAGTGGCTTCGCGCCATCAGTGGTCCAAGGACGGTGACAAGCGTTTTTGTCGGTGGCGGCACGCCGTCGCTCATGGATCCGGCAACCATCGAGACGATCCTGAATGGGATCGCCCGGCATTGGCATGTCCCGCAAGGCATCGAGATCACCATGGAGGCAAACCCCTCCAGTGTCGAGGCGGAACGCTTTCGAGGCTATCGATCAGCCGGGGTCAACCGGGTTTCTCTTGGTGTTCAGGCTCTCAATGACAAGGACCTGAAATTTCTCGGCCGCCTGCACAATGTCGAGGATGCCCTGAAGGCTGTCGGCCTGGCACGCGATATCTTTCCGCGCATGTCCTTCGATCTGATCTATGCAAGGCCCGGACAGACGATTGCAGCGTGGCAAGCGGAGCTCAAACAAGCGATTTCCTACGCGGTCGATCACCTATCGCTTTATCAACTGACAATCGAAGAAGGCACACCCTTCTATGGCCTCTACAAGGCAGGCAAGCTGTTGACGCTTGATGACGACCAGGCCGCAGACCTCTATGAAGCCACGCAGGATTTCACCTGCGAGCAGGGTATGCCTGCCTATGAGGTATCCAACCATGCGCGCCCGGGTGCCGAGAGCCGGCATAACCTGACCTATTGGCGCTATGGTGATTACGCCGGTATCGGTCCCGGCGCTCATGGACGGTTAACGCGCGGCCGCCAGAAACTGGCGACCGTCATGGAACGGCATCCCGAACGCTGGGTTGAACTGGTCGAACGTCAGGGTCACGGGATCATCGAAGAAGAGCATCTCGAAAATGATGCGCAGGCCGATGAATTGCTACTGATGGGACTGAGATTACGCGAGGGCGTGGATCTGGCGCGATGGCAGACGTTGTCCGGTCGTTCCCCCGATCCTGTGCGGGAACAGAACCTGCTGGATTACGGTTATCTGGAGCGTCTGGGAAATTCCCGCCTGCGCTGTACGCCAGCCGGTATGCTGATACTTGATGCAGTGGTGGCAGACCTCGCCTGCTGATGCCATGGAGCGCAGACAATGCCTATTGATGATGCCTTTTCTCGTCACGACATGGCGGTGCTCTACGACAGCTTCAACCGATCCGGTGCAGACAGCGAGTTCTATCTGGGGCTGGTTGACGCACCGTCACGGATCCTCGATCTGGGCTGCGGGACCGGCGCGCTTGCAATCGAATATGCGCAGCGCGGCCATCAGGTGACAGGTCTTGAACCTGGTGCGGGAATGCTCAGCGTAGCACTTGGCAAGCAAGGTTCAGGCAGCGTGCGCTGGGTGGCCGGAGACGCCAGGGAATTCGATCTTTCCCGACGCTTCGATCTGATCGTGATGACGGGCCATGTCTTCCAGGTGTTTTTGGACGATGATGAGACCCACAGGGTGCTTGCCAATGCACGCCGACATCTGGCAGCCGGCGGACGTCTGGTTTTTGAAAGCCGCAACCCCTTGCATCGTGCTTGGGAGAGCTGGACCGAAAATCAGACCCTTACTTCGGCCGATGTACCCGGCATCGGCGATGTGGACGTCTATTATCAGACCACACGCACCTGGGACGCTTTCGTCACCTTCGACGCTGTCTTTACACTCAAGTCGACCGGTGAGCGGCTAATCAGCGAGAGCACGTTGCGCTTTCCTGACCCGCAGACGATTGCGCAACTGCTCCACGACAGTGGATTTGGACAAATCGACTGGATCGGTGACTGGGACGGCTCGGCCTTCTCAGACGACAGCCCGGAAATCATAGTCATTGCCACCGCCTAGACGACGGCGACTTTACACCGCAGCGTAAAAGATAAATTCGCCATGCGCGGATTTTGGTGAATTTTGTCCGCATGGGTCGCTCAAACACATGTCAAACTGGCGTTGACGCAGCTGCCAAATCACGACCACAATTCCTGCAGGTTATTGAGTCTAAACAGTTTTTCAACACCTCAGGTCTGGCACGATTTTTCATGAAGTCATCCGTCAACTATCCAGAGATGAAAGCTCAGCCAAGCACCCGCTCATCCCGCTCGTGGATCGAGTGGCATACGGCTGCCCTCACGATCATCATTTATGGCAGTTGGATCGGACTGACGCTCTTCTGGCACTCCATCCCATATGTCATTTTGTTTCTGGCTGGCGGATGGATTATCGCCTGGCATGGCTCGCTTCAACATGAGGTTTTGCACGGCCATCCCACACGCTCTCGACGCATCAACGATCTGATCGGTTGGCCACCACTCTCGATATGGCTGCCCTACAGGATCTACAAATCCTCGCATCTCAAACACCACAATGATGAGTGGCTTACGGACCCGATCGAAGATCCGGAAACCTATTATCTGACCGGCACAGACTGGAGCGAGATGGGACCGATCGGACGGCTTGTTTTCAAGATGAACAATACGCTGGCAGGCAGGCTTATTCTTGGGCCATTCGTGGCACTTTTCGTATTCGGCAGCTCTGAGATCAGCCGCATCGTGAGAGGTGACCGTCGTCATATCCGCATCTGGATTTTACATATCATCAGCTGCCTCGCGGTTTTTGCCTGGACAACGCTTGTTTGTGACATGCCTATATGGGTCTACCTGACAGCCTTCGTCTATTCGGGCCTGTCACTATCGCGCCTGCGCTCCTTCGCGGAGCATCGTTATTCCGGCACAAAGGAAGAGCGCACGGCAATCGTCGAAAACTCACCGGTCTTCGGTTTACTCTTTCTCCATAACAATCTCCACATCGTCCACCATTGGTGGCCGCAGGTCGCATGGTATGACATCCCCAAATTCTACCGCACACATCGTCAGGCCTTCATATCGCTGAATGGCGGGCTTGTTTATGACGGCTATCGCGAGGTCGCCAATCGCTATCTCTTTCGGTTGCACCACGAGCCGATACATCCCCAGCACGCTGAGAGCGCTCAACCTGACCAGCATGATGTACCGCTGATGTCGAAGGACGGTCAGGCGATCACTGGATAGCCCAGCTTCTCCGCTTGAAGGCGGTAGCTATCCAGACGGGCATAGTCGCTGTCTGTCAGATATTCGATCCCGATCATGCCGAGATCATCCGCCAATCCGAGACTTGAGGTCGCCACCGCCTCTGATAGCGCCTTCCTCAGCACCCCAACCATTTCGTCAGATGCGTTAAGGCTCGTGATCAAAGGGAGACCCGGGCCACTATCCGTCGACTGAAGCACGCGGATGCCGGCCAGACTTTCCGGCGCGTGTCGCTGAAGCAAGCCAAATGTTACGGTATCAACTGCTGCAACATCCGCGTGTCCGGCAGCAACGGCTGCCAGCGATGCATGATGACCACCAGTCACCAAAACATCTGAAAAGAAATGGCCATCTTGCGCGAGCGGTGCCACGGCAGCGCGCAGCAGGTTCATACCGGAATTGGAACCGCGATCGTTGAGAGCGACCGTCTTGCCACGCAGATCCGCCAGCGTGCGATAGCTGGAAGCAACTGAGACCACGACATAGCTCAGACGCTCCGTTCCACGCCCCCCGGCAAACTGATAGATGGGAGTCGCAACGAGACGGACCTTACCCTTCAGTTTTGTAATGTATGGATAGCCGCAGGTTTGCGCCAGGATCAGATCCGATTGCGGCCAGAGGGCATCATGGGACGACTGCCTCTCGAGCTCCTCCGGAGCCGCAAATCCGGCGTCCCGCAATCGATCACGAACAAAGTGCCAGAGCGTATCGTTGCCACGGGAGACCGGCGCCAGCATGTCGTACATGGCAAGGCTGGCGCAGGCCATCGATGGCCTCAGGCGTTGTTTTCGTTGATCAATCTTTTGAGAAGCTCAACCTCATGGCTAAGCTTGTTATCTGCGCTGATCAAATCTTCGATCTTGCGGACAGCATGGAGAACCGTTGTGTGGTCTCTTCCGCCGAAGCGACGCCCAATTTCTGGGAATGATCGAGGCGTGAGAGTTTTTGCCAGATACATAGCGATTTGTCTGGGCTTAACGATCACGCGGGTTCGTCGATTGGACACCAGTTCCTGCCGCGACACATTGTAGTGACGCGCGACAATGCGCTGGATGTCCTCAATGCGCACGCGCTTCTGCTCGGCCGCACCGACAAGGTGAGCCAAGAGCTCGTCCACACGCTCAATCGACAGATTCGGCTCGAATGAGCGGCGAAACAGGATCTGGTTGAAAGCGCCTTCAAGGTCACGTCCGCTGCTGGTGATGCTGCGGGCGATATGGGCCAGAACTTCGTCTGGTATCTCGAGCGAGGAATCTTCCTTGCGCGCTGCTTCCAGACGGATCTTCAGCATCTCTTCGCGCATTTCGAAGTCGGGTGCTTCCATTTCGATGGCAACACCGCCCTGGAGACGCGAACGAACGCGCGGGTCCAGAGATTCCAGTTCCCACGGTGCGCGGTCGGCGGCAACCACGACCTGCTTGGCACTATCGAGCAACATATTGAGAAGATGGCAGAACTCGTTCTGGATCATCTTGCCCTGCAAGAACTGCATGTCATCGATGATCAGAAGATCGATGTGACGAAGCGAGTCCTTGAGTGTCAAAGCGTCGTTGTCGCGAATGGCGGTGGCGAAGCGCCACATGAAATACTCAGCCGTCAGATAAACGACGCGGGGTACGCGCGGGCTGCCGATCGCGGCATTTGCGATGGCCTGAAGCAGATGCGTTTTGCCAAGCCCTACCGACGAATGGATGAAAAGAGGGTTGAAGCGCACTGCGCCGGCACCGGCTTCTGCAATGGTCTTTGCTGCAGCAAGTGCCACGCGATTGGACGAACCTTCAATGAAGGCGTCGAACGTATAGCGCGGGTCCAGCGGAGATCCAAATAGCGGTCCGCCCTGGGATGGCCCACGTGACACCTGTACGGATGCACCTGGCGCTGACATGATCTGGCCGATTTGTTGCGCAGGCTGCTTGCGCGGCGCAGTCGACACTGCCGTATCAAGCGGCAGGGCGCGCGTCTCGGGCGCAACACTCTTTGCGGCGCGGCTGGCGCTGCGCACCATGATCTCGACCTTCAGGATATTCGGATCTTCTGCCTGGATGAGGCTGGTGATGATGTCGAGATAACGATTGTTGATCCATGACTTCAGGAAGGTCGTGGGGACTGTCAGCTGTACAACACTCTTCGATGAGGCATGAAGCTTGAGACGGCCAAACCAGCTCGCATATACGTCTGGCCCAACTTGAGCTTTCAGCCGGGCGCTGAAACGCTCAAAGAGCACGTCGTTCTTCATGTGGGTATTTTCCTCTGCCGTCTCCGAGCAAACCGCGTCAAGCCGTGTGCGAACATGGTTATCCCCCACCAGCGCACTGCCCGTCCCTGTAGTCATCTGCATTCTGCCGCCTTCCAATTTTTCTCCAGCGCCCAGACAAATGTCCGACCGCCGATCTTTTTTTCTGCCGCCGATGCCAGAGCTCCTTCATGGTTCTCCCGCTCGGCGTTTATTGCGGTCGCCCGCCTACCAGCAAATTCGTCCTCGTAACGAAACTACCGGGTCAGTCTCCTGTTCCTCACTCCGCTCAGCCTGCCCCGTCCAAACAGGCAAATTGACACAAAAATCCCCTGCCCGGAATCTGTAGGAGTCCGGTGCAATCGTCTGCTCTTTGCGAAAAAACGAAACTGAAACGTTTCGCTCCAAGAGGCTGGAGCGCTTTCAAACGATCTCAATAAAACCGTTCTGGAACCACCCTCTCAGGCCGCGTCCCCGCCTCTTGTGGAATTCATTTAGGCAGGATCGATGTGGAATATCAACCGTGAATTTTACGCAAAATTAAGTTCGAGCCATTGACTCTGGTCGCGTGTTTTGGGGTGCCACAATCTCAAAAAAAGAATCGCTTTTGAATCAAGGAGATTCCCATTTGGGCGACCTTTTTCGGGGTCAAAAACAAAAAAAATAAAAATCTTCTTGACTCATGATTGAGCCAAACTGCCGTTGAGTGAAGTGCGGTCCGGCGTTTTATCCTCTCCTAAGTAACTGAATTTAAATTGTTTTTTGTGTCATTCTGACGACACAATATTGCAATGCACTTTTAACCAAAGTCAAACGAGAGTGGGAAACGCAAAAAAGCCCGGCAAGAATACCGGGCTTATTAAATGTGTCTAAATGACGTCAAAAATCAGGCAGAAAGTGCCTTAACACGCTGCGCCAGACGCGAGATCTTGCGCGATGCGGTGTTGGCGTGAAGAACGCCCTTGGTGGCTGCGCGATGCAATTCAGGCTGAGCAGCCTGGAAGGCATCCTTCGCCTGCGCTGCGTCACCGGAAGCAAGTGCTTCTTCTACCTTGCGGATGAAACCACGAACGCGCGAGCGGCGGGCTTTATTGATAGCAGTACGGCGAGCGATCTTGCGGGTCGCCTTTTTCGCCGAAGTCGTATTGGCCATAGATGCCTCTCTTCAAATTCAAACAAACTCCACCTCCGCCACACCGGGTCGTACAACCTGTCTGCCAGCGATCGGGGAGCAATCTCGGAAAGTCACAAACTTTCCTAACTGTGGGCGGGCATATAGCTGGAAAGTCCGCAGGCGTCAACGCGCAAATTGCTGCAATCGCCTTATAGGCAGACTCTTTAGCCTATCGGTTCTTGAATTCCGGCCTCCGCTTCTCGACGAAGGCTGCCATTCCCTCTTTCTGGTCCTCGGTCGCAAATAGCGAATGGAACAGGCGACGCTCAAACCGAAGCCCTTCGGTCAGGGTTTGTTCGAAAGCGCGGTTCACGCTCTCCTTGATCATAGAGACCGCCGTCTGTGAGAAAGACGCTATCTTTGCGGCCGCTTCCACTGCCTCATCGAGAAGAGCTTCATCAGGCACGATACGCGCCACAAGACCTGCACTTTCGGCTTCGGTCGCATCCATCATTCGACCAGTCAGGCATAGATCCATAGCTTTCGCCTTGCCGACAGCACGAGTCAGCCGCTGACTGCCGCCCATGCCGGGCATGACACCGAGTGTGATTTCCGGTTGTCCGAACTTTGCTGTCGTCGAGGCTATGATGAAATCGCACATCATAGCGAGTTCGCAACCGCCCCCCAGCGCAAAGCCGGAAACGGCTGCAATCATCGGCTTGCGAAAACCGGCAACCTCATCCCAACCGCCAATAAAATCGCCCAGATAGACATCAGGGAAAGTCAGAGCCTGCATCTCTTTAATGTCAGCGCCGGCGGCAAAGGCTTTTTCCGAGCCGGTCAAGACGACCGCACCAATCTCGGGATCAGCCTGAATGTTCTTTAGCGCCTTCACCAGATCCGTCATAACGCCCGAGTTTAGGGCGTTCAGAGCCTCAGGTCGATTGATGGTGATAACGGCCACTTTGCCTCGGGTTTCGACCAACAAATTATCGAACGTCATTATAGTCCTCCGAAAGTTCGCGCTGTGACTTATGTCTGGCAGCGCGCGCAATAAAACGTCGAACGGCCACCTTGTGTTATGCGTTGAATCGTAGCGCCGCATCCCGGCGACAAGCAAGCCTCACCTTCACGATCATAGACCTTGAAGCTGTGCTGAAAATAACCGAGCGATCCGTCGGTCTGGATGTGATCCCTGAGAGACGAACCGCCTGCAGCGATCGCATCCGCGATGACCTGGCGGATGGCGTCGACCAGAGCGGGAAGCTCTTTCTTCATGCGGCCCGTCTTTGTCAGCAGGCTTGAGGCTGGACGCAGAGGCGATATGCCCGTGCGCCACAAGGCTTCGCACACATATATATTGCCAAGTCCGGCAATGACCTTCTGATCCAGCAAGGCCAGTTTTATGGGCTGCGCCTTGCCGGCAAAACGTGTGGCGAGATATTCGGCATCGAGACTGTTTCCGACTGGCTCTGGACCGAGGTCCCTAAAGGCTGGAAGGGTCGCGAGTTCAGAGCGCGGAGCAAGATCCATGAAACCGAACCGGCGTGGATCATTATATATGACGCGCGACGGACCAGATGGGCCTTCGAGATGAAAAATGACGTGATCGTGTTTCTCGTCCTTTGATCGTTCCATGAGAAAGTCACCCGGCACATCTGCGGTTCCACCCGCTTCAATGCGAAATGAACCGGACATTCCGAGGTGGCTGACGATGGTCAATCCGTTCTCGAGATCGATCAGCAGATATTTGGCGCGCCTGGACAGCGAGATGATGCGCTGCCCGGCAACATTCATGGCAAAGTCGGCGGGAAAGGGAAAGCGCATATCGGGACGACGCAGAACAAGGCGTGTGATGATCGCCTGTTCCATAACCGGCGCCAGGCCGCGCCTGACCGTTTCAACCTCGGGCAATTCGGGCATGCCGTTCCATCTTTCTGTTTTCTCTTCGACCCATGTGGTCTATAGACCTGCCGCTGGCTAACGGTGGTGGGCATTTCGCCGCAGAGATAGCGCGGGCGGGACGAAACCGCTATGGTCTTTCGACCAGAATTGAATGGAGCAGACCGCATGGCGAAGAGCCGTATTTCCGCAGACGGCGGCATGGAAACCTCTTACGGCTTCCGCGACGTCACCGAAGGCGAAAAGCAGGGACTGGTCAATGACGTCTTCCATAAGGTGGCCAAGCGCTACGACATCATGAATGACGTGATGTCGGCAGGACTGCACCGGGTGTGGAAGAATGCCATGATCGCGGCGCTCAACCCACGCAAGGATGCATCGTTCAAGGCGCTGGATGTTGCCGGCGGAACAGGCGACATCGCCTTTCGCATCGTTGAGGCATCAGACCGCAAGGCGCACTGCACTGTGCTCGACATCAATGGCTCCATGCTGGCGGTTGGCGAGGAGCGTGCGGTACAAAGAAAACTCTCCGACAATCTGACGTTCGTAGAGGCCAATGCCGAAAGCCTCCCGTTCGAGGCCAATAGTTTCGATGCCTATACGATCGCATTCGGCATCCGGAACGTGCCGCGCATCGATGTGGCATTGCAGGAGGCCTTTCGGGTCTTGAAGCGTGGCGGCCGTCTGTTGGTGCTGGAATTTTCCGAAGTGGAGATGCCATTGCTCGACCGCGTCTATGACCAGTGGTCGTTCAACGCGATACCGCGCTTCGGCAAAGCAATTACCGGAGATAGTGAACCCTATCAGTATTTGGTGGAATCGATCCGCAAGTTTCCCAATCAGGGGGACTTTGCCAAGATGATCAGCGAAGCCGGTTTTTCGCGCGTCACCTATACGAATTACAGCGGTGGCATCGCCGCCTTGCACTCCGCCTGGAAGCTCTGACATTCATGAGCACTGTTGGCGCATATTTCCGTCTTGTTCGGGTAGGCTGGGTGTTGATGCGCGAAGGCGTCATTGCCGAGCTTCCGTCTGAAGATCTTCCAGGCAAGGTGCGCTTCGCAAAGGCAGTGGCCGGGGTTTTTGCCCGACGCAAGGTCAAGAGCCGCGAACGATCGGACCGGTTGGCAAAAGCTGTGGAGCGGCTTGGGCCTTCCTATGTGAAGATCGGACAGTTTCTGGCTACACGACCCGATGTTGTCGGTGCCGACATGGCCGAAGATCTGGCCGGCCTGCAGGATCGCATGGCGTTTTTTCCCACATCCGAGGCCAAGACTTCCATTGAAGCCTCTCTCGGGAGGCCGATTTCAGCCCTTTACACCGATTTCCAGGAACCGCTCGCAGCAGCCTCGATAGCCCAGGTTCATGCGGGCGCAGTCATGCGCGATGACGGACCGCAGAAGGTTGCAATCAAGGTTATCCGTCCCGGTGTGCGCAAACGTTTCGCCGACGATCTGGAGGCAATGTATCTCGTTGCACATCTGCAAGAGCGTTTCCTGCCGCTCAGCCGGCGACTGCGTCCGGTTGAAGTAACCCAGACGCTGGAGCAGACGACGAAGATCGAAATGGACCTGCGGCTGGAAGCTGCGGCGCTGTCCGAACTGGCCGAAAATACCCGCAACGATCCGGGCTTCAGGGTTCCAACCGTCGACTGGGAGCGCACCGGTCGCGACGTCGTGACGATGGAATGGATCGACGGCGTCAAGATGTCGAATGTGGACGGTCTGCGGGACGCTGGTCACGATCTCAACGCGCTTGCTGACACGCTGATCCAGTCGTTCCTGCGCCACACGTTGCGGGACGGGTTTTTCCACGCCGACATGCATCCGGGCAATTTGTTCGTCGATCCTGCCGGCATGATCGTTGCCGTCGACCTTGGCATAACCGGACGCCTTGGCAAAAAGGAACGGCGTTTTCTCGCCGAGATTCTCTACGGCTTCATAACCCGCGACTATATGCGCGTGGCAGAAGTGCATTTCGAAGCCGGATATGTTCCATCCCATCATAATATGGCGAGTTTTGCCCAGGCGATTCGCGCAATCGGCGAACCGATCCATGGCCAGCCTGCAGAAACGATCTCCATGGGCAAGCTGCTGACACTTCTGTTCGAGGTGACAGAGCTGTTCGAGATGGAAACGCGGCCAGAACTCGTGATGCTGCAAAAGACCATGGTCGTGGTCGAGGGCGTTTCGCGCATCCTCAATCCGCAGTTCAACATGTGGAAGGCGTCCGAACCCGTTGTGAGCGGCTGGATCAAGGACAATCTCGGTCCGAAGCGACTACTCGTTGATGTTCAGGACGGCCTGAAGGCCGCGCTTAGACTGGCGGAAGCCGCTCCTGAAATCGCTGCCCAGACGGAGAAGCTTCACACCTCGCTGATGAATATGAGCGAAAACGGTCTGCGCTTTGACGCCTCGACGGCAGAAGCGATCGGCAAGGCGGAAGCGCGTCACACACGGTCAGGACGCATTGCTCTTTGGGTGATCGCCCTTTCACTGATGGCCATTGCGTTCAGCCTCCTCTCATCCATGCATTGATGCGCCTGCCCCGCCTTGACCTTGGTGGCGGAAAATACGCATATTGTGCCACATATTCATTTGACGACGTCCCCGTCTTCACACGTTCCTGACGGTCGATTTCCGATCGCCCTCTCAAAATCTGGTTCGGCTGTCGGCCACCTCCTGGAGTATTTTATGAAGCTTTCGAAGTTCATCCTTCCGCTTGCCATCGCCTTCGGCTCAAGCCTCGCCTCCATGTCGGTCGCACGTGCCGAAACCGTATTGAACATGGCAAACTGGCTTCCACCGTCGCACCCGCTGATGAAGGATGTGATGGTGCCCTATGCCGAGGCCGTGAAGGAAGCCACCGACGGTCGCGTGACTATCAACGTGCTGCCGGCTCCGCTTGGCCCGCCGGCTGCGCATTTTGATTTTGCCGTCAATGGCGTCGCCGATATCACCTATGGTGTGCAGGGCTATAACCCCGGCCGTTTCAAGACCACCAACCTGACTGAAATCCCGTTCCTGGGCGACAGCGCGGAAGCAAACTCCGTCGGCTACTGGCGCGTATTCGACAAGATGCTGCGCAAGGCTGGAGAATATGATCAAGTCAAGGTTCTGGCCGTCTTCACCCACGGACCGGGCGAAATCTTCGCCAAGGGCCGTGATCTTTCGACCATGGATGGCGTAGATGGCGCCAAGCTGCGTGTCGGCGGCGGCATTGTTGGCGAACTGGTCAAGGGCCTCGGCGCCGTGCCGGTGGAAGGCCCTTCCTCCAAGACCTACGAACTGCTTTCGAGCGGCGTGGCCGACGGCATTACGTTCCCGTTCGAATCTGTCGCTTTTTTCAAGCTGATCCCGATGCTCGACCAGGCACTCGTGGTACGCGGCGGTCTCTACAACACCTCGTTCTTCGTCGTCATGAACAAGGCGAAGTGGGATGCGCTTTCTGACGAGGACAAGACGGCTATCGACAGCGTTTCCGGTGAGGCACTGGCCCGCATGGCCGGCAAGGCCTGGGATAAGGCCGATGCCGACGGCAAGACTGCGATGGAGGGCAAGATCAAGCTTATTGACGCGTCTCAGGAGCAGATGACGGCAATCAAAGCCGACCTCCAGCCGATCATCGACGCAAAGCTCGCTGAGGCAGCTGAAACCGGCATCGATGTAACAGCCGCCGTCGACGCCTTGAAGGCCGAGATCGCCAAGGCAGAAAAAGGCGAATGACCCCGGAACAGGCAGGCGGACAGGAAACGGCGACGGCTCTCAGGCTGTCGCCCGTCAGAATGCTGCTTGCGATCGTCAGTGGGGTATTGCTGATGATCATGATGCTGGTCACCGTTGCCGACGTCATTGGACGCTATGCGTTCAATAGCCCGTTGAGCGGTGCAACGGAAATTACCGCATTGCTGCTTTCTTCTGTCATCTTCATCGGTCTGCCAGCGGTCTGTCTCGACGACGAGCATGTCACGGTCGATCTTCTTGTTGACCGCATGCCCTCCTGGTTCCAGCCGATACGGCGTGCGGCCATAAGCATGCTATCATCAGGCGCTCTTGCAGTGATCGCCTGGCGCTTACTGGCGCAGGGTCAGGCCATGGCGAACTATGGCGAACGCACGGTGAGCTTGCACTTGCCTGTTGCGCCGATCGCCTATCTCTGTGCAACGGCCACTGCAGTCGCGGCTCTCATTACCCTTTCCCAAGTCCTGTCAAGCAAACGCTAGCGGGCGAAATTTCTCGAGATCCTCATGACCTGGCCGATCGGCAGCCTTCTTCTTCTCGTCCTGATGCTGGTTGGCATGCCTATATCCTTTGCTCTGGCAATCGTCGGGACACTCGGAACAATGTCGATCATCGGTCTTCAGCCGGCACTCTCGCTCCTTGGACAAACCTTCTTCGACAACAGCCGGGAATACTCACTCTCCGTACTGCCGCTGTTCCTGATGATGGGCAATTTTGTCGTTCAGTCGGGAATTGCCGAGGATCTTTATCGCTCGGCCAATGCGTGGCTGAGACACCGCAAAGGTGGCTTGGCCATGGCAACTGTGATTGCCTGCGGCGGCTTTTCTTCCGTTTGCGGATCATCGCTTGCAACAGCGGCCACCATGTCGAAAATCGCGCTGCCATCCATGCGGCGTTTCGGCTATCCGGATAGTCTCTCAACGGCCTCGATCGCAGCCGGCGGGACACTTGGCATCCTCATACCGCCATCCGTCATTCTGGTGTTCTATGGCATCATGACCCAGCAGGACATTGGCAAGCTGTTTCTTGCCGGCCTCATTCCGGGCATCCTCGGGGTGATCGGCTATATGATCGCGGTTGCGATTTCTGTCCGCTTACGGGGCATTGACCTTCCCGTTCAGGAGAAGCTGCCACTTGTCGAGCGACTGCGGGCGTTGCGCGGGACACTTGGCGCCCTGATCCTGTTCGCCTTTGTCATGGGCGGCATCTACTTTGGTGTGTTCACGCCGACGGAATCGGCCGGCATGGGAGCCGCCGGTGCCTTCTTGCTGGCCGTTCTGAGCGGACGCTTCAAGCTGACCGATGCGCTGGGAACGCTGTTTGAGACGGCGAAGAACACGGCCATGATGTTCTTCATCCTGTTCGGCGCGCTGACATTCACCAGCTACGTGAACCTGTCCGGCATGACCCAAGACCTTCAAACGGGGCTGACCATATTCGGTGACAGCCCGACAGCGATCATCCTCACAATCCTTGCCATCTATATTGTGCTCGGCTGCATGCTTGAAGGCTTGTCGATGATCACGCTGACTGTGCCGATTTTCTATCCGGTGGTTGCCGCAGCCGGGTTTGATCTGATCTGGTTCGGCATCTTCATCGTCGTGGTGACCGAGATCAGTTACATCACACCGCCGGTGGGCATGAACGCCTTCGTCTTGCGATCAGTGGTGCGCAATGTCCGCCTGAAGACGATCTTTTCCGGTCTCATACCCTTTGTGGCCATCGATTTCGTTCGCATTGCCATCCTGCTTGCCTTTCCCGCCATTGTTCTTTTTCTGCCGTCGCATATGTGAGAAGCAATGGCGCTTTCCAGCGCAATGGCTTTTGCGCTAGGGTCGCCGCCGGATACATAGAAGGCTGAAAATAGCGATGGTCTTGGAAAACAAGCGAATTCTTTTGATCATAGCCGGCGGGATCGCGGCATACAAAAGCCTCGACCTTATTCGCAGGCTGCGTGAACGCGGTGCCGAGGTTCGACCCGTGATGACCAAGGCTGCGCAAGAATTCGTCACTCCTCTGGCTGTGGGAGCTCTTTCTTCGGGCCATGTCTTCACCGATCTGTTTTCCCGCGAAGATGAGCAGGATGTCGGCCATATCCGGCTGGCGCGGGACTGCGACTTGATTGTCGTGGCCCCGGCGACGGCTGATCTGATGGCCAAGATGGCAAACGGGCTTGCCGGAGATCTGGCATCGGCAATTCTTCTGGCCGCTGATAGGCCCGTGCTGGTTGCACCTGCGATGAACCCGAAAATGTGGAACCATCCGGCAACCAGACGCAATGTCGAGACGCTCCACAACGACGGTTTTCACTTCATCGGTCCGATGCAAGGTGAAATGGCAGAGAGCGGAGAGTCCGGCACAGGCCGGATGGCAGAACCGCTCGCCATTGTCACGGCGGTCGAAGGGCTGCTTGCGCCCATGGAGCGCCCTCTTACCGGCAAGAAAGCCATTGTCACTTCCGGTCCCACCCATGAGCCGATTGACCCGGTGCGCTATATCGCCAACCGCTCATCTGGTCGGCAAGGCCATGCGATTGCGGCGGCTCTTGCGAAACTCGGGGCGGATGTAACCCTGGTATCCGGGCCTGTGACGATTCCTGATCCGGCCGGTGTATCCGTTATGCACGTAGAGCGCGCGGAAGAAATGCGCGATGCGGTGCTTGGGCTTTTGCCTGCCGATATCGCCGTAATGGTTGCTGCCGTCGCCGATTGGCGAGTGGCCTCCATGGATCGCCAGAAAATCAAGAAAAAGCCGGGCGAAGCACCGCAACCGCTTGAGCTTACGGAAAACCCCGACATCCTGAAAACCGTCGGACACCACACGTTGCGCCCCAGTATGGTTGTCGGGTTTGCGGCGGAGACGCAGGATGTGGAAATCAATGGTCGCGCCAAACTTGAGCGCAAGGGTGCCGATATCATTGTTGCCAATGATGTTTCGCCCGAGACCGGCATCATGGGCGGCCTGCGCAATCGCGTAAAGATCATTGAGGCATCTGGCATCAGCGAATGGCCCGATTTATCAAAGGACGAGGTCGCCGCCAAGCTTGCTCAGGAGATCGCGGACAGGCTGAAGGCAAAGTCCTAGCAAAGCAGTATCCAAGACACCGAATGCATTCATGTGTATCGGTCGCTTATTCCGCAGCCTCAACTGCGTGCGACTGCGCCACCGCCGGCTTGAACTCCGCAGCGTCAAGCCCGTTGTCGGTGACGACCACAGCGCTGCATTCCGGAATTTCGACCCAGGTGTCTTTCTCGTCGTTCAGCGGCTCTGACACAAGGCAGTAGCCGCCGCCCATGGGTGCGGCGAACAGCGTCGGCGCGTTGGCATCGCTCGCGTAGCGGACCCCATACAAGGCCTTTCCATCTGAGAAGGCGGCCGTGAAGCGCACGCGCGCTGAGCCCAAGATCTCATTGCTCAGCTGTTCGACAAAACCAATTGCATTGGCCATGGCCTGCAAGGGTTGTTCGCGCATGCCCAGCTGGAGAGCCAACAGAAACAGAAGTTCGGAATCAGTCGAACCACAGCGCGCATTAAACAAATCATCGTCGAGCATGGCTTCCATGGAGCGACGCAGTTTGTCAAAATGGTCGATCTGACCATTGTGCATGAAAGACCAGGAGTCGTGCACGAAGGGATGACAATTGTCACGGCGTGTCGAACCATGGGTTGCAGCCCGCACATGGGCAAGAAAGAGCGGTGACCGGATTTGCCCGGCAAGACTTTTCAGATTGCAGTCAGACCATGCCGGCAGCACATCGCGAAAACGGCCCGGTTCAGGACGATCACCATACCAGGCGATGCCGAAACCATCCGCATTGGTCGAGGTCATGGCCTTCGTGGCACAATGGGATTGTTCAATCAGGGAATGAGCAGGCGAGCTGACAAGCTCTTCAAGATAGAGAGGCGCTCCGCGATAGGCTGCCCAACGGCACATGTCTTTTGTTCTCCGGCCAGCCGCATCCGCATGCGGCGGTCCAGACAGTGTTGGCATTCTTGGCTAAGATTATCTTAATCCGCCCATTTTTCATTGAAAGAATTTTGCCGGTCTCGCCAAATCGAACGGAGATACGGCAGCAAAAAGGTGAACAGTGCGTTCTGGCCCACCCTCTTCGCGTCACGGCTGTTTCGACTATATTGACTGCAACTCAGTTTTTGCTCGAAAGGAGCCACGGATGTCCATTCGACCTGTCAAACACGAAAGCCAAGCCCAGCCCACCATGGAAGGCGCCGGTGTCAAACTGAATCGGGTCTTTGGCTTCGGCGATCCGTCGATGACTGACCCCTTCTTGATGATGGATGATTTTCGCAACGACAATCCGCAGGATTATATTCGCGGCTTTCCCTGGCACCCGCATCGGGGTATCGAAACGATTACCTATGTCTTGGCAGGCACCGTTGAGCATGGCGACAGTCTTGGCAATCAAGGCATGCTCGGTGCCGGAGACATTCAGTGGATGACAGCCGGTAGCGGCATCATGCACCAGGAAATGCCGAAGGGCGATTTCGCCGGCAAGATGCATGGCTTCCAGCTATGGGCCAACCTGCCGTCTTCACTGAAGATGACGGCACCGCGCTATCAGGACATCAAGGCCGCAGACATTCCGGTCGTCGTCGACGACGATGGCACGGCAGTGCGGGTGGTCTCCGGCAGCTTCTGGGGTAAATCCGGACCCGTGGACGGTATCGCTGCCGAGCCTGTGTATCTCGATATCTCGGTGCCGCCGGGCAAGCGCAAGACGTTTCCAGTTGATACCTACCGCTCGGCATTTGCTTATATCTTTGCGGGTTCCGGCACTTTTCGGGATGCCTCGAAGCCGTTCGGCGTGCGGGTGGAGAAGGAGTTCGAGGGCGAAGAACTCAATATCCGCGACCTCTCCGGCAATCGTACACTGGTCGTCTTCGACACGGGCGATGAAATTACGGTTCAGGCAGGTGACCAAGGCATCCGCTTCCTGCTGGTGTCGGGTAAACCGATCAAAGAACCGGTCGCCTGGCATGGCCCGATCGTGATGAACACACGTGAAGAATTGATGCTGGCGATGCAGGAACTGCAAAACGGAACATTCATCAAGGCCGATCACTAACGGCGCGACCTGAACCACTCGAAAGTGCGGGATGAAAAATTCGGCATTTTCAGGTGGCAGACCTTTGCCCGGATTGCGATGTTGTCTTGAACCAACGAGGGAGCGGACAATGCGGATTGACGGGCAGTGCCATTGCGGCAAGGTGACCTATGAGGCAGAGATCGATCCGGCCGAAGTCTATATCTGCCATTGCACAGACTGCCAAAGGCTGACCGGGTCGCCGTTCCGCGTCACGGTTATCACCGCCTCAAATACCGTTCGCCTGACCGGTTCGGCACCAAAGCTCTATATAAAGCATGGCGACAACGGGAATGTGCGAAAGCAGTTTTTCTGCCCCGAATGCGGATCGCCGCTCTTTACCACAGGCGAAGATGAAACCGGTGAGCGCGGAATTCGCTGGGGAAGCATCAACCAACGCTCACAACTGTTTCCTCGCGAACAGATGTGGTGCCGGTCCGCAGCAACCTGGTTGCCTGACATCAGTGACCTTCCCGAAGATCAGGAAGATTGACGCGAGGCAACGGACTGCCTGCCCTTGGAGGTCAGCTTTGGCGCCACAGCTCGTGAAAGTGATGGACCGGGCCGTGACCTGCTCCAACCGCCAACTGACCGGCAGCCAGAACAGCCCCCGTCAGCCAGATCTTGGCAGTGGAAATGGCAGTGAGGACGTCCACACCCTTTGCAAGTTCGGCTGAAATAGCACTGGATAGAGAACAACCGGTTCCATGGGTGTTGGGCGTATCGATGCGGTTTGCTTCGAACCAGTGGGTTATGTCGCTCGTCACCAGAACGTCCGGACTGTCCTTGCCTTCCAAATGTCCGCCTTTCAACAGAACTGCCTTTGGTCCAAGCGTCAATATCTGGCGCGCTTGACCTTCCATCTGCTCTCTAGTCGCAGCTTCCGCTAAACCGAGCAGAACGGCAGCCTCTGGCAGATTTGGTGTGAGGCAGGTTGCAAGTGGCAGGAGTGCGCTTTTCAAGACTGCGACGGCATCCGGTTTGAGAAGCGGTGCGCCACCCTTGGCGATCATGACCGGATCGAGGACGACCGGGACAGATCGATGGCGCTGCAATGCCTCCGCCACAGCCTTCGCAATATCTGCATTGGCGATCATGCCGATCTTAATGGCATCCACGCGAATATCGGCAAAGATCATGCGGATCTGCTCGGCAACAAAGGCATGCGGCAGCGGATAAACCGCAGACACCCCTTGCGTGTTTTGCGCGGTCAATGCGGTGAGCGCTGCCATTCCGTAGGCGCCCAAAGCGGAAAAGGCCTTCAGGTCTGCCTGGATGCCCGCCCCGCCGGATGGATCAGATCCTGCAATGGAAAGGACGTTTCGGATCATGCGTTCATCCCCCCACCACCGGTGAAACATGATCTCGAATTTGCGCTGTACTTCATCTCGTCCCTTTCAACCGGGCGAAGACGCGGGAGATCTTGATCAGAAAGCGATCCAATCGGACGATCCCGAGCGACTCCCTCCGCCAGCATTATCTGGTTCAGGTTCCAAGGGTACCTCTCAGCCCGTCTTGCAACGAACGCCCCTGTCTCTCCAGACCTCAGTTTAACGACAAAGCCTACGCTGTGTCACGCGCGAAGCTGAGGCGCGCTGGGATGTAGCAAACAGCCTTCGGCCCTGATGCTGGCGCTCCAACTTTGCCTCCTGAAATATTTCCGGCGGGCCTGTTGGACAGCCCGCCTCGAGAGATTACCTTGCCTACCGAATCCGTTCCCCACCCTGCCACATCCGCGCAGACCGCTTCCATCTGAAAGTCCCTCAATGCCTCAGAACACCAATGACGTCTTTGCAACCGGTTACGACGCCTTTCTGTTTGATCTAGACGGAACCTTGATTAACTCGATTCTGGCCGCCGAGCGTGTGTGGAGCCGTTGGGCAGAAAAGCATGGTCTGGATGTGGAAGCTTTTCTGCCGACCATGCACGGCAAGCGCGGCATCGACACAATCCGCGGACTTGCCCTGCCGGGAGTGGATCCGTTGGCAGAGGCAGCTGACGTCGAACGCGGGGAAATCGAGGATGTCGAGGGCGTGGTCACGATCGAAGGTGCCGCAGCGTTCCTATCGTCGCTGCCGCCGTCGCGGTGGACCATCGTGACATCGTCACCCGTCAATCTGGCAAAGGCCCGTCTGGGCGCGGTCGGACTGACACTACCGTCAGGCAGCGTGACCGCAGAGGATGTAACGGTGGGCAAGCCAGATCCGAGCGGGTACCGCCTGGGCGCGTCCCGGCTCGGCTTCGACCCCAGCCGCTGCCTTGTGTTTGAAGATGTGCCGGCCGGCGTTCAGGCGGGCAAGGCAGCGGGCGCGGATGTGATGGTCATCACCTCGACGCATCAGCACGAGCACACCCTTGGCGAGCCATCGATCGTCGACTATCGCGAAATCTCGGCTACGACAGACGAGGATGGCCGACTGCGATTGGTCAGGCGGTAATCACGCCGCCTTTGCGACGTGATATTCCTTGATCTCGACCATCTTGATCGCAGGATGGCGTTCGGATTCATAGCGAAGCGAGAACGTATCCTGCGCCATGAAGACTGGATCGCCATCTAGGTCCCGGCAGATATCGCCGCGACGTGCGGTGATGAACTTTTCCAGATCGGCGTTCTGATCGGCTGAAATCCATCGGCAGACAGAGAAACGCGCCATCTCGAACGAGACCGGCAGGCCATATTCCCCTTGAAGGCGCTCCTTCAAGACGTCAAGCTGCAGCGCTCCAACAACCCCGACGATGGCGGGTGAACCGTCCTCCGGCTGAAACAACTGAACCACGCCCTCTTCCGCCATCTGCTGCAAGGCTTCCTTGAGCTTTTTGGCCTTCATGGCATCCTCCAGGCGAACGCGACGCAGGATCTCCGGGGCAAAATTGGGCACGCCCTGAAAGACGAGCGCTTCGCCCTCTGTCAGTGTGTCGCCGATACGCAGTGTTCCGTGGTTCGGAATGCCAACGACATCGCCGGCATAGGCCGTGTCGGCAAGCTGACGCTGGGACGCGAAGAAGAACTGCGGCGCGGTCAGGCCAAGCTGCTTGCCGGTACGGGCAAGCTTTGCCTTCATGCCGCGCTCCAGCTTGCCAGAACAGACACGTGCAAAGGCAATACGGTCGCGGTGGTTCGGGTCCATATTGGCCTGTATCTTGAAGACGAAGGCCGTCATCTTGTCTTCGCTTGCATGGACGGTACGAATATCCGCCACCTGGTCGCGCGGGGGCGGGGCAAGTGCGCCAAGCGCGTTGATGAGGTCGCGCACACCATAATTGCGAAGCGCCGAACCGAAGAAGACCGGCGTCATATGCCCTTCGAGGAAAGACTGCCGGTCGAACGGACGGCAGGCTTCACGGGCGAGTTCCAGCTCCTCGATAAAGCTCTCGCGCTCGTTCTGTGGCAAATTTACCGCGACAGTTTGAGGTCCGTTGACCGGTGTTGCCTGGACCTGTGAGTCTGGGCCGCGATAGGTGTTGTTGGTCAGATGATAGGAACCGCAAAACGACTTCGAGCGGCCAACAGGCCAGGTGACCGGAGCGGTATCCAGCGCCAGCTTTTCTTCCACTTCGTCCAGAATTTCAAACGGATCGCGGCTTTCACGGTCCATCTTGTTGACGAAGGTGATGATCGGAATATCGCGCATCCGGCACACTTCAAAGAGCTTCAGCGTGCGAGACTCGATACCCTTTGCAGCATCGATCACCATGACCGCTGCATCGACAGCGGTCAGGGTGCGATAGGTATCGTCTGCGAAATCTTCATGGCCGGGTGTGTCAAGAATGTTGAAGACATTGCCGCCGTATTCGAAGGTCATCACGGAGGTGACAACCGAAATGCCGCGCTCGCGCTCGATCTTCATCCAGTCCGAACGGGTCTGAATCCGGTCTTTCTTTGCCTTAACTTCGCCGGCGAGCTGGATCGCACCACCGAACAGCAACAGCTTTTCGGTGAGCGTTGTCTTACCCGCATCCGGGTGCGCGATGATCGCAAAGGTTCGGCGACGAGAGACCGCCTCGGCAAGTGTTTCGGCCATGAGCTGAAAATCCTTATTCGTTGGGCGGTTATCTAGCGACTTGAGGGCG
Source organism: Agrobacterium sp. ES01 (assembly GCF_050320885.1). Taxonomy (NCBI): domain Bacteria; kingdom Pseudomonadati; phylum Pseudomonadota; class Alphaproteobacteria; order Hyphomicrobiales; family Rhizobiaceae; genus Agrobacterium; species Agrobacterium sp. ES01. Next base: position 1,294,470 of record NZ_JBNQTH010000001.1, read on the forward strand.
AATATGCAATTGGAGACACGCAACTCCCGCCAGGAAGGAAAATGCCATGCGCGACGTTCTCGGACCCTTGCTCAATCTCGTTCGCCTCCCCCACGGTGACGGCATGGAATTGCCAGCCTATGAGACGGCGGGCGCCGCTGGCATGGACCTGCGTGCAGCTGTCAGTGAAGACGATGCTGTCGTTCTCGACCCCGGTCAGCGCGCGCTTATTCCAACGGGCTTTGTGTTTGAGGTGCCACATGGATTTGAAGCCCAGATCCGTCCGCGGTCCGGCCTCGCCTACAAGAACGGTATAACCTGCCTCAATACTCCGGGCACCATAGACAGCGACTATCGCGGAGAGGTGAAGGTGCTGCTCATCAATCTGGGCCATGATCCCTTCGTGATCAATCGCGGCATGCGAATTGCGCAGATGGTGATCGCGCCGGTGGTGCAAGCACGTGTTGCCGAGACATCGTCTGCAAGTGAAACGACACGCGGACATGGCGGCTTCGGATCGACGGGAACGGCATGACGTTACCCCCAGCTCGACCCGGACTCGTTTACCGAGAAGACTATTTCGCTGATGCCGCTGGCTGGCAGTCGGTCAAACAGTTGCTTCGTGACGTCTTCGAGGTCGAGATCAACCCGATCGATCTTTATGGCGGCCATGACCGCAGCAGCATTGCATGCGCCTGGTTCGATGAATATGGCAGAGTTGTCGCCAATCTCAGCGCGTTTTCACTGCCAATGATGATTGACGGGCAGGTCAGACGCTGTGGCGGTTGGCAAAGTGGCGCGGTGCTACCTGAATACAGGGGAAGAGGCCTTTTCCGGAGCCTGATTCAGCGAATGTTTGAGCGATGTGAGGAGGCAGGCTTTGAGAGCTTGGTCCTGCTGACGGACAAACCAACACTCTATACGCCCTACGAATTCGAAGTGCTGCCCCAACACATCTTCAAAGCTTCGGTCCCTGGCGATGGTTCTCGTGAGCAGACACGAATGCTCGATCTCGCGATACCAGACGATGTTGATCTGTTGAGCCGCCATCTGGACCAGCGCATTCCGGTTTCTTCGCGCTTTTCAGTGTGCTGCCATTCGCGCATGTTTTTCCTGAACTGTCATCTCATCACCGGCGTTCACTTGACCTTGATGGAAAGAAGTGGGGTTATCATCGGATGGCGCAAGACAACCGATGGCGAGACTGAACTTCTTGATATTATCGGACCCTGCATCCCATCGCTGGCCGATATTGCGCAATCACTGAGTTGGGACGAAAAGTGCATCCGTATCGGCTTTCCTCCCGACAAGATCGGCGTTGAAAACGTCGACATACGTCAAGACGATGACGATCTCGTTTTGATGATGCGCGGCCCAATTGAACATCGACCAAAGAGGGCGTTCCGCCTTACACCTATGGCCGATTTTTGAGTCAGCGGAATAAAGATCTGCCTTGCGTCGTCAGGACATGCGTTTTTTTCCTCGCCAGTTGAGGACTTAGTGATTGCATGCTGGCGATTTGTGCCTGTTGATCCTATCTTTTAAGCAACGACAATATTCAAAGGGAGCACCACAATGGCCGATGCAAAGAAACCGGGACGCGGACGCGTCTATGCCTCGATCACGGAAACTATCGGCGATACGCCGATTGTGCGGCTCGACAAATTCGCCAAGGCTAAGGGCGTTAAAGCCAATCTGCTGGCCAAGCTGGAATTCTTCAACCCGATTGCGTCCGTGAAGGACCGTATCGGTGTCGCCATGATCGAGTCGCTGGAAGCTCAAGGAAAAATCACACCTGGCAAGACCACTCTGATCGAACCGACATCCGGGAATACCGGCATCGCGCTTGCCTTTGCCGCTGCCGCCAAAGGCTACAAGCTGATCCTGACCATGCCCGAAACCATGTCGATCGAGCGCCGCAAGATGCTGGCGCTTCTTGGGGCAGAGCTGGTTCTGACCGAGGGTCCGAAGGGTATGAAAGGCGCGATTGCCAAGGCAGAAGAACTTGCTGCATCCGCGCCGAATGCCCTCATTCCTCAGCAGTTCGAAAATGCCGCCAATCCGGAAATCCACCGGAAGACTACTGCCGAAGAGATCTGGAACGATACCGACGGCGCGATCGACATTCTGGTGGCGGGTATTGGCACCGGCGGCACGATTACCGGCACCGGCCAGGTACTGAAGGAGAGAAAGCCTTCCATCAAAGTTATCGCAGTTGAGCCTGCAGACAGTCCGGTTCTCTCAGGCGGCAATCCCGGTCCACACAAGATCCAGGGTATCGGCGCCGGCTTTGCACCCAAGATCCTCGACACATCGATCTACGACGAAGTTGTCACCGTGAGCAACGACGAAGCCTTTGCCAATGCCCGTCTGGTTGCACGTCTGGAAGGTGTACCTGTCGGCATTTCGTCAGGTGCAGCCCTGGAGGCCGCGGTCAAGATCGGTAGCCGCGAGGAGAACGCCGGCAAGACAATTGTGGTTATCATTCCATCCTTTGCCGAACGCTACCTGTCGACGTCACTGTTCGACGGCCTTGGTGAATGAGGCCGCTCGCCCCAATTGAATGATTGACGAAATCTATCAACTGGCCGCTGCGCGCGACGTCACGCAGCGGCCATCTGCCGTTCGGCCGGAATACGGTAGGATATCGCTTCGGCCAAGTGGATGCGGCCCAACTTGTCCGACCCATCGAGATCGGCAAGCGTTCTGGCAACCTTCAATACCCGATGGTAACCCCTTGCGGAAAACCGGAATTTCTCGGCTGCATCTCTCAGTAATTGCAGGCCGCCGGGATCAGGTTCTGCCAGTTTTTCGATGAGGGAAGTGGAAGCCCTTGCATTGAGGTAGATGTCGGGCATGCCGGCCTCTTCGAAGCGTATTCTCTGCCTTTCCCGCGCAGTGGCTACACGCCTTGCGATCTCTGCGCTGGCCTCAGCCGGTCGCGGCCTTATAAGGTCCGTTGCAGACACGGATGGGACATCAATACGGATATCGATGCGGTCCATGAGCGGGCCGGAAATACGGGCCTGATAGTCAGAGGCGCAGCGCGGACCGCGCGCACAGCTGTGACCCGGCTCGCCAGCCATACCGCAACGACATGGATTCATGGCAGCCACGAGCTGGAAGCGCGCGGGATAAGTGACCCTGTGGTTGGCCCGGGCGATGATACAGTCTCCCGTTTCCAGCGGCTGGCGCAGGGCATCCAGCACCTGGGGCGAGAATTCCGGGAGTTCGTCGAGAAAGAGAATGCCGTGATGGGCAATCGATGCCTCGCCTGGTTTGGCCCGTAAACCGCCTCCAACCAGCGCTGCCATGGTCGCCGAATGATGAGGCGTCCGGAAAGGCCGGGTGTCCGATAGCTTGCCGCCTGACAACTGACCTGCGATCGAGTGGATCATCGAGACTTCCAGCAGTTCTGCCGCGGACAGTGGCGGCAAAATTGAAGGCAGGCGTGCCGCGAGCATGGATTTTCCGGACCCTGGTGGGCCGACCATCAAGAGGTTGTGGCCTCCTGCGGCCGCGACCTCAAGCGCACGTTTGGCACTTTCCTGCCCCTTTATATCTGCCAGATCCGGCACGTTTTTTGGCAAAGCGCGTACGACCGGCTCGGGCCTGCTCAGCACCTGTGTGCCACGAAAATGATTGGCGAGCGCAATCAGGCTTCTGGGTGCCAAGATGTCGATATCGGCGCCGGCCCAAGCAGCTTCCGACCCGCTATCGGCAGGGCAGATCAGTCCCTTGCCCATGGCGTTGGCGGCGACTGCCGCAGGAAGTGCACCGGCGACCAGAGCAATGGTGCCGTCCAGATTCAACTCCCCGATCACGACATAATCCTGCAGGGCGTCCGCTGGAATGGCACCGAGTGCCGCCATAAGACCAAGTGCAATCGGCAAGTCGAAATGAGAACCCTCTTTGGGCAAATCCGCTGGCGCGAGATTGACCGTTACGCGCTTTGCCGGCAGTGAAAGGCCAGAGGCGTGGAGTGCCGCCTGTACCCGTTCTCGGCTCTCCGCCACTGCCTTGTCGGGCAGTCCGACGATCTGCATGCCGACCTTTCCAGGCGCCACCATGACCTGAACATCGACCGGAACGCCATCGACTCCCTGAAATGCAACTGTACTGACACGTGCAACCATTGCCTGCCCCAATCCACCCGGAGAGGACCACGAAATACATCTTTCGCGGACAACAGGTTGCAAGGTGACATCATTTCCCGCGGAAAACAAGAACATTTAGCGAACAACTTAAACCCAAGCGAGCATTTGGGTTGTAAGCGGTTGAGCGACAAGAACAAAACGTGTCCAGAGAGAAGGAGTCTCGGATAACCTAGGCGCGCTTCTTCTCGATCGCATCCCACATCAAGGCGGCAATGTCAGCGCCTCCGAAGTTTTTCACTTCTCGAATTCCAGTTGGAGAGGTGACGTTGATCTCGGTCATATAGTCGCCGATCACATCGATGCCGACCAGAATGAATCCGCGTTCGCGCAGCGCCGGCCCGATGCGTGCGCAGATTTCCATTTCCCGTGCAGTCAGTTCGGTTGCTTCTGCACGTCCACCGACATGCATGTTGGAACGGCTGTCTGTTTCGGCAGGCACACGATTGATGGCGCCAACCGGTTCGCCGTCAATCAGAATGATGCGCTTGTCACCCTTGCGTACCGCGGGCAGATAGGCCTGCGCTATATAGGGTTCGCGGTACATCTGGCCGAACATTTCCAGTAGCGAGGTAAAGTTGCGGTCATCCTTGCTGGAATGGAAAACGCCGGCTCCGCCATTGCCGTAGAGCGGCTTCAATATGATATCGCCCATTTCCTGACGAAAACGCGCAATCTCATCACCGTCCTTGGTAATGAGCGTCGGCGGCATCAGATCGGCAAACTCGGTAACGAAGATCTTCTCTGGCGAATTGCGAACCCAGGCCGGATCATTCACCACCAGTGTCTTCGGATGGATACGCTCCAGCAAATGGGTGGAGGTGATATAGGCCATGTCGAAGGGCGGATCCTGACGCAGCAGAACCACATCCATAGTCGACAGATCGATCCGCTCGGGCTGACCAAGCGTGAAATGATTGCCCTTCTCGTCGCGCAGTTCCATCGGCTCTACAACCGCAAAAACCTTGCCATCGCGCATGGCCAGGCGATCTGGTGTGTAGTGAAAAAGCTTGTAGCCGCGGTTCTGCGCCTCAAGGCTCATGGCGAATGTAGAATCGCCGGCGATATTGATGCCAGAGACGTGGTCCATCTGAACCGCGACGGATGTAATTTTTGCCATTGCCAGAACCTCATTGAAACCCACCCTGATTTAGGGCGAGCCAACTGCAAAGGCAACGGCCCGGACGTGAATTAGCCGGCCCGCAGATCGATCATGGTCACGCGTCAATGCCTGGCTGTTTAGAGGGGCGTATCGCGGCCTTTATTTTACGCGCAATTGCAAGCGGAAAAGGCAAAGGCCGACGCAGAAATGCTATCTTTCGTACATAGTTATCGACACGCCATACGGCCCAGGTTCCCCCACGGAAATAGGCAATGTCACCGGCCCTCAAGAGACGCTGCGTGCCATCTTCGGCTGTAACATGAACTTCGCCCTCCTGGATGACGACCGTCTCATCCCAACCGAAAAACCAGCGAAACTCGCCTGCTGTGCAGTCCCAAACAGCTGTCATACCGCCCCCGTCATCGCTGGAAGAATGATGGGCAAGCCGCGCGACAGGTGTGCCGCGAATGATCCACTCGGGCTTGATTGGTGCCGCTTCCAACGCCAGAAGCCCGCTGCTTGCGGCCACAAGCGGCGGTGCGACCGGCGCCTGCCGATAGCCATTGCGGATTGCCATGGTCCCGGCCAACCCGGCAATAAGAAGTTTGATCGGCATGATACCTGCCCCCTCGAAAGACGTTCTGATCCTTCGACGCTATCATTACCCGGTAAAATACATGTTCAGCGGATTGTTAGACTTGTAACCATCGAAAGCGTTAGGGATCGGGCGGGCGTTTGGGATATTTACAGAACTTCTGCCGGTGCATTGATCTCCACCTGCCCCAGCTCCGCTGTCACGGAACGCTGAAACGGTGTCGCGATCCGCTTGCCCGTATCGGCGTTGAAGAAATGCAACCGGTCGACGGTAACGGCAAGAGGCATCCGGCCCGATATGGTGACTTCGGTCGGCAGTACAGCCGTCAGGGCTTGATCGCCCAGCAGTCCATGAACGAGACGCTGCGCACCAAGTTCCTCCACGTAATCCACTTCCAGCCTCAGCATGGCATGCTCCGGGTCGGTCGCAATCGACAGATCCTCTCCGCGAATACCGATCGTCACTGGTCCAGCCTCGCTGATCGTGGCACCGAGTTCGATCTGCGAAGAGCCTATGCTAAGATGAGACCCTTCGACCGTACCATTCAAAAGGTTCATGGCCGGCGAACCGATGAAGCTTGCGACAAAAGTGGATGCTGGCTGGTGATAAACCTCCAGCGGGGTTCCAATCTGCTCGATTGCACCACCGTTCAAAACGACCAGACGGTCGGCCAGTGTCATGGCCTCCAGCTGGTCGTGGGTTACATAGATCGCAGTGGTTGCGAGACGGCGCTGGAGACGACGAATTTCGCCGCGCATGGACACGCGAAGTTTGGCGTCGAGATTGGAGAGCGGCTCATCGAAGAGAAAGGCCGCCGGCTTGCGCACGATGGCTCGACCCATTGCAACGCGCTGGCGCTGCCCGCCTGAAAGTGCTCTCGGCTTACGCTTGAGATAGGGCTCAAGCTCCAACATGCGCGCTGCCTCGGCAACCCGGGCTGCGATCTCGTCCTTGGGTGTTTTCCGGTTTTTCAGGCCATAGGCGAGATTGTCATAGACTGTCATATGCGGATAGAGCGCGTAGTTCTGAAACACCATGGCGATGTCGCGGTCGGCAGGTTCCACTTGGTTGACCACGCGGTCGCCGATGCGAACCGTGCCCTCGGATATGTCTTCAAGTCCGGCAACCATTCGCAACAAAGTTGACTTGCCGCAGCCGGACGGGCCGACAAGGACGATAAACTCTCCATCGACGATATCGATGTCGACCGATTTTACGGCGCGGACGCCGCCATCATAGATCTTCGAAACGTGTTCAATTGCAATCGACGCCATGGGACGCTTACCTCTTATTTGTCGCTTTCGGTCAGGCCCTTGATGAACCAACTCTGGAAGACGACGACAATCAACAATGGGGGCAGAAGTGCCAGCACGGCGAGCGCGAAGGCTTCATTGTAGTCGGGAATCTGGGAACCGATCCATACCTGCAGGATCTGCTTGATGCCCCGCATCAACGTGTAATAGGTCTCATCGGTCGTCACCAGCAACGGCCAGAGATACTGGTTCCATCCATAGACGAACATGATGATGAACACTGCCGCGATCATCGTACGCGATATCGGCAGCAAGATATCGATGAAGAATTTGAAGGGACCTGCGCCGTCGATCCGTGCAGCCTCGAGCAATTCATCCGGGACAGACTTGAAGAATTGCCGAAAGAAGAAGGTGCCGGTCGCCGATGCCAGCAGCGGCACGATCAAGCCGGAATAACTGTTGAGCATGCCAAGTTGGCTTGCCACTTGGTAGGATGGGACGATGCGCACTTCCAAAGGAAGCAACAGCGTGGTGAAGATCATCCAGAAGGCCAGTGTCGCGAAGCGAAAGCGAAAATAGACGATCGCATAGGCCGCCAACATGGACAGAACGATCTTGCCGATGGCGAAGCCGAGCCCCAGAATGAGCGAGTTGAGCACCATCCGAGCGCCGGTCACCTGACCGGTAAAACCGCCTTTTTTGGTGAGAACTGCCTCATAGGTATCGGTGAAGTGTCCGCCCCAGGTGAGCATCAGTCCTTTCATGTGGATATCGGCGGCTTCATGCGTGGAGGTCATGAACGCCACCACGACCGGGGTCAGCATGAACACCACACCCACCATGAGAACGAGATGGTCCCAGAATTTGGTCTTGTACATCTTGTCAGTCCTCAACCGTAATGAACGCGCCGCTCGATGAAGCGGAATTGGACGATGGTGAGGACAAAGACGACCACCATCAGAATCACCGACTGCGCCGATGAGGAGCCGAGATCGTTGCCGCGGAAGCCATCAAGGAAGACCTTGTAGACCAGCGTAATCGGATTGTTGGCTGCCTTGTCCTTCACCATGACGTCGATGACCGAGAAGGTGTCGAACAACGCATAGGTAATATTGATGATCAGAAGGAAGAAAGCAGTTGGCGTCAAAAGCGGCAGAATGACGGTCCAGAAGCGCCGACTGCTTGAACGACAGTCAATGGCTGCCGCCTCGCGAATGGAGGCCGGAATGCCCTGCAATCCGGAAAGCACGAAGATGAAATTGTACGGGATCTGTTTCCAGACAGCGACGGTGACCATTGCAAATGCGGTATCGAAATAGTTGATACCGACCTTCATGTCCCAGCCGAGATACGAGGCCATCTGGACAAACGGACCGATATGCTGGTCGAAAAACATCATGCCGATCAATCCTGCCACTGGCGGCGCAATCGCATAAACGCAGATGAGCAAGGTTTTATACGTTGCGTTGCCGCGAATGACGGCATCGGCCTTTACGGCAAGCAGCAGCCCGATCGACAAAGAAAGAAACGTCACAAGGATGGTGAAGACGAGCGTGAAGCGCGCAATTTTCTGGTACTCCACGGACAGAAGAGCATCCGTGTAGTTCGCAGCTCCAACGAAGGTGGAACCGAAGCCGAAAGGGTCCTCGATATAGAAGGAGGACTGGATCGCCTGCACCGACGGCCAATAGAAGAAGATGATCACGACCAGCATCTGCGGCAACAGAAACAGGTAGGGGAGAACCGGCGAGTTGAACTGCACGCGCTTCATTAGGAACCCTTTTTTACTGAAAAGCCCGGGGGTGCAGCACCCCCGGAACCCTGTTCAATTCGAGACTGTGGCAATCAGCCAGCGGTCTTGGCGAAGCGTGCGAGCAATTCGTCGCCTTCCTTCTTGATGGTTTCCATGGCGTCCTTCGGTGTGGTTTCGCCAGAGAAGATGCGGTTGTATTCGCGTTCCATCACAGAGCGGATCTGCGGGTAGAAGCCAAGGCGATAGCCCTTGTCCCAATCGCCGCCCGGCAGGGAAAGCTGCTCGATACCAACTTCAGCGGCAGGCTTTTCCTTGTAGTAGCCTTCCGACTTGGCAAGCGCGTAGGCTTCCTTGGTGATCGCCACGTAGCCAGTCGCCTGATGGTAGAACTTCTGGATCTCAGGCGAAGTCAGGAAGTGGAAGAAGGACGCAGTGCACTTGTTTTCAGCATCGGACTTGCCGGACATGGCAAACAGTGCAGCACCACCGATAAAGGTGTGTACACCTTCAGGAATGATCGACTTCCAGTAAGGAAGGAAAGTTGCCGAGAAAGGCATCTGGGCCGTTTTCTGCAGTCCGCCGAACGAACCTGAAGAGCCGATCCAGAAGGCGACCTTGTTTTCTTCGAAAGGCTTCTGGTTATCGGACCAGCCAGCACCGTAATAGGCGAAATAGCCTTCGTCGTACCAGGCCTTCAGCTTCTCATACATCATGACGTGGTTCGGATCGGTAACGTTGATCGTCGTATCCTGAACGCTGTCGTAACCGTTGTTGTTCGACGCAAACTGAATGTTGTGACGTGAGAAGAAGTTCTCGGTGAACTCCCAGGTCAGTTGCGACTGGACGAGCGGAATATAGCCGGCTTCCTTGAGCTTGGGCGCAATCGCTTCGAACTCTTCCCAAGTCTTGGGCGCTTCGACACCAGCCTTCTTGATGGCCTCGTCGTTGATATACATGATCGGCGCCGAGGAGTTGAACGGCATGCCAACGAACTTGCCGTCTGAGTCGGCATAGAAGTAGCGAACGCCTTCAATGAAATCGTCACGATTAAAGTCATAGCCGGCGTTCTTGATCAGATCTTCGGCGGGAATGGTCGCGCCCCTGGCGTTGATGATGGTGGCAGCACCGGCATCAAAAACCTGAAGGATGTTCGGCTGTTCGCCTGAACGGAAAGCGGCGATCCCCGAAGCAAGCGCTTCTTCGTACGTGCCCTTGGATACCGGAGTCAGGGAGCATTCGCTCTGCGCTTCGTTGAACTTCTGCGAGATTTCGTTGATGACTTCGCCGTTGCGACCGCCCATGCCGTGCCACCAGGTAATATTGGTGGCGGCAAGCGACGACGACGCCGTGAAGCTGACAGCCAGCGCGGCCATCGAAAGTTTCTTGAACATGGTAAAATCCTCTCCGCCTGAATTGGGGATGCGGATCGCAATAGTGAGGTCTCGTGACGCCTCAATAACAGTTTGGTGACAGATATATTACAATGCAGACCTGCGATTGCGGTGGGGAATATATGCGCCAGTTCGCCGACCTCAGAAGGCGTCAATAAAATGCCTTGGCAATGTCCGTGGTAACACCGCGATAATGTCGTAGCGCTGCGAAAGCTCGCTGGCATCGGCACGTCGCGCGAGCCACAGATCGCTCGCCGCACGGATCCGACGCTGGGCTGATGGGGTCACTGCATCGATCGCTGCCCTCGGGTATCTGCGCGATTTGACCTCGACGAAGACGGCCACATCCCCCTTTCGCGCAACAATGTCGATTTCACCCAGCGGCGTCTTGTAACGCAATGCCAGAACACGATAGCCCTTCAAAATGAGATAGAGGGTGGCAACATATTCGGCGAAGTGTCCCCGCCGTTCGGCCTTTTTACGACTGCGGTCCGGCCTATTGTTTGTCACCCGATCTCTCTTTCAGCTCCAACAGACGCTGATAAAGCTCCTTGCGCGGCAAGCCCGTCAGGCGCGCCGCTTCTGATGCTGCCTTGGCTGACGGCATTTCCGCCAGCAATTGCATCAAAATAGCATCAACCTCAGCTCCTTTCGGCGGTGCAGACGGCAGTGGCGGCCCAATCACCAGAACCACCTCTCCTTTGACATTCCTGTCACCGCCGTAAAATTCGGCGAGTTCGGCGAGCGTTCCCCGGCGGAATTCCTCGAAAGTCTTCGTCAGTTCGCGACAGACTGCTGCGGGACGTTCGCTCCCATACACGTCGGCCGCGGCTGCAAGCGTCGCGCCTATGCGATTAGGAGACTCGAAGAATATCAATGTCGCAGGTGCCGCCATCAGTTCTGTCAGCCGATCCCGTTTGGCCTTGTCTTTTTGCGGAAGAAAACCGGCGAAGAGAAAGGCGTCACTCGGCAAACCGGAACCGACGAGGGCCGCAAGCGGCGCCGACGCTCCGGGGATCGGCACGACGCGAAGCCCGGCTTCGATTGCCAGCTGGCCAAGTCTGTAGCCCGGATCCGAGACGAGAGGAGTGCCCGCGTCGGAAACCAGTGCCACCGACTTACCCGATGCCAGTGCCTCGATCAGCTTTGGTCCGACCTCTGTTGCATTGTGCTCGTGGTAAGCGTAGGGCCGGGTCGTAATGCCGAAGCGGTCAAGCAGAACCCGTGTGACACGTGTATCCTCGCAGGCAAGAACATCTGCTGCGGCCAGTGTCTCCAGCGCCCGAAGCGTGATGTCGCCCAGATTGCCGATCGGCGTTGCCACGAGATAAAGCGCACATTCGAGTGGCCTTGGCGTGACAGCTGTATCGTTCAGACGGTAGGTCCGTGCAGGACGGCCGTTTTCATTTTTCAAGCGCGGCATCCTTGGCGTTTGGTCGGCCTGTTGGCCCTTCGATCTTTATGGTGGAGCATCGTTCAATTCGCAAGTGCGGCAATTCTTCTGTGCATCGCCTGTGATTTCCGCGCCCCAATTGGTCGATGGCGTCCAAGGCACTTGCATTTCGCGGCAGTTTGCTGCCATTTTGCCGGTCCATATTGAACTGGCCTTTGAAGGCCGGAAGAACAATTCGGCGGACGGGTCCCTGTCCGCGCAAGGTCGAAAACGGTAGCGTCGATGCGTATTACTCTTGAACGGTCCAACCTTCTCAAATCGCTGAACCATGTCCACCGGGTGGTCGAGCGGCGCAATACCATTCCGATCCTGTCCAACGTGTTGCTGCGCGCCGAGGGTGCAAACCTCGACATGAAGGCAACCGACCTTGATCTCGAAATCACCGAGGCGACACCGGCCATGGTCGAACAGGCCGGCGCGACCACGGTTCCTGCGCATCTTCTCTACGAAATCGTGCGCAAGCTTCCCGATGGTTCGGAAGTCCTGCTGTCGACCAATCCCGACGGCACAGCGATGACTGTCGCCTCCGGCCGTTCCAAGTTTTCGCTGCAATGCCTGTCGGAGACCGATTTCCCAGATCTGACAACCGGCGATTTCAGCCACTCCTTCAAGGTGAAGGCCAGTGACCTCAAGATGCTGATCGATCGCACACAGTTTGCAATCTCGACCGAGGAAACGCGCTACTACCTGAACGGTATCTTTTTCCACACGATCGAGGCCGGCAACGACCTCAAGCTTCGTGCCGTTGCAACGGACGGTCACCGTCTGGCGCGCGCCGACATCGACGCCCCCTCGGGTTCCGAAGGAATGCCGGGTATCATCATTCCACGCAAGACCGTTGGCGAGCTGCAGAAGCTCATGGACAATCCGGACCTGATCGTCTCGATTGAACTTTCCGATGCGAAGATCCGCCTGACCATCGGTGGCGTGGTGATCACCTCCAAGCTGATCGACGGCACCTTCCCCGATTACCAGCGCGTCATTCCGGCGAATAACGACAAGGAAATGCGCGTGGACTGCCAGACTTTCGCGCATGCGGTCGACCGTGTCTCGACGATTTCGTCGGAACGGGGACGTGCGGTCAAGCTGTCTCTCTCGGAAGGCCATCTTGTGCTGGCCGTCAACAACCCGGATTCCGGCAGCGCGACGGAAGAGCTTGCCGTCGGCTATGAAAACGACACCATGGAGATCGGCTTCAACGCCAAATACCTCCTTGACATCACGGCGCAACTTTCTGGCGATGACGCGATTTTTCTCTTGGCCGATGCGGGTTCGCCGACATTGATCCGGGATACGGCCGGTGATGATGCTATTTATGTTTTGATGCCAATGCGGGTCTAGGCATCGCCATAAATATATCTCCATAGCGTCGTTTCGCCTTGTTTTTGCGACAAACGCAGCCAACATGATTTTTCACGTACATGATGTGCGGAAGAGTACAGGGAGACGTCTATGGCATTGGGGTTGAAACAACGCTTCGAGAAGAAGTTCGATGAAGAGATCCGCTTCTTCAAAGGCGTGATGCAGGGGCCGAAAAGTGTCGGAGCGATTGTACCCACTTCGTCCATCACCGCCAAAAGGATGGCGAGCGTCGTCAACCCGAGCTCAGGCCTGCCTGTTTTAGAGCTGGGTCCCGGAACTGGCGTGATCACCAAAGCAATCCTTGCTCGCGGCATTGCGCCTGAAAAGCTGTATTCCATCGAATATTCCAGCGACTTCTATCACCATCTCCTGACAAGTTATCCCGGTGTGAATTTCGTGCATGGCGACGCATTCGACCTCGAGGCGTCTCTCGGCAAGGCGGCTGACCAGACATTTGACGCCGTCATCTCAGCTGTGCCGCTTTTGAGCTTTCCGATGCAATCGCGCATTGCCCTTCTGGAAGATCTTCTCGACCGGATGCCTCCCGGCAGACCGGTGATGCAGATTACCTACGGCCCCGTGTCCCCCATTATTGCCAATCCGGACCGCTACACCATCCGCCATTTCGACTTCGTCGTGCGCAATATTCCGCCTGCGCAGTTGTGGATCTACAGTCGCGGCTGAGCCCAACGTAAAATGTCGATATTGTCTAAAGAGCAATGGGGGTTTCCCTGTTGCCTCTTGCGAAGCTCGGGCACTCATGCGAGTTGACATCCATCGAAAAATGGCAGGGGTTTCCGCATCATGACAGCGCGTGAAAAGCTTATCGTCGGCCTTGATCTTCCAACAGTCGCCGAAGCCGAAAAAATGGTCGTAACGCTTGGCGACGACGTCTTATTTTACAAGGTAGGCTATCAGCTGGCATTCGCTGGTGGCCTCGACTTTGCCAAGGAACTGGCGCAAGCGGGAAAGAAGATCTTTCTCGACATGAAACTGCTCGACATCGACAATACGGTCGCATCTGCGGTCGAAAATATCGTCAAGATGGGCATGACCATGCTGACCCTCCACGCGTACCCAAAGACGATGCGCGCTGCCGTGGATGCCGCCAAGGGATCCGACCTGTGCTTGCTGGGGGTTACCGTCCTCACCTCCATGGATGAACGGGATCTCACCGATGCCGGCTATGAATATGATCCGCACACGCTGGTGCTCCGTCGTGCTGAACAAGCGCTTCAGGCGGGCATGGGTGGCATTGTCTGCTCCGCAGAAGAGGCAAGTGCGGTCAGAAAGATCGTCGGACCAAGCTTAGCTGTCGTCACACCCGGCATTCGACCCCTCGGCGCAGACAAGGGCGATCAGAAGCGCGTCATGACACCTACCCAAGGATTGAAGTCTGGCTCCAGCCATCTCGTTGTCGGTCGGCCTATCGTGAAGGCTGCCGATCCACTGTCCGCAGCCCGCGCCATTCTCTCGGAAATGGATGCAGCGCTTTCAAGCTGATCAAATTGTCCCGGTAAAGGTCACTTATTGCCCGTGATCTTATTGGTGTCGTCGAAGTTGACAATCCGAAGCGACCAGGGACCCTTGAAGCGGTTGTCCTTGACAAGATTGTGCTTGGCAAAATCGTGCCAGTCCAGGCTGCTGCCAAATGGATATTTCGGGTTCAGTTTGCAGTACAGCTTACCTACATCGCGGTGATTGAGCCAGATCGCCGGTGCAGCAAGCCGAAAATGATCATAGGTGAATGTATTGCCGATGATCTCATTATATTGCGGCTTTTGATGGCGGATCGTTCCGCCCTCCCCGCAATTGCGGTAGACATAAATACCGCCTCTCACCGGATCATCGAACCGGTTGTTGGTGATGCGGTTCTTGGCGGATCCATCAATCGCCACTTGCTCGCGCAGTGACGTCTTTACCGCGAAGGTGTTTCTGTCGAGGACATTGTTGGCCGACTCCGCATCCAGATAGACGGCGGTCTTGCTGCTCTTGCCGCGCAATGTCGATTTTTCCACGGTCGTTCGGGTTACCCCTGGACCGAAGTAAAGTGGAATGCCGCCGGTCGCCTCGATGGTGACCTTGCTGATCAGGATATCGGACGGCGCATTTGCCTGGGCATTTTCGGTGTGGTTGCGGTGAAGCGAAGACTTCCGCACCTCCTCGGCCTCGCCCGAGATCCCCAGACCGATAAGGCGAAGGTTGCCGACGATCTTGCAATTGCGGATCGTAATCCCCTGCGGCACGCTCCAGCCGTCACCGTCACCCTTGCCCTTTTTCACCGACCGGATGGCAATGATCGGAGATTTGGCGCTGGGCTTCGAGGCATTGGTGCCCAGCGTCGCTCCATGACAATCCAGCGATGTACCGGACGCCTCGGCACCGGCAAAGTCCAGCTTGCGGGCGATGACTTCGCCTGGTTTGAGATCAATGTTGCAATCGACTTTTATGGTGTTGTCGTCTTTCTTCACGGGAGACCGCAGTTTGGCATAGAAATCGGCGCTGCAGGCCTTGACCTCGCCGGAGCCGGATTGCTCAGCCCAACCGCCTGCAGGCGCGAGACAGTAAACTGTGAATACTGCCGCGAAAACAAGTGAGTTTCGCAGACTTTTTTTCTGAACTGGCATGGCAGTTTGTCACTTCGGCTTTCAAGTCAATTTGACGGCAAGGTAACCCCATGAAGCTGACCACAAAATGAACGCGCTTGACCCGGGCGCACAATTGGCTGAGAAAATCGGCGAAAATGCCAGCAGGAGGAATATCATGGCCAAGGGATACTGGATTGCACATGTCGACGTTCGCGACACCGAGCGTTACAAGGATTATGTTGCTGCGGCGAAACCGGCCTTCGAGAAATATGGTGCCAATTTCCTCGCGCGCGGTGGTCCGGTGACCGCGCTGGAAGATAAGGCACGCGCCCGTAACGTGATCATCGAGTTTCCGTCCATGCAGGCAGCGGTTGATTGCTATAACTCGCCCGAATATCAGATCGCCGCCAAGATCCGCCAGGAAGTCGCGGATGCGCAGATGATGGTGGTCGAAGGTATTTGACGCTAAGGCCGCATCCTTTGCGGCTTCCCCTGACAACGCGATTCGGCTAAGAAACGGCAAGTCGAATTGCCAGACCGTCAAGCCATTCCGGAGAACACATCATGACACTGTCCAATCTTCCGCCACTCGTCACTGTTTTTGGCGGTTCAGGCTTTGTTGGACGTCACGTGGTGCGAACACTCGCACAGCGCGGATATCGTATCCGCGTTGCAGTGCGCCGACCGGATCTTGCGGGCTTTCTTCAGCCCTTGGGAAATGTGGGGCAGATCTCTTTTGTTCAAGCCAATCTGCGTTACCGCAACTCCGTAGACGCCGCAGTCCGCGACGCCGATCATGTGGTCAATTGTGTCGGCATCCTGTTTGAAAGCGGGCGCAACACGTTTGACTCCGTACAGGATTTCGGCGCACGCGCCGTCGCGGAAGCCGCGCGTGCCGCCGGCGCTACGCTGACCCATATCTCCGCAATCGGTGCAAACGTGAATTCAGCATCAGTGTACGGTGCCTCCAAGGGTCAGGCAGAGCAGGCCATCAAGAGCATCAAGCCGGATGCGATTATCCTGCGCCCGTCGATCATTTTCGGGCCAGAAGACGGATTCTTCAACAAATTTGCTGCCATGGCACGCCTTTCACCTATCCTGCCGCTGATCGGCGGTGGCAAAACGAAGTTCCAGCCCGTTTATGTCGAGGATGTCGCCGAAGCTGTCGGTCGCGCCGTCGATGGAAAGCTTGCAGCTGGCGAGACCTATGAACTCGGTGGACGCGAAGTGCTGACCTTCCGCGAATGTCTTGAGGTTATGCTGCACACGATCGGTCGCAAAAACCCGCTGGTTTCTCTGCCGTTTGGAATTGCCTCTCTGATGGGCAGCATAGCGTCTGCCATTCCTTTGATTACGCCACCGTTGACCTCTGACCAGGTGACACTGCTGAAAAGCAACAATATTGTCTCCGAGGAGGCCAAATCCAAGGGTCTGACACTTGAAGGGATGGGCATCACGCCGACGCTTCTATCGTCGATTTTGCCTTCTTATCTGGTGCAGTACCGTCCTCAGGGACAATATACCGGCTCCGGCAAAGCGGCATAAGAACGGCCTTAAACTGAATGCTGGATCGCCCTGCGTTGCAAAAATATCGCAGCGACAACCTAGCTCTGTTAACGGGCGATTTATCAAAAACCGCTATTGATGTTTTCGTTAGCAATTCGTAAACAGCGCGACACAATTTGGATCGTCTGCTGGCCAGAGGCTGGCAGCATTTTATACCTTGAAGGACTTATACATGGGCAAGTCTATCGCACTCTTTTTCGCGTGTGCGGCAATGGTAATCCTCGCCGGTTCATTCATGGCTCCGACGACTCTCGCAGCCCGCAAAGGCAACTGCGCACCCGCTTACGGCATCGACCCCTGCAGTACAAGCTCTATCCCGGCCGCCGCCAACTGACGGCTGGATGAGGCGCCCTCAAGAAGGGCGCCATCTCCTCAATGACCAAGCGACAACAAGACCAGGCCGATAAAGCCAATGGCAATGCGCCAGATGGCAAACGGCATGAAGCCACGTCTTGAAATAAAGTCGAGAAGTCTGCGTACCACGAAAACTCCTGACACGAATGCCATGATGAAGCCGATAGCAATCAGGCTACCGTCATCGAAGCTGATCGCATTGCGGTTCTGGTAAAGATCGAGCACGAAGGCGCCGGCCATTGTCGGCATGGCCAGGAAGAACGAGAATTCTGCAGCCGACCGCTTGTCAGTCCCCATCAGCAATGCGCCGACAATCGTTGCCCCGGAACGCGACGTGCCGGGGATCATGGCCACACACTGGCACAGACCAATCTTGAACGCCAATGGCAGCGGATAGTCCATGACGTCGTGATATTTCGGCTTCAAGTCCAGCCGATCGACCCACAGCAGGACAAAACCGCCAAGGATCAGAACAACGCAGATCAACATCGGCGTCTCGAAGAGAACCGTCTTGATAAAGTCATGCGCCAGGGCGCCGATCACTGCCGCAGGCAGGAAGGCCAGCAGAACCGCCGCGACAAAGTGTCGGCTTTTCTGGCTCGACGGAAGACTTGTGGCCAATGATATGAGCTTTGTCGCGTAAACGCTCAGGATCGCAAGGATGGCACCTAGTTGAATGAGCACCGCGAAGGTGTTGCCTGGCGATTCGAAGCCCAAGAAGTGACCCGCCAACAGGACGTGCGCGGTCGATGAAACAGGAATAAACTCGGTCAGGCCCTCTATCAGGCCGAGCACCAGCGCGCTGATAATCGATTGAGCGTCCATAAAAGATCCTTAAAATTTTTGGCAAGGTGTGCAGATGGGACTGACTTGTGTTGTAAGTGCCAAGCTCCTATAGCTTGGAAGCTGATAGCGATGCCAGAGGCACATTCATCATGTGCGCCGAGCGACACTGAACGAAACCGAATTTAAGTTCTCATGCCAACATTATATCATCATCCGATGTCCGCCGCGTCTCGGTTTATCCGGCTTGTGCTCTCAGAATACGGCTTCCAGGTCGATTTCGTCGAGGAGCAGACCTGGGAGATGCGCCGGGAGTTTCTGGCCATCAATCCCGCAGGAACGATCCCAGTCTACATTGACGACAACATGCGTGCCTTATGTGGCGCGACTGTGATCTCCGAGTTCCTCGATGAGGTTCACGGCATCCTCAAAAGAGACAGGCGGCTTCTGGCTGAAGATCCGTTCCACAGGGCCGAAATCCGCAGGCTGACCGAATGGTTCCTGCAGAAGCTGGAACAAGATGTCACCCGCCCGCTGGTGCGGGAACTGGTGCACAAGGTGCATATGCCACCATCGCTTGGCGGCGGCGCACCCGACTCCAAAGTGTTGCGGACAGCCCGTGGCAATGTTCGCCAACACATGAAGTATCTGTCGTGGCTGGCCGGATCACGGCAGTGGCTGGCGGGCGACCGTTTGAGCTATGCGGACCTTTCAGCGGGCGCTGCCGTCTCCATCCTCGACTATATGGGGGAGATCGACTGGGCCGACCTGCCTGCGGCCAAGGAATGGTACCAGCGGCTGAAGTCGCGGCCATCCTTCCGCCCGCTGCTGACCGAGCGCGTACGCGGCCTGACACCCGTGTCGCATTATGCCGATCTGGACTTCTGACTGTCCGATCGTCTGACGGAGGAAATATGGCGCATGGCGCCCCCATCGACACGAGTGCCCGGATCCGCAGTCAACTGACTGCTTTCGTGAAGCAGGAGGCTGCGGCTCAGGGCTTCGATGTCTGCCGCATCACGCTTCCGCAATCCTCACCACAGATAGAAGCCGGGCTTGATGGCTTTCTTTCAGCCGGCCATCACGGCACGATGGAATGGATGGCAGAGACCCGTGACCGGCGTGCGCGTCCAGACGCATTATGGTCCGACGTGCGCTCTGTCATCATGCTAGGCATGAATTATGGTCCGGATGCCGACCCTCGATTACTGCAAAACCAGCCGGAAAAGGGTGCAATCTCGGTCTATGCGCGCAATCGCGACTATCACGACGTGATCAAGGGACGCTTGAAGGAAATTGCCACGCGCTTTGCCGCCCGGTCTGAAGCGGACGTGAAGGTCTTCGTCGACACCGCGCCGGTGATGGAAAAGCCTCTGGCGGCACAAGCAGGCCTTGGCTGGCAGGGAAAGCACACCAATCTTGTCAGTCGCGAATTTGGGTCGTGGCTGTTTCTGGGCAGCATTTTCACGACCGCAGCGCTCGCCGTCGACATTGCGGAGACCGATCATTGCGGCTCCTGCCGCGCCTGCCTCGACGCCTGCCCGACCAACGCTTTTCCGGCACCTTACAAAATCGATGCGCGCCGTTGTATTTCCTATCTCACAATCGAGCATAAGGGTGAGATTGATCCCGAATTGCGTCCCCTGATCGGAAACCGCATTTATGGTTGCGACGATTGTCTTGCAGCTTGCCCTTGGAACAAGTTCGCAAGCCTTGCCCAGGAGGCCAAACTCTCGGCGCGCGAGGATCTCAAGGAGCCGGACATCGAATTCCTGCTCACGCTCGACGATCCGACGTTCCGGCGCTTCTTCTCCGGCTCACCGATCAAGCGCATCGGTCGCGACCGCTTTGTCCGCAATGTCCTGATCGCCGCTGGAAATTCCGGTCAGGCGGCCTTGATTGAACCCTGCAGGTTACTGCTCGAAGACGGCTCCCCTGTTGTTCGCGCCATGGCGGTTTGGGCGCTCTCACAACTGCTTGCCGGTGCGGAATTCAACGATCTGCGGGCAAGGGCTAAACATGAAACAGATCCCGGAGTCGTTCGGGAATGGGCAAGAGGAGCATGACCCCATGCAGCTCATGATTTTTGGTGCCGGCTATTCTGGCAAGGCGATAGGCCAACTCTTCGCATCAAGTGGACAAACAGTTTTCGGCACGACCCGATCTCACGATAAATTCCAGCATTTGGAGAAAGCCGGTTTAACACCGCTGTTGTTTGATGGTGACGTGCTCACGGACGATCTACGCGGTGCGCTTGCCCAGACAACCCATCTGGTCCAATCCATTGCTCCCGGACGTTCCGGCGACCCCTTGATCCCGTTGCTTGCAGCCGATCTTGCGACCCTCATGCCGCGCCTTGAGTGGATCGGCTATCTGTCGACGGTAGGGGTCTACGGCAACCATGATGGGGCCTGGGTCGACGAGGAGACGGCGTGCCGACCACAATCGCAGCGTTCCGTGGAACGTGTCGAGGCCGAGCGGGACTGGGCATCGCTTGCGAAGGATAACGGCATACCGCTCGCCATCCTTCGGCTGTCCGGCATTTATGGCCCCGGGCGGAACGGCTTCGTCAATCTTTCAAAGGGAACGGCGAAACGCTTGATCAAAGAGGGGCAAGTGTTCAATCGCATCCGTGTCGAGGACATCGCCGCAGCCACTCGCTTTCTCATGGCGGGCAATCTTGCCGGCATCTTCAATGTCACGGATGATGAACCTGCCCCTCCGCAGACTGTTGTCGAGGAAGCGTCTCGCCTCATGGGTCTCGCACCACCACCTGAGCAGGATTTCGAAAGCGCCGAGCTCAGCCCGATGGCGCGCTCCTTTTATGGAGAAAACAAGCGCGTTTCCAATGCGAAGATAAAATCTCTCGGTTTCAGCTTCTGCTTCCCGGACTACCGCCAATCGCTGGCCGAACTTTGGGCTAACGAAAGCTGGAACAAAATGCCATGAGGCTCGTTTCTCTGCTGCACGTATGAAGGTTTTCGGGATGTCGAAGACGGTAGGTCGTCCCCTCAATCTGTCAGATCCGATGTCCCGAAGCCTTCAAACGTCACAAATTTCCCGAAAAATCGGGCCTTGGTCTTTTGCTGAACGCATTTTTTTCGTGAACAGCAAAGGCGTTTTCGCGCATTACCGCGGAATTTGCCTAGCTGTCTAGAATCTTTACGGTTTCTTCCGCTCAGGCGGCTTTTCCCTCACCAAAAATTAAGTAGTCCTCGATCACGAATGTTACGCTCTGTAATACGTCGTGATCGCCTGAGGCACGTTTTTGCCATTTTTTCCCTCGTTTAAGCGCTGCAGAGCAAAACTGTGCTCAGGCGAAGGACTAGGGAAAACAAAATTGGCGAATAACCGACTATCCATCATTGGCGTCGCAGCAATGGCGCTCGGCCTTTCAATCGCTGCGCAAGATGCAAATGCGTCTGACTCATGCGGTGGTGCTTCGTGGTATGCCCTGCACTCGAAGACTGCTTCCGGTGAACGCATGAACCCGGCCAAGCTTACTGCCGCCCACAAGACGCTGAAATTCGGCACCAAGGTGAAAGTGACCAACAGAACGAACGGCAAGAGTGTCGTCGTCAGGATCAATGATCGTGGTCCGTTCATCCGCGGACGTGTTCTGGATCTCTCAAAAGCTGCTGCACAGAACATCGGCATGATCCGTTCCGGTACGGCCAAGGTCTGCTACCAGATCATCGGCTAATTTTCGAATGAAGGCGGTCTTCACGCCTATTCGCTTGCTCCGTGAACCGTTCGGCTTTACGACGCGGACTTTGATCAGGAGAGCATGACATGCGAATGGGTGGGCGTCTTGCCGGAGCCATCGAGGTTCTGGACGATATCGAGGGACGGCGACGTCCGGTTGCCGAAGCCCTCAAGGACTGGGGCCTTGCGCACCGATTTGCGGGTTCGGGCGACCGGGCAGCAATTGGCAATATCGTTTACGATGCCTTGCGTATGAAACTGTCTCACGCCTGGCTTATGGATGACGACAGCTCGCATTCTCTGGCTTTTGCAGTGATGCTGCGGCAATGGGGTTACACGTCCGAAACATTGGCCGCAGAACTCGAGGGGGATACACATGCCCCGGCACCTCTCGACGCGGCTCGGCTGGAAGCCTTCTCGCAACGAAGGCTTGAAGATGCCGCACCGCATATACAGGCTGACATGCCGCAATGGATTGCGGCGCTCATGGAAGAGCGCTTCGGTTCGGAATGGATCATAGAAGCGCAAGCGCTTGCAGCGCGGCCTTCTCTTGACCTGCGAATCAACAGCCTGAAATCCAGTCCAGAAAGAGTGATGAAGGCGCTGGACCGCGCAGGCGCTGTTCCGGCTCACATTGCCCGCATGGGTCTTCGTGTGCCGGCCGGAGAAGGCGCATCACGTCTTCCAAATGTTACGGCAGAACTTTCTTTCCAGAAAGGCTGGTTCGAGATCCAGGACGAGGGATCGCAGATCGTCGCCGATCTGGCAGACCTCAAGGCTGGCGATCAGGTGCTCGACTATTGTGCCGGCGGCGGCGGCAAGACGCTTGCTATGGCCGCAACGATGGAAAACAAGGGACAGGTGCATGCCTACGATGCAGAAGCGCGTCGCCTGGCCCCCATCATCGAGCGTCTCAAGCGAGCAGGCACTCGAAATGTTCAGGTTCATGGCAATGCTCAGGAACTGGAATCGCTGGCCGGTCGTCTTGATTGCGTTCTTGTTGATGCCCCCTGCACGGGAAGCGGAACATGGCGTCGGCGACCCGATACCAAGTGGCGGCTGAGCGAGCGCACACTGCAGGAGCGTGTCGATCAGCAGAAAAAAGTGCTGGAACAGGCATGTCGCTATGTTCGTCCCGGTGGTTCGCTTATCTACATCACCTGCTCGATGTTGCCGACCGAAAACGAGCATCAGGTTCGTCGCTTTTGCGAAGAGCATTCCGATTTCTCGATCACATCGGCGCAGACATCCTGGGAAACTCTCTTCCCCGCGGCCCCCAAGCCACATTTCAGCGATGAGGGAACGATCACTCTGACCCCTGCCCGCACCAACACCGACGGGTTCTTCTTCTGCCGGATGACAAAACTTACTTAAGCTTGCTTTCGCGTAAAATTGACGAAGTGCAAATCCGCCAGTTTTTATACTGGACTATTTGACACCAGTTTATTTTTACGCGAATAAGGGCCGTTCATTTGAGGATATGGCGCTTTCAAGCGTCAAAGGAGAGATCATGAGACCGACAAGCCCTTTGCGCGCTACCTTGGCGCTTCTGGCGGCAACGACCGCGTTTGCAGTGACTTCGGCCTGGGCAGACACGACGCCCGCCGAGGTCGTGAAATACTATGCAGAAATGGCGGAAGCGAAATATTCCGACTCGCTGGCGACAGCTGAAAAGCTCGACAGCGCCATCGACGCACTGATTGCCACACCAAGCGAAGAGACACTGGAGGCTGCCAAGGCTGCATGGATCGCAGCGCGCGTTCCCTATCAGCAGTCCGAAGTCTACCGTTTCGGCAACCCGATCGTCGATGACTGGGAAGGCAAGGTCAATGCGTGGCCGCTGGACGAAGGCTTGATCGACTACGTCGATGCATCCTATGGCAGCGAGAGCGATTCAAATTCGCTTTACGTCGCTAACGTGATTGCCAACCCTTCCATCAAGATCAATGGTGAAGAGGTTGACGCAAGCAAGATCACGCCGGACTTCCTGGCCAATACGCTTCATGAAGCCGGAGAAGTCGAGGCCAATGTGGCCACCGGTTATCATGCCATCGAATTCCTGCTGTGGGGCCAGGATCTGAACGGAACCGGCCCGGGCGCAGGCAACCGACCTTACACGGACTATGACACAGCAAATTGCACCCATGGCAATTGCGACCGTCGCGCTGACTATCTGAAGTCCGCCTCGACTTTGCTCGTCTCCGATCTCAAGGAGATGGTGGATGCGTGGGCGCCGGAAGGCGAAGCAACGAAGACGGTTGAAGCAGACCCAAGTCAGGGCATTTCGACCATACTGACCGGCATGGGTTCGCTGTCCTATGGCGAGCTCGCTGGCGAACGCATGAAGCTTGGCGTGCTGTTGCACGATCCTGAAGAAGAGCATGATTGCTTCTCCGACAACACACATGCCTCGCATTACAACGACGCGCTGGGCATTCAGTCGGCCTATACCGGCGAATATACCCGCGCCGACGGCACCAAGATGACCGGTCCTTCGCTTTCCGAACTGGTGAAGGCCAAGAACCCCGAGCTTGACGCAGAAATGCAGGCAAAGCTGACAGCGACGATGGATGCCATGTCGGCCATGGTGAAGCGTGCGGAGACTGTTGAGGCCTATGACCAGATGATCGGTGAAGGCAATGACGAGGGCAATGCCACCGTCCAGGCCGCCATTGACGGTTTGATCGACCAGACCAAGACCATCGAGCGCGTCATTGCGTCACTGGATCTTGGCACGATTGCCCTTGAAGGTTCTGACAGCCTCGATAATCCTAACGCTGTGTTCCAATAAGCAAAAGGCGGGCTGTCTGTCGTTTGATCGGCAGCCCGATGCCAATATGATCAGGGTCAAATCTGGACCTGCGGGCGCGGTCGTTCTGGCCGCCCTTTCTTCCCTGTCAATTGTCTCAACGGCTTTGGCCGATGCTGGACCCGCCCGTAGCGATCTCAATCCCAAGGATGCCGCACGGGTCGAGAGCGTGACACGTCCGACCAGCGATTTCTCCAAGCCGGAGAGTTTCGAGGCTATGCAAGGCGGCGCTGCAACCTCGACAAAACCGGTCAACGCCGATTCCTTCTCGCATTTCTCCAGCAACATTACCTTTGCCGAAGAAGAAACCTTCAAGCTGGGAAATGCGCTGTTTCGCAAATTCTGGGTCTCATCGCCCTCCTCCACGCAGGCATCCGATGGCCTCGGTCCGTTGTTCAACGCGCGCGCTTGCCAAAGCTGCCACCTGAAGGATGGCCGCGGACGGCCGCCAATGGCAGGCGAAGCCGCGACGTCGATGTTTCTGAGGCTCGCGCGGCCCGCGCGAACCGCAGAAGAGAAAAAAGCCGTATCCGATCTTCAAGTCCTCAACTTTCCCGACCCGGTCTATGGGGAGCAACTTCAAAATTTCGCCGTGCCAGGACTTGCCTCTGAAGGCGAGATAAAGATCCGATATGCCGAGCGATCAGTCACGCTTGCGGACGGGGAAACGGTTTCCCTTCGCGAACCCCACTACGACGTCGGCGGCGCGCAATATGGTCCACTCGATCCGGACACAACGCTTTCGCCCCGCGTTGCCAATCCCATGATCGGCCTCGGCCTGATAGAGGCCATCGCCGATGAGGACCTCGAACGACTTGCAGATCCCGATGATCGTGACGGCGACGGCATTTCGGGAAAGCTCGCCAAGGTCCGAGATCATCGAAGCGGTGACATCCAGATCGGACGTTTCGGTTGGAAGGCGCAAAATGCGTCTGTCCGAGACCAGAGCGCCGGGGCCCTTGCCGGCGACATCGGTATATCTTCCCCGGATGCACCGCGCCATTGGGGAGACTGCACTGAAGCGCAAGTTCAATGTCGTCAAATGCAAAATGGCGTGCAGAAGCGCCTCGGCGAAACAGAGGCACCCGATCCTGTCATGGATCTCATAACGTTTTACGCCGAGAACCTCGCGGTCCCGATGCGCCGCGATGTCGACAGTCCCGATGTGCTCAAAGGCAAGTCCGCCTTTTACGAGGCCGGTTGTGCGGCCTGTCATACGCCCAAATTCGTCACAAGCCGCAAGGCCGCGAACAAGGCCCATGCCTTCCAGCTCATCTGGCCCTATTCCGATTTCCTGTTGCACGACATGGGCGACGGATTGGCCGACGGCCAAGAGGTTGGGCTTGCCAATGGCAACGAGTGGCGCACGGCTCCACTTTGGGGTATCGGTCTCACCGATGCCGTGAGCGGCCACACAAATTTCCTGCATGACGGCCGCGCGCGGTCGCTCAAGGAAGCAATTCTGTGGCATGGCGGCGAAGCGGAAGCGGCACGCAATGCGTTCGCCGCGATGGAACCTGATGATCGCGAAGCGCTCATTACATTTCTGGAGTCCCTCTGATGCGTTTTGTTCTCGCTCTCCTCGTTGGAACGGCCCTTGCCGTACCCGTCCTTGCCCAGGATGCCAATCTTCCGCCGCCGGAGTTCAACGCCGAGAAAGTACCGGACGTCATGGCGAAGGCCGTGGATGACTTCATCCGCCCGGGCTACAGCGACTTTCTGAAATCGACTGACAAGCTGGTCGCCGATGTCGGCGGGCTGTGTGCCGAGCCGTTTCCCAAGAACCTCGATGCTGCGCGGCACGCCTTTGCATCCACTGTCGAGGCATGGTCAAAAATCGAGATCGTTCGCGTGGGGCCAGTTCTCGAGGACAACCGTTTTGAACGCATCCTGTTTTATCCGGATCGAAAGAGCACCGGCCTGAAACAGGTTCAGGCTGCCCTCGCGAGCCAGGATGAGACAGCGACATCAGTGGACACCCTTCAGCGCAAGAGTGTTGCGATGCAGGGTCTTGGGGCGCTGGAATTCATTCTCTACGGCACCGGGAACGAGGATCTGCTCGACAGCCATGATGGCTATCGTTGCCGCTACGGCATGGCCGTTTCGGAAAATCTGAAGCG
Organism: Agrobacterium sp. ES01; assembly: GCF_050320885.1. Classification (NCBI taxonomy): domain Bacteria; kingdom Pseudomonadati; phylum Pseudomonadota; class Alphaproteobacteria; order Hyphomicrobiales; family Rhizobiaceae; genus Agrobacterium; species Agrobacterium sp. ES01. The sequence goes on from NZ_JBNQTH010000001.1 coordinate 1,321,437, forward strand.
GTTGGCTGGCGAACTGGTCGCAGCCTGGGACCAGCCGGACGGCATCCAGTCCGCGTGGAAACATCCGGGCAAAGACAATCCGGCCTTCAGGACCAATGCCGAGGCGGTCACGGCCCTTCTCGGCATTCTCGTTCACGGCGCCGAGGCCATCCGCGATCAGCGCATCGAGACCTTCTACAAGGGAGCCGATGCTCGGCCATTCCCGCTGCAGGCTATCTATCGTCGGTCGGGCCTCACATTCACATCCATCGAAGACAACTTCATCGGGATCGAGACCCTTCTGGACCGCTCTGATATGGCCGAGCTGCTCGATCCCGAAGTGCGGTCAGTTGTCAGTTCGATAGAATTCGTACTGAAGTCGCTGAAGCGGACGACCCGAAGCCTTGATGCGGATGTCAAATCTGACGTGGAACTGGCGGTGACAGACAAGGCCGCACGCGCCAAGCTCGACTTCCTGATCCTCAACGCAAAGGACCTGATCCTTCGTCTCAACGATGAATATGGCGGCGCGGTTGGTCTCAGCTCAGGCTTTTCATTTTCCGACGGAGATTAACGGCATGCGCAGCGCGCTTATCGACCGGCGCGGATTTGTGAAGGCTGCGGGAATTGCTTTCCTTGCCGGCCTTTCACCACAAGCCGCCTTTGCGCTTGAGCGCGCTGATGCCGTCTTTGCCTCAGGGTTTCGATCGCCCGACGGCCGGTTCGGCATCGCCTTGCTGACCGAGAGCGGCGACATCATCGACCGAATAGACCTGCCTGACCGTATCCACGGTCTCGGTTACAGCCCAGCATCGGGGATGGCCGTCGCCTTTGCCCGGCGCCCTGGAACGTTTGCCGTCGTCTTTGACGTCCGCAGGCAGGCAGAGCCGGTCATCATATCCTCGCCCGAAGGCCGGCATTTCTTCGGCCACGGCCATTTCTCTCCCAATGGACGCCTGCTTTATGCGAGCGAAAATGACTTCGGGGCCGGGCACGGCGTGATTGGCCTTTATGATGCGACAGACGGCTTTCGCCGTATCGGCGAGTTTCCCGCTCACGGCATAGGAACCCACGACATGACCGTCAGCGACGACGGTCGCTATCTTATCATCGCAAATGGCGGCATTGAGACGCATCCGGACTTTGGCCGGACGAAACTCAATATCGACCATATGGAGCCGTCGCTCGTTCTGTCGGATGCCAAGACCGGGGAACTTGTTGAAAAACACGTGTTGCCGCCGGCACTCAGACAGGTTTCAACACGGCATCTCGATACGATGGAAAGCGGACGTGTGTGGTTCGCCTGCCAGTATGAAGGCCCGCGAAACGACCTGCCTCCCCTTGTCGGGCACTTTGCCCCCGGTGAAGAGATGACATTCGTGGATTTGCCCCACACCGTCACCGAAGGTCTTGCGAACTATGTCGGTGCGATTGCAGTCAACCGTCGTGACGGGCTCGTGGGACTTGCCTCGCCCAAGGGCGGCGTTTCCGTCACGCTGGATGCGGTTTCGGGCAAGGTGATCGATCAAGCAGCCGTGCCGGATGCCGCCGGCATTGCGCCCGCCCAACATGGATTTGCCGTTTCGAGCTACCGCGGCACCTTTGCCTCAAACCACCAGCCGGTGGCCTTTGACCAACATATTGTCAGGCTTGCTTAGGCGCAGACTTGGCTTGACCCGCTGGCACGCTATATGAAGCTCATGCGCAAGATAGTCATATACACCCTCTTCATCGCCCTCACCGTCGGGCTTGGCATTTTCTCCGGCCTCACCAATCCGCCTGGCGAGTGGTATCAGACCCTGACAAAGCCAGTGTTCAATCCACCCAGCTGGCTCTTTGCGCCGGTCTGGACCACCCTTTACGTACTGATCGGCATCGCCGGTGCGCGGGTATGGCTGCGCGCGCCTTCGTCCCTGCCGATGCAGATCTGGTTTGTGCAACTGGTCTTGAACCTCCTGTGGTCCCCGGCCTTTTTCGGCATGCAAAATCCAGCGCTTGGACTTGCCATCATCGCGCTGCTACTTGCCAGCGTCATCGCCTTTATCGTCACAGCCCGAAAGCAGAACCGGATTTCCAGTCTGCTCTTTCTGCCCTATGTCGCATGGGTGGGGTTTGCCAGCATCCTCAATCTTTCGCTCTTCATTCTGAACTGATTTGCCTCGGGCACGCTTGCCGCCCGGTCGCCAAAATGCAAATTTCGCATCTGCAAATAGGGCGGTGGACGATGGACGAAGAAACGGACAGTGGCGACTTTCGCGAACGCATCCGCTTGAGCTTTGAGCGACAGGGGGCCATGCGCACCCTGGGTGCCGAACTGACTCGCATCAATCAAGGTGCAGTCGAGATCGAATTGCCTTTCGACACCAAGCTGACACAGCAGCATGGCATTCTTCATGCAGGCGTAATCTCTGCGGCTCTCGATACCGCCTGCAGCTACGCCGCCTATTCGGTGATTGAGCCCGAAGCCTCTATCCTCACCATCGAATTCAAGGTCAATCTGATGTCGCCCGGCAGAGGTGAACGCTTCTTATTCCGCGGCGAGATCACGAAGCCCGGCTCGACAATTATCGTCGCCGACGGACGCGGTTATGCAATGGGCGACGGACCGGCCAAACTGATCGCCTCGATGACCAGCACCATGATGGTCATTCGCGGCCGAGAGGGAATTAGCGGATGAGTTTTGAACTGAAGCAGGTTGCCGGCAAATCCCTGTTGTTTGTGATGGCTGTCGACGCTGAATATGGGCCGCATTTGCGGGCTCGAATAGCACCATTGATGACAGGAGTTGGACCGGTTGAAGCTGCCGTTACGCTGACGCGCGCGCTGACCACGCTTGCGGCCGAGGACAAGAAGCCGGATCTCGTCGTCTCTCTTGGATCTGCCGGCTCCAGTACACTGGAGCAGACAGAGGTGTATCAGGCGATCTCCGTTTCCTACCGAGATATGGATGCGTCACCCCTCGGCTTTGAGAAAGGGCGAACGCCATTTCTCGACCTGCCGGTATCAGTGGAACTTCCGCACTGCATTCCAGGTGTTGGCGAGGCCAGACTTTCGACCGGTGCCAATATCGTGTCGGGCGCTGCCTACGCGTCGATTGACGCCGATATGGTCGACATGGAAACATTTGCAGTGTTGCGTGCGTGCCAGGCCTTTGATTTGCCCATGGTCGGCATCCGAGGAATCTCGGACGGCAAGGCCGAGCTCACCCATGTAAACGACTGGACCGAATATCTGCATGTGATCGATCAAAAGCTGGCGGTCGCCATCGACAGCTTGCTGAATTCCATCGAGAACACCACTTTTCCGCTCTGATACGCCCAATTGCAGACAATCGCGACAATTCTCCGATTGAAAGAATGGACGCATTTCATTAAAGGCTCGCCATGACCCAGATAGAACATCCAGACAGCGTCCTCATCATCGATTTCGGCAGCCAGGTTACCCAGCTGATCGCACGCCGCGTGCGCGAAGCCGGTGTCTATTGCGAGATCGTTCCATTCCAATCCGCCGAAGAGGGCTTCAAGCGCGTTCAGCCGAAAGCGATCATCCTTTCCGGCAGCCCGGCCTCGACCCTTGACGAGGGAAGCCCACGCGCGCCAGAGATCATTTTCTCAAGCGGATTGCCGATCTTCGGTATCTGCTATGGTCAGCAGACCATGTGCATGCAGCTCGACGGCAAGGTGGAAAGCGGTCACCACCGCGAATTCGGACGTGCCTTCCTCGAAATCAACAAGGACTGCCCACTCTTCGACGGCCTCTGGTCGGTCGGCTCCCGGCACCAGGTCTGGATGAGCCATGGCGACCGCGTCACCGCGATCCCACCGGGCTTCGAAGTTGTTGCAACGTCTTCCAACGCGCCCTTTGCCTTCATTGCTGACGAAAAGCGCAAATATTACGCGGTTCAATTCCACCCCGAAGTGGTGCACACACCCGATGGCGCCAAGCTGATCGGCAATTTCGTGCACAAGATCGCTGGCATCAAGGGCGACTGGTCAATGTCTGCCTATCGTGCCAAGGCCGTTCAGCAGATCCGTGACCAGATCGGCGACAAGCGCGTCATCTGCGCATTGTCCGGCGGCGTCGATTCTTCGGTCGCAGCCCTTCTGATCCATGAAGCCGTTGGTGACCAGTTGACCTGCATTCTCGTCGACCACGGCCTGATGCGAAAGAACGAGGCGGCGGATGTCGTTGCCATGTTCAAGGAGCATTATAATCTTCACCTGATCCACGTGAACGCGATCGACAGGTTCGTTGGCGAGCTGGAAGGCGTTGCTGATCCTGAGACCAAGCGAAAGATCATCGGTCGCCTGTTCATCGAAACCTTTGAAGACGAAGCCAAGAAGCTCGGCGGCGCCGATTTCCTCGGCCAGGGAACGCTCTATCCTGATGTCATCGAGAGCGTTTCCTTCTCTGGCGGACCGTCGGTCACCATCAAGAGCCACCACAATGTGGGTGGCTTGCCCGAGCGCATGAACATGCAGTTGGTGGAGCCATTGCGCGAATTGTTCAAGGATGAAGTGCGCGTGCTCGGCAAGGAACTTGGCCTGCCCGATTCATTCATTGGTCGCCACCCCTTCCCGGGCCCGGGTCTCGCGATCCGCTGCCCAGGTGGCGTAACCCGTGAAAAGCTCGATATTCTGCGCGAAGCCGACGCCATCTATCTCGACGAGATCCGCAAGGCCGGGCTGTACGACGCCATCTGGCAGGCCTTTGCCGTGCTGCTGCCGGTGCAGACTGTCGGCGTCATGGGCGACGGACGCACCTATGAATTCGTCTGCGCGCTTCGCGCCGTCACGTCGGTCGACGGTATGACAGCGGATTTCTATCACTACGACATGGAATTCCTCGGCCGTGCCGCGACCCGGATCATCAACGAAGTTCGCGGCATCAACCGCGTGGTTTACGATGTGACCTCCAAGCCACCTGGCACGATCGAGTGGGAATGATGGCTGTGGCCTGACTTGCCAAATTGAGCGAGCTACAAAAGGGCATCTGCGAGGGTGTCCTTTTTTTGCGCCTGGGCGCTGCCAGTCTGTGCGACGGTGCGCCGTTCCAGTCGCAAGTATTTCATGACGCGAAACTTTGGCGGTTCGTTTCCCGGCGTGCGGCTAAAAAACCCTAGCGATAAAGCTTCTAACATAAAACAATGAGTTGCGTGCAACGCTTTGGAGCTTTATGCAACCGTGTATAGAACTATCGATATCAGCCGTTCAGCCCGGTCTTCAATGCCAGATGACCCGGGCAACGGAAAGGAAATATGACGGATTACCAGAAGGCTCTCGGGCTTTTTCAGCGTGTGAGTGCCCCGGCCATCGGCGACGCAGAATTGCGGCAGCGGATTGCATCGCTTCAAGCCAGAATGATGACGGATGGTGTGAAGGCCGTTTGGCTCGACGCTTCCTCATCCCTCACTTATTTCACCGGCATTTCTCTCGGTCTGTCAGAGCGCATTCATGGCGCGTTTATACCAGCGAGTGGCCCAATTACCTATGTCAGCCCCGCCTTCGAAGAGCCCAAGCTCAAGAGCCTGTTGCGTATCGATGGTGAAATTCTCGTATGGGAAGAGGATGAGAGCCCCTTCGCACTGGCGGCAGAGCGGATCGACGCATTTTCTTGCGCCGGAGAGACGCTGGCCATAGACCCAGCAACGCCCTTTTCGTTTGCCGCAGCCTACATGCAGCAACTGCGCCGGCCGATCATTTCGGCACAGGCCATCATCGCCGCCCAGCGCCAGATCAAGTCGGCAGCCGAAATCGCGATCATCCAGGAAGCCATGGATGCGAGTTACCGCGTGCAAAAGGCCGTCTATGCCGGATTGCGTCGCGGGATCTCGACGACGGAAGTTGGACAATTCATCACCGCTGCCCACAGCGCTCAAGGCTTGAAGCCACTGTTTTATGCTGCACAGTTTGGTGAGGCGACCGCATATCCGCATGGCGTGCCAGATGCACAGACCCTGAACGACGGCGACATGGTACTGATCGACATGGGCGGCATCTTGCACGGATACAGATCCGACATCACGCGAACATATGTCTTCGGGCAGCCGAGCGAACGGCAGCGCTTTCTATGGAACATCGAACGTGATGCCCATGCCGCAGCGTTTGAAGCCGCGCAACCGGATGCAGCATGCGCCGATGTGGATGCTGCCGCACGCAAGGTGCTGGGCGATGCCGGCTTTGGCCCGGGCTACAAGGTACCCGGTCTGCCGCATCGCACAGGCCACGGCTTGGGACTCGACATCCACGAGGAACCTTATATCGTCGCTGGCAACACCACGAAGCTTCAACCCGGAATGTGCTTCTCCATCGAACCGATGCTGTGCGTTTATGGGGAGTGCGGCGTCCGGCTGGAAGATATCGCCTATATGACGGCGGAGGGACCCAAATGGTTCTGCCCGCCGGAAACGAGCCTCGATCGTCTCTTCGCATCAGGATCCGATTAAGGAACTGATGGTCGCGTACCGCAGAACTTGAAATCAAGCCGCGGTTGCGAGGAAGAGACGAAGAAGGAAGGTCCGATGAGATCGGACTTGTATCAATAAGAGGGAAAGGAACAATAAAATGAAACTGCTAACCCGTAGCCTGCTCGCGGCTTCCGCGATCATGCTGGCCTCGGCCATGCCGACGATGGCAAAGACTTTTGTCTACTGCTCTGAAGCGTCTCCTGAAGGCTTCGATCCGGCTCCCTACACAGCAGGCGGCACTTTTGACGCCTCCGCACACCCTATCTACAACCGCCTTGCCGAATTCAAAAAGGGCACGACCGAGGTTGAGCCTGGTCTGGCAGAAAGCTGGGACGTTTCCGAAGACGGTCTGGAATACACCTTCCATCTGCGCAAGGGCGTCAAGTGGCAGTCTAACGACAAGTTCACGCCGACACGTGACTTCAATGCCGATGACGTAATCTTCAGCTTCAACCGTCAGGGCGACACGAGCAATCCGTGGAACCAGTATATCGCGGGCATCACCTACGAATACTATACAGCCATGGAAATGCCGTCGCTGATCAAGGAAATCGTCAAGGTCGACGACTACACGATCAAGTTCATGCTGACCCGCCCGGAAGCACCTTTCATCGCCAATATTGCGATGCCTTTTGCTTCGATCGTTTCCAAGGAATATGCCGACACGCTCGACAAGGCCGGCACCAAGGAAGACTTCAACAACCTGCCGATCGGCACAGGTCCGTTCAAGTTCGTCGCCTATCAGAAGGACGCGGTCATTCGCTACCAAAAGAATGCCGACTACTGGGGCGACGCGCCAAAGATCGACGATCTGATTTTCGCGATCACGCCGGATGCTGCCGTTCGCCTGCAGAAGCTGAAGGCTGGCGAGTGCAACCTGATGCCATATCCGGCTCCGGCTGACCTCGACTCGATCCGCGCCGATTCCAACCTCAAGCTCGATGAGCAGCCAGGTCTGAACGTTGCATACCTTGCCTACAACACCACTGTTGCTCCTTTCGATAATCCGAAGGTGCGCAAGGCGCTCAACATGGCCATGAACAAGCAGGCCATCATCGACGCCGTGTTCCAGGGTGCCGGTCAGGTTGCAAAAAACCCGATCCCACCGACAATGTGGTCGTATAACGAGTCCATCAAGGACGATCCATACGATCCGGAAGCCGCCAAGAAGATGCTCGAAGAAGCTGGCGTCAAGGATCTTGAAATGAAGATCTGGGCGATGCCTGTTCAGCGTCCTTACATGCCGAACGCACGCCGTACGGCTGAACTGCTGCAGGAAGACTTCGCCAAGGTCGGCGTGAAGGTGGAAATCGTTTCCTACGAATGGGGCGAGTATCTCAAGAAGTCGACCGAAGTGAACCGTGACGGTGCCGTCATTCTCGGCTGGACCGGCGATAACGGTGACCCGGACAACTTCATGGGCGTTCTGCTGTCATGCGCTGCTGCCGGCGAAGGTGGCTCGAACCGTGCACAGTGGTGCAATGAAGACTTTTCCGATTTGATCTCCAAGGCCAAGCAGGTGACTGATGTCGCAGAGCGCACCAAGCTCTACGAACAGGCCCAGGTGATCTTCAAGGAACAGGCTCCATGGGCCACGCTTGCGCATTCGACACAGTTTGTGCCGATGTCTGCCAAGGTTACAGGCTTCACAATGAGCCCGCTTGGTGACTTCACCTTCGACAACGTCGATATCGCAGAGTAATTTCCGCTTACGGAGCGCGCGGGTTCTGCCCGCGCGCTCTTTTCAGGATAGGTCCATGATCCGGTTCATTCTTGGCAAACTTCTTTATCTGATCCCGACATTCCTCGGGATAACGATCATTGCCTTCGCCTTTGTCCGCGTGCTGCCTGGAGACCCAGTGCTGCTGATGGCGGGCGAGCGCGGTATTACGCCTGAGCGCCATGCGGAACTGTCAGCCATCCTGGGCTTCGACAGGCCGATCTGGGCACAGTATTTCGAATTTCTGGGCCGGTTGCTGCATGGCGATCTCGGCTATTCCCTGGTGACAAAGAAACCCGTGCTGACTGAGTTCCTGGCGCTGTTTCCAGCGACCGCAGAACTTGGCATCGCGGCGATCCTGATCGCCACGCTGATCGGCGTTCCCGTTGGCGTGATTGCCGCCATCAAGCGCGGCTCGTGGTTTGACCAGATCTCCATGACCAGTGCGCTGATCGGCTTTTCCATGCCAATCTTCTGGTGGGGATTGCTTCTCATCATCCTGTTTTCCGGCATCCTGCAATGGACGCCGGTTTCGGGCCGCATCTCGCTGATGTATTATTTCCCTTCGGTGACGGGCTTCATGGTGATCGATAGCCTGCTGTCAGGCCAGAAGGGCGCCTTTGCTTCGGCATTGTCGCATCTCATCCTGCCATCCGTCGTGCTGGCCACTATTCCGCTTGCCGTCATCGCGCGGCAGACGCGCTCGGCCATGCTGGAAGTGATGGGGGAAGACTATGTGCGGACAGCGCGCGCCAAGGGCATGCCGCCCTCCCGTGTTGTCGGCATCCATGCACTGCGCAATGCCATGATCCCTGTCATCACCACGATCGGCCTTCAGGTCGGCGTGCTTATGGCCGGTGCCATCCTGACAGAAACCATCTTTTCCTGGCCGGGTATCGGCAAGTGGATGATCGACTCCATCTCCCGCCGCGATTATCCGGTGGTGCAGAGCGGCCTGCTGCTGATTGCGGCACTGGTCATGATCGTGAACCTGCTTGTCGACCTCACCTATGGTCTCATCAATCCGAGGATTCGTCACAAATGAGCGATATGACGACACAGACGGGCGTCAAGCTCTCAAGTGCTGCCATCCGTCGACAGATGCTGGCCGACTTCTGGTTCTACTTCCGACAGAACCGCGGTGCGGTTGTCGGTCTGGCTGTATTCGCATTGCTGGTCTTTGTGGCGCTCTTTGCCCAGATACTGGCGCCACACGACCCGACCCAGCAGTATCGTGACTTCCTTCTCTTGCCGCCGTTCTGGCAAGAAGGTGGGCGTGCCGAATTTTTGCTTGGCACGGATGCTGTCGGCCGCGACATGCTGTCAAGGCTGATTTACGGCGCCCAGTATTCGCTGTTTATCGGTATCGTGGTGGTATCGATCGCACTTGTCGGAGGCATTTTCATCGGCCTTTTGGCAGGGTTCTTCGGCGGATGGGTCGATACGGTCATCATGCGTGTGATGGATGTGATCCTGGCATTCCCGTCGCTGCTGCTGGCTCTTGTGCTGGTGGCCATTCTGGGACCCGGACTCACCAATGCGATGATCGCCATCGCGATCGTCTACCAACCGCATTTTGCGCGCCTGACACGCGCTGCGGTGATGGGCGAACTTCAGCGCGAATATGTGACCGCCGCCCGCGTTGCCGGTGCCGGCAATCTGCGCCTGATGTTCAAGACCATTCTGCCCAACTGTCTTTCACCTCTGATCGTTCAGGCAACGCTGTCATTCTCGTCGGCCGTACTCGATTCCGCAGCCTTGGGCTTCCTTGGCATGGGCGCACAGCCGCCGGCTTCGGAATGGGGCACGATGCTGGCCGAAGCGCGCGAGTTCATTCTGCGCGCGTGGTGGGTGGTGACCTTGCCGGGCCTGGCGATCCTGATCGCGGTGCTTGCCATCAATCTTATGGGTGACGGTTTGCGTGATGCGCTCGATCCCAAACTGAAGCGGAGCTAAGCGATGAGCCTGCTCAATATCAAGAATTTGACTGTCAAGTTCGCCACCGCTGCCGGAGCTTTTACCGCTGTCGACGGCATCGATGTGTCCGTCAGCAAGCACGAAGTTCTGGCCATCGTTGGTGAATCGGGCTCCGGAAAATCTGTTTCCATGCTCGCAGTAATGGGCCTTTTGCCGGATACCGCGACCGTGACTGCCGACGAGATGACGTTTGACGGTCAGGACATACTTCACATGTCGGCACAGGATCGACGCAGGCTGATCGGACGGGAGATCACCATGATCTTCCAGGAACCGGTTGCCTCGCTCAATCCATCATTCACGGTCGGTTTCCAGATCGAGGAAGTCCTGCGTCTCAATCTCGGACTGTCAGGAGCAGACGCGCGTGCGCAAGCGCTTGCACTGTTTAAATCCGTCGGCATTCCCGAACCGGAGACCAAGCTCAAATCCTATCCGCACCAGATGTCCGGTGGGCAATGCCAACGCGTCATGATCGCAATGGCGATTGCATCCAAACCGCGCCTGTTGATTGCCGACGAACCGACCACCGCGCTCGACGTGACGATCCAGAAACAGATCCTCGACCTGTTGATGGACTTGCAGGAAGAATATGGCATGGCCCTGATCCTCATCACGCACGACATGGGCGTGGTTGCAGAAACAGCCGACCGTGTCGTTGTGCAATACAAGGGACGCAAGATGGAAGAGGCCGATGTACTGAGCCTGTTTGAAGCGCCGCAGCACGCCTATACCAAGGCCTTGCTGGCTTCTCTGCCGGAACATGCGACCGGTGATCGTCTGTCGACCGTTTCAGACTTCTTCGGGCAGGAGGGTGTGCAATGAACTTCACCGTTGAAGGCAAGGCCATCACCCAAGATTACCATGTTCCCGGCGGCATGTTTGGTGGCGCGAAGACCGTTCGGGCGCTGAAAGGCGTGGACTTTGCGGTTGAGCAGGGAAAGACCCTCGCGATTGTCGGTGAAAGCGGTTCGGGCAAGTCGACCCTTGCCCGTATCATCGCGCTGATCGACGCGCCATCCAGCGGAGAACTACGGATGGACGGAGACGTGGTGGATATCAGCCGCCGTCGTCCCGGTCGGGGACTGCGATCCAAGGTGCAAATGGTCTTTCAGAACCCCTATGGCAGCCTCAATCCTCGCCAGAAGATCGGCGACGTGTTGATGGAGCCGATGGTAATCAATACATCCGTCTCCACCGCTGAACGCCAGGAGCGCGCAGAAGCCATGCTGGTGAAAGTCGGCCTTGGCCCGGAGCATTTTAACCGTTACCCGCACATGTTTTCGGGCGGACAGCGGCAGCGCATCGCCATCGCCCGTGCACTGATGCTTAATCCGACGCTTCTGGTGCTGGATGAGCCTGTGTCGGCGCTTGACCTTTCTGTGCAGGCACAGGTGTTGAACCTGCTCGCCGACCTTCAGGAAGAGTTTAACCTGACCTATGTTTTCGTCAGCCATGATCTCTCTGTGGTCAAATATATCGCTGACGATGTAATGGTGATGTCGCAAGGGGAAGTGGTCGAAAAGGGAAGCCGGGAAGAGGTATTTGCCAATCCGACACATCCCTACACCCAACAGCTATTTGCAGCGACACCGGTGACGAATATCGAAGCGATCCGGGCCCGGGTGGAGCGACGACGCGCGCTTCGCATGGGCAAAACCGGCTAAAAGATCTGCCGCTGATTGTTAAAAATTGATTGTGTCGTGGACAGCCGACGAGATGCAAAACATCTTGTCGGCTGAATTTCTATGGGCGATGGTGCTAATGCGCTTCGTCCCAGTTATGGGCGGCACGGGCATCCACCTTGAGTGGCACCCTCATGGAAATGGCAGGCATTGCTGCTTGTTCCATGACGCTGACCACCAATGGCGTGACAGCCTCGACGGCCTTGTCTTCGACTTCGAAGATCAATTCATCATGGACCTGTAGCAGCATGCGCGCCTTTTCGGCGAAACCCGCCTGCGCAATGGCGGGTTCGATCTGCACCATGGCCCGGCGAATGATATCGGCAGCAGAGCCTTGGATCGGGGCATTAATGGCTGCGCGTTCGTTGAAGGCCCGCATGGACGGATTGGACGACTTGATCTCCGGATAGTGCGCACGCCTGCCGAAGATGGTTTCGACATATCCGTGTTCCCGGACAAAGGTTTTGGTCTGATCCATATAATCGCGGATACCCGGAAAACGCTCGAAATACTTCTTGATATACTCGCCTGCCTCAGATCGCTCAATGCCAAGCTGATTGGCCAGACCAAAGGCGGAAATGCCGTAGATAATGCCGAAGTTGATGGCCTTTGCCCGCCGACGAACTTCCGACGGCATGCCCTCGACCGGAACGCCGAACATCTCGGACGCGGTCATCGCGTGGATGTCGATGCCATCCTCAAACGCCTGACGAAGCTGCGGAATATCGGCCACATGAGCCAGCACACGCAGTTCGATCTGGCTGTAGTCTGCAGACAGAAGCTTATGCCCGGGCGTTGAAATGAAGGCCGTCCGTATCTTTCGACCCTCGACGGTGCGCACTGGAATGTTCTGCAGATTGGGTTCTGACGATGACAAGCGCCCGGTCGTGGTCGATGCGAGCGAATAGGACGTATGAACACGCTTTGTCTGCGGATGAATATAGCCTGGAAGCGCGTCGGTATAGGTCGATTTCAGCTTGGTAAGCTGGCGCCAATCGACAATCTTGCGGGGCAGTTCCTCGCCCTCTGCGGCGAGATCTTCGAGGACCTGCGCCGACGTGGACCATTGGCCTGTCTTGGTCTTGCTTCCGCCGGGCAGCCCCATCTTGCCGAACAGGATATCGCCCAGTTGCTTCGGTGAACCGATATTGAAACGCTCGCCCGCCAGCTTGTAGATTTCGTCTTCAAAGGCTGCGGCCTTTTGCGCCAGTTCGCCGGAAAGGCGCGACAGGATCTGACGGTCGACCGAAATGCCCCGCGCTTCCATATCGGCCAGAACGGGCACCAGTGGCCTTTCCAGACGTTCGTAGACTGTTGTCAGGCGATCGGCCGCAAGGCGCGGTTTCAAGGCAAGCCAGAGGCGCAGTGTGACATCGGCATCTTCAGCGGCATAGGTGGTGGCCTTGTCGATCTCGACCAGATCAAAGGTGAGCGCCGACTTGCCGGAGCCTGCCACATCCTTATACGCAATCGGCTTGTGGCCGATCCAGCGCTCGGACAAGGCATCCATACCGTGGGTGCCATTGCCGGCTTCCAGCACATAGGAGATGAGCATGGTGTCATCGAAACTCTGAATGGCGACACCGTGGCGCTTCATCACCAGATAATCGTATTTCAGGTTCTGCGCGACCTTCAGAATGGATGGATCTTCCAGTAGATCCTTCAGCACCACCAGGGCATCGTCAAACGAAATCTGCCCCTCGGCCAAACCGCCACCGAGCAGATCGCCATGTCCGTTCTTGTGGGCCAGAGGCACATAGGCCGCGCGGATCTTGCTGCTATCGGGTGCTGCGTCATTGGCTTGAATGGCCAGTGAGAAGCCGACAAGTTCCGCCTGCATCGGGTCGAGCGATGTCGTTTCCGTATCGAAGGCCACGAGCCCTGTTTCGCGCGCCGATGCGATCCATTCCATCAGGGTCGGCATATCGCGGATGGTCACATAGGTTGAGCGGTCTATCTCCTGATCGCGCAAGGCTGCTGCGCGCGCGTTGGCGAGAACCGTCGGTGACTTTGCCCCCCCGGCATCACCCGTTGCGGCAGCGCCTTCAGTTGTAGTGCCACCTTCCGATTCATCGATATCGGGCCCATGTGCCTTATCGCCCCACTCGACCGTCAGTTCCGCAGATTCCACTGCATTGGCTTGAGTCTCGGTCGCCTCAGCAACCCGGCGCGTCAGCGTGGTGAATTCCATGGCCTTCAGGTAGCTGACCAGCTTCGGGCCATCCTGCGGCTCCAGCACCAGTGCATCAAGTTCCAGTTCCAAAGGAACATCGGTTCTCAATGTGACGAGTTGGCGCGACAGACGGACGAGCTCAGTATTGGCCATAATGTTTTCGCGACGCTTGGCCTGCTTGATCTCGCCGGCGCGCTCAAGAAGCGTGTCCAGATCGCCATATTCTTCCAAAAGCTGAGCTGCGGTTTTAGGACCGATGCCTGGAACGCCTGGGACATTATCGGTGGAATCACCGGTCAGCGATTGCAGGTCGATCATCTTTTCCGGTGGGACGCCCCATTTTTCGATCACCTCAGGGATACTGATCTGCCTGTCCTTCATGCTGTCATACATGTGGACATTGTCGGTCACCAACTGCATCAGATCCTTGTCGGAAGAAATGATGGTGACATCTGCTCCGGTTGCTTCCGCCTTGCGGGCATACGTGGCGATAATATCGTCCGCTTCAAAGCCTTCGGTTTCGATGCAGGGCAAGTTGAAGGCGCGGGTGGCCTCGCGAATGAGACCAAACTGTGGGACCAGCTCTTCCGGTGGTGCGGAACGATTTGCCTTGTATTCCGGATAGATGTCCTTGCGAAACGTCTTTGAGGAATAGTCAAAGATAACAGCGAAATGCGTGGGCGTGACACCAACAGAGGTATCGCGCGCATCTGTCAGGAGTTTCCAGAGCATGTTGCAGAAGCCCGAAACTGCGCCCACCGGCAAGCCATCGGATTTCCGCGTCAGCGGCGGCAGGGCATGGAACGCACGGAAGATAAATCCCGAGCCGTCAACGAGAAATAAATGATCGCCTTTTTTCATGGTTGCATGGATAGCGTGGGCCGTGTTGCACGTCCATACAAACTTGGACCGAAGGCGTCAGATAGCGTCACGCCAATGTTACCGATTTGTAATCGACCTATCCCTTGAAAAAACACATTTGGCGGCGCATTTCATAGTCACCGGCGCTTGATCACGCCGCCGTCTGAAAGTTGGCTCGTCCCCCGCCGCTTCAGGCTAGGACAAAGGCCTTATCCCCCTCTCCGGGCCTTTGTCCAATTCATCTCAAGCCGCCATGGTCCTCCCCCCAATGCCATGGCGGCTTTTGCATGCCCGCTTTCAGCCGAGCGATCGAAAATAAAATGCATCGCTAGCGATTTATTATCCTTTCGCGGAGACACTCGCGGCAATGACAGCAATTTCCCGGGACAGCATGGAATCCGCCACTTATCTCGCCGCACAACTCGCCAAAGGCTTTAACCGCTCTTTGCAGATGAAGGCTGCCCGTCTGGGATTCTCCCCTGGCCAGTTTCCCATCCTGATCGAACTCTGGGAGGAAGAAGGCCTGACGCAAAAGCAGTTGCTGGACCGGGTCGACATCGAGCAGGCCACGATGGCCAACACATTGTCACGCATGGAGCGCGACGGTCTGGTGGAGCGGCGCCCTCATCCAAAAGACAAGCGCGCGCAACTTGTATTCCTGACCGAGAAGGCGCGCGCCATGCGTGAAGAGGCCATGAGCACAGCCGAAGAGGCAGACGAGTTTCTGTTTGCCGGCTTTCGACGGTTCGAAAAAGAACTGATGCTGGAATATATCCGCTGGGCGATCGAGAACTCCAAGAAACTCTGACACCTCTGCTGCGGTGGATGCCGGGGATTTTCCGCTAACAGTCTCGCAACGCGCACTGCTTTGCGATAACGTCCCGCGACCTTCGAAAAAGCAGGACCTCCCTCATGACTGACATTTCCGCCGTTCTTCAGCGAGCCGACACGAATTTCGACCAGAGCCTTGAGCGTCTGTTCGAGCTTGTGAAAGTTCCATCGATCTCCACGGACCCCGCCTACAAGGCGGAATGCCGAAAGGCTGCCGAATATATGGTGACAACGCTGAACGATATCGGTTTCGAGGCATCTATACGCGAGACCGCCGGTCACCCGATGGTGGTCGCACATCATGATGCCGCTTCACCAGACGCGCCGCATGCCCTGTTTTACGGGCATTACGACGTTCAGCCGGTTGATCCGCTCAATCTTTGGGAAAATGATCCATTCGCGCCGGCACTCAAGGAACTGGAGCCCGGACGCAAGGTGATCACCGGTCGTGGCACATCGGACGACAAGGGTCAGTTGATGACCTTCGTTGAGGCCTGCCGTGCCTACAAGGACACGCATGGATCTCTGCCGATCAAGATTACAATCCTGTTCGAAGGCGAAGAAGAATCGGGCTCGCCATCGCTGATGCCGTTTCTCACGGCCAATACGGACGAACTGAAGGCAGACTTCGCCCTCGTTTGCGATACGTCCATGTGGGACAAGGATACACCTGCAATCGCTGCAGCTTTGCGCGGTCTTGTTGGCGAGGAAGTGACCGTGATCGCGGCCGACCGCGATCTGCATTCCGGACTTTTTGGAGGCGCTGCCGCCAACCCCATTCATATTCTGACCAAGATCCTGGCGGGACTGCATGACGAGAATGGCCGCATCACTCTGGACGGGTTTTACGATGGGGTCGAAGAAACACCTTCCAACGTCAAGGCGTCCTGGGAGACGCTTGAACGTTCTTCCTCCGATTTCCTTGGCGAGGTGGGCCTTTCCATTCCGTCAGGAGAAAAGGGACGCTCCATCCTGGAACTGACATGGGCACGCCCCACTGCGGAGGTGAATGGCATCACTGGCGGGTACACCGGGGAAGGCTTCAAGACCGTCATCGCGGCGAAGGCATCCGCCAAGGTGTCCTTCAGGCTTGTCGGTGAACAGGATCCGGCGAAGATCCGCGAAAGTTTCCGCGCCTATGTCCGTTCGAACATTCCCGGTGACTGCTCGGTCGAGTTTCACGAACATGGCGGCTCGCCTGCCATCCAGTTGTCCTATGATTCGCCTGTGCTTACAAAAGCAAAGAATGCGCTCTCGGAAGAATGGCCCAATCCAGCCGTTGTGATCGGCATGGGTGGTTCTATCCCGATTGTGGGCAATTTCCAGAAGACGCTCGGCATGGATTCATTGCTGGTCGGTTTCGGACTGGTCGATGATCGCATCCACTCGCCGAATGAAAAATACGAGCTCAAATCCTTCCATAAGGGGATCCGGTCATGGATTCGCATTCTGGACGCATTGGCTAAGAAGTAACAGATCTGTCGGGCAGCCCGGAAAAGCAAAAAGGCCGGGCAAGCCCGACCTTTCCTCCGTTCATTCAACGACCTGCCAGTACATCCGTGGTCAGACCCGCGATGAACGCTGTAATGCTTCCAGACAGTTCCTGTGGCCGGTCGGCCTTCAATTCCCTATCTGACGTCTTCATGTTGCCGCGATGTGATTAACAAATCGTTATTCACTGAAACGCTCTTGCAACATTACGTGACGATCCTGGAAACCCAGGGAGCATCGCAATAGGCATGAGGTGGTTATTCCCGGCCCCAATTTCAAGACGCAAGACGATCTGCGGGGTTTGGGCTTGCTCAAAGAGGTTCCATTTTTTACAAAACTTGCATGAGCCTTGATTCCGTAAAAGCGTTCTTTGCTGACCGCGCGCCCGACATTGTAATCATCGAGACAGAAGCCAGTTCGGCGACCGTTGCTGAGGCAGCAGATGCCCATGGCGTTGAGCCTGACCAGATCGCAAAGACGATCTGCGTACGCGTTGGCGATCAGGCCATGCTTGTTGTCACGGCAGGCATGAGACGGCTGGACAACAGGAAATTCAAAGATCAGTTCGCAGCAAAGCCCCGAATGCTGGGCGCAGAAGACGTTGCGTCACTGACCGGTCATCCTGTCGGTGGCGTGTGCCCTTTCGGGTTGGCGACGGTATTGCCAATCTATTGCGACACATCGTTGAAGGCTTATGGCGAGGTGGTACCAGCGGCCGGCTCCACAAATTCGGCGATCCGTATTTCGCCCGAAAGAATGGCGGAACTGGTCGGGGCTACCTGGGTCGATGTCTGCAACTGAGACAGCACCAACCCGCAAGACAATCACAAGGCGCGTTGAAAATCGCGCACGGCTGCGCCTGAAAACCACTCGGTTAACCCAGGTTTAACGTCCCCTTAAATCGCCGCAATTAAAGTTCACCTCAAATTCGAGGCTTTCGGGTCTCGGCGAACTTCCCATCGAGACGCTGCGTCACGCGGCGATTATCCTCAAGGAGCAAGATCCGCTCGCAATGGCTGGCAAACGCAATCCAAGACAACGCATCGAACCCACCCTTGATGGACGCCGCAGCAGCAGCGACTTGAGGCTGGATGCCAGTGACCGTGTGGCAGGGAATGGTTCTTCGAAACAGAAGACCACGAAGTCGTCCCGATCCGGTTCCAAACCTCGCAAGGGCAAAGCAAAGGGCGGGCGTCGGCACTCTTCGGGTGGCATCTTCGGGTTGTTCAAGCGGCTGGCCTACTGGTGCGTGGTTCTGGGTATTTGGGGCGGTATCGGCGTTGCCGGTATTCTTGTCTATTATGGCGCGCGCATGCCAAGCGCCAGCACTTGGTCTATTCCCGACCGGCCGCCCAACATCAAGATCGTGTCCGTGGACGGGGCCGTGATTGCCAATCGCGGCATCACCGGCGGCGAAGCGGTTTCGCTTGACGAGATGTCTCCCTTCATTCCGGAAGCGGTTGTGGCGATCGAAGACCGACGGTTCTACTCTCATTTCGGCATAGATCCGCTGGGGCTCGCTCGTGCGATCGTCACTAATCTTGTGACCGGGCACACGGTTCAGGGCGGATCGACGATTACGCAACAGCTGGCAAAAAACCTTTTTCTGTCGCCTGAGCGGACCATCGAGCGAAAAGTGCAGGAAGTGCTGCTCGCCTTCTGGCTGGAGCACAAGTTCTCCAAGGATCAGATATTGGCGATGTATCTGAACCGAGTCTATTTCGGCTCTAATGCCTATGGCGTCGAGGCGGCATCCCGGCGATATTTCAACAAGTCTGCACGAGACGTAAACCTTGGCGAAGCGGCTCTTCTCGCCGGACTTTTAAAGGCGCCTTCAAGGCTTTCGCCGGCGCGTGATCCGAAGGCTGCGGAGGAGCGTGCGCAGGTGGTGCTGGGGACCATGCGCGAAGTCGGCTTCATCACTGAAAGTGAAGTGAAGACCGCGATGTCGCAAAAACCGACCAAGGCGCGAAGCTACTGGTCAGGTGCCGGGCAATATGTTGCCGACATGGTCATGAGTGACGTCAAAAACCTGATCGGCACGGTCAATCAGGACCTCGTGGTTCAGACGACCATCGACATGACTCTCGAAAAGAAGGCCGAAGAGGCGATCGCCGACAGTCTCGCCAAGGATGGCAAGAAATTCCGCGCAGGACAGGCCGCACTTGTCTCAGTCGACGGGACAGGCGCCATTCGCGCACTGGTCGGAGGACGAGATTATGCGACCAGCCAGTTCAATCGTGCCGTGACCGCCAAGCGTCAGCCCGGCTCCTCCTTCAAGCCCTTCGTCTATGCTGCTGCAATGGAAATCGGCGATACGCCGGAATCGGTGCGCAACGATGCGCCGGTGAAAATCGGAAACTGGACACCGGAAAACTACGAGAAGAATTACCGTGGACCGGTAACGCTTTCCTATGCGTTGACGCATTCGCTGAACACGATTGCAGCTCAACTGGTGATGGAGGTTGGACCGCAGCGCGTGGTCAAGCTCGCACACCGCTTGGGCATCGAGTCGGATCTTCAGGCCAATGCCTCGATCGCGCTTGGAACGTCTGAAGTGTCACTTGTCGAGCTGACATCGGCCTATGCGCCCTTCATGAATGGGGGGTACAAGGCAACGCCCCATGTGATCAAGAGCATCACCACGACCGCTGGCAAGACGCTCTACGAGACAGATTACGCCAATCCTCCCCGCGTTCTCAGCGGTACTGTTGTGAACGAGATGAACAGCATGCTGACGCGGGTCCTCACGGAAGGAACCGGAAAAAATGCGCGGCTGTCGGGCTGGCAGGCAGCGGGCAAGACCGGCACGACGCAATCTTTCAGAGATGCACTTTTTGTAGGTTATACCAGCAACCTCACCACCGGCGTTTGGTTCGGCAATGACGACGGTACGTCGATGAAGAAAGTGACTGGCGGAGGACTGCCGGCGAAGGCCTGGCACGAATTCATGACCGCAGCGCATTCGGGTCTGAGATCCGTGCCGCTTAGCGGAGGTGGCGAACCCGAAGAGCCTGCGTCCATCAGCCAGATCATTTCCGAGGTCTTTACGGGCAAAGACAGCTTCCCCAACGCTCCGGCAACAATTGGCACAGACGGGCGCAAGACCGGTACGACCGGCCCGGTTCCACCGGGAGATATCGGCACCCAACCCACACCTTCAGCGCCGCGAAAAACGACACTTCTCGATCTGATTATGGGAGGTTAAGGTCACCCTCTGCCCGCTGCAGAGGGGGGAATCCGGTTTGGTGGCATGCCTTGGGCAAGGCTATCGCTCCATAACGCCCGGCGCCGGAGCGCTCGGGGAAGCGAGCATGCAACCGTTGACGGAACACGATCGAGCCGCAATATCTTATTTTTACTGGATAACGCCGGATTTGAAGACTTGCAGTCGGAAAATTCGCTTCTTATATACGCCGCATACAGAGCAGTCACGACTGCACAACCCTAACGGCAATCCACGTCAAGGGGCTGTCTATGAATGCCTCAACCGGGTTCCGACAGTCTGCTTCAAGGAGAGAATGACATGGCTAAAGTAATCGGTATCGACCTTGGAACGACAAATTCCTGCGTCGCTGTCATGGATGGTAAAGACGCGAAGGTCATCGAAAATTCCGAAGGCGCACGTACCACGCCTTCAATGGTCGCCTTCACTGACGATGGCGAGCGCCTCGTTGGCCAGCCGGCCAAGCGCCAGGCGGTTACCAACCCCACCAATACCCTCTTCGCAGTCAAGCGCCTGATTGGCCGCCGCTACGAAGATCCGACCGTCGAAAAGGACAAGGGTCTCGTACCTTTTGATATCGTTCGCGGTGACAATGGCGATGCCTGGGTCGAAGCGCAGGGCAAGGGTTATTCCCCGGCTCAGATTTCGGCCATGATCCTTCAAAAGATGAAGGAAACTGCTGAATCCTATCTCGGTGAAAAGGTCGAAAAGGCCGTCATCACCGTTCCCGCATACTTCAACGATGCCCAGCGTCAGGCCACCAAGGATGCCGGTCGTATTGCAGGCCTTGAAGTTCTGCGCATCATCAACGAACCAACGGCTGCCGCTCTGGCTTACGGCCTCGACAAGAAGGACGGCAAGACCATCGCCGTTTACGACTTGGGCGGCGGTACCTTCGATATCTCGGTTCTTGAAATCGGCGATGGCGTCTTCGAAGTGAAGTCGACCAACGGCGACACCTTCCTCGGTGGTGAAGACTTTGACATGCGTCTGGTCGAATACCTTGCAGCCGAGTTCAAGAAGGATCAGGGCATCGACCTCAAGGGTGACAAGCTTGCTCTGCAGCGCCTCAAGGAAGCATCCGAGAAGGCCAAGATCGAACTGTCCTCCTCGCAGCAAACCGAAATCAACCTTCCGTTCATCACCGCTGATGCTTCCGGTCCGAAGCACCTGACCATGAAGCTGACGCGCTCGAAGTTCGAAACGCTGGTTGACGATCTGGTCCAGCGCACCGTTGCACCTTGCAAGGCAGCTCTCAAGGACGCTGGCGTGTCGGCTTCCGAAATCGATGAAGTCGTGCTCGTCGGCGGCATGAGCCGCATGCCGAAGGTACAGGAAGTCGTCAAGCAGTTGTTCGGCAAGGAACCGCACAAGGGTGTAAACCCTGACGAAGTGGTTGCCATGGGCGCGGCCATTCAGGGCGGCGTTCTTCAGGGAGACGTCAAGGATGTTCTTCTGCTCGACGTGACCCCGCTGTCGCTCGGCATCGAAACGCTCGGTGGCGTCTTCACCCGCCTGATCGATCGCAACACGACGATCCCGACCAAGAAGTCGCAGACGTTCTCGACTGCCGAAGACAACCAGAATGCCGTCACCATCCGCGTCAGCCAAGGCGAACGCGAAATGGCTCAGGACAACAAGTTGCTCGGCCAGTTCGACCTTGTCGGCCTTCCGCCTTCACCACGCGGCATTCCGCAGATTGAAGTGACCTTCGATATCGATGCCAACGGCATTGTTCAGGTTTCGGCCAAGGACAAGGGCACCGGCAAGGAACAGCAGATCCGTATCCAGGCCTCAGGTGGCCTGTCGGATGCCGACATCGAGAAGATGGTCAAGGATGCCGAATCGCACGCCGATGAGGATAAAAAGCGTCGCGCAGCGGTTGAAGCCAAGAACAATGCCGAGAGCCTGATCCATTCCACGGAAAAGTCGTTGAGCGAGTATGGCGACAAGGTTTCCGCAGAAGACAAGAAGGCGATCGAGGACGGCGTTGCTGCTCTGAAGACTGCAATCGAAGCTTCCGAACCGGATGCAGACGACATTCAGGCCAAGACCCAGTCTCTCATGGAGGTTTCCATGAAGCTTGGTCAGGCCATCTACGAGGCACAGCAGGCTGAAGGCGGCGAAAGCGCTTCGGAAGCCAGTGCCGAGGATGATGTCGTTGACGCCGACTATGAAGAGGTAAAGGACGAAGACACGAAGAAGTCTGCCTGATGAAAGGGCGACTGTTTCGCACAGTTCTGAAACGGCTGGCCCTAGGGCCAGCCGTGTTCGTGCTGGCCTATGGCTTTGGTGCCAGTGCCCAGACGGGCAAGGACGAAGATGTCTATCGGAAGGTTGCGAGCGAAGAAGCGCGTGTCCTGATGGCCCTCAAGGCCAGTGACGGCGCAGCACTCAAGCGCTCAGTCGGTGCGCTGGGCAAGCTCATTGACAGCGCCATGGCGCGTCGGGAGCGTGGCGAGACGGTCACGGCCTGCGATATGTCAGCACATTCTCTTGCATTTGTAGCGGTGTCCACACTGGAAGGCCTTGCACACGGCAAACAGGAGCGCCAGTTACTTCTTGGCGACGCCAAATCCGCAGCTGAGGATTTCCGCAAGGACATGCAGGCTTGTGAAAAATTGACCGGCCACAAGATTGGCAGCCACGCGAGTGTGGGGAAAGCTTTGAGAGCTTTATAAAAAACCATGGCAAAAGCAGATTTTTACGAGACCCTCGGGGTTGGCAAGACGGCGGATGAAAAGGAACTGAAAAGTGCCTTCCGCAAACTTGCCATGAAATTCCATCCGGACAAGAACCCGGACGATACCGAGGCGGAAAAGAAGTTCAAGGAAATCAACGAAGCCTATGAAACGCTGAAGGACCCGCAGAAGCGGGCTGCCTATGATCGCTTCGGCCATGCCGCCTTCGAGCAAGGCGGAATGGGCGGCGGTGGCGGCGGCTTCCAGGGCGGCGGCTTTGGCGGCGGTGGTGGTTTCTCCGACATCTTCGAAGATATCTTTGGCGAGATGATGGGCGGCGGCCGCGGCGGCGGTCAACGGGGTCGGGCGAGCGGTGGACGCGAACGTGGCGCTGACCTTCGCTACAATATGGAAATTTCGCTGGAAGAATCCTTCACCGGCAAGACAGCGCAGATCCGGGTTCCAACCTCAATCACCTGTGACGTCTGTTCAGGTTCAGGCGCCAAACCCGGCACACAGCCGACTACCTGTGGCACCTGCCAGGGATCGGGCCGCGTACGCGCAGCGCAAGGCTTTTTCTCGATCGAACGCACCTGCCCGACCTGCCACGGTCGCGGCCAGACGATTTCCGATCCGTGCACCAAGTGTCATGGTCAGGGCCGCGTCACCGAAGAGCGCTCGCTTTCGGTCAACATTCCGGCCGGCATCGACGATGGGACACGTATTCGTCTGCAAGGCGAAGGCGAGGCAGGTCTTCGAGGCGGCCCGGCAGGCGATCTCTACATCTTCCTGTCGGTGAGACCACATGAGTTCTTCCAGCGTGATGGTGCAGACCTTTATTGCTCCGTGCCTATTTCGATGACGACGGCAGCCCTTGGTGGCACCTTCGATGTTGTCACACTCGACGGAACCAAGTCCCGTGTGACGGTTCCCGACGGCACCCAAGCCGGAAAGCAGTTCCGTCTGAAGGGCAAGGGAATGCCGATCTTGCGGTCCGCGCAGACTGGTGATCTCTATGTGCAGATCCGGATTGAAACACCGCAGAAGCTGAACAAGAAACAGCGCGAATTGCTGCAGGAATTCGAGCAGCTTTCATCCAAGGAGAATAATCCGGAATCGACCGGCTTCTTCTCCCGGATGAAGGATTTCTTCGACACGCTCAGCGAATAATCAAGTCATATGTAAGAAAGCGCCTTTCGGGGCGCTTTTTTGTGCCGAGTTCTGTCTTCACCACCGCTACCCTGTCGATCAATAGTGGGGGGGCCTTGTATCGGCAGGCGCGTCGATGACCTGCTCCTCGATCGACAGGAAGCGTTCCGTGAGTCGGTCGAGTTTCGCTCTGGTCTGCTCGACCACTTTCCACTGCTCGGCCAGCTGATCTGACAATTCCTCAATAACGCGACCCTGATGCGCCACCGTTTCCTCAAGCCGTGTGATCGGGTTGTCTTGCTCGTCCATACTGTCTTTCCCAGCGTTTAACGCTGCTTCTTTTTCCTGTAGGGCATCAACATGATCGCCGAACCGGTCACGGCTGCTGCAAAGGTGAGTGCTAATGGTCCAGCAATCATGATGACCGGCAGAGCCGGATTGGACACCCGTCGCAGATGGGTTTGCAGACCGCCCAGATCGAGAAGGATCAGCGCGACAGCGACACCCAGACCCAGCACCGCGCCGAATGCTGCATTAAGAGCGAGAAACCGCAACATCTGCCAGTGATCAAGTCTTGCCTCTTCGGGCGTCAGCTCATCCTCGTGCATACTGCCCATAAGCCAATTCCCAGCGGGTGATGACTCACATTCTATATCGGGGAACGCATGTGGCACAATCTCAAATCAAGCCTACCGGGCGCACACAAGTCGCCCGGCAATCCATGAATTGGATCAGGGGTAAACTTGCTTTTACCTGCCAATCGGCCTAGCTCATGGACATTACCAATTGCAGAGCCTCATGACGCACAAGGTCCATATTCGCCGTCTGAAACTCACTGACTTTCGTAACTACGTGCACGCCTCTCTGGCGCTCGATGCGCGTCATGTTGTGCTGACCGGCTCCAACGGATCGGGAAAGACGAACCTGATGGAAGCGGTGTCCTTTCTGTCACCGGGACGCGGGCTGAGACGCGCGGTTCTTGCTGATGTCGCCCGTGTGGGGGCGCCGGGCGGATTTTCTGTCTTTGCGGAAATTGAAGGCATGGACGGCTCGGTCGAACTCGGGACAGGCACAGAGAGTGGTGAAGAAGGTCAGGTTCGCCGATTGCGGATCAATGGAACCCCGACCAAGTCCAATGACGAACTAACGGATCACCTGCGTGTGTTATGGCTAACACCTGCGATGGACGGCCTTTTCACGGGGCCTTCGTCGGACCGGCGACGATTTCTCGACCGGCTGGTTTTATCCTTGGACCCGGCCCATGGGCGCCGGGCGAGTGACTTCGAGCGCGCCATGCGCAGCCGAAACAGGCTTTTGACCGAAGGCCGATACGATCCCACCTGGATATCTGGAATCGAACGACAGATGGCATCGCTCGGAATTGCCATGGCCGTTGCCCGACAAGAGATGCTCGGGCTGCTAACGGGCCTGATTACCCAGCATGATGATGACGCAGATGATTTTCCCTCAGCCGAACTCACCGTAAGCGGATTTCTGGATGGCGAGCTGGATCAACCGGCCATCGATCTTGAAGACCGCTATTTCGACATGCTGGCCGATGGACGTTTTCGCGATGCGGCCGCAGGGCGGACACTCGATGGGCCACATCGCGCCGACTTGTTAATCCGCCACTGCGAAAAGAACATGGAGGCTGCGCGTTGTTCGACGGGCGAACAAAAGGCGCTGCTGGTCGGGCTAATCCTCGCCCATGCACGGCTTGTCGCGAACCTGACCGGGCATGCGCCGATATTGCTTCTGGACGAGATCGCCGCCCATCTGGACGAGGCGCGGCGCGCAATGTTGTTCGACCGCATAGATGCGATCGGTGGGCAGGCCATCATGACGGGTACGGATCAAAGCATGTTTTCTGCACTTGGCGACCGCGCTCACTTCGTGACAGTCAGCGATGGGACATTATCTGTCTGATAAAGCCTTCACGCACAGCCTCAAAGAATGTCAGAATGAGCGGTATGGATCCTTTAAGCCCAGACGAAATCGAGCGCTACAAGCGTCACATCCTGCTGCCAGAGATCGGCGGAACAGGACAACAGAAGCTGAAAGCTGCCCGCGTTCTGATGGTCGGAGCTGGCGGGCTTGGATCTCCGGCGCTTCAGTATATGGCGGCGGCTGGCATCGGCACTATCGGCATTGTTGATGACGACGGTGTATCGCTATCCAACTTGCAGCGGCAGGTCATTCACGACACTGGCACCATCGGGGATGCCAAGACTGCGAGTGCAAGGGCAGCCCTTATGCGGCTCAATCCCGAGATCCGTGTTGTTACCTACGATGATCGTTTCACCTTGCAGTTGGCCCCATCGATCATCGGCGGCTACGACCTGCTGGTGGACGGCTCTGACAATTTCGAGACGCGTTACGTGGCTGCCGACGTTGCCGAGGCTGCACATATTCCGTTGGTGAGCGGCGCTGTCGGGCGGTTCGATGGTTCGCTGACGGTGCTCAAGCCGTACGAGCAGGACTGCGAGGGGAACCATAATCCGCGCTACAGCGATCTCTTCCCAGAACCGCCGCCGGAAGGACTTGTGCCGTCCTGCGCGGAGGCCGGCGTTATCGGTGCGCTGACTGGCGTTATCGGCACGCTGATGGCCATGGAGGTCATCAAGCTTCTGACAGGCACAGGCGCGCCGCTGGTTGGCAAGCTTCTGCTTTACGACGCGCTATCAGCGCGCTTCGACACAATTCGATACAAACGGCGGAAGACGATATGATCACCATTGTTGCGATCGACCCGGAATTCGATCGCTGGCAGGAATTGCTCAATCTCATTCTCTCGTCATTTGCCTATATGAACGGGAAGATCGAGCCACCCTCGTCTGCGTTGACGCTTACCGTGCAGAGCCTTCAGCAGATGGCCAAGGACGAGATCGGTTTTGTCGCATTGGACGGCGAAAGCATTGTCGGTTGCATATTCTGCCGGGAGGAGCGGCCTGACACGATCTATGTCGGCAAGCTCGCCGTTTCGCCCGATGTGCAAGGCAAGGGCATAGGCAGAGCTTTGTTGGCAAAGGCGGAGAGCCGTGCCAAACGTATGGGCTGCAAGCAGCTACGGCTGCACACACGTATCGAACTGATCAACAACCACGCGGCTTTTGGGGCCTGGGGTTTTGAGAAGACAGCCGAGCGAAGCCACCATGGGTTCGATCGCGTGACTTATATCGAGATGCGGAAGACGCTGGCCTGACGATCAGCTGCGACCAGGAAGCACCCTGTTGGGCGGCCGATGACCGTCGAAATACGTACGAATATTGATGATCACCTTGTCACCCATGTCGATACGGCCTTCGATCGTCGCTGAGCCCATATGCGGCAGCAGCACGACCTTGCCCTGTTCTGCCAGCTTCAACAGCTTCGGATTGATGGCCGGCTCATTTTCAAACACATCGAGACCGGCACCGGCGATCTTGTTTTCTTTCAGGCACTGGATCAGGGCATTCTCATCGATGATTCCGCCGCGGGCCGTGTTGACGATATAGCTGTTGGGCTGCATCAGCGCGAGACGCCGTGCAGACAACAGATGATAGGTGGCAGGCGTGGATGGGCAATTGACCGATACGATGTCGACCCGCGCCAGCATCTGGTCGAGACTATCCCAATAAGTTGCCTCCAACTCATCCTCGGTCGCTGGGCTTACCTTGTTTCGGTTGTGGTAGTGAATGGAAAGGCCGAATGCCTTGGCCCTCTTGGCAACCGCCGTGCCGATCCGTCCCATGCCGACGATACCAATGCGCTTTCCCCAAATCCTGTGTCCCAGCATCCAGGTTGGTGTCCAGCCAGCCCATTTTCCGGCGTCGTCGGTCAGTATCTGTGACCCCTCGGCCAGTCGCCGGGGGACAGAGAGAATCAGCGCCATGGTCATGTCGGCGGTGTCTTCGGTCAAGACATTGGGTGTGTTGGTGACCGTGATACCTTTGCGGGCAGCGGCATCGACGTCGATATGGTCATATCCGTTGGAGAAACTTGCGATCAGTTTCAGATCCGGGCCTGCCTGCTCGATCAACGCGGCGTCGATGCGGTCTGTCACCGTCGGCACCAGAACATCAGCCGTCTTCATCGCCGCGACCAGTTCCGGCTGCGTGCGCGGCTTATCCTCAATGTTGAGTTCAGCATCGAACAACTCGCGCATGCGCGTTTCCACCGCATCCGGCAACTTCCGGGTGATGTAAACCTTCGGCTTTTTCCTGGTCGTCATACGGATTTAAGGCCTTGTTCAGAAGTCGTTAACCAAAGCAGGCGATAATTCGCCTATCGAGCCATTTTCTACCAAACCCGTCGGCGAAGACAAACAAAACTCGCATGCGGCGACAGGATTTCCCTACCGCGCTGCAGCATTCGCCGATCGTGGAAGTAGCCTTTCCCTTCTTGAATCAAGCGGGTTCGTCATGCGTAAACACTTCATCGAATTCGTTTCCAGCCTCACCATAGCGGCCCTTCTTTTGCTCGCCGCATCGCTGCCAACAGCAGCGCAATCGACCTCGAAAGGCCCAAGCGGGCTTCCTTTGCCCCGCTTTGTCAGCCTTAAAGCGGCGCGCGTCAATTTGCGTGTCGGCCCGGGTACCGACTATGCCGTGTCATGGCTCTACCTAAAATCCGGCCTGCCCGTCGAAATTATCCAGGAATATGAAAATTGGCGTCGCGTACGCGATGCCGATGGAACCGAAGGCTGGGTCAGCCAGAGCCTGCTTTCAGGCGAGCGAACAGCGGTGGCCGCCCCCTGGATGCGGGGCAATACAGACGATGTGTTCGTCAATATGCGGCGCGATTCGCTGGATACAGCGGCAATCATCGCCAAGCTGCAGCCAGGCGTGATCATGAAGCTCGACGAGTGCACCGGCAACTGGTGCCGCGCCGAAACCGGTGAAATCGAGGGATGGGTGGCGCAAAGAGAAATCTGGGGCGCCTATCCCGGAGAAGCGTTCAGATAAGACCTGCGTCCTTGGCGGCCTGCGGCAACGATGTCGAAGGCCGAGGGCCGATTTGCTGGATCACAACGCCAGCTGCGAGACAGCCAAACTTGCCGCAATCCTCGAGTGATCGTCCTTGCGTATAGGCATAGAGGAAGCCAGAGGCGAACAGGTCTCCGGCGCCGGTGGTATCCACCAACTCCACGATTTTCGTCGCTTTGACATAGATGCGTTCGTCACCTTTCACGATGACGGCACCCTTTTCACTCATGGTGACGGCTGCGATCTTGCAGTCGTCGGCAATCTTGTCGAGTGCCGCCTCGAAATCCTCGGTCTCGTAGAGCGCCAGAACCTCCTGGGTATTGGCAAAGACGATGTCGATGGTTCCTGAGCGCATCAACTCGAGAAATTCATCGCGATACCGCTGCACACAAAAGCTGTCGGACAATGTCATGGACATTTCGCGACCGTGTTCGTGAGCGATACGCGCGCAATCGATGATGGCCTGCTTTGCAAGCGGTGGATCCCAGAGATAGCCTTCGAAATAGGTGACCTTCGCTTCCGCGACCACATCTGCTTCAACGTCTTCCGGTCCAAACTCAACGCAGGCGCCGAGATAGGTGTTCATGGATCGCTCACCGTCCGGCGTCACAAAGATCATGCTGCGCGCCGTCGGCGGAAATGTGCCGTTTGCCTTTGTCTTGTAATAGACGCCCTGCGCTCGGATATCATGCGCGAAGATCTCGCCAAGCTGGTCTTCGGCGACCTTGCCGAAATAGGCAGCCTTGCCGCCCAGATTGGCAATGCCGGCTGCCGTGTTGCCAGCGCTTCCGCCGGATGCTTCCACGGCTGGCCCCATCTTGGCATACAGTGCCTCGGCGCGCTCGGCATCGATCAGGTTCATTGCAGCCTTGACGATCCCGTTGTCACTCAGAAAATTGTCATCGCAACGGGAAATAATATCGACGATCGCATTGCCGATGGTGAGGACGTCGTATTTGCTCATGAAACCTTGATCTCCGCGTTTGCGATTGTCTGACCTCTCATAACGTTTTTTCCGTGCATTTAAAGCGTTGCGGCGTTTTTTGAGACGAATGCCCTGATGTCATGCAGTTGTAACCTTGGCGCGCTATTCGAAAACCACGCGAATATGGCTTCACCAATTCTGAAGCCTTCGCGCACCAGTCGCATGATGCGGCTACGGCTTCGAGATCCACGGTCGACCACGGATGTACTGGCGACCGGACGATCTGCGAAGCCGAGGCCGTTCGAACGGCGTCAACATCGGCGAGATTGCAAGAACGCTCACTGAGCGGTAAGACCTTGGTTTTTCCTCTCCGCCGCCAAGGCCGGACTTCATGTACACAATTGCAATCAATGTCACGCCCATCTTCCTGCTCATCCTTCTCGGATGGGGACTCGTCCGAACAAATTTCCTGAAAGACCATATCGGAGACGCGCTCGGCGAATTCGTTTTCAAGGTTGCGGTCCCGATATTGCTGTTCAAGACGATATCGAGCGCCGATTTCCACGGCGTCTCACCGTTCCGTCTGTGGGCGGTCTATTTCGCCGGCGTCGCCATCACCTGGTCAACCGGACATATTATCGCCACGCGCTTTTTCGGACGAGATGCGCGTGCTGGCGTGCTGGCGGGTGTTTCCAGTGCGTTTGCTAACA
This sequence comes from Agrobacterium sp. ES01, assembly GCF_050320885.1. Taxonomy (NCBI): domain Bacteria; kingdom Pseudomonadati; phylum Pseudomonadota; class Alphaproteobacteria; order Hyphomicrobiales; family Rhizobiaceae; genus Agrobacterium; species Agrobacterium sp. ES01. The sequence continues at coordinate 1,352,272 of NZ_JBNQTH010000001.1, forward strand.
ATGTTTTCATCGGCTTGCCGCTCGTCAGCCGAATTGTCGGCCCCGACGGGGTCGTTGCTCTGTCCATCCTGCTTGCCATTCACCTGCCGCTGATGATGGTCACGGGCACCGTTCTGATGGAAAATGCCGACCGCACGGTGAGCGGACATGCCTCCCGAAGCTTTCCCCTTCTTCTACAACAGATCGCATTCAATCTCCTTCGCAACCCGTTGGTCATCGGCCTTGCTGCAGGCCTTGCAGTTCACTTTGTCGGTTTGCCGCTGCCCCATGTCATCGACACGGTTCTCGAACAGATTGCCGGCATTGCAGCGCCGGCAGCCCTTATCTCTCTTGGCATGGCGCTCAACAAATACGGGATTTCCGGAAATATTGGCCTGGCCAGCGTCATTTCAGGGCTGAAACTTTTCCTGCTGCCAGCCTGCGTATGGGGCGCATCGCATTTGCTTGGGCTCAGCCCTGATCAGACTGCGGCCATGGTGCTGACGTCTGCGGTGCCAACCGGCATCAATGCCTGGCTTATAGCCAACCGGTTTGGCGTCGGTCATGGCCTCACCGCTTCAACGATTACCATCACCACCGTTGTCGGTGTTGCCACAGTGTCCTTCTGGACCTGGCTGATACTCTGACGGAAAATGAAAAATGCCCGACGCGATGCCGGGCATATTTAAAAGAACACGCTTTTAAGAAGGCGATCAGTTCGTTGCTGGCGGCTCAGGAAGCGCAACCGGCGAATCAGACAGGCTGCGAAGGTAGGCAATCAGGTCGGCGCGTTCGCTGTCTTTCTTCAATCCGCCAAAGCCCATGGCAGTACCGGAGATGAGTTTCTTCGGCGCAATCAGAAAGTGGTTCAGGTTTTCGAAGGTCCAGGTGACCGAACCGCCCTGTGAGAAGTCCTGCATTGCAGACGAATAGCTGAAGCCCTCATGCGAGGCGATCGGGCGCTCGACGACACCCCAAAGGTTCGGACCGACCTTGTTTGGGCCACCCTTGGTGGCGTCATGACAGCTCGCACACTTCTTAAATACGCTTTCACCACGACCGGCATCGGCGCTTGCCAGAAGAACGGCGATCGGCGTCTCTTCGACAGCAGCCGGTGCACCGGCACCATCGCTCGGTTCCGCAGCGGCGATGGCAAAACCTGCCGTTTCCGGAGCTTCCGAATGAAAGATCCCCTCTGACAGGATAGATACAGACATCAGAACGAAGACAGTGCCCAGCAGCGCCCCAACGCCCATGTTCACGTATGAATTCATATGGAAACGCTCCCCATTGCAGCCGGCGAAGATCTAGCCGGACGATCTTGAAATCGGGCGGAACCTATGTCTTTTGCTTGACAGTTGCAACACGATTGTGGTCCCGACACTGAGACCTTTTGCCACTTTTCTACCAACATTTGAAGGACCGGCGATGCATAAATTGAATTCGGCCAAAACATTGGTGCTTATCCCGGCCCGCATGGCATCCACGCGACTGCCAGGCAAGCCGCTTGCGGATATTTGCGGCATGCCGATGATCGTTCAGGTCGCGCATCGCGCTGCGGAAGCAGATGTTGGGCGAATCGTTGTGGCGGCCGACGACCAGCGCATCTGTGACGCTGTTCGGCAGGCAGGCTTCGAAGCCGTAATGACACGCAATGACCACCAATCCGGTTCGGACCGCATTTTCGAGGCTTTGCAGGCAATTGACCCTGATCGTCACGCCGAAACGGTTATCAATGTGCAGGGCGATCTACCCACAATTGAAGCCGATGCCATTCGCGCTGCCGTACGTCCACTCGACAATGCGGAAACAGATATCGCCACATTGACGGTGGAGATTACCGAAGAGAGTGAAAAGACCAACCCCAATGTGGTGAAGGTGGTGGGTTCCCCCATTTCGGACACGCGTCTCAAGGCACTCTACTTTACACGCGCCACTGCGCCCCATGGTAAAGGTCCCCTCTTTCACCATATTGGACTTTATGCCTATCGCCGTTCCGCGCTGGAGAAATTCGTGTCTCTTTCGCCATCTGTGCTTGAACGACGCGAATCACTCGAGCAGTTGCGAGCTCTGGAAGCCGGCATGCGGATCGATGCAGAAATCATTCGCTCCATTCCGCTCGGCGTCGATACTGCTGAAGACCTGGAAAAGGCACGGCGCGTTCTAGGCACACAAGCCCAATAACGGAAAACCCCACATGACCAGCAAGACGAACAGAATTGCCTTTCAAGGCGAATATGGTGCAAACTCAGACATGGCTTGCAGAGACATGTTTCCCGATATGGAGCCCCTGCCCTGCCCCACTTTCGAGGACGCCTTCGTCGCCGTTGAGAACGGGGATGCCGATCTGGCCATGATCCCGATCGAAAACACCATCGCAGGCCGCGTTGCTGATATCCACTATCTGTTGCCGGAGTCCAAGCTGCATATCGTCGGCGAATATTTCATGCCGATCCGCTTTCAGTTGATGGTTTTGCCGGGCGTTGGCCGTGACGAGATCGAGACCGTTCACAGCCATATTCATGCGCTCGGCCAGTGCCGCAAAATCATTCGTTCGAATGGCTGGAAACCGGTCGTCGCCGGCGATACTGCGGGGGCCGCCAAACTGGTGGCAGAGATCGGTGACCGCTCGATGGGGGCGCTTGCGCCGCGCCTTGCCGCTGACCTCTATGGCCTCGACATCATCGCCGAGAATGTCGAGGATACAGAGAACAACGTGACGCGCTTTGTTGTTCTTTCACCGAAAGAACAGGCTCGCACGAGAACCCATGCAGACGAATTGTTCGTGACGACATTTGTATTCAACGTGCGCAACATTCCTGCGGCGCTCTATAAAGCCATGGGGGGCTTTGCTACCAACGGCATCAACATGACGAAGCTTGAAAGCTACCAGATTGGCGGAAAGTTCATTGCGACACAGTTCTATGCCGACATCCAGGGCCATCCGGACGACCTTCCGGTCAAGCGTGCGCTCGAGGAGTTGCGCTTCTTTTCCGAGAAGGTGCACATCCTTGGCGTCTATCCGGGCCACCCCATGCGCAAGAGCCTCTAAGAAGCGCTCCATTCCAGCCAGTCGCGCATCAACCGGTGCGCGATTGCCCCCTTTGGTGGAGCAGACTTTCCTTCTCCGATAGCGCGCGCAAGCATTGCCTCCGTTTCGCTTCGGGTAAACCAGCGACAATCTTCCAGTTCATTGCCGTCGAAGTTGATGTCCGTGCTTTCCGCTCGGCCATAGCAGCCGATCATCAGGGAATGAGGCATGGGCCAGGGTTGCGACGCATGGTAGCGCACGGTTCCGACCGGGATACCAGCTTCCTCCAGTGTCTCGCGGCGTACTGCATTTTCGATTGTCTCGCCGGGCTCTACGAAACCGGCAAGGCAGGAATACATGCCTTCGGCGAAATGCGGGCTGCGGCCCAGCAGGCATCGATCAGCGTCTTCATCAATGACCAACATGATCGCCACGGGATCCGTGCGCGGAAACATCAGGTGACCGCAAGCGCTACAACTGCGCCGATAGCCCGCCAATTGCGAAACCGTTGGCGAACCGCATTTGCCGCAAAACCGGTTGGTTGCATTCCAGTGGAGCAGGGAAAAGCCCTGGGCTGCTTCGCTCACCAGTCCGTCATCCAGTAATGCATCACGATAAAGGGAGCGTGCGCCGATGGCTTTGTAGAGTTCGGGCAGTGTCTCGGGATCGATGCCGACCGGAACCGCAAGCCTCGGCTCACCGCTTGCCAGGTAACCAAGAAGAACCGCGTTATCGGGATCCGGATCGAGTGACGTTAGTTCGTAAGGTGCGAAAAGCGGATCAAGTATCTGTCGGTCATGCTTGAGGATCAGTTTGTCGCCGGCAAAGGCCAGTGCGTGCACCCCATCAAATTTGAAGGCCTCTTCAAGGGAATTCTCGTCGCGAAGTTCGGACCTTGTTTCCAGGGCGTTCTGGGCAAAGGCCGTCAGGCTGCTGGCCTCTGGGTGAGGTGCGTCGGTATCGAATATGGATTTCATCATCGGTGAAGCGCTTTTAGGAACCTGTTTTTGAATTCGTCTTCCTGATCTGACGCATAGGGTTCCGCAGTTCCAAATCCCCAGACCGGCCCGGGCCAGTTAGCGTCGCCTTCAGTGCGGGCGATCACGTGTATATGTAGCTGACGAACGATATTTCCAATCGCCGCGACATTAATCTTCGTGGCCGAAGTGGTCTCTTTCATGGCGGCAGCCACGGTCATCTGCTCGAATGTGAGGACGGCTTGATCCAGTGGCGTGAGCTCGAACAACTCGGTGATGCCCTTCCTCTGCGGCACCAGAATTACCCAGGGCCAGCGGCAATCATCCATCAGTCTAGCCTGGCATAGCTCAAGCGTCACAAGCGGCTTGCTGTCACGCAGCAACCTTTCATCCATTTCAAACGACCTTGATGGCATCGGCGGCATTCCCTTAAAGCATTTTTTTCTCATAGCAGTTTTTTGACGCCTTGGCTTGCATTTGAGAACGTTATTGACGATATGTGCTGTCGGGAGGTTGGTGGTGGACGAGCCACTCGCCAACCGGGTCAGGTCCGGAAGGAAGCAGCCCTAACGAGCCCGGCACGGGTCATCGTGCCAGCCTCCCACCTTTTCTTTCGGAATGCCGGTGTATTGCGCCGGCGATTATGCCCGGAACCACAGGGCGGACGAGGATGCCGGCAGCTTCATGAGCGAAATCGAGCCGACAGCGCCGAACAAGAGTTCCGTATCCAGCGGTTACCGCGTCCTTGCCCGCAAATATCGCCCAAAGGATTTCTCAGATCTGATGGTCGGCCAGGAGCCGATGGTCAGAACACTGACCAATGCGTTCGAGACAGGACGTATTGCGCAAGCCTATATGCTGACCGGCGTTCGCGGTGTGGGCAAGACGACAACGGCCAGAATTCTGGCGCGGGCGCTCAATTATAAAACCGATGAAATCGACAAGCCGACGATCGATCTGAGAATCCCCGGCGAACATTGCCAGGCGATCATGGAAGGCCGCCATGTCGACGTCATCGAGATGGATGCTGCCTCGCATACCGGTATCGACGATATTCGTGAGATCATCGAGCAGGTGCGCTATCGCCCTGTATCGGCGCGCTACAAAGTCTACATCATCGACGAGGTTCACATGCTGTCGACACAGGCTTTCAACGGCCTGCTGAAGACGCTTGAAGAACCACCGGAGCATGTGAAGTTCATTTTCGCGACGACCGAAATTCGCAAAGTGCCGATTACGGTCCTCTCACGTTGCCAGCGGTTCGACCTTCGCCGAATATCCGCAGCCGATCTGGTTGGCCTGTTCTCGACGATCTCCTCCAAGGAGGGGATCGACGTCGAGGACGAAGCACTGGCCATGATTGCCCGTGCAGCAGAGGGTTCGGCCCGCGACGGTCTGTCCCTGCTCGATCAGGCCATTGCCCATGGCGGCGGATCGGTTCAGGCCGATGCAGTGCGCGGCATGCTGGGCCTTGCCGACCGTGCGCGCATTGTCGATCTTTTTCATCACATCATTACCGGCGACGCGGCGGCAGCGCTGGAAGAATTTGCGGGTCAATATGAAGCCGGTGCCAACCCAACCGTGGTGCTGACAGATCTTGCCGATTTCACCCATCTGGTGACGCGCCTCAAATATATCCCGACTGCCGCACAGGATCCTTCGCTGAGCGAAGTGGAGCGTGTACGCGGCATCGAGTTTGCCGAAGGCGTTGCCATCACGACGCTGTCGCGTATGTGGCAGATGCTGCTGAAGGGCATTACCGAGGCTGAAAATTCCGCGCGGCCGGCCGGCGCGGCCGAGATGGTGATCATTCGTCTGGCGCATGCGGCAAACCTGCCGTCGCCCGAAGATGCTGCACGTCGACTTGCCGAAATTTCGTCCGATAGCGGTGCCAGCGCACCGCAACGTCCGAGCGGAAACGGCAATGGCGGCGGACAGCAGATGATGCGGACGCAAGCCGTCGGCCAATCGTCGGGCGGCTATGCTGGGCAACCTTCCGGTGGCGCGACAGTCGCGAGACTTCAGGCGGTTCCATCAAGTCCCGAGACGCGTCCATTAGAGGCGATACGTCCCGACACCCGTCCGGCCGCAGAACCCGTCATGAGCGTGCCTATCAATTCGCTTGAGGACATATCCGAGCTTTGCTCGAAAAATCGCGACCCCAAATTGCGTGCGCTGGTTCGCGGCTATGTCCGGCTGGTTCGACTGGAACCAGGCAAGCTGGAGATCAATCTGCCGCCGGAAGCTCCTGCATCTCTGGCCAATGATCTGCAGCGCCGTCTGGAAGAATGGACCTCCATTCGCTGGATGGTCATGCTGAGCAAATCCGAAGGCCAGCCAACGCTTTCACAGGTTGAGGCCTCGCGGCGCGAAGCGCAGTTCCAGGACGCACGACAGGATCCCGACGTCATTGCCATTCTTTCGCGCTTTCCTGGTGCAAAGGTCACCGATGTTCGCATCCGGGCTGCCGAGTTGGAAGAGGAAACTATCGTTGCGCCCGCTGTGGTGGAATCCGACGAGGGCGATATCCTGCCGGGCGACGACATCGAATTCTAGCATCAGTATCCGATAACAGGACAAGGGAGATTGAGCCATGCGCGACATCATGGGCATGATGGGCAAGGTCAAGGAAATGCAAGCGAAGATGGAGAAGATGCAGGCGGAAATCGCCGAGCTCGAAGTCGTAGGCAAATCCGGTGGTGGCCTCGTCACCGTCACGATGACCGGCAAGGGAGAGTTGAAGGGCCTGAAGATCGATCCATCGCTCTTCAAGGAAGATGACGTCGAAATTCTCGAAGACCTGATCGTGGCTGCCCACAAGGATGCCAAGGACAAGGCCGAAGCCGTAACGGCAGAAAAGACCAAGGAAGTGACAGCCGGCCTACCCATTCCTCCAGGCATGAAGCTGCCGTTCTGATCGCCCGCATCGTGGGGGTAAGACATGACACTGGCATCGCTGCTGATCTTCGCAGGTGCTCTTGTTGTTGCTGCGGGCTCACCGGGCCCCAGCATTGCAGCCCTGGTGGCGCGCGTGCTTTCCCATGGCTACCGTGATGTCCTGCCGTTTATAATTGCCATGTGGATCGGGGAGGCAATCTGGCTTTCGTTTGCGGTTGCCGGTCTTTCGTCCGTTGCCGAGCGCTTCCATCTGCTTTTTGTCGGCATCAAATGGGCAGGCGTTGCCTATCTTCTGTTTCTGGCATGGAAGATGTGGAATGCGCCCGTCCACTCCGCAGAAGAAATCTTGCCGGATACCCATTCGCCGCGGCGACTGTTTCTCGCCGGGATGTCGGTTACACTCGGCAACCCGAAGATCATGCTGTTTTACGTGGCCCTGCTGCCGACACTCGTGGACCTTGCCCATGTCAGCTTTGTCGGCTGGATAGAACTGACGCTGACGATGGTGATCGTTCTTGCCGTGGTTGACCTCAGTTGGGTGTTCCTCGCCGCCAAGGCGCGGTTGTTGCTGAAAAGCACGCCGGCAATGCGGATCGCCAATCGAACGAGTGCTGGACTGATGGCCGGAGCGGCAGCGGCCATTGCCGCGCGAAACTGATCGAGCTATCTGTCAGCCTCAGGCAATCAGAGCCTTGATCTTGTAATGAACCGGGGCCGCCAGATAGCGCGCCCTCGCCTCGCCTTCTAACTTACGGCCGAAATTGACCATGAGTTCTGGCAAGCCGATCCGGTCTCCGCTGTAGGGCTGGAGCGACACTTCCATTCCGCTTTCCACAAAGCCGCCTGCAATGACCCGACAATAGGCTCCGGGGCGCGCTGCCTTGCTGTAGAGTCTGGCAAATGTCTTGTCGCCCATGCGCGCCGCAAATGTATTGCAGGGTATGCGTGCGGACGTGACCTCAAGAATGATATCGCCGATCTGGAACCGGTCACCGGCGGCCAGATCGCGATTGTCGACACCGTCAATCACCAGGTTCTCGCCGAAGATGCCGGGCGGCATTTCTCGCCCCAATTCCGTTGCCCACCAGGCCATCGTCTCGCCGCCTTCAAGATAGATAGCCTGATCGACACCGCCATGGTGCTTGCGATTGCAGATGGCGTCTCCGACGAGTCCTTCGGAATCCACCATCACAGGACCACCGATGGGAGACTTGTCTATTCCCGTCTTGTAGTTGAGGCCTGACAGGCGCTGGGCATGCCCCATACAGACGGCGGTGATTTTCATAAGGATCTCTTTCTTTCGACGATTCCGTTTGTCGATGATATCGGCTAGAAGCAGGCAATGGCAAAGCGAGTCACCGGTCCCGAAATTGAAAAACTCATCCAGCTTCTGGCAAAAGTGCCGGGGCTCGGCCCACGCTCGGCGCGACGGGCTGCCCTGCACCTTATCAAGAAGAAAGACCAATTGATGGGGCCACTCGCCTCGGCAATGGGCGAGGCTTTCGACAAGGTCAAGATCTGCTCGCGTTGCGGCAATGTCGATACATCCGATCCCTGCACAGTCTGCACGGATGAGCGACGCGAGCAATCGACTATCATCGTCGTGGAGGATGTCTCCGATCTCTGGGCACTGGAGCGCGCCAGCGCCATGAATGTCGCCTATCATGTGCTTGGCGGAACGCTGTCCCCGCTGGATGGCGTGGGACCGGAAGATCTGAATATCCGGGGATTGATCAATCGGGTATCCGAAGGCGGGGTCAAGGAAGTTATCATCGCCGTCAATGCCACGGTCGAGGGACAGACTACAGCGCATTATATCACCGATCATCTGGCCGAAATGGATGTGAAAATTACCCGTCTTGCGCATGGTGTGCCTGTTGGCGGCGAGCTCGATTATCTTGACGAGGGAACGCTTTCGGCGGCCTTGCGGGCCAGGACGGCAATCTGACCGAACCGGAGGAGCGCATGGCCTCGATTGCATGCCTTGGCTGGGGTTCGCTCATCTGGAGCCCGCGTGAACTGCCCATCCGTCGGCAATGGTTTGCCGATGGTCCTCTGATCCAGGTGGAGTTCGCCCGCAAGGCAAAGGACGGACGTTTGACATTGGCTTTGACGGAAACGGATTTCCGGGTTCGCTCTCTCTTCGCCATGATGGAAAACGGAAACGATCTGGACGCCGCCTGTGACGCCCTGCGCAAAAGGGAAGGTATTCCCGCCGCGCTCGGACAACAGCATATCGGGCGCTGGTCACAAGGGGACGCCGCTCCACTCTATATCGAGCATCTGCCGCAATGGGCTGAGGCGCGCGGCTTTGACCACATCATCTGGACGGGTTTGCCGCCCGGACTTGAACCACCCGGACCGAAACCCGGTCTGGACGATATCTTCGCCTATCTCGACGGGCTGACAGGAGAAACGCGCGATGTTGCAGAAAACTATATCCGCAGGGCACCTCGCCAGACTGATACGGACTACAGGCGCGCGATTGAAGCGCGATATGGGTGGCTGCCGCTCGACTAGCCGCTCGCTTTTGCTCGGCGGCATCGCGGCAATAGCGATGCTTTCGGCGATAACGCCATCGATCGCTAATGCGGCCTCCAAGGCGGAGGTCGAGAGCCAGTTTCGCACCTGGCTTCAGCAGGACCTTTGGCCGTCTGCGCAAGCGTCCGGCATCTCCCGCACAACCTTCGACAAGGCCACCAAGAGCCTGGCGCTGGATTGGGATCTTCCCGATCTCGTTCCGCCCGGCAGTGCGGCGCCCAAAGCGCGCAAACAAAGTCAGGCGGAGTTTTCCTCGCCGGGTGCCTATTTTTCCGAAAAGCGCCTGCAAGGTCTCGCTGCAGCCGGACGGTCGCTTGCCTCGCAACACGCTTCGACCTTGCGCAAGATCGAAGCGACCTATGGGGTTCCAGCGGGCATCATAGTTGCGATCTGGGGTCGTGAGTCCGGATTTGGCCGTGCCAAGCTCCCTCATCCAGCGCTTGAAGTTCTGGCAACGAAGGCCTTCATGTCGACGCGCAAGGACATGTTTCGCCAGGAATTGATCTCTGCTCTGCATATTGTCGGCGGCGGCGATATGGCGGCAGAAAACATGATGGGGTCGTGGGCGGGTGCATTGGGACAGCCGCAATTCATGCCGTCGAGTTACCTTAAATATGCCGTGGACTTCGATGGAGACGGCAAGCGCGATATCTGGCGCTCGGTGCCGGACAGTCTTGCCTCCATCGCCAACTATCTTTCCAAGAGCGGTTGGCAAAAGGGCCGGGACTGGGGTTTCGAAGTCAGCATACCCGATCATGTCACCTGCGCGCAGGAAGGACCTGACAGGGCCAAGCCGATATCTGGATGGGCGGCAACGGGAATCTCTCGCGTGTCAGGAAAGCCATTTCCATCGCATGAGATGAATTCACCCGGCATGATGCTCGTGCCAGCCGGGACAGACGGCCCGGAATTCGTTGTCACGCCGAATTTCTATGTGATCAAGGAATATAACAATTCCGATCTCTATGCGCTTTTCATCGGCAATCTGGCTGACCGTATCACCTATGGATCAGGATCGTTTTCTGGGCGGTGGGGCGATGTCGGAAAAATGTTGCGATCCGATGTGTTGGCTATGCAGAAGGCGCTTGTGGCCAAGGGTTATGATGTGGGCACGGTGGACGGCCTTGCAGGTTACAAGACACGGCGATCGCTGGGGGAATGGCAGGCAAAGGCCGGCCTGAAGCCCACATGCTTTCCCGATGCGTCGCTGAAATCCAAGCTGAAATAAACCTGGACGTCAGCGCGGTTCGATATGAACCTGGTGAAAGACGTCATTGGCGCGGGGAATGGCCTGACGCTCGATCATGCGGTGCACGCGCGGTTTTTCAGGCCCGCTGTGCAAGGCAAGCAACCTGTCTGTCGTATCGGCATCGGCCTTGGTGCGCCTCTGGTTATGCCTCACATATTCCACCCAGGTAGCCGTGTGATAGGACTCGGTCCAGATATCCGGATTTTCCAGATCGCGCATCAGGGTCCAGTTGCGTGCACCGTCGCGAAGGCGGATGCGCCGCCGTTCCACCATCAACCGCAGAAATTCAGGCAGATCCACATCGCGAATTTCATAGTCGATCTGCACGACGACGGGTCCGCTGCGCGGTCGAAGATCAAGACGAAGGGCAGGTTCGTTGAACCTGTTGAGAGGATCGAGATCCAGCGTTGCAAACGCCGGCATGGCGAGCCAGAAGCCGACGGCTACACCAACCATGAGCACGATTGCCGATATCGACAGCGCTTCTGTCACACCATGATTTTCCGCAACCACGCCCCAGATCCAGCTTCCCAGTGCCATGCCGCCAAATGTGGCTGTCTGATAAAGGGAAAGCGCCCGGCCAACGACCCAGCGCGGGGTGGAGAGCTGGACTACGGTGTTGAAGAGCGAAAGCGACAGCACCCAGCAACCGCCAGCCAATACCAAGGCTGGCGCCACCTGCCAGAAATGGGTGCTGACACCGCACACAGCCGCCGCAACCGCAAAGCCTGCAAAGGAACAACGGACGATCTGCTCGCTCGAGAGATATTCTCGAAGACGACCGTTGGACAAGGCGCCGATGATCGCCCCGACGCCAAACGCGCCAAGCAGACCACCGAAGACAAGCGGGCCGCCATTCAGGTTATCTTTCGCGACGATGGGCAAGAGCGACAATATTGATACGGCGGCAAAGCCGAACAGAAAGCCCCGGAACATCACCTTCATCAGATTGGGCGACATCGAAACGTAACGCAGTCCGGCCGCGATTGCCTGACCGAGGCTTTCCCGGGGCAACTGGCTTACGGGATATTCCGGCTTCCAGCGGAATATCGCAAAGATCATCGCGATATAGCTGACAGCGTTTACGGCAAAGGCTGCGGCAACGCCGGCCACCGCAACAATGAAGCCGCCGATTGCCGGACCGACGCTGCGGGTAATATTATAGCCGACACTATTCAGCGACACTGCTGCTGGCACATCCTCCTTGCCGACAATATCGCCGACCGACGCCTGCCAGGACGGATTGTTCATGGCCGTTCCACATCCGATCAGGAATGTGAACGCCAATAGAAGCCAGGGCGTCATGTGACCCAGAAAGGCAAAGATCGCCAACAATGCCGATACAATCAGAAGGAAAAGCTGGCTCAACAACAAAACCCGCCGCCGGTTGAACCCGTCAGCGACCGCGCCCGCGATCAGCGAAAAGAACATGATCGGGGCTGTGTTCGACGCCTGAACCAGGGCCACCATGTCCTTTGACGAGGAGATGGAGGTCATCATCCAGGCAGCGCCGACGTCCTGTATGAGTGCCCCAAAATTCGAGGTGATGCTGGCGAGCCATATGGTGAGAAACACATGATTGCCCAAAGGCGCCAAGGGAGATCGTCTATCTGGCACGGCTTTTCCCGACGAAGCGATTCAATATGTTTCAGATATACGACGATCGAAGCGGCTGCGCCTATAGCATTTCGATCAAAAACACCGGCAGCTGCCGGTCGTTTTTCCAGCGCGACTTCCGCGACCACTCTCGATTTCAGGGCGGTCCCGAAAACCTTGCATTTCATTTAAGCGTGGCGTATAAGCCCGATAAATTCTTGATCGCCAGATGAAGAGTGGGCCGCGAGGACCCGCTCTTTTTTATTTGGCGAACAGACTGAGCGGGCTTCTGGCCCAGGAGGAATACGATTGTCTGACGAAACCCCTGCACGTGGCGAGCCACGGCTGATCGTCGAAACCGGACTTGACAGGCGCATCGCTGAAATCATCGAGCCTGTGGTCGTTGGAATGGGCTTCAAGCTCGTTCGCGCGCGACTGATGAATCAGAACGGCCTTACACTTCAGGTGATGGCGGAACGTGAAGACGGAACGATGACCGTCGAGGACTGCGAAGAATTGTCTATGGCAATTTCTCCCGTTCTTGATGTCGACGATCCGGTCGACAAGGCATATCATCTGGAAGTGTCCTCGCCGGGCATCGACAGGCCCATGGTCCGTGTGTCTGACTTCAGGCGCTGGCAGGGTCACATCGTCAAGTGTGAAACGTCGATCATGGTGGACAACCGCAAGCGGTTTCGCGGCAAGATTGCCGATGTCGACAGTGACGGCTTCACCCTAGAACGCGACCAGGCAGCTTACGGCGAAGAACCACGGGTCAGCATCCCATTTTCCGCACTCGCGGAAGCGAAGCTGATCCTGACCGACGATCTCATTCGCGACGCATTGAAGGCAGACAAGCTTGCCCGTGCGCAGGCCGCCAATCAGAACGGCGAAGAAGACACCGAATAACGGAACAGCAACCACCGAGGGGGCTCCCCGGCAGGAAGACGGAGACTTAAGATAATGGCAGTCAGTGCTAATCGGCTCGAACTCTTGCAGATCGCTGATGCGGTCGCCCGCGAGAAGGTAATCGACCGCGAAATCGTGCTCGCGGCAATGGCCGATGCTATTCAGAAAGCCGCCCGCTCGCGCTATGGCAGCGAAACCAACATTCGCGCCGACATCAATTCCAAAACCGGCGAGATCCGCCTCCAGCGTCTGCTGGAAGTGGTCGAGACCGTCGAGGACTATTCCACGCAGATCGCTTTGGAACTGGCGCGCGACCGTAACATCGAAGCGAAGATCGGCGACTTCATTGCCGATCCTCTGCCGCCGATGGATTTTGGCCGTATCGCAGCTCAGTCTGCCAAGCAGGTCATCGTTCAGAAAGTTCGCGAAGCCGAGCGTGACCGTCAGTTCGACGAGTTCAAGGATCGCATCGGCGAGATCGTCAACGGCACCGTCAAGCGCGTCGAATATGGCAACGTGATCGTGGATCTCGGTCGTGGCGAAGGCATCATCCGCCGCGATGAAATGATTCCGCGCGAAGCTTTCCGCTACGGCGACCGTGTTCGCGCCTATGTTTATGACGTGCGTCGCGAACAGCGCGGCCCGCAGATCTTCCTGTCGCGCACCCATCCGCAGTTCATGGTGAAGCTGTTCACCATGGAAGTGCCGGAAATCTACGACGGGATTATCCAGATCAAGTCGGTTGCCCGTGACCCGGGTTCGCGCGCCAAGATCGCCGTCATCTCGAACGATTCCTCGATCGACCCAGTCGGCGCCTGCGTTGGTATGCGCGGTAGCCGTGTTCAGGCCGTTGTCGGCGAACTGCAGGGTGAAAAGATCGATATCATTCCGTGGAGCCAGGATCCGGCTTCCTTCATCGTCAATGCGCTTCAGCCTGCTGAAGTGGCAAAGGTTGTTCTGGACGAAGATGCAGAACGTATCGAAGTCGTGGTTCCGGACGAGCAGCTTTCGCTCGCCATCGGTCGCCGCGGTCAGAACGTTCGCCTTGCTTCTCAGCTGACTGGCTGGGACATCGACATCATGACCGAAGCAGAAGAGTCGGAGCGTCGTCAGAAGGAATTCAACGAACGCACCAACCTTTTCATGGAGGCGCTCGACGTCGACGAAATGGTTGGCCAGGTTCTGGCATCCGAGGGCTTTGCCCAGGTGCAGGAACTTGCCTATGTTGAGCTCGAGGAAATTGCCTCGATCGAAGGCTTCGATGACGACACCGCCGAAGAAATCCAGACCCGTGCGCGCGAATATCTGGAAAAGATCGAAGCGGAAATGGATGCCAAGCGCCAGTCACTCGGCGTATTGGACGAATTGCGCCAGATCGACGGCATGACATCGCAGATGATGGTTGCGCTCGGCGAGGACGGCATCAAGTCGATCGAAGATTTTGCCGGTTGCGCATCGGACGATCTGGTCGGCTGGAGCGAACGCAAGAATGGCGAGACCAAGAAGTTCGAGGGACTGTTCTCGAAGTTCGACGTTTCTCGTGCCGAAGCTGAAAACATGGTCGTTCAGGCCCGTTTGATCGCTGGCTGGATCACCGAGGAGGACCTCGCTCAGCCTGTAGAAGAGGAAGTTGAAGGCGAAGAGGCCGACAGCGCAGAACAAAACTGATGATGGGGGTCGGACAGACGGATGCCTCGGCAGATAATGATGAGCCGGCAGAGGCACCGATGAACGACCGCACCTGCATCGTCACACGTGTTAGCGGAACACCGGAAACGTTGATCCGTTTCGTGGCCGGGCCTGACGGCACCATTTATCCCGACCTGAAGCGCAAGCTTCCCGGACGGGGATGCTGGGTATCGATCAGCCGGGCAGCGGTTGACAAGGCGGTGGCGAAGAAGCTCTTCGCCCGCGCACTCAAGGCGGACGTCAAGGCAGATGCCGATCTCGGTGAGACCGTGGATCGCCTACTCGCCGCCGATCTGGCCGGCATGATGAACCTCGCTCGCAAGGCCGGGCAGTTCGTCATCGGGTCGATGAAAGTTGAAAACGCCGTACGCGGCGGGGCCGCACATGCGGTCTTTCATTCTCAGGATGCCGCCGCAGACGGTGTCCGCAAGATAGATCAGGCTCGAAAAGCCTGGTTTCTCGGAACCGGAGCCGAAACGGAAATACCCGTTTTCAAACCGTTTTCGGGATTACAAATGGAGGCTCTGATGGGTCAGAACGCGTTTATCCATGCCGCAGTGCTTGCAGGGCAGGCAGGTGTGGGTGTAGTGAAGCGCGCAAAGCTGCTTGAGCTCTATCGCATTGGCGAGCTGCCCGCGCGGCGCGCCGACACTACAGACCGATGACGCGGTCACTGGCGAAGGCCGGCAACCGCAGCAAGCGACAGCATATTTACGACTGG
Organism: Agrobacterium sp. ES01; assembly: GCF_050320885.1. NCBI lineage: Bacteria > Pseudomonadati > Pseudomonadota > Alphaproteobacteria > Hyphomicrobiales > Rhizobiaceae > Agrobacterium > Agrobacterium sp. ES01. Next base: position 1,367,862 of record NZ_JBNQTH010000001.1, read on the forward strand.
GCCTGATGGTATCATCCGTCCCAGTCCGAAGGAACGGGAACGGAATGACCGATAGCAAAGACGACAATACGACCAGCACAGGGGCCAAGAAGACTCTTAGCCTCAAACCATCCGGCGTAACTCAAGGTACCGTGCGCCAGGACATGGGGCGCGGTCGGACGAAAGCGGTCGTAGTCGAGACGAGAAAGCGGCGCGTGGCCCGTCCAGAGGACGAGAAGCCTACCGCAGCGCCTGTTGCCCCTCGCGCAAGCGAGCCCGCAGCACCGACGCGTCAACAGCCGACGCAACAGACCCGCGTCCATCAGCAGGTAAAGCCGAACACACCGCCCCGCCCGGAACGTCAAGAACGTCCACGCGGCAATGTGCTGCACGATCTTTCTGCTGGCGAAATGGAAGCGCGCCGCAAGGCGCTGGTTGAAGCGCAGGCTCGGGACGTCATCGAAGCCAAGCAGCGCGCCGAAGCCGAAGCAATTCGCAAGGTAGAGGAAGAAAAAGCACGGCTGGAAGCCATAGAAGAGGCCAAGCGCCAGGAAGCAGAAGCTGCTATCCAGGCTGCTGCAGAGGCGGCCGCACCGCCCGCTCCTGAAAAGGCAGCAGAACCTGCTGCTCCGGCTGCGCCCGCCGCACCGCGTTCAGCGCCTCCACCGATTATCCGTGGACGCAAGGACGAAGCAGACGAGAGCGAAAGCCGCTCTGCGCCCAGAGGTCCGAACCGCGGCAAGGTCGTGCGTCCTGAGCCTGCAAAGGCTCCTGCTCGCCCGAAGGCCGAGGAAGACCGTCGCCGTGGCAAGCTGACAATCACGACTGCAAATGTTGACGAAGAGGGCAACCCGCGCGGCCGCTCGCTTTCGGCCATGCGTCGTCGTCAGGAGAAGTTCCGTCGCAGCCAAATGCAGGAAACCCGTGAAAAGGTTATGCGCGAGGTTATTCTGCCGGAAACCATCACTATTCAGGAATTGTCGCAGCGTATGTCCGAACGGGCCGTCGATGTGATCAAGTACCTGATGAAGGAAGGTCAGATGATGAAGCCAGGCGACGTCATTGACGCCGACCTTGCCGAACTCATCGCGACCGAATTTGGTCACACAGTGAAGCGCGTTTCTGAATCCGACGTCGAAGAAGGCATCTTCGATGTCAGCGATGACGACGGCGAGCTGGTTCCGCGTCCTCCGGTCGTCACCATCATGGGTCACGTCGACCACGGTAAGACCTCGCTGCTCGACGCCATCCGTCATGCCAATGTTGTTTCTGGTGAAGCCGGCGGCATTACCCAGCATATTGGCGCTTATCAGGTCGAGCAGAACGGCCAGAAGATCACGTTTATCGACACTCCCGGCCACGCCGCCTTTACCGCAATGCGTGCCCGCGGTGCTCAGGCGACGGATATCGCGATCCTTGTGGTTGCCGCAGACGACAGCGTGATGCCGCAGACGATCGAGTCCATCAATCACGCCAAGGCGGCAGGTGTTCCGATCATCGTGGCGATCAACAAGATCGACAAGCCCTCTGCTGACGCGCAGAAGGTTCGCAATCAGCTGCTCCAGCACGAAGTCTTTGTTGAATCGATGGGCGGTGAAGTTCTCGACGTGGAAGTTTCTGCCAAGAACCGCACCAACCTCGACAAGCTGCTCGAAGCGATCCTGCTGCAGTCGGAAATCCTTGACCTCAAGGCAAACCCGGACCGCACTGCCGAAGGTACAGTGATCGAAGCCCAGCTCGACCGTGGTCGTGGTTCGGTTGCAACGGTGCTCGTTCAGAAGGGTACACTCAAGCCTGGCCAGATTCTTGTGGCCGGCGATCAGTGGGGCCGCGTTCGTGCTCTGGTCAACGACAAGGGCGACCACGTCAAGGAAGCGGGTCCAGCCATGCCGGTCGAAGTCCTCGGCCTGTCGGGTACACCGCGTGCCGGCGACAAGTTTGCCGTGGTTGAGAACGAAGCCCGTGCACGTGAAGTGTCTGAATATCGCCAGCGTCTGGCCCGCGACAAGGCGGCTGCCCGTCAGTCCGGTTCGCGGGGATCGCTCGAGCAGATGATGAGCCAGCTTCAGTCCTCCGGCCTGAAGGAATTCCCGCTGCTGATCAAGGGCGACGTACAGGGCTCGATCGAAGCCATTGCCGGCGCACTTGAGAAACTCGGCACAGACGAAGTCCGCGCGCGGATCGTTCACTCCGGCGTCGGTGGCGTCACAGAGTCCGATATCTCGCTTGCGGAAGCTTCAGGTGCTGCGATCATCGGCTTCAATGTCCGCGCCAATTCGCAGGCACGTCAGCTGGCCGAGCGTGAAGGCATCGAGATCCGCTACTACAACATCATCTACGATCTGGTTGATGACGTTAAGGCAGCAATGTCCGGTCTGCTTTCGCCGGAACGGCGCGAAACATTCCTCGGCAATGCCGAAATCCTGGAGGTGTTCAACATCACCAAGGTGGGCAAGGTCGCAGGTTGCCGCGTCGTCGAAGGCAAGGTGGAACGTGGCGCAGGCGTTCGCCTGGTGCGCGACAATGTCGTCATCCACGAAGGCAAGCTCAAGACGCTGAAGCGCTTCAAGGACGAAGTCTCGGAAGTGCCGGTCGGTCAGGAATGTGGTATGGCCTTCGAAAACTACGAAGACATTCGCGCTGGCGACACGATCGAGTGCTTCCGCGTTGAGCATATAACGCGCACGCTGTAAAACTGAACGCTTACCGGCAAGAACAACGGGCGCCGGACTTTCGGCGCCCGCTTTGCTTTAAGGCTAGACTTATGTCCAAACCTACATCATCAGCTCCATCGCAGCGCATGCTGCGTGTTGGAGAACAGGTCCGCGCAGCCCTGACACAGGTTCTGCAGCGCGGCGAAGTGCGCGATCCGCTGATCGAAAAGACCGTTATCAGCATCTCTGAAGTCCGGATGTCGCCGGACCTCAAGATTGGAACAGCCTATGTGACCCCGCTGGGAATGAGCGACCACGAGTCGATCATCACTGCACTCAACAACAATGCGAAATTCATTCGTGGACGTCTTGGACCACAGCTCCGGCAGATGAAATACATGCCCGAGATCCGGTTCCGCGACGATACCAGCTTCGACAATTACCAGAAGATCGACAATCTTCTGCGCTCGCCCGAGGTCGCTCGCGATCTCAATCGCGATGATGACGAAGACCAAAACTGAGGCCTGATGTCAAAACCCAGAAAACCCAAGGGCCGTCCGATTTCGGGCTGGCTCATCCTCGACAAGCCCGTTGACTTCGGTTCGACGGAGGCTGTCGGCAAGATCAAATGGCTGTTAAACGCCCAGAAGGCGGGACACGCCGGAACCCTCGATCCGCTGGCCTCCGGTATGTTGCCGATTGCATTGGGAGATGCAACGAAGACGGTCCCTTATGTGATGGACGGTCGCAAGATCTACGAATTCACAGTCACATGGGGCGAAGAACGATCAACCGACGACCTGGAGGGCAGTGTCACCCAGTCGTCCGATGTTCGTCCTTCGCAAGAGGCAATCGCCGCCTTGCTGCCGAATTACACCGGGACGATCAGCCAGATCCCACCGCAGTTCTCCGCCATCAAGATAGCCGGTGAACGGGCCTATGATCTCGCCCGTGAGGGTGAGCAGGTCGACATCCCCGCCCGTGATGTGGACATCTATCGGCTGACTTTGCTTAGCTGCCCCGATGAGAACAGCGCGCTTTTCGAAGTCGAATGCGGCAAAGGCACGTATGTGCGGGCACTTGCACGCGACATGGGCCGCGATCTCGGTTGCTATGGTCACATTTCGACACTTCGGCGCACATTCGTTGCACCGTTCGCAGAAGAAAAGATGGTCAAGCTGTCTGATCTGGTCGCTCTGGAGCAGATAGAAGACCGCGAAGAACGCCTTGCTCAACTGGACGTACATCTTATCGACACCAGTGAAGCACTTTCCAGTTTGCCGCATATCGCGATCACCGATGATCAGGCACACCGTCTCAGAATGGGCAACGCAATTCTGCTGCGAGGGCGTTCTGCGCCGGTGGCTGAACCGGAAGCGTTCGCGACTGCTGGCGGCAAGCTTGTCGCAATCGGTGAGATCGCCGGTGGTGAATTTCACCCGCGCCGCGTGTTCAACTGATGCGCGAACACCTTGCGAAAGAGTTCTTTCCTTTCGACAAGGGATAAGCTATAGGCACGCCAGCATGCGGCGTGTCCGCTTGTCTATCATGGCCAATGCTGACCGACATCTCGGCATATGGCGACTTTTATCTCCTGTTATAGAAAGGAATATTCGATGTCGATCACTGCAGAGCGCAAGGCCGCCCTCATCAAGGAATACGCAATCAAGGACGGCGACACCGGTTCTCCGGAAGTTCAGGTCGCTATCCTGACCGAGCGTATCACCAACCTGACTGAACACTTCAAGGGTCACAAGAAGGACAACCACTCGCGTCGTGGCCTTCTGACTATGGTTTCGACTCGCCGTTCGCTCCTCGACTACGTCAAGAAGCAGGACGAAGCTCGCTATACCAAGCTGATCACAAGTCTGGGCATTCGCCGCTAATATCGCTTCCGGCGGGCATTGCTTCGGCATTCCCGCCGGTTTCATTTCCGGGCAACCGGCAAGGTTCCCAAGAGACGCTCATGTCTCTCGCGGAACCACAGACAAGGGCAAGCTCCGGATGGGCCGGATCTGCCAGACCAACCGATGACCTGTCATGGGGCAGGATTGCCGGATGCTTTTGCCAGTTCAACTGGCGACTGCAACGCAAGCGTTGCAAAGGCGGAAAGTCCAACAGGGCCTTACGCGAAAAGCTTCCCGCTGTCTTGCCCGTGATGTGTCACCAAATTCACGGCCGCGAACGGTACATTTTTCGCCACTGGCGAATGCGCCCCGGTTCCGTGGAAGAAGGACAAGATATGTTTGATTCCCATAGCGTTGAAATCGAGTGGGCAGGCCGCCCGCTGAAACTGGAAACCGGCAAAATCGCCCGTCAGGCTGACGGCGCTGTTCTGGCGACTTACGGTGAGACCGTCGTGCTTGCCACGATCGTTTCGGCGAAGTCCGCAAAGCCTGGCCAGGATTTCTTCCCGCTGACTGTCAACTACCAGGAAAAAACCTATGCTGCCGGCAAGATCCCGGGTGGCTATTTCAAGCGCGAAGGTCGCCCAAGCGAAAAGGAAACACTGGTTTCCCGCCTGATCGACCGTCCGATCCGTCCGCTCTTTCCTGAAGGCTACAAGAACGAAACCCAGGTTGTCGTTACCGTCGTCCAGCACGACCTGGAAAACGATCCGGACGTTCTGGCCATGGTCGCCGCTTCGGCTGCACTCACCCTTTCGGGCGTCCCCTTCATGGGCCCGGTTGGCGGCGCGCGCGTCGGCTACATCAACGGCGAATACGTTTTGAACCCGCACCTGGACGAGATGGACGAAAGCGCTCTCGACTTGGTTGTTGCCGGTACCCAGGACGCCGTTCTGATGGTTGAGTCGGAAGCCAAGGAACTGAACGAAGACGTCATGCTCGGCGCCGTCATGTTCGGCCACAAGGGCTTCCAGCCGGTCATCGATGCGATCATCAAGCTCGCTGAAGTGGCTGCCAAGGAACCCCGCGAATTCGAACCGGAAGACTATTCCGAACTTGAAGCCGAAATGCTGAAGCTGTGCGAAGCCGAGCTGCGCGACGCCTACAAGATCACCGAAAAGGCTGCTCGTTATACAGCCGTCGACGCCGTCAAGGCAAAGGTCAAGGCCCACTTCCTGCCGGAAGAAGGCGAAGCCAAGTATGCAGCCGAAGTTATCGGTGCGATCTTCAAGCACCTGCAGGCGAAAATCGTTCGCTGGAACATTCTCGACACCAAGAGCCGTATCGACGGTCGCGATCTGGAAACAGTTCGCCCAATCGTTTCGGAAGTTGGTCTCTTGCCACGTACCCACGGTTCGGCGCTGTTTACCCGCGGCGAGACGCAGGCAATCGTCGTTGCCACGCTCGGCACCGGCGAAGACGAGCAGTATGTCGACAGCCTGACCGGCATGTACAAGGAACGCTTCCTGCTGCATTACAACTTCCCACCCTACTCTGTCGGTGAAACAGGCCGCATGGGTTCGCCGGGTCGTCGCGAAATCGGTCACGGCAAGCTGGCATGGCGCGCAATCCGCCCGATGCTTCCTTCAGCTGAACAGTTCCCTTACACGCTGCGCGTTGTCTCCGAGATCACCGAGTCCAACGGCTCGTCCTCGATGGCAACGGTCTGCGGCACCTCGCTTGCTCTGATGGATGCTGGCGTTCCCCTGGCAAAGCCTGTTGCCGGTATCGCCATGGGCCTGATCCTTGAAGGTGAGCGCTTTGCAGTTCTCTCCGACATCCTCGGCGACGAAGATCACCTCGGCGACATGGACTTCAAGGTAGCCGGTACTGCCGATGGCATCACCTCGCTGCAGATGGACATCAAGATCGCCGGGATCACCGAAGAGATCATGAAGGTCGCACTCGGCCAGGCACAGGGCGGGCGCAAGCACATCCTCGGCGAAATGGCCAATGCCATCACCGAGGGCCGCAGCCAACTCGGCGAATTCGCACCGCGCATCGAAGTGATGAACATCCCGGTCGACAAGATCCGTGAAGTCATCGGTTCGGGCGGCAAGGTTATCCGCGAAATCGTCGAAAAGACCGGCGCCAAGATCAACATCGAAGACGATGGCACCGTGAAGATTGCGTCTTCGTCGGGCAAGGAAATCGAAGCCGCTCGCAAGTGGATCCATTCGATCGTGGCCGAGCCTGAAGTCGGCGTGATCTATGAAGGCACGGTTGTGAAGACCGCTGACTTCGGCGCTTTCGTCAACTTCTTCGGTTCGCGTGATGGCCTCGTGCACATCTCGCAGCTGGCTTCCGAGCGCGTTGCCAAGACCCAGGACGTGGTCAAGGAAGGCGACAAGGTCTTCGTCAAGCTGATGGGCTTTGACGAGCGCGGCAAGGTTCGCCTGTCGATGAAGGTTGTCGATCAGGAGACTGGCCAGGAAATCGCTGGCGAGAAGAAGGAAAAGAAGGATGAGGGCGAAGCAGCCGAGTAATCGGCCAACCCTTTCCAGAGACAAGGCGCGGCTCGTTCCGCGCCTTTTTCATATCCGCACGCAGGAAAATTGAACCATGAGCCGTGACAGCCTGAAGACCTTGTTCCACCCATTCGCAATCGATGTATTGGCTTTGCCGAGCAGCGACGAACGCTACCTGTTTCTGGGCGCCGAGGCAGGCAACGCCAAGCCCTCAGGCTTTGAGGCAGCAATCACTGCCGTTCAGGGATTGCGACCAGAATTCCTGCGGTTGACCGCCGCACGGCAAGAGCCGCTGCCGGTGGTTGAAGGCGATGACTTTGACGGCGCGCTTATCCTCTGTGGCAAACACCGCGCCGAAAATGACGATCGCGTGGCAGAGGCGCTGAAGCGCGTGAAGGTTGGCGGGCTGGTGATTGCCGCCGGCAGCAAGGAAGACGGCATACAGGCCCTCAGGAAGCGTCTGACGGGGCTTGGCCTTACGGTTGAGCATATGCCCAAATATCATGGGGTCGTCTTGTGGTTTGCCGCTCCGGAAAATGCGCCGGAGACAATTGCCGCGCTACAGTCGAGCGCCGTCAAGGTTGCCAATCGTTTCAACACCATGCCCGGCATGTTCTCCCATGATCGCGTAGATCCGGGTTCAGAACTTCTGGCCGGCCGACTGCCGCAGGATTTCGACGGCAATGCTGCCGACTTCGGAGCGGGCTGGGGTTATCTTTCCGCCATGCTGGCCGATCGGGCGCCAAACACCGCGCGCATCGATCTGTTCGAGGCAGACTATCAGGCGCTGGAATGCGCCAAGCGCAACTTAAGGGAAATCCATCCGGATCTTCAGGCTCGCTTCTTCTGGCAGGACCTGGTCAGTGAAGCGCCGAAGGAAAAATACGACCTGGTGATCATGAACCCGCCCTTTCATCAGGGGCACGCCGCAGAGCCGGCGCTCGGTCAATCCATCATCAAGACGGCCAGCAATGCGCTTCGCAACGGCGGCATCCTGATGCTGGTCGCCAATCGCGGTCTGCCCTATGAAACGGAACTGGCCGCAGACTTCCGCGAATACGGAGAGACTTGCCGCAACGCCAAGTTCAAGGTCCTCTGGGCCAAGAAGTAGCCTTTCCGGTAACCACCGAGGCAATCACCCTGGATCCGCGACCAATGTCGCGGGTCTTCACTGCATGATGCGCTGCACCCAGGCACGTGCAATCTCCAGACCTGCTGCATCCGCTGCGACGCCGTGCCGTTCTGCCTCATCGGGGTAGACATCAAACCAATCGGGGCGCTTGGCGCTGATAAGGTCTCTGAAAAGACGGTTCCAATCATTGACAACGGATCGGTTCGCCTCGAAGTGAAACTGCGTTCCATAGACAGCGCGTCCGATCCTGAAGGCTTGATTGCGCGCATTCTCGTTGGCTGCCAGATGCACGGCCCCCTCGGGCAACGAGAAGGTATCGTCATGCCACTGGAACGATTTGAGTAAGCCCTCTTCCGCTGCTGATGCCAGAACGGGATCGGCGGCACCCTCTGCGGTTAGTGTGATCTGCTGCCAGCCGAACTCCGGTGCCGTACCGACATGATTTTCTCCGCCATAGCCCCGTGCCAGAAGCTGACTTCCAAGGCAGATACCAAGTACTGCCTTATCTGCATCTCCGAACTGCCGCATCAGCGCGGCGAGTGCTGGCAGATAAGGATGCCTATCGTCGGCGAGTGCATTCTGCTCGCCACCAAAGACAACAATCGCATCGTGCCCGCTGCTATCGGTGGGAAGAGCCTCACCGGCAAAAGGCCGAAAGACCTCGATGCTGGCATTTTTCTCAGCGAGTGCGATGCCCACCTGACCGTGATCGGTGTGACCGGTATTTTCAACAATGGCGACGCGCATGGAGAGTTCATTCCGAAGGGTTAATACCGTCGAAGATGAGCACGGATGGCATGCGCTATCAAGCGCGTTCCGGCTGTATTTCGGCTTGAACCACTTTGGCCAGCAGCGCTATCGTTAGGGCTCGAACAGGATCGGAACAGCATGGATATCAAACCCCGCATCAGCATTCTTTACTGTACGCAGTGCAACTGGCTGCTTCGCTCGGCATGGATGGCACAGGAGCTTCTGCAGACCTTCGGCTCGGACCTGGGCGAAGTGGCGCTTGTCCCCTCCACCGGTGGGCGATTCGAAATCAGGGTGGATGGTGCGCTCGTTTGGGAACGAAAGCGCGATGGCGGCTTTCCAGGACCGAAAGAACTGAAACAATTGATCCGCGATGCGACAGACCCGGCCCGGGACCTTGGACATATCGACCGATAGGACACACATGCCTTCAAAACCCTCGCTGCCGGGAGAAAGGCGACCGTTCATAGGGTGACTGCAAGACGATTTGAGCCCCGCCCGAGTGCAGTTTCGTCAAAGGAATATCGGGTTTGACATGAAAACTTCAAAAAGCCTGTTGACAGGACAAAGCCACCCCCTTACATGCGGGCCGTCGCCCAGATGGCGGAATTGGTAGACGCGCCAGCTTCAGGTGCTGGTACTCGCAAGGGTGTGGAGGTTCGAGTCCTCTTCTGGGCACCAATTTCAAGTTTCCAATCGGACAACCGATTGAGAAATAATAAAAAAGCCCGGTTCGCCGGGCTTTTTTGATGCTCATTCTCTTTCCGGTTATTTTTGCGGGCTCAGTGTTGCTGAGACGCTGAAAATTCAAGGCCCAGCAATGCTGCTCCAACCAAACCTGGCTCCGGACGGCATGTCGCCTGAACCACCAGCGGACGGTCGAACCGGCGCAAAATTCTGGCCCTGACCGCTGCATCAATCTCCCTTAGAAGAGAAAGCGAATTCGACAATCCACCGCCTACGGGGACGATGGTTGCACCGGTTACGTTGACGACCAGCGCCAATGGAGATGCGAGCAGGTCGATCAGGACATCGATTGTGCGTGTTGCATCGACATCGCCGCTTTCCCAAGCCTGGACGATCTCTTCACTGGTGAGTGCAGCACCGCTTAGATGCGTGTGGAGGCGCTCCATGCCCCGCGCACCACCAACCGCATCGATACATCCCTTCAAGCCGCATCCGCACTGAAAGCGGGGAAGTTCGACGGGAGGCGACCCGGCAAGCGTTGCCGCCACCGGGCCATGCCCCCATTCTCCGGCAAAACCACCTCGATTGATCAGCTTGCCATCGATTACCAGTCCACCACCGACGCCGGTGCCAAGGATTGCCCCAAAAACAATGGCGTGGCCACGCCCGGCACCGTTGTGCGCTTCCGCCATTGCAAAGCAATCGGCATCATTGGCAACAATGACAGGCAATCCAAGGTCTGCCTCGAGATCCGCCACAAGTGGGCGCCCATGCAGGCAGGGAATGTTGGCAATCGTTGCTACTCCCGTGTCCGGGTCCAGAACGCCGGCAATCGAGATTGCGACACAGTCGGGTGTTGCGTCAGCCTGCTCGATTACTCCGCGGAGTTCACCGACAAATGCATCATAGTCGTGCAACGGCGTCGGACGACGCGGCAAGGGGCGTACGTCCTCACCTGAAAAGGCAAACCCACCCTTGATGGCAGTGCCTCCAATATCAAAGCATACGATCATCAAAACAGTCTCCAGTCGCACAACTCCTATACCGGAGGGCGGCTGTTTCACAATCTCTGTTCAACGCAACGCGCTTGCTATATCGTCCCATCATTGCTGATTTGGCGCACGGATGAACCGACATCCGGTCGCGATCACTCCTCCGTCTCGGCTCGATTTTCTCGATTGCTCATGACCTCCGTACTCACTACTACGCTTAGAAAACCGGCGATCCGCACCTGTGCGCTCGTGATGCTGGCTTTTGGCACAACGGGGGCTGCAACCACGCCCTATATGGCGGTCGTTGGAATTCGAGAGTTCGGTCTCAGTGACTTCAGCTATTCCATCCTGATGCTGTTATCGGCGCTTGTGAACGTTGCCTCCAGTGTGCTTGCCGGCAGCGTTGCAGACCGCTTCGGCAACTTTCGGGGGCCTATGCTCGGTGCAGCGGCCTTTGGCATGGCAGGATTTGCCAGTATCTATCTTGCGCCCAGTGCCGGGCTGTTCGTCTGCATGATGCTTTCGGCGATACCGATCCACAATTCGCTCAACTCATTGATTTTCGCTCAATCCCGCGCAGCCGCCACGGGACTATCGGTACGAGAACTGATTTCGCTTACCTCCTTCATCCGCTCACTCGTCTCCCTTGCCTGGGTGATTGTTCCCGGAACCGTCGGCTACTTTCTGGCCGATGGCGGAAGCATGCTGCCGATCTTCCTGTTGGCAAGTCTGGCTTCCACCAGCAGCTTTCTGCTCATACAGTTTTTCTTGCCCGGGCCCGATAGGGCAGCGACGCCGCCACCGGCATTTGCGCTTGCCGGATCTTTCAGGCTGCTGGCATCCAGATCACTCCTCGTTCGAATGCTGGCGCTGGCTTTGCTGATGTCGACGCTCAGCCTCAATGGCGCGGTCTTGCCACTGATTGTCACTGGCCAGGCGGGCGGACGTTCTGCAGATGTCGGTGTGATCGTCGGCATCGTTGCCTTTCTCGAGATAGGCTTCATGATCCTGTGGGGGCGGCTCACCCGGCTGATCTCGCCCATTGTCGCAATCCTGATCGGGGGATCGATGTACAGCGTCTATCTCGCCTTGCTGGGTTTTGCGCCGACGGTCCATTACGTCTATGCGCTCACCCTGCTATCAGGTTGCGGCGGCGCTGCGATCATCAGTCTCCCGCTCTCCTATATGCAGAACCTGATCGCCGATCGTGCGGGACTGGGCAGTTCACTGATTGCCGTCAATGTTTTCATGAGCGCCTGCCTCAGCTCCACAATCTTTGCAATCGGCACCGCTGTCAGCGACTATTCGGGAACGGCGATCATGGGGGCATGTGCAGCCCTTGTCGGAGGCGTGCTGATGGCTGTCCTCGACCTCAAGAAGACAACAAGCTGAGCCAGAGTCCTTCGGAGAAAATATGACGCGTCAGACGAACCCCACCACTCAAACACCGCTTCTGGAAGTCTGCGTCGATAATGCCGAAGGGTTGGACGCCGCGATAGCGGGCGGTGCGGGCCGGATCGAGTTGTGCTCTGCACTCGCGCTCGGTGGGCTGACGCCATCCATGGGCCTAATGGCACTTGCGGCCAAGGCTCCGGTCCCGGTGCATGCCTTGATCCGCCCACGCGCCGGAGACTTCGCATTTTCTATCTCGGAGCTCGCTGTCATGAGAACCGATATAGACGCCGCCCGTACGGCAGGACTGGCGGGTGTCGTCATCGGGGCCTCGACACGCAACGGTGCCCTTGATGAGGGTGCACTAACGGCACTGGTTCAAACAGCCGAGGGCATGGACCTTACCCTGCATCGGGCGTTTGATCTTACTCCCGATCCGTTTCAGGCCATGGAACTTGCAATCTCGCTCGGCTTCAAACGGATTCTGACCTCCGGTTGCGAGCGAACCGCGATAGAGGGCAAAAAGCTGCTGTCGGAATTGAACGGCATGTCGCGGGGTAGGATTTCCATCATGCCAGGCAGTGGTATCAGGGCGGATAACGCGGCAACGCTCCTTAAAGGCTTATCCGTCAGCGAAGTGCATGCCTCGTGTTCAGTCCCGATCGCTCACGCCCACTCAAAACTCGTGAACATGGGTTTCGTATCGACGCATGAGCGGCAGACCGATGCCCATGCTGTCGCTGCATTGAAATCGGTGCTCGCGGCCTGCTAACGGCAAAGCGTGGCGTACATCGTCAATTCGGCGGCCAGCACTGGCAGCATTGCTTCCGCCGCTGAGCGGGCTGCTGCTGACCGTGTGAGCCGTACGGCCAGCCAGATCGATATGAAGGACCAGATTGCACGCATGAAGCTGTCAGCGCGCGCCAGACCAGCCTCAGGATCGACCTTCATCGCGTCCATGTGGTGCGCGAGTTCTTTCACCTGAGCAATCGCTGCAAGCCCGATCTCGCGATGGGTATCTGCAGCTGTCGATACCTCTTCCCAGGCCCGCTCAAGGCATAGTGCCAATCCCACCGATTGATCACGCCAGATGCGGCGTGTCAGCAGATCGATTGCCTGAATGCCCGTGGTGCCCTCATAGATCGTCATAACGCGGGCGTCGCGCATATACTGTTCGAGTGGCCAGTCCTTCGTATAGCCAACACCGCCCAGGACCTGAATCGCTGCATTGGGAATGCTGAAGCCGGCTTCGGCGCCGAAATTCTTGAACAGCGGCAACAGGAAACCGCTAACACTTTCCAGCGCATGGCGGGCAGGGCCAGAGGGCGCATGACGCGCAAGGTCCATGGTCGTTGCTATTTCCAGAAGTGCGGCCCGGACGATCTCTGTTCGTCCACGCATCTGCGCAAGCTGCCTTTGGATATCGGGATGGGTGGAGATTGCGACAGGCGGCTTGTCCGGCGCACCGCCTTGACGACGGTCCAGGGCATAGGCTTCTGCGATGTCGCAAGCCGCAGTTGCCAGCCCCAGGCCTTGGCCACCTGTCTGCAGGCGCATCCGTTCGATCATGGCGAAAAGCTGCGGCAGACCTCGCCCCTCCTCGCCCAACAAGATCGCTTGTGCCGCTTCAAAACGAAGCGCACAGGTTGGTGAACCGTGAAGGCCCATCTTTTCCTCGATCCGCTCCAGTGTCACGCCATTGCCCGATCCATCCGCATGGCGGTCGGGCACCAGAAACAGGCTCAAGCCTCGTGTGCCGGGTTGATTGCTTGTGCGCGCCAGAAGACAATGACCGATGCGCTGGGTGAGATCGTGGTCGCCAAATGAGATCCAGATCTTCTGGCCTGTAATGCGCCAGCCATCTTTACCTCGACGCGCCACAGTTCTGAGACGCCCAACATCTGACCCTGCCTCCGGCTCGGAGATGCAGATGGTGGCCGACCAATGGCCCGCCACCAGATTGGACACCCATTCTTCCGCAATGACCGGTTGGGCTACCTCCGCCAGAAGGTGAGCCGCAGCACGGGACGCCCCCAAGGCCATCATCAGCGCCACACATCCGCGTTCGAAGAATGTGCCACAGACTGCCTGCAGTGTGAGCGGCAGGTTCATGCCGCCATAAGCCTCATCGATATCCATGCCAAGCCAACCGGCATCGGTATATTGACGGAACGCCGCCTTGTAGACATCGGGGGTGACGACACGGCCATTGATGACCGCGCACCCCTCTCTATCTGCCACGACGTTAAGGGGGGCAATGATGCCTTCTGCAAAAGCCGCGGCTTCTTCGACGATCGCTGCGGCCGTTGCATCATCGCAATCCGGCCTGATCTGTTGAAGTTTTGCCCAACCGGGTGTGATTGCCAGAAGCTCTAAGGTTCTATCCGCGTGGTTTTGAAAATCCGCCATGGCATTACTTGGGCTGCATGCGAATGCCACCGTCGAGGCGGATGACCTCCGCGTTGAGATACTGGTTATCGATGCAGAAACAGACGGCGTCGGCATATTCTTTTGGATCGCCGAGGCGTTGCGGATACGGAATGGCGGATGCGAGGCTTTGTTGCGCCTCTTCAGGCAGGCCGTACAGCAAGGGCGTCAGGAAGATACCGGGCGCAATCGTGTTCACGCGAATACCGAAGCGGGCCAGTTCACGAGCAATGGGCAGCGCCATGGAGACAATGCCACCCTTCGATGCGGCATAGGCCGCCTGCCCTATCTGACCATCGAATGCGGCGACGGAGGCCGTGTTAACGATGACGCCGCGAGCCTTGTCCTCGATTTCGGCCAATCTCGACATGTGGTCAGCCGCCAGGCGGATCATGTTGAACGTGCCGACAAGGTTGACGGTGATTGCATGCTGGAAATCGGCAAGCGGCATGACACCATCGCGGCCAACAACGCGAGATGCCGGACCAATGCCGGCACAATTGACGAGGATGCGCAAGCCATCGCCATGCTCAGCTGCAAGGCTAACCGCTCTCGACGCATCGGCTTCGCTCGCGACGTCACCAACAATCGCAACACCGCCGATCTCACTCGCGACATGATCGGCGGCATCTGCATTGAGGTCCATGACATGCACCTTGGCGCCTCGCTCTGCCAGTTGGCGCGCTGTCGCCTCCCCGAGACCGGAGCCACCCCCGGTAACCAGAGCGCTGATACCACAGACCTTCATCAGGCATTCTCCCTTTTCACGCAGATGACATCCGCGCCACCCGAATAGAGCGCCTCGACATCATCCTTTCGGTTGGCAAGCAATGCGCGCTGATTGAGCGAGCCCTTGTCGGTGACTTCGCCTCTTTCAAACCGCGGCGGTTCCTTCAGGATCGCAATGCGCATCACCCGGCTTGCAGACCCCGTAGCCGCCTTGGCATGCTCGACAAGCTTCGCCCTGAGGGCTGCTTGAACTTCTGGATGATCACGGAGGTCCGCATCGCTCAGATGCTCCCCTGCCGATACGATCTGCCTCAAGGCGGGAAGAAAGGGGATGACTAGTGCGCCAAGCTCTTCCCTGTCTGCGCCGGTAATGACCGCATCGCGGATCAGCCCGCCGAATTGGTCGACAAGTTGGGCCCGCAATTGTCCGACCGCAACCCAGGTGCCCGTGTTCAATTTGAAGTTTTCGGCGGTGCGCCCGTCGAAGAAAAAGCCCGCGCGTGGATTGCCAGCCTCTGCAAATCGAACAGCGTCTCCTATCTTGTAGAAGCCTTCTTCATCGAAAGCTTCGGCCGTGAGTTTGGGATTGCGCCAATAGCCGGGCGTCACATTGGGCCCCTTGAGCCTGAGCTCGTATTTCCCATCATTGGGAACCAGCTTGACGGTAATGCCTTGCGCCGGAATGCCAATATTGCCGGCGAAATCCTGATGCTCGGTGCAAAATAGCGAAAAGGGCGCGGTCTCCGTCGAGCCAAGGCCGGTGCCCAGAAAGATGCGCCGTCCGACCGTTTGTTCCGAAAGAGCAATCAGCTCATCCCAGGTATGCTGGGCCATGCCGGCACCGGCATAGAGCATGAATTTCAGGTCTTTGAAGAAGTTTGTACGAAGAGCGTCATTGGCGCGCATGGCGTCGACGAGCATTTCGTATCCAGCGGGCACATTGAAATACCAGTTGGGCGATATGTCCAGAAGGTTGGCGATGGTGGTCCTGATGCCGTCTGGCGTCGGGCGCCCCTTGTCGATGTAGAAGGTGCCGCCATTGTAGATCACCAGATTGAATACCTTGTTGCCGCTGGCAGTGTGGTTCCAGGGCGCCCAGTCAACGACAACAGGCGGATCATCGCGCAGATACGCATAGCAATCCGCCACCATCTCCTGATTGGAGCAAAGCATGCGCTGGGTCTGGATCACGGCCTTGGGTGACCCTGTCGTGCCAGAGGTGAAAAGAAACTTGGCGATGGTATCCAGATTGACGGATTTGAACGCGTCGTCCACTGCCTGACCGGCTTCTATCTCATAGCATTCGGCCAGCATGCGGCAATTGCGGCCGCCAAGCGGGTTCCGCTCTGCCAATAGTGGCATGTCCGCGCCCATTGCAGCGTCGATTGCCCTCGCAAACGGCTGAAGATCTTCTGCGAAGACAAGGCCCGGCGTGATTTGCGCAACAATATCACGCAGCTTGGTAAAGTCCTCCGCCACCATCGCATAAGCAGGAGAGATGGCAGCTGATGGAATGCCCACATATTGCGCGGCAAGAGCGACGAGCGCATGAGAGATCGAATTATCAGATAAGATCAAGACAGGCTTTTCGACCGACAGGTCGAGATCGAGGAAGAACTGAGCCAGAGACCGAATGCGTTTGTGTGCGTCTGCGTAGCTGATTTTGCGCCAGTTCCCGTCATCGGCCCGTTCGGCCATCCACGGTCGATCAGGTACCGTCTTTGCCCAATGGGCGAAGCGTTCGTTGAGTTTATCCGGGTAAGGCCCGATGGGATCCTTGCGCCAGATGACGACTGTGCCGTCGGCACGCTCTTCCCAAGCCAAGTCGGGCGACCACAGCTTCACGTCGCGCGCTTGCGCTATCGTCATGACTTCCTCCCAGATTCAATCGGACATATCGTTATTAACGCGCTCTCCCAGCGGGTTGAAAATTTGTTTACAAAGAAACAATCTCTATGTAAACAAACAAGCGTAAAACAAAATTGAAAATGCCGCACACGGCGGGAGGACGATAGCCATGAACGACAATCCGGGGGCGGAATTCGTGAGCTATGAGATGATGGACGAGATCGCCCATATCGGGCTCAACCGTCCAGAAAAGCGAAACGCCATCAGCGACCGATTCGTGGAAAAGATCGCCAGCGTGATCGAGCGTGCCGAAAATGAAGCGAAAGCCGTCGTGCTTCATGGCCATGGCAGCCACTTCTGCGCCGGGCTGGATCTTGCCGAACACGTGCAGAAATCCCCCATTCAAGGCGTGCGTGGCTCACGCCGTTGGCATGCCGTTTTTTCCGGTATCGAGCATGGCACGATCCCCTGGTTCTCCGCGCTTCACGGCGCGGTTGTTGGCGGTGGGCTGGAACTGGCAGCCTCGACCCATGTGCGTGTGGCCGATGAAACTGCGTTCTTCGCACTTCCTGAAGGTCAGCGCGGCATCTTCGTCGGCGGGGGCGGCTCTGTTCGTGTGGCCCGCCTGACCGGTGCAGCCCGAATGACGGACATGATGCTGACAGGCCGCGTGGTATCGGCTGAACAGGCCGAGCGCTGGAACCTGGTGCAGTATGTCGTGGCACCGGGCAAAGCTCGCGAGAAGGCGCACGAACTGGCAAAGCTCGCTGGCAGCAACGCGCCGCTTTCCAACTACGCCGTCATCAACGCGCTTCCCCGCATTCAGGACATGGCCAAGGAAGACGGATTGTTCGTGGAATCCTTCATTTCCGCCTTCACGGCGACCAGCCCCGAGGCGGAAGAGCGGCTGCGGGCCTTCCTTGAGAAACGTGCTGCGCGTATCAAAGCGCCTGGTTCAGACTGAGGAGACGGATGATGGAAATGACTGTCCGCCGTTCCGAGCGGGTCAAGGTCGGAGCGCTTAGCGGTTCGCTGGGGTTTCTTCTACGTTTGGCACAGCTCCACGCCTTCGAAGAGTTCTTCTCGGATCGCGGGCCGCAAAATTTAAAACCGGGCGACTTTTCGGTGCTGTGGGTTATCAAGCTCAATCCGGGCATCCGGCAGAGCGCTTTGGGTGAAACGCTGATGATCAAGCGGGCCCATATGACCAAGCTGATACGTGCCCAGGAAGAAAGGGGCCTCGTTTCACGACGGATACCCGATGACGACCGGCGGGCGATCGAGTTGACTTTGACGCAGGCGGGCGATGTCGAGGTGGAGCGGGCAGCAGGACTGTTCTTTCAATATGAAGATACGACCGGTGCGCCCCTCACCAAGCGGGAGCGCGAACAACTGGTCAGCCTGTTACATAAATATCTGGGCTTGGAGGAGGCCAGCAAATGAAAATCGATGAACTGCTGGCAATCGACATCCACACGCATGCGGAAGAACCCTGCAGCGTACCGCGTGACGATGGCTATGACGAGTTTCAGGCCGGCATGGCCAAATACTTCAAGAATCCTGCTGGCGCCAAGGGCATGCTGCCAACCATGCAGGAGACAGCCGCCTATTACCGCGAGCGCAAGATTGGCTGCGTCATCTTTCCGGTCGATGCCGAACGGGAAACCGGATTTCGCCGGTATGAAAACGAGGAGGTGGCGCGGATCGCAGCGGAAAACGACGACGTCCTTATTCCCTTCGCCTCGATCGATCCCGCAAAAGGCAAGATGGGCGCGCGCGAAGCGCGGCGTCTGGTGCGTGAATTCGGTATCCGCGGGTTCAAGTTTCACCCGACCATGCAAGCCTTCTATCCGAATGACCGCAGCGCCTACGCGCTTTACGAAGCCATTGCAGAAGAAGGTGCGATCAGCCTGTTCCACACGGGACAAACGGGCGTTGGTGCCGGCATGCCTGGTGGCATGGGCATGCGACTCAAATATTCCAATCCCATTTATCTGGATGATGTGGCGGCTGATTTTCCGGAGATGCCAATCATTCTCGCGCACCCTTCATTTCCCTGGCAGGAAGAGGCGCTCTCTGTCGCGACCCACAAGCCAAACGTCTACATTGACCTTTCGGGCTGGTCGCCGAAATATTTTCCGTCCATTCTCGTGAAATATGCAAACAGTCTGCTGAAGCACAAGATGTTGTTTGGATCAGATTGGCCGGCGATTACACCGGACCGCTGGCTTGCGGATTTCGAGAACATCGAAATTCGCGATGATGTCCGCCCGCTTATTCTGAAGGAAAACGCGCGGAGACTGCTCAAACTATAGATGATTTTAACGTGTTCTAACTGGGAGGAAATGAACATGAGACGAATATTATCTTTGCTTGTCGGCGTTGCGGCTCTGGCTGCAACAACTGTGGATGCCCGTGAACTTCGTGTGGCACCCGGCGCCCCACCGGCGCATCCATCGAATTCCTACATGTACCAGAAACTGGCAGAGTTCTTGCCGGAAGTGTCCGGTGGAAAGCTCACAGCCCAGGTCCTTGGACCTGAAGTCGTCACCCTTGGCCAGATGAAGGACGCACTGCAGAGCCAATTGGTGGAGGTTGGCAATCTGTTACCGCTCTACTTCCCCGCCGACTTGCCCAACATGTCGCTTGCGGGAGAACTCGCTCTGTCCGGTCGTGAACCACATGCCATGGCGGCGGCGATGACGGAATATATCGTCACCTGCGAGACGTGCCAGCAGGAGTTGAAGAAATTCGGCGTGGTCTACCTCGGCTCAGGCTCTTCCGACGTCTATGCTCTGCTGACGACAAAGCCGGTTCACAATGCCGAGGATGTCAAAGGCCTTCGACTTCGGAGCGGTGGCGCCCCGTTTTCGCGTTGGGCCGAAAATTTTGGTGCCGTCCCGGCCAATATCGGTGTGGGCGATACATTCGAATCCATGTCACAGGGCGTGATCGACGGTTCCATGGCCTCCATTGGCGATTTGCTGTCCTTCCGCCTCGTGGAATTGGTGAAGAGCATTACCTTAGTCCCCTTGGGCACCTATCACGCCACATCCGACTTCACCGTCGCCAATCCTGCCTGGGAAAGCCTTTCCGTGGACGAACGCAAGCAACTCGCGACGGCTGCCAACATGGCCAATGTCGTGTTCACTCAGCGCTGGGGTTATGACATGGCAGCCGAAGCAAAGGCTGCCGCAGAAAAGGCCGGGATCGAGTTCATCGAACCCGATGCTGCCTTTGCTGAAGCCTCGCAAGACTTTGCCGAGGCCGACAAGGAAACGGCTGCGAAAGTCTCGCAGGAGCGTTTCGGATTTGCTGACGCCGCCGAACGCGTTGCCCGCTTCTCCAGTCTCGTTGAAAAGTGGAATGGTATCGTCAAGGACGCCAAGGGCGACCCGGATGCGATCACTGCACGGCTTGATGAGGAGATCTGGAGCAAGGTGGATTTCGCAACTTACGGCATGTAGCGCCAATGCCGGCGAGCATTGTGCTCGCCGGTTTCCCTCATTCATTCAAAACCTAGCACGGGGCCGCAAATGTCCTTGGTCTTCAAACTCGCGGACAAATTGTCGACCATTCTGGCAACAATTGCGTCTTTTGGCGTGATAGCCATGATGGTGCATGTCTGCGCGGATGTCATTTCGCGTGTCCTGACAGGCGCCTCGCTACCGGCAACAGTAGAAGTCGTATCTTATTACTACATGGTTCTGGTCGCGTTCCTGCCGCTTGCCTGGGTGGAGCGCAAAGGCGGTATGATTTCGGTCGAATTGCTGGAATTCGTCATGACACCCACAATGCGACGGATCTCGGATGCCTTAATCGCCATTGTCGGCTCCTGTATCTACGCCGTCATGGCATTTGCCACCTGGCAGACAGCGCTCAAGAACTACGACACCGGAACCTTCGTCATCGCATTACAGACGAAAATCCTGACATGGCCCGGCTATTTGCTGCCCCCTGCTGGCTTTGCGCTTGCAGCCTTCATATTGCTGGTGCGCCTTTTACAGATTGCCCGACATCCGCTGGAGCGGACCGATGAGGTGCAAGCATGAGTGTTGAAACCGGTATCTACGGGCTCATCTGCCTTCTTGTTTTGCTGGCACTTCGACTGCCCGTCGCCCTGGCCCTGATTGCCGTTTCATTCGGCGGCATCGCCTCACTGCTCGGCTTTAAGCCGGCTATCGGAATCGTGACATCCACGCCCTACAGCTTCGTTGCCAGCTGGACGATGAGCGCCGTGCCGATGTTTCTTCTCATGGGATTTGTCGCCTTCCATGCAGGTTTGACCACGAACCTGTTTCAGGCAGCAAAGGCCATCTTGTGGCGGGTGCCAGGCGGCCTCGCCATCTCTTCCATTTTCGCCTGCACAGGCTTTGCCGCCGTGAGTGGCTCATCCATTGCTTGCGCCGCGGCTATGGGCCGTATCGCCATCCCGGAGATGGTCGAAGCCGGATACAAGCCAAGCTTTGCCAGCGGCGCGCTTGCAGCCGGCGGGACCATAGGCGCGTTGATACCTCCATCCATACTGATGATCGTGTTCGGGGTCTTTGCTGAAACCTCGATTACCCAGGTTTTCGTCGGCGGCATTGGCGTCGGGATACTGACGGCATTTTCCTACTGCCTCGTAGTGCTGGCAATGTGGTGGCTTCGGCCTGACATCGTTCCAAGAAGTGTGGAAGGCGGCTTTGCTGCGGCGGGCGGGTTTTCCGCCATCCTGCGCATCTGGCCCATAGGAGCCCTTGTCGTCCTTGTCTTTGGCGGACTGTTTTCCGGATATTTCACAGCCACAGAAGCCGGGGCTGTCGGGGCCGCCGGTGCAATCCTCCTATCGGCGGTGACAGGACAGCTGACCTTGAACGTCATGCGGGTGTCTCTGTTGGAAACGCTTTCGACATGCGCCTCGCTTTTTATCATCGGTATCGGCGCGTCGATGTTTACCCGCTTCCTCGGAATCACGGGGCTCTCGTCCTTCATCGGTACGCTCGTTTCGAATGCCGATCTTGGCTACGGATCACTGATGACGATCATCGTGCTGATCTATCTGGCCCTCGGGATGTTCATGGAACCCTTTGGAGCGATGCTGGTCACCCTTCCCGTGATGTTGCCCGTATTGAAATCGGAGGGGATCAGCCTCGTCTGGTTTGGCGTACTGGTGGTGAAACTACTGGAAATCGGGATGATAACTCCGCCGGTGGGTCTGAACGTGTTCGTGATCAAGAATGTAGCGTCACGCTATGTGACTGTCGTGCAGGTTTTCAAAGGTGTCATACCCTTCATCCTGGCCGACCTCGTCGTCATCACATTGACGATCGCCTTCCCGGGCATCGTGCTGATCCTGCCGCAATTGTTGCACTAAGCGAAATCCGCACCGCAGTCTCGTTTGCTTGACACACTAATGTACACATGATGTATGATAAGCCTAGGGAGAACGGAGGAACGGCTATGGATCTCGTCCATCGCCAGTATGTAAGTACCAGAGCGCGCAGATGGCGCACTATGCATACTACTTTCATTTTTCCATCTCTCAAAATTGGGAATGCAACTTATGCAGGCCGACCGCTTGCTCAGGGGAAACCGTCTTTCCCGATGAATGCCGCCAGGCGACCGCGCTGTCGATCATGTATACATATATACGCATTCATCGATCCAACCCTTTATCGATTGGCAGCCGGCCGACGGTGCAGGTTCCAGAATATTGCGTCAGTCCGGAATGTGACCTACCAATTTGATATGAGAGGCAACGCTTCCCCCGTCATACGGCGTGACGTGAAGTGGGGGCACGATTACGACAGAGCACCCTAAGACGATTTTGGACGACAACCGCCTCATGAGGATAAGGCGGTCCATGTCGGAGCAGAGCCATACCGCCCAATAGACGGGCGGTTCGTGACAAGGAGGCCGCGTGAGGAGACGCGGGTCACGGCAGATGAAACCAAGGGAGGAGTGATCCATGATTACCAGAAGAGCATTGCTTGCAGCAGGCGTCGCGCTCGGCTGCCTCACATCCGTGAACGCGCGGGCGGAAGACACCGTCAAGATCGGCCTCGTTCTGCCTATGACAGGGCCGTTTGCATCCACCGGACGGCAGGTCGATGCCGGTGTGCGCGCATTCATGAGCCTCAATGGCGATATGGCTGCGGGCAAGAAGATCGAAGTGGTGCTGCGTGACGATGGTGGCGTGGCGGACCAGACACGGCGTATTGCGCAGGAGCTTGTCGTCAATGATGGCGTCAAGATGCTGATGGGCTTTGGCCTGACACCGCTCGCCATGTCAGTTGCTCCGGTTCTCAATCAGGCGAAGATCCCGGCGATCATCACCTCGGCAACGACTTCTGCGATCATGAAGCAATCGGACTACTTCGTTCGCGTGAGCATGGCCGGCCCTCAGTCGGCTGTGCCGGTGGCAACCTGGGCGATGGAGAATGGCATCAAGCGGGTCGTGACCCTCGTTACCGATTACGGCCCTGGACATGACATCGAGAAGGGCTTCACCGATCAATTCGTCAAGGAAGGCGGGGAGATCGTGGAGGCGGTGCGTGTGCCACTGCAAAACCCAGATTTTGCACCGTTCTTGCAGCGTGTGCGCGATAGCAAGCCGGACGCTGTGTTTGTGTTCGTTCCGTCCGGAGTCGGCTCGCTGTTCATGAAACAGTTTGTGGAACGCGGCCTGGCGGATGCCGGCATCAAACTCATTGCGACGGGCGACGTCACGGATGACGATCTGTTAAACAGTATCGGCCCCGCCTCGATGGGCGTCATTACCGGCCACTTCTATTCGGCCCTGCATGACAGCCCGGAAAACAAGGCCTTTGTGGCCGAAGTGCGCAAGGAAAATGACAATATGCGCCCCAACTTCATGAGCGTCGGGGGCTATGATGCGATGCATGTCGCCTATCAGGCGCTTGAGAAGACGGGCGGCGACACAGATGGCACAAAGCTGATCGATGCCATGAAGGGCATGGAGTTGATGAGCCCGCGGGGACCGATCTCGATTGATCCGAACACCCGAGACATCGTTCAGGACATTTATATGCGCGAGGTCAAGGAGGTGGATGGCGAGCTCTACAATGTAGAGTTTGCGACCTATCCAAAGATCCACGATCCCTTCGCCGCCAACTGATACCTCATAAGGGCGGCGGATACAGATCCGCCGCCGATCCCTGCGAGGACCAATGCTGACAATCCTGTTTGATGGCATCGCCTATGGAATGCTGCTATTCGTTCTTGCCTGCGGACTGACTGTCACGCTGGGACTGATGAACTTCATCAACCTGGCACACGGCGCGTTCGCCATGGCGGGGGGCTACCTAACTGTGGTGATGATGAACCGCTTCGGTATTTCCTTCTACTGGTGCCTGCCCGCGGCATTCCTGTTCGTCGCTGCCATAGGTGCCGTGCTCGAGGTAACCTTGTACCGGCGCCTCTACGCCGCGGACCACCTCGACCAGGTTCTATTTTCCATCGGTCTCGTTTTCATGGCCATCGCCGGCGTCGACTATTTTATGGGGGGGCAGCAGCAGCTCATTAACCTGCCTCCGGCGCTTTCCGGTCGCATGGACCTCTTCGGTGTGGGCATCGGACGCTACCGCCTGTTTATCATCGTCATTTGCGCGATGCTTGCTCTCGGATTGCAGCTCATTCTTTCCAAGACCCGGTTCGGAAGCCGTTTGCGTGCCGCCGTGGATGATCGTCGTACGGCGCTCGGCCTGGGGATCAACGTGCCGATCGTCTTTGCTGTCACCTTTGCCTTTGGGTCCGGTCTAGCCGGACTTGGCGGTGCACTGGGCGCTGAGATCCTGGGTCTCGACCCGAATTTTCCGCTCAAATTCATGATCTACTTCCTGATCGTGGTCGCTGTTGGCGGCACCTCAACCGTCACGGGACCCTTTGTCGCGGCGCTCTTGTTGGGCGTCGCCGATGTTGCCGGCAAATACTATGTCCCGCAGCTCGGCTCCTTCATCATCTACGCTATCATGATCGTGATGCTGTTTCTTCGTCCAAACGGCCTGTTTTCGCGGGAGGGCGGACGATGAACCACATGGCGAGCACCGCGACATCGAAGCCGATAAACACCGCCAAAGCCGAAGCACACAGAGTGATGCGCCGACGCAGTCGTATCCGGGCCTATGAGATCATTCTCTGGGTGGTAGCATTCGGTTCCTATTTCCTGATTCCCAGCAAAATGCTGCTGCTGACGGAAATCGCCATTCTGTCGCTTTTCGCCCTCTCGCTTGATCTGGTGCTCGGCTATGTCGGGATCGTTTCACTTGGCCATACCGTATTCTTCGGAATTGGTGCCTATGCGGCCGGACTTTTCGCCCTGCATGTCTTTGCCGAACCTGTGACCGGCCTATTTGTCGCAGCAGCGGCAGCCGGTATTCTCGGCTACCTGTCGAGTTTTCTGCTTTTGCGCGGTTCAGACCTCACCCGCATCATGACCACACTTGGCATAGCCCTGATGTTTGCAGAGGCCGCCAATCAGGCCAATGACCTGACCGGCGGCGCCAATGGCCTTTCCGGGTTTTTCACCGGACCGATCCTTGGCCTTTGGGAATTCGATCTGTGGGGCAAGACGGGTTATCTCTACTGCCTGATCGTGTTGTTTTGCGTGACCATGATCGCTCGACGCATTGTTCATTCACCTTTTGGTCTTTCGCTGAAAGCGATAAAGGCCAATCAGGTGCGCGCCGGCATGATCGCCATTCCTGCGCGGCGGCGCATCGTTTCCGCCTACACGATCTCCGCCGTCTTCGCCGGGATTGCCGGTGCGCTGCTTACGCAGACAACCAGCTTCGTCTCGCCCGATGTGATGGCTTTCCATCGGTCAGCGGACGTGTTGCTGGTCCTCGTCATCGGCGGAACCGGTTATCTGTATGGCGGCATCTTCGGCGCCATCGCCTTCACATTGATCAAGGATGCGCTGTCCATCGCCACACCACAATACTGGATGTTCTGGATCGGCCTGTTGCTGGTGATCCTGGTGATGTTCGGGCGAGAGAGGCTGTCTCGCTGGGCAGGCATCCTACCGAAACGTCTGACGCGTAAAACACATGCCCCGGAGGGCCAGACATGAGCTTCGCCCTGCAAACGCGCGGATTGAAAAGACGGTTTGGTGCTTTCATTGCCACCGACGACGTCAGTCTGAAGGTCAATCAAGGGGCGCGTCACGCGTTGATCGGTCCGAACGGCGCGGGCAAGACGACGTTAATCAATCTGCTAACTGGCGTGATCCCTCCCTCGGGTGGCGAGATATTCCTCGAGGGCGAAAACGTTACCCAGACCTTGCCCTATCGCCGGGTGCAGAAGGGCTTGGCCAGAACCTTCCAGATCAACCAATTGTTCACGCCATTCACGCCGCTGGAATCCATTTCGCTGGCTATCTGCGAGCGTGATGGCGGCGGGAATGCCTGGAAGCCGCTCACACAATACAGCCATGTGATTGACGAAGCGGCAGAACTTCTAACCCGTTTTGGGCTGGGGTCTGTGATGGGCGTGCGTTCTTCCGTTCTGCCCTATGGCAAGCAACGGTTATTGGAACTGGCGCTTGCCTTTGCCAGCCGGCCAAAGGTTCTGCTTCTGGATGAGCCAGCTGCCGGTGTGCCGGAAGACGAACGCCATGAGGTTCTGGATATCGTCTCCGCCCTGCCGTCAGAGGTTACCGTGGTTCTTATCGAACACGATATGGATCTCGTTTTCTCCTTCGCAGATCGAATCACGGTTCTCGTTGCCGGTGCCATTTTTGCGGAGGGAACGGTCGAGGAAATTGCGCGCGATCCACGCGTCAAATCCGTCTATCTTGGGGAAAATGCATGACCGGGGCCGCTTTGCTCGAAACCAGGGAACTCGTGTCCGGCTACGGCGAGGCCAGCGTTCTTTCAGGCGTGAGCCTCTCTTTGCCAAAAGGCCGTACGCTGGCACTGCTGGGGCGCAATGGAACAGGCAAGACCACACTGGTCGACACCCTTGCAGGACTTACGACTTATCACAGCGGCACAGTCCACCTCGACGGTGTGGATATTACCCGAATGCGGCCGGAGCGTCGCGCTGGTGCGGGCATCGGCTGGGTCCCGCAGGAGCGCAACATCTTTCGGTCACTCACCGTGGAGGAGAACCTGACGGCCATTGCCCGGCCCGGGGTCTGGACCATAGATCGGGTGTACGGGATGTTTCCAAGGCTGAAGGAACGGCGAACCAACCTGGGAAACCAGCTTTCAGGCGGCGAGCAGCAGATGCTGGCGGTCGGGCGCGCTCTGATGCTGAACCCCAAGCTGCTGTTGCTGGACGAACCATTGGAGGGGCTGGCACCCATCATCATCGACGAACTGCTTTCAGCGCTGAACGCCATCGTGAAGGGAGACGGATTGTCGGCTATCATCATCGAGCAGAAGGCACGAAAAATACTGCCGCTTTGCGATGACGCATTGATTCTTGATCGCGGCAGCGCCGTTTACCAGGGACCCGCACGTTCGCTTTTGGAAGATGAGAGCATTCTCGGCAGGCATCTATCGGTCGAACGGCACTAGATCACGCTTGGAATGTTGCCGTATCCATATGCGCGGTGCGCGAATCGGCGCTCAACTTCACGGAACGGTTTGCGGGTTTATACCTGGAAGCCAAGTCGACGATACAGGTGGACGGGTGCTTTCATAGACCACGCCGTCGCGCTCGCACTGATAGACAAGAAACGGCATGTCATCACCGAGGAATTCCATCCCGCCCAGATGATCAGCGTAGCGTGTAACGGTCTTACAGTTATAGTCAGGCTTGGGATTGATCGTTGGGGCATCCACACCCGGTAAATCCCGGAAGGCTTGTTGCGGCACCTTCAGCTGCTCAGCGGCAAGCGCGTTCAATGGGAACACCACTACAGCGAACGCCAATATGCGCGAAATTCTACTTACCATCATTCCGGTCCAGGCCTTCAAATCCGACCTCAATATAGGCACGGGAACAAGGCCAAGAAAGGGTTGGACCTACACAAGTGCGTCAGTCGAAGGGGCGGCGGTATCCTGTCGGTTGCTCGTAGAGCCAACCGATCCGCTCGATTGCGATATCCAGATCTTCCCGGGAGACATTCATGGTGTGGCCGTTGGCATGCAGCATCACGCGCTTATCCTCCATGATACCAACATGGCCTCGCCAGAAGACGAGGTCGCCGCGCCGCAGCTCTTCCCGCGTGATCTCGCGACCAAGGCCCTCTGCCTGCATATCGGAATCGCGCGGCGCCTCGCGACCGATCATTTGCAGCGAAAGCTGGACAAGGCCTGAACAATCGATCCCCAATCCCGACCGACCGCCCCACAGGTAAGGCGTCTCGATGAAGCGGGCTGCGACCGAGACATAATCGTCTGTCGGATACTGTCCCAAGGGCAAACAATGGCCCGCTATCAGCGCATTGCCGTCGGCCAAAAGAAAATACCTGGTGCCGCGGGTTTCCGCCTCAGCAATCACTGTCACCCGGCTACCCATCGACAAGGTAGCGACATGGGGGAACCGCAGATCAGCCCCGGGATAGACAAATGTTCGCGTGGCAATGACGTGATGGGTCGGATTCTCAACCTGATCGCCAATATGGGCCACCGGCAGATAGCCGACATAGCCATCGGTAACGGCCTTGACCCAGGCCCAACCGTCTCCCCGATCAAAGACCTTAACGTCTTCACCGAACAGAAGTTCGTTATCGATGCCTTTTGCCAGATCCGGCTTTGGCCGAAGTGCGGCAACCGGCACCACAACCCTTGCAGGTTCGCCGGTCGCGAATCGTTGAGAGGTGACCTGCCCTTCAAGGGTCTGATCGGCGAGGTCTGGGCGGAACGCATTCAGGCGTCTGTCGAGTGTCATAGTCTCATCTGTCACAGCCGCAAATCCCGTCCCTGCTGCCTGATCAGGTCACCCAGTTTTTCCAGATAAAGCGCGCCGGCGACGGTGCGCTTGATGACCACGTTCCGTCGATCGATATCATCTCTCACACGATCCACAAGTCCCATGGCACCCATGGTATCGAGCGCGCGCGTGATCACTGGCTTGGTAACACCCAGCGTCGCTGCAAGCCCGCGCACGGTGTGCGGTGGCGGAACCAGATAGATCTGCAACAGGATGGCCATCTGGCGCAGCGTCAGGTCGCGTTTGTCGCCCTGCACCTGGCGCAGACTCACATGGTGCCAGAGGCCAAGTGCCTCCGAGGCAGTCAAATCTACGCTCATCGCCTACTCCAGACTATCGGTCGCCTCGCCTCCTGTTTTCCGGCAATCAGCGCGGTAATGCAAGAGTGCGAGGCGTTTGCCGTCTTCGGATCAACTCGACTTGATATGGCGGTAGAGCGCGCGAATGCCCTGTGCCTCGCCGCCTGCTGGAGAATGCGGGCGCTCGCTCGGATTCCAGCCATAAATGTCGAAATGGGCCCAACTGCCCGTGTTGGTGACGAAGCGCTTGAGGAACAGCGCTGCCGTGATGGCACCCGCCATTCCCCCCGCTGGCGCATTGGTCAGATCCGCGATCTGTGTCTTGAGCAACCGCTCATAACCTTTGTGGAGTGGCATGCGCCAAAGCGGATCATCTGTTGCCATGCCGGCTTCGAAAATATCCTGGGCCAAGTCTCCATCATCCGTGAAGAATGGTGGAAGATCGGGACCGAGGGCAACGCGGGCAGCGCCAGTCAAGGTTGCCATATCGATGAGAAGATCAGGCGCGTCTTCGTCTGCATAGGCGAGCGCATCGGCGAGAACCAACCGCCCTTCGGCATCGGTATTGTCGATTTGTACCGAGAGGCCCTTTCGGCTCCGATAGACGTCACCCGGGCGAAACGCATTTCCGGCAATGGAGTTTTCGACCGCTGGAATGATGACGCGCAGGTCCACCTTGAGTTTGGCATCCATGATCATCAGGGCCAGGCCCATGACGTTGGCAGCACCCCCCATATCCTTCTTCATCAACAGCATGCCGGCTGCCGACTTTATGTCCAGCCCACCGGTATCAAAGCACACGCCTTTCCCGACCAACGTGATGCGACGATGTCCCTTCTTGCCCCACCGCATTTCCAGCAGTCGAGGTGCCTGGCTGCTGGCCCGGCCAACCGTATGAACCAGTGGGAAATTTTGCTCGAGAAGAGCGTCACCTTCAATGACAGACACTTCAGCGTCGTAATGACTGCCAAGCTTTCGGAAGGCGTCTTCGAGATCGGCGGGTCCCATATCGTTCGTCGGCGTGTTGATCAGGTCACGCGCCAGAAAGACGCCGGCTAGAATGCGCTTGATTTCAGCACCATCTGCATCCTGCGGAATGAGCAGTTTGGGACCTGCGGGTTGTTCCTTCAGATATCGGCGGAAACTGTAACTTCCCAAACCGTAGCCGAGCAGAAGGCGGCTCGCCGTCAATGGTGCAGTTTCGATATGCCAATCACCGGCTGGCAGACTCCGGGCCAATTTCCCTGTCAAAAAAGGACTTTCGGAAGGATCAGTGCCAAGGCCAAACAAAGCGCCGCCGACATGTCCCTCATCATTGGGAATGAGACTGAACGCGCCAGGCTCTGCCTTGAACCCCGCTTTCTCGGCCCAGCTGAGCGCGAGCGGGTCGATCATCCCTGTCTCGATATAAGCCGGTGTCACCGCAAATACGGGTAGGGTTTTGCCTTTCTTCGTGCTGAAGGGGCTCGATCGTTCGATGTACTGGAAGGGGGCCATTTTCTGCTTTCTGCAACGTCCGGGAATCGTCTTATTAACACTACGTTAGGGTTAACAGATTATTGCTTGAGCGTAGATTGCGCCGTTTCTTCCCTGAGTCGAGCGGCAGTTGACACCACAGCTCAAGGACGCACCCATGTTCGTCACGGGATTCATGTCGAAAATCAGATCACGATTGCTGAGTGGCGCCTGTACGGGCCTCGCCATCCTCGCCGTATCTGGCTGCGCGACGGCGCCAAGTAAAATGACCACCGGCTCCATTCCCAAGCTGACCAAGCCTGTGGAAACGATGAACGAAACAGAGCTGCAGACTGCTTCAGAACGCATTGGCAAAGCCTACGACGCCAATCCGAAAGATCGCGATACAGGTCTCGCCTATGCCAATATCCTCCATATGACAGGTCGGGATCCTCAGGCACTGGCCGTCATGCAGCAGGTGGCCATTGCTCACCCGAGTGACCGCAGCGTCCTTGCGGCCTATGGCAAGGCCCAGGCCGCCGCAGGTCAGCTGGAACAGGCGCTGGCCACCATCAACCGTGCACAGACGCCCGATCGCCCTGACTGGAAACTCTATTCAGCGGCAGGCGCGGTTCTCGACCAATTGGGACGTTCCGGCGAAGCGCGCACGAACTATCGTATGGCGCTCGATATGCAGCCAAACGAACCCACAGTGCTTTCCAATCTCGGTATGTCCTATCTTCTTTCCGGCGATCTCAAGACCGCGGAAACCTACATGAAGAATGCGTCCCAGCAGCCTGGTGCCGACAGCCGCGTGCGGCAGAATCTGGCATTGGTCGTCGGTCTTCAAGGGCGTTTCGACGAGGCTGAGCGCATTGCGCGACAGGAACTCTCCACCCAACAGGCCGACGCCAATGTGGCCTACCTACGCTCGATGCTGGCACAGCAAGATTCGTGGAAGAAACTGGCTTCCAAGGACAAGTCCACGAAAAGCTAGTTCTCTATTCTCCCGTGACGAAGGCGCAGCCTGATTAATCGGGCGTCGCCGCGCTGCTTGGCATTAGCCTCCAAATTACAGCGAGCCCGAAAAATCCCGCACCGGACAATGCAATGGGGCAGTTCAGGCAGCACGGGCTGACACTATCTCTCGGCTCATCGACTATTTCATTGTTCGCTATTGGACAGCGGTCGCTGCGACACATTCAACGGACGTGAATGTTCGTTCGATAGCCTTCAATCGCACTCGAACCATCAATTAGAACTTGTCGGCGACCTGAATTCCTGCGGGGCCAAGAATGACCGCCACCAGGACCGGCAGGAAGAAAAGAATCATCGGCACTGTTAGCTTCGGCGGCAGAGCGGCGGCCTTTTTCTCCGCTTCGTTCATGCGTTCATCACGACCTTCCTGAGCCAGAACACGCAACGCCTGACCGATCGGCGTACCGTAGCGCTCCGCCTGTATCAGTGCCTGGGTGACATTCTTCACACCGTCCAGCTGAGTACGTTCACCCAGGTTTTCCAGCGCTGTGCGTCGGTCCTGCAAAAAGGAGAGCTCGGCAGTGGTCAAAACCATTTCCTCCGCCAATTCAGCAGATTGCGGCGCAACTTCTTCAGCAACACGACGCATCGCAGCTTCAATCGATATACCGGACTCCACACAGATCAACATCAGATCAAGCGCATCCGGCCAAGCGCGTCTGATGGAGAGCTGCCGCTTCTTCACCTTGTTGGAGATGTAGATATTCGGCAGATAAAATCCGATGTAGCCGGCCACAATCATCGCCAGAAAACGAACAAGGAATGCTTTTTCTGCCAAATTTCCAAGTACAAAAATCCAGAATGCACCAAGCGCCAGAAAGATGAATGGCAAAACGAATCGCGCAAACAGAAACATGTTGAGCGCGTTCTGTGAGCGATATCCAGCGGCGCGAAGTTTGGAAACAGTCGCATCATCGACCAGCGCCTTGCGGAGGTTGAACCTCTCGACAATCTGGCGCACCGACTGGTTATTGCCAGCTCTCAAGCTCGCCTTACCGTGTGAGCTCTCGGAGTTCATACGTGCTCGCTCGCGTGCACGTATCTGGTCACGTTCGGTCGATACTGCTCGCATGCGCTTATTGAGGTCGCCACGCTCCATGTAAGGGATCACAACGGAGTAAAGGGTGCCGAAAACACCAAGCGCGACAAGCACTGCCACAAGAAGTGCCGGATCGGTCAGTTTCGTCGAAAGCTCCAGCATGACGGTCGTTCCTCAGATGTCGAATTGGATCATGTTCCGCATGACCAGAATGCCGATACTCATCCAGACCGCCGAGCATCCCAGGATCAGATGTCCACGCGGATCGGTAAATAGAATCATGATGTATTGCGGTGAGGTCAGGTAAACGAGCAGGGCAACGACGAATGGCAGTATGCCGATAATCGCGGCCGACGCCTTTGCTTCCATAGACATCGCCGACACCTTGGCTCTCATCTTCTTTCGATCACGCAACACGCGAGAAAGATTGCCCAGTGCCTCGGAAAGGTTACCGCCCGCCTGATTTTGTATTGCGATAACAATGGCGAAGAAATTGATCTCTTGCAAAGGCATGGTTGTCGCCATGCGCTGACATGCCTCCGGAATACTGAGGCCCATCTGCTGCGATTCGACCACACGCCGGAATTCTGTACGGACAGGCTCCTGAGCCTCGGTTGCGATCAACCTGAGAGCATCGTTGAGCGGTAAGCCGGACTTGATAGAACGAACCATGACATCGAGAGAGTTCGGAAATTCTTTCAAGAACAGGTTCTTGCGCCTGCTAATCAGAAAGCTGAGCACCCAGCGCGGCACGCCTAAAACAGCAATAGCTGCAGCACCGGCGACAATCGGCAGCGGGGCGCCGAAAACCAGCGTAACCAAAAAGATGCCCGCGCCAAGAGCAACACCCATCAAATAGAATGTGGTGATGGAAATCGAGAGGCCGGATTGGACCAGACGCATTTTCAAACTGACATTAGACGCCTTCCTGGATTTTTCCTTTTGCTTTCGTTCGAGCTCGTTGATTGAATCCTGGACGGATTTCTTGCGCTTGGAGATTTCCTGAACGCGGTCTCGCGCAGCCTTGACCTTGGTGCGATCCGTTTCGGCCGACTTGACTCGAGCGATACGGTTTGTTGTTTTGCGCTCAACCTCGATACGAGCGTACATCAAGGCGTACGCGGCCGCACCCGCGGCTATGGCGACAAGCGCGACAATTGCCAAAATGATCGGGTCAAATCCAAACATCTGCTCTAGATCCCACCACTTGCCTGTTCCATCGCGTCAAGCGCGGCGGCCAGACGGCGTTCTTCGTTGTAATAGCGCGCACGATCCCAAAAATGGGGCTTCCCGATACCGGTCGACTTATGGTGGCCGATGATCTTGCCATTCATGTCTTCGCCTTCGATCTCGTAGCGCATGAGATCCTGTGTGACGATGACATCGCCTTCCATCCCGACAACTTCGGTAATGTGCGTAATGCGGCGGGAGCCGTCGCGCAGACGCGCCGCCTGAATGATGACATCGACAGAGCCGGCGATGATTTCACGAACAGTCTTTGCGGGAAGGTTGAAGCCGCCCATCGCGATCATGGATTCCATACGCGATAGGCATTCCCGCGGCGTATTGGAGTGAATGGTGCCCATTGATCCGTCGTGACCGGTGTTCATTGCCTGCAACAGGTCGAACACTTCCGGTCCGCGCACTTCGCCGACTATGATCCGTTCAGGACGCATACGCAGGCAGTTCTTTACAAGATCACGCATGGTAATTTCGCCCTCGCCCTCAATGTTGGGCGGGCGGGTTTCAAGGCGAACCACATGAGGCTGCTGGAGCTGCAATTCTGCCGTATCTTCGCATGTGATAATGCGTTCATCAGGATCGATTTTGCCAGTCAAACAGTTGAGAAGGGTCGTCTTACCCGAGCCGGTACCGCCGGAAATCACGACATTGCATCGGACCCGACCAATGATCTCCAGGACATCGGCACCCTGCTGGGTAATCGATCCGTATTTGACAAGCTGCTCAAGCTTGAGCTTGTCTTTCTTGAATTTACGAATGGTGAGTGCTGGGCCATCGATGGCCAACGGCGGTGCGATGACGTTGACACGAGAGCCGTCGGGCAGGCGCGCATCGCATATCGGGCTGGATTCATCGACTCGGCGACCAACCTGGCTGACGATGCGCTGGCAAATTGACAAAAGCTGTCCGTTGTCACGGAATCGTATCTCCGATTCCAGTGTCTTTCCTTCAACTTCGATAAAGGTCTGTCCTGCACCGTTGACCATAATATCGGCGATGTCGTCTCTGGCGAGCAAGGGCTCCAGGGGGCCGTAGCCGAGCACATCGTTGCATATGTCCTCCAGGAGCTCTTCCTGCTCCGAGATCGACATTGCGAAATTCTTGATCGTGATAATGTCATTGACGATGTCGCGGATTTCCTCGCGCGCGCTTTCGCCGTCAAGCTTGGCCAACTGGGACAAATCGATGGTATCGATCAGTGCCGAGAAGACCTGTGACTTCGTGTCGTAGTAATCCTGTGTGCGCGCTGGCTTCTTACGCGCAGGCGTTTGCATTGGGGGTGGCGTCACCTGTTGACGCGAAGACGCCTCCTCGCGGACAGGCTCAATAATCTGGGTGTCCGACGACAAGGAGTTCTGTGCGGGCGCAGGTGCCTGCGGAGGGGTGACAGTGGCAACACCGCCGTCCTTGCCACTTCTACCAAAACCATCGCCACCGCGTTTGCCAAACATACTACTTAACCTATTCGTTCATCTGGGGCACTATGCCGATTTGCGGCCCAACAGGCTCAGGACCGAACCCAAGCCGGCTTTTTTGGGCTTCTTAACAGTCGCGCGACCCGTCAACAGATGTGCAAGTTGTGAGAACGTCTCGGACGTCGGAGATTTGGCGTCCAGTTCCGAAATCATACGACCACTGTTGGCGGCGTTCCCGAACAGCTGAACATCGAAGGGCACAATCGCGACAGGCTCGATTTCAAGCGGTTCGCAGAAGTCGGCAGGTGCAATTTCCGGCCGCTTCGGCATGCCAACCTGATTGAGGATGATATGCGGCGTTTTATCGTTGGGTCTCAGTTTCTTCAGCGCATCCAGCATGTTCTTAACGTTGCGCAGATTTGCGAGATCGGGTGTGCAGGTGATAACGACTTCATCTGCCTCGGAAAGGACGACCCGCGTCCAGTCAGACCAGTTGTGCGGGATGTCGAGCACGGTGACAGGAGCACTGCGCTGCAATAGCTCCATGACGGGCTGGAATGCGCTGCGATCATAATCGTAGGCGCGATCAAGCATCGACGGTGACGCCAGCAGAGACAGGTGCTGCGAGCAGGTCGTAAGCAGACGATCCAGGAAGACTTCATCCAGACGTTCAGGCGAAAATACGGCTTCGGAAATGCCGAGTGCCGGGTCCTGGTCGAAGTCGATGTTAGCCGTGCCGAACGGGAGGTCCAGATCGGCGAGGATCGTTTCCGTCGAAAACAGATTGGAAATTGAAAACGCGCAATTATGAGCGATTGTTGACGAGCCAACGCCACCCTTGGCGCCGATGAACGCAATGCTTCTGCCCAGCGGTTCTGAATCCGGGTCTACAAATATTGCTGCAATCGAGGCAATCACCTCAGACATAGTCACCGGGGCGACCACATATTCCGAGATACCGTTGCGGACCAGTTCGCGATAAAGCGCGATATCGTTGTATCGCCCAATGATAATGACACGGGTGCTGGGGTCGCAAACCTGCGCGAGCGGGGCTAGCTCATCAAGAAGGCCTGCAGGAGTGGCATCTGTCTCAAGAATAATCAGATTGGGTGTCGGTGCTGAGGCAAACATGTTCGCGGCGGCCATGATATTGCCGCTGGTCACGCGCATGCTAACCTTGGCCATACGACGGTCTCCACCGCATTTTTCCATGAGCCGTTGTACCTCTTCCGAAATACAGAAGGCATGCACGGAGATCCGCGGCAACGGACGCAAAGCTTCAAGATCGCCTGCCTGCGGCTCCTGCGCGGCGCGTGTCTCAATGTTATAGTCGATCGCGCTCATTGTTCTGTAATCCTGTCCATCAATCAGAGGATCCGGTGGTGATATTGGTGCGGTAATCACTGATGACGTTAGCCCGCTGGGTGGCGTCGATTGGTGACATCTTGCGCGGCGTCAGAAGGTCCATCGGACTTGAAATCTGGGCGGCCAGATTGTTCTGCGAAGCGCAACCGAAATTATGGTAATTGCGGTTTTGCAGCGTGTCATTTGCGAGATCTTCGGGCCATTCTCCGCACTGATTGGTGACCGCTGTCATTGCCACATATGACAATCTAATCGGTGCCGCATCGCCGCTTGCATCGGCTTGATAACTGGTTTCAACAATGCGTGGCGACGGAACGCCCGATCTCGTCAAGACCGCCCTGATTTCTTTGCGCACTTGATGTGCTGCACCTGAATTGGGCGAGCCCTGCGGAAGAAGAATCTGGACGATGCCAGAAGCGCTTGAGGCGTATTCAGCCGCAAAACCGGCGATCGCATCTTTCATGCCGGTCGTCAGCCGTCGATCCCCGGAGGAAACTGGAACGTCGAGCGTGTGCTCGACATCCGTCAGGGTGATCGGATGGCGTGTCCGATAGTCATCGACGGCCCCTGTGGTCATGCTGTCCTTGTGCATGTTGCCGCAACCGGCCAGCAGTCCCGCTGACGCGATAACCAGGATTGCGCAAGCCGCCTTCCCCAAGCGAACGCTCACTGGAGCAGATCGATGCAGTGGCATACGCACCTCCCGGGTTGGCTTACCAGCCGTGACTGCCAGCTTCTTCATGTCGATCTCCGGGCTCATTTGTAAATAAATCCGACTGCGCCGTGATATTGACCCGAGACATCGGCTTCCCGGCGCCCGTAGACCTTGTTGACCCTGTTAAGGAAGAACGTGGCCGCATCGTTATCTGGATTGAAATTGTCATCCGGACGAGCCAATTGGTTGCGCGCGACGGGACGTACGAGATATGGCGTCGCGATAATGACCAGTTCGGTCTCGTTACGCATGAAGTCCTTGCTCCGGAAAAGGGTCCCAAGAATCGGAACCTTCGCGAGACCAGGCACACCGGAATAGGCCTGACGTACGTTGTCCTGCACCAGGCCAGCGATCACGATAGACCCGCCGGAGGGCAACTCGACCGTTGTCGATGCTTCACGTTTGCGAATGGACATATATGTGTTGCCAGGGATACCGGACGCAGTATTGCCAGTGACGTTGGAGCCCTCGTAAGTCGGTTCCGAGACATTGGTCTCGATCTTGAGACTGATCCGTCCAGGTGAAAGAACGACAGGACGGAAATTCAGCTCGATACCATAATCAACGGAGTTAGTTGTCCGGCTTACTGTCGTGGCACCAGTATCGGAATCCACACCGATTTCCTGCTCGCCGGCCAAGCGATATTCGCCACCGACATAGAATTTTGCTTCTTCTCCAGAGATCGCGGTCAGACTAGGCTCTGCCAGAGTTCGCATCACGCCCGCCTGCTCCATCGCATTGATGTAGCTGCTGATCGTATAGCCGCCGATGCTGCCCACTATATTGGGCAAAGTGCCGCCGATTGCGTTGGTGACGCTCGCTGCGTTTCCAAGGTTGGCGGGATTATTGTAACTGATGCCGCTAGCACCGTCGGAAGCACTTCCGTTAAAACCAAGTTGCTTGAGAACCTGGCGGCTGACTTCTGCAACGGTGACCTTCAACGAAACCTGATCTTCACCCTCAATCGTCAACAGGTTGATAATCTGCGAGACTTGGCGGTCTTCCGCGAAGATTGCCACATCGCCACCATTGTCACCGCCAGAAGCTGTCTGGTTACGGGTCGTCGCCTCACCACCCTTCAGAAATGCCTCGGCAAGGCTCTCTGCACGAGCCGCGTCCTGCGGAGTACGAACCGATCCAGTCATAATGATATTGTCGGATACAATTTCGATTGAGATGTCAGATTCCGGAATGAAGCGGCGCAGGTTGTCCTGAAGGCCTGCGACATCTCGCTCGATCTCGATATCGAGACTGACAATCTCCTGCCCTGCGGAACCGAAAATAAAGATGTTGGTCTGCCCAACCGCTTTTCCGAAGAGGTAAATTCGTCGCGACGTGCGCGTC
This sequence comes from Agrobacterium sp. ES01, assembly GCF_050320885.1. Lineage (NCBI taxonomy): Bacteria > Pseudomonadati > Pseudomonadota > Alphaproteobacteria > Hyphomicrobiales > Rhizobiaceae > Agrobacterium > Agrobacterium sp. ES01. Next base: position 1,406,622 of record NZ_JBNQTH010000001.1, read on the forward strand.
ACCGCATCTGCCATCGTAGGATCCGCAACGAGAATATCATGCGCATCTTCTGGAAGATCGACGACCAAAGCTTTGTTCAGACCAAGCTTGATTGTGCGGCGTGCGCCGGGACCTGATTCAGCGATCCTAACAACACTTTGGGATGCGGCTACAGCGACAGACGGTGCCAGCACTGGAGCGACTGCGCTGAACGGCACGCCTGATACCATAAGACTGACGGAAATTCCGCCGACCAATGAGCTTCGAATTCGTTTTTTCAAGCAACGCACTTTTCTGTCTCCGCTCATCTCGATGGCGCCTTCTCATCCGTCGACTTGACCACTTCGCCAGACTTGATGATCTGGATCGACGGTGATCCTGTATCTCCGCTCAAGAGATAGTCAGCCGCGGAAGTATCTGCTTCCTGCGCGTCGGCAACGGATCGAAGGGCAAGCGAAAGCCTGTCAGCCATCTGTTGTGCAACAGTGATCACCTTGGTTTGGTCTGGTGTCAGTTCGAGCGTGGCTGTTGTTCCCACGACGGATTTCGATCCGTCTTCCTTCTGCTGGATCTGCTGATCAATCGCGAGTACGCGCACATTGGTCAGGACAGTCTCGGTGAGATAATTCGAGCCATCACCGCGGCGAACCATGATCACGTCGACCCGATCGTTGGGAAGAATGAAACCACCTGCTCCAGTGGCGACCGAAATCTCAGTGGCCACTGCTCGCTTGCCCGCAGGGAGAAGAGCAGACATGATCCGATCAGATGAATCTGCGATTTTTTCCATGCGGACCGGTTCGCCCTCGAACATTGGCAGACGAACGACAACACCCTTCAGTTCATCAAGGGCTTGAGGACGTGTCGAGCTGGTGATGAAGCCGTCGACAAGATCGCCTTCTGGCCAAGCCATCCACCGCATGGACTTTTCGTTCAGACGCGATCCGACTGGAAGATTTTCTGCGGACACCAGCACGTCGACCGTGGGTTCCTTTTTGATCACCGACTCCGCCTGCTGCACGATCACTTGGTCGTTGCCGGTAAGGCGCATAGCCAGCAATCCGGCAAGACCGGCCGCCAGAACGGCAATAGCGAGAATTATGATGCGGGCGGGTTTCATGATCGATCCTTGAGGGACTCAACAGAATTGTCGGCATCAGAATGATCAGGAATTGGTATAATAATGGTTAACCGGACCCTTACAGGCGTGGTTAACGAAAACTTTCTTCTTGCCGGAAGACGCTATTTCTCAGGAAACGCGCTCGAGAGCCCAGACAACAAAAGGTGACTGCGGATATGCCACGACACCCGCAACAGCGATGGCAATGCCATATGGAATCTTTTTGGCTACAAAGATTGAATTAGGCAGAGGAAGGCCCATTGCCATGATCGTGGACGACTGGGTCCGGATCAACAGGATGACGATCGTGAGGAAGCCGCCCATATAGGCAACGCCCACCAGAAAATCGAGCAAAGGCATGCCCATTCCAAACCACAATGCCGCGGCTGTCAGCAATTTGGCATCCCCGCCGCCCATGACGTTGAGGGCGAAAAGTAAAAAACACGCTGTGAATACCGCTGCACCGGCTGCAAGATGCATGGCGAATGCTGTCCAGCTCAAACCGACAAACGGACATAGAAAAAGAAAGGAGGCCAGAAGTATCAATGATATACGATTGGGGATCTTCATCTCTAGGAAATCGGTCAAACCGGCAAGAACCAGACAAAGCGGAAACACCAAAAATATGACACTGACGATCATTGCTGCACTCGCATTGTCGAACTTGGCCTGGGGACTTTATTTCCCGGGGAACCACTCTCTGAAATCTTTCAGTTTGGTGGCTTACTCTCGTATACCTTTGACAAATAGCAGAAAGTCGCCTTTCCAAGGGAAAGGCGACTTTCTAGCAACAAAACCTATCAGGGCTTAATCTTTGTCGCGATGTTGCTGAATGTCGTGTTCAGCGATGTGCCCAGCGCGCCAGCGCCGGTGATCAGGGCGACCGAGATAAGGGCTGCGATCAGGCCGTATTCGATGGCCGTTGCACCCGATTCGTCCTTAAGAAAACGTGCGAAAATCTTGTTCATGTTACTCTCCTACTCCACAAATGTTGGTCAGCACTTCCCGGCAACTGTTCGCCGTTGCTCGGATGTCCAGGACCTTACACAGCAGGCCATTGCCATCAGCTTAAGAAAAACGGTTAGCAAAACACTAACGTGGGCTTGGGGGAGAATTGGTAAATGAGACCACAATGGAAACTGTTTATATTTGCGAGAACACCCCGAAATCAGGGCAATCCCTCTAAGGGGACAATGAAAATTGCGGAATACTTGCTCCAAACATGTACATCGAAAAGCGCGACTTGCTTTAGGCACACTACTATAAAGTGCAATTTGTTTTTTACGACGCACAGAATTTTCGGCCTGTATTACAACGAGACATCTGATTCCATTCAACCTTGCAATGCCAGAGCCAAAATCCTTCCTGCATTCCGTTCGCTTTGGCCTATTTGGCAACCATCTAGCTCCACTTAACGCTTCGTTCACCAATCGAAGCCATCATAACGTTGAATTCCCTGAAGTAGCGTATTGTTTCCGGAAGGCGCGCTGGATGTTGGTTCGCAACGGTTTTATTTCCCTTGCCACAGGTGCATGTGCCACCTTTTTATTGTCCGCAATGCCCGCAATGGCAGAGGAGGACATGCTTCGTGTCTACATGGATCACGCCCGCGTATTGAAGCTGGACCGGGCAGTGAGCAAAGTCATTGTCGGGAATTCGGACGTCGCCGACGCAACGGTGGCGGACCCCCAGACCATTGTTCTGACCGGCCGGAATTTCGGCACGACCAACCTGGTTCTGCTGGATAGCGATGGCAACGCTATCGTGGATGAGCGAATTCTCGTGTCGATCGACGAGGGAAATACGGTCCGCGTTTATAAGTCCACCAGCCGTACGGTGTTATCTTGCACACCAAATTGCGAGCAGCATGCGGAGCGTTCCGGCACGAGCGGGAACTAGCCTGAAAACAATCCCTGAGGTCAAACCCTGCCTCAGCCAAGGCTGCCGATTTCGTGGCAATTCTAGGAAAACCGGAAACGGAAAATCAACATCTTCGATCTAACATCAAGCCTTGATTTGTGGGGTGTAGATGCTGAACCTGTCCAAAATCTCGAATGGCTACCGCGCCACCAGAATGGCGTCATGGTGCAAACTTGCCGGGCAATTTCGCCGCTCGCGCGATGGGGCCGCAGCTATTGAGTTTGCGATACTTGCCATTCCCTACTTCATGATTATCTTCGCAATACTTGAGACCTTCATCGCATTTTGGGGCGAAGAACTTGTCGCGAACGCAGTACAGACAATGTCGCGTGAGCTGCGGACCGGCAACATCACATACAATCTGGGTCGGGATAACAACATGACGGAAAAGCAATTTCGCGCTGCTTTCTGCGATGAGGTATCGATCCTGATTTCCTGCACACAGGAAGAGATCAATACGCCCTCGAGACTTTTCCTGGACATTAGAAATTTCAAGACATTCGCGGACATTCCCACAGCCATTCCGAGAACATCGTCCGAAACCTCCGCTCCTCTGGATACATCGACATTCGCCTACAATCCGGGTGGACCAGGCACGATCAACATGATGCGGGCCTATTACAAGTGGCATGTCATCACCGATCTCATCAGACCCTATATCTCGAACGTTCGTCCCGAAGAAGGCTCGAGGCCCACTGATTTCCTCATCGTTGAGACTACAGCATTCGTAAATGAGGACTACCCTTGATGCAGTTCTTCAAGCAACCGCCCGGCCTCATAGGCAGGTGTAAGGGTTCACTTCGCGACGCTACATCGATTGCAATGGCTACGCTTTCGCGCTTCCGCAACGATTGCAGCGGTGTAGGCGCCATAGAATTTGCTCTGATCGCACCAATATTGATTGTAACCTATCTGGCTTCGTTCGAACTCACGATGGGTCTGAGCGCGGTCAAGCGGACGACCAATTCCGCAAGCGTGGTCGCTGATCTCATCAGCCAGAAATCGAGCGTCACGAAAGCTGAACTCGCAACGATGGAGGACGTGGCGAAAAGCATATTCGCGCCCTATAGCGTCACTGGTATCAAAATGAAGATATCGGGCATCACCATCAGCGCCACTAACAAGGCGACCATCGCTTGGTCCTGGGCAAATGACGGGAGCACTCCTTATGTTAAGGGAAGCGAAGTCAGCCTCGCGAGCAACCTCCTCTATCCCGAAACCTTCCTGGTCCACAGCGAACTTTCGGTACCTCACGAATTGCTGATGTTCATGCCTGACATTTCAAGGTCCGTCAAAAATATCACAATCAGTCGCGAATACTATTATCGCCAGCGCGTCGGTGACGCCGGGATTTCCTGCAGCGATTGCTGAATCGTGTGCAAAAATGCCAGCGTTTGCCAAGTGTCGTATGAAGCGTTATTCATCGGCACCTCTGGTGGACCGCAACGAGATCGGTCTTCCTCTTTTCGGGTGACCAATGGCGCGTGCATTTATTTTCGTCCTTGATTCTTTTGGCATCGGCGGCGCGTCGGATGCGCTTAAGTATGGTGACGACGGGTCAAACACTCTCGGGCACATTGCCGAGTTCTGCGCCGCTGGCGCAGGAGATCGAAAAGGGCTGAGATCTGGTCCGCTCAAACTTCCCAATATGTCGGCGCTTGGCCTTCTTCACATCGCCAAAGAAGCCAGTGGTTTTTATCCGGCTGGCATGCCCGTTCCAGAACGCGTTTTCGGCCTTCGCGGCGCTGCGTCCGAGATCAGCCATGGCAAGGATACCCCCTCTGGCCACTGGGAAATTGCTGGGACCCCTGTGACATTCGATTGGGGATATTTTCCAGCAGAGGGAGATGCCTTTCCGCCTGAACTGGTGGAAGCGATATGCAAGAAGGCTGAGATCCCGGGAATACTCGGCAATTGTCATGCCTCAGGAACAGAGATCATCGCTCGTCTTGGTGAGGAGCATCTGCGGACCGGGAAACCCATCTGCTACACCTCGACAGACTCGGTCTTCCAGATCGCAGCCCATGAAACCCATTTCGGCCTCGACAAGCTGGTGGCTCTTTGCACGGTCGTTCGCGAGCTTCTGGACCCGCTCAACATAGGACGGGTGATTGCCAGGCCATTTGTTGGCGAAGACAGTAAGAGCTTTGAGCGGACCGGAAACCGGCAGGATTTTTCGGTTCCGCCACCGGAACCGACATTACTGGACCGGCTGACACAGGCAGAGCGCTCTGTGCATGCTGTGGGCAAGATCGGCGACATCTTCGCCCATAAAGGTGTGACACGCACCATCAAGGCCAATGGCAACATGGCCTTGATGGATGCAACGCTCAAGGTGATGGATGAAGCGGCAGACGGAGATCTCGTCTTTACCAATTTCGTCGACTTCGACATGCTCTACGGGCATCGTCGCGATGTTCCCGGATACGCAGCGGCATTGGAGGCCTTTGACAGACGCTTGCCGGAAGTGAACCGCAAGCTGAAACCAGGAGATCTCGTTCTTTTGACGGCTGATCACGGATGCGATCCAACATGGCGCGGCACCGACCATACGCGCGAGCGGGTGCCTATCATGACGTTCGGACCGGGCATCAGGTCGCGGGCGGTCGGCATTCGCAGCACATATGCGGATATAGGCGAAACGGTCGCAGCGCATCTCGGTATTGCGCCGGGCCGATACGGGCGGAGCTTCCTGTGACGCAGCATTTTAAGAAGGCGGAACTGCACTGCCATATCGAGGGCGCTGCTCCGCCTCAGCTCGCACTGCTGCAGGCCGAAAAATACGGCGCGGACATTTCTGACTTCGTTTCTGACGGCACTTACGTCTGGAATGACTTCACCAGTTTTATCGCATGCTACGATGCCGTATCATCCGTTTTCCGGAGTGAGGAGGACTATGCTCTTCTCGCGGAAACCTATCTCCTGGAGCTTTCCGACTGCAACACCATCTATAGCGAACTCTTCGTTGCGCCAGATCACGGCGAAACGGTTGGCCTGAGTGCGGATGACTATATCGCGGGGCTTGCGGCCGGAATGGACCGCGCTCGCGAGAAGGCGGGCATTGTCTCGCGCATGGTGATCATAGGCGAACGTCATCTCGGCCCTGAACGTGTCATCCGGATGGCGAACTACGCCGCCCGGCTGGACCATCCTCTCGTCACCGGTTTCAACATGGCGGGCGACGAGCGAATGGGGCGTGTCGCCGATTTCGCCAGGGCTTTCGATATCGCCAGAGACGCGGGCCTGGGGCTCACCATCCATGCGGGCGAGCTCTGCGGCGCCTTCAGTGTCTCAGACTCGCTCGATCTTATTCGTCCGCACCGTATTGGACACGGCGTTCGGGCAATAGAAGACCCTGATCTTGTTCAGCGCCTTGCTGATACCGGTACCGTACTGGAAGTATGTCCAGGGTCGAACATTGCACTTGGTGTGTTTCCCGATTTCTCCAGCCATCCGTTGCGGACATTGTGGGAAAAGGGCGTGAAGGTCACACTCAATTCGGATGATCCCCCGTTCTTCCATACGTCGCTTGAAGCAGAATACGAGATTGCATCGCACGTGATGGGGTTTTCGGACCAGGATATCAATGCGATGACGCGCACCGCGATTGAGGCTGCATTTGTCGACGAGCAGACACGATTTGGCCTTTTGGCACAACTTTAGCTGCCCCAGTTGGGGATGATGCGCTAAAAGCCGATACGGCACTTGCTTAAATGCTCTGCGCCATGAAAAAACGAACCAAAGAGTTCACAGCAAAGAGGCTCACTCCATGGACGGCGTCACAGTAATCGATCATCCGCTCGTACAGCACAAACTGACGATCATGAGGCGCAAAGACACGTCCACATCCAGTTTCAGGCGACTGCTGCGCGAAATCTCCACACTGCTTTGCTACGAAGTGACCCGTGACCTGGAACTGACGGTCGAGCGTATCGAAACGCCGATGACAGAGATGGACGCGCCGATTCTCGAGGGCAAGAAACTGGTGTTTGCATCCATTCTTCGCGCGGGCAACGGTTTGCTGGAAGGCATGTTGGAACTGGTTCCCGCGGCGCGTGTTTCACATGTCGGCGTTTACCGCGACCATGAAACGCTGCAGCCGGTCGAATATTACTTCAAGGCTCCGGAAAATCTGGACGAACGGCTCGTGATCATCGTTGACCCCATGCTGGCCACCGGCAATTCATCGATTGCCGCCGTCGACAAGCTCAAGGAGCGCGGGGCGAAAAACATTCGTTTCCTTTGTCTTCTGGCTGCCCCTGAGGGGATCAAGAACTTCCGCGAAGCGCATCCGGATGTGCAGGTCTATACGGCCTCTATAGACAGCCATCTGAATGAATTGGGGTATATCGTGCCGGGCCTTGGTGATGCCGGCGACCGGATGTACGGCACCAAGTAAGCGCTATCCGATCGTCTTTAGAACCGGCGGCATCGCTTCGGGCTCTCGCTCGGCAATCTCGTAAGCCGTAAGGACCGACTGTGCCGCTCTTTCTCCGCTCTCACGATCGGATGCGTGAACGGTGGCAATGAGGTCACCCTTGTCGACTTTTGTCCCCAGCGGAACGAGCCTGCTCAACCCTACACGATGATCAATACTATCCATTGGTCGCCGGCGACCGCCCCCGAGATCGACCACGGAGATGCCGAGACCTCGCGTGTCACAGGTCGATAGCCAGCCATCGCTTTGAGCCAGTACCGGAATTTCGATGGGCGCTGCCACGATATAGCGTTCGGGTCGTTCCATCAGATCTGCTGGTCCACCCAGTGTGTGAACCATTCTGCCGAAGCAATCGGCAGCATGACCATTGGCCAGTGCTGCCCTGCATTTCTTTTCCGCCTCATCCAGGCTTGCGACTGCACCTGCATTGACCAGCATCTGTGCGCCAAGCGCCAGAACCACAGTTTCAAGTCGCGTCCCGGCCTTCTCCCCTTTCAGGAACTGGACGCAGTTGATCACTTCGACGGCGTTACCGGCTGCATCTGCCAGAGGTTGGCTCATATCGGTCAGCAAGGCAGAGGTGTTCATTCCGGCGCCGGTGGCGACATCAACCAACGACTGCGCGAGAGCTTCCGCCTCTTCCACTTTCTGCATGAAGGCGCCATTGCCAAACTTGACGTCGAGGACCAGGGTCTCGAGACCCGCTGCAAGCTTTTTAGACAGGATGGAGGCCGTAATAAGGGAGATGGATTCGACAGTGGCAGTAACATCTCGGACAGCATAGAGGCGACGATCCGCTGGTGCGAGATCGCCGGTCTGACCGATAATTGCGCAACCGACATCGGCAACGGTACGTCGAAAGAGCGCGGCATCCGGGACGATGTTGTAACCGGGGATCGCTTCCAGTTTGTCCAGTGTACCGCCGGTGTGCCCGAGGCCCCGTCCCGAAATCATTGGCACCGCCAGACCGCAAGCAGCAACGATGGGTGCGAGCATCAGGGAGACATTGTCACCGATACCGCCCGTCGAATGTTTGTCGGCGACTGGTTTGCCAATCCCCTCCCATTGCAGAACATCGCCAGAATCGCGCATGGCCGTGGTGAGAGCCACCGTTTCGCCCGAAGTCATACCTCGAATGAAGACCGCCATGGCAAAGGCTGCAATCTGCCCTTCTGACAACTTGTCTTCCCCAAGGGCCGCGATGAACGACGATATCTCGGCGGCACCAAGTTCAGCACCATCTCGTTTGCGGCGGATGACTTCCTGCGGATTCATCCGGCTCAATATCCCGCGGCTTTGGCCAAAGGCTTTCCATTCTCCTGAACAGCCAGAATGTCGTCCAGAAGGCCCGATGCACCGAAGCGGAATGTGGATGGCATGACCCAGCCCTCGCCCATGATCGTTTCAGCGAGCCGGATATAGAGCGCGGCATCAGCGACGCTGGACACGCCTCCTGCCGGCTTGAAGCCGACAGTCTTGCGGCTGTCGCGTATCGCCTGCAGCATGATATCGGCGGCTTCGAGGGTCGCGTTAACCTGCACCTTGCCGGTGGAGGTCTTGATAAAATCTGCGCCAGCCGAAATCGCGATCTCGGATGCGCGCCGGATCAGCGAAGCCGTCTTGATCTCACCTGTTTCAAGTATCGTTTTTAGAAGAACAGGATGCGGGCAGGCCTGGCGTACGGCTTTCACCATGGCTTCAACCGCTGCTTCGTCACCAGCCAGCAAGGCGGTATACGGAATAACCAGATCGATCTCGTCGGCACCATCTGAAACGGCCTTTTCCGTTTCGGCGACAACCGCATCTACACTCAGGTTTCCGGAGGGAAAATTGACGACCGTCGCGATCTTCACCGGACTGGCAGATCCGAGCACCGAGCGCGCGTGCGACACGAAGCGGGGCCAGATGCAGATTGCCGCGGTACTGCCATGGCTTGTGATCGCCCGGTTGCACAGCGCGTCGATGGCAGTTGGCGTGCAGTCGTCCTTCAGATTTGTGAGGTCAAGCAGGCTGAGCGCGATGGCCGCAGTCTCCCGCAATTCATGAATGTCCACGGCTGCTTCCTCCACCCGATATCATCGTCGTAAGGATGGCGGCGAGTCTTTTCCCACCAATGGGGGCCATGTCTTTTGTCTCTTCATGGCTCAGCTCGCTGCCCGTCATCCCGGCTCCAAAATTGGTAATAACCGATGCGGCAGCAACACGCAGCCCCAAAAAGCGAGCCAGGATCACTTCCGGTACCGTGGACATGCCGACTGCATCGGCGCCCAGGATACGCGCCATGCGGATTTCAGCCGGTGTTTCGAAGCTCGGGCCGGAAAACCACATATAGACCCCGCGCCGGAGCGGAACGCTGACGGTGGCCGCAGCACGACGCATGGCATCGGCCAGTTCAGTGTCGTAGGCGGCGGTCATCCCGACGAAACGGTTGTCGCTTTCTTCGCCAATCAGCGGATTATAGCCGGAAAAATTGATATGGTCGGTGATCTGCATAACGGACCCCGGAGGCAGGTCATTATGCAAAGATCCCGCAGAGTTGGTCAGGATCAGGGACTGGACGCCAAGGCCTTTGAGCACTTCCAGCGGATAGCGCATGGCATTGGCATCACCGCTTTCGTAATAGTGAACGCGCCCGGACAGCATGATCACCGGTTCCTTCCCAAGAGTACCGGCGACGACCTCTCCAGCATGGCCGGAGACGCGGCTTACGGGGAAGCCGGGCAATTCGGAATACGGTATGCGAACGGGATTGCTCACCTCCTCGACCAGTGTTCCAAGCCCCGAACCGAGAACGATGCCATAGCGCGGCATCAAGCCCTCAAGGCGTTCGACAAGGAGATCTATGACGGTTTTCATCCCAATAGCTCAGTCTTGAAGGAAAAAGGCAAAAGCTCTTCCATGGTCATGGTTTTCTGAGTGCCGACCTCATCGCAGAGATAGATTTTCGTATCGGCGGACGCGAACTCCGCGATCTTCTGGCGGCAACCTCCGCAAGGTGGGCAGAGCGCCAGTTTTTCGGCGATCACAGCCATCTCGACGATCCTTTTGCCGCCACCCATGATCATACAGCCGATGGCCGTTGGTTCGGCACACCAGCCCTGGGGAAAGGACAGGTTTTCAATATTGGCGCCCGTGTAGACCTTACCGTCATCAGCGCGGATGGCGGCTCCCACGGGAAACTCGGAATATGGCGCGTGGGCAAACTGCATTGCGTCGCGCGCCGCATTAAACAGGTCATTCGCCATGTCAGCGCTCCTTCACATAAGGTACACCACCCGCCTTTGGCGGATTGGCAGCACCGATAAATCCCGCAAGCAGAACGCAGGTCAGAATATAGGGCAAAGCCTGGAAGATCTGTACCGGGATCTCGCCAATGCCGAACAGGGATTTACCCTGCATGAAGTTCGACAATGCGTCCAGAAATCCGAACAGCAGGCATGCAAGGAGAACCGGGACCGGTTTCCACTTGGCAAAGATCAGTGCCGCAAGTGCGATGTAACCCTTACCGGCCGACATATCCTTGATAAAGGCAGCTGACTGCGCGATCGCCAGATAAGTGCCGGAAAAGCCGCACAGAAGACCGGCAACGATGACGGCGCGATAGCGCAGCCACGATACCGAAATGCCAGCCGTGTCGACCGCACCCGGGTTCTCGCCAACCGCACGCAGGCGAAGACCGAAACGCGTGCGATAGAGCACCCAGAAGGACAGAGGTACCGCGGCGAAAGCAAGGTAGGTGAGAATATTGTTTCCGGAGATCACATTGGAATAGAGAGGGCCGATGATCGGTACGTCGCGCATGGTATCTGTGCCGGGAAGCGTGATGGGCGAGAACCGCGCCTCCGTAGAAAGCTGAGCCGTTCGTCCACCCTGGTGAAACCAGGCCTGACCGAGAACGGCGGTCAGGCCGGCGGCCACGAAGTTGAGCGCCACACCGGAGACGATCTGGTTACCGCGATTGGTGATTGAGGCAAAGCCGTGCAATAGCGAGAACAGGATAGAGACGCCAATGCCGCACAACAGGCCGATCCAGGGTGAGCCACTAACGTAGGCCCCGCATGCTGCGGCGAATGCCGCCGCCAGCATCTTTCCTTCCAGGCCGATATCGAAAATGCCCGCACGTTCCGAAAACAAACCGGCAAGTGCGGTGAAAATTAACGGAACGGACAATCGTATGGTCGATCCAAAAATGCTGACGAGGATATCGAAATACTCCATGGATCTCTCCTCAGCCCTTGGCAAATTGTTGGTAGGCGCGGGACATGGCAGGCCGCAACATGTATTCCAGCGCGCCGGTGAACAGAATAACAAGCCCCTGGATGACAACTATCATATCCCGCGTGATCGCTGGCATGTCGAATGAAAGTTCCGCCCCGCCCTGATAGAGGATACCGAACAGGATCGCGGCGAGAACAATGCCAACCGGATGGTTGCGACCCATCAGTGAGACGGCGATACCGACAAAACCGGCACCACTGACAAATTCAACCTGTAGACGGGCGGATGCGCCAAGCACAGGATTGAGCGACATCATTCCTGCCAACGCGCCAGACAAGAGCATAGCGATGACCACTGTGCGGACATAGGGAATGCCGGCATAGGCAGCAGCGGAGCGCGACATGCCAAGGGTGCGCATTTCGTAGCCAAACTTGGTACGCCAGATCAAAAGCCAGACCAGATAACACATCACAAGTGCGATCAGGAATGAGACGTTGAACGGTGCGGCCCCCAGTTTCATGCCCAATAGTTCCATCAGCCCCTTAAGCTTGGGAAGCTGTCCACCTTCAAGAAAGGTCCGCGTTTCCGGGGCCATCTTTCCAACGGGACGCAACACGTTGACAAGCAGGTAGACCATCAGCGACGAGCCGATAAAATTGAACATGATGGTGGTAATGACGATGTGACTGCCGCGCTTTGCCTGCAACAGAGCCGGGATGAGCGCCCAGAGAGCGCCGAATGCGGCGGCACCCACGATCGCAAACGGCATGGTCACATACCATGGCACGTATTGATCAAGTGCCAAAGCTGCCAATGCGGCACCAAGGCCGCCGATATAGGCCTGTCCCTCAGAGCCGATATTGAAGAGGCCAGCGTGATAGGCGATCGCGACCGACAGGCCGGTGAAAATGAAGTTGGTCGCATAATAGAGTGTGAAACCAACACCTTCGCCTCGACCCAAAGCCCCTTGCAATAGAAGCTTCAGAGCTTCCAGAGGGCTTTCACCGATAATCCAGACCACGAGACCCGAGACGAGGAAAGCAAGTATCAGGTTGATGATCGGCAGGAGGGCGTAATTGATCCAATTGGGAAGCGGAACAGATGAACTACTCATAAAAACCTCACGCCGCGATACCGGCCATCATCAGGCCAAGGGTCTGCTCACCGGTCTCCGGACCGGTTTCGCCCACCACCTTGCCAGCAAACATCACCAGAACACGGTCGGAAAGCGAGCGGATCTCGTCGAGTTCCACTGAGACCAGCAGGATGGCCTTGGCGGCATCTCGCGTCTCGATCAGGCGACGATGGATGAACTCAATGGCGCCGATGTCCACGCCGCGGGTCGGCTGACCAACAATCAAAAGGCTCGGATCGCGTTCGATTTCACGTGCAACTACGATTTTCTGCTGATTGCCGCCGGAAAAATTGGCCGACTTCAATCGCGCATTAGGCGGACGGATATCATATTTCTCGATCTCGGCTTCTGCGGCTTTGCGCACCGCATCGGGGTCAAGCATCGGGCCACGCCCGTATCGCTCGTCCCGATGATAACCCAAAATGGCATTCTCGGCCTCCTCGAAGGGCAGAACAAGCCCCATATGGTGCCGGTCTTCGGGAATATGTGCGAGACCCAGTTGGCGAAGTCTGGCCGGATCGAAACCGGTTACCGGCTCGCCATTGATCAGAATTTCGCCCGATACCGGCTTGCGGATACCGGTGATCGCCTGCAGCAACTCGCTCTGTCCATTGCCGGCGACGCCCGCGATACCGACAATCTCGCCGCAACGCACATCGAAGGATACATTGTCAACCATGGTGACACCCCGACCATCCTTCACGGTCAGGTTCCTCACCGATAACATGACATCGCCTGGCTTGGCTTCGCCCTTATCCACCTGCAGAAGCACGCGCCGTCCGACCATCAGTTCGGCAAGTTCTTCCACGGTTGTGTCAGCCGTCTTCCTGGTGGCGACCATTTCGCCGCGGCGCATGACGGAGACCGTATCGGTGATCGCCATGATTTCTCGCAGCTTGTGGGTGATCAGAACGATCGTCTTGCCCTCTTTGCGCAGCACTTCGAGAATGCGGAACAAGTGGTCGGCCTCAGCCGGGGTCAGCACACCGGTCGGCTCGTCGAGAATCAGGATGTCACAGCCACGATAGAGCGCCTTCAGGATCTCGACGCGTTGCTGCAATCCGACCGGCAATTCCTCGATCGTAGCGTCTGGATCGACTTCGAGTTCATATTCATCGGCCAAGCGCTTCAGTTCCGCCCGGGCACGATCAACGCCTTGACGCAAAAGAGCTCCCCCCTCCGCGCCCAGCATCAGATTTTCAAGAACGGTAAAGTTCTCGACCAGCATGAAATGCTGGTGCACCATGCCAATACCGGCATCAATAGCCGACTGGCTGTCGCGGATATTAACCGGTTTTCCGTCGATCTCTATCGATCCGGAATCAGCGTTGTAGAAGCCATAGATAATCGACATCAGTGTCGATTTTCCCGCACCATTCTCGCCGATGATGCCGTGGATTGAGCCCTTGGCGACCGTCAGATTGATATTCTTGTTTGCGTGAACGGCACCGAACTTCTTGTCGATGTCGATGAGTTGGATCGCTGGTGCCTGGCTCACAGCTTCACTCCGGATTGTAGACATGGAAAGGGCGCAAACCGAACTGACCCGGTTTGCGCCCCTGTCAAATCACTTCGGGCAGGAATTGTCCGTCATGTAATCGTGTACGGTGACAGCACCGGAGATGATGTCTGCCTTGGCCTTTTCGACCGCAGCCTTCATTTCAGGCGTAATCAGTGCTTCGTTATGTTCGTCCAGAGCGAAATCAACGCCGCCTTCCTTGACCCCGAGAGACGTCATACCGCCTTCAAGCTTGTCATCCTTGGCTTCCATGAAGGAGTTGTAGATCGCGAGATCGACACGCTTGACCATCGAGGTCAAAACGGAGCCTGGCTGAACATAGTTCTGGTTGGAGTCAACGCCGATGGAGAACTTCTTGTTGTCGGCAGCGGTCTGCAGCACACCAAGGCCCGAAGCGCCAGCTGCCGCATAGACCACATCGGCACCCTGATCGATCTGGTTCTTGGTGAGTTCGCCGGCGCGAACCGGGTCATTCCATGCAGCACCGGTGGTGCCAACCATGTTCTGGAACACTTCGATATCGGCATTGGCAGCGCGTGCGCCTTCTTCATAGCCGCACTCGAACTTGTGGATCAGCGGAATGTCCATGCCGCCGACAAAGCCGACCTTGCCGGTTTCAGACTTCAGACCGGCCAGGAGACCGACAAGATAGGACCCTTCCTGTTCCTTGTAGACGATCGACTTGACGTTTGGCAGGTCGACAACATCGTCAACGAGGACGAACTTGGTGTCCGGAAATTCCGGAGCAACTTTCTGCAGAGCTGATGCCCAGGCAAAGGAAATTGCAATCACGGGGCTGTATCCCCGCGAGGCAAAGTTGCGGATTGCTTGTTCACCCTGGGTATCGTCAGTCGGCTCGAAATCGCGGTAGTCGATACCGGTTTCGGCCTTGAACTTTTCGGCGCCGTTATAAGCTGCCTCATTGAAGGACTTGTCGAACTTTCCGCCCGTGCCATAGACAAGCGCTGGCTTGATGTCAGCAGCGAGCGCTGTTGTCGACATCGCGGCCAACGCAAAAATACTCAAAAGGGTTTTCTTCATTTTGCAGCCCTGTTGTTGCTATTGATCTTATTATTTATTCGGGTCCTCCCTCACGCTTTTGAACGTGCTTACGGTCCCCAGACACGCCCCTCGGCAGCCTGTATGGCGGTATCCTTGCATGGCTCGATCAAAAATTCACCAGATTTTTTTCATGCGGTAAATATTTGCGAAAATGTCCCGATTGACAGGCCCAAGCGTTCCCGAAGCGCTGTGGGAAAAGGCTACGCTGGTAAATCGCAACCTCACAAAACAGGGCAATCAACACCGGTGCCGCGCAACGCTGAATTGGCCGCGGGATTCCTCGCCAGATACTGTTGGTGGTACTCTTCGGCGGGGTAGAACATCGGTGCTTCAGCAATTTCTGTGGTGATCTTCGAGGTACGACCTGCGCGATAGAGCGCCTGCTGATATACGTCTCGCATCCGTTCGGCAGTGTCTCGATCCTGCGCGCTGGCCACAAAAACTGCGGAGCGATAGGCGCTGCCGATATCATTGCCCTGACGCATGCCCTGGGTCGGATCATGCCCCTCAAAGAAGATCTTGAGCAGATTTGGCAATGGAAGCAGCTGCGCGTCATAGACGACTTTTACCACTTCGGCATGGCCGGTAAGCCCGGTCACCGTTTCCTGTGCAGTCGGGTTGGGCGTGAAACCGCCCTGATATCCAGCCACAGTGACCCACACGCCTTGCCTCTGCCAAAGGAGACGTTCGGCTGCCCAGAAGTGGCCCATGCCGAGGGATATCGATGCCATTCCATCCGGATCAGGGCCATGAAGCGGCCTGCCTGTCACGAAATGTGTTTCGGCTGTGGGTATGGGCAGATTGCGTCCGGGAAGGGCCGTTTCTGCCGTAGGCATGACGGTCTTTTTGTTGAACATGTCAATCAGGAACACTTTGCCCTCCCGCAGAGACCCTGTTGATACATCTTCGTTATGCTGCGAAGCGCCCGGCAGGATTGGGCTTCTTATAACCGATCATCCAGCACAGAAGCGAAACGATCAAGAATGCAATGAAGGCAGGCTGAGGCAAAACCCACATTCGGATTGCATCCCAGAGCCAAAGTGGCAGGCCGACACTGGCTGCTTCCTTGAAGGCTAAAAAATTGCCATCATTGAATTGCGCCCAGATGGAGGCGAGGGATGTGAGCGCCACATCCGAGGACGAAACCGACTCGATGGAATCCATCGTTGCGGCCACAACGGCGATAACAAGCGCCAGGAGACTGAACATACGAAATACAAATCTGATCATCGACATACTCCTGTCGTGATATCTCATGCCGCACTCTCCATTAGATAGCCCCAATATAACCGTCTCGCAACGGGATTCGAACGGCGTTATCGAAGAGACTTCATAAATCCGTCAGATTCCGGTTGATCCAATTCGAATCCTCGGTATATATCGCGCCGAACCAGTCGCGGCGCCGCAATATGGCCCGCGCGAACTGTGTAAGGACAGGTGGCCGAGTGGTTTAAGGCGCACGCCTGGAACGCGTGTGTGCGTGAAAGCGTACCGTGGGTTCGAATCCCACCCTGTCCGCCACTTCTTCCAGTAAGCGGTTGATTTTTTTGCGATTTTTTATAACGCTCTCGTCGTTGGCCATCACCGATGCCTGGCCCGAGATTTTGTCGGAATCGTATCAACCGCGGATCGTCTTCAGCAATGAGAGCGAGAGCACAGGCCATCTCATCAGCATGCATTCGTGATTTGCATCTACCAGAACCACCCTATGCAAGCCTGCGGACTGCCAAACAGAACGGTAGATGTAACTTCGAGTCATATACGGCTGCTCGAAGAGATGGCGGGGACATCGACTTCGGTTAAAACGGACGTCTCGAGATCGGCGCATACAAGGATATCCCTGGGAACCAGGCCGCAATCGCGGTCATCATAGGTTTGGTTGCCTTGGAGGCTTTATGGCTCCCCGTCAGAGCACCGGGGTCAATGTGCAGATCGAGAGTATCATCATATCGTTTGCCATGGCGGAATGCCCGCCAGTGATGCAGCACAGATTTGGTGTAACGGCGACGATGAGAAAGGCTGCGGCGCCGGTCCCAAGGATGCGGCCGATCCAGCCCTTTTCCTTTGCTTCTTCCGGCGGCGCATCAACAGGCGCTTGTGGTCCGACGATGTTGCTGAACTTGGTAAAGAAGTCACCGGCCAGCTTTTTTGCCGTACTATCGATCAACCGGCTTCCCATCTGCGCAAGCTTTCCGCCAATTTCGGCTTTGACCTTATAATGCAGGAGGGTGGCTTCGCCGTCCGCCTCAAGCGTAACGTCCGCTCCACCCTTGGCAAAGCCGGCCATGCCACCCGAACCCTCGCCCGAGATCGTGTACCCGTTCGGAGGATCCAGATCGGACAAGGTGACAGTGCCGGAAAAGCTCGCCTTAACCGGGCCGATGCGCAGGGTCACCTTGGCAACCATCTCCGTGTCGGATGTCTTCTCGATGGTTTCGCAGCCCGGTATGCATTGACGCAGGACGTCGACATCATTCAGTGCTGCAAAAACGGTCTCTCGCGACGCTTCTATGCGTTGTGACCCGTTCATATCCATGGCTGTTCTCCCTTTACGTATTTCTTTGTCCGCGCCGCCGGATTTCAATCATCTCTGCGACAATCGAAAAGGCAATTTCATCGGGCGTGATGGAACCGAGATCGAGTCCTGCTGGTGATCGCATCCCATCCATCGACCTGACGTCGAGGCCCTCGGCTTCGAGATCGCGTCGCATGGCTGCGAATTTCTTGCGTGAGCCAACAAAGCCGGTGTAGCGGGTCTCCATACCGAGGACGGCCTTCAAAGCCGTGCCATCCCCTCGCCCCTGTGTAGCGATGACAACGAAGCAATGCCGCGCGCCGTCTTTCGGCGGTTCGAAGCCATCAACCAAGCGATCGGCGACCGAAAAGGCAGAGTGGTCGGAGGCCGGAGCACATACGGTGACGAAAAAGCCCATCCGGTGGGCAATATCGGCAAGGGCTGCCGCCACGGGCGAGGCGCCGAGCACAGTCAGATGTGGGCGCGGCAGAACCGGTTCCACAAACACATCCATCGTTCCCTGGCTAGGGCACATGTTGCGGGCATAGGAAACGCCGTCGCGCAATTCACCCGAATGCACCTGCTGCATCTCCAGCAAGTTTTCCGGCTGGATGCTGACAAGGCGTGGCTGACCATCGCGAATGGCCTCAGCAGCCGCCTTGAGCACGGCGCCGCGCGCGCAACCGCCACCAATCCAGCCAGCCGATATGGTGCCATCGGCAAGCAAGACTGCCTTGGCTCCGGCCTTGGCTGCCGTCACAGAAACAGTGCGTACCACCGTTGCGATCGCAAAAGGCTCGCCACGAGCTCTGGTTTGCGCGGCCAGATCGAGAATATCGTCCGGTTCGGGCATGATCAAATCCTCGCCAGATAGGGTTCAAGTGCATTCAGGCTTTCAAGATTGTGAGCCGGCGCGAAGAGGTCCACGAAAGGAAGCGCGGCCTTCATGCCTGCCGCTTCCGGCGCATAGTCCTGCCAGCCGATCATGGGATTCAACCAGGCGATCCGCCGGCATCGTCTCCGAAGGGCCTGCATTTCGGCAGCGAGAACCTCACCAGAGCCTGTGTCATAACCGTCGGAGACGATCATCACGCAAGTACGCGAATGGATGCAGCGTTTGGCATGCCACCTGTTGAACGTCGCCAGGCTCTCACCGATCCGCGTGCCACCTCCGGTTCCCTGCGCCATCAGCGACATCCGCTCCACTGATCGCTGCGGGTCACGCTCACGCAATGCGGGCGAGATATGAATCAGCCTTGTATGAAAAATATAGGCCTCGGCTTGCGAAAATGCGTCCAGCACCCCATGCATGAAACGCAGGAACACCGCCGAATATAGGCTCATCGAGCCTGATGCATCCAGCAGG
The DNA here is from genome assembly GCF_050320885.1 of Agrobacterium sp. ES01. Taxonomy (NCBI): domain Bacteria; kingdom Pseudomonadati; phylum Pseudomonadota; class Alphaproteobacteria; order Hyphomicrobiales; family Rhizobiaceae; genus Agrobacterium; species Agrobacterium sp. ES01. The sequence goes on from NZ_JBNQTH010000001.1 coordinate 1,425,894, forward strand.
ACGACAAGCTTCAGCGGCTTGTCCTTTCGCTTTCGACGGACGAGTTCCATCGGCGTGCCGCCATGGGCGATACTCTTGTGAATGGTGCGTCTGAGATCGAGCCGCTGGCCCTTGCGACGCACCCTCAGGCGCCGCGTCAGGCGTGCCCGCATCTCGTGCGCCAGCCTCGCAGCCAACTCGTGCGCGGCCGCCAGATCGTTTGGGTCGGTCAAATGCCTAAAATCGGTTCCGGTCAAGAGTTCGGTGCGCGAGGCCCCCTCTCGTTTTGACTGCCCGGTGTCTGTCTGTCCGCCTCCTTCGCTGCGCTCGACATGGTCGGCATTCTGGTTGTCCCCCAGTCCTCGGTTTCCGGCTGCGACCGCCTGCAGACCAATGGGTGCCTTTTGCGGCGCGCCTGATATCCGGGTGGCGGACTTCATGCCACGTACCAACCACCAAGCGTCGAAGATCTCGTCAAACTTCTGCCAATCCGAATGCCGGCTGCAGAACAATGCACGAAGTGCCGGGCGAAACTGTGAAGGACGTGCCACGCTGACGCCGCTCATAACACCGAGGGCATCACACGTCTCGGCCAGGCCAATGACAAAACCGTTGTCGCGCAGCGCCGAAACGAAGCCCGATAGCTTTTCCCGCATCATTTCGCCCAGATCAGCATCTGACTTTCGCACCACGCTCATCTCATGCCACCTTGCCCAAAAGTCGATCCGACACCTGACGGGTCATCCGTGCCTTGTCCTCTGCGGTCTTGATCAGGCACATCATGGTTTCAAAGATGGCTTCCGGCTCGTCTTTCAGATGGCGGATGTCCAGACCGGCAAGCGTTGCTGCCCAATCCAGCGTCTCGGCAACCCCCGGAGCCTTTCTAAGATCTTCTTTCCTGATCTCGTTGACCATGGTGGCAATCTGAAGGGCCAGCGCCGCATCGATCCGGGGCAGACGTGACAGGATGATCCGGGCCTCACGATCGACATCGGGAAAATCGACATAGTGATAGAGACAGCGGCGACGTAGCGCATCAGAGAGCTCTCGCGTGCCGTTTGACGTCAGGATCACCAGCGGAATAGTCCGCGCTGTGATTGTTCCAAGTTCCGGAATAGAGACCTGGAAATCAGACAACAGCTCCAGCAAAAAGGCTTCGAATTCTTCATCGGCGCGGTCGACCTCGTCGATCAACAGGACCGGCGATTTCGGCTGGCGGATTGCCGCCAGCAGCGGCCGCTCGAGCAGATATTTTTCCGAGAATATCTCGTCTTCGACCTCGTTGGCGTTGAGCCCCTCGCGTGCCTTGATGGCCAGCAATTGCCGCTGATAATTCCACTCATAAAGCGCCGAGCTCTGATCCAGCCCCTCATAGCATTGCAACCGGATCAACTTGGTATCGTGGACCACAGCCAGAGCCCGCGCGACCTCGGTTTTGCCAACGCCCGCCTCGCCCTCAAGCAGCAAGGGACGACTGAGGCTGTTCATGAGCCACAAGGCGGTTGCCAGATCACGGTCGGGAATATACCCGACCGCAGCCATATCGGTGGCAATCTGGTCCTGTGGAAGTGTGACCGCCATTTTCTTCGCCGTCCTAGCCGTGCAACCCCAGCCGCTCACCCACCTTCCAGAGGCGCCAGGCATCATGCGGCATCTGGATGTGACCGGCGTCGAGAAAGGCATAGGCATCGTTGACGGCATTGGAGAAGCACGGCACGCCGCCCACATGTGGGCTTTCACCGACACCTTTGGCCCCAATCGGGTGATGTGGGGACGGCGTTACGGTAAAGTCGGTTTCCCATTTGGGCGTCTCCACCGCCGTTGGCAGGAAGAAGTCCATGAACGAAGCACCCATGACATTACCCGTCTCATCATAACGGATCTCCTGACCCATTGCGCAGGCAAACGCCTCTGTCAGCCCGCCATGCACCTGACCCTCAATGATCATGGGATTGATGCGCGTACCGCAGTCATCGAGCGCGTAGAAGCGGCGCGTCTTGGCGACACCCGTATCAACGTCGATATCCATAACGCAGAAATAGGCCCCGAATGGATAAGTCATATTAGGCGGCTCGTAATAGTTTACTGCCTCCAGACCCGGCTCCATGTTTGGCGGCGGGGAATTATAGGCCGACCAGGCAATTTCCTTCATGGTCTTAAACTTTTCCGGCAAACCCTTGACCTTGAAGCGATCGATATCCCATTCCAGATCATCCTCATGCACTTCCAGCATATGGGCAGCGATCATCTGTGCCTTGGCCTTGATCTTGCGCGCAGCCACTGCGGTTGCAGCGCCGGCGACCGGGGTCGAGCGCGAGCCATAGGTACCAAGACCATACGGCGCAGTATCCGTATTGCCCTCCTCAATCATGATGTCATCTGCTGGAATGCCAAGTTCCGTGGCGATGATTTGGGCATAGGTGGTCTCATGCCCCTGCCCCTGGCTCTTGGTGCCCATTCGGGCGATGATCGAGCCGGTCGGATGGATGCGGATCTCAGCGGAATCGAACATCGCGATACCGAGGATATCGCAGTTCTTGGCCGGCCCGGCACCGACAATTTCTGTGAAGAAGGAAATGCCGATGCCCATGAGTTCGCGGGTTTCTCCGCGCTTGAAGGCTTCGCGCTTTTTTGCCTGTTCCTCACGCAACTGCTTGTAGCCGATGGTGTCCATCGCCTTCTGCATGGCTGTATGATAATCGCCGCTGTCGTATTCCCAGCCGAGCGCCGAGTGATAGGGAAACTGCTCGGCCTTGATGAAGTTTTTCATGCGGAGTTCGGCTGCATCCATGCCGAGCTTGTGGGCGAGCACTTCGACGGCTCGCTCAATGGCAAACACCGCCTCGGTCACCCGGAACGAACAGCGATAGGCGACACCGCCTGACGCCTTGTTGGTATAGACACCGTCGACCGCCAGATGCGCCACCGGGATGTCATAGGAGCCCGTGCAGATGTTCATGAAGCCGGCCGGCCACTTGGACGGGTCGGCGCAGGCGTCGAATGCGCCATGATCTGCCAGCACATGCACGCGCATGCCGAGGATCTTGCCTTCTTTGGTGGCGGCCAGTTCGGTGGTCATGTGGTAGTCGCGGGCAAAGGAAGTGGTGGAGAGGTTTTCCATCCTGTCCTCGACCCATTTGACCGGCACACCGAGCACGATCGAGCCGACCACCGAGCAGACATAGCCGGCATAGGCGCCGACCTTGTTGCCAAATCCGCCGCCGATATCCGGCGCTACAACATGGATCTTGTGTTCAGGTAGACCCGAGATCAGCGAGACGACTGTGCGGATGACATGCGGTGCCTGGAATGTGCCCCAAAGCGTCAGTTCGCCCTTGACCTTGTCAAACGAGGCGACAGACTGGCAGGTCTCCAGCGGCGACGGATGCGTGCGGTGATCGACCAGCATTTCCTTGATGGTCACATCGGCATTGGCAAAAACGTCGTCGGTCGCCTGCTTGTCGCCTATTTGCCACTCAAAGATATGGTTCGGGTGTTTACGTGGCCCATGCGCGCCGACCATCTTGTCCTTGATGTCTTCGCGCAGGATGGGCGCATCCGGAAGCATGGATTTGAATGGATCGACAATACACGGCAGCGCCTCATAGACGACATCGACGAGTTCTGTTGCATCCGACGCGATATACCGGTCCTCCGCGATGACGAAGGCCACCTCCTGGTTCTGAAACAGCACTTTTTCTTCCGCCAGGACTGCCTGTACGTCGCCCGCAAGGGTTGGCATATAATGCAGGCCAAGCGGCTTTAGATCGGCAGCGGTTAGAACCGCGATCACACCGGGCAGCGCTTTGGCGCGTGAGGTATCGATACTGATGATGCGGGCATGAGCGTGAGGCGAACGGACAAAATCACCGAACACCATGCCCGGTAGCTTCAGATCATCGACATAATTGCCCTTGCCCTGAGTGAAACGGATATCTTCAACGCGCTTGCGCTTGCATCCCATGCCCTGCAGTTTTTCGGTCCGTTCGGCGCGATCCTGATCGATCTTGACTTGCTCGTTCATTCTGCAGCCTCCTGAAACGGTGTTCCGTTGATCTTGGTCGCCGCATACTGGATGGCCCTGACGATGTTGACGTAGCCGGTGCAACGACAAAGATTGCCGGCGATACCGTTGCGAATTTCGTCTTCGGTGGGGTCAGAGTTTTCCTCAAGCAGGCGATGCGCGCGCAAGATCATTCCCGGCGTGCAATAACCGCATTGCAGGCCGTGCATCATGCGGAAACCTTCTTGCAGCGCGCTCAGCGTTCCATCGGCATTCGCGACGCCCTCGATTGTGGTAATGGCCGAGCCATCTGCCTGGACGGCAAAGGTCATGCAGCTTTTGACCGACGTGTCGTCCATGTCGACAGTGCAGGCACCGCAATGGCCGGTATCGCAGCCGATATGGGCACCTGTCAGATTTTGCTGCTCGCGCAGGAAGTGGATGAGCAATGTCCGCGGCTCGACGAGAGCCTCGATATCCTTGCCATTGATAGTGACCTTGATATGCGATTTCGTCATGATGTTCCCCTCAACCCTTGGCGCGGGTCTTTGCCCTCTCGAGTGCCCGGCGCAGCATGATGCCGGCCATCTTGGTGCGGTATTCCGAAGGTCCGCGCATATCGGAGGCTGGATTGGTAATCGCTTCGGCTGCAGCAACCGCCTTTGCGACAGTTGCCTCGTCAAGCGTGGTGCCAAGCAGAATTTGCGCAGCCTCTTGCGCCCATAGCGGCGTTTCCGAAACATTGGTGAGGCCGATGGAAGCGCTGGTGCAGGTGCCCCCTTCAATCGTGATCACCACGGCCGCCGCCGCTGTCGCATAGTCTCCCACTTTTCGCTTGAGCTTTTCATAGCCATAACCATGCCCGAGGGGCGGAACGGGAATGGAAACCGATACCAATATTTCGCCGGGCTCAAGCGCAGTGTCATAGGCACCGAAATAGAAGTCGCGCGCCGCGACCTCTCGTGTGCCGCTCAGGCCCGTCAAAGTGTAACGGGCGTTCAGACACTGCATCAGAGCCGGCATATCGTTGCCCGGATCACCATTTGCGCAATTGCCGCCAATTGTGCCCTTGTATCGGATCTGAGGGTCGGCGATGACCAGAGCGGTCTCACGCATGAGAGGAACCAGATCGGCCAGCTGCGAGGAATGGATGACGGCATGTTGGGTCACCATCGCTCCGATGATGACCTCATTACCCACATGATCGATCTGGCGCAGCCCCTCGACTGCACCGAGATCTACCAGATGATCCGGCGCTGCCAACCGTGTCTTCATCATAGGTATCAGGCTATGGCCACCAGCAAGGGGCAGTGCGTCCTCACCGAGTTTCTGAAGCAATGCCACAGCACCCTCGACCGTCGTTGGCCGATGGTAATCGAATGACCCTGGTATCATCGTGAGCTCCTCCCAAAGCATTTTCACGCTCGGCAAGGCCCCACTCCAAAAGACCTCGTCTCTGCGCTCTCCATGAGCAGGCGTCGATCATCGTGCTGAGACAAGAACAAGAGCACCAAACGCACAATTCTGCACGAAATGCGTGGCTGTTTGCACGAACTGCGTCAGAATAACTGACCTACCCTTCCAGGGTCGCTGCACCCTTTGCAGATGCCTTGAAAGCGGCGAGTTCATCACGCAGAGCTGCGAGTCTCGATCGACTGACAGGCACTGTTCGCCTCACGGGCGTATCCAGCTCGGCGACGCCCGCGTCACCGGATTTCTTGATGCGGGCTACGAATGACAAATTGACGATATAGCTGCGATGCGTGCGCGGGAACATCGCCTCGGGCAGGCGGGCAGCAATATCTGTAATGGACAAGGGGCAAAAAAGATCGTCACGACCGTTGAATATATAGGTGTAGTGGGCGTTGGAATGAACCGATGCAATTTCATCCGAGGCAATGTGGAAACGCTTGCCGTTCTTCTCCATCGGAAGCAGCAGATCGGCTTCGGCCAGACCTTCCGGGGCTGATGTCGTCTCTGACGGCGTTTGAACGCTGTCGCTCGATGCATCTTTTGCCCCGGCCGGAACCAGCGCCAGCATGAAAACTGCCGAGATCGAACAGGCGACGACACTGACGATGGTGGCCAGTATGTCGCTGGAGATCAGGGACTTTGCAGTCGCAGCCTGCGCTGTTGCCATATGCAGCGTCGTTCCCACCATCGCCGTGTAGTGCATGCCGGAAACGGCGCAGCCGAACACGAGTGCACAGAGAAACAGTGGCGGCCGGCGATCAGCAGAAAAGGCAAGCCAGAGGGTGAGGCCGGACGCAGCGATTGCAATGGCTATGCTGGCGATCGCATAGGCCGGATCGTGGGTCAGGTGCATGACCGAATGTACAGCGATCATGCCGACGTAATGCATCGTTGTGATGCCGAGGCCCATCAAAACGGCAGCAGCCACCAGAAGGAGATGCGAGCGCAGGCTGGCCAGATAGACGGCAACACCGGTGACAAGACCGCAAATCAGGAATGAAAGCAGTGTCGGAAGGACGGCATAATTGATGGTGATTGACGTTCTAACCGCCAACATGCCGATGAAGTGCATGCTCCAGATACCGACCGCAAGCGTCAAGGCTGAGCCCGCGATGAGAAGACGACGCCGATTGGCAAAGGCTGTAGGTATGAGAAGTGCCAGATTGATGCCAACATAGCCTGCCTGGATCGCCACCACCACCGAGAGCAGGACGAGGATCGGACTATACGTAAACCAACCGGCAAAATCCGTCATTGCGGTCACTACAACCCTTCAAAACGGAGGCTCCGCTGGTGCGATGCACAAGCAGCTCAAAAACTGTAGCGTGAGGCTACTCTCCCTTGGGCAAGCCTCCCAACTGCCCGACACCATTCTAGCGACGAGTCTGGCGTTTTGTCGAGATTAACGGCATTCACGGATGCGTTCCACCATTCGCCGTTGAAAGGGCGGTGGTCATTGATCGATAAACGAACCGCCGGTGATTTCCACGACATCGGCTTGAGACAGTAGCCTGGATGCAAACCCCACCGGCCCTGACTTGAAGAAATTCGAGGCTTCGTGGGGATACGGCAACGAGGACGTCCCAGGCGCAATCGGACATAGTCGACCGATTTCCACCGATGATCCCGTTGACGCGCACAGCCAGTTGTCATCATCAGCGCTGCAAAATTACAGTCCGCGGTGAACCAACGTTGCCTTACTGTGTATAGGCATATTCATCCCAGCCAATTCACAGCCCAAAGCACGCCGATTATCAGAATAGCCCACAAAGTGAGTGAGATCAGAATGGCGGCTATCAGATATCTCAACCGGCTGGACATCGTGTGGGAGAATCCCCGAAATTTCCGTATCTGGGGAAGTTACCGGCTTACCAACCCTGGGTAAACCGATCAGCGCACCACACTCAGTGTGTCCACAAAAAAATCACCCTTACAAAACAATATGTTGACAATTTTGCAATTTCGTTCAGCAAGAAAATCTGACTTTCTCCCGGAATACTGGCCCAATATCAATATAGCGTCTCTGGTGCATTCTATAGAGCGGACTTCCAAACCTATGCAGAGGCCAATCAGCAATTATTCCCTTGATATCCATTTGGTGTCTATTTTGATTGCATATTCAACACGCTAAAACTCCAGCATTTCTCAAATTTCCGCGTGCATCGCCGAATGAGGAGACTCTCCTCTACTGACGCTTTCGATGCCATATTCTCCACAGCCCAACCTAAATTAATCATAATATAATATTACAGAAAAAGACAGTTGCTGCATCGCACCAATTGACTTATAGATTTTTTCAACAAAGTTAATATTTCTTTAACGTTCGTTGAAACCTGTCGACGAATTCATCGCTTTTTATAATGTGCGGGTGGGTATGCAGGGGAAATCGACATGATATATGCCGAGAGAGCGGTTCGTAACACGGGTATATTTGACCGCGACGCAGAAGCGCTTGCAGATCTGGGATCGAAGCAGAGTGCATGTGCTGAAATCGCGGGTATAAAGCCAACAAAACAAGTCGACCTGATCTTGAAGCGCATGCTCGATGTTCTTGGCGCAGGTTTTGGTATTTTGGTTCTGGCGCCGTTGCTGATCCTCATAGCAATTGCAATACGGATTGAAAGTAAAGGAAACCCGTTATTTTCGCAGATCCGGTGGGGAAAAGATTGCACAAAGATCAGGGTGTACAAATTTCGGTCAATGCACTTTGACAAATGCGATGCAACTGGTGTCCAACAGACCGTCGTCGGTGACCCGAGAATAACGCGGGTCGGGGCGTTTCTGCGAAAGACCAATCTTGACGAGCTACCGCAACTCTTCAACGTAGTTTGTGGTGATATGTCGTTGGTCGGCCCGCGCTGCCATGCCATCAATATGCTAGCCGCGGGCATGCTCTACGAGGAACTTGTGCCTCAATACCATAAGCGCCATGTCGTTCGCCCGGGCCTCACAGGTCTCGCTCAGATGAGAGGGCTTAGAGGGCCGACGGACAAAGCGTTCAAGGCAAGAGCTCGGCTTTATTCGGACCTCTATTACATTGAGAACTTCTCTTTTACGTTCGACTTGAAAATTCTGGCTTTGACCGTGTGGTCGGAACTGACCAACAGTAAAGGTTTCTAGAACGATTATTGCGTCTTGCCCTCGTGCCAAGACGTTTGAGCGTCTCGGCGACCAGATCAGAATGGTCACTACAGCGTTATTTCATATTATTTTCTATTCGCCAACAATACCGAGGACGGAACCGAATAACATTGTCGTAACTGCATAAAAATTCGATATTTCACAACAGTTAAAAAATGAAATACGTGCCTATAAATTATGATTCACGCCTATATAAATCTCATTAATGATTAAAAATTAATCGACTACACACCTATTGCATAAAATTTTATTTTTTTACTTCATTTTTCAAAATAAATTCACAAAATTACTGTTGCAATTTCAAAAAATAACAATCTAAATGGTTGTGATTAGTTATATCGATTTATTTTTGCTTCCGTCATCGGCGGATTTTCAATTATATTTGATATATCAAGTCGCAGTCGACCCTGAATAGATTACGGTCCACATCCGTTTTTCTTTTTTAGGCGTATCAATTACATGGGGGTCCCGCGGATGAACCACGTTGACGCAACCGTCATTCGAAGAGTGCGGACAAAGGGAAGTTCTGGCTGGTCTCTGTTTTTGATTCCCAAGAGATATTGGCTTTTGGCGATATTGGCGTCACTGGCTATTGTTAGCATGACGCTTGTGGTCGTCGGAAAGACGCCCTCTCGATACCGAACAAATGCAAATCTGCTCGTTTTTCTGTCCGATGATTACGCCTCTCGCAGCGTAGTCGGTACGAACAACAATTCATTTCAGTCCTCGATGGACCGCGACGCTTACATGTCGGCTGAGGTTGCCATCCTGACGAGCGGAATTGTTATTGACGAGGCCATTAACTCGATAGGCGTTGAGCGGCTTTACCCTCAGCTAAGCAATGGTCCGGGCCTCTTAAGGTCAGCGTTCGCAAGTGTTTTCAACGCCATTTCAGGGTATAGCGCGGACGGTAATCGGGAAAGACAACAATCGGCTTCGGCCCGCCGCGCGGTTTGGCAGTCTCTGCATGTTGACTCCGGGCGCAGCGGAAACGTGATTACCATTTCCTACGAAAACTCCGATCGCGATCTGGCGGCAGAGTTCGTTGCAAAGTTAATCGACTCCTACTTCGTACGCCGTTCCTTTCTATTCTCAGACAGACAAGCGGTCCTTCTGGCACAACAGGCCGAGGCCGAGGGGGCCGAACTGCAAAAGGTGCGGACGGCGCTTTCAAGTTTCCGAACCAGGTCGGGCATCTCAGACTTTCCCTTGCAACGCGAACTGCTCCTTCGTCAAATCTCAGATCTTGAGCGCGATCTTCAGGTGACTGAAGTGGGAGCGACGGAAACGGAAGCCCGTCGCGCTACGGTGTCCGAACAGCTCAATTTACTTCCAGCCGATTCTGTACGCAGAACGAACGGCGCAGAAGTGATCGTAAGGCGCGGTGAAAATGCGGATAACCTGCAGCAGGAGTTGAACAGGTTAGAGCAGGCGCTCAGTTCTGCCCGTGCCCGAACCGCCGGACTGAAGACGCATATGGCCGTTCTTCGCCAAGATCTAAGGGCGCTCAACAGCCAAGAGGGGGAACTTGATGACCTCAAACTCCGCCAGGATGTGAAAGAGCGTCAATACGAACAGATTCTCCAAACGCTCGGCGAACGAAAGTCAACGGAAGCCGTTGCCCAGGCCCGGCAATCGAATGTGAAGCTGATGGACAAGCCTGAGGTGCCAAGCAGACCCACGAGCCACCGAATGGTTATCGCAGCGACAGGGTTCCTCCTCGCATTCTTCACGGCGGTAGCGATCCTGATCCTGGGCTGGCTGGTGTGTGTGCGGCAGGTGAAGATGACCTTCCTGTGGCAACCGGAAAGCGGCACCGCCCACGATAATAAGAGTTTTCGGCCGGGCAACGTGGCTTGACTTTAACGATCACCAAAGGGGGCAGTCATGAAAATCGCAATGATCGGATCAAGAGGGATTGGTACATCATACGGCGGCATCGAGCGGGTGCTCGATGCCGTCTCGCCCGAACTTGTTGCGCTGGGTCACACGGTGGACGTTTTTGCTTCTGACTGTCCGGCTTCTATCGATCTGCCCGGCCTTAATGTAGTCAGGGTTCCCAGCATTGGCGGCAAACATACTGAAACGATTTCTCGCAGTTCCATTGCGCTAGCCCGGGCAATGGGCCGATACGACGTGATCCACCTGCATGCCATCGGACCGGGAATGCTGTCCGCCGTAACGCGCCTTTTTGCACAACCGACAATTGTCACTGTCCACGGCCTGGACCAAAAGCGCGACAAGTGGGGGCCGGTTGCAAGGTCGTGCCTGTCTATGGCCGAGAACATGATTGCTCGCTATGCCGATGAGGTAACAGTCGTCTCCGAAGAGCTTCGGAGATATTTTCTCGAACGTTACAATTTGCGGACAGTCTTCATTCCGAACGGATTGCCGTCAGTGAAACCTGTTCCTCGTGGCCCGTTTCTCGACAGCCTTGGACTTGAGAACCGACGCTACGTGTTTTTTGCAAGTCGCCTGACTCCAGAAAAGGGCTGTCACGACCTGATTGAGGCCCATGCCCGACTTGAAGATGGAACGGCACTGGTCATCGCCGGCAAGGGCATCCAGTCCGACTATGACGCGTATCTGAGGCAAATTGCTGGCAACAATGTTATGTTTGTCGGTCATCGTAGCGGTGCCGAACTGCAAGAACTCTACAGCAATGCCGCTGCGTTTGTGCTGCCATCTTATCTTGAGGGCATGTCCATGGCGCTTCTGGAAGCCATGGCGTATGGCCTGCCCCTTGTGGTCAGCGATATTCCAGAGAATGTTCGCGTCGTTGGAGGTGGTGCAATCCGTTTTGCACCGCGAGACGTGAATGGCCTCCACAATGCGCTGCAGTTGGCTGTTGAAAGGCGCGTTCAGCCAGCAGCACAGCAGTCCGCGTGGCCGACATGGTCCAAAATCGCCGAATCCTACAGCAATTCGTACCACCGCGTCGTTGGCAAAATACCGATTGTGGTGGGCGAACTTTATGGGGATCGCTTTTGAGCATGAAGACCTCCAATGCTATTCAGGCGATTTTTGAACGCTTCTTCAACGGCGGGCTCCCGGCTTTGCTGATCCTGTTCGCTCGGCTTCTGCAGAATGCCAACGGTTTTATTTTGACTGCCATCGTTGCGTACCGCTACGGCCTCGACGCTGTCGGCACACTGACACTTGCAACGATTCCAATTACGTTGTTTGCCCTGTTTGGCACATTCGGGCTGCATTTCAGGCTTGCCCAGATCAATGTGAACAACGGCGTGCGAAATACGATCGGGCTCGTCTCTGCAGCAGCCTCATTGCCCGTCATTGTGATCATCGCGCTCATGTTCGGCATGGTCTTCGGTCACAACCCGGCAGAACAGCTTCAGCTCTCGGCGATCGCTTTATCGGCACCGTATTTCGCGCAATGCAATGTGATGAACGCACTTCAGGTGCTTCAAGGGAAGGAGGCGCAGAGCATCATTGCGCCGGCCCTCAATAGCCTGGGCCTCGTAGCAGGTGCCTTTTCCAACGATTTCAGTAATTTTTGCCTTGTGGTGCTTGCCTTCAGAATGCTCGGTATAGCGATACCCTATATGCTTCTACCCCATGATTTCAGCGCGTTTGGACAGGCTTTCGGCCACTTGCGTAGCGGCTTGCGCTATCTGTTCTCCGACGCTGTTCTGGTGGCAAGCGATACGATGATCCTTCTTCTCAGCGCCCATATCCTCGGACGAAGCGATCTCGGTGTACTCGGCATTTGTCGTCAGTTATTGACGGCCAGCGATACACCCGGCTGGGCAAATCTGCAGTCCGTTTACCCCAAGATCGTCACGGGAGACGACGCCTATTTCAGAGGGCTCATCAGATCGATGCTGCGGCTGGGTGCACTGCTTGCCATTGTGGTCACTGCTGTTGCGGTTCCGATGGGTATTTACGTGTTCAAGGTTGGCGATCTCTGGTTCTTCGCTGCAATTTTAATGTCATCTGTGCCTGCACGCTATGTTGTCGTTTGTATTGAAACACACCTAAAGGCGAGAGGTGCCGTCAGCTATGCCAATTGGCTGACGGCGGCGAGAGCCATCGTGGGATTTGTAGTCGTTGGCGTTGCGACGGTTTCTGGTGGACTGCTCGGGCACATTGTTGCCCTGGCGTGCTTTTTCATCTCGCTGGCGGTCGTCGAATACGCACTGACTCTCCATAACAAGCAGCCTGGGTCCGTCGCGCTCGGAGCAGGGGAAGCTCTATGACGGTTCAAAACCCGAGACTGAAATTTGGCTTGCCTGAACTCGTTGCTGACCAAAGCCTCTATGCGCTCATGTTGACGTCCACAGTCTTGTTTTGGGCGGCGGGATTGCTGACGCTCGTGCAGGCAGCAGTCATTGTTACTCTGGCATATGCTCGTGCGCCGGTCGGCTTTCTGGCGCGCCTTGTCGCCATAAGCTGGATTTCAATTGGGCTGTTCCAGTTCACGGCCTCTGTTCTTGCTGGGGTCTGGCGTGAGGAGCCTGTCACAGGCGTCGCACAGCTATTCGGCTTTGGCGTTTTCGGCTGGATAATGGGTGGCCTAGCGATTTGGGCGGGCGCCGCGCACGGTCTATCCAGCCGGTTGATCATACGCTCTGTCGCCTTGCTGGGGGCAATCATCATCCCGCTGGCTCTGATCGGTGCGCTGGGCGTGGCGTTGGGATTGCCACATCTTTATTCCGGTTACACCATACCTATGTTGATCGCCCCGCACAGTCCGGCTGCGCTGCTGTATGGGTCCGCAGCGATCTACATCTCCGAAGAGACGCTCGGCGAATTAAAAACACGGCTTGTTCTGTTCTATCCCTACACGACTGCATTGGGTTTGGGCGGCATTGGGATCACCATGATCAGCCTCTTGGAGAAGGATTGGCGTCTCCGGCTAATGGGTATGGCTGGCGGTATAGTGGGTGTCGTTTTCAGTTGGAGTCGGCTCGCGCTCGGTGCGATGCTGTTGTGTGCACTCGGCTGGATCTGGCTCAAGGTATCTCTTCCATTAAGGCTTCTTTTTATAACGCTCGCTCTTGTTGCTCTTTTTTTCATAAGTGTAGCAGACGTCGACTGGATCAACTTTCTGCTCTCGATACAGGATCGGGTCGATGGAGTGCGCGCCGGATCCAGTCTTGCCCGCCACTTAATCTACGAGAAAAGTTTCGAGGGCTTTTTGCAATCACCGATCTTCGGCTACGGCTGGATCGGCCCTTCAGTGCACCCGAAGGAAATATTACCGATAGGAAGCCACTCAACTGTCTATGGCCTGCTTTACACAGGCGGCATAATGGCTTTCGGCGCATTTGTGGTGGCAATCAGCATCACTGTCATCGCCAGCTTTATTCGACTGAACAGTGAAAAAGGTGAGCGAAGAGACGAGGCAATAGTCTTGCTTCTGCTGTCGCTGACCCTGCTGTTCTTTTGCAAGTACGAATCTCTCTTCAGTATTACTCTACCATGCTCTTACATTTTCGCATTCATCGGCGGCGCGCTCGAGCCACACGACCATAGGCCAGACAAGGACATAGCATTCACAAGCTCTTCAATGCCCAGGAGGTATCATGGTTCCTAGTATTCCTTGCCTTAGCATCGTCATACCAGCCTACAATGTCGCGGAATTCATCGTTCCTGCCGTTGAATCTGCACTCGATCAAACTTTCCGGGATATCGAAGTAATTGTTGTCGATGACGGTTCGACAGACGCGACGCCGGCATTGCTCGCAGAACTTGCTGCTCAGCGTAACGACATTCGGCTGAAAATTATACGTCAGATGAATTGCGGTCTTTCTGCCGCGCGAAACACTGGCATTCGCGAGGCACGTGGCCGCTATATCGGTTTTCTGGATGGTGACGACCTGTGGCGCTGCGACAAGGCAGCTGCGCATATCGCGTTGATGGACAGTGACCATGGTATTGGCTTTAGCTATTCGGCCTCCGAATTCATAGAAGAGGATGGCAGCTCGACTCATAGGCTGTTGCGGCCCGATACACTCCATCCATCGTTGCATGAGATGATCTCACGTAATCACGTCGGCAATGGCTCGACCCCGGTGGTGCGCCGCTCATGCTTTGAGGCGGCAGGTAATTTCCGCGAGGAGCTGCGCAGTTGTGAAGACTATGAAATGTGGTGCCGCATCCTGTGGCTAACCAACAGTATAGCTGTCGGTCTCCCGGAGCCGCTCACCTTTTACAGACTGCGAAAATCGAGCCTTTCCTTCGATGTCGATCGGTTCGTAAGTCAGGCCGATATGGCGCTGGATATCATAAGCGCTTCAATGCCCGCAGTGCCCCGACACGTGATCAATCGTGCGCGGGCCGAACATTACAGGATTGCGGCTCGTAAGGCTGTCATCGCAGGCAAAAACGACCGAGCCTGCGCCATGCTCGCCCATGCCTTCAAGCTGCGCCCGCAGATGTTTTTAACCGATCTGAGGGCCCTCGCGGCCTTTGCATCGCTCGCCATACCAGAGAGCGGCTTACGCAAGCTGGAACATCTCATTTTGTCGCTACGGCCCAAGGGAGCTTAGAGCCTTGTGCATATCAACATGTCACCCAATGAGGGAGCCTGCATCATGACCCATGTTCAATCTACGTTCGCCGGCATGCTGGACAGGGCGGGCGGTAGACCATCCGGCTTTGACTATATGCGCATCGGTCTTGCCATTCTGATAACGTTGTATCACTCCATCCGCATAACCTATGGCGAAGATCTCGATCTCTCCCTATGGCAGACAGAATTGCGGGCATTTTTGCGTGTCCTGCTCCCGATGTTCTTTGTGCTCAGCGGCTTCCTCGTCGCCGGTAGTATGGAGCGCTGCCGAACACTGGTCAGCTTTCTAGGACTACGAGCTATTCGCATCTACCCCGCGCTCATTGCTGAGGTGCTTCTGTCCGCCTTCGTTCTCGGGCCCTTCTTCACCGAGTTGCCGCTTGCAAGCTATTTCACCGACCCGCAATTTGTCCGATATGTTGGAAATGTCACTGGCCATATCAGTTACTGGCTTCCAGGCGTTTTCCTGAATGTGCCCGATCCCGGCATCGTAAATGCCCAGTTGTGGACAGTGCCCTACGAACTCTATTGCTATCTTCTGTTATCGTGCCTTACCGTCATTGGATTGAAAGAAAAGCGCTGGGTCGGGCCGATCGCCCTCGTAGCCTTGGTTTGCGCCTATTGGGCATTCCGATTGGTGAAACCTGATGCGGCAGCGGGAGTGTCGAACATATCCGGCTGGATGTTGATGTTCTACTTCCTCGGTGGCGTCTCTGCCTACCAGTTTCGCGACCGTATTCCCGCTCATCCTGCGCTGCTTGTTGCCTCCAGCGTCCTGTCCGTTTTCCTGCTGGATGCCAGCTGGAACGGCGAATACCTGGCGATCCCAGCGGTTGTATATGTGACGATCTATATAGGCCTGATCGACTTCAAAAGAAGCTGGTTTAGTCGGCTGACAGATTTGTCCTATGGACTATACCTCTATCACTGGACCCTTCAGCAGGCATTCGTCGCGCTCTTTCCCGACCTGCAAAATGCTTGGTTAACGGCTGCTGTCGGCCTTCTAAGCGCGCTTGCCGTCGCCTGGTTTTCGTGGAATTTCATAGAGCGCCCGGCATTATCTCTCAGAGCACAAGTGCTCGCGCTCGAGACCGTCTACTATTCAGTCCGCCAACGGCTTCTGGGCATGATCCCAGCTGTCGCGCGACGCAACTCCAATGAACTCTATTCAACGGCAACCAAACCGTAGTGCAACCGACGCCTACAAATACATATCCCAGACGAAATGGATGATCACGGACTGATGTTGAACTTTCATCGATGGAACAATCTATTGGAGTGCCTCATGAGTGAGCAAAGAGCCAAGTTGCCAATTAGAGGCGTCTCGGGTGTCGATCTTTGGCAGAGGTCCTATGGATATCTGGCACTTTTTCTCGGGGTCATGACGCTGGTTATTGCGGGGCATGCGGCGGCGGCCGATTACAAGCTTGGCCCATTGGACAAGCTTGTAATCCGCGTCGTTGATTGGCCATCGGGCGCGACGACGTTTCGAGAATGGCCCGCTTTGAACGGTGAATTTACTGTCGGTATGTCCGGTACGATTTCGCTTCCCTTCGCCGGGGAGGTGCAAGCCCAGGGCCGGACCACGCAATCCGTGGCGACGACGATATCGACGAATATCAAAAACAAGCTTGGTCTGATTGAGGCTCCAGCAACCTCAGTGGAAGTGCTGGAATTTAGACCAATTTTCGTAGCCGGCACGGTACAGTCTCCTGGGCGGTACCCCTTTGACCCTGAAATGACTGTGCTGAAGGCGATCAGCTTGGCCGGCGGAATGCGCCAGTCAACCAGAGGTGATCAACGTTTTGAAAGGGATTTTCTGAACGCGAAAGGCGGTCATGATGTGCTGGCTGCTGAGCGCCAACGACTGCTCGTTCAGGTTGCCCGGCTAGAGACTGAACTTGCAAACGAAGACGCAGCATTCGATTCGAGGATAGACAAGGAAGCCGGTTCACAGCCAGAGTTGCAAGATTTGATAGCCCAGGAAAAGGTGCTCATGCAGTCGCGCAAGGAAAGCCTTTCCCTTCACCGCAGTTCCTTGGAAGAAGCGAAGGTTCTCTATCAAAACGAGGTCGCGTCACTTGCTAAAAAAAAGGACTCGCAGGCACGCGAGATGGAATTGATCAATACAGAACTTGAACGTGCTGGAAAATTGGCTGAACAAGGTTTGCTCGTCAGCTCGCGTGTACTGGGGCTGGAATTAACCGCTTCTGACACGGAAAGCAAACTGCTGGATATCGACACGGCAACTGTACGCGCCAAGCAGGAAATCAGCAAAATAGCCTCCGATCTCATCGATCTCGACAATAATCACAAGACCGAGGTGATCGCGGAACTCCAGCGGAGCAATGCTGCACTGACAGAAAATGAACTGAAGCTGAAAATGTATGCCGGCCTTATGCTGGAAGCGCTGACGAATGCACCAGCAGCCGGGGCCATCGCGGGCTCGACGAGCGATGTCCTCTACGAATACAAGATACTTCGCACGGATGACGGCGTGACAGATGAAATTGCTGCGAGCGAAAACACGCAACTGCGTCCAGGAGATTTGGTGAAGGTTACGCTGAATGGCGTCAAACTGCAGCTGGAGAATTAGGGCGCGACAATGAGATTAAGTAAAGCGGTCGCGTCGCAAGATGGCGGCCGGTTCGAGACGGACCTGTTCGCGGCAGACGCGGACCATTGCTTGCTGCTCGTCCTGATTGGGACATCGCCGGTGGGACGATGACTTCGGTATATCACGCTAAGACCACAAGAGCTGCAACATCAGCCATTTCGACATTGAATTATGTCTTAACGGCCGGAACAGGCTGAGCGTTAGATAAAATGAACAGTATAAACTGGCTTTGGCCGGACAGGAATGCGGGAAGAACGGTTTGGCAGCTTGGCGTGTCCCGTTGTTTTGCCTTGGCGGGCCGTATTTGATATCAATTATCAGAAGATCTGAGTGGGATTGAGATGTATGATTATCGTTTTCTTCACTTTATTAGGAGACGCAAACACACATCTTATGGAAGCCTATTGGCGCTGACAATCAGTCTCGCCCTGCCGCTGTATGGTACGGTGCCCGCCAAAGCCGAAACTCTGTTTTCGGAAAAATCACCCTGGAACGTCGCGATGCCGACAACGGCGAGTTTCGGTTCCACCAATATTGCTTTGGGCCTTCCTGTTGGTTTGGATACATGGGATCCGAACGGGTATTGGGTTGTTCCCTTCCATCAGGCAAAGGAAGGCGATCCTAAAGTCCGCATTCTCTACAATCCGTTGGCTTGGGGCGCGGTGTATTCGGGTGCCTGGCACCGCATCGGGAACGATCCCGCCGTGGAAGCTGATATTCTGGCGTCCTCGTCATCGGTGTTTCCCTATCCTGGAAATGTATTTTCTTCCACATCTGTCGATGAGTGGACGATGCCAGAGTCGTATAATGCGCTGACTGCGCCTTCGTCGGAGGCGGCTATGTATCATGTACCAGCCTCAGGTATGGTGCCAGCGACTGGCGCCGATGGCCATATGGCCGTGCGCCAGCCGAACGGCGGCATTCTTGAGACCTATGCGACTATCGTTTTGTCTGACTTAACGCTGGTGGCACTCTCTTATTCCGTCACCGACGAAGGTAGCTTGGGCGACGGTTGGCAGAGAGGCCAGACGGCTTCTATGTTGCCCAGCTATGCAGGCGCCATCCTCGACAGTGAGATTGAAACTGGCATCAACCATGCCATTGCGATCACTGTGCCGCCCAAGCTCCTGGCACCAAAATTTCAATATCCAGCATATGCATTCGACCGTGATGCTCTTTCCAACGACATACCTTACTCTGGCAAAATGCCGATGGGTGGCCGACTCGGCTTGCCGCCAGACCTTGATATCTTGAAGCTCGGACTGCGGACCAAGGCAGGAATGGAAATCGCAAGAGCAGCGTTTCAGCATGGCTTCTTGATTGTCGACCGAGGCGGAGAAGGAGTAACGCTCAGGGTCAGGCCGACAAAGGAGCCCACCCAGCCAAGACTGCATACTTACGATCCGGAACTATCAGCTGATTTGCAGCAAATCTTCGCACATCTTGTGAGCGTCACTTTTTAGCCTCTGATACACTTGATCCGGCCGTAAGATCAGGCTTTGCGCGAGCCGGAGTACGAGCAAATGCGAATTGTCCACCCGGTCATTCAAAGGAACAAGCCGTCATCCTTGTCCGTTCAGATTCACGAAACCTTTTGCTGGCATAGTGATCTCCGGCTTATGAGGATCGTGATGACATATCGTGCTCGCAGTTTGGTGCTGGCTTTAATTTTGTCGCTGACAATGTGGGCTGCCCTTATACAAGGTGCAGTGGTCTTGTTCTCCGATAGAGCGAGCGCCGATCCTGGTTTTACCGCGAGTATTCAATAGGTCCTCCCAGCCGAACTTCAGCACTGTGGCGTTCTGGTTTTTCCTGTGAAGAGCCGGGACCAATCGTCGGCTTGGAGTATTGCGACCGTTTATCCGTTTCATCGTGAACGTCGTTTGCATATCCAGGGCGTCCCTCAGCACGCCAGTCATGGCATTCAAGCGCAACATCCGCCAGCCCGCATGTCAGGAAACACACGACGGCACCGATTTCGCACAGGATTCGCCACGAGTTTGGAAATTTCCACATAGCAGAGCTATAACGACTATATCGTGGTTGATACCGAACAAAGTAAGGACATCAGCGACCGACTCCGCTATTGGATCTGCGCTTAACGTGACTGGAAGCCGTTGCCCCAGGTATCGGGCTGGACAAGGAGTAGACTTGCAAATTCTGGATCCACAACATCCGTTCTTCAAGCCGGTCTGGCGGCGCGTTCTGACAGTCGTCGTACCAGCGGCCTGGGCGCTGGTGGAATTGTCGAACGGTGCAACAGGTTGGGCCGTACTGTTTTTCGCTGCCGCCGGTTATGCCGCCTATCAATTGTTCGTCGTCTACAAGCCTGACGCCCAGAACGCTGCAAATACAGAAAAACAAGAAGAAGCGGACGGGGACTGACAGGCTACCCTATCCAGCTGGCCATTCACACCGGAGCAGGCTTTGCGCCCTGAATTGCCAGGTCAGAGTGCCTGACCGATCCGCGCCGTACCGGTCTGGCCGTTGTTGCGGATCCATTTGAGCGTGTTCTGGCCTGTCCGGTACAATTCAAAGCACATCGGCTCCCCCTTGTACCAGGTGGTGAACTGCTGACAAAGCCGGTCGCCATCGATCCACCAGCGACCTTTGTCATTTGGCTTCGCAAGCCGCCCGAGACCCAGAGCTTTTCCATCACCATCCACTTGTCCATTGGTGCGATAGTTTAACGGAAACTCCCCTCCAAAAGGCGCTGCAAGGAAAATGCGGCGCCCGACGATATCACCCTTGATATCAGCCGATGTGTACTTCTCATCGGCGAACGCTACCCCTGAAAACTGACTGGCAATCATGGCAACGATGCCGAAGAGAGCAATACGAAACGTCATGATGGAGTCTCCCGAGTGATCCAGATGCGATGCCTTTTGCGTAGTTCTAAAATAGGTAACGCTTGAGCTGCCCATTTGGATTGTGAGGCTGAGCAATTTTTCGGAGGTAAACATGACGAAGAGCATGAGTTCGCTGAACTCTGGCTACATCGCTCTTGTCATTGGTGCGTCGGGGGGCATTGGCTCCGCATTTGCCGCAACATTGGAAAATGACCCTCGTTGTGCAAAGCTAATCCGTCTTTCCCGTCGTGATAACGGATTCGACCTTTGTGATGAAAGCAGCATAGCGCAAGCCGCTGAAAAGCTGGCTGCTGAGGGCATCACTTTCGACCTCATCCTGTGCGCCACGGGGGCACTGACCATCGATGGTATCGGGCCGGAGAAGACAATCCGTTCCATTCGTGGCGAGGCCATGCTGGATCAATTCGTCTTGAATGCCATCGGTCCGGCTTTGGTGCTGCGTTACTTCACCCCGCTATTGGCCAGGGAACGACGATCGGTCACCGGATTTCTTTCCGCCCGCGTGGGTTCGATTGGCGACAACCGTCTGGGGGGCTGGATTTCCTATCGCGCCTCTAAGGCTGCCCTCAACCAGATCGTTCATACGGCTGCCATCGAAATCGCGCGCAGCCTCCCCGATGCAGTCGTTGCATGTCTTCATCCAGGAACTGTCGCGACCAGTCTTTCAGAGCGATATGGCGCCGGCGCAACCCGCCTCAGTCCCGAAGACAGCGCGCGCCGCATGCTGTCCGTGCTGGATCATTTGGCCCCTCAACAGAGCGGTGGCTTCTACGCTTATGACGGCTCGGCCATTGAGTGGTGAAGGGCGATGATCCGAAACACGCGTCGTCACGTATTCCAGATATATTAAGGAGGATCGTCCATGTTTGCCACGTTTCGTCACCTTCTGCTTCTGATCGCAATCGGCCTAATGAGCCCGCAAATCGCCATAGCGAAAGACTTCACGCTGGAAGGATACTTTACCGGCAAGACATCAGCGACAGGTCATTTCAGCGCGATCAATGGGATCAAGCGCGATTTCACGGTCGATCTGACCGGACGCTGGAATGGCAAGATTCTGACTTTGCGCGAAGATTTCCTCTATTCGGACGGCGAGCGCGACCGCAAGACTTGGCGCTTCACCAAGACCGGCCCATCGACCTATTCCGGCACAAGGGAAGACGTCAGCGGAAAGGTAAAAGTGCGCATAGAGGGTAATACGGCCCGCTTTACCTATCTGGTTTTTCTGGATTCTGAAAACCGCAAGAACCAGGTACGCTTCTGGGACAAGATGGTGCTCGGCAAAAACGGTAAAATGCTGAATACAGCGCTCGTTACCAAGTTCGGATTTCCTGTGGCAAAGACGACTGTCAAGTTTCAGAAATGAGACCAGCGCCCAATGCTCTCTGAATGACCGCGCGAGACGTTTGGGTCGATGTGACGCATAATTATAAAGAATTGCCTGTTCCGCATTTACCCGACGGTTATTTTAATCAGCTAATATTCTATTTTCGACTGGAACATAGTCGAAGGATCGATCAGGTGAAATGATGCGGCAGGCAGGAAGAACGAACATGTCCAGAGGCAGACCGACCGTTGCCGAACTCCTGTCCATCAAAGGTCAACGCCAGCTGACGATGC
Source organism: Agrobacterium sp. ES01 (assembly GCF_050320885.1). Classification (NCBI taxonomy): domain Bacteria; kingdom Pseudomonadati; phylum Pseudomonadota; class Alphaproteobacteria; order Hyphomicrobiales; family Rhizobiaceae; genus Agrobacterium; species Agrobacterium sp. ES01. Next base: position 1,448,132 of record NZ_JBNQTH010000001.1, read on the forward strand.
TACGCGTAGCGACGCTTGAAGAGGCGGCTGCAGCGGAAAATGCCTGCGTCGATCTTTTATCGGTACCGCCATCCCTGCTTGGCCAGGATTTTCGAGATGCCGCTCCAAGCTGCTTCGTTATCGCCGGCCTGGAATACGGAGACTACGTTACAGTGGAAGATTACATGCGCGCCTCATTCGCTGCGATGAAGGCGGGCGCGGACGCAGTCTATTGCGCAGCGAGCCTTGGTACGATCTGGCGGTTGCGGGAGGAAGGCATTCCTGTTTGTGGCCACGTCGGTTTGATCCCATCCAAAGCCACATGGACCGGAGGCTTTACAGCCGTTGGAAAAACCGCAGACAGCGCGCGGGAAGTCTGGCGCCAGGTCAAAGCCCTGGAGGATGCCGGCGCCTTTGCAGCAGAGATCGAAGTCGTACCCGAGGATGTGGCCGCAGAGATCAGCCATCGGACATCGCTCTTCATGATCTCCATGGGTGCAGGCTCCGGTTGCCATGCACAATATCTATTCGGCGAGGATGTCCTCGGCACCAATCGCGGCCGTCGCCCCCGACACTCGAAGGCCTATCGCAATTTCGCCGAGGAATATGACCGACTTCAACGCGAGCGCATCGCAGCATTTTCGGAGTTTGTCGCAGACGTCAGGTCGGGCGCATTTCCGGGCAGAGACAATCTCGTGTCCATCGACAAGAGTGAACTCGACAGTTTCGTCAAGGCGCTTGAAGAGGATCCGCGCCGTTAGGTTAAGGGATCTGTCCGTCAGCCCTCCGGCTTCGCTAAGCCATCCTCCGTGAAATGCGCCGGGAAGAATGCCGCCGCACAGGTGAACACCGTCTTCAGACCATCCTGCCTGTCAAAAGGCGTGTTCATGATCATCAGATCGAGCCACACCCCCTCGATCGTCACGCGCAGGATGCGGGCGATACGGCTGGCGTCTCCGGCATAGCCGCCGGTCTCCACCAGACGCGCGCAGATGTCCTCCAGCGCGTGAATATAATCGAGGTCATTGGAGCCGCATTTCTGCTGGTAGATCGGTCGGCTCTGCGCTTCTCCCCAAAAGGCGCACCACGCGGATAACCGCACGGGATTGCAGATCTCCGGCAAAAAATCAGCCCCGATCAAGGCTGACAGCTGGGCCGCAGGGCTCTCGCCTGCGGCAGCCACGGCCCGGCGCCAATTCTGTCGGTATTCCTCTGCAAGATAGAGCAGCGTTTCCGTGAGCAGGCCTTCCTTGGATTGAAAGTGAAAGATGACCAGTCCGTGGGACAGCCCTGCCCGGGCGGCAACATTCGTCAATGTTGTCCGCGAATACCCTTCTGTCGCCAGCGTATCGATCGTCGCTTCGATGAGTTGGAGACGACGTGCCTCGCGTGAGGCCTTTCGCGGGGCGACTGGCGGTTCTTCCATTCGTTCGGCTGACACTTCATCCATTCAGCTGCTCCTGCATTGGCGGCTTCATTAGCACGTGAACCCCATATGCAACAGCCTTTCAACCCGCTTTCTCATTTTGATTGACAATTCAGTCAAAATAATTCGAGATGGGCGCGACAGCTCGCAACAGGTATGGATCTCATGCAGGAATACGACGCGATCATTGCCGGGGGTGGACACAATGGGTTGGTCACAGCCTGCTATCTGGCCCGCTCGGGACTGAAGGTGGTCGTTGTTGAGAAGAACTCTTACGTCGGAGGCGCGGCGGTCTCCCGCGAGCTCTATCCGGGCTTCACCTACTCGAACTGTTCTTATGTCTGCTCGCTGTTTCGCCCGGAGATCATGCGCGACCTCGAGCTTGCGCGTTACGGACTGCAGATCCTGCCCTATGAGGGTGGTGCCGTGCTCAAGAAGGATGGTGGTCATCTTGCCACTTTCCGCGATCACGAGGCAAATCGGCGCGAATTCGCGCGGCATTCCCCCCGCGATGCCGAAGCCTATGACCGCTATTCGCGCGACGTGATGCGGCATTGCCGCTTTATCCGCCCTTTGCTGATGCGCACGCCACCGGATCCATCAAGCTTCAGGCCTCGCGATCTATCCGAACTGGCATTCCTTGGCCGCAAACTGTTCGACCTGTCGGAAAACCAGATCTACGAGATGGTCCGCTTCTGGACGATGAGCATATCCGATTACCTTGACGAATACTTCGAAAGCCCTGTGATCAAGGCCTATCTCGCCGTCTCGGCCATCATCGGTACGGCCCTGGGACCAATGTCGCCCGGTTCGGCCTATGTGCTGCTGCATCACTATATGGGCGATGTCGACGGCAATGTAGGGGCCTGGGGCTATGCGCGCGGCGGCATGGGAGCGATTACTCAGGCCTTGTCTCAGTCGCTTCAGGCATCCGGTGGAGAGATCCGCGCCGGACAGGGCATCGAGCGCATTTTGATCAAGAACGGACGGGCGGTCGGGGTAACCTTGGCAGACGGAAGCGAAATCCGCGCGAAGCGCGTGATCTCGAACATGGACGTCAAGCGCACTTTCCTGAAGTCTGTCGACGAATGGGAACTTCCCGCCAGCTTCGTCAAGCGTGTGAAGGCCTTCAAGATCCGTGGATCTTCCGGCAAGCTGAATATCGCACTGGATGGTGTGCCAAAGTTTACGGCATTGCCGGACGATGCACCGATGATGCGCGGCGACCTTCATTTCACAGATTCCATCGAGCGCATGGAGCGCGCCTATGACGACTGGAAGGCCGGTCGCTGGTCACGCGATCCCTTCCAGGACACAATGATCCCGACCATGATCGATCCGACCATGACGCCACCAGGCAAGCATTTCATGTCCTGCTTCGTGCAATATGCACCGCCAAAGATCGAAGGCAGCGAATGGACCGATGCAGAACGGGATGCCTTCGGCCAAGCGGTCATCAACCAGATTGAAGATTATGCGCCAGGCTTCAAGAACCTCGTGCTCCATGCCGAGATACGCACGCCTCGGGAACTGGAAGCGGAAGTCGGCCTCACCGAGGGCAACATCTTTCAAGGGGAACTGACATTCGACCAGCTTCTTTTCAACCGCCCCGTACCAGGCGCTGCACAATACCGCTCGCCGATCAAGGATCTCTGGCTGTGCGGGTCATCGGCCCATCCCGGCGGAGGTGTCATGGGCGCACCGGGCCGCAATGCGGCGGCGGAGATCCTGCGCGATATCCGCCAACCAACCGACATGAGTGATGCCTATGCCGTCCTTTGATATCATCGTCATCGGCGCCGGGGTCAACGGTCTCGCCGCCGCAGGCCGTCTTGCTAAGGCTGGCAAGAGGGTTGCCCTTATGGAGGCGGGTTCCTCAGTGGGCGGCGCTGCCGTCACGCAAGAATTTGCACCAGGTTTCAAGGTCAGCCGTGTGGCGCATCTGCTCAACATGCTGGATACGCGCATCATCGAAGGCCTTGACCTTGACGACTACGGCCTTCGCTATGCAGCGACAAACCTGTCCACGACAGCACTTTGCAAAACGGGCAATCATCTCTCGATGCTGGGCGCTGCCGGTGAACAGCTCAAGGGCGACATAGCCGATGCGGATGCTGTTGCCTGGAAGGCCTTGCGGTCACAGCTGATGGACTTCGCAGATGTGCTTGCGCCCTTCAAGACCATGACCCCGCCCCGGCTTGCGCTCGGCACAGGTAACGAATTCGTCAAGCTTGCGCGGCTCGGTTTGAAGCTGCGTAGTCTTGGGCGCGATCGCTTCCGCGAATTTCTGCGCATGATCCTGATCAACGTCGCAGATGTGCTCGACGACGAATTGCAAGATGACAGGTTGAAGGGCGCAATCGCCTTCGACACAGTGCTCGGGGCTTGGCTTGGGCCGCGGTCGCCCAATTCTCTGATCCTCTATCTCAATCGTCTTGCCTCGGAGGCGTCCGGCAGCAAAAGTGGACTGGCACTTCCCGCAGGCGGCATGGGTTCCGTGACTGAGTCTATGGCTGAAGCGGTCAGGGCTCTCGGCGTCGAGATTCATCTCAATGCGCCGGTCAAGAGCGTGATTGTTGCAGAGGATCGCATACGCGGCGTGCTGCTGGAAAACGGAGCGCAGATCTCGGCTGATACTGTCATGTCGGCGATCAATCCTCGGACCACTTTTGAAACACTGGTTGGCCCCGCGCATCTCGATACCGGATTGTTACGGCGGTCGCGCGCCATCCGCATGCGCGGTGGAGCCGCAAAACTCCATTTGGCCCTGACGGGAGCACCGGATTTCCGCGGAGCGGATCTGCGTAGCCGCTTGCTGATTGCGCCCTCCATCCGTGCGGTCGAGGACGCCTTCAATGCGGTGAAATATGGAGAAGTGCCGGAGCGACCCGTGACGGAGGTGGTTATTCCTTCGGCCTTCGAGGAGGGCCTCGCGCCAGATGGATGCCATGTCCTTTCGGCCATCGTACAATTTGCGCCCCATGCGCCAAAGGACGGATTGGACGCCGCGCGGGGGAAACTACTGGCTAACACGCTTGCTGTTCTTGAGGAACAATCGCCAGGGATCGGTCAACTGGTTGCCCATGCAGAGCTTTTGATGCCGTCGGATCTAGAGCAGAACTTCGGCCTCTTGGGCGGAAACTGGCACCACGGCGAACTTGCCGTGGAGCGCATGCTGTTCCTGCGCCCCCTGATCGGTGTCTCACAATATGCGACACCTCTGGAGGGGCTTTGGCTTGCTGGTTCGGGTTCACATCCCGGTGGCGGTGTTTCAGGTGCGGCAGGGTGGAATGCAGCCGAACGGTTTCTCGCTTCGGGAGGACTGAAATGAACGACCAACGTGTGCATTATCGCCAACCGCTGCAGACGACACCGTTTCATGAGCGCATCTCTGCTGCCAACCGGCTCAACCAATGGGGTCCGTGGGGCGGGTATACGACGGCACTAGCCCTCGACGACGAGGCCATGGAGCACAGCGCAATCCGCAGCCAGGCGAGCGTCTATGACCTCTGCCCCATGGTGAAATACCGCATCGTCGGGCCCGACGCTATCGTCTATCTCAATCGGCTGACGATACGCAATGTCACAAAACTCTCGGTCGGTGGCGTGCATTATACGGTGTGGTGCGATGACAACGGCAAGGTACTGGACGACGGCACATTGTTCCGGCTCGACGACAGCGAATTCATGTTGTGCTGTCAGGAACGGCATCTGCCATGGCTTCTGGACAGTGCGCTGGGCTTTGATGTGGCGATCCGTGAAGTGACCACGGAGCTTGCCGCTCTTTCCCTGCAGGGGCCTTGCTCCTTTGCCGTGTTGAAGGCCGCAGGGTTTGACGAAGTCGAAACGCTGAAGCCTTTCCGCCTGATGAAGCTTGCATTTGGGGAGCGGGAGATCATGATTTCCCGAACCGGCTTTACCGGCGATCTCGGTTATGAGCTGTGGGTCGATCCGGCCGATGCCCTGACTCTTTGGGACCGTTTGTTTTCGGCCGGTGAACTATATGGCATTCGCGCGATCGGTTCGCATGCGCTGGACATTGCACGCATAGAAGCCGGCTTCATTATCACCAATGTCGATTTCGTGCCGGCGCATCAGGCTTTGCGTGAAGATCGGGCGCGCTCGCCCTTCGAGTTGTCACTCGACTGGATGATCGATTTTGACAAGGGCCACTTCAACGGTCGACGAGCGCTGCTGGCTGAGAAGTCGTCCGAAACATCGGAATGGGCTATGGTGGGGCTCGACATCGAGGGTAATATCGATGCACCGGGTGCCTTGATCTACCACAACAAGAAGACAGAGGTCGGCTACATCACGTCGGCGGTATGGTCGCCCTCAGTGAAGCGCAATATCGCGATTGCGATGCTGCGGCGGCCCTATCATCAACATAGTCGAAATCTGTGGGTCGAGATATACGCCCTGCGGGAGCTGCAATATCATAAGCTGATGATGTCGGCGCAGATTGCCAAGCGGCCTTTCTTCGAGCCACCGCGCAAGCGAGCGACACCACCCGGCCTTTTCTGAGTGATTGCCATGAGTGAGCCGTTGAAACGCCATCCGTCCTCGCCCCTCCTCGACCACTGCCCTGAAGGCCTGCCGGCCTCCGTCTACTACGATCCCGATTGGTATGAGCGCGAACGAGATCGCATCTGGGCGCGCAACTGGTTTTATGCCGGCAGAGTGAACGATCTGGTGCCGGGTTCGCTGCGCAAAGTCGATGTCGCAGGCTTCAACCTGTTGCTGGCTCGCGCTGCCGATGGCGACATCACCTGCTTCCACAACACCTGCCGCCATCGTGGCGCCGAGCTCTGTGCGGGTGAACGCCCGTTGAAGGGTCGGCTCATTACCTGCCCCTACCATGCATGGTCCTATGACCTGAGCGGCCGGCTTGCCAGTACCGCATTTGCGACCCCGGGACCGGAGTTCGAAAAGAGCGCACATGGCCTGTTGCCCGTATCACTCAAGATCTGGAACGGCTGTATCTTCGTCTGTCTTGCAGACGATCCACCGGAATTCAAAACAGATCCTGCGCCGCAGACACTCGATAACTGGCCAATGGATCTACTGGTCACGGGCCACGTGTTCGAGAAGGAACTGGCCTGCAACTGGAAGATCTTTTGGGAGAACTACAATGAATGCCTTCACTGTCCAGGCATTCACCCGGAACTGAGCGATCTGGTGCCGGTCTACCGAAAAGGCCTGATGGGCGCGAACGAGGCTGAAAGCTGGACCCCGGAGGATATAACGGGTGCGACCATGCGCGACGGTTCGCAAAGCTGGACCATGAATGGCATGGCGTGCGGGCCGGAATTCGTTGGCCTCAGCCCCGCAGAGCGCGCCAATGGCTATACGTTCGTCACGCTCTATCCGACCATGTTCGTCGTCGGCCATGTCGATTATGTCCGCATCGTCTCGCTTAATCCGCTTGGGCCGGAGCGGACGATGCTGAAATCAGAGTGGCTGTTCCTGCCTGATACCTTGGGCCATCCCGATTTCGATCTCGCCAATGTCATCGATTTTGCCACGCTGGTGCTCAATCAAGACGGTGAAGCAAGCGAGATGAACCAACGCGGCCTGAAATCTCCGGCCTTCAAGCACGCACGCCTGATGCCGCAGGAATACGAGATCCATAACTTTCAGAAATGGGTCATGCGGCAGATGGATGATGTCTGAGCGTCAAGCAAGGACTGATAGCTCAGGCCGGTTTCCAGTTGGCAATGATCGACAGACCCTGCTTGAGAAGAGCTTGCGCGGCATCGGCGCTTTTCGCCTCCACATAACAGCGCATCTCCGGTGCGTTGCCTGAGGGGCGAAAATGTATCACACGAGCATCCTCCAGAGTGACGCGCAGCCCATCGATATCGCTATGGCTAGCCGGTTTGCCAATGGGGCGCAGAAAGGTCTCCAGATTACTCTCTGAGGCTCTGAGATAACTCATTAGCGCCTGGCTCTTTTCGGTGGCAAAATTCTCAAGGCGATCGGCCATCGCGATGGGCAGACTGATTTCCTCAGCGATGGCAGAGAGCGACTTCTTCCCGTTTGCAGCCGTTGCCAGTACAGCCAGAATCGGCAGGAAGCTGTCACGCGTCGGCAGGGCGGCGATGGCACGACCGCCCACCTCGAAATCTGACGCCAGCATCAGTCCGCCATTGGCCTCGAAGCCAAGGATACTATCTTTTCCCGCAGTACGCGCTTCATCCATCGCAGCGATTACGAACGGAGATCCAACCTTGGTTCGAACGACCTCAAAGCCACCCGCCGCTTCGATCCCGGAATTCGATGTCACAGGCGTTGCTATGGTCTTGGCGTCAACAAAGCGTGCGGTCAAAAGGCCGAGCAGATCGCCGCGCAGCGGTACGCCATTCTCGTCGGCCAGAAGCGGACGATCCCCGTCACCATCAGAGGAAATGACGGCGTCGAGGGTATGCTCTGCTGCCCAGTCCTTCAGCTTCAACTGAGTGTCCTCAGAGACGGCTTCGGTATCGACCGGAATAAAGGAGTTCGAGCGACCCAATGCGAAGGCTTTCGCGCCATAGAAAGAAACAACGTCCATGAGCATGTCACGCGCAACGGTGCTGTGCTGGTAGACGCCGATCTTCATCCCTTTCAATGCGCCGGGCAGAAGAACGGCCTCGTTGCGTTTTTCAAACAGTTCGATGGCGGCTTTGCTATGATCTTCGGCGGTACCGACTTCAACGAGATTAGCGGTATCGTCATCTTTCAATTCATCTGCAAGGGCGGTAATGGCCACCTCGTCCGGTTTTGCGATTTCTCCGTCTGGTCGATAGAACTTGATGCCGTTGCGGTCGGCTGGGATATGCGATCCCGTGATCATGATCGCGGCTTCGCCCCGGGCAATGGCATAGAGAGCCAGCGCCGGCGTGGGGATCTCGCCACAATCGATCGCCTTCAACCCTGCTCGCGCGATTGCGGCCATGACAGTCGTTGCGATCTCCGGACTAGAGTCGCGAAAATCCCTGGCGATACAGATTGCATCGCCAGGTTTCGCAAGGTTATTCTTCAAAAGATATTGCGCGAAAGCTGTTGCATAAAGCGCCGAGACGCTCCCGACCAGTTCTGTCGAAAGTCCCCGCAAGCCGCTTGTGCCGAATTTTGCTGCCACGCCATCCCCCTCTCGGATATCATCTATGATTTCGTGAAGGGCGAACCTATCGCTCAGCCCCACAGGAAACAACAGCCTGAATTAAGGCCATCGCCTAGGACAAACGATAGCGACGCAATCCTGTTCCATCGGGATCAAGCTCAAGCCGAACATAAATGTGAAAATGATGCGGAAATGAAAAGAGCCTGACGCGGGAGGAGGATGCGTCAGGCTCTTAAACTCGATCGGCAATTGGGAGGAGGAGGAGTATTGCCGATCCCATCTAACGACGCTGGGAGGAGGAGTGCGTCGTTTCGATGCTTGTTAATATATTCCGTTCGCTTCGGATTAACAGCGCGAATGTTGCAACGCAGCAGTGCGCAAAGCGCATAGCTGCGCTTCGATTGTCGAGTAATTAGGCGAATACGACAGAGCACTCGGCTAAAATATGGGCAATTGCGAAAAGCATCATGTCGGCATTGTCCCGCGAGCGGTTTTCCATGATGCGTCCCTCGCCCAGTCGTTTGCGAAATTCAGGCGTTTAGGACGTTGATCCGCGAGCCATCGCGCAGTTGCCAGTGAGTAATCCACTGTCATCGGTGGAGCTACTGGGCGCATTGTTCTATACCGATTGAAGTTTAAGCGATGACCCGGAGTTTTGATCAATGGCCGCGACAATCCGTTATCATGTTGGCGATATTTCTTCTGACGCGGCCGCTCGCTACACGGACGCAATTGCGATCGACACAGAAACCCTTGGGCTCATTCCTCGCCGTGACCGACTTTGCGTGGTGCAGTTGTCTTCCGGCGACGGTACTGCCGACGTCATCCAGATTGCAGCCGGTCAGACGCAAGCTGCGAACCTGGTCGCCCTATTGGCCGATCCTGCCCGCGAGAAAATATTTCACTATGGCCGTTTCGATATCGCCGTTCTGTTTCATACATTTGGTGTGACCACATCGCCTGTGTTCTGCACGAAAATCGCCTCGCGGCTCACAAGGACCTATACCGACCGCCACGGGTTGAAAGACAATTTGAGGGAAATGCTTGAGGTCGACATTTCCAAAGCGCAGCAATCGTCCGATTGGGCAGCCGCCAAGCTTTCTCCGGCGCAACTGGAATATGCAGCCTCCGATGTGCTGCATCTGCATGCCCTGCGTGACAAGCTGACCGAACGGCTGGTACGAGATGGGCGCAGCGACCATGCCAAGGCCTGCTTCGAATTCCTTCCGACACGGGCGAAGCTCGATCTTCTGGGCTGGGAAGACACCGATATCTTCGCGCATAGTTAAGGCGCATCCACCAAACGGAAACCGTCTTTTGGCCCGGTCAGGAAGTGTTAACGGACCGCGCGTAGTCTCCCTTTCCACGGAGACTGCCACGGACTGAAACACGAGCCACCAATGTCTTTCGGTGGCGCCAATGGAAGACATGCGACCATGACGGATGCATCGGCGAATTCCAGCGAGATGTCACTCGCTCTGCCCCGATATTCGCAATCACGCACTTCAGACGATGTGCTCGAAAGCGCCAAGGCAACTTACGAGCGAATGTCTGCACGGATTGACGATAGCGATATCGATGACGACGAGGCAGAGGTTTCTGAAAAGGGCTACGTGCCGGCCAACTGGCTTGACGCTTTGCCGAGCGACCGGCATGAATTGCCACTGCCCGGACACGACAAGATTTCTGCGGTCAACTCTGACGAAGCCGGTCTTTATCGAATGTTCCAGAATATATCCCCGTAATCACCGGCATTCATAAGGCAGCGCGGGCGCGGATTTCGGCAAAGCTCAGATCCTTCAATAGCCTGCCATTTTCCCACACCGGCTGAAGCAGATTCTCGCGCCCGGCCAATTCATCGACATGCATGTCGAAAAGAGCGCCGTCAATTTCGGCAACGGCTCGACGTCCCGCTCGCGGCAGCTTTTCCTGCGGGTTTGGAGGCAGACGCGACATGTCGTGCCACTTGCCATCATCATTTTGCTTGGCACTGCATTTCATCGTGAAGGAATAGCTGTTCCTGTTCACTTTCTGCAGAAGTGAACCACCCATTCCAAAGGAAATGTTCTCGGCGGCAAAGCCCATACCCTCGAGCCTACCAAGAACCATGGTGATGTCTTGCGTCGTCAATCCATCGGCCTGGAGGACGCGCGCATTGCCATCGATGACCTTGTAGCCCTTGCTGTTCTGCTTCGTTCCGAAAGCATAAGCCAGCTGGGCGACGACCTGCACCGGCGTGTCGATCGGGTCTCCGCTGTCGGGGCGCACAATCAGTGTCGCGCCCGCATTGCGAACCTTGTCCTGCAATGTCTTGCCCCATATTTCGGCGACGGCATTGGCAATATCGAAGCTGTCAGACACCACCGAATAGGCGCCGAACTCCGAAAAGCTCTCGATCATGTTGGCATAGGCGTCGGTCTCCCGCTCAAGCCCCCAGGCGACCATAGTCGTATGCTCGGAAGCCGGGATGGATCTGCCCGCCATCTCCGCACCGTAGTATTTCCGGGCAGCGAGGATTGCAGCCAGCGTATCTGTGCGATGGAAATAGAGCAGATGCGCGGCCCCCCCCAATCCCGCCTGCTCCGCAGACGCTACGCCACGGGCACCAAAATCGCTGAGTGCCAGCGGCAGCATTTCCTGTGCATCATCAGAGGTGCTTTCATAAAGCGGCGCCAAAGTTTGCCAGATGCGGCGCGCATTGCTTGCGACGGTGGAAGGGTACCAGATGGCGCGCAGCAGGGCTGTCTCGATGTAGCTTGTGACCCAAGGCAGTTTTGGATCCGTGTTGACGACCTGCACCATTGGCACATCACGACGCACTGCCGTTCCTTCCGGGAGCGCATCAATCCTCAAGGGTAGATATCCGCCATGGGTATTGACGATGTATTCCCAGCCCTCCCGATTGAAAGGCTGGCCATGCAATCGGCTAATCTCTTCAGCCTCGGCGATATCGGCCGCCGTGATTGCGCGGGAGAGATGCTCCTTTAGAAACATCTGCAAACCGAAGAACACCACTTCCGGTCTGAAGGACTGACCACGGGTTGTGATATAACCGCTGATCGCAGAAATTTCCGGCGGATACTGCCTGAAGTGACCGAGCTTGTAGCTGTCCGTATTGAGTATCGGATTGGTGATGTTCATCGAGACTTCCGCTGATCCATTCAGGCTGACGCGCATTAGCAGCGCGTTTGACCCAACAAACTTATGTGACCTCCCCGGCACCGGCAAGGCTGCAGACCACCATTATGGTTAGCAACTTGTTAAGACTTTTCTGGCAAGCTTTCAGTTTGAAGTCCGGCATATATGCACTCGATGCTCGTCCGCTGACCTTTGCAGGTTTGGCGGGAACACGCACCCGCCGCATGAGCGGCGTGAACTGCCTCTGAATTCCCAACCTTTACGTCCAAGGGAGCATTCCATGCTGCCTCCGCTATCGGCAACAGCCAGTACACCTCTGCTCTACAAGAGCCAGCGCTTCGATGTCGCTGCGGCGACGGCCGGCGTCTCACCGCAGGCTGAACAGTCCACAGCAATATCAGGGCTCGAGCTCAACGCAGCGATTATGGGGAAGCTGAACCTGCTGCTGCTGACCAGTGATGAGCGCATTGCACAGAATTTTTCGATATTGGCCGATGTCTTCGGTCGATCTCTTGGTCTGGCACGCAAGGACGGAGAGACCGCGGCAAGCTATGCCCAGCGCATCGTAGAGGCTTTGGCCAACCTTCCACCGGAGCGCCGCACGGTCATCGAAACGCAACTCGACCAGCTTTTCAAAGGTCTGAAGCTGCAGATGGTGATTGCAGCATTTGAAAACCCTTCCGGAACAGCCGCGACAGCCATGGCCCTCCACATTGAAGCAGATGCGTCCGACAGGGATCTCGCGACGAAGAGCGTGGTGACCACATATCTTCAGAATGACGCCGATGAGCGTCCTGTATCGAACGCGCAGCGACCTAACCCTTCACAGGTCTCAGCAGCAAAATCGGCTCCGATCGCTGCCGAAACCGCCGCTGCCAGCGTCAAGCGAGAGGAAGCACCGGTCGCTTCATCTGGCATCGCAGTGCAGAAGCTTCCGGGAGAAGGCGGCACCACTCAGGCATCGCGTATGGAAGCGTCGTCCCGAATTGAATCTGGAGAGGGGCGTATTCCCCAAGCACAGTTGGAAAGACCCGGCTTGCCAAGTGCACTGACACGGCCTGCCGACCTTCTGCCAAACCCATCTGTCCAAGGCGAGATGCAGGCCGATGCGGGAGACGCCGCAGGTCATCATCAAGACCGTCTACACAACAGCATTGGCTCTCAAGAAAAGGGTAGTGCAGTGTATGCCGTCCAGGCAAAGAGTCCCGCTCCAAGCACGCAACAGATCAAGGCCGAGGCATCGCTTGCAATCGACAAAACAGCTATCGGTCAACCGGATGCTCCACAGTCACAGAAGATCGAAACGCTCTATGCCCTGAAAGGTTGGCAGGAGGTTACAACACTCACCTCCCCCGGAAAGTCAGAGACCCCTCAACCGGACAGCCTCGGTAAATTTCTGAAGGCGAGCCTGTTTGCCGAGCCGATGACACGTGCGCAACGCACGCCCTTTGAAGCTGACGCGCGGCAGCCCATCGATCCGGGTAAAACAGACGAGAACGTCAAGGCTTCGCGCCAGGCACTTACACCGGATCCGGCCGAGGTCAAGACGGATGCGGAGCAGCAAAATGCCACGCGTCTGCGGGGTGACGCACTTGTGGCGGCCCTTGCAGAAAGCGCCGAGGCCGAATTGGCAGCGCTTTCCTCGACGCCAGCTGCCAGAAATGCCGCCGCACTGCCAATGGTGCATTATCTCTTTGCGCGAGATAACGAGCAGGAAACGCGAGCCGAGGAATTGAACTATCCCTTCCAGCATGGCGGAGGCGATGGTTTCGAGGATCAGGAGGAAAATCCTGAACAGAATTCCAGCGGCGAAGACGAGGATGCGATCGGCGTCGAATCTGTTGAAGCCGATTCCGAAGAGCCCGGCAGCCTCTCGCCTGGCGGAAGCGCTGAAGGGGAAAATGCCAACGACCTTTACTGGAAGATGGCCGGCTGGTCCTGACGCTTACTCGATCCTGAAAATGAAAAAGCCCGCCGGTCGTGATAACCGGCGGGCTTTCTTTTATCGATAGTCGTTCAGCTTATTCGGAGCGGTTCTTCAGAGCCGCGCCAAGGATATCGCCGAGCGAAGCGCCGCTGTCGGACGAACCGAACTGAGCAACAGCTTCCTTCTCTTCTGCGATCTCGAGAGCCTTGATCGACAGCATGACCTTGCGATCCTTCTTGGAGAAGTTGGTCACACGGGCGTCAAGGATCTGACCGACCGAGAAGCGCTCTGGGCGCTGTTCGTCACGGTCACGCGAAAGGTCGGCACGACGGATGAACGAGGTGATGTCGTCATGGTTGACGAGCTTCACTTCAATGCCACCTTCGTTGGAAGCAATCACTTCACACGAAACGACAGCGTTCTTGCGCAGTTCGCCAGAGGCTGCTGCGTCGCCGAGCGAATCCTTGCCAAGCTGCTTGATGCCGAGCGAGATGCGTTCCTTTTCGACGTCTACATCAAGAACGACGGCCTTGACCATGTCACCCTTGTTGTATTCCTCGATGACCTGCTCGCCCGGACGGTTCCAGTCGAGATCGGACAGGTGAACCATGCCGTCAACATCGCCTTCGAGGCCGATGAACAGGCCGAACTCGGTCTTGTTCTTGACTTCGCCTTCGACTTCAGCACCAGCCGGATGGCTGAATGCAAATGCCTGCCATGGGTTTTCGAGGGTCTGCTTGAGGCCCAGCGAAATACGGCGCTTGGTTGGGTCGACTTCGAGAACGACAACGTCAACATCCTGTGTAGTGGACAGGATCTTGCCGGGGTGCACGTTCTTCTTGGTCCAGGACATTTCCGAGATGTGGATGAGGCCTTCGATACCTGGCTCCAGCTCGACGAATGCACCGTAGTCGGTGATGTTGGTGACAGTACCGGAGATCTTCTTGCCAACCGGGTACTTGGCAGCAATGCCATCCCAAGGATCCGACTCGAGCTGCTTCATGCCGAGCGAGATGCGGTGGGTTTCCTGGTTGATGCGGATGATCTGAACCTTGACCGTCTGGCCGATCGTCAGGATTTCCGACGGATGGTTGACGCGGCGCCATGCCATGTCGGTCACGTGCAGCAGGCCGTCGATGCCGCCGAGGTCAACGAATGCACCGTAATCGGTGATGTTCTTGACGACGCCTTCGACAACCTGGCCTTCTTCGAGGTTCTGCACGATTTCAGAACGCTGTTCAGCACGGGACTCTTCGAGAACCGTACGACGCGATACAACGATGTTGCCGCGACGCTTGTCCATCTTGAGGATTTCGAAGGGCTGCGGGTTGTGCATCAGCGGGGTCACGTCGCGGATCGGACGAATGTCGACTTGGCTACGCGGAAGGAAGGCAACAGCGCCGTCGAGATCGACCGTGAAGCCGCCCTTGACCTGGTTGAAGATAACGCCTTCAACGCGTTCGCCAGCTTCGAACTTAACTTCGAGCTTGATCCAGCTTTCTTCGCGGCGAGCCTTTTCGCGCGACAGAACAGCTTCACCGAGTGCATTTTCAATGCGCTCGACATAAACTTCAACTTCATCGCCGACGTTCAGCGAACCGTCCTTGGCCTTGGCGCCGAATTCCTTCAGCGGAACGCGACCTTCGACCTTGAGACCGACGTCAACGATTGCAACGTCCTTCTCGATCGCGGTCACGATGCCCTTGGCGACATAGCCTTCTGCCAGATCAGTCTTGGCGAAGGATTCCTCGAGCATTGCTGCGAAGTCGTCGCGCGTGGGTGTAGAAACAGTCATGAAATCTCCTAGTCGTGCCTCATGAGGACACGGAGCGCCGGTGGGCTAGTGTTAAATTTAACTGACATCTCCGTCCGCCTTTTTAAAAAGGCTATCCGGCGCGGGGACGGCGATGTCGGCTTTTTTTGTCGAATATAAAAACGGACCAGCCGCCATTCATATTCTCACTTCAAGGTTTCAGGGCCAGATCAATAATAGACTTAGCTGCCTTAAACGCGGCTTCTATACTCATTTCCGACGTATCAAGCAAGTGCGCATCCGCGGCAGGCTTCAATGGGCTGTCGGCCCGGCCCATATCGCGTTCGTCACGCTTCTTCACATCAGAGAAAATTTCACCGAATTCGGCCGTGCCGCCGGCAGATATAATTTCGTCAAAGCGTCGGCGCGCGCGCACCTCAGACGAGGCAGTGACATAAAGTTTCACCGGCGCATTCGGGCAAACCACCGTTCCAATGTCGCGACCGTCGAGAACCGTGCCAGGCTCTTTCGCTGAAAATCGCCGCTGCGCATCCACGAGCGCACGGCGAACTCCGGGCATGACCGCAATCTTGGATGCCGCCTCACCGACTTCGTGACGCGCAAGGACGGACCGGTCGAGATCAGCAAGCTCCAGGTCACGCGCGATGCCTTCTGCAATTTCCTCGCTATCGAGAGGTAACCCCTTATCCAGCAATGCCTTGGCTGTTGCGCGGTAGGTCAGGCCAGTGTCGAGGTGATGGAAACCATATTCCTCGGCGATGCGCCGCGACAGCGTGCCTTTGCCGGCAGCAGCCGGCCCATCGATCGCGATTACGAAGCTTCCATTCAATGCACTCATCCCTGTTTTTGCCTGTCAGTTGCCGCTTAGATCATCGTCTCAACCGAATGTGGCCTATGCATATCCCTGCTATTGGGGCGGCTCGTTAGCACACTGCAGACGGTGCGTCATCCAGCAGCCGGGTCATGGGACATCGCGCAATCTGCAAGTTTATCTTTGACAGGACACTGCACAATGATTATGGGGACCGGCTAACAAATCGAGCGGCCCTCTGCCAATCGAACGGCACAGCCGTATTCACTCAGTGCTTCAAGAGGCTTGACAGTGGCTAAAGTGGGACTTGGAACGAAACGCACATGCCCGGACACGGGTAAAAAATTCTATGATTTAGGCAACGATCCAGTTGTTTCGCCCTACACGGGCAAAAGCTGGCCTCTGTCTTATTTCGAGGAAACTTCGGCTATTGCCGTTCTCGAAAAGGCTGAGGAAGAAGAAGTTGCTGAAGTCGATGCCGAGAACACCGATGTCGAAGTCACGACCGGCGACGAAATGAACGACAGCGAAGGCAATGACGATATCCCGGATATCGGCGATGACGACGTTGAAATCGACGACGATGATGACGACACCTTCCTCGAAGCCGACGAAGATGACGACAATGATGACGTTACCGGCATCGTTGGTGTTGGCGGCGACGACGACGACACCTAATTCGACCTGCTTTCGCCCCGCTTAAGGTGAAAACTTTTGCGGGGCGCGAATTTTCGGCTTGCCATCTTCCAAATGCGGAAGTAATAAGCCGCCACCGAACGGGCAGACGCCCCTCGGTTCCCGGAACCGGAACTTACCGGACCCAATTGATGGGGCTATAGCTCAGCTGGGAGAGCGCTTGCATGGCATGCAAGAGGTCAGCGGTTCGATCCCGCTTAGCTCCACCAAACTTTCTCAAAATGCTTTATGTTCGCCCCATGCACTTGGAAGCTTTGCACGATGCAGGGTCATTCGCTGCGTGCGCCAAATCGGGCGTTGCTCCCTCGCCGTGCATTCCATATGCTGCTCGACAACATTTCATGTGCGTGAAACAGGGTGAGGATCTCGGGGCGAGTAGCAGCTCGTGATTCGGAAAATGGGGTGATGAGATGGCACAGGCGGAAAACGTTCGTCAGCAAGCCAGATGGGATGCAGCCGCGCCAGGCAATGACGATGAAGACATCATTCCGCGCGACATTCGATTCGGAATTCTGGAGAACCCGGTGCGCCATTGGCTAGGTGGTGATTTCCACAAGACTGTGTTGGCTGACGGCCTGTCGATTTTCCTGCCTGAGGGGGAGCGCTATTTTATCCGTTCGCTGAAGTTTTACGCACCGAAGCTGAAAAACAAACAACTTGCGGACGAAATCAACGGCTATGCCGTGCAGGAAGCTTTTCATACCCGCGAACACGAAGCCTACAATAAGGCCTTGGTGAAACTCGGCTACGATGTCGAAGCCATGGAAGCCCCGGTCAAGCTAACGCTTGGTCGCGACAAGAAGCCTGTCTTTCGGCTCGCCGTGACCTGCGCGATCGAGCACCTGACTGCGACCTTGTCGACTGTCACCTTGCGACACCCCGAATTTCTGGAAGACGCAGCTCCGGCATATCGGCGCTTGTGGATGTGGCACGCGCTGGAAGAACTGGAGCACAAGGCTGTCGCTCTCGACGTCTTGAAGGCAGCAACCCCCAACACGCCTGCCTGGCAGCGCTACCTGTTGCGCACAATGGCATTTAACGCCGTGGCCTGGCAGTTTTTGATGATTACGCTGCGCAATATGACGATCTTTGCCAAGGCCGACGGCATCAAGACCGGACCAATTTTCTGGTTGAAGATGGTCAAGGTTCTGTTCTTGTCACCGGGTTACTGGCGTAAATGCGCACCTCTGGTGCTCAAATATTATCTGCCGGGTTTCAGCCCGGAAAACAAGGACGACGACGAATTGATCCATAAGGGCCGCGCATGGCTCTACACGGAATTTGAGGCATTAAAGGCCGATACCGCCGCCGAGCAGGCCGGCTGAAAGCAAGTTAGTTCATGAGCAGTCGTCTGTTTTCCAGGGTCCTCGACGTTACCACGCCTGGTCGTTATCCGCGCGCGCAGAAGTGGGTTTGGCGCCGTGTCTACAATGTGCTTAATCGCTTCTGGAGCGATGGCGACTGGCGTTTCATGAACTATGGCTACCTGCCCTTCGGCGAGCCTTTTCCGCTCAACGCAGACGACGAGCCGGAGCGTGCTTTTATTGGCCTGTACCAGCAGGCAGTCGAAGGTCTGCCGATTGGAGGAGCTCGCGTTCTCGAGATCGGTTCCGGCCGTGGCGGCGGATCACGCTATATCGCTCGCTACCATGGGCCAGCATCCATGACGGGGCTCGACTATTCGCCGGATACGGTCAAGCGGGCGCAGAGCCTCAATGGCGATACGCCGGTGCTGACCTTCGAGACTGGAGATGCCGAGGCCCTGCCCTTTGCCGACGGCTCTTTCGACATCATCGTCAATATCGAATCCTCGCATTGCTACGGCAATGTGCCCGCCTTCGCCCGAGAAGTGGAACGTGTGCTCAAGCCCGGTGGATGGTTTACCTTTGCCGATATGCGGCCAAAGAACCAGCTGAAGATTCTCAATGATCAACTGACCGTGCCCGGCCTGGAATTGGTGGAAAGAAAGAACATCTCAAAGAATGTCGTCGGCGCGCTTGATGCCGCTGATGCTCGTAAACGCCAGCGCATCGAGCGCTCATGGTTCATGAAGCGTTTTATGAAGGAGTTCTCCGGTTCAAGGGGGTCGCAGCTCTACAAGGGTCTGTCCAATGGTCAGATCGTCTATGAGGCCCGGCGCTACCGGAAGGAAGGCTAACGCCGCCTTGGACGCTTGAGAGACCCGCATGTTTTTGCTGTCGAAGATATTCTGGGTGGTTGCCCAGCCACTTTCGCTGACATTCCTGCTGCTTAGCGCAGGCACCATTCTGGTCGCATTCAAGTGCCGCCTTTCTGGCGTAGCTATTCTCTCCTCTGCTTGCCTTTTACTCTTCGTCACGCTTTTTACATCGACCGGCTCTGTTGCGCTGCAGGCGCTGGAGAACCGGTTCCCAAAGCCTGGTGCCGATCCAGCTGATCTCCAATGCATGATTGTGCTGGGCGGTGCCTTCGAGACGGAAGTCACCAGCAGCAGAGGCGGCATCGAGGTAAACCAGGCCGGCGATCGCTTTGTGGAAGCGCTGCGGCTGGCGTTGAAGTATCCGCAGGCGACCATTCTGGTTACGGGTGGAGATGGCTCGCTCAGCGGTGATTACGAAGGAGACGCTGATGTTTCACGACGGTTTCTCACGGAATTTGGTGTCGATCCGGGCCGATTGATCCAAGAGGATGCGTCTCGCACGACGTTCGAAAACGTCCGAAACACCAAAGGACTTCTCGCGCCTTCGTCACTCTCCGACTGCCTCCTGATCACATCGGCGTTTCACATGCCGCGTTCCATCGGACTGTTCCGGAAGGCCGGCATTCCGGTTCAGCCCTGGCCAGTCGACTATCGCACCAGCGGCAAGGTTGTGCTTCGGCTGGACTTTACCCAGCCGACATTAAACAGCCAGCTTATGTCCACGGCGCTTCGGGAATGGATCGGGCTTGCAGCCTATTATCTCACGGGTCGGACCGACACGCTGTTGCCCTCTGCGTGAAAGGCGGTCGCTATTTCTTTGAGATGGTCAGGAACTTGGTTCCCTTGACACGAACCGTCATTTCACAGGGCTTGCTGTCGGTGCGGTCGCAGAATTTCGGATGCATCTTCAAGACGAAGACCATGTTGCCGAAACGCTTGATGAAGTCGTAGCCATACATTTGGGCGGTGGCAATCATGAAATAGCCGCCTTCTTTCACCTGCAAATAGAAATTGTAGGGGCAACCCTCTTCGCTGCAATCGGGACCTGGATCACCGTCACAGATAATCGAACCCTCATTGACCACCATATCGGTGATGCCGTCATTATTGATATCTATTCGACTTATGAAGTCAGCACCATATTTCACGCTCTCGCAACGCTTTTCGAAATGCTGCCTTTCATACAGTTCCGGGTCGCGCAGCAGCTTTTGCTGCGCGTGCACGGCTGTGGCGGAAAGGATCAACATCAGGTTCAGCAAGAGGGTGAATGCGAGACGCAAGGCTTTCTCCGCGTATTGGCTCCAGACAAATGGCTACCCAAGCATACTATTCGGGCCTTGCGCGTCTCTTAACAGCACGCGGCATAAAGTCTTAGCGCTCGTTTTCTGTAACAAGCCACCTACCAAACCCAAATCTCGGGAGGGAATTGTCAGCGCGCCTTTGGCCGCAGACGGATGACCACATCGACATGGGCGACTTCCATGCCTTCCGGTGGCTCAGGCAAATTGCCGATCTCGAGATTGCTCACCGGAATATCGAGAACCTCGTTCTGGCCCTCGATGAAGAAGTGATGGTGGTCGGACACATTGGTGTCGAAATAGGTCTTTGCGCTCTCAACCGCAAGCACACGAATAAGGCCAGCCTCGGTAAATTGATGGAGGGTGTTGTAGACGGTGGCCAAGGATACGGGCACGTTGGCGGCGATTGCCTCCTCGTGGAGTTCTTCCACCGTCAGGTGACGATCACCCTTGGCGAAAAGCAGGTCCGCGAGAGCGACACGTTGTCTTGTCGGACGGAGACCCGACTTTCGCAGTTTCGCTTCAACTTGCACCTTTGGCACACACTCCATTCGCCATGGGCACCGGCTTGCCGGCCCTTCTGGTTGATATACTGCTGCTGGATATAACTTCTAAGAGCGCGTCTTTCAACAGTTTTCCAAGCTCCCTATATGGGGCAAACGGTTGCAATTCGAATGATTTGACGTATTTCCCTCTGGCCGAAGCCAATTGCTTCCTGTATGCGACGGCGAGTTCAAACTCTAAGGGCGATAGGGTCAGGACAACGAAACACTGGAGTGGGAATCAATGTTCCGCTTCAATTCGCCAAGATCTTGCTCTACATCTCCGATGGCTACGACAGCCGAGGGGGAGGAGAAAAAGTATATGACAGACAGACAATCCAGCTTCAATTATGACGAGATTCTGGCCTGCGGCCGTGGGGAGCTTTTCGGCCCCGGCAACGCACAGCTTCCTCTGCCGCCCATGCTGATGGTTCACCGCATCACCGACATTTCGGAAACTGGCGGAACTTTCGACAAGGGCTATATCCGAGCCGAATACGATGTGAAGCCTGATGACTGGTACTTCCCTTGCCATTTCCAGGGAAATCCGATCATGCCCGGTTGCCTGGGCCTTGACGGAATGTGGCAAATTACCGGCTTCTTCCTTGGCTGGCTTGGCGAACCAGGCCGCGGCATGGCTCTTTCCACCGGCGAAGTCAAATTCAAGGGCATGGTTCGCCCGGAAACGAAGCTCATCGAATACGGTATCGACTTCAAGCGCGTCATGCGTGGCAGGCTCGTGCTTGGCACGGCCGATGGCTGGGTCAAGGCTGACGGTGAAGTTATCTATCAGGCGACAGACCTTCGCGTTGGTCTGTCCAAGGACAAGGCCGCTTAAAGAGCTGGCCCACGCGAAGGCGTGAAACGAGAAAAGGTCTTATCATGAGACGGGTTGTTGTTACGGGTCTCGGAATTGTTTCCTCGATCGGACGCGATGCTGCAGAAGTGACGAAGTCCCTGCGCGAAGCGAAGTCCGGGATATCATTCTCTCCAGATTTTGCTGAGCATGGCTTCCGCTGCCACGTATGGGGCAAGCCGGACCTCGATCCGACTGACCTCGTTGATCGCCGCGCAATGCGCTTTCTGTCGCAAGGTGGTGCCTGGAACCACGTGGCGATGAAGCAGGCGATTGCCGATTCCGGACTGGAAGAGTCCGACTATAGCGGCAATGAGCGCACCGGCATCGTCATGGGTTCAGGTGGTCCTTCTACACGCACCGTTGTCGATGCGGCCGAAACCACGATCAAGAACAACAGCCCCAAACGCATTGGCCCATTTGCCGTGCCGAAAGCCATGTCGTCGACGGCGTCTGCGACGCTTGCCACATGGTTCAAGATCCATGGCGTGAACTACTCGATTTCGTCAGCCTGCTCGACGTCGGCCCATTGCATCGGCAATGCTGCAGAGCTCATCCAATGGGGCAAGCAGGACATCATGTTTGCCGGCGGTCACGAAGATCTCGACTGGACCATGTCGAACCTGTTCGACGCGATGGGCGCCATGTCCTCAAAGTTCAATGACACGCCAACTACAGCATCCCGCGCCTACGACGTCAGCCGCGACGGCTTCGTCATCGCTGGTGGTGCTGGCGTTCTGGTTCTTGAAGAGCTGGAACATGCAAAGGCCCGCGGCGCGAAGATCTACGCAGAACTGACCGGCTATGGCGCAACATCCGACGGCTACGACATGGTTGCCCCCTCAGGCGAAGGCGCAATCCGCTGCATGCGACAGGCGCTTTCGACTGTCAAAGGCAAGGTCGACTACATCAATACCCATGGTACTTCGACACCGGTGGGCGACAGCAAGGAGATCGGCGCAATTCGCGAGGTCTTCGGACAGGATATTCCTCATGTCCAGTCGACCAAGTCTCTGACGGGCCATTCGCTCGGCGCAGCCGGCGTGCAGGAATCGATCTATGGCCTGCTAATGATGCAGGAGGGCTTTATCGGTGAAAGCGCGCATATCACCGAACTCGACCCTGAATTCGACGGTGTGCCGATTGTTCGCGAGCGTATCGACAACGCCAAGATCGACACGGTCCTTTCGAACTCCTTCGGGTTTGGCGGCACGAACGCCACGCTGGTCTTCCAGCGTCACAACGGGTAACGCCTATGAACGGTATCATGCAGGGCAAGCGCGGCCTCATTATGGGCGTCGCCAACAGCCATTCGATTGCCTGGGGCATCGCCAAGACACTTGCCGCTCAAGGCGCTGAGCTTGCATTCACCTATCAGGGGGACGCTCTGGGCAAGCGGGTCAAACCGCTTGCGGCCGAACTTGGCTCGGATTTTGTGCTGCCTTGCGATGTCGAGGATCTCGCATCCGTTGACGCAACCATGGCCGCGATCAAGGAACGTTGGGGCAAGATCGATTTCGTCGTTCACGCCGTCGGCTTTTCCGACAAGAATGAGTTGAAGGGCCTCTATGCCGATACGTCGCGTGAGAACTTCGTGCGCACGATGGTCATCTCCTGCTTCTCCTTCACGGAAATCGCGAAGCGCGCAGCGGAGTTGATGACCGATGGCGGCTCGATGCTGACGCTGACCTATAATGGTTCGCAGCGAATCATGCCGAACTACAACGTCATGGGCGTTGCCAAGGCAGGACTTGAAGCCTCGGTGCGTTATCTGGCTGGTGATTACGGCCCGCGCGGCATTCGCGTGAACGCCATATCAGCCGGTCCGATCCGTACGCTCGCTGGCGCCGGTATTGCTGATGCACGCGCCATGTTGTCATGGCAGCAGAAGAATTCACCGCTGCGTCGGACCGTGACGATCGACGATGTCGGTTCGTCAGCGACCTACCTGCTTTCGGATATGTCGCGTGGTGTGACCGGTGAGGTGCATTTCGTCGATTCAGGTTACAACATCACGTCTATGCCGGTGCTGGACACCATGGAGGCTGCCGAGAACGAATAAGTCTCGGCGTCACGCTTGCGCTTCCGGCGCTTTGCCGGAAGTCGCCCTTTCCTTAGGAATTCTACTCAGTCGGTGCGCTTGATGACCCTCACGATCTACGGAATCAAGAACTGCGATACGATGAAAAAGGCCCGTCAGTGGCTGGATGATCATGGGCAAGCTTACGTGTTCCATGACTACAAGTCGGCAGGCATCGACCGTCCATCACTTGAGATCTGGGCTGGAAAAGCCGGTTGGGAGGTTCTGCTGAACAAGGCAGGAACGACCTTCAAGAAGTTACCGCCCGAGGCAAAGGCCGATCTCGACCAAGACAAAGCAATAACGTTGATGCTTGAGCAACCCTCGATGATCAAGAGGCCGGTTCTTGTCTCGGATGACGGGCTGATCGTCGGGTTTAAGCCAGACACTTACGACACTTTCTTCTCTGAGTAACGAGCGCAATGTCCAAGACGACGCGCGCTACTCAAGTCCTCGACAAGTTCGGTATTTCGTTCACCGTTCACACCTATGTTTACCAGCCAGCCACAGAGCGCATTGGCATTCAGGCCGCGGAAGCGTTGGGCGAAGACCCGTCTCGGGTTTTGAAGACGCTGATGGCTGAGCTTGATGGCAAACCGGTCTGCGTGATCGTGCCCTCCGACCGCGAAGTCAGCATGAAGAAGCTGGCTGCTGCCTTTGGCGGCAAATCCGCATCAATGATGAAGCCGACGGGTGCAGAGCGTTTGACGGGATATCATGTCGGCGGCATCAGTCCGTTCGGCCAGAAGAAGCCCGTTCCGACAGCGATGGAAGTGGCATCACTGGACCATTCACTGGTCTATTTGAATGGTGGTCAGCGGGGCCTGCAGGTGAGGCTAGATCCCAGAGATGCGCAGCGGGTTTTACGGGCTGTGATCGCGCCACTGGTCGCTTGACGAGGGTGATTTTCTAAGCGCGCTCCCTCTGCGCCTGCCCCCTTGGGCATGATTGCGGCGATAATTTTCGTTTCGCGCTTCAATTTGGCGGCAAAGGCTCTTAAGTCTCTAGCCATACGTTAACGAAAGCCGGAAATGTCATGACCGTATTGCCAAGATTTGAAACATCCATCGATCCCGTCAAACTGGAAAAGCTCGCGGAAGTCGCTGTACAGGTTGGGCTGAGGCTAGAGCGTGGACAGGATCTGGTCATGACCGCGCCGATGGCGGCCCTGCCCCTCGCACGCCTGATCACCAAGCATGCCTATATGGCGGGCGCCGGAATTGTCACGACGTTCTTTGCCGATGAAGACATGACACTTTCCCGTTACGCACACGCACCGGACGAGAGCTTCGACAAGGCGTCCGGCTGGCTCTATGACGGCATGGCCAAGGCCTTCGAAAATGGCGCTGCACGGCTTGCCATCGCCGGTGACAACCCGATGATGTTGTCCGCGCAAGATCCGGCGAAGGTGGCCCGTGCCAACAAGGCAAATTCCATGGCATACAAGCCAGCGCTCGAGCACATATCCAATTTCGACATCAACTGGCACATCTGCTCCTATCCCAATCCTGCATGGGCAAGGCTTGTCTTTCCGGGCCTTGCTGAAGAGGAGGCCGTGAAGAAACTGGCCGATGCCATTTTCGCCGCGTCACGGGTCGATGTGGCGGATCCGATCGCTGCCTGGGGTGACCATAATGCTCAGCTGCGCAGCCGTTCCACCTGGCTGAATGGCGAGCGTTTCTCAGCACTGCATTTTACCGGTCCGGGTACCGATTTGAGGGTTGGACTTGCTGACGGCCATGAATGGCATGGTGGCGCATCGGTTGCGAAAAACGGCATCACCTGCAATCCGAATATTCCCACGGAAGAGGTCTTCACCACACCGCATGCGCTCAAGGTCGAAGGCACGGTATCCTCGACCAAGCCGCTCTCGCATCAAGGCACTCTGATCGACGACATCCAAGTGCGTTTCGAAGGCGGTCGTATCGTTGAGGCGAAAGCCTCCAAGGGCGAAGAAGTGCTGCAGAAAGTTCTTGATACCGATGAGGGCGCGCGACGTCTTGGAGAGGTGGCCTTGGTTCCGCACTCGTCACCGATCTCGGCATCCGGCATCCTGTTTTACAATACGCTGTTCGACGAAAACGCGTCGTGCCACATCGCCCTTGGCCAATGCTATTCCAAGTGCTTCCTCGACGGTGCTTCGTTGTCGCAGGAACAAATCACGGCGCAGGGCGGAAATTCGAGCCTGATCCATATCGACTGGATGATCGGTTCCGACAAGGTCGACATCGACGGCGTGAGAGCCGATGGCAGCGTGACGCCGGTCATGCGCGGCGGCGAATGGGTTTGAGACAATAAATATTTTATGCCCCTACTGGGAAGGCAGGGGCATCTCTTTTTCCGACCGCCTTATTAATCAGCGGTAGTAGATAACGTGTCCGCCATTTGCGGCGGTGTCGACCTTCAGGACATTGTGAACGGCGATATTGCGCCTAACCAGTGCCGCCAACAACGCCGGATCGCTGGACACGTCTGCCTGCGCCTCTTTGATCGTGACCGGAAGCGGATAAATTGCCAGCGCTTCTCCAGAACGGCCATGGCGTCGGCTATCTTGTCCCACCGGAACCGCAATGACACCGTCATGATAATCCTTGCCGAAGATAATCTCGGCAAGCCTGCTTTGATCAGCATATGCCGATGGCGTGGCCGCCGCGAGGGCAGCCAGAACAATAAACGAGGCAGCAATGGTCTTCATTGGGGAACTCCTGATGATGATGCCGTTTCAACAGGAGATAGGGCGGCCGGAGCCAAAAAAGAATGGGGACTGTCAAAATCAGACACCCGCGAGCTTCTTGGTATCCCAGATGCATGCCCATACGCCATCCAAGCAAACCTCAGAAAAGGCTGCCCTGTTTTGGCGGCGGATTGTCGCTGACGGGACTCCGCTGCTTTGCTTCCTTGACCGAGGACTTGGCCGCAGCCGCCTTTTTCGGGCTCGCTCCACCGCTGCCCGCCACCGGACCGCCAGCGCCTTCTCCGGTCACCGCATCAACGCGGCCATCACCGAATTCAATGGCAATCCGCTGGCCATCCAACAGAGACGCAGCGCGAGATACCGGCTTGTCGTTTTCATCCCGGATTACCGCATAGCCACGATTGAGCACATTTTTGTAGGATAGCGACTGCAACATGCGCTCTTGGGCAGACAGCATCTGACGTGCGCGGCGCAGGTCGTTGCTGACCGCGCTTTCGGCGCGACGGCTCAGAGCATCAAACCGATCACGGCTGCGATCAATCTGCGCCGTTAGTCTGGATGGCACGGCACTCAGTGTTGCATCAAAACGATCAAGACGCGCGCGCTGGCGGTCGATAAGACGCTCAAGAATGCGATCGGAGAGTGCAGAGCGTTCATTCAGGCGATTTCGCCAATCGGAAAAACGGCGCGACAGCGTGTCGGGCGTCAGGCGGGTCGCCACCTTTTCGAAGCCGTGACGCTTGGCGATGGTGTTGCGCTCCAACCCTCTGCCAAGGCCCGCTGCGGCTTCATCGAAACGACGGCGCGGAAGAGCAAGCAATTGATCGAGCGAGGGAAGCGCACGGGCAAGGGCGCGCACATTCTGGCGGCGCAAATCCATCTGCCGGCTTGAGGCACCCGACAGACGAGCCGCAAGGTTGGCGACCTGAGCTTCGAGCTCCACCTTGACCGGAACGGCCATCTCCGCAGCGCCTGTTGGCGTCGGTGCCCGCACATCGGCGGCATAATCGATCAGTGTCCAGTCTGTTTCGTGTCCGACGGCCGAAATCAGCGGTATTTCGCTGGCCGCCGCCGCCCGCACCACGATTTCATCATTGAAGCCCCACAGATCTTCCAGACTGCCACCGCCACGCGCGACGATCAGGACGTCCGGACGCGCGATTGGTCCTCCAGGCGTCATGGCGTTGAAGCCATTGATGGCACTGGCAACTTCGTGCCCGCAGCCCTCGCCCTGCACCTTGACCGGCCAGACGACGACATGGACCGGGAAACGGTCCGATATACGGTGCAGAATATCGCGGATAACGGCACCTGTCGGTGACGTCACCACACCAATCACTTTGGGCATGAACGGCAACAGCTGTTTGCGCGATGCATCAAACAGGCCTTCGGCACCCAGTTTGCGTTTCCGCTCCTCGATCAGCGCCATCAAGGCGCCGGCGCCGGCAGGTTCAATGGTTTCGATGATGATCTGGTATTTTGAGGACCCGGGGAACGTCGAGACCCGGCCGGTTGCAATTACCTCCATCCCCTCTTCGGGACGGTGCTTCAGCTTGGAGAAATTGCCCTTCCAGATCACGGCATCGATGCGCGACCGGTCATCCTTCAGGGCAAAATAGGCGTGACCTGATGAGTGCGGACCGCGATAGCCAGAAATTTCACCACGCACCCTCACATGATCAAATGCGGTTTCAACCGTCCGCTTGATCGATCCGGAGAGTTCGGACACCGAGAATTCGGTGAGATTGGTGGGCGAATCATCGCTTAACAAATTGGCCATGCCTTCTCGTAACCCAAAACCGGGCCAAGATCAGTACAGGCAGGCAGGCCGGACACAATTTTCAGGCGCCAACAAGGACGTTATTTCAAGTCAGGCAGCTCGACCTGGTAGATCTGGAACCCCGATTCTGGATCCTTTGGCAAAGCCTTCAGATAGGCAGGCACCTCTCCGCGGCTCAGCGCCGCATACAGACCGTCAGGCTTCATCGCGATGATCATTTCCGTCTGCACATCATCCGGGCAAAAGGCTATCGTCGCGACGTCTGCACCGCGCAGGAACGCATCCGCTTCGTCTGGCTGCGCAAGACCGATATGCAGTTCGGTGAGCATACCGCCTTGATTGCGATGGTAGGGA
This sequence comes from Agrobacterium sp. ES01, assembly GCF_050320885.1. Taxonomy (NCBI): domain Bacteria; kingdom Pseudomonadati; phylum Pseudomonadota; class Alphaproteobacteria; order Hyphomicrobiales; family Rhizobiaceae; genus Agrobacterium; species Agrobacterium sp. ES01. The sequence goes on from NZ_JBNQTH010000001.1 coordinate 1,476,772, forward strand.
GCGGAGAGAACCCTGTTTTCGGTAAACCGAAGTATGTCGACGCCACTGTTCGACGGTGCCGCCACCAGACCTGGCTTCAGGCTTAGAAGTTGCTGCATTGATCGGCGGGACGTGCAACTCGTTGGCGAAGTGTCTGTGCCTGAGGATATTACGTTCTCCATCCTGTTGGTGAGACCTGCCGTCCCTTCGGTCAGCATGGTTCCACCAAGCGCCCAGAAACTCGGCACCGAAAAGAGTGTGGCCGTGACGAATGCGAACCCCTTCGAGACATTTTCCGCATCTCTATTGGATATCTGGCGAAGCTCACTGACGAGCAAGGCCGATGGCACGATCGCAACCAGATTGAGAAAGATAGAGCCCCGTACCTGAACAAACGCAATCAACGCACTGACCAACAGGAGAGGCAGCAACAGTGCGTGCAATTCAACACGATCACGTTGCCAGATGCGGAATCCACAAATGGCAATTGCGAAAAGACCGGGTGCATAGAAGCCGCCAACGATTCCAGGATCGTTTCTCAATTCGGAAAAGATGGATTGCGCTTCGCTCACATTGTTCAACCACAATGTGACAAGCAGCGGATCGAGACTGCTGAGCGGATTTCCAATGCATTGCGGCGCGAGCGTCAAAGCCGCGCCAGCCATCAGCATTCCGTCAAAACCGAGGACAGCAAACCGCACAAGCCTGCCAAAACGATTTGTGAACAGTACTGACAGGAGAAGGACGAGCCCGCCGATTGATACAAGCCCGTAATAGCCCAGAGAAAGACTGTCGCAGGTGACCTGTGAATATCGGCTGGCCGGTACTGTTGCGAAGAACAAAACAGAGATGCTGACGGCAATTGCAACGGAAAACGCCATTGCAGGGCGGCCAAAAGCGACGCCATGCCATGCCCACATCACAGCAACCACGAGGCAAACCATGACGATCAGCGGTGTGGTCTCTGCACCGATTGCTATGGCAAGGGCTGAGGCGAAGCCAGCGACTGCAAAGCTAAGCGCCCGTCTTCGCGGGTCAACCAGCATGGCAAGGATAATCGCGACCAGGCCAAGCTGCACATTATGATGGTCAATGGAGCCGGGAAGGAAACGATTGCTGGTCAAAACCATGAGTACCGTAAAGCCCATGGTTATGTGCATCGTCTGTGCGCTTCCCACGCGACGACCGGCAAGGCCGATACCGGCTACGAGCGGAATGACTAGCACCAGAGGCCAAACGGCAAGTGCTGCTGCCTCAGCGCTTTCCGGCGCAAAAAACAGCTTAAATAACATAATCAACGCCGCGATTGGCAGATCCACCAATCGCGACCAATGCATCAAGGTGCCGCCATCGAGGCCCAGCCGTTTCTGCACGAGATCGAACCAGCCCTGGCCTGCTAGAAAATCACGAACCTGAACGAGGCGCATGACGTCATCATTGTCCTTGCCAACATAATCGTTGGACCAGGGCAGGGTTATCGCCAGGAGGGCCAGAATGAGCAGCGCGCTGTAAACCAGAACGGACGGCCAGTAGTAACGCCAGAATGAAAAACGCTCCCGCTTAGCTGTCTCTGCATCTGCACTGCTTGCCATATCGCCTGTTCCTGCCGGCGACTGGGTGTCCGGCGAAAATATCTCATAAGCATCAATCCCCCGAAACCTAGCCTTAACCTTCTCAAGAAATAGTAAAGTCTGGCGCGCATGAGACCGCTGCCCGACAGGATTGCCAAGCAGATGCTCGATTCCGAGACGACCGACCACGAGATCGCAGTGCTGTTGCCCTGCTACAACGAAGCTGCGACCGTGGGCGAAGTGGTGCGCGCATTTCGCGAAACGCTACCCAGTGCTCATGTCTACGTCTACGACAACAATTCAACCGATGGCACGGCGCTTCACGCCATGCTGGCCGGCGCCACCGTCTTTCGCGAGCGCCGTCAGGGCAAGGGTCATGTGGTGCGCCGCATGTTTGCAGATATCGAAGCGGATATCTATTTGATGGCGGATGGCGACGGCACCTATGCCGCTGGCGATGCCGAAGATCTGATACGCACGCTGATTACCGAACGCGCAGATATGGTGGTGGGAACGCGACGTGGCGTTCATGCCGATGCCGGGCGCAATGGTCATGCCTTCGGCAACCGGTTGTTCAACCAGATCTATCGCGTGATGTTCGGCCCGGGCTTTACAGACATCCTGTCAGGCTACAGGGCGTTTTCTCGGCGCTATGTGAAAAGTTTTCCGGCCGTTTCCAACGGTTTCGAGATCGAGACAGAAATGTCCGTTCATGCCTTGCGGCTCAAATTGCCGGTCTGCGAGCTTGAACTGGATTACGGACGGCGTCCGGAAGGATCGCATTCCAAGCTTTCGACGGTTCGCGACGGGCTGAAGATCCTCTGGATGTTTGCAACCTTGATGAAGGAAACTCGGCCGTTTGCCTTCTTCGGTCTCTTTGCCGGTGTACTCATGAGCAGCAGCCTGATTTTCATGGCGCCGGTCCTCTATTCGTATTTTCAGACAGGCCTCGTTGATCGGATGCCGACATGGGTGTTTTCCATGGCGCTGACGATGATGTCGCTGCTGCTATTGACCGCAGGCACCATTCTCGATTCGCTGGCGCGTGCGCGCGCCGAACAGCTGCGCATCCACTATATGTCGCTGCCGGTCATGGGACAGGCCTCATCAAGCACTGTCGCGGATGTGGTTGAAACCAAGACAGCTCCGCGAAAGCGCAAGGCGAGAAAAGCGGCATGATGCGGCTTTTGCGTTTCGCGGTCGTTGGCGGTGCCGGCTTCCTTGTGGACGCATCGATGCTCGCGCTTCTTCTGACGTTCACACCGATAAGTGCCATTCCGGCACGTGCACTGGCGATCCTGACCGCGCTTGCTGCGACCTGGTATCTCAATCGGCGCTTCACCTTCGGGGCCTCGCGATATTCCGTTATCCGCGAGGGCTTTCGCTATGGCTCGGTCGGCCTGACATCGGCCCTGGTGAACTATCTCATATTCACTGGTCTTCTGCTGACCATTCCAACGCTCAGTCCATTTGCGGCACTGATCTTCTCATCCATTGCCGCTATGGGTTTCAGCTTTTTTGGCTATTCGCGCTTCGTCTTCCGGCGCTGAACGTCAGATGTTTTCCCAGCCGTCCCTTTCGCTTGCACGATAGATGGCGTCGATAAACTTCTGATTGGCCTTTGAATTTTCCAAAGACACCAGTTCATTCTGGCCCCCTTTCGCTGCGGACGCGAAGGCCTCTGCTTCCAATTTGTACTGACGGCTATCGGGGAAGCGGAAAATTTCCGATCTGGCATGAGACTGGTTTGAAAGCTCTACTTCCTCGGCCCCCCAGCGGTCGGCATTGAACGGGGATTTTACCTCTATGAACCCTTCCGTGCCGTGGAACACCATGATCTGTCGGTTGGCGAGCTGGGTGGAGATATAAAAGCTCAGCTCAAAGTCGCCGAAGTCGGCCTTCACGCTGGAATAGATGTCTGTGCCGAATACTGGATCACGATCCGTCGTCGCCTGCACACGCACGGGCTCCTTGCCGGTGGAGAACCGTGTCGTGATCGCCGGGTAGACGCCGATATCGGGAAGTCCGCCACCGCCCAGGGATGGGATGTTGCGCATATTGTCCGGGTCGCGGTTGAAGTAGGTGAAAGCGCCCTGCACATGGCGCAATTGACCAATGGCCTTTTCGGCTAGAAGCGAGCGGACTTTCTTCCAGACCGGCGAATAGGTGACCATATAGGCCTCACTGACCACCACACCATTGCGGTCACGCGCCTCGATCACTGCGTCGATGTCACTGGCTTTCAGCGCTATCGGCTTTTCGCACAGAACGTGTTTGCCGGCATCGGCAGCCTTGATCGCCCATTCCACATGCTGGGATGTCGGCAGAGGAATATAGACGGCATCAATTGTGTCGGATGCCAGCATTTCTTCGTAAGATCCGAAGGCGTGCGGGACCGAAAAGCGATCTGCCATGCTGCGTGCCCGCGCTGGATCACGACTGGAGATGGCCGTGACCACACAATTTTCAGCATCCTGAATGGCTGGAACAACGAGCTCCTGACCGATCTTGGCTGTCGACATTATACCGAAACGCAACATGATTTTTCCTCCACGAATTTGTTGGGCGAAAGCTAACGGCATTGCCCCGGCGCTGCAACGCTGGATGGCACCGGGAGAACATAAAATGATCGGCCATCATGCTCTGAAATGGCTCAATATGTCCTATCTTCGTCTCCAAAAGTGCTTTTCCGCTTGAACATCAGGGATATTATTCGGATGTAGCCTGCATCTGGAGATAAACAAAATGTCTGCAAGTCCCAAAACCGCATTGCTTGTCATCGACGTTCAGGAGTCCTTTCGGCATCGCCCTTCGTGGAGCGAGGACAATGTGCCGGAGTTCTTGGCCAACCAGCAGGCACTCATCGATGGCGCGCGCGCCAAAGGTCTGCCGGTGATCCAGATTTTTCACAGCGACGGCGACGGCCCCTTTCATCGCGATAGCGGACATATTCGCACTCTCGAAGGCCTGTCCATCGCCCCAGACGTCGTCTTTTACAAGAGCCGCCATTCAGCGCTGGTCGGAACGGAACTTGATATCTGGCTCAGGCAACACGGCATCACCCGCCTGATCGTGTCCGGCATCCGCACGGAGCAGTGCTGCGAAACGACAACGCGCCATGCTTCCGATCTTGGCTATATCGTTGATTTCGTCTCGGACGCCACGCTCACATTTGCGATGACGCATGCGTCCGGCACGACTTATAGCGCGGACGAGATAAAGGCGAGAACGGAACTCGTTCTGGCCGGTCGCTTCGCGCGGATCGCGACCGTCAGCGAAGCCCTCGATATGTTGAGCGCCGCTGCATGACGGACTGCGAGATCTCAACCGCTCTGGTTATTCCTGTCTACACGGTATTGCCGCCGCATTGTCTGCTGGTGGACGTGGCCGGGCCGCTTGAGGTCTTGCGTTATGCCAATGCGGCACAAAGCGAGCTATCTTTCGAATTGCACTTCCTTGCCGTCAGCCGGGAGCAGACCACGTCGATCGGATTGACACTCGCCAATCTGGAACCCTTGCCAGGCGCGCTGCCTGAGGGTGCCTATGTGGTTATTTCTGGCGCGATGACGCGCTGGAACGACGAGCCGTCCGAGAAAACTGAAAGACAAGTAATCTCGAAATGGCTGGCTGAGACCGTGCATCCCGGTGTCAATCTTGTCACCATATGCTCCGGTGCATTGCTTGCCGGCGCTGCAGGCCTGCTGGACGGCTACGAGTGCACTACGCATGCGGACTGCATTGAGCAATTGCAACGCATTGCGCCGGCGGCACGGGTGCTTGAAAACCGACTGTATGTAGAAGATGGCGCTCGCATGTCGAGCGCTGGCATTTCGACAGGTTCAGATCTGATGCTGCAGCTGGTGTCTCGCCTGACATCTCCCGCCGTCGCGCTAAAGATCGCGCGCACCATGGTGATCTATATGCGGCGCAGCGGCTCAGATCCGCAGCTATCCCCCTGGCTCTCTGGGCGCAATCACATTCATCCGTCCATACACCGGGCACAGGATGCCATCATGGGGGAACCGTCAGCAGACTGGTCGCTCGGACGGCTGGCAGATGTCGCGCATCTGAGCGAAAGACACCTTTCGCGCCTGTTTCGCGAGCAAACCGGAATGACTGTGATCGACTACGTCAATCTGATGCGGGTCACGCTGGTGCACGATCTTTTGAGCCAGTCGCGGATCGACATCGAAGGGATCGCAGAGCGTGCAGGATTTGCCTCGAGCCGCCACCTGCGCCGTGCCTGGTCCAGACACTATGACCGGCCACCTAGCCACTACCGTCAGTCCACTTGATACATTCGACAGGGACAATCACATTTTCCCGCCAGTGACTGAGTTTGGGATGTGGCCTTTCCGGCAGACATCGAATGCACTACTTGGGAGACTGGAATTTAATTTACTCGGAGTCTCCCATGCAAATGCGCGCACTCGGTCGTACCGGCCTTTCCATCGCCCCCGTCGTTTTCGGCGGCAACGTGTTTGGCTGGACAGCGGACAAGGAGACGTCCTTCAATCTGCTCGACAAATTCTTCGATGCAGGCTTCAATGCCATCGATTCAGCCGATGTTTACTCCACCTGGGTCGACGGCCATGAAGGTGGCGAAAGCGAAAGAGTGATCGGCGAGTGGCTGAAGCGCGGGAGTGTCATACGCGACAAGGCGATTATCGTCACCAAAGTCGGGCATCCGATGTGGGGCGATGAAAAACGCCTCCAGGAAACGTGGATACTTGAGGCCGTCGAAAACTCGCTGAAGCGTCTGCAGACGGACTATATCGATCTCTATCTCTCGCACTTTCCGGAAGAGGGACGTTCACACGAGGAGACGCTTGGAGCATTCGCCAAGCTCAAGGAACAGGGAAAGATCCGGGCGATCGGCTGCTCGAACTTCAACGCTGAACAGTTGAAGTCGTCGTTTGAAGCGAGCGAGAAATCCGGTCTGCCGCGCTACGATGTGATCCAGCCCGAATATAATCTCTATACAAGGGACACTTTCGACGGTCCGCTTTCGGAGCTTTGCCAGGCAAATGATATCGGCGTCATCAGCTATTTTGCCTTGGCCTCGGGCTTTCTGAGCGGAAAATATCGCAAGGCTGAAGATGCGGAAGGCAAAGCGCGCGGAGGCAATATGTCCAAATACATGAATGACAGAGGATTTGCGATCCTCGGCGCGCTCGACAGCATTGCGAAGGAGACGGGAACGACACCAGCAGCTGTTGCCATCGCCTGGGTTGCTGCGCGCTCCGGTATTACCGCACCCATCGCATCCGCCACGAGCCTGAAACAACTGGACGCAATTATCACTGCCGGCAAACTGAGCCTTAGCTCCGACCAGATGGCGCAGCTTAACGCCGCAGGGGCGTGATCGATGAGCGTCGAAATCCGCAATCCCAGTGAAGCCGACGAAGCTCCATGGCGACGATACTGGGCGGCCTATCTCACATTCTACAAAGCCGATGTTTCAGAGGAGGTGACGGCCCATACCTGGGCGCGGATCCTCGATCCGAACTCGCCGGTCAATGCGCGCCTTGCCATTGTTGATGGACAGGTGGCCGGGTTCGCCATCCATCTTATCCATGAGACCACATGGGAAATGACACCGACGTGTTACCTCGAAGACCTGTTTGTCGACGAGACAATCCGCGGCAAAGGTATAGGGCGGGCGCTGATCGATGATCTGTTGACCATATGCCAAACCAATGGCTGGTGCCGGCTTTATTGGCATACGGCAAACGACAACGCACAAGCGCGCAAACTGTACGACAGTTACTGCGACGCAAATGGCTTCGTGTGCTACCAGATCGAGCTCGAAACCTGATTTTGCTTCAGCCCTTGTGGCGGAAAAAATCGACAAATGCCCTCAAAGCCGGACGCATCTGGCGACGGGTTGGATAGTAAATATAGAAGCCGTCGAAGGGTTCGCACCAGTCTTCCATGACCCGGATCAACCGACGGTCGGCCAATTCGTCTTGAATGCGGGTTTCGAACACGAAGGCCAGTCCTGCCCCATCCAGGCAGGCAGCAAGGATTGCCCGATCATCGGGAAGAGTGAGCGTGCCGGCGACATCGACGACCACGGCCTTGCCGTCTTTTTCAAGCTCCCAGCGGTAAATTCGGCCACTGGCGAATCGCCGCCGTATGCAGCGGTGGGCCATGAGATCACTCGGCTGCGTCGGGACAGGATAGCGCTCAAAGTAGCGAGGTGCTGCGACGATGGCGCCACGCCACATGCCGCTGGCTTTGACTGCCACCATATCAGCTTCCAGATGCTCACCGAGACGGAGGCCGGCATCGAATCCCTGTTCAACGATGTCTTCAAAACTGTCGTTCGCGACCAGTTCCAACGCGATGTCGGGGTAGACAAGGCTAAACTCTCCCAATCGAGGTGCGATAAGGTGCTCTGCCGCTAGGCGTGGTAAAGTGATGCGCAAGGTCCCGGCCGGCCTGGATCTGGTCTCTGACAGAGTGTCGAGTGCCGCTCCAATTTCTGCCAGGGCAGGAGTCAAAGTGGCAAGCAATTGCCGGCCTTCCTGGGTGGGTGACACGCTGCGGGTGGTGCGCGCCAGCAGACGGATGCCGAGGCTCTCTTCCAGCGCTGAGACGGCGTGGCTGACGGCAGACGGGGCTATGCCCAGCTCTGCGGCTGCCTTCCTGAAGCTGGCTGTTTCGGCGACGATGGCGAGGACGGCTAGTTGGGAAAGTTGCGCTCTGTTCATTGTTCTATTTAATAGAACAAGCTGATCGAAATTACAGCTATTCCAAATGATAATTCAGCGGTCTACGGTGAAATATCTCAGAACAGAGAGATATGGATTTCAAAGAAAGTTTCTCGCCATGAAGAACAGAAACCTGGGTTCCCTTTCCGTCTCCGCGCTCGGACTTGGCTGCATGGGCATGAGCCATGGCTATAGCCCCTCACAGGACGACAGCGCGTCGATTGACACCATCCACCGCGCTGTTGATCTTGGCGTCACGTTGTTCGACACAGCCGAAGTCTACGGCCCCTATATCAACGAGAGCCTTGTCGGCAAGGCGTTGAAACCGATGCGCGACAAGGTCAAGATCGCCACCAAATTCGGTTTCAGGATCGATGCCTCCAAGCCCGCCGGCGAAATGATGGTCGGCACAGATGGCACACCGGAGAATGTCCGCGCAGTTGCTGAGGCCTCATTGAAGCGTCTGGATACCGACGTTATCGACCTGTTCTACCAGCATCGCGTTGACCCTGCGGTTCCAATCGAAGACACCGTCGGGGCCATGGCCGATCTGGTTTCACAGGGCAAGGTGAAGGCCATCGGGCTTTCTGAAGCAAGCGCAGACACGCTTCGCCGTGCTCACGCAACGCACCCGATCGCAGCCATCCAGAGCGAATATTCCCTGTGGTCGCGCGACGTCGAGCAGAATGGCGTTCTGGATAGCTGCCGCGAGCTTGGTATCGGCTTCGTACCGTTTTCCCCTCTCGGTCGCGGAACGCTCACAGGTGGATTGAAGAAACTGGACGGGCTGGCTGCCGACGATTTTCGCCGCACCCTGCCCCGCTTCCAGGCGGAGAACTTCGACGCCAATCTGGCACTCGTTCAATTGCTCGAAGACATGGCTGCCGAAAAGGGCGTTACGGCCGCACAATTGGCCCTCGCATGGGTGCTGGCACAGGGCGATTTTATCGTTCCCATTCCCGGCACGACGAAGATCGCAAACCTGGAAAAGAATGTAGCCGCAGCAGATGTTATTCTGATCAAGACGGAAGCCGACACACTGGGTGAACTGCTTTCGCCTGCGAAGGTGGCTGGTGGTAGATATCCGGAGCGCCTAGCCAAGATGGCGGGGCGCTGATGCCTCGTCGCTGTTGCCGTCCCTGTGCGCAATTACGATTATCGCGAAAGCAGGGTCAAGCTTTTGCTAGTTTGGATGCCTTCGTCGCGTAATAGGCACGCTTGTTATCGTACATCAGGATGTCGGCCCGTTTCATCAGCGATTCCATGCTCTCGCCAGGCTCGCTGGTTGCCATACCGAGTGAAATGCTGAGCGGCGCGTCCGAATAGAACTGGTTGTTGATCTTCAAGATCTCGTAGACCGTCTCGACCAAAGCGTGCGCCGCGTGTTGATCCGCGCCCGGCATCAGGATAGCAAATTCATCGCCCCCAATGCGGGCTGCATGATTTGGTGCCTTTGCGACGCCATTGAGCACCTCGCCGAAGCGCCGCAAAAGCGCATCGCCAGCATCATGACCAAGCTGATCATTGGCTTCTTTCAGTCCATTGAGATCAATTACGATGGCTGACACCGGACGGAGAGACTTTCTCTCCAACCTGTTGAGCTCGTCAGTATAGAAGGCACGGTTATGAAGCTTGGTGAGAATGTCGTGTTTTCCGAGATATTCCAGATAGGCTTCAGCCTTCTTGCGAGCGGTGATGTCGGTCAATGCGACCTGCACACGAGACCAATCGGCCTCATGGCCCGGAAACACGGAAAAATTGAGCAAGATGTGACGCTCGGAACCATCGAGCGCATAATTGACCACTTCGCGGCTGTGATAGAGACGCCCCTCCCAGAGATCGACCAATTGCTCCCGGAACGGCTTTTCCGTCTCGCCCCGAAAGATCTCGGATTGCCGCACCAATAATGTCTGCCGATCTGGTGCGCAGAACAGGTCCAAAGTGGCCTGGTTCACGTCAATGACCCTGATTTCAGCCAGGCACTGGCGGACGAATTCGGGGTGAACATCGGTGAAGACGCGGAAGTCTTCAATGCCACGCTCTCGAACGCCTTCGATCAGCGCGTGTATACCGCTGAAATCCTCAATCCAGAGAGAAACCGGAGAATGTTCGAACACGCCCTCGGCATACCGTCGATGTTCCTCCTCGGCATGCCTTGCCGCTTCCCGCTCGGTTACATTTTCGGTTGTAATGAGAAGCTGGCCGAGCGTGTCTTCATATCCCGGCATCACGGACCCGCGTAATTGAATATCCAGCCGTTGTCCGGATAGCGAGTAGTTGACGGCGTTGCCGGTGAATTCGGTTTTGCCGTCCCAAAGTTCGGCCAGTTCATTGATATGTGTCTCCCACATATCGTCTCGGAATACCTTGTCGAGATTGCTCGTGAGGTGATCGATATCGGACGCCTCGAACAGCTCAAGGGTTTTACGGTTCACCCGCATTATCCGTATTTTGGATGAGCATTCTGCGACCCTTGAAAGGTCACTCTTCAAAAAGGCGCGAATATCGGAGACGCCGCCTTTGCGCCATGCGTCGAACTGAGCCTTAACCTCGCTGAAATCTTCGATCCACATGGCGATAGGTGCGAGGTCAAAAATATTGCTATCGATTGAGCCCGTCATTTGAAATCGCCTATTTTAATATGAAATCTGAAAAACAACCTCTGCAGGTTTAGTACTCGATAGCGTACATTTAATTAGTAAACCGCATATTGACGTCCGCGGACGTCTCGACAACGCACTACAGAGAAAAAAGAAGCGACATGACACCATGCCGCTTCTTCCGTTTTCTGTGCAGTTGCAATCAGGCTCGCAGCGTGCCGCCCGTCGTCTTTTCGACATTCGCGACAATCTTCTTTGTCAACGCTTCGAAGTCTTCATCTGTCAGCGTTTTCTCGATCGGCTGGATCAAGACCTCGATCGCGACCGACTTCTTGCCGTCGCCGAGGGCTGCGCCTTCAAAGACGTCAAAGACGTTTACACCCGTGATGAGCTTTCGGTCGGACCCTGCCGCCGCGCGCATGATCGCCCCGGCTTCGACTGCGCGATCGACCACAAAGGCGAAATCACGCTTGACGAGTTGCAAAGATGACAGATCCAGAGCCGGCTTTGTACGGGTGGCTTTTTTCTTCGGCTCAGGCATAGCATCCACGAAGACCTCAAAGCCGCAAAGTGCGCCAGAGACATCAAGGCCCGACAGCGTCTTCGGATGGAATTCGCCGAAGTAGCCAAGGATAATCTTCGGCCCCATCTTGATGGTGCCGGAACGCCCCGGATGATACCAGTCAGGTGCGCCGGCCTCGATCTGGACATTGCTCATCGGCAGGCCACAAGCCTCGATGACGGCAAGTGCATCGGCCTTGGCGTCAAAAACGCCAACCGGCTTTCCGCCACCGTTGGCAGTGTTCGACCACATGCGTCCAGCACCCGCTAATGATGCCGTGCCACGACGGACGCCACCAGCCACGCGACGCTGCCCTTCCGGCGTATCACCTTCATAAGTTCCCGACACTTCAAAGAGTGCCACATCGCCGAAGCCACGATCTGCGTTACGCTGGGCCGCAGTCAAAAGACCCGGCAATAGTGATGGACGCATATCCGACATGTCGGAGGCGATCGGGTTGGCAAGCTTCAACGAAGCGCTACCTCCGCCGAAGAGCCTGGCGTGGTCGTGCGAAATGAAGGACCACGTCACGGCCTCAAGCATGCCGCGCGACGCAAGCGCACGCTTGGCTGTGCGGGTGCGGATCTGCAGCGTGGTGAGGATCTTTGCGTTGACCGCGCCAGCCGCCGGCAGCGGCTCAGGCTTGATCTCGTCAACCCCGTGGATGCGCATGACTTCTTCAACCAAGTCAGCCTTGCCATCGACGTCCGGTCGCCATGATGGAACGGCAACCTTGACCGTATCGCCATCGCCGGAAACCTCGAAGCCGAGACCAGTCAGAATGTCTTTCGCTTCCGAATTCGAAACTGTCAGTCCAGTCAGACGCTTCACTTCCGCGTAAGGAAAGTCAACGCGCTTGGGTTCATAGCCCTTGTAGCCTGTGACCTTTGCTTCACTCGCAGTGCCGCCGCACATGTCCAGCACCAGCTCGGTGGTGCGCTCGAGGCCCGGAACCATATATTCGGGATCCACACCACGCTCGAAGCGGTAGCGTGCATCGGTGATGATGCCCTGCGAACGGCCTGTCTTGGCGATATTGATCGGATCCCAAAGCGCAGATTCGATCAGCACATTGGTGGTATTCTCGTCACAGCCGGAATGTTCTCCGCCCATAATGCCGCCGATGGATTCCGGACCATTGTCATCGGCAATGATGACGTTGGTGGGGTTCAGCTTGTAGGTGCGCGTGTCGAGCGCCAGGATTTCTTCGCCATCCTTTGCACGACGTACCACCAGGGCACCCTTAACCTTGTCGGCGTCGAACACGTGCATCGGGCGACCCTGATCGAAGGTCATGTAGTTGGTGACATCGACCAGAGCAGAAATCGGGCGAAGGCCGATAGCAAGCAGCCGTTGCTGCATCCATTTCGGGCTTGGGCCGTTTTTCACGCCGCGTACGAGACGCCAGGCGAAACCTGGGCAAAGCTCGCTTTCAAGTTCGAGCCTGACCTCTTGCGGCGTATTACCCTCGACCTTGAACGACGGTGGCGTCGGCCTCTTCAACGTTCCAAGACCGGAAGCCGCCAGGTCGCGGGCAATGCCGTAGATCGACGTGCAGTCAGGACGGTTTGGGGTGAGATTGATTTCGATGACCGGGTCGTCGAGGCCAGCATAGGAAGCGAAGGAGGTGCCAACCGGCGCGTCTTCCGGTAGATCAATGATGCCGTTATGGTCATCCGACATGTCGAGCTCTTTTTCAGAACACATCATGCCGTGGCTTTCGACGCCACGGATTTTGCCGACAGACAAGGTCACGTCGATGCCCGGCACATAGGTGCCGGGTCGTGCCAACGCACCAACCAGTCCTGCGCGCGCATTCGGTGCGCCGCAGACGATCTGCACTGGTTTGCCATCGCCGGCATCGACGGACAGGACCTGCAGGCGGTCGGCTTCCGGATGCTTTTCGGCAGACAGAACCTTGGCGATGACGAACGGCTTGTAGGCAGCCTTGTCGTCAACATCTTCGACCTCGAGGCCGATCGCCGTCAGCCGCTCGCAGATCTGATCCAGCGTTGCATCGGTTTCGAGATGATCTTTCAGCCAGGAGAGAGTGAATTTCATTGGTCCAATCTTTCGGATACGGATCGCAACAAGGCGTCTGCGTTGATTTCGATCTGTGACGACGTTGCTTTGCGAATGGCATCGCGTCCGCACAGCAGAGTCGACACCTGTATTTCAGCGCCAAGGTCCGGCCAGAGCAGGCTTGCCGCGAGGAACTCCATGGAATTCCGCTCCGTCGCGCTTGCGCCTTCGAGAGCGGGGATCCAGGCCGTTGGTACGCTGATGACCCGGCCATCGACCAGTTCGACATGCAGATAGCTTTCATCGCAAAGCGCATCTACCGGCTGCGTGCCCTTCTTCGGCATTTCAGAGTTCAGCATGCATAGCCTCTCGATATGACGGCACGCATGACTTACGCACTCAGGCCGCCGAACAATGTCGGCACATCGAGGGGTCTAAAACCGTAGTGGCTCGTCCATCGAACATCGGCATTGAAGAAGTCGCGCAGGTCCGGCATTCCGTATTTCAGCATGGCAATACGATCGAGCCCCATGCCCCAGGCAAAGCCCTGATATTCGTCGGGATCAAGCCCGCCGGCGCGCAGAACGTTGGGATGAACCATTCCACAGCCGAGAATTTCCATCCAGTCGGTACCTTCGCCGAATTTGACGATCGGTCCGGACGAACGGTCACACTGTATGTCCACCTCGAAGCTCGGCTCGGTGAACGGGAAGAATGACGGGCGGAAGCGCATCACGACGTTATCGACCTCGAAGAAGGTCTTGCAGAACTCTTCAAGAACCCAGCGCAGATGCCCGACATTGGCGGTCTTGTCGATGACAAGGCCTTCCACCTGGTGGAACATGGGCGAATGGGTTGCGTCACTGTCCTGCCGATAGGTCTTGCCGGGGATGACGATACGAATCGGTGGCTTCTGGGCCTCCATGGTGCGGACCTGCACGGGCGACGTATGGGTGCGCAGAACCTTGCGCTCGCCATTCTCATCAGGTGCGAGGAAGAAGGTATCGTGCATCTCGCGGGCCGGGTGACCCTCGGGGAAATTCAGGGCCGTGAAATTGTAGTAATCGGTCTCGATATCCGGACCTTCGGCAATGGAGAAACCCATGTCAGCAAAAATCGCGGTAATTTCATCGACGATCTGAGTGATCGGATGAATACGACCGCGCTCTGCAGGGGAACTGCGGACCGGCAGGCTGACATCGACCGTCTCTGCCTTCAGGCGAGCGTCGATGGCGGCATCTCTCAGCGCGGTCTTGCGCTCGTTGATTGCCTCAGCAATCTCGTTCTTCAAAGCATTGATCGCTGCACCGCGTGACTGGCGCTCTTCCGGGGTCATGGAACCCAAGGTCTTCAGCAATTCCGACACCGAGCCTTTTTTGCCCAGCGCCGACAAGCGAACCGCTTCAATCGCTGCCTCGTCTCCCGCTGCGGCGACATCTGCCAAAAGCGCCGTCTTCATACTATCGAGATCGGACATTTTCGTCTTTCCTGCCTCTTTTCCGGGCACTACGCCCGGTACATGACGCTATCATGAAAAAACCCGCGCCAGCCCTGCCAGCGCGGGTTTCCCAATTCAATTGTAAAGTTGGGAAGCGCTGGTTAGCGCATGTCCCATGCGGGCGCAGCCCGCGTGCAAGGCACATGCGCCGCCTCGGTTGGTTGAGCCAGCTTTGCGCGCCTTCGGCGCGCTCGGCTCAACGAACCGCGCTTTCAAACTCGTTGGTGGTGCCGGCTTCCTTGAGGTACTCAAGCGACTTCTTGGAGGCCGCAACGAGTGCACCGAATGCTTCGGGCTCATGGATGGCCATGTCGGAGAGAACCTTACGGTCAACTTCGATGCCAGCCTTGTTCAGGCCATCGATGAAGCGGCCGTATGTGAGGCCGAATTCGCGGACAGCAGCGTTGATACGCTGAATCCACAGAGCGCGGAAGTTGCGCTTGTTAACCTTGCGGTCGCGATAGGCGTACTGCTTGGAACGGTCTACAGCAGCTTTTGCTGCGCGGATCGTATTCTTGCGGCGGCCGTAGAAGCCCTTGGCTGCCTTATAAACTTTTTTGTGCTTGGCGCGGGAAGTTACGCCACGTTTTACGCGTGCCATGTCATGATCTCCTTAATATCCAAAAAAACGCAGAGGGTCTCAGAGACCGTTCGGCAGGTAGTTCTTGATGACCTTCTTGCCGTCAGGCTCAGCCAGGACCATCGTACCGCGTGCATCGCGGATGAACTTGTTGGACCGTTTGATCATGCCGTGGCGCTTGCCAGCAGCAGCTGCAACAACCTTGCCGGTTGCTGTAATCTTGAACCGCTTCTTGGCGGACGACTTCGTCTTCATCTTGGGCATTTTGCTACTCCATAAGGTTCTTTTTTGAGGCCGGAGACGAAACCAACCTCAAGCATTAAGAACGGCCACGGCATGCCCTGCCGGACCGTTCGGACGCGCGCTTATAACCGTAGAGATATAAAAGTGCAACACGACTGCACACGGAATCTTTTCCGAGGCCACCTGTTTCGACGTCGAGGCAAACGTCACATCACCTGACGTGCTCCCTAGCAAATCTTGGTGAGACGCAAATGGGTGCTGTTCCTCGACATTATTCTCAGATCGAAAGTCACTGACCAGCGTGTTTACTGATCAACAGACCTGCTTTTTGTTGGGAGACAGCCATTCATAAGACTCCAGCGCGGCTATGGCTGCTTTCGCCTTGCACTGTTATCAGCAAGATGCCGCGCGCGCGACAATCGTGCTTACCAGCAATCGGAGACGACAAAAGCCGCCCACGGCGGCTTCATCGGTCCGAATGGACGCCGATTACCTCGGCGCCAATACCATCATCATTTGACGGCCTTCGAGCTTCGGCTCGGCCTCGACCTTCGCGATCTCCGCGGTGTCTTCCTTGACCTGCGTCAGCAATTTCATGCCGAGTTCCTGGTGGGCCATTTCACGACCGCGGAAACGCAGTGTGACACGAACCTTATCACCTTCGTCAAAGAACCTGTTCATCGCCTTCATCTTCACCTGATAATCATGGGTGTCGATATTGGGACGCATCTTGATCTCTTTGATTTCGACGATCTTCTGCTTCTTGCGGGCCTCAGCGGCCTTTTTCTGGTTTGCGTATTTCAGCTTACCCAGATCCAGAATTTTGCAAACGGGCGGCTCGGCATTGGGCGAAATTTCCACGAGATCAAGTCCCGCTTCTTCTGCCATCCTAAGCGCTTCTTCCGTCGGGACTGCGCCGAGGTTCTGGCCTTCGTCGTTAATAAGCTGGACTTTGGGAACCCGGATTTCTCGGTTCGAGCGCGGCCCCTCCTTGACGGGGGCGTCGGCTTTAAAAGGTCTGCGAATGGTCGTATTCTCCTTTGATGATGCGTGAATTTACAAGGGTCAACGGCCTTGTACGCGCAATTTTCCGGCAATGTGACGATTACGGTGAGCAAGTCAATAGCATGGTTCCGTCAAGAAATCACCTGCTGTCCGATATCTGTCGAATCTGCTTTATAGGCCGCAAACAAACGAGGACGAATGAATGAGCACGGCTGCAAGCAGTATTGAAACGGTCACGATCACGGTTGGTTCCGGCGATCAGGCACGCCAGATCGCCACACAGTCTCGTCGATCCAAAACAGAAGCCAGTGGACCAGCCTTGATGTGGCTCGGCGGCTACAGGTCGGATATGGCCGGGACCAAGGCAATCGAGATGGACCGGCTGGCCGACACGCATGGACTGGCTGCTATCCGCTTCGATTACTCTGGACATGGTCAGTCCGGAGGCGATTTCAAGGACGGCACCATATCCCGCTGGACTGAAGAGGCACTCAGCGTCCTCGATCACGAAGCCCCGGAAAGCGTCATCCTGATCGGCTCCTCCATGGGTGGCTGGATCGCGCTTCGGCTGATCGAAGAGATCCGGCGCCGTGGCAATGGACCCGAGATCGAAGGCCTCGTACTGATTGCTCCAGCGCCAGACTTCACCATCGAGTTGATCGAGCCTCAGTTGACCGACACCGAACGCCATGACCTTGCAGAGAAGGGCTATTTCGAAGAGATATCGGAATACAGCCCGGATCCGAATATCTTCACGCGCAAGCTGTTCGAAGACGGAGAGAAAAATCGCGTGCTGAAGGGTATCGTGGAAACGGGATGCCCCGTCCATATCCTGCAGGGAATGAACGATCCTGATGTTCCTTATACACACGCACTCAAACTTCTCGAGCACCTGCCATCGGACGATGTCGTCTTGACGTTGATACGGGACGGCGATCATCGCCTTTCCCGTCCGCAGGATCTGGAGCGCATGACAGCCGCGATCGAGGAGATTGTGCAGCACTGCTAATGTGTCATTTTAACCATACCAACGGATTGCCTGTGCTTCCCCCGTTCGTTTGATTGACTAACCACCCCTTTGTTCATTAACTTTTTGTTAAGCATCAAGGGGACGACCAGATGGTAAATCGATCGAGGGCAATTGCCCTGGTTCTGGCGGGCATGGCCATTGCCGCGTCAGCGACTGTGGCAACGCCTGCGCCGAACACGCCTTACGCAATGCCGACCGGTAGCGTGACATCTCAGCCGATCGGCCATTACGATTTTTGCCGTGCGCATCGCGATGAGTGCTCTATCCGCAGCCAACCGTCTGCGCCGCCAACCATTACAGATCACGGCTGGGATATCGTTCGCAACGTGAATGCGTCGGTCAACTCAACGATCACTCCGATGACGGATATGGAAATTTATGGTCGAGAAGAAGTCTGGGCCTATCCCGTGGATGCCGGCGACTGCGAAGATTTCGTTTTGCTGAAGCGCAAGATGCTGATCGAGGCTGGCTTTCCCGTATCCGCCCTTTTGATCACCGTTGTCAGAAAGCCGGATGGCGAGGGACATGCTGTCCTTACTCTGCGCAGTTCAGATGGCGATTTCGTGCTCGACAATCTATCTGACGACGTGAAGCCGTGGTTTCGCACGCCCTACAGCTTTCTGAAGCGTCAGGCAACGTTTGACACCGGTCGCTGGGTGACCATCGATGACGGTCGCGACGTTCTCGTCGGCGCACTCCGGTAAGGCATCAAAATCCGTTGAAAAAGCGGCCCTTGGAGGTCGCTTTTTTTGTTAGACAGCCAACGATCCGCGTCGATCAGCCGTTGCCAATCAGAATACCGGCGGCCAAGACCAGGGACCCACCCAGAACGACCTGCATGGCTGCGCGCCAGAAGGGCGTGTCCATATATCTGTTCTGGATGAAGGCGATTGCCCACAGTTCGAAGAAGACGACCACTGCCGCCGTCAGTGTGGCGGTCCAGAAATGGGGGATGAGGTAAGGCAAGGCGTGCCCCAGTCCGCCCAGGGCTGTCATGATACCGGAGGCAAGGCCGCGCTTTAGGGGCGAACCGCGCCCCGACAGCTTTCCGTCATCGTGGGCAGCTTCCGTAAATCCCATGGAAATGCCGGCGCCTACAGAGGCGGACATGCCGACCAAGAAGGTCTGCCACGTATCGCCGGTGGCAAAAGCTGCCGCAAATATCGGCGCGAGCGTGGAGACAGAACCGTCCATGAGGCCCGCAAGGCCCGGCTGAACATAGGTCAGGACGAACTGCCGGCGCTCTGTGGCATCCTCTTCTTCGCGCACGTCTTCCGGGGTATGGGTTCCGGTCAGCGCCCGCGCGATATCCTCATGTCCTTGTTCGGCAAGCGCCAGATCGCCCAAGAGTTTACGCGTTTCAGCGTCGGCTGTCCCCTTTTGCGCTTCAGTGTAAAAACGGAAGGCCTGCTGTTCCATGAGTTCCGCTTCAGCCCGGATTTGATCCAGGGACTGATTCTTGCGCAACCAATCGGCTTTTCTGGCGTAAAATCCCCGCACATGCTCCCGCCGGATCAAAGGAATACGCTCGCCAAAACGGCGGCGGTGCATATCGATCAGCATGTTGCGATGGGTGTGCTCAACCTCCGCCATGTCTTCGAACACCTTGGCAGATTGCGGATACTGGTCTCGAAGCTGATCCGCATAGGCCAGATAAATTCGCGCATCGTCTTCTTCAGAGGAGATCGCAAGCGCCAGGACTTCCTGCTCGTTGAGACTGGAGAACGGGCGACGAGTCCCTTGGAAAAATCGATCAATCATGACAGCCTCTTTTTAGAATAATTCTAATCTAAGCGCCATTCATTGTATCGTCAAGGTGGTCGTCGCCCCAGAGGGCGGGGATTGACCGGCATTCCTGACACCTTCCGCCATTCCGATGCGCCAATCCATCGGGGGTATTCGGATAAAAACGGATGACTGGTCATTGGCGAAATTTCCTGTCTCCCAGATGCGCGCGAACGCAATGATTGCTCTTTGGTCTTGAAACGTAGGGCACGACATGATTAGACCCGCCCCATAAGAAATCCGTATTCCATAACAAAACTACCCAAGGCAGCAAAAATGAACCGTCGTAAATTCTTCAAGCAGGCAGGTGTCGTCGGCGTTGGCGCCGCCGCTTCCACAGTTCTCGCCGCTCCAGCGATTGCGCAGGAAAACCCAAAACTGAACTGGCGACTGGCCTCGTCTTTCCCGAAAAGCCTCGATATTCTTTTCGGAGCATGTGACGAGATCGCCCAGAGCGTGGCCGAGGCATCGGATGGAAACTTTACCATTCAGACTTATGCCGCCGGCGAAATCGTGCCGCCACTGCAAGTTGCTGACGCGGTTGCGTCCGGCACTGTCGAAATGGCGCACACCTGCAGCTACTACTATATCGGCAAGGACCCTGCCTTTGCGCTCGGCACGGCCATCCCCTTCGGCCTCAATGCCCGTATGACCAATTCCTGGTTCTCCGCCGGCGGCGGAACCGACCTTATCAACGAATTCCTGGCTGGTTACGGCCTTTACGCGCTTCCTGCCGGCAATACCGGCGCGCAGATGGGCGGTTGGTATCGCAAGGAAATCAATACCATCGACGACCTCAAGGGTCTGAAGATGCGCATTGCCGGCCTCGCCGGTCAGGTTATGAGCAAAGTTGGCGTGACCCCGCAGCAGATTGCCGGCTCTGACGTTTACGCAGCGCTTGAAAAAGGCACGATCGACGCGACCGAATTCGTCGGCCCCTACGATGACCAGAAGCTCGGCTTCTACAAAGTGGCGAAGTACTACTACTATCCTGCATGGTGGGAAGGCGGCCCTTGTGTTCACGCCTTCTTCAACAAGGAAAAGTTCGAAGGCTTGCCAGAGAACTACAAGCGCATGCTGACCGATGCATGCGCCTCTGCCAACGCGCGAATGCTGGCAAAATACGACGCATCCAACGCCAAAGCCCTCAGGGAACTGGTGGCCGAAGGCGCACAACTGCGTGCGTTCAGCACCGAGATCCTCGACGTTTGCCACAAGGCGGCACAGGAGACCTATGCCGAACTCAGCGCGTCGAACGAGAACTTCAAGAAGCTCTACGACAGCCAGCAGGCGTTCAAGAAGGACGCTTATCTCTGGGCACAGATCGCTGACTACACCTTCGACACCTATCAGATGATCCAGCAACGTCAGGGCACGCTGTAAGATCTCCGGGCACTGCGATTACGGGCCGCCTCCGCTTTGTGCGCAGGCGGCCCGATTTCGTTTTGTGACTGTTTCCGGAGCAGTCAGTTGATCAGGCTTCCAGTCCTTTCAGGACATTGGTCACATTCAGACCGATCTCTGGCACGCCATAGCCGCCTTCCATCAGCGTGAGGACGGGAAGCCCGGTTGCTGCGATCATGCTGCCCATCGTCACGTAGTTATCGGATGTGAGCTTGAAGAAGCTGATCGGGTCTTTCTCGAAGGTGTCTACACCAAGGGAGAGCACAATGGCCTCGGCGCCGTAGTCATGAATGCGCTTCAGCGCGTCTGAAAGTGCTGCCGACCATACGTCCCATGGTGTGCCGGGTGGCATCGGGTAGTTGGCGTTGAGCCCCTCGCCATCGCCCTCACCCGTTTCATCTGCGTAACCGAGAAAATAAGGAAATGCGTCCACGGGATCACCGTGCAAGGAGGCGAAGAAGATATCGCCACGATTGTAGGTGATGTCCTGGGTGCCATTGCCGTGGTGGAAATCAACGTCGAGGATTGCGACCTTCTTTGCGCCATTGTCGAGCATGTGCTGTGCGGCGACGGCCGCGTTGTTAATGAAGCAATAGCCGCCGAACAGATCGATCCCCGCGTGATGGCCCGGTGGACGGCAGAGCGAGAAGGCAAAGCGATTTCCCGCCTTCAACCAATCGGCACCCGACAGCGCGACATCCATCGATGAAATCGCCGCCTCATAGGTGCCGTTGGAAATCGACGTTTCGACGGAATTGGCATAATAGCCGATGGCCCCGTCGATATTGTTTGGCACCCGCTGCTGCCCGCGGCGATAGGGAAATGCGGTGGGAATGGCTTCGCCCGGAAAATCCTCAGCCGACCAGCGCTCCCAGCAAGTCCGCAGGAATTCCAGATAGCCGGCATCATGTACCTTCAGCGCGGTTTCAAGACCGTGTTCTGTCGGCGCCACGACATCGGTAAAGCCTGCCTGCTGGACCGCCTCCAGTATCCATTCGGCGCGGAACGGACCTTCGAATGGCTTCACCAGAATGCCGCCGTGAAGCTCTGTCTTGGCGTCGCGAAGTTTATGTTTCTCGGAATAGAATACGCGCATTTTAAAGGCTGCTCCCGCATTTACGTTCGTCGAAAAGCTACCGCTTTACGGCCAAGACCTGCAAGCGCGAATGATCAGTTTTTAGTCGTCCGACCAAAATAGTGGAGGCAGCAGAACCCCAAGGCTATTGACGAAAATGAGTGTCCGACCTATTTGGATACAAACGTTTCCAAATAGGTGCACCATGCCGAACACTGGCCGATTGCCGGAGCCGCAGAGAAGTGCGGGGCGACCGCGAAGCTTCGATGTGAAAGAGGTTCTGGACAAGGCTATCTCAGTTTTTACCGAGCGAGGCTATCAGGCAGCCTCCATTTCAGAACTCGCTGCAGCGACTGGCCTCACGGCCGGCAGCATTTACAAGGCGTTCGGCGATAAGCGCGGCATGTTCCTTGCCGCGATGGCTCGTTACAAACTGCTTGGCAATGTCAGGCGCGACGCCGGAATTGCAAAGGCTGCAACCGGGCGAGGCCGCGTTCGCGCGCTGCTCGATTACTACGCGGAAAATTCCCACGGTGAGAGCGGCATACGAGGCTGCCTGATTATCGGCGCTGCGGTCGAACTGGCTCTGTTCGATGAAGACGCTGCCAGCAAAGTATCCGCTCATCAGCAGCATACGTTCCAGTTGATTGAGACCTCCATCCGCGAGGGCCGTGCCGATGGCTCAATCGGTAAACATATCGATCCTGACCAGTCGGCACGCGCCATGTTCTGCTTCATGCAGGGGTTACGCATTGCCGGTAAGACGGGACAGGACCGCGACGCCGTGATGGCTGCTGCCGACGCTGCCATGAAAATTCTGGACTAACCCTCTCTTCTCCCAAGGAGAACTCCCGTGACCAACGTGCCTACAGCCGGTGTTTCGGCGCAAACCCCTTCCATGCCAGCCGGCATGTCCTTTCTCATGGCCGCGGCCTGTGGACTGATTGCGGCCAACCTCTATTACGCGCAGCCACTTGCCGGCCCGAT
The DNA here is from genome assembly GCF_050320885.1 of Agrobacterium sp. ES01. Lineage (NCBI taxonomy): Bacteria > Pseudomonadati > Pseudomonadota > Alphaproteobacteria > Hyphomicrobiales > Rhizobiaceae > Agrobacterium > Agrobacterium sp. ES01. Next base: position 1,499,829 of record NZ_JBNQTH010000001.1, read on the forward strand.
CGCGGCGTCGGTGGGGCTGCCTGCGCAGGCAACAGGCTTGATCGTCACGCTGACCCAGATCGGCTATGGGCTCGGCCTGCTGTTACTGGTGCCGCTCGGCGATCTGGTCGAGAACCGCAAACTCATCCTCGGAATGATCGGTCTCGTGACCGTCTCACTGCTCGCAGCCGCGATCTCGCATACCGCCATCCCCTTCCTCGTGGCCTCTCTGGCCATCGGTCTCGGCTCAGTTGCGGTTCAAATGATCGTGCCATTGGCTGCACATATGGCACCAGACCATGCGCGGGGACGCGTTGTCGGCAATGTCATGAGCGGGCTTATGCTTGGCATCATGCTGGCGCGACCCTTTGCAAGCTTCATTGCGCGCTTCTCGTCCTGGCATATGGTTTTCTTCATCTCGGCTGGGATCATGATCGCGCTCGCAGCCCTGCTCGCCGTGAAATTGCCAAGGCGTGAGCCGGAGACCAAGCTTAGCTATGACAAACTGTTGGGATCCATGCGCCACCTTGTGGCCACGCAACCGGTGTTGCGGCGCCGGGCGCTTTACCAGGCCTTTCAGTTTGCGGCCTTCAGCCTGTTCTGGACAGTGACACCACTCTATCTCGCCGGCCCGGCTTATAATCTCACCCAGGCTGGCATTGCGCTGTTTGCACTTGCCGGTGTTGCAGGCGCCATTGCCTCTCCGATTGCGGGACATCTGGCAGACCGGAACCTCAGTCGCCCGGCCACTGTATTCGGGATGCTGTGTGTGCTGGCCAGCTTCGCGATCACGCACATTGCCGAAGACGGCTCCACTCTCGGCCTTGGCCTATTGACCTTTGCTGCAATCCTGCTGGACTTCGGCGTAACGACGACGCTCGTGACCGGCCAGCGCGCCATCTTCAGCCTCGGCGCACATTTGCGCAGCCGTCTCAACGGACTTTATATGGCGACATTTTTTACTGGCGGGGCGCTCGGCTCCGCCATCGGGGCCTGGGCTTTCGCAAATGGCGGCTGGTTCGAAGCCTCGATGATCGGCATTGCGCTGCCCATCAGCGCCCTGTTCTACTTCCTGACGGAAGATCGTCGCCGCTAGCTTTATCACCGACAGACTTGCCAACTCATTCGCGCAAGTCCTTGAAGAACAGGGTGGTCGCGCAATAGCGGCCATCCGGATAAAGCGCATAATTGGGGATGATACCAGACTGCGTCCAGCCCAGGCGCTCATAGATGCCTTCGGCCAATTCTCCGGTGGCGGTATCGAGAACCAGAAGCCAGCGACCATGGGCCTTTGCTTCTACTTCCGCAGCAGCCATCAACTTTTTGGACAGACCAAGACCCCGTGCCTTGCGGTGAACGAGCAGTTTCATCACATCGCCGCGATGCGGCTGGTTAGGCTTTGCCGTCAATCCCATTTGCACCGTTCCGACGATTTCACCGTCGTGTTCCGCCACCAGCAAAGCGACTTCACCGCGTGCGACATTGGTCGCAACGCCGCGCCAAAAGGCCTCTGCCTCCCCCTCCGCCAGCGGATACATGAAACCGACCGAGGCGCCGTCTTCCACGCAATCGGCGAGGACTGCCGATAAGGCCGGAATGGCCGACAGGGCCTCTTCTTCGTTCAGTCTTCGAATTTCACTCATGACAATCTCCAGCGGACATTGGAACCGCAGACATGCCGTATTCAGCCCTGGACCTGAGCGATCCAGTCGGGGAGATTGTAGTAGTTCGAAATGCGGGCAACCTTGCCGTCCTTCAGGTCGAAGAATGCGCCAGCCGGCAACACATATTTCTGGCCGTTTGCCTCCGGCAGGCCCTCGTCTGTCGCCAGATATTCGCCATTCACGGTGAATTCGGCGGCTCCGCGGCTGCCGTCCTCGCTGCCCATGATGACCATGTCGGTCAGCGTTTCCTTATAGCAGCGGTTCATGTGTTCCATGAACTTGGCGAAGGCTGCCTTGCCGGTCTGACGTTCGCCCTGATTGATGTCATGGGCGACATCGTCTGTCAGAAGAGCCAGAAACGCATCCATGTCCTGAGCATTGAAGGCGGCGTAGTAGGCGCGAATGGTATCGGTGGCGGTCATGGGATACTCCTTGGCATCAGCAGGCTTTTATCGACTGGGTCGAGACGGTATAACCGAACGAAAATGGACTGAAAACAATCTATGTCTCTTGAAATCAAATCCTTTTCGGGAAGCGACGCGGCCAAGTATTTTGACGACCTCGCACGGCTGAGAATCACGGTCTTTCGTGCGTTCCCCTATCTCTATGAGGGCGATCCGGAATACGAGCGAAAATATCTGGCGACCTATGCCAGATCAGAAGGCTCCATATTCGTGCTCGCCATCGATGACGGCAAGGTCATTGGTGCATCAACCGGAATGCCCATGGGCGCCGAGACGGAGGAGGTCAAAACGCCATTTGTCGCGGCAGGTCGCGATCCGGCCGAATATTTCTATTTCGGTGAAAGCGTGCTTTTGCCTGAGTATCGCGGGCGCGGTATCGGCGTTGCCTTCTTTATGGAGCGCGAGACGCAGGCGCGCCAGCTCAGCCTTCGATACTGCACATTTTGCGCCGTCGAGCGCCCCGACGATCACCCACGGCGCCCCGCCGACTATCTGCCGCTCAACGGGTTCTGGAACAAGCGTGGCTATCGCCATCATCCGGAATTACGCACGACATTTACCTGGCAAGACCTCGACGAAACCGCTGAGAGCCCCAAACCCCTTTCCTTCTGGATCAGGGATATCCAAGCTTGAACGACAACGGAGGTCGCACGGCACAAAGGGCCAATCTCGATCACGCAACGCGATCGACCGGGCCCCGGCTAACGATGAAGCTCGCCACAGCGACTTGTGAAAGACGACCGCAAGCGACGATTTGCAATCTGAAAGGCTGATTTTGTCGACTTTTACGCGAAGTTCCCGCTAGTCGGACACTGCGAGCACTGCTATATGCGCGAACCATGAGCACAAATCCGAACCGTATCCCGCTTGACCATATCCGCAACTTCTCGATCGTGGCCCATATTGACCACGGCAAGTCGACGCTCGCCGACCGATTGATCCAGTCGACCGGTGGCCTTGCCGAGAGAGACATGTCCGAGCAGGTGCTCGACAGCATGGATATCGAACGCGAACGCGGCATCACCATCAAGGCCCAGACAGTGCGTCTGCACTACAAGGCAAACAATGGTGAAACCTATGTGCTGAACCTGATCGACACCCCCGGTCATGTCGACTTCGCCTATGAAGTATCGCGCTCGCTGTCTGCCTGCGAGGGTTCGCTGCTTGTCGTTGACGCTTCCCAGGGCGTCGAAGCGCAGACGCTCGCCAACGTCTATCAGGCCATCGATAACGACCACGAGATCGTCACCGTTCTCAACAAGATCGACCTGCCGGCAGCGGAACCCGACCGAATCAAGGAACAGATTGAGGAAGTGATCGGGATCGACGCGTCCGAGGCCGTTCTGATTTCGGCCAAGACAGGTCTTGGCATTCCGGACGTTCTGGAAGCAATCGTGCACAAGCTGCCAGCGCCAAAGAGCGACGCCGGCGAAAAAGGACCATTGAAGGCACTTCTGGTCGACAGCTGGTACGACACATATCTTGGCGTCATGGTTCTGGTGCGCGTGCTCGACGGCGTTCTGACCAAGGGTCAGGTGATCCGTATGATGGGCACCGATGCCAAGTATCATGTCGAGCGCGTCGGCGTGCTGACGCCAAAAATGCTCGCGGTCGACAGTCTCGGTCCGGGCGAGATCGGTTTCTTCACCGGCTCGATCAAGGAAGTGGCCGATACGCGTGTGGGCGACACGATTACAGAGGACAAGCGGCCGACAGAAAAAATGCTGCCGGGCTTCAAGCCGGCGCAGCCGGTGGTGTTCTGCGGTCTCTTCCCTGTCGATGCCGATGACTTTGAAGATCTGCGCTCGGCTATGGGCAAGCTTCGCCTGAACGATGCGTCCTTCTCGTTTGAAATGGAAAGCTCGGCGGCGCTCGGCTTCGGTTTCCGTTGCGGCTTCCTTGGACTGCTCCATCTGGAAATCATCCAGGAACGACTGGAGCGCGAATTCGATCTCGACCTGATCGCGACGGCCCCTTCGGTTGTCTACAAAATGGCAATGACGGACGGTTCAGAGCGCGAGTTGCACAATCCCGCCGACATGCCGGATGTCGTGAAGATTTCCGAGATCCATGAGCCCTGGATCAAGGCCACGATCCTCACACCGGACGATTATCTGGGCGGAATTCTCAAGCTCTGCCAAGATCGTCGTGGCGTCCAGACCGACCTTACCTATGTCGGCAAGCGCGCCATGCTCACCTATGAGCTGCCGCTCAATGAAGTGGTGTTCGATTTTTACGATCGACTGAAGTCGATCTCGAAGGGCTATGCCTCCTTCGACTACCATCTCGACGGCTACAAGGAAGGCAACCTCGTGAAGATGTCGATCCTCGTCAATGGCGAACCCGTCGATGCGCTTTCCATGATGGTGCACCGCATGGCCGCCGAAAAGCGCGGCCGCGACATGTGCGAGAAGCTCAAGGACCTGATCCCGAAGCACATGTTCAAGATCCCGATCCAGGCCGCCATCGGCGGCAATGTGATTGCCCGCGAGACCATCTCCGCACTCCGCAAGGACGTGACCGCCAAGTGCTACGGCGGCGACGCAACCCGCAAACGCAAGCTGCTCGACAAGCAGAAGGCCGGCAAGAAGCGCATGCGCCAGTTCGGCAAGGTCGAGATCCCGCAGGAAGCGTTTATCGCGGCGCTGAAGATGAGCGACGAATAGAGATTTTGCAGTGTTCTGATAGGAAGGTGGCGGCCTCAACGAGTTCGCCTTCCTTTGGCTGCACTTTGGCTCGGCGGTTATCGAGTCCGTATTTGCCCCTTAGGCTGCAGGCATTGTAAACGCGACTTTATCCATCCGTTCCATCACCGGACACTGTTGCGGGCTGATGCGTCACGCGCTATTTATTCGCATGTCATAATGAAGTGATGCTGCAGCATCGGTTAGCGAGGGGGACTTCGAGAGCATGCACAAGTTCAAAATCCTGAAGAATGACAAGGGCCAGTATCGCGTCCAGTTCGTCTATAATGCGGAAGTCATGGTCTGGTCGGAGAATTATTCTGCCAAGTCGAGCGCGCAGAACTGCATCGACTCGATGAAGAAAAATACGCCGGGTGCCGCCATCGTTGACCTCACCAAGGGCGAAACCGGCACCGGCTATCGTTTCGAAATCGATGAGGCCAAGAACGGTGAAACTTTCGTGCGCTTTCGTGCGTCGAACGGTGAAATCATGGTTCGCTCAGAGACCTACAAGAACAAATCCAGTGCGACGAACTGCGCCACGTCCATCCAGAAAAATTCGCCAGATGCTCCGGTGGAAGACGAGAGCTGATCGAATCTGCCCGCCATATGCGTGGTATCTAGCAGCCGTGATGGTGCAAGAATAAAAGCCGCCCGCTTTCAAGGCGGACGGCTTGAACGATCAATTTTAAGTCCGGATCAAGGCTGCGCAGTGCCTGCATCTGGTGTTGCTGGAGCCACATCACCAGCCGGCGGGGTCGCCGGAGCAGCAGGATCCATTGGTTCTATCGCCGGTGCTGTCTCAGTGGCCGCTGGCTGCGTGGTCGACGAGGTCGTCGTCGGATCTGTTGCCGGTCCACCCATGCTGACCCAGAGAACGACACCGAGGACGACGACAGCGCCAAGCGCTGCCCATAACCAGTTTCCGCGATTTGGCGGGCGCGGCGACTGAAGATCGGGACGTCCGGAATTCATATTGGGATCATAAGTCATTTACATCTCCTCCTTAGGTTGTCTGAGCGGAAAATGCAAAACGGCTCTATTTTGTTCCGTCGCCTGCTTGTGACAATGATCCCTTTCAGTCCGTTTCGTCCTTCAACTGGCTGTGTCTGGCCTCAAATTCCTGGCGCAATGATCTGCGTGCCTCCGATTGGCGGGAGCGTCGGCGTTTGGCCTCTGTATCAAGCAATAGCTTGGGAACTGCGGTTGGCTTGCCGTCTGCATTGACGGCCACCATGGTGAAGTAGCAGCTATTGGTATGCCGCCGTTCGCCTGTGCGGATATTCTCCGCCTCGACCCGAATGCCGATTTCCATGGATGTTTTGCCGGCATAATTGATGGCGGCGCGAAACGTCACAAGTTCACCCACCTGGATGGGCTGTCGAAACACCACCTGATCGACCGACAGGGTGACTGCATATTGCTGAGAAAACCGGGACGCGCAGGAATAGGCAACGCGATCAAGCAGGTTGAGCAGAGCGCCACCATGAACCTTGCCGGAGAAATTCGCCATATCCGGCGTCATCAGCACCACCATTTCTAGCTCGCTTGGGTCGTGAGCGCGGTCCATCATCTCTCCTCTAAAGTATCAGGAGATACACTAGCCGCCATCGATCATCGACAGAAGCGGGAAAATCGTGGCGCAGAAAAAATCCAACAAAGATCTACAAAACCGTCCGCCCTCCATCGGGCGAGCGGTTTAGAAGTCTTGTTTACTGTCCTTGGGACGTGTCCACCACCGGAGCCGTTGACGACGTCGTCTCCGGATCAACCGTGTTGCCTCCCATCATCCACCAGCCGATCAGGCCGAGAACGAGGACGGCCAAGAGGGCAAGCCACGGCGCGCGCGCCGGTTTGCCCGGTGGCATGGGCGGTCGCTCGAGCGCTTCGCGTTTGTCAGATGGATCGGGATCAAGAACCATGGCGGGACCTTCCTTTCTTTAAAGTAACAATGCCGCTTTCGGCTGTCGGTTCCCAAATTGATGGCCAGACAGGCAGCTGACATGGCCCCACCGACGGTTGAGACCGCGAATATTCTACAGATTGACGATCCTGGATCTTATGGCCGGGGCGCTGCAGGCGTTTCGATTGCAGGCACGTTAACGCTGCCGGGCGAGTTCTCCGGCGTCGCCGGATCGGTATAGGTCGGCTTGGTCGACGAGGTTGTGATCGGATCTGTCACCGCGCCACCGGTTATCGACCAGACAGCAATACCGAGAATGACGACTGCAAATCCAATCGCCCAAGGCAGCCAGGTCATGCCAATTGGCGCTGTTGGGATGTCACTGCCGCTGGGGGGCGTTTCCTGTCTATCCGGATCGTATGCCATTTTCTCTCCTTTTCTTTGTAAAGAGGAAAATGCCTCTCGCTCCTTTTCGTTCCAGACAGAGACGCTCCAAGGCGGCGGTGTCACAGCAACTGCCGGCGAACATGCTCCCGAATGACCTGCTTCATCAGGTCGAGTGCGGCAGTCGATTCAACTGCAGAATGGGTGGTTAATCCTACACCGCCGCGCGTTTCGCTCATATCCAAAGGGAGAGCCACGAAACGCCCGGATCGGATTTCTTCGACCACAACCCCGCGGGATATGATCCAGACTGCGGGATGGCGAGATATGAAAGCGCGGCCGAATGAATAGGACACGGTCTCAATCGTATTAGACAGTTCCGGAATGCCGTTCATCAGAAACAGGCGGTCCACGAAGGGGCGAATGACGGAGCCCTTCGGTGGCATTAAAACCGTGTAGCTAGATAATGCACTGAGAGTGAAGTTACGCCGCTCCAACAGCGGATGGTCAGCGCCCACCACGATCATCACTTCTTCGCTATACAGCGGTTCGAAAACAAGCGATGTCATCAGTTCGTGCGCAGCTAGCCTCCCAACGACTAGATCGAGTTCCCCAAGCCGCAAGGCATCAAGCAGTACACGATTTTCGCCGGATATGATGGTCACCTTGCTGCCGGTGTCCCGTTGCAGGAACTCGGCAATCGCCTCCGGCATGAAGGTGGCTGACGCCGTCGGCAAAGTGCCGATGCGAATGGGCGGTCCTTCGGATCTCTGCGCCAGGCCGATGGAATCAATACCACGCTGGACAGCCGCAACACTTTCGGCAGCGTGTTTCAAAAACAGTTCGCCGAAATGCGAAAGCCTGATGCCGCGACCATCTTTCTCCGTCAACTCGACGTCGAGAATAGCCTCCAGTTCACTTAGGGTCCGTGAAACAGCTGGCTGTGTGATCGACAAGGCATCTGCTGCCTTGCCGACGCTGCGCTGGCGTGCGACTTCAAGGAATGTCTGAAGATGCCGGAACTTGATGCGCGCATCCATAACTTATACCATTTTCGTTATGCGTTTCGGCTATAATATCATTTTAACTTACAAAAAACATCGCCTATCACAGAGATCCTAGGGAGTGACGACATGGCATTTGCCACCATCAATGGAATTACCGTTCACCATGAACTGATCGGCGAGGCACGCGCCAAGAAGCTGATCGTATTTTCCAACTCGCTCGGCACAGATTTCCGCATCTGGCTGCCCTTGTTCGATGAACTCCCCGAAGATGTTTCCGTACTGCTCTACGATTCGCGCGGACATGGCCTTTCGGGCACGGGCGACGGGCCATTCACCATGGACGATCTTGTCGATGACCTTGGCGCGCTTGTCGATCATGTCGGTATCCGGAAGGCAATCTTCTGCGGTCTTTCAGTCGGCGGCTTGATTGTTCAAGGTCTCTTTGCCAAGCGGCCAGAACTGTTCGACAAGATGATCCTGTGCGATACCGCGTCGAAGATCGGCAATGATGAGATGTGGAATGCGCGCATCGAGGCCATTGAAAAATCTGGCCTCTCCAGTATCTCTGACAACGTCATGGAGCGCTGGTTCACGCCAGACTTCCATCAGGAGCGTGGCGACGATCTCGCCGGCTACAAGTTGATGATGGAACGTCAGCCTGCCGACGGATATGTGCAGACCTGCGCATCGATCCGCGATGCCGATGTCACCGATATTTCCTCAGCAATCACCGTGCCGACACTATGCATTGCTGGTGATCAGGACGGTTCGACGCCGCCAGAACTGGTGCGCGCAATGGCAGAGCGTATTCCAGGTGCAACATTCGAAGAGATCCCCGGTTGCGGCCATATTCCCTGCGTCGAACAACCGGAAATTCTCGGTGAGCTCATAGAGGCTTTCCTTCGCAAGACCTGAAAGGGCGTAGATGGCAGAACAGCAGAAATCCGAACGGTTCCAGCAAGGCATGGCGACACGTCGCAGTGTATTGGGTGACCGTTATGTCGATCAGGCGACCAAGGCCAAAACAGGTTTCGACGAACCGTTTCAGGATCTGATTACAGAGGCCGCCTGGGGCCATGTTTGGTCTCGTCCCCACTGGAGCAAGCGTGAGCGTTCCATGGTGACCATCGCCCTTCTGGCGGCTCTAGGCCATCATGACGAAGTGGCCATGCATGTGCGTGCAACTGCCAACACGGGTGCCACGAAAGAGGACCTGATGGAGGCAATGATGCATGTGGCAATCTATGCCGGAGTGCCTGCCGCCAATCATGCGATCAAGATCGTGAAGGCGACTTTGCAGCAGATGGACGATGCACAGACCTTGGAGGAGGAGACATGAGAAACTCTAAACCGGAAACGGGACCATTCTTTGCCCGTGACCTGGAGATGCATCCGCCGGCCTATACGCCGTGGTACAAGACCACTGTTTTGCGCTCGCCGCAGCGGGCGCTTATTTCTCTCGAAGGCACCAAGAGCGAAATCACCGGCCCTGTCTTCGGCCACAACATCCTCAACGAGCTCGATAACGATCTGATCATGAACTACGCCAAGCCGGGCGAAATGCCGATCGGCCCGCGCATCATGGTCCATGGTCGCGTGCTTGACGAGCGTGGCAGAGGCGTTTCTGGCGCACTTGTGGAGTTCTGGCAGGCCAATGCCGGTGGACGCTATCGCCACAAGAAAGAGACATATCTCGCGCCGCTAGACCCCAATTTCGGTGGCGTCGGCCGCACCATCACAGATGAAGACGGCTCTTACTGGCTAAAGACGATTATGCCCGGACCCTATCCATGGCCAAATGGCGTCAATGATTGGCGACCGGCGCACATCCATTTCTCCGTCTTCGGGCATGGCTTTGCCCAGCGCCTGATCACGCAGATGTATTTCGAAGGTGATCCGCTGATCTGGCGGTGTCCTATCGTTAAGACGATCCCTGATGAGGAAGCAATCAAGCAGCTGATCGCACCTCTCGACATGGCATCCACGATCCCACACGATCTGCGTGCCTATAAATTCGATATCGTTCTGCGCGGACGTCGCTCCACACTGTTTGAAAACCGGAAGGAGGGTAATTGAGATGGTTCAATCGCTTGGATATCTGAAGGAATCCGCTTCCCAGACCGCCGGCCCCTATGTGCATATTGGCTGCACGCCCAACTTTTCCGGAATTGAGGGCGTCTTCGATACCGATCTCGGATCTGGACCGCTCTACAATGACAAGACCAAGGGCGAGCGCATCACCGTACGCGGCTTCGTCTATGATGGGTCTGGCACACCCCTTCGGGATGCCCTGATCGAAATCTGGCAGGCCGATGCCCAAGGCCTCTACCAGAGCCCTTCGGAAACTCGTGGCTTGGCGGATCCGGAGTTTCTCGGGTGGGCGCGCTGCCCCGGCGACATGGCAACCGGGGAATTCGTGTTCAAGACGATCAAACCTGGCCCGGTTCCCTTCAAGGATGGCCGTCTCATGGCGCCGCATATCACCTTCTGGGTGGTGGCCCGCGGTATCAATCTGGGACTTCAGACGCGGATGTATTTCCCCGACGAGGAAGACGCGAATGCCGTCGATCCTGTGCTCAGCCGTATCGAGCTCAAGGTGCGAGTGGCGACACTGATCGCCAGTCAGGACGGCAACACCTACACGTTCGACATTCATCTTCAAGGTGACAAAGAAACGATCTTCTTCGATATCTGATTCAAGACAGCGCGCTTTTCGACGCGCTGTCTTCAATGCCAATGGAGATGAATTGCTCATGGCGCTTTCGTCGCTTGCCTATCTCGACCAGTTGCTCGGCGATGCCAACGTTGTCAGCCTCATGGGAACCGAAGCTGACATCAATGCGATGATTGCCTTCGAACGGGGGTTGGCAAAGGCGGAGGCCGAGCACGGACTGATCGAGCCCGCGGCCGCGGCCGGAATTGACAGCAGCCTCCAGAGCTTTCAGCCAGATGTGGCCAAACTCAGCGAAGCCACCCTCAAGGACGGGGTCGTGGTGCCGGAACTGGTCAAGCAGTTGCGTGCGGCAGCCGGTTCCCATGGATCTTCCGTTCATTTCGGAGCCACCAGCCAAGACGTGATCGATACGGCGCTGGCACTTAAGCTGAAGGCCGTTCTTGCCGTGTTCGAAGGACGACTGCTCGAACTCGATGCAACATTCGATGACCTTCTGCGTCGGTTCGAGCATAAGCCGGTCATGGCACAAACCCGAATGCAGGCAGCCATAGAGATTGCCGCTGGCGACCGCCTTCGAGTCTGGCGCAAATCGATCATTCGTGTTGCCGCCGAACTCCATACGATCCAGAGAGAAGCTCTTATTGTCTCTCTGGCAGGGGCCGCCGGCACGTCGGAAAAATTCGGGGACAAGATCGCGGAGGTGCGTCAGAGCCTTGCGATCATCCTCGGGCTCTCGATGCCAAACTATGTTCCGCATGCTGACCGGGGTCGCTTTGCCGATCTGGCAAACTGGCTTGCGCGATTGACCGGCGCGCTTGGAAAGTTGGGACAGGACGTTGCGTTGATGGCACAAAGCGATAGACAGGAGATCGCAATCTCCGGCGGCGGCGGATCATCGGCCATGCCGCACAAGCAGAACCCTGTTCGTGCCGAGGTGCTGGTCGCGCTCGCGCGCTTCAATGCAGTGCAAGTGTCTGCGGTCCATCAGGCACTCATACACGAGCAGGAGCGCTCGGGGGCTGCCTGGACACTGGAATGGATGGTGCTGCCGCAAATGATTGAGGCGGCTGGCACTGCACTTCTTCACGCGCAAGGCATGCTCTCGAACGTTGAGCGGATTGGAAAAACCGTTTGACCTGTTAGTCGTTGAGGAAGCGGCTCAAGGTCTGGTTCATGCGCGCGGCTGCGTCATCAAGCGAACCGCTATTGTCTATTGTGACAACATCAAACGCACCCGTTATCTCCAGCGAACCGCGCGCAAGACGCCGCAGGATATCTTCCCGGCTTTCACGTCCACGCGCCTCAAGCCTGCTTGCCAGTATGTCGGGGCTTGCAACGACGTTAACGGCGACGAATGGCGAGAAGGTCCCTGCAAAGCGGTCCAGCACGGATCTGGAACCGTTGGCGACAACAAGATGACCCAGTGCCAGCTTTTCGCGCACAGATGCCGGAATGCCGTAACTGAGGCCATGGGCATTCCAGTCGATGGCAAAGGCCCCGGCCTGCCGCATCTCGTCAAACTCGTCACAGGTGACGCATCTGTGATCTTCACCGCCGGAATCATGAGGGCGAGTGATGACGCGCTGAACGAAATGGACGTCCTGCCGGTCGGCGAAATGCTGCGCTGACAGGTTCATCAGCGTGTCTTTACCCGCCCCGCTCGGACCGACCACTGCAACCAGTGTGCCCAGTGCCTGTTGCGTCTTATGCCCACCTTGACGGTCCATCAGGCGACCCGCCGGCCTTCGCGCCACACAGAGCGAACAACAGGCACACCCTCATCATGGCGCACGCGCACGAGGTCCGCCCGAAGGCCGTTTGCGATGCGGCCACGATCATTTAGGCCCACTGTCTTGGCTGGCGTGCTTGTTACCATGGAAAGCGCTTTTGGCAGCGATATACCGTCGATTTCATCGGCAAGGACGAAGGCCGCGTGCATGAGGCTGAGTGGCACATAGTCAGACGACAAAACGTCGAGGACACCGAGTTTTGCCAGATCGCGGGCAGCAATATTGCCAGAATGGGACTTGCCGCGAACGACATTGGGCGCACCCATCAGCACACTCATGCCTGCCTTATGCGAGGCTTCGGCTGCCTCAAGGCTGGTCGGAAATTCAGCGAGCTTCACCCCATGTCCCTTGGCTTCTTCCACATGCGCAAGCGTCGCGTCGTCATGACTTGCGACAGTCACACCTCGTTGCGCGCACATGGTGGCGAGACTATCCCGGTGGGCCGTGGAATAGCGTGCTGACAGCGCAAGACGGCTTTCAACGAAACGGGCGAAAGCCTCATCGGTCAGGCCCCGCTTGGTCTTGTAGTACAGCGTGTACTGCTCCATCGTCTGGAACTGGCGTTGGCCTGGGGAGTGATCCATCAGCGACGCGAGCCGGACATGAGGGTCCGCTTCGAAATCCGCCACATGATCCAGCACGTTGTCGGAGGCGACCTCGCAGCGAAGATGGATAAAATGTTGGGCCCGCAAGCGATCGTCTCGCTCGGCCGCCTGAATGGCATCGGCCATGTCGCGCATCTCGCCCTTTTCGAAACCGCCATCTTCGTCAGAGCCCATACGCAGGCAGTCGAATACGGTGGTAATACCGGAGGTGACGATCTGGGCATCATGGGCCTGAATGGCCGAAGTCTTGTGCCAGCGTACGCCCGGGCGCGGAGAATAATGCGATTCCAGATGGTCGGTATGAAGCTCGATCAGGCCCGGAATGAGATAGTCGCCATTCAGATCTTCGCCGCTCGCCATCGGGCCTTCGGAGATATCGGCAATCTTTCCATCTCGGATCAGAACGGACCCGTGAAGGATATCATCCTCAAGGACGATGCGGGCATTTGTAAGCAGCAATTCGGCGGACATGGTCAGGGTCTTTCAGTCAGTCAGGCGCCAGCAAGCGGCAGCCAGGTTTGTACGGTAAAGGCAGTGCCTCTGGTTTCCTCGCGGAAAAGGCCGAGGCCATTGACGGCAAGCGGCATTGGCACAAGGCCCGCGAAGTGGCGATCCAAAGCTGCCCCTACGGCCGGAGCCTCGGCCTCGGGCACCTGGCCCGACAGCGTCATGTGGAAGCGAAACGCATCGAATACATATGGATAGCCCCAACGCTCAAGATTGTTACGCTCAGCTTGGGACAACTTCTCCGGCTTTCGCCGTGCCATGTCTTCCGGGGATAGCGGTGCCCGGAACGGCTCGAAAACCTGCACAACAGCCGAGGCGAAATCCTGTAACGGTTGATAGGTTTCCTCGGGCACAAGCGCGTAAAATTTTCCGAGTTGTCCAATCACTGCTTTCGGTATCTCAAAAGCAGACTGCTTGGCACAAAAGGCAGAAAATGCAGCAAGCAGATCCGCTTCAGTCTGGCCGCTGGCGAGTTCGAATGGCGCCTTCAAGGTTGCGTGGAATCCATAGCGACGCGGATCTGCGGTCAGTTCCAACAATCTTTGCGGAGAAATTCCCTCGACGGCCGTCTGCGCGATCGTCGCGTCGGTAAACGCGTCGCGCCCCAACCAGTTGCTTGCGGCGCGGGTTAAAGGCGCTTCAGCCGGCGGGGTGAAATAGATAGCGTATCTCAAATGTATTCTCCGAGAGGGTCATTTTCATTGTGCAGCGATCACAGCAGCAGCTCCAGGGTCTGGTTCTCAAGATCGACGGCGATTGCCCATCAGCCGGGTCCGCAGCGCATTGGAAATCGCGTCGAATACAAACACGACAATGAGGATCAACACCACCATATAGGCAACATTTTCCCAGTCGGCATTGGTGCGCATGGCTTCCCAGAGCTTGAGACCGATACCACCAGCGCCGACTGCACCGATGATCGTGGCCGAGCGGGTGTTGGATTCCCAGAAATAGAGCGCCTGCGATGCGAAGACCGGGAGCACCTGCGGCAGGACACCGAACCGCTGAACGGCGATGGGCGAGGCTCCGACCGACTTCACACCTTCGCGCTGCTTGTCGTCGATGTTTTCCAGCGCTTCGGAATAGAGCTTTCCGAGCGTGCCGGTGTCGGTGAAGAAGATTGCAGAAATCCCGGCAAGAGGTCCCGGACCAAAGGCGCGGGTGAAGAACAGCGCCCAGATGAACATGTCAACCGACCGCTGGAAGTCGAAGAAGCGCTTCACCAACTGGTTGACCGGCTTGTTGCGGGTGATGTTTCGCGCGGCAATGAAGGAGAGCGGGAAAGCAACCACCATGGCAAAGAGTGTGCCGACAAAAGCCATGACGATGGTCTGGAGCAGTTTGGTCCAGACATCGAGATGCTGCCAGGATGGATTGTAGAGGAAATTGTCTACCGCCAGAGAGAGGTTGCTCTGGTTCGCATTGATCCGCTCGCCTGACCTGATCAGTGTGAAGACTTCGCCGAAGGATTTGCCAAAAAATGGCGAGCTGATGTCGAAGAAGAAGCCTTCCCAACCGAGATAGCGTTTGTGAACCAGAACAGCGTCGTCACGGATCTCGGCCCAGCCCGAAAAGCCGAATGCCAGCATGACTTTTGCGCCCGGTGCGCGCTGTGTGGCCCATTCGGGCAAGGGCGATAATGCCGTGACGCCGTCGCTGCCAATCGAGACTTCGAGACGCTCATCTCCCCGAGCCACAGTGATTGTCGGCGGGGCAAGTTCAATCCTGTCGGTCGCGTTCATATCCACGACCGCGTGGGTTACGACTTCTTCCTTGCGGGTCTCGGTACTCGCCTTGGTGCTTTCCGCGGACTGATCGCCGGCATTGCTGGGAGCAACGAAGCTGAAGGATGACGTCGACTTGGTCTGAGGAGCGGCACTTGCCGGGATCTCGATAGTGCGCGTGAGGGTTTCGCGTCTGGCGGTGATCCAGTCGGGATTTGGATTTGGGCCAATTGGATCGTAGCGTGAGAACTCGATCTGCATCGTACCATCCTTGTGAATGGAGATGTCAGGCCGCTCTTCATAGGAGATCCAATCGGCAAGGTATGTGCCGGCAATGCCCCAGTTGGCAGAGCCGAGAACAGCGCCGATGGAAAAGAACCACCAGCAGAAGATGATGTAAAGCACCGTTGCGCCGCCAATGATGGCAAAGCGAAACCGTTGCCACAGCGAGGTGGTGAGCAGATGCGGGTGACGGGAGGCGATGGCTTCCATATCGGAGGCGCTGAGCGTGTTCATGGCGACGTCCTAGGCCACGGCCTGGAACGCCTGCTCGCCGACAAGCTTTCGGCGGAGCATGGCGGACAGGTTGTCCACGGCAATGATGGTGACAAACAGCAGCAATACGATCGCGAGCGTCTTTGCTTCGTGGCCGCGACTGATGGACAGGCGAAGCTGTTCGCCGATACCGCCGCCGCCAACGGCGCCAATGATCGTCGAAGCGCGGACGTTGATCTCGAGCCGCAGCAGGAAATAGCTGACAAAATTCGGCATGACCTGCGGCACCATTCCGAACCAGACCCGTTCGACCCAGGTGGCACCAACAGCCTTCAACCCCTCATCCGGCTTCATGTCCGCGTTCTCGACGACCTCGAAGAACAGCTTTCCAAGCGCTCCAATGGTGTGGATCGTGACAGCGATGATGGCAGGGATGGGTCCGAGAGAGAGGATGGCCAGAAAGAAGCCGGCCAGCACGATTTCCGGAAAGGCACGCAGGATTTCCATGAACCGCCGCACCGGACCTCGAATCCAGGGATTTGGCGTCAGGTTCTTGGCGGCCAGGAATGACAGCAGGAAGCCGAAGATAGATCCGATGATGGTCGAGAGGAGCGCGATATTCAGCGTCTCGGTCATCTTGTAAAAATATTCCGGGATATAAAGACTCTGGGTAATGTAGTACCGGCCCTCAGGATAATTATATTGCAGACTGCCGTCATAGTAGGGCGACGGAAGATCGAACAAGGCCCGCCAGATTTCCAGTGGATCACGCGGCAACAGATCGCCAATGAAATCAAAGAAATGCGGAAGCCTGTCGAGGAATTTGCCCGAATTCGTCTCATTAGCAAACCAAAGCGAGCCACCCAGCGCAAAGGCCAGAAACAGCAAAGACACTACGGTGTAGAGCCGGCGGCCGCGGGCCAGTTCTTGCCAGTGGCGTTCGACGACAGCACCTCGTTCACTGAGAACAGGCTTTAGTGTGGTTGAGCTCATCTATGGTGGTCCGCTGTAAGCCGCGAATGAATGCAGGGCTAAAGAAATAGAGCCGCCGAATGCGCGAGCGCATTCGGCGTCCCCTTGAATTAGCCGGCTATCAACCGCCGATGGTTGCCTTGCGTGCGTCGATGATCGGCTTGTAGAAATCGACGTTGACTTCGGCATAACCGGTATAGTCGCCACCCTGGATCGCTGCGAAGCATTCCGGGTCAGACTTCGGCAGGTCCACCATGAATGCCTTGAACTTGGACTTCATGTCGTCATTCATGGTGCTGCGAACGACGATCGGGCCATTTGGGATCAATGGGGATTCCCAGAGCTGAACGAGGTCGTCCATGTTGAGGATCCCCTTGTCGACCATCTTGCGGAGGTTGCCCGATGTGTAGCCGTCCTTGAAATCGCCAACACCCGAGGCCCAGGTTGTGCCGGCGTCAAATGTGCCCTTGAGGACTTCGAGAACGAGGTTCTCGTGACCGCCACCAAAGCCGGTTTCGCCGAAGAATTCCTTAACGGGAGCGCCCACGGCTTCCGGAAGTGTTACGGTCGGAACGAGGTAGCCCGAGGTAGAGTCGGGATCTGCGAAGCCGAGCTTCTTGCCCTTCATGTCTTCCAGCTTGGTGATGCCCGAATCCTTGCGAGCGACCATGACCGAGTGATAGCCCATGGAGCCGTCGGTCTGGACGGTTGTAAGGATAGGCTCAACAGCCTTGGCATCGGCCAGATAGATCTTGGCGTAACCGGATGCGCCAAGTTCGGCGTAATCGAGTGTGCCGCCGAGAAGGCCCTGGATCACGCCGTCATAGTCGGCGGCCGGGAACAGCGACACTTTTTCAACGCCGAGAACGGCGGGAAGCGTGTCGACCATGCACTGGAAGTTGCGCAGGCGGTCGGCTTCGTTTTCGCCACCAAGGATGCCGATACGGAATTCCTTGAGGTCTTCAGCGGCTGCACCACTGGCAAGCGCGACAAGCGCGACAGCGGCAAGAAGGGTCTTCTTCAACATGGGTTCTCTCCTGTTTTTCCGGTCGCGCCGGATTTTGGCGTGTTTGGCTACCCTTGACGCGGGTGTACGATCTGCGCGTGCGTCAGACCCCTGCGGCAACGAGGGGCTTGCGCACAACTGATGGGGAATCGCCGGCAGGGATTTGCACGGCTGGCGCATTGATACTGGTCGAAGTCATGCGCTCGTCGATTTCGGCACCGGTGCTGTCAGAGCCATAGATCTCACGCACGGCCCCTATCGTCAGCTCATCAGGCGTACCGTCGAAGACAACGCGGCCTTGGGCCATGCCGATAATGCGCTCACAGTAGTTGCGCGCGGTATCGAGCGTATGCAGGTTGGTAATGACGGTAATGCCTTCGCGCTGGTTGATATCACGCAGTGCGTCCATGACGATCTTCGCATTGAGCGGATCCAGCGAGGCAATCGGCTCGTCGGCGAGCACCATCTTGGGTGCCTGCATCAATGCCCGAGCGATTGCCACGCGCTGCTGCTGACCGCCCGAAAGTGTGCCCGCCTGTTGCAAAGCCGTCTGCTCGATACCAAGTCGCTCGAGCGCAGCAATTGCCATCAGGCGTTCGTCGCGGCTGAACATGTTGAGAATGCTGAGCGCAGTCGGGCGATGATTGAGGCGGCCCAGCAGGACATTGGTCAACACATCGAGGCGCGGCACCAGATTGAACTGCTGGAAGATCATTGCGCAATCGCGCTGCCAGTCGCGCAAGGCCGCACCGCGCAGGGACGAAACCTCGGTATCACCGAAATATATCGAACCTGAGCTTGGATCGATCAATCGATTGATCATCCGCAGAAGCGTCGATTTGCCCGCACCGGAACGCCCGATAACCCCGACCATCTGGCCCGACGGAATGTCCACACAAACGGATTCCACTGCCGTATTGCGTCCGAACTGCCGGGTAAGATTATCAAGCTTAAATCGCATAATCGCTCTTTCGATGACGTCCACAAGTCACCCAAGGCTTTAACGATGATTGATGAAGCGTGAATGTCAGAGGGATGACAGTTCCATGACAACGGCTAAGCAATTGAAGTTAAACGATCTTCAGGAATATTTGGCGACGAATTCTTCAGCGGAGAGATGACGAAAATCGTCCAGGGCCGCATGCAACTGGTCATGCTCCCAGTCCCACCAGGAAAGCGCGTTCATCGCTTGACCCAATTCGCGGGAAAAGCGCTCGCGAATGAGTTTGGCTGGCACACCGCCCACGATAGTGTATGGCGCGACGTCCTTGGAGACGACAGCACCTGCCCCGATGACGGCACCATTGCCAACCGTGACGCCAGGGAGAATAGTCGCACCATGGCCGATCCAAACGTCGTGACCGATCGCCACCCTGTTTTCGCGACGCCAGGCAAAGAAATCCGTGTCCATATCGGCGCCCTCGAAATAGTCGGCGGCGCGATAAGTGAAGTGATGAAGTGTGGCACGCCATGTCGGGTGATTGGTGGCGTTAATGCGCACGGATGCCGCGATATTGGCAAATTTGCCAATCTCGGCGCACCAGATGCCGCCGTCCTGCATGACATAGGAATAGTCCCCGATGACCACTTCATCGATCCGGCAACGATCCGCGACTTCCGTATAACGGCCAAGTTTGGAATTGTTGACGGAAGCGGTCGGATGGATGAGCGGCTCGACCCCAAGTTTGCGGCTCATGCGGCGGCCTTTCGCGGCGAGAAAGCGGAGACGTCGATAATGCGATCGGCAACGGCTTCGCGCACTTCTTCATCATGGAAGATGCCGAGCATGGCCACGCCCTCGCGCTTCTTGCGACGAATCATGTCGACGACAACAGCTCGGTTTTGCGCGTCGAGTGATGCCGTTGGTTCGTCAAGCAGGAGGATCTTGTGATCGGTGATGAAGCCACGGGCGATATTGACGCGCTGCTGCTCGCCACCGGAGAATGTCGCTGGCGGAAGTTGCCACAGTGCTTGCGGCAAGTTGAGGGCCGACAGCAGGTCGCAGGCACGCGCACGCGCTTCATCCATTGGAACAGAGCGGGCGAAAAGCGGTTCGGCGACGATATCGACGGCAGAAACACGCGGGACCGTGCGCAGGAACTGACTGACATAGCCCATCGTCTGGCGACGCACTTCTAGAATCGTGCGCGGATCGGCAGTGGCTATATCGATGATGCTGTCATCGCGCGAGACGAGGATCTGGCCGCCGTCTACAGCATAATTGCCGAACAACATTTTCAGGATCGAGCTCTTGCCGATACCGGATGGGCCACCCAGAACGACACATTCGCCAGCAGCAACAGAGAAAGACACATTCGAGACGACCGGCAGACGGATGCCATCGCGCAGATGCATGGTGAAGCTTTTGCACACTTCCGATACGACGAGAGGCGTAGCCATGGCGGTTTTCCTGTTCTCAGACTTGCAAAATGGAGGAGACGAGCAGTTGGGTGTAAGGCGCGCGAGGGTCGTCCAGAACACGATCGGTCAGGCCTTCCTCGATCACGTTGCCGTCCTTCATCACCATCATGCGATGCGACAGAAGCCTGGCGACAGCGAGATCGTGGGTGACGACAATGGCGGACAGACCGAGATCGTTGACAAGGTTGCGAACCAGATCGAGCAGACGCGCCTGAACAGAGACGTCGAGACCACCCGTCGGTTCATCCATGAACACCAGCCGAGGTCCGGTTACCAGATTTCGGGCGATCTGCAGGCGCTGACGCATGCCACCCGAAAAGGAACGAGGCTGGTCGTCGATGCGGTCGGTATTGATCTCGACACGCTCGAGCCACTCGCCGGCCGTCTCGCGAATATTACCGTAATGGCGCTGACCAACGGCCATCAGCCTTTCGCCGACATTGGCGCCGGCAGATACCGTCATGCGCAGTCCGTCCGCCGGGTTCTGGTGCACGAAGCCCCAATCGGTGCGCATGAGGAAGCGGCGCTCGGCCTCGCTCATGTGGTAGAGTTCACGGTAGGAGCCATCGCGCATATGATATTCGATGGAGCCGGTCGTCGGCATCAGACGGGTCGAAAGACTGTTCAGCAGCGTCGTCTTACCCGAACCCGACTCACCGACCACGGCCAGAACTTCTCCCGGCCAGAGATCGAATGACACATTGTTGCAGCCGATGCGGCTTCCGTAGAACTTGGAAATATTGCGCACCTTGAGAAGCGGCAAATCGCTCATTGCGCGGCCTCCTTGCTCGGTGCCAGCATGTGGCCGACATGTCCCTCTGCCTGGCGTTCCTCGCAGTAATCAGTGTCGGAGCAGACAAACATTCGCGCGCCCTTATCGTCGAGAATGACCTCATCGAGATAGACATTTTCCGCGGCGCAAAGCGCGCAGGGTTTATCGAATTTCTGGATCGTGAACGGGTGATCCTCAAAGTCGAGGCTAACGACTTCGGTGTAGGGCGGCACCGCATAAATACGCTTTTCACGGCCAGCGCCAAACAGCTGAAGTGCCTCGGACTGGTGCATTTTCGGATTATCGAATTTCGGTGTGGGCGACGGGTCCATGACATATCGCTCGTTGACCTTGACCGGATAGGCATAGGTCGTGGCGATATGACCGTTACGGGCGATGTCCTCATAGAGTTTCACATGCATCAGGCCATATTCCTCAAGCGCGTGCATCTTGCGTGTCTCCGTCTCGCGCGGCTCCAGAAAGCGCAGCGGCTCGGGTATTGGAACCTGATAAACCAGCACCTGGCCTTCGCTTAACCGTTCTTCGGGAATGCGGTGACGCGTCTGGATGATCGTTGCCTCCCGTGTGCGGGTGGTGACCGCGACATTGGCAACCTTCTGAAAGAACGCACGGATCGAGACTGCATTGGTGGTATCGTCGGCGCCCTGATCGATGACTTTCAGGCGATCATCCGGCCCGAGAATGGACGCGGTTACCTGGACACCGCCAGTTCCCCAGCCGTATGGCATGGGCATTTCGCGGCTGGCAAAAGGGACCTGATATCCCGGAATGGCGATCGCTTTGAGGATCGCGCGACGGATCATTCGTTTGGTCTGTTCGTCCAGATAGGCGAAATTATATTCGGCAAGCCCGTCATGGGCATGGTCGGGGGCGGAAACTTCTTGGCTCATTGCACGTTATCCCAATGCAAAAGGAGATTTACGCCATGCATATCGCAACCATTCTTACCCTCGTCATGGGTGTCATGATTGTCAGCACGATCGGAAGCGCCGGCTGGTATGCCTTCAGCCGGAAGTAAAAATACAAATCCCGTCACGCTGCGACCTCCCGCGCATAGCGCGCCAGCCGCTCATCGAGCCTGCCGCTATGGAGTTCGAACAGGTGATTGTCGTGGTCGTAGAAATAAATCGACCGGCCTTCACCCTCTACGCGTGAACGCGATGGCTTGACGTCCAGGCCAAGCGCTTCGATGCGGACCAGATAGCCGTCAAGCGCATCATCCGGCACCTTGGACGCTATGTGATTATACGTGCGCTCCGCCAAAACCTCGCCGACCATCACGGCGACCCAGATTTCCCCCACCAGATAGAAACGCTCCGGTGAGAGCGAGAACTGCTTGTCCCCGCTGCGGTAGACTTCCTTTGCGCCCAGAACCTGTTCCGGGATCTGGCCCATGCTGTCGAGATCCCGAACGATCAGGGTAATATGCGACAGACCCTCGATCATTCCGCGGCCTCTGCCCGTTCCCCGTCATCCGCCGGTCTTTGGCGCGCATCGTGTTCGCGGCGCATGCGGCGCACGAGATCGAGTTCAGCCTGGAAATCCACGTAATGTGGCAGTTTCAGATGCTCGACAAAGCCTGTGGCTTGCACATTGTCGGAGTGGGAAATCACGAATTCCTCGTCCTGCGCGGGCGCCACGATATCTTCGCCAAACTCCCCTGCTCTCAAGGCGCGATCGACCAGCGACATGGCCATGGCCTTGCGCTCGCTCTGGCCAAAGACCAGACCATATCCGCGGGTAAACTGAGGCGGTGCCTTGGACGACCCCTTGAACTGATTGACCATCTGGCATTCGGTGACACGGATACGACCAAGCGACACGGAAAAGCCGAGCTCTGCAACGTCCAGTTCCACCTCAACCTCACCTATGCGAACTTCACCCACGAAGGGGTGTGAGCGGCCGTAACCCCGCTGGGTGGAATAGGCGAGCGACAGCAGAAAGCCTTCATCGCCGCGCGCGAGTGCCTGGAGCCTGATGTCCCGCGCCATGGGGAATTCCAGCGGTTCGCGGGTGATATCACCCGGCACATGCTCTTCCGGCATCGTTCCATCCGCCTCGATCAAGCCTTCCTGCGCGAGGATCTCCGAAACCCGCATGACGGGTTCCGCGTCTGTCGGCCGCATTGCGCCGGCTGGCACCTCTTCGTCTTCCAGAAGTGCGGGATCGAGAAGCCGGTGGGTATAGTCGAATGTCGGGCCCAGAAGCTGGCCGCCCGGCAGGTCCTTGTAAGTTGCCGAAACACGGCGCTCCACAAACATCGTACCGGTGTCGATGGGTTTGGAATAACCGAAACGCGGCAGTGTGGTGCGGTAGGCCCGCAACAGGAAGATTGCCTCGATCATGTCCCCCCTCGCCTGACGGACGGCAAGGGCTGCCAGACGGCGATCGTGAAGCGAGGCTTCGGCCATCACGCGGTCCACGGCCAGACCCAGTTGTTCAATGACCTGATCAATGGTGAGGGCCGGGAGCGAGCGGTTTCCACGACGACGGTCGGCCAGAAGACGATGGGCATTTTCGATTGCCGCCTCGCCGCCTTTTACAGCTACATACATCCTTCAATTCTCCCTGACGGTCATCTTGCAGGTCCGGGGCAAGCAAAGGAAACTGCGCCCGGACGTCAGCACAACATCGATGCCGCGCGGAAAGAGCGTGCGGTTTTCGCCCCATTGGCGCTGGAACATCTCCGGAAGACCGCGCGGTGCAATCACGGTCGTTTCTTTGATGCCCGGACCGGTCAGAATTAGGCTTTGGCCTCCGTCGAGTCTGGCCACCTCGATAACCAGCGTGGTGGAGCGATCCGGATATTCCTGACTGCCTGCTGCAAAAAGACCAAATGGCGTGAGTGCGGCGCCGGCTTCCATGAAGGCAAAGCGCGCTTCCGATTTTTCACGTGTGAGCGCTGCGCCGGTGTGAAAGCGGATCCATTCCCCTGCGGTCGATTTTGACAAACCCGATGTGAGCCAGACAGGCGTGTCGTGATCGCAAAGTGACAGAGCCACAGCACCAGCCGCCGCGCCCAGCGGCATAGGTGGCGCGATCTCAGGAGTGATGGTCTCTATCTTGCCAGGGCGAGCCATGCAGTCCATCAACATTCGGAAGACGCTCTGGGCATGGAAGACCGGCTCGGAAAAGCCCCCGGTCAGGGCATCTGCCTTCAAATCCATCAGTCTTCTCCGCGAACCATGGTGAAGAAATCGACGCGCGTTGCCGCTGTCTCTTCCGCTTTTTTCCGATCTTCCGCGGCCAGTCTCTCGGCGACAGGGAGAAGCAATTTGCGCTCTATCTCTTCTTGCAGGTCCGGCCTTTGCCAGAGAGCATCGAAGATGGCGGCCAGTCGGGATTTTTCACGACTGGTCCCAAGCGTTTGCCCATGACCAACCGAACCACAGTCCAGCCGCACCGACGCACGACTGACGGTAATCTCTCCCAGATTGAAGGGATCGCCTCCGCCGCCAATCCGACCGCGAACCATGACCAGACCGGTCTCGGGGCCACGCAGCGGCGTGACATCGGGCTTGGGCTCATGGGCAGCCCATGCCTGCTGAAGTTCACTCATGGTGGCGTTGGCGAGAAGATCACAGGCTCGCTTGTGCGCCCGTTCCGCTTCAACGCCGTCACTCTTGACTGCTGAGTTCATTTTCACTTGCCTCTAAATGTCTATTAATATAGACAACCGTACAACATACTATTGATGTACTTTTTCAGAATGACAAGAGTGTGACATGACGGATGCAAATCGCGTGCAGCGGCAAAGCGGCGTGGCCCTTTGGCGACAGATCGCCGACCGTATCCGCACATCCATTGTAGAAGGTGACTATGACACAACGGGCATGGTGCCGCCCGAAACGGTTCTGGCAGACACCTTCGGCGTCAATCGGCACACCATTAGAAGCGCCCTTGCTGCACTGGGGCAGGAGGGAATTGTCCGCGCCGTTCAAGGTCGTGGAACGCTGATTGAAGATCGTCAGCGCATCAGCTTTCCGATCTCGCGGCGAACGCGCTTTACGGCTGGAATTGGCGCTCAGGCCAGCGATCTTGAGGGACTGCTGCTGGCATCCGGTGTCGAGCCTGCGCGTGCAGAGATCGCGACAGCACTACAAATCAGTGTCAAGACCGATGTTCTACGGATTGAGACGGTCAGGAAAGCCGATCGCCGACCTGTATCCGTCTCGACAAGCTGGTTTCCGCTGCCTCGCTTCGCCGGTATCGATGAAGCCTATGGCAAGACAGGGTCGATCACCGAAGCCTTTGCGATTTGCGGCCTGATGGACTATGTGCGGCAAAATACGGAAATTTCGGCAACCCATGCGGATGCCGGGGATGCCAGCCTGTTGAAACTGTCACCGGGCGCGATCGCATTGGTGACGAAGGCGAGCAATGTCGACCTCGAAGGCCGGCCAGTCCAGTATTCGATCACCCGCTTTCCTGCCGATCGCGTGCAATTGACCGTCAGCAGCGGGTGATCGCAAAAAAACTTCAGTGTGCGGCTGACATGTCGCCCAGCACTTCCTTGGAAGCGACCGTCGAATCAGCGTTCAGCTTGTAGACCATGGGCACGCCGGTCGCGAGATTGAGCTTGAGGATCTCTTCCTTGGTCATGCGGTCCAGCACCATCACCAATGCCCGCAGGGAATTCCCATGGGCTGCCACAAGCAGCTTTTCGCCACGCAGGACGCGCGGAAGAA
The DNA here is from genome assembly GCF_050320885.1 of Agrobacterium sp. ES01. Lineage (NCBI taxonomy): Bacteria > Pseudomonadati > Pseudomonadota > Alphaproteobacteria > Hyphomicrobiales > Rhizobiaceae > Agrobacterium > Agrobacterium sp. ES01. Next base: position 1,525,589 of record NZ_JBNQTH010000001.1, read on the forward strand.
TGTCAGTCATGAAATAGGGCCAGACACGTGCACCGGTGTCACGCAGGCTTTCGCCACCAGGTGGGGGGACGTCATAGGACCGGCGCCAGATGTGAACCTGCTCCTCACCCCATTTCTCGCGGGCATCATCCTTGTTGAGACCGGACAGATCACCGTAATCGCGCTCGTTCAGTGCTTCATCGCGGATGGTTTCCAGATCAGGCTGACCGACATTGTCGAGGATGATCTGGCAAGTTCTCTGCGCACGCGAAAGTACAGATGTATAGGCCACGTCAAACTTGATGCCGTAATCTGCAAGTGCCTTGCCGCCGGCATTGGCTTCCTGAACTCCGAGCTCGGTGAGGCCCGGATCACGCCAACCGGTAAAGAGGTTCTTGAGATTCCATTCGCTTTGGCCGTGTCGAACGAGAACGAGGGTACCGCTCATATCAATAATCCTCCGCAGGGATGAGTTAGGAAAGCCCGAGCACGTCGAGCATGGAATAAAGTCCGGGCTTTTTATCGCGCGCCCACAAAGCCGCCTTCACGGCACCGCGGGCAAAGATCGTCCGATCGCCGGCGGAATGGGACAAGGTCACCATTTCTCCTTCGCCGGCCAGAATGACGGAATGATCACCGACGACGGAGCCGCCGCGCAAGGTGGCAAAACCGATCGATCCTTCTTCGCGCGGGCCGGTATGGCCGTCGCGAACGCGGACCGAATTGTCCGACAGATCGATCGCACGACCTTCGGCTGCGGCCTGACCGAGCAGAAGCGCGGTACCGGACGGTGCATCGACCTTGTGCTTGTGGTGCATCTCGACGACCTCAATGTCCCAGCCGGCGGCATCAAGGGCTTTGGCAGCCTGCTTGACGAGGACCGAGAGTAGATTGACGCCGAGGCTCATATTGCCGGATTTGACGATGCGGGCATGGCGCGAAGCGGCCGAAAACTTGGCATCATCGTCAGGATGACAGCCGGTGGTGCCGATCACATGGACAATGCGGGCCTGGGCGGCAAGGGCGGCAAACTTCGTGCTCGCAGCCGGCACGGTGAAATCGACCACGCCATCAGCAGCGACGAAGGCGGACAATGGATCATCCGTGATTTTCACGCCAATGGGACCGAGGCCGGCGAGTTCGCCAGCATCCTGGCCGAGGCAGCTTGCACCGGGACGTTCGATGGCGGCGTGAACGACCGCGCCATCCGTCTCATGAATGATCCGGATCAGCGCCTGACCCATGCGACCCGATGCACCGACCACGACGAGCTTCATCGCTTCACTCATGAACTGGCCTCTTCTCCCAATAGTAATTTATTGCCGACTGCCGTGTCCTGCATATTGTTCAGTCGAGCGTAGAGCCCGCCCTCGCGCTGCGCAAGTTCGCCATGGGCACCCTGCTCCACCACCAGGCCGTTTTCCATGACGACGATCTTATCCGCCTTGACCACTGTCGAAAGACGGTGGGCGATGACGACGACCGTTCTGCCGGCCATGGCCTCGTCCAGTGCTTTCTGCACCGCGGCTTCTGATTCTGTATCGAGTGCAGAGGTTGCCTCATCCAGAAGAAGGATCGGAGCATTACGCACCAGTGCACGCGCGATGGACAATCGCTGACGCTGGCCACCGGATAACGTCACGCCATTTTCGCCAACGGGCGTATCGTAACCTTGCGGCTGCGCCAGGATGAAATCATGGGCATAGGCTTGCTTGGCCGCCGCTTCGATCTCAGCGTCGGTTGCTTCCTGGCGGCCGTAGCGGATGTTGTCGCGAATGGTGCCTTCAAACAAGTAAGGCTGCTGGGAGACGTAGGCCAGATGCTGACGCAAAGACGATTTGGTAACATCAGCAATGTTCTGACCGTCGATCAGGATCTCGCCACCCTTCGGATCGTAAAAGCGCGGGATCAATGTGATGATCGTCGACTTGCCGGCCCCGGATGGCCCAACCAATGCCGTGGTCTTGCCACCCTCAGCAACAAAGTCGACGCCCTTCAGGACATCATCGCCGCTGGAATAGGCGAACCTGACGCCCTTGAATTCGATGCGCGCCTGGTCGACCACGAGATCTGCCGCACCGTCCTTGTCACGCTGATGGGGCTCCATGTCGAGGATTTCATAGATCATCCGGGCATTCACGACCGCACGTTCCATCGAGATCTGCAGCTTTGCCAGACGCTTTGCCGGCTCATAGGCCATCAGCAACGCCGCGATAAAGGAAAAGAACGCTCCCGGCATGACGCCGCCATAGATCGAGCGGAAGGCTGCATAGGCAAGCACGCTGGAGATCGCAAAACCGGCAAATGTTTCGGTGATCGGCGAGGTACGTTCGGACAGGCGCGTGATCCGGTTGGACTGGCGTTCGGCCGTGGAGATGATCCCATCCACGTTACGGGTCAGCTCCTTTTCCATCGTGAAGGCTTTGACGATGGCTATTCCCTGCACCGTTTCCTGCATCGCGCCAAGTACACGGCTGTTGTACATCACGGAATCGCGGGTGGCCTGACGAAGGCGCCTGGAGATATAGCGCAGGGCGAGAAGCATCGGCGGCGCAACCACGAAGACGATTACGCTCAGCACAGGATCCTTGGCCACCATGACGCCAACAAGTGCGACGAGCGTCAGCAAATCGCGCGCCATCGACGTCACTGTCAGATTTAGCACGTCACGAATGCCGGAGATATTCTGACTGATCTGCGCCGCAAGATGCGAGGAGCGCGCCTCGCTGAAATAGCCGACAGACAAGGTCATCAAATGGTTGAAGAGCCGACGCTGATAACGGGCGACGATATTATTGCCGATCTTGGCCAAAGTTACGGCCTGGCCGTAGCTGGCAAAGCCGCGCAGGATAAATGCCCCGAGGATGCCCGCACAAATCATCCAGACAATGTCTGCACGTTGGTTGGCGAACGCCTCATTGACCACGCTTTCCATGATCCATGCGGTAAATGCCGTTGTGCCGGCCACTGTGGCAAGGCAGACAATCGCCACCGCATAGGACTTCCAGTGATCGCGGCCATTTTCTGCAATGACGCGCTTCAGAACGACGCTGATACCCTGGGAGTCCAACGACTTTCCCATTTTGCTATCGGGTTTCAAGAGCTGTTCCTTCACAATATTTCACGACCGGTCTGCCAGGGCAAAACACGCGGCTCTATAAACCGTCACATGGGCTTTGACCATAGAAAACAGCAGAGGCTGATATTCACGCACGGGTCCATCGACGCCCGTCTACAGCCAAACCGAAGTCGGATGGCGTTCGGGCATAGGCCGCCAAGCCGGACAATGCGGCCAGCGGATGCGTGACCACGAAAGTCGGAATCGTGCGCATCATGGCGGAATGGGGGGCTTTGTCTTCAAAAGCGGCTCGAAATTCCGGTTTCTTCAAAGCCGGTATGATCTTCTGTGAAATACCGCCCGAAAGATAAACGCCGCCTCGGGCCATGAAGACCAGCGCCATGTCTCCGGCAAGGCGGCCAAGATAGGTGACAAAAAGTGACAGGGTCTCTTCCGCGTTGCGATCCGTTCCTGCCAGACCATGGCCGGTGACGTCCGCTGGATCGGTCCATGTCGGCTCCTCACCATTGGCCTTGCAGACCGCCTGATAAATGTTGACGAGGCCTCGGCCACACAACAACTGCTCAGCCGCAATGCGACCCTCGATGGCAATCAGATAGGGAAAGATCTCGAAATCGCGTCTGCTTCGCGGCCCCACATCCACATGCCCGCCCTCGCCCGGAACGGGAAACCAGCGGTGTTGTGCATAAACAAGACCGGCGACTCCAAGTCCCGTACCTGGCCCCAGAACGACACGAGAGGCTTGCTTGCCGGTGACGTTTTCGCCAATTGGCTCGCGGTATTCATCAGGCATCGTGGCAATTGCCAGAGCCTGCGCTTCGAAATCGTTGACAACCAGCACATTTTCGAAGCCAAGACCGGAAATCATCTGCTTCGGGCGAACGATCCAGTCGCAATTTGTGAGCGGAATCTCATCGCCCCGAATGGGCCCCGCAACCGCCAGAATGGCCGAGCGGGGTTGCAAGGAGGTCTTGTCCAGCACACCCACCTGAATCGCTTCATCGATCGTGGCGAAATCGGCCGTGCGCACATTTGGAAATTGCGTCGGCTCGGCATAGGCATCGATCAGGATCGAGAACCTGGCATTCGTTCCACCGATGTCGCCAATCAGGATCGGAAACGTCGGCTGGTCGTTATCATGTTGCATGGGCATGGCCGGTACTCTTGGCGGTGATTTCGGTTTCTGGGATCAAACGACGTTCATCATCAATTCTGCGGAGGCACGATTGAGCGCCATGGGGATGTCGTAGACCGTCGCCAGGCGCATCAAGGCTTTCACATCGACGTCATGCGGCATCGGGGTCAGCGGATCGACAAAGAAGATCAACAACTCGATTTCGCCGTTGGCGATCAACGCCCCGATCTGCTGGTCGCCACCCAAAGGGCCGCTTTTCATGCGGGTCACATCGAGGGAGGGGCAGGCATCCTTGATGCGACCACCTGTCGTGCCTGTCGCAACGATGCGCCAACCGGCAAATCTGGCTTCATGACGGCGCGCAAAATCGGCGAGATCATCCTTTTTCTGATCATGCGCGATCAGCGCGACACAGCGTTTCTCGGCAGCGGATGATGACATTGGCCCCATACCTTTTAAATCGATTTGAGTGCCTTCTATATCAGATCAGACCTGATTGAAAAGCGGTGGCGCGCCGTCATTGCTGCATCGGGCGCGGCAGCGGCAGCGGGACCACGGCGGGCAACATCACGTCGTATTGTGCAGCTGCGGGAGACGATGAAGCCGAGTAGGAAACCATACCCGATCCGCCCCGGAACGTTGCGGCAGCCTCGCTGGAGGCTGCCTTACCCTCAAGCACGACCGAGCAGGCCTTTGGCAAATCGGAAACCTGCATCGGCTTTGGCTTGGGAGCTGGCTTTGCGTTTGGATCTTTTTTCGCTGGAGCCCAGGGCTCATCGCTATACCACCAGGCAAGCGGCTTACCGCAACCATCGCCTGCCGGGACTGCCGCCTGCGCCTTGCAACCGGGAGATCCTTCGGGACATTTGATCCGCACATGGAAATGGTAATCGTGGCCGTAATAGGGGCGCACCTTGCCGAGATTGCTGCGGTCGCCCGTCCATGTCTCGCAAAGCTTCTTCTTGATCGACGGATTGACGAAAATGCGCTCGACCTGAGGATAGCTTGCAGCCCGCATGATGATGCGGGCATGGGCCGGCGTCCAGATTCGATCATCGACGGTCAGTCGCGCATTTTTCTTCAACATCGAGGTTGCCGAAATCGTCTCACGCTCATTCGCAGTCAAGGTTCGTGGCGGCATCGGTGTCAGCCAGATATCGGCGTCGAGTCCCACTTGATGGGAGGCGTGTCCCGATACCATGGGTCCGCCGCGTGGCTGCGAAATATCGCCCAGCAACAGCCCCGGCCATCCGTCATATTTGGCGCCATCCTGCGACAGCCTCTCCAGCAATGCGATCAGTTCGGGGTGGCCCCATCGACGGTTGCGCGACAGCCGCATCGCTTGCCAGGTCGGACCGTCGGTCGGAATAGCCACGGCTCCGGCAACACAGCCCTTGGAATAGAATCCAAAGGATGAGGGCGAGGCTTGCGTTGGCAGTTTTTCGGCGCCGAACAATGCCTTGGCGGGCTTGCCGTCCGCGAAAGCCGGAGGGTTCATCGCAATCATGGCGACAATAGCGGCCAATGCGCCTGCCCAAGTCCGGGATATCTTCGCTGCCATACCTGAAATGCTCCTGATTGCGGACTTTCGGTCTTTGCCCACCGATTTGCACGCAAATTACCGCGAAATGACCGGATCGTGAATTGATAAGGCGGATACAGGCGATGCGTGGCTGTATTTTGTCAAAGTTTTGCCTATCCTTGTGTCACGAACAAAAACAACACACAGGGATTTGAATATGGCTCTGTCTCGAATGGGACTGCTTCTGGTTTTGCCACTTATGGCGCTGGGTGCTGCGCCAGGCATCGTTTCGGCTCAGGAACCAGACGCTCCATTTCGCCATTCCTACGGACTCCTTGCGGCACCCAAATATCCTGATGATTTTGCACATTTCGACTATGTAAATCCAACGGCGCCGAAGGGCGGCGAACTCAGGCTTTCAGAGGAAGGCACTTTCGACAACCTCAATCCGCTGATCGACCGGGGTACGCCCGGAACCGGGACATCAAATGTGTTCGAGACACTTCTGGTGCCCTCCCAAGATGAGATTAACGTCTCATACGGCCTGCTTGCCGAGTCCTTTTCCTTCCCAGCAGACGTCTCGTCCGTGACATTCAAGCTGCGCGAGCAAGCGAAATGGGCTGATGGTGAGCCGGTGACACCGGATGATATTGTCTTCAGCTTCAATAACGCGAAAGAACATAGCGCACTGTTTTCCGACTATTATCGCCATGTCGTATCAGCCGAAAAGAGTGGTGCGAATGAGGTAAAATTCACCTTCGACGAGAAGAACAATCGGGAACTGCCATTGATCGTCGGAGACTTTCCGATTGTTCCCAAGCACTGGTGGGAAGCCAAAGATGCCGATGGCAAACAGCGGGACATCTCCCGCACTACACTGGAACCGCTGATGGGGTCCGGCCCTTACAAGCTCGCCTCAGTCAAACCGGGATCAATCCTGCGATATGAACTGCGTGACGACTATTGGGGCAAGGACCTTGCGGTTAATGTAGGCCAGAACAATATCGGCGCGATCACCTACACCTATTTTTCAGATCCTGAAGTGGAGTTCGAAGCGTTTCGCGCCGGCAATATCGACTATTATCAGGAAAACAGCTCAAGCCGTTGGGCAACCCGCTACGAATTCGATGCCGTGAAGGATGGGCGTGTCATCCGCGAGGCGCTTCCCAATCCCTTCCGCGCGACCGGCATCATGCAGGCCATGGTGCCGAATATGCGGCGCGATCTCTTCAAGAATGCGCGCGTCAGGGACGCGCTGAACTATGCATTCGATTTCGAGGACCTGAACAAGAACCTTGCCTATGACGGTTTGAAGCGCGTCGACAGTTTCTTCTGGGGCACCGAGCTTGCCTCGTCGGGGCTGCCGGAAGGCCGCGAACTGGAGATCCTGGAAAACCTCAAGGATGAGGTTCCGCCGGAGGTTTTCACGACACCTTACAAGAACCCCGTCGCCGGTGACCCGCAAAAGGTGCGGGACAATTTTCGAAAGGCGATTGCGCTTTTCAAGGAGGCCGGCTGGGAACTCAAGGGCACCCAGATGGTCAATACCAAGACCGGCAAGCCGATGAGTTTCGAGATCCTGCTCAGCAGTCCTTCGCTTGAACGTTCGGTTTTGCCCTATACAAACAGCCTCAGAAAAATCGGCATCGACGCGCGCGTCAGGACAGTCGACTCATCGCAATATATCAATCGAATCCGCGATTTCGACTACGACATGATCTGGGTGGTCTGGGGCCAGACCATGAATCCGGGGAATGAGCAAAGCAATTACTGGGGATCGGAATCGGTGAATCGGCACGGCTCGCGCAATTATGCCGGGATTTCAGATCCAGCCGTCGACAAGCTGATCAAGATGATCACATTTGCGCCCAACAGAGATGAACAAGTCGCAGCCGTGAGGGCGCTCGACCGGGTACTGCTTGCGCATCATTATGTGATCCCCCTGTTTTACTCCGGTGAGGTCAAGATTGCCTACTGGAGCAAGCTTGCTCACCCAGCAGAACTGCCAACGTATGCGACTGGGTTTCCGGATATCTGGTGGGTCAAACCGGACGCTCAATAGGCGGGGGCTTGCGTCACAAGCTCAAGCAGATACCAATGTGCGACACGAATCAGACCTGCCTGAATGAGGCAGGCATCATATGACTGGAGAATGCGGATTGAGCGCTTTTCGGCGCACCAGCCTTGGGCTTGATGGCAACATCTCGGGGAGCCTCGTCTAATGGGCGCCTATATTCTTCGGCGTTTGCTTTTGATGATCCCGACAATGGTCGGCATTATGGGCATTTCCTTTCTGGTCATCCAGTTTGCACCCGGCGGCCCTGTGGAACAGGTCATCGCGCAGCTCACCGGCCAGGGCGACAGCGCCGACCAGAGGCTGTCTGGCGGTGGCGATGCTTTGGGCAGCCAGATGGGCGCGGAAGATCTGAACTCCAGATATCGGGGCGCTCAGGGTCTCGATCCCGATTTGATCGCAAAGCTGGAAAAACAATTCGGCTTCGACAAGCCGCCGCTGACGCGTTTTCTGGAGATGATGGGCAATTACATCCGCTTCGATTTCGGCGAGAGCTTCTTCCGCAATACTTCGGTCATCGATCTCATTGTGGACAAGATGCCGGTTTCGATTTCGCTCGGCATCTGGATTATGATCATTTCCTATGCGATCTCGGTACCGCTTGGCATCAAGAAGGCGGTGCAGGACGGATCGACCTTCGATGTGTGGACGTCTGCGATCATCGTTATCGGCTACGCGGTGCCAAGCTTCCTGTTCGGCATTCTGCTGATCGTGCTGTTTGCTGGCGGCTCATTTTTCGACTGGTTTCCATTGCGCGGCCTGACCTCGGACAATTTTGCCAGTCTGTCGTGGTGGGAAAAGATCATCGACTACTTCTGGCACCTGACCCTGCCCCTGATCGCGCTGTCGTTATCGGCCTTTGCAACCACGACGCTGCTGACCAAGAACTCATTCATCGAGGAGATCAAGAAGCAGTATGTCGTGACCGCCAAGGCCAAAGGTCTGAACCAGCGGCAGGTGCTCTATGGCCACGTCTTCCGCAATGCCATGCTGATCGTGATCGCCGGATTTCCAGGGGCATTCATCTCCGCCTTCTTCACCGGTTCGCTTTTGATCGAAAACATATTCTCGCTCGATGGCCTCGGTCGTCTCGGCTACCTTTCGGTCGTGAACCGCGATTATCCGGTCGTGTTCGGCACCCTCTACATCTTCTCGCTAATGGGCCTTGTCGTCAGCCTTGTTTCCGATCTCATTTACACCTGGATCGATCCCCGCATCGATTTCGAGCGCAGGGATGTCTGAGATGGTGGGAATGGATACGGTCGCAGGACAGAAACCGCCGCGTAAAATGTGGCTTTCTCCCATCAATCGGCGCAGGCTTGCCAACTTCAAGGCCAATCGACGTGGCTATTGGTCGTTCTGGATCTTTCTTGTCTTGTTTGGTCTCAGCCTGTTTGCCGAGTTCATTGCCAATGACAAGCCGCTGATCGTTTCCTACCACGGAGAAATCCTGTTTCCGGTGGTGGTCGACTATCCGGAAGAAAAATTCGGCGGTTTTCTGGCCGTCACCGATTATCGCTCGCCCTTTATCCGCGACGAGATCGAAGCCAATGGATGGATGGTGTGGCCGCCCATCCGCTATTCTTACCGCACGGTAAATTCCAACATCCCGCATTCCGCACCGACTGCGCCCTTCTGGCTGATGGACAAGACAGAACGTTGTTCCGGCTATCCTGAGGGGGTTGACGATCCTGACTGCGTGGTTGGAAACCTGAACTGGCTGGGAACCGACGATCAGGCCCGCGATGTGACGGCGCGGATGATTTATGGTTTCCGGATTTCGGTGCTGTTCGGGCTTATTCTCACCATCGCCTCGGCCTTTATCGGCGTCACAGCCGGCGCCATGCAGGGCTATTTCGGTGGCCTGACCGACCTCTTGATGCAGCGCTTCATCGAGATCTGGTCGTCGATGCCGGTGCTCTACATCCTGCTGATCATCGCAGCGATCCTGCCGCCCGGATTCTTTATTCTGCTCGGCATCATGCTGCTGTTTTCGTGGGTCAGTTTTGTCGGCATCGTCCGGGCAGAGTTTTTGCGCGCCCGAAATTTTGAATATGTGAATGCGGCACGCGCGCTCGGTGTCGGCAACTGGACGATCATGTATCGTCACCTGCTGCCCAATGCGATGGTGGCCACTCTGACCTTCCTGCCGTTCATCCTGTCGGGTTCGATCACGACGCTTACCTCGCTCGACTTTCTTGGCTTCGGCATGCCACCCGGGTCGCCGTCGCTCGGTGAGTTGATTGCTCAGGGCAAAAGCAATCTGCAGGCTCCTTGGCTGGGGCTCACGGCCTTCTTCACCATGTCGATCATGCTCTCGCTCCTCATTTTCGTCGGCGAGGCGGTGCGCGACGCCTTCGATCCGAGGAAGGCCTTCAAATGAGCAAGACACCGCTTCTTTCCGTCAAGGACCTTTCAATCGCCTTCGAACAGGGGGGGACAACGACGACGGCTGTCGATCGCGTGTCGTTCGACATCTGTCCGGGCGAAGTGCTGGCACTGGTCGGAGAATCCGGCTCTGGCAAATCTGTCACAGCCAACTCGATCCTCAAGCTCCTGCCCTATCCCTCTGCCAGCCACCCTTCGGGCGAAATCTCGTTCGAGGGCAGCGACATGATGCGGATCAAGGAGGCCGAGCTTCGACAGATCCGTGGCAACGCCATCACGATGATCTTTCAGGAGCCGATGACCTCGCTCAATCCGCTGCATTCCATCGAAAAGCAAATTGGCGAAATCCTCCTCCTTCACCAGGGTCTCACGGGGCGGGTGGCGCGAGCACGCATTCTCGAATTGTTGCTCCAAGTCGGAATCCGTGAGCCGGAAAAACGCCTCAAAGCCTATCCGCACGAGTTGTCCGGCGGACAACGCCAACGTGTGATGATTGCAATGGCGCTGGCAAACCGGCCGAAGCTCTTGATTGCAGACGAGCCGACGACTGCGCTCGATGTGACCGTGCAGGCCCAGATCCTGGAACTGCTGCGCCAGCTCAAGGGCGAGCACGGGATGTCGATGCTGTTCATCACCCATGATCTCGGCATCGTGCGCAAATTTGCCGACCGCGTTTGCGTCATGACGAAGGGCAAGATCGTTGAGAGTGGTCCCGTTGAGGAGATCTTCGCCAATCCGCAGCACGAATACACAAGACATCTACTGGCATCGGAGCCACGCGGCGAACCGCCATTGGCTGACGAAACAAAACCTGTCGTCATGCGCGCAGAGGATGTGCGGGTCTGGTTTCCGATCAAGACAGGCTTGCTGCGCAAGGTTACCGACCATGTCAAAGCCGTTGACGGCATCGATCTGGAGCTTCGAGCCGGCGAGACGCTCGGCGTCGTTGGCGAATCCGGCTCGGGCAAGACGACACTCGGCCTTGCCCTTGCCCGCCTAATCGCTTCCAAAGGGCGTATCACATTCCTCGGCAACGACATCGGCTCCTTCGCCTACAAGGAAATGCTACCACTGCGCGACCGGCTACAGGTGGTCTTCCAGGATCCCTATGGCTCGCTCAGCCCGCGCATGTCAGTGGGGGAAATCATTGCGGAGGGGTTGAAGGTCCATGAGCCGCGCCTGAGCTTTGCTGAGCGCGATCAGCGCGTCTGTTGGGCACTCGACGAGGTCGGACTGGATACGTCCACCCGCTGGCGCTATCCGCATGAGTTTTCCGGCGGTCAGCGGCAGCGCATCGCCATTGCGCGTGCCATGGTGCTGAAACCCCGTTTCGTGATGCTTGACGAGCCAACCTCAGCGCTTGACATGAGTGTGCAGGCGCAGGTTGTCGATCTGTTGCGCGATCTGCAGGCGAAGCATGACCTCGCCTACCTGTTCATCAGCCACGATCTGAAGGTCGTCCGCGCGCTCGCAAACGAAGTGATCGTGATGCGGATGGGCAAGGTGGTGGAACAAGGGCCGTCTTCAGAGATCTTTTCAGCGCCCAAGGCGGAATATACCCGCGCTCTGATGGCCGCCGCCTTTGACATCAAAGCCGTCGAAATTGACGGCATCAGCCAATAATTTATCCCGTATCGACCAGGAGGTCGCATGTCCGCGCCGAGTTCTATTGTCATTGATCTGAAATTTACACCGAACTCGATTTCTGAAGCTCTGCAGTCTGCATTCGCAGAGCGCGACGTCATCAACATGGCCGACGAGGCCAATCAAGGTCGCGATCTCTCCAACGTGGACTACGCGGTCGTCTGGAAGCCCGATCAAAGACTTTTCGAGAAGATGCCGGACCTCAAGGTGATTTTCTCAGGCGGTGCCGGCGTCGACCATATCCTGACAGCATATGAACTGCCCGACCTTCCAATCGTCCGCTTTGTCGATCGCAGCCTCACCGACCGGATGAGCGAATGGGTAGTGCTTCAATGCCTGTCTCATCTTCGGCAGGTGACAGCCTATAGCAAGCAGCAACGCGAGCATGTTTTTCATGAACTCGACGGGCAGCCGGAAGCTTGCGACGTCACAGTCGGTGTCATGGGTCTCGGTGTCCTCGGCATTGATGCTGCAAGAAAGCTGAAGGCCATGGGCTTCAACGTCATCGGCTGGTCACGCGGGAAGAAAGATATCGACGGCATCGAGACATTCGATTCAGATGGCCTGGACGCGTTTCTCGCACACACCGATTTTCTCGTCGGCTTGTTGCCCCTCACCGAAGAGACGCGAGGTTTTTATAACCGCTCACTATTTGCCAAGCTCAAGCAAGGCGGCGCGCTCGGCAAGCCTGTTTTCATGAACGCCGGTCGTGGCGGCAGCCAGATTGAAGCTGACATCATTTTTGCGCTGGAAAATGGCGTTCTGGGCGGTGCCTCGATCGATGTGTTTGAAGCCGAACCGCTGCCAGCCGAGAGCCCCCTCTGGGACATCGAGAATGTGATCATCACGCCGCACGCGGCGGCGTCATCCGATGTTCGCGCTCTTTTCGTCCATGTCGAAGAACAGATTGCCCGCTATGAGCGCGGCGAGCCGCTTGAACATGTGGTCGACAGGGAGGCCGGTTATTGAGCGTTTTACGACATTTGGAACAATAGCGTCAGCCTACCGTTTTTCCTTTGAGTTTGCTTAGGCCCCAAAAAGGGCATTGAGCAGAAATAGGACATTGAAGGAGACGCATATGGTCAGCCATAACGACGATCCAATCCACGGCCGTGATGAACAACGAGAGGAGCCGCTTTCGGCAGTCGACGCTCGTCAGGCTCGGCGCGGGCGTCGGGTTCTGATCGTGCTTCTGGCCGGTCTGGCTATAGCCATGCTGATCTGGGTTCCTGCGGAATGGTGGGGGCAGTCGCAGGTTCCCGATGGCTCAGGCTCCATTAATCAACCGTCCGCTGCCAGTACAGTTGAGCCGGGTGGCGCTAACTGACGGCTGCAATTTGTCCTGACGCATCGTTGCGATCGCGCTATGGACTTTGCTTCGATATTTTTCGATAACGGGCGACCGATGGGCCGCCCGCATGCGTTTGGGTCGGTCATAAATGCATGAGAAAGCAAGACGGGCGGCGAATACGATGACGAAAACCGATATTGCACGCCGCGTCTTCAACCACACCTGGAAGCTGGATCCTATTATCCGCAGTCTGATCGACACGGATTTCTACAAGCTTCTCATGCTGCAGATGATCTGGAAGCTCTACCCGACGGTGGACACCACGTTCGAGGTCACCAACCGTACAAAGACAGTCCGCCTGGCGGATGAAATCGACGAGCAGGAGCTGCGTGAGCAGCTCGATCATGTGCGCACCTTGAGACTGACAAAGAAGGAAATGATCTGGCTTGCCGGTAATACCTTCTATGGTCGCTCGCAAATCTTCGAGCCGGAGTTTCTCAACTGGCTATCCAATCTACAGCTCCCCGACTATGAGCTTACCCGCCACGACGGTCAGTACGAGCTGCGCTTCCATGGCAAATGGATGGAAACCACGCTGTGGGAAATTCCAGTCCTGGCGATCATCAATGAGTTGCGCAGCCGCGCTGCCATGCGCTCGCTGGGCTTCTTTACGCTCGATGTTCTCTATGCGCGGGCGAAAGCCAAGATGTGGGCGAAGGTTGAACGTCTGAAGGATTTGCCAGGGCTTCGAATTTCCGATTTCGGTACGCGCCGTCGACACAGCTTCCTGTGGCAGCGCTGGTGCGTCGAGGCGCTGAAGGAAGGCATCGGGCCGGCATTTACCGGCACGAGCAATGTGTTGCTTGCCATGGACTCAGACCTTGAGGCCGTCGGAACCAATGCCCATGAACTGCCGATGGTTTCGGCAGCGCTTGCACGTACGGATGCGGAGCTTGCAGCTGCTCCTTATGACGTATTGAAAGACTGGAACCAACTTTACGGCGGCAACCTGTTGATCGTGTTGCCCGATGCCTTTGGCACAGCCTCCTTTCTTCGCAATGCGCCTGAATGGATTGCCGACTGGACCGGTTTCCGTCCCGACAGCGCGCCGCCGATCGAGGGTGGTGAAAAGATCATCGACTGGTGGAAGAAGATGGGACGCGACCCCCGTCAGAAGCTGCTGATCTTTTCCGATGGCCTGGATGTCGATGCGATCATCGATACCTACAAACATTTCGAAGGCCGGGTACGCATGAGCTTTGGCTGGGGCACGAACCTCACCAATGACTTCGTCGGCTGCGCACCGCAGGAAATGGCAAGCCTCAACCCGATTTCGATCGTCTGCAAGGTATCGGAAGCCAACGGCCGACCAGCAGTCAAACTGTCTGACAATCCCCGCAAGGCGACAGGCGATCCGGCCGAAGTCGAGCGCTACATCAAGTTTTTTGGCTCCGACGACCGCGTCGATCAACCAGTCTTCGTCTAGCATCTCTCCTCGGCACGTTTATCGCTTGCCTATTCTTCGATGGCAGTGAAACAATGCGGCTCGTCTAATGGATTTGGCGGAAAGTCAGGCCGATGACGTCGAGGGAGGAAAAACAATGGATATGAACGGCAGCGAGCGTATCGAGGCGCCGATTGGAATAGTGTGGACGGGTTTGAACGATCCCGAAATCCTGCGCCAAGCCATTCCGGGATGCGAAAATCTCGAGAAAACGTCGGAATCAACCATGGCGGCGAAGGTTGTCTTGAAGATCGGGCCGATCAAGGCCAAGTTCGACGGGGCCGTTGAATTGCTGAACCTCAATCCACCCCATTCCTATACTATCGCGGGTGAAGGCAAGGGCGGCATTGCCGGATTTGCCAAAGGCAGTGCAGATGTTGCCCTTGCAGAAGACGGGCCCGACGCCACGATCCTGACCTATACCGTCAAGGCTGAAGTGGGCGGCAAAATCGCGCAACTCGGTAGCCGGCTTATCGATTCGACGTCAAAGAAGCTTGCTGGCGAGTTTTTCTCGAGGTTCAGTGCTCTGGTGGGGAACCCAGAAGCGTGAGCAACCATCTCTAGAGCGCGAAACAGGCGTTTAACCGAGTTCCAGAGACGTTATTGCAAAAACACCCGTTTGCTCGATTACCGGGGCTGCTCCGCGATACATGCGGGCGGTCTCGAAACCTCTGGTAAAGCCGACACTTGCGAGAAATTGGCTAAACTGAATTTGACGATCTGGCACATCCAGATGCAATTCAGCGCCTTTGGATATCGAGTGACAGGCGTTGAATAGGCGGATCGCTATATCAATGTCCTCGGCGAAAAGCGGGCCTAGCTTGTACCCGTCCAGACATTGCCGCACCACCGCATAGCCACGAAGCTGACCACCGGTTTCCACGAGGAACGTCCGATGCGGTGGCAAAAGCCAGGCATCCAGAAAATGCCTGCGTGGTCCCGGAAAGAACCGCCGGTCGAAGGCTTCAACTGCATTGGCCATCGCTGCCTGGAATGGAACGACGCCTTCCAAGTTCTGCGGATGTGTCGTCTGGGACCGACCGCTCCAGCGTGCGGTGGTATAGGCCGTGTTGAAACCCATGGCTGAATAGTTGGCTTGCTGGGCCGGCACTCCATCCAGACCTATAGTACGCTCAGCGAGCCGTTCCATTCCTTCATTCCAGACCTTCATACCAAGGCCCCTGCCCCTGAAGTCCGGATGGCAGATATAGAGGCCGATGAAGCCGAAGCATTCGCCATAGCGGATGGCGGAGATACCGGCGGCGAGTCTACCATCAACAAATGAGCCGAGAAATCCTTGAGGGTCGGCCGCACGGAATGCTTCGGCATCGCCCAAGCCCGGGTTCCAGCCTTCGGTTCCTGCCCAGCGCAAAAGCTCAGCAACTTCATCCGCGTCGGCGACACGAACCTCAATTTTTTCGGTCATTATCCAACCATTATGTCAGGCGCAAAGTCTCGGAGAGCACCACTATAGGTCTTGCGTACCGGACTTGCATAGGCACCGCGCTTTGCCGTCGAAAGGCCAAGGGCGACGAGTGCTTCTGCCTGCTTGACGGCAGCGGCAACGCCATCGACGACCGGCACGCCGAACTCCTTTCGAAGCTCGATGGAGAGATCCGCCATTCCGGCGCAGCCCAGCACGATTGCTTCGGCCCTGTCTTCGCGGAGCGCCGCATCGATTTCGTTTCGTAGCCTGTCTCGCGCATTCGACTGCGGATCCTCCAGCGACAGCACTGGAATATCGGCGGCACGCACATTGCAACGCCCTGTCATACCGTAGCGTTGAACGAGATGTTCGAGCGGTAGGCGGGAGCGTTCCATGGTTGTGACAATTGTAAACCGCTGGGCGATAAAGGCAGCTGTCGCCAATGCCGCCTCACAGATTCCCACTACCGGGATATTCGCCATAGCGCGCGCCGCATCCAGCCCGGTATCGTCGAAACAGGCGATGATTGCGGCTTGCGCGCCTTGTCGCTCACCCTTGGCTATCTCGAGAAGAAGACCTGGAACCGCAAAGACCTCGTCGTAATAACCTTCGATCGAGACGGGCCCCATTGAGGACGTGACGGACGTTACCCTTGTCGAGGGATTTCGCACACGATCAGCCGCATCCGCAATTGTCGCCGTCATGCTCTTTGTGGTGTTCGGATTTACGACTAGCAGATCCATGTCAGTCCTCACCCGCGCGCACGGCGGCGGTTCAGATAGACGATCAGCCCCAGCGTGCCGCCAATGACAATGAAGGAAAAGAGCGTGGTGACGGTGCCGAGTGCATAGAGAACCGGCGTGGTGACATTCGTCGTCATGCCGTAGATTTCAAGCGGTAGCGTGTTGTAGGTGCCGGAGGTCAGCAGCGTACGGGCAAATTCATCATAAGACAGAGTGAAGCCGAACAGGCCGACGCCGATCAGGCTTGGCGTGATCATTGGCAGGACGACATGGATGAATGTCTGCCAGGAGGTTGCGCCCAGGTCGCGTGCGGCCTCCTCATAGCTTGGCGAGAACCGATTGAAGATTGCAAACATGATCAGGACACCGAAAGGCAAAGTCCATGTCAGATGGGCACCGAAACCGGACGAATACCAGGCAGGTTGCCAACCGAGCTGGCTGAAGAGGACGCCGATGCCAAGCGAGATGATGATTGACGGGACGACAAGGCTTGCGACGGAGAGATAAAACAGGGCCGATGCGCCGCGAAACTTGCGGCGAAAGGCAAGGCCCGCCAG
Organism: Agrobacterium sp. ES01; assembly: GCF_050320885.1. Lineage (NCBI taxonomy): Bacteria > Pseudomonadati > Pseudomonadota > Alphaproteobacteria > Hyphomicrobiales > Rhizobiaceae > Agrobacterium > Agrobacterium sp. ES01. Next base: position 1,542,931 of record NZ_JBNQTH010000001.1, read on the forward strand.
GAGAGAGACGACAACGGTGGTGATCATGACCATCAGGCCGAGTGCAAAGGAGCGGCGAAAGGAGCCTCCGAAATCTCCGACGGCCTGACGTTCAAACAGGTTGGCGAACCAGTGAAGAGAGACGCCATTGAGCGGAAAGGTGAGACCCCCATTCGGCCCCTGAAACGACAGGATCAGGATCGCCGATAGCGGACCGTAAAGGAACAGCACGAAGATCGTAAAGAATACCGCCAGAACATAGAATTCGCGTGAGCGCTTCTCGCCATACATCTCAGAGTTCCTTTCGGATATCGACCACGCGCAGGATGGCTGCCACCATCAAAAGCACGAGAATGAGGAGAACGACAGCATTGGCCGCTGCGGCGGGATATTGCAGCAGAGACATCTGGTTCTTCATCATCAGTGCCACAGAGGCACTTTGTCCGCCCGACATGACCTGAACGGTTGAGAAGTCCGCCATGACCAGAGTGACGACGAATATCGTGCCAATGGCCATGCCCGGCTTTGCCAGCGGGATGATGACATTGGTCAGGATCTGGAAGCTGGTCGCACCGGCATCGCGCGCGGCCTCGATCAGCGCCTTGTCGATCCGCATCAGCGTGTTGAAGATCGGCGTGACCATGAACAGGGTATAGAGATGCACCATGGCCAGCACGACGGCAAAATCGGAATATAGCAACCATTCGATCGGCCTGGGGATGATGCCGGCGTTTACCAGCGTGCTGTTGACCAGACCGTTGCGCCCCAGAACCGGTATCCACGAAATCATGCGGATGATGTTGGATGTCAGGAAGGGTACCGTGCAGATGAGAAACATCACCATTTGCATGGTCGAGGTGCGGATATGGAAGGCCAGGAAATAGGCGACCCAAAAGCCGATAAACAGCGTGATCGCCCAGACGATGAAGGCAAATTTCAACGTATTGAGATAGGTCTTCCAGGTGATCCAGGATCCCAGCGTTTCAACATAGTTGAAGGTCACGAAATCGGGATACATTTGGGCAAAATCGTAGTCCCAGAAGCTGACGACGCCGATCAGCAAGATCGGCAGCAGCAGAAAAAAGCCCAGGATCAGTGCCAGGGGCGTGGATTGGATATAGGAGGTCAACCAGCCGGGAATGCGGATCCGCCGCCTTGGCTTTTGCTCGCCGACGCCGATGAAGCGCACTGTGGTCATGATCTGTCCTCGCTATATTTCCTGCCGCAGCAAGCGACGCACGTCTGATCTGCCGGCTTCCCCCCCGTCGGGGGAGAAGCCAAGCTTTGGCTGATCGCGCCACGCCCGCCATCCACGGCGCGTGGCACCCTTCCCCGTGGGGAAGGAGATATTACGCAGCGATGAACTCGTTCCAGCGGCGGACCATGTAGCGGTCCTCGTCCATCACCGAGTTCCAGCATGCAACATGGCCCATGCGCTCTTCGAACGAGCCGCCATCACGCACGGCACCGGCTTTTTCCATGACCTTGCCTTCGGGTGACAGAATATCGTCTGAGGCTGGCTTGCCTTCGATCCAGTAGCCCCATTCGTTGGCGCTCATGTGGTCCTTGGCCGTGTCCATGCAGGCCGAGTAATAGCCTTGACGGTTGAGATAGCCACCGACCCAGCCGGATGTGTACCAGTTGATATATTCATAGGCGGCATCGAGCTGGGCACCCGACAGGTGCGATGCAAGACCCAGACCACCGCCCCATGAGCGGTAGCCTTCCTTGAGCGGCTGGTACTTGCAGGCGATGCCCTTGGAGCGAACTGCAGCGACGGCCGGCGACCACATGGATTGAATGACGACTTCGCCTGATGCCATCAGGTTGACGGATTCGTCGAAGGACTTCCAGAAGGCGCGAAACTGGCCGTCCTGCTTGGCCTTGATCAGGAAGTCGATGGTGGCATCGATTTCTTCCTTGGTCATGTTGCCCTTGTCTGCGTATTTGATGTTGCCCATAGCCTCCATGATCATGGCAGCGTCCATGATACCGATCGACGGGATATTGAGGATCGAGGTCTTGCCCTTGAACGCCGGGTCCATGATATCGGCCCAGGTAGTGATCTCGCGGCCGACGAGGTCCGGGCGGATGCCGAGCGTATCGGCATTGTAGATGGTCGGCATCATGGTGAACCAACCAGTCTCACCGGCAGCAAATGTCTTGTCACCCGGGCCTTCCACAAAACCGACCGTGTGCGGCGCGGTGCCCTGGGCGATGACGCTGTCTTCCTTGAGCTTGCCATTCTTAAACAGCGGGACGACCTTGTCGTAATATTTGAGCTTGGTGACATCCATGGGCTGGATCACACCGGTCGGATAAACCTTCTTGAGGATCCAATACTCGATGTCGGCAATGTCATAAGAATTCGGCTGGGTGACTGCACGCTGGGCCGCAGCGTCAGAATCCGTTGCCGTCATCTCAAGCGTTATGCCAAGGTCTTCCTTGCACTTGTCAGCGATGGCGTTGATGTTAGAAACACCCGTGCCGAACTGGCGCAATGTGATCGGGTTCTGGGCCCAGATAGTCGGGAAACCGGTGATGACACCCGAGCCGGCGGCGACGCCGGCAACAGCGGATGCCGTCTTCAAAAGGTTGCGGCGGGAAATGCCCTTGGTTTTCTTCGTCTCAGTCATGCGCTGTTCTCCTTTTATGTTTGTTCGTCTTGATCTTCACTTCTTCACGCGACCAAGAATGATCGCATCCGCCTCCGACCATGAAAGCGGCACGGCATCGCCGACCTTCACCGGCTTTGCAAAAAAATCGGCATCCGTCAGAATGACGGTGAAGTCATCGATGCCGGCGCCGGTGACGGAAATCTTGACCGTGGCGCCGAGGTCTTCGACGAGGGACACGAAACCGGAAAAGCCGAGACCCGGGATCGTGCTTTCACCGATGCGGACATGATCGGTGCGAATGGCGATGTCTGCGGACTGCTCGGATGGCGAGACTTTGCCGGGAGCGACAATCCGGCCTCCTCCATTCACCTCCACCGTAATCCCATTGTCACTTCGATCGACGATCCGGCCCGAGACGACATTGTGGGTGCCCATGAAACGGGCAACGAAAGCGGTGGCGGGCTTCTCAAAGACCGTGCGGGGGCTGGCCGCCTGTTCAATGCGCCCGTCGTTCATGATCACGACCAGATCGGCCAATGCCATCGCCTCTTCCTGGCTGTGGGTGACGTGGACAAAGGTCATGCCGAGGGATGTCTGAAGCTTCTTGAGCTCCGCGCGCATCTGGATCTTCAGAAACGGGTCGAGTGCCGACAAGGGCTCATCCAGCAAAAGGGCCTGAGGCCTGGTGATAAGCGCGCGGGCCAGAGCGACGCGTTGCTGCTGTCCACCGGACAACTGTGCCGGACGACGGGACGCATAGGGCTCCAGTTGCATGAGCTTGAGCATTTCCATTGCTTCACGCCGCCGCTGATCCTTTTCTACGCCCTTCATTTTCAAGCTGAAGGCAACATTGTCGATCAGATCAACATGGGGAAAGAGCGCATAGGACTGGAACATCATCGCAGTCCCGCGCTGGGCCGGCGGCAGATCATTGACGATCGTATCGCCCAGCAGGATGTCACCGTGAGAGACACTTTCGTGGCCGGCGATCATTCTGAGCGTCGACGTCTTGCCGCAACCGGACGGCCCCAACAGACAACAATAGCTTCCAGCCGGGATCTTCAGGCTGATCGTGTGCACCGCGGTCGTTGTTCCGTATATTTTCGAAACGGCGGCAATGTCGATTTCGGCAGCTTTCGTCATGTCTGAACCCTGTTTCAACGCAAAGTTACATGCATGCCGCGTGCCAGTTTGTGCACTGCAGGATAAGCTATTGGATTCATGATCTATTTGTATTCGGGTAGAATGCGTACTTTTTAACAGCCGATGTGCATGCATAAATTTTATGCGATTGCATACGAAAGTTATCGTCAATTGTTGACAATCATTTTGCCTCATTGAGCTCCGTTCATATTTTCTTTGCGCGTCATTGGCGCTAGAAAGGGCCAGGAACGGATTGACCTATGAACATAACGCCGAACAGCCAGCTGACTATCGACGCCAACCAGGAAGACCGCGCGCAAGCGATCCGGGATTCGCTGCGTGATGCCATCGTGGACCGGCGCCTGGCACCGGGGACGAAACTGTCTGAGGCGGAAGTGGGCACGCTGTTCGATGTGAGCCGTACGGTTGTTCGCTACGCCTTGCAGATGCTGACTTTTGAAGGCCTGGTAAAAACCGAGCGCAATCGAGGTGCTTTCGTTTCCAACCCCACGCCTGACGAAGCGCAGCAGGTTTTCGCATCACGCAGATTGATCGAGCCCGGGATCGTATCTGCCGCCGCTGAACGGATCACAGCGGAGGATATCAAAGGCTTCCGGACACATCTTGAGGAAGAGGAGCGCTACAAGACCGAACGGGGTGCGGCTGCGCGCCGTGCGGAGATCAAGGCGTCCGGTGATTTTCACCTGATGCTGGCGCGCGTGGCAGGCAATGCCATCCTTGAAAAGTTCATGGACGAACTGGTTGCGCGTTCGTCGCTGGTGATTGCGCTTTATGGCCGCACCGGTGTCTCCAGTTGCGGTCACGACGATCATGCCAGAGTGCTGGATGCGCTGGAGGCCGGCGATGTCTCGCTTGCCACAGAATTGATGCTCCATCACATCGGCCATATCGAAGCGGATCTGGATCTGCGTGTCGGCGACGGTCTGACACTCAAGCAAGCGCTTAATCTTTAAGCTTCGAATATCTGCCTGAAACTTGCCCTTGCCACTCTCAAGTCGCGTTGATCGATGCCGGACGGAAATTGGCAATGATGGTGTGGCTGTCGCCGGGATAGGTGATGCGAACGAAGGTTACAGGCCCTGTTTCGCTCCAGGTGCGTCGCTCCACCACCAGACAGGCCGCGCCCTTGGGTATCTCCAGCAAACCGGCCGTTTCCGGCGTCGCGGTGACTGCCAGGATCTTGTGCTCGGCGGCGCTCCAGGGAACCTGTTTCAGCAGCCACTGACCGGGTGCCGCCCCTTCGAAAGACGCTTGGCGCGCTTCGGGTACCGTTTCCAGACTAATCAGCCGCTCTTCAAGACAGAACGGTTTTGTGCCGGCAAAATGCACGCATTTGATCTGCAGGAGATTGTCACCGGTCGATACCTCGAACCGAGTGATATCGGCTGCGGCGGCCGCTCGCTCGACCGAGGACAGGACAGAGAATGAATAGGGAAGGTCGAGGGCACTGACCTCTACTTCAATGTCCGAAATCTCCAGGATCGCAGACTGCGCCCGGGGCTGGGCAACAAAGGTGCCCGACTTCTTCCGACGCTCGACGAGGCCGGCGCCCGCGAGTTGCGTCATGACCTTGTTTACGGTCATGCGCGAGACATCGTAGGATTTTGCCAGATCCACTTCGAAAGGCAGACGGTAGCCCGGCGGCCAATCGCCTGAGACAATCTTGTGCTCGATATCGGAAAGGATTTTTTGATGGAGGGTCAGGCCCGTCTGGGACTTCCTGTTCGTCACGCCAATCGTTGCCCTTCGTTTCGAGTTTCCGGAGAACCCGGCTTTAGTGGTTTGAATGCCCGTTCATCAAGGCAGCCATAGTTTCGCGGAAGCGATCCGAAATCCGTTCGCGATCAATATGCGCTCCGTCCGCCACGACCTTCTTACCGCGAGACCAGACGCTGTCAATTTTCACGCCATCGGCAAAAATCCATTGGTCGAGGAGCTGGTCTGGACCAGTTGGCAATGCCTGGCCCGCATCGAGCGCGACGATGTCGGCGCTCGCGCCAACTGCAAGGCCAGCCTTTGTGGACAATGCTGCACTACCGCCGGCCATGGCTCCGCTAAAGAGCTTGGCTCCCGTCGAATGCCCCTTATCGGCGATGACATTGCGCGCCCTTGCTGCAAGGCGCTGCGAATATTCCAACTGGCGCAGTTCGTGAGCGACGGAGATCGATATGTTGGAATCCGAGCCGATCCCGAACGCGCCGCCAGCCGCCAAAAATGCGCCCGCTGGAAAAATCCCATCCCCGAGATTGGCCTCGGTGATGGGGCACAATCCGGCGATGGCGCCACTCGCAGCCATCTCACGCGTTTCAGCATCGGTCATGTGTGTCGCATGGATGAGGCACCAACGCTGATCGATCCTGGCGTTATCCAACAGCCACTCGACCGGACGCTTGCCGGACCAAGCAACACATTCGTCCACTTCTCTGGTCTGCTCAGCCACGTGAATATGGATTGGCCCGTCGCCCGCCATCTGCTCAAGATGTGACAGTTCTTCTGGTGTCACTGCGCGCAGGCTGTGCGGGGCAAGGCCGAGATTGGCACCAGGAACACCTGCGACCAAGCCCTGGCAGGCCTGGACGAGTTTTTCAAAACTGTCGATCGAATTGATGAAACGGCGCTGACCGTCCGATGGCGTTTCGCCACCAAACCCGGCATGCGCATAAAATACTGGAAGCAATGTCAGGCCGATGCCAGAGGACTGGCTTGCGGCTGCTATCCGCTCCGCGTGCTCGGCGATATTGTCGTAGTGGCTGCCGTTGCGGGCATGATGCAGATAATGGAACTCGCCGACACGAGTGAAGCCCGCCTCCAGCATCTCCATATAGAGTTGTGCTGCCACCGCCTCGATATCGTCGGGGTTCATCGACAGCGCAAAATCATACATAACAGTTCGCCAGCTCCAGAAACTGTCACTGGATGGTCCGCGGACTTCGGCAAGGCCCGCCATGGCGCGCTGAAAGGCGTGACTATGGAGATTGGGCATTCCCGGAACCGCAATCTCAACAATCTCTGCATCCCGCGGAGAAGGCCCGCCCGTCTCAACGGCGCTGATCAGGCCGGAGGTCATCTCTAAGCGGACGTTTTCTGCCCATCCATTCTCCAGAAGGGCTTTTCTGGCAAACATTGTCGTCAACGCGCACCCCTTATCTGACCCGATCACTCGAAACATGCGGGTTAAAAATCGCTTGCAAACCTATTTTTATGTATATACATGTTTGACCAGATTGAAAGACGAAACTTCGTCGGGAGACGAATTTTGCGCAGCGAAAATCAAAATACAAAACGTCAGATCCTTCAAAATCTTCGGATGGCAAGTCCCAGCGCGGGAAGCGCCGGACTGACTGTTACTGAACACGCAGCGATCGTCATTGAAGACGGCTTGATCCGTTTTGCCGGAGAGCAAGATGCGGTTCCTCAGGCGTTCCGGACCGATTTCGAGACCATCGACCTTCAGGGACGATGGGCCACACCCGGCCTGATCGATTGCCATACGCATCTGGTCTTCGGCGGCAATCGCGCCAAGGAATTCGAGATGCGCCTGAATGGTGCTTCCTACCAAGAAATTGCACGCGCTGGCGGCGGCATCGTCTCATCCGTGTCCGCGACAAACGCTCTGTCTGTCGACGAACTTGTTGCGGCAGCATTGCCACGGCTCGACACGTTGCTGTCCGAAGGCGTAACGACTGTCGAGATCAAGTCAGGCTATGGGCTGAACATCGAGGCAGAGCTCAATATGCTGCGCGCAGCCCGCGCGATGGAGAACCACCGTCCTGTTCGCGTTCGCACATCCTATCTCGCGGCCCATGCAACGCCGGCGGACTATAAGGGCCGCAATGGTGCTTATATTACCGAGGTCGTTCTGCCGGGACTGAAAGCCGCTCACGAACAGGGCCTCGTCGATGCCGTTGATGGTTTTTGCGAGGGTATCGCGTTTCAGCCAGCGGAGATCGCCCGGGTCTTCGATCTGGCCAAGTCTTTAGGTCTGCCAGTGAAGCTTCATGCGGAGCAGCTTTCCAATCTGGGCGGAGCAAAGCTTGCGGCCTCGTATGGCGCGCTATCTGCGGACCATCTCGAATATCTGGATGAAGGTGGCGCACAGGCCTTGGCCAAGGCCGGAACGGTTGCAGTGCTTCTGCCCGGCGCGTTTTATGCTTTGAACGAGAAGCAGAAGCCGCCGGTTGAAGCCTTGCGCAATGCAGGTGCCCATATTGCGATTGCGACGGACTGCAATCCTGGCACGTCGCCGCTGACATCGCTGTTGTTGACGATGAACATGTCTGCCACGCTTTTCGGCTTGACCGTGGATGAATGCATCTGCGGCGTCACCCGCGAAGCCGCACGCGCGCTTGGAGCGCTTGACCAGGCCGGAACGCTCGAGGCCGGCAAATCCGCAGACATCGCCATCTGGGACATAGAGAGCCCGGCTGAACTGGTTTACCGGATTGGCTTCAATCCGCTTCATGCGCGTATTTTCAAGGGAAAGTGGTTCACACGATGACGATCGTTCTCAAGCCTGGAGCGGTTTCGCTCGCCGAGTTGGAAAACATCTACTGGACCGGAGTGCCAGCGCGGCTTGATCCCTCTTTTCATGCCGGGATCGAAAAGGCGGCAGCCCGGATTGCCGAAATTGCCGCCGGCAATGAGCCCGTCTACGGCATCAATACCGGATTTGGAAAGCTTGCCTCGATCAAGATCGATGCTGCCGACACGGCCACCTTGCAACGCAATCTCATCCTGTCGCATTGCTGCGGCGTCGGCGCTCCGCTCTCCGAAAATATCGTGCGACTGATCATGGCGCTCAAACTCATATCCCTTGGCCGCGGCGCGTCTGGTGTGCGCCTTGCCATCACCACGCTGATCGAAGCCATGCTGGACAAGGGCGTCACCCCGGTCATTCCGGAAAAGGGCTCCGTTGGCGCATCCGGCGATCTTGCACCGCTTGCCCATATGGCGGCAGCGATGATGGGGCATGGCGAAGCGTTTTATGGCGAGACACGCATGAATGCTGCGGATGCACTTCACGCTGCAGGCCTTCAACCCGTCGAGCTTGTTGCCAAAGAAGGTCTCGCCCTTATCAACGGCACGCAGACATCGACGGCCCTGGCGCTGGCTGGACTTTTTCGCGCCCATCGCGCCGCCCAGAGCGCACTGATCACCGGCGCGCTTTCCACCGATGCCGCCATGGGCTCGTCTGCGCCGTTTCATCCGGACATTCATAACCTGCGAGGACACAAGGGCCAGATCGATGCCGGGACCGCCCTTCGCGGACTTCTGGAGGGTTCGGTCATTCGCGAAAGCCATAGGCAGGGCGACGAACGGGTGCAGGATCCCTATTGCATTCGATGCCAGCCGCAGGTCGACGGCGCTTGCCTCGATCTGTTGCGCATGACTGCAAGGACGCTGGAAATCGAGGCCAATGCGGTCACAGACAATCCGCTGGTGCTGTCTGATGGCTCTGTCGTTTCGGGAGGCAATTTTCACGCCGAGCCGGTTGCTTTTGCCGCAGACCAGATTGCCATTGCAATCTGCGAGATCGGCGCCATTGCTCAGCGCCGCATTGCGCTTCTGGTTGACCCATCGCTTTCCTACGGCCTGCCGGCTTTCCTTGCGAAAAAGCCCGGACTGAATTCCGGACTGATGATCGCGGAAGTCACATCAGCTGCCCTGATGAGCGAGAACAAGCAGATGTCGCATCCAGCTTCGGTTGATTCAACACCGACTTCGGCGAACCAGGAAGACCATGTTTCCATGGCCTGCCACGGAGCGCGGCGGTTGCTTGCCATGACGGAAAACCTCTTCGCCATTGTTGGCATCGAAGCGCTGACGGCCGCACAAGGGGTCGAGTTCCGTGCGCCGCTCGCCACCAGTCCTGAACTGCTGAGTGCGATGTCGGCAATCCGCGCAAAAGTGCCGACGCTCGAGGAAGACCGCTATATGGCCAATGATCTGGCAGCGGCCAGTGAACTGGTCGCATCCGGCGCTCTTGCAGACGCTGTTTCAGCTGATCTTCTGCCGACACTGGAGCGTTGAAGTGAGCGTTGTCGAAATCAAGCAAGGCTCTTCCCCGGTCATTCTTGGCCTACCGCATACCGGAACGTATGTGCCAGACGGCATCCGTGCGCGACTGAACGACAACGGCCTGATCCTGGCGGATACCGACTGGCACGTCGAGCGCATCTATGATGGCCTCCTGCCGAATGCGACGACAGTGCGCGCCACCTTCCACCGGTATGTCATAGATGCCAACCGTGATCCGGCCGGCCAGAGCCTATATCCAGGCCAGAACACCACAGGTCTTGTTCCGACGACTGACTTTGACGGATTGCCTATCTGGAAGGAGGGTGAAGCGCCGACAGATGCGGATATCGCGGAGCGCCTGGCCAGATTTCATCAGCCCTACCATGCCGCACTGGCAGCAGAGATTGCGCGGGTACAGTCCATCCATGAAGTGGCTGTCCTTTATGATTGTCATTCGATCCGGTCTGAAATCCCCTTCCTGTTTGAAGGCAAGCTTGCCGACTTCAACATTGGGTCGAATGACGGTGCCACCTGCGCGCTGGAGTTCGAGCGCATTACGGCCGAGATTGCCGCAACTGCCGTCGGCTTGACCAGCATTGTCAACGGTCGGTTCAAGGGTGGCTGGACGACGAGACATTATGGCCATCCAGCTGATGGCGTGCACGCGATCCAGATGGAGCTTAGCCAATCGAGCCATCTCAAAACCGAAGCCGTGCCATTCGCCTATGATGAAGAAAAGGCAGAGTATCTGCGCGGTTATCTCAAGGAGATCCTGACGCGCATCGAGGATCTGGCATACGAATTGAAGACTGAGGGGAACTGATCATGACCGATCCGCGTCACAATATGCGTGATGTTCGCGCGCCGCGTGGAACCGAACTCAACGCAAAAAGCTGGATGACTGAAGCGCCGCTGCGCATGCTGATGAACAATCTCGACCCAGATGTGGCCGAGCGTCCGCATGATCTCGTGGTTTATGGCGGCATCGGCCGCGCTGCCCGCACGTGGTCCGATTTCGATCAGATCGTGGCAACCCTCAAGGACCTCAGCGAAGACGAGACCTTGCTCGTTCAATCGGGCAAGCCTGTTGGCGTGTTTCGCACCCACAAGGATGCGCCGCGCGTGCTGATTGCCAATTCGAACCTGGTGCCGCATTGGGCAACCTGGGACCATTTCAACGAACTGGATAAGAAGGGCCTGGCCATGTACGGCCAGATGACAGCCGGATCTTGGATCTATATCGGTGCCCAGGGTATCGTCCAGGGCACCTATGAAACCTTCGTTGAGGCGGGCCGCCAGCACTATGGCGGAAATCTCAAGGGCAAGTGGATCCTGACCGGCGGCCTTGGTGGCATGGGTGGTGCGCAACCGCTCGCAGCCGTGATGGCCGGCGCTTGCTGCCTTGCCGTCGAATGCGATGAAACCCGTGCCGATTTCCGTCTGCGAACCCGCTATGTGGACGAGAAGACTCATAGTCTGGACGAGGCGCTGGCCAGGATCGATGCCTGGACCAAGGCCGGCGAGGCGAAATCTATCGCGCTCATCGCCAATGCCGCCGACATCTTTCCTGAACTCGTCAAGCGTGGCGTCAAGCCGGACATCGTGACCGACCAGACCTCAGCCCATGATCCCCTGCACGGCTATCTGCCGCAGGGCTGGTCGGTTTCTGAATGGCGCGAGAAACAGGAAAGCGCTCCGAAAGTCGTCGAAACGGCCGCGCGCGCCTCCATGAAAGTGCATGTCGCCGCCATGGTCGACTTCTGGAACATGGGCGTGCCGACACTCGATTACGGCAATAACATCCGTCAGGTCGCCAAGGATGAGGGGCTCGAGAATGCCTTTGCCTTCCCCGGCTTTGTGCCGGCTTATATCCGTCCTTTGTTTTGCCGCGGCATCGGGCCGTTCCGCTGGGCCGCCCTGTCTGGCGATCCGGAAGACATCTACAAGACCGACGCCAAGGTTAAGGAACTGCTGCCCGACAACAAGCACCTGCATAACTGGCTCGACATGGCCAAGGAGCGCATTTCCTTTCAGGGCCTGCCGGCGCGTATCTGCTGGGTCGGTCTCGGCGATCGGCATAAACTCGGCCTTGCCTTCAATGAAATGGTGAGAACCGGTGAGTTGAAAGCGCCAATCGTGATCGGTCGCGACCATCTCGATTCCGGTTCCGTCGCCTCGCCAAACCGCGAGACGGAAGCAATGAAGGATGGTTCCGATGCGGTCTCCGATTGGCCGCTCCTCAACGCGCTCCTCAACACGGCCTCGGGTGCCACCTGGGTGTCGCTCCATCACGGCGGCGGCGTCGGTATGGGCTTTTCGCAGCATTCCGGCATGGTGATCTGCTGCGACGGCTCAGAAGATGCGGACCGCCGCCTCGAGCGTGTTCTTTGGAACGACCCGGCCACCGGCGTTATGCGCCATGCCGATGCCGGCTATGACATCGCCATTGATTGCGCCAAGGAACAAGATCTGAGGCTGCCCGGCATTCTCGGCAACTGAGAGGAGTGTAGGGGCAGATGCGCATTCTGAGGGCTACGGATCACACGGCCATGCCCTGGAAAAATGGAGGCGGGGTGACGCGGGAAGTCGCGTCTGCCCCGGCGCTCAATGAAAGCTCGCCCTTTGTCTGGCGTCTCAGTCTTGCAACCATCCGCCAATCTGGCCCCTTCTCGCTCTTTCCCGGCATCGATCGTACCATCGCAGCTCTGCGCGGCGATCCAGTTCGGCTGACAATCGATGGCAAGGAGGTCGCGCAACTTCACGCGTTGGGAGAACCATTTGCGTTTTCCGGTGATGCGAAGGTCTCTGCATTCACGGACGGCGCCGAAACAATCGACCTCAATATCATGACCTTGCGCGGTCACGCGCATCACGACATGGCGCGCCTCGGCTGGGCGGGAGAAACGACGATAGAGACATGGCATCGGTTGACCATGCTCGTCTTTACCAGTGCGGTGCGAATTTCTTCCGATGCGCATGCGTTCGAGGCCGATGTTGACGATGTGATCGTCGATATTCCCAGCGAGACAAGGCTTTCACTTTCGTCGTCGGGACCTGCCGTTGCCTATGTCATCGGTGTCGACGAACACTGACACATTCGCGTCAAAGCGGTCGCACAGCGGTGACAAAATTCTCGAAGAAATCCGAAAACTTCGCAACGCGCATGGGCAGTTTTTCATACGGTGGATAATAAAGGGTCAGCCAGAGTTCCGGCGGCTGCCAGTCCGGCAGGATCTGCACCAGAAGCCCGTCCGCGAGGGACTTCTCGACGATGAACATGGGTAGCAGGGCCACTCCATTGCCTGTCTCGGCAAGGCGTGCCGTGAACTCACCGTTGTTGCCAGCCAATTTGCGACCGGCATGGACCTTGCGGGTCTTACCGGCAAAGGTCAGCTCCCAGGTTTCCGACAATGCTTCCTCGTCATAGGCAATGCAGGCCGCTTCGTTGAGGTCGTCGGGTGTCTTGGGAATACCGTTTTCCGCGAGATAACCCGGCGATGCCACCAGTACCCTGCGGATCGGTCGCACCTTGCGCCAGATTGTCGACTTGTCTCGCGGCTGCTCCGAAATACGGATCGCCAGATCGAAACTGTCCGAGACGATGTCGATAAAACGGTCGGTCAGGCTCAGCGAAACGGAAATCGCCGGGTTTTCGACCAAAAATCCCGAGATCACATCAGGCAGAATGCGCTGTCCGAGAGACAACGGCCCATTGAGCCGGATCAGGCCTGCCAGATGCCCCTCCTCGGCTCTGACTTGCTCCGTCGCTTCTTCGAATGCTTTGATCAATGGTTCGATCCGGGCGGCATAGACCGCGCCGGCAGAGGTCAACGATACTTGCCGCGTGGTCCTCAGGAAGAGTTGCACACCCAGACGCTGCTCCAGCGCGCCCACAGATCGCGTGACCGAAGACGCGGTCATAGACAGCTGCCGTGCCGCGGCCACGAAACTGCGTTCCTTCGCTACGGCGAGGAAAACCTTTATGTCGTCCAGATCGCTCATGTTCAATTATTGCAATATATGCAACAATATTGTCAATTTTATTTCTATTCACTTTGCAGCGCATCGGCTCCATCTTCTCTCCAGACAACGAAACGCAACGTCGTCCAAACAAAAGGAACAGTACGATGCTTACTCAGATCAAAGGATTGCACCACGTCACCTCCATGGCCGCCAATGCCCAGGTGAACAGCGACTTCTTCACCAAGACGCTTGGCCTGCGCCGCGTGAAAAAAACCGTCAACTTCGACGCCCCTGACGTCTATCACCTCTATTATGGTGATGAAGTCGGAACGCCGGGCTCCGTCATGACCTATTTCCCCTTCCCGCATATCGCTCCCGGTCGCCCCGGCACGGGCGAGGTCGGTGAAACCTATTTTGCCATTCCAAAGGGTTCGATCGATTTCTGGAAGGGTCGCCTCGATACGCTCGGCGTGAAGGACATCAACGAGACCGAAGTGTTCGGCGAAAAGCGCCTGCGCTTCAGCGGCCCCGACAAGGATGGGTTTTCGCTGGTCGAAGTCGACAGCGACAAGCGTGATGGCTGGTTACATGACGACATCGGTGCTGCCGAAGCGATCAAGGGTTTTCATGGTGCCAGCATGCGTCTTCAGGATGACGGCGCGATGCGCGAACTTCTCGGCTTCATGGGCTATGAAAAGGTAGACCAGAAGGCCGAATGGACGCGGTTTGCCATTCCAGGCGGAAACGGTGCCGATTTCATCGACCTTGAAAGTCTGCCGCAGGCCAATGCCGCGCGCCAGGGTGCTGGCTCTGTTCATCACATCGCTTTTGCCGTGGAGGACCGGGCTGCCCAACTCGAAGTGCGCAAGGCGTTGATGGATACCGGTTATCAGGTCACGCCGGTCATCGACCGCGATTACTTCTGGGCCATCTATTTCCGCACACCCGGCGGTGTCCTGTTTGAGATTGCGACCAACGAACCTGGTTTCGACCGCGATGAAGACACGGCGCATCTCGGTGAAGCCTTAAAGCTTCCCAGCCGCTACGAGCCCCACCGCTCACAGATCGAAGAAACCCTGTCTCCGATCAATGACTAACCGCTCAGATGACGCGAATGGCGGGACTGTCTGGTCCCGCCCATTGGAGATTTGACCATGACCGCGACAAACTCATCCTATGCCGCCTTTACCAGGACCGGTACGCCCGGCGCTCCGCTGGTCTTTGCCTTTCACGGCACTGGCGGCAACGAAATGCAGTTCACAGAACTGGTTGAAAAGATGCTGCCGGATGCCTCGATCGTCTCGCCGCGAGGAGATGTGTCTGAATATGGCGCTCTACGTTTCTTCAAGCGTACGGGTGAAGGTGTCTACGATATGGACGATCTTGCCATGCGGACCGCCAAGATGGTGAGCTTTATCGATGAGCACAAAGCAGCCAATCCGGGGCGCCCGGTTTACGCGCTAGGCTATTCGAACGGGGCCAACATTCTGGCATCGGTGCTGTTTGAAAGGCCGGATCTATTTGAAAAGGCGGCCTTGCTGCATCCGCTGATCCCCTGGCAACCTCAGGCAAATTCAGGGCTTTCCGCCAAGGAAATCCTGATTACTGCCGGCCAGCGCGACCCGATTTGCCCTCTCCCCCTCACGCAAGGGCTGATTGGTTACCTTGAAGCGCAGGGCGCTGCGGTCGAGGCCAGCATCCATGAGGGCGGGCACGAAATCCGCCAGAGTGAATTGCAGGCGCTATCCACTTTCCTGCAGCGCTAAACAGGGCCTCGGGTTCTCAACCACCCCGCGTCCCGTTGGAAGAACACTCAAATATCGCCGGGACGCGTTCCCGGCGTCTTCGGGAGTATGACCATGATCCTTATTCATGAAAACATGAACCGCGGCGTCACCAGACAGGGTTGGCTCAACAGCTACCACACATTTTCCTTCGGCGGTTTTCATGACCCGAACCGTATGGGCTTTGGTCCATTGCGGGTCATCAATGAAGACTGGATCGTTCCAGGTTCGGGCTTTGCCGAACATGCGCACGACAACATGGATATCCTGACAATCGTTCTGGAAGGCGCACTGCGCCACAAGGATACGCTTGGCAATGTCTCCGACATCACGGCCGGCGAGATGCAGCTGATGTCCGCTGGCAACGGGTTGCGCCATTCCGAAATGAATGCATCCGACACCGAGACCGCCCATGTCCTGCAGATCTGGATGATCCCGGAAACACGCAACCCGGATCCGCTTTATCAGCAGGCAAAGATGCCGGAAGGGGCGGCGGCACGGGACTGGACACTCATTGCCAGCGGGCCGTCCGGTGATGCTCCGCTCCGGTTGCTGTCAGACAGCCGGGTGTGGATTGCCAACCCGCGCGATGGA
Organism: Agrobacterium sp. ES01; assembly: GCF_050320885.1. Taxonomy (NCBI): domain Bacteria; kingdom Pseudomonadati; phylum Pseudomonadota; class Alphaproteobacteria; order Hyphomicrobiales; family Rhizobiaceae; genus Agrobacterium; species Agrobacterium sp. ES01. Next base: position 1,559,051 of record NZ_JBNQTH010000001.1, read on the forward strand.
GACATCAGCACAATTTCGAAAGCATCCGATCGCCTGACATTCGTACACCTCATCGAGGGTTTGGCCCAGATCGAGGGGGAGACAATCAGGACCGGTGATGGGCTTCAGATCGGCAATGAGGCCGTGCCGGATATCCATTGGCTGACCGACGGCAAGGCCCTGATGTTCGATCTGCCCAGATAGGCGTCAGAATGTCGAAGTCGGGGCAGATCATGCGGCAATGACCGCGAACCATCTGCCCCGCAAAGACTTTACCCACAAAGTCCGATAGCTGGGACGCTCAGCGTGCCGTCGGGTTGCGACCGGTATCCAGTTTGGCGGGTCGTCCGGAAAGGTTCAGCTCGGCAATCTTCGGCGCCGTGCGGGCAATGGTCTTGCCACGACGAAGCACGGCCAGCCGTGCCGGTTTGAGGCGCAACGCCTCTTGCACGTTTTCCGCCTGCAACACGACCAGATCGGCATTGCAGCCAACGTCCAGACCATAGTTCACGAGGCCCATTGTCTTTGCAGAATTCACAGTCAGCGCATCGAAGATCTGCTTCTTGTCCTCGACACCGGCCATCTGGGCCACGTGAATTGCCATATGGCCAACTTCCAGCATGTCGCCGGAACCCATGGAATACCAGGGATCCATCACGCAATCATGGCCGAACGAGACGTTCAGGCCGGCTGCCATCAGTTCACGCACCCGGGTCATTCCACGGCGTTTGGGATAGGTGTCGTGGCGACCCTGCAGCATGATGTTGATGAGCGGGTTGGGAATCACATTGATCTGCGCTTCTGCCATCAACGGAATGAGCTTCGAGACGTAGTAGTTGTCCATGGAATGCATGGATGTGAGATGCGAGCCGGCAACTCGCCCCTGCAAGCCAAAGCGCACGGTCTGGGCCGACAAGGTCTCGATATGGCGCGACATAGGGTCGTCGGTCTCGTCGCAATGCATATCGACCGGCAGGCCGCGATCAGCTGCGATACGGCAGAGTGCCTCGACCGAGGCGGCGCCGTCTTGCATGGTGCGCTCGAAATGCGGAATGCCGCCGACGATATCGACGCCCATATCCAGCGCGCGTTCGAGCGACTTTGCGCCCTCTTCTGCGCGGTAATAGCCATCCTGCGGGAAGGCGACGAGTTGTAGATCGATATAGGGCGCAACGCGCTCCTTGACCTCCAGCATGGCCTCAGCCGTGACAAGGCGGGGATCGGATGTATCGACATGGGTGCGGATATGCAGGAGACCCTGGCTGACTGCGAGGTCGCAATAGGCAAGCGCACGCTCGACCAGTGCCTCCTTCGTCAGCAGCGGGCGCAGTTCGCCCCACAACGCAATGCCCTCCAGCAGCGTGCCAGAGACATTCATGCGCGGCAAACCAAGCGACAGGGTCGCGTCCATATGAAAGTGCGGATCGACGAAGGAGGTGCTGACCAGACGGCCGGTGGCATCGATCACTTCCCCTGCCGCGCCGGGCAATCCTACCTCGATCGCTGCAATCTTACCGCCGGACACACCGATGTCGATGCCCTTGCGACCGTCCGGCAGATTGGCGTTTCGAATCATGAGATCGAACATGGAAAGGTCTCTCTTCGCTTCAGCGCTCGCCGCGCCGATAGGGTTGCATCAACGCCTGTGGCACGCGTGCGCGGCGCGCCATGACGGCAAGGGCTGCGATCGACAGGATATAAGGGATCATCAGGAAGATCTGATAAGGAACGACGCCGCTCAACACGGTCTGCAAGCGCAGCTGGAAACCGTCGAAAAAGGCAAACAACAATGCCCCGAACAGCGCTCGCTCCGGCTTCCACGAGGCAAAGACGACCAAGGCGATGCAGATCCAGCCGCGCCCCTGCACCATGGTGGGGAAGAAGCTGTTAAAGGCTGATAGTGTCAGAAATGCCCCGCCCACGCCCATCAAAGCGCTGCCGGCAATGACGGCACCGTATCGGATCGCCATTGGGTTGATGCCCTGCGCTTCTGCTGCATGCGGGTTCTCGCCGGTCATGCGGATGGCAAGGCCTATGGGCGTTCGCGAAATGACATAGGCAAGCACGACAGCCAGCAGAATGGCCACATAGGTTGGCGCCGTCTGGGTAAACAAGGCCGAACCGACGAAGGGAAGATCCGAGAGGAACGGCACATCAATGGGCTGGAACGGCACGATTGTCGGTGGAGTGCCTGCGACTGGGACCATGAGACGGAAGACATAATAGGCGAAGCTTGAGGCAAACAGCGTGACACCCAGGCCGGAGACATGTTGCGACAGGCCAAGTGTGACGGTGAGAACCGAATGCAGCAAACCGAAGACCGCTCCGCCCAGGGCTGCGACAAGCAGACCTGTCCAGAGATCTGCACCATTATAGACGGCAAGCCAGCCGATCATCGCGCCGAAGGTCATAATGCCTTCAATGCCGAGATTGAGGACACCGGAGCGCTCGCACAGCAGCGCGCCCAATGTGCCGAGGATGAGCGGCGTGGCGATACGTAGAACCGCGGCCCAAAGACCGGCAGAGGCAAGGATATCGACCAGAGCGTTCATCGGCGGATCCTGTACTGCGTGAAGAAGACGGCAACCAGCATCGAGAGCAGCGATAGCGCCACCGTGACGTCAGCAATATAACTTGGGATACCCATGCTCCGGCTCATGCCATCGGCACCGACGAACATGGTTGCCGTGAAGAGGGCCGCCAGCACCACACCCAGCGGATTAAGATTGGCAAGCATGGCAACCACGATGCCGGAATAGCCGTAGCCGGGCGAAAGATCGGTGGTCACATAACCCTTTACGCCCAGCACCTCTATGGTGCCTGCAAGCCCTGCAAGACCGCCTGAGATCATGGCCACGATGACCAGAGTGCGCGCCAACGGAACGCCGGCAAAGGCAGCGCCCGACGGATTGAGACCAGCCGCACGTGACTGGAGACCGAAGACGGTGCGCGTCTGAACGAAATAGACGATGACGGCGATGACGGCGGCAATGACCAGACCGACATGAAGCCGCGACCGTGCCAGCAGTTTTGGCAGGCGTGCTGCGGCATCAACCACTTGCGATTGCGGCCAGCCAAAGGCCAGCGGATCCTTCAGCACGCCATCGATCAGCATCGAGACAAAGAGGATGGCGACGAAGTTCAAGAGCAGCGTCGTCACCACTTCATCAACGGAAAAGCGAAGCCTCAGCCAAAGCGGCAAGAGCAACAAAACCATGCCGGCGCCCGCGCCCACGACGAACAGGACCGGAAGCTGGATGAAAGACGGTAAACCGCCAACGAGATGGGCGCTTGCTGCGGCAACGGCGATAGCACCGAGATAGAATTGTCCCTCCCCTCCGATGTTCCAAAGCCGCGCCCGGAATGCCACTGCGGCAGCAAGCCCCGTCAGAATCAAAGGCGTGGCACGCGTCAAGGTCTCCGTGGCTGACAAGCGCGAGCCGAAGGCGCCGGTTGCGATTTTCCAATAGGCCTCGAAAACCGGTGCGCCGGCAAAAGCGATCAGGATGCCGGCAATCGCCAGTGCGCCGATGATGGCAATCAGTGGCGTGGCGATGACCAGCGCTGTTGGACGATGTTCCCGCCTCTCAAACCGCATCGGCCATTCCTTGTGCTTGCCATTCTCCCGCCATCATCAAACCGAGCCTGCGGGCATCGACGTCTTCTGCACTGACCGGTGGCGACAACCTGCCGCCGACAATGGCCTGAATGCGGTCGGCCAGCGCCATCACTTCATCCAGATCCTCGGAGATCAACAGCACGGCGGTTCCGGCCCTGCGGGCATCCAGTATTCTTTCATGTACGGCGGCGACTGCGCCTTCATCCAGACCACGCGCCGGCTGGGCGGCCAGCAAGATACGGGGATGTTCGATCAGGTTACGCCCAAGGATCAGCTTTTGCATGTTGCCACCGGACAAAAGCCGGATACGGCTTGTCGGCGTGCCGCCCCGAACATCAAATGCATCGATGATCTTCTGGGCAAAAGCGATGCCGGCCTGGCGGTTGACGAGACCATGCCTGGAGAAACGCGCAAGCCTTTCGAGAACTGTATTTTCCCATAAGGCCATTTCGCCAATCGCGCCTTCGCGATTGCGGTCCTCGGGTATACGCCCGATGCCTTTTTCAACCGCCTCTGCGACAGTCAGATCGGCGATGCCATGTCCGAACAGCACCAGATCTCCCGCGGTTCTACCGATGGTGCCGCTGAGCAGTTGCGCCAATGTCGCCTGACCGTTTCCGGACACGCCGATGATACCGAGTACTTCCCCGGCGCGAAGACGGAAATCGATGGCCTTCAGACGGTCGATGCCACCAGAGCGCACGGTGATGCCTGCAGCTTCCAGCACGACTGCACCCGGTGTCGATGCCTCACGCACCGGCCTCGTCACCTTGCGACCGACCATCAGTTCGGCAAGTTCTGCTTTGCTGGTTTCACTGGCACTCCGTTCGGCGACTAGCTTGCCGCCACGCAAAACGACAATGCGGTCAGCGGTCGCCATGACCTCATCGAGCTTGTGGGAAATGAAAATAAGAGAAAGGCCCAGCCGTGCCATTTCCTTCAAGGTGGAAAACAACTTTTCCGCCTCAAGCTTGGTGAGAACCGCTGTCGGCTCATCCAGAACGAGGATGCGGGCGTCATTGTAGAGCGCCTTCAGGATCTCCACACGCTGCTGCTCGCCGACAGACAGTTCCGCGAGACAGGCATCCGGGTCGACCTTGAGCCCGAAGCGCTCTGAAATCTCGATCAGCTTCTTGCGACCTGCCGCCACGGATGATGCGGGAGACCAGAGGCTTTCCGTACCGGTCATGACGTTTTCGATCACGGTCAGATTGGGTGCCAGCGAGAAGTGCTGATGGACCATGCCGATGCCTGCGCGGATGGCCGCACGTGGCTTGCCGGGCGGCAATTGCTTGCCCATCACCGTGACATGGCCTGTATCCGGGACGTAGTGACCGAAGAGAATGCTCATCAGGGTCGTCTTGCCGGCACCGTTTTCGCCCAGAAGAGCCACGATCTCCCCTTCGCCAAGGCTCAGCGAGATATCGTCATTGGCGAGGTTATCACCGAAGCGCTTGCTGACGCCCGAAATTGTCAGAACGGCATCGTTCATTGGGCAAACCCCGCAACAGGAAAGCGATGGGACCAACGTTCCTCTTTTTCCAGATGCGCGGCAAGCGCAAGAAGGCGCATTTCCTGACCCATCGGCGCCAGAAGCTGAACCGGGAGCGGCAAACCTTTACCATCTTCACCAAAGGGCAGCGTGATGGCGGGAAATCCGGAAATATTGGCAAGCGGCGCCAGAGGCGCAAAGGCCGTCATGCGTTGGAAATGCGCTTCGACATCGCGATGATCGGTCGGAAAGGAGCCAATCGGCTTGGGCGCTGTCGCAAGCATCGGCGTCAGCAGACAATCGATATCGTCGAACAGACGCCAGAGATCCCGGCTGATAAATGCCAGCATATTCATGGCGCGCCATGCATCCGTGCCGCGCATGTCGAGCCCGCGCTCCAGCACCGCCTGGGTGATCTCCTCGGTGCCTGAGAGATCGGCAGAGAGGCGCTCAACCGTTTCGGCGAGATTGATGCAGACTATATCGGCAAAGGCCGTGGCGCTGGCTAGCGCCAATTGATCGATTTCGGTCCATTTCACCGGAATGATCCGATGGCCCTTCTTCTCAAGCGAGCGGGCCGCAGCCTCAACAGCCTCAAGTCGCTCTGGGGCGGTCGGCATATCCGCGCCGGTATCGGTCAATACGCCAACGCGCAGTCCCTCTTCCTTCGCCGGCACCTGAAGGACAGGCGGAAAGGGTCCCCTTGCGTCGCCGCTCACATTTGCGAAGATCGACACGGTATCGCGAACCGAGCGGCAAATGGCGAGTTCGCTGGCGATCCCGCCAAGGTAATTACCATAGGATGGGCCGGCAGGTATTGCGCCGCGGCCGGGCTTCAAACCGATCAGTCCACAACAGGCGGCGGGCACGCGGATGGAACCGCCGGCGTCCGTTGCATGGGCAATCGACACAATGCCAGCTGCAACGGCTGCCGCTGCCCCGCCTGACGATCCGCCGGAGCTTAAGTGGGGTGCGAGTGGATTGCGCGACACCGGACCCATTGCCGGTTCGCTTGCCAGCGATAAACCGAATTCGGGGCTTGTGGTCAATCCGAACAGGCATAAACCTGAGCCACGAAACCGAATGGCCAGATCAGAATCTGCCATACCACCCCTGCGGGGGATCGAGCTGGAACCAGCACTGACCGGAAAGCCTTCAAACGGACCGCCGAGATCCTTGGCGAGAGTGGGCACACCACCAAAGTGCATGGCTGCACGTTGGTCGACCGGCAATGCATCGAATGCGTCAGCCGAGGCGCGGCCTTTCTTCTCGTCCAGATGGGTGATTGCCCCAAGAGAGGCGTTGGATGTGGCGGCGGCAAGCGATGTCTCCATCGCCTGCCGCGCCGTCAATTGTCCGGAGCCGATCGCTTCGGCGAGTGCTGTGGCGTCGGCATGCATGCGGAATTGGCTTACTTTGGTTCGTCCATGTTGCGCGGAACCTCAAAGGTGCCGGCCTTGATTTCTTCGCGCTTGGCTTCCATTGCTGCTTCTGCATCCGATGGAGCGGCACCCTGGACGTAGGCAATATCGCTGCCGCCTTCCTTGAGCAAGCCGAATGCTGTGTAATCCTTGCCAACCGGCTTTCCGGCGGCAACATCTGCGAGAGCAGCATTGAGGATCGGGCGGAACCCCCACAAAGCGTTGGCGAAAACAGTTTCCGGATAACGCGGCGTGTAATCGATCAGCGACCCGACAGACTTGATGCCGCGCTCCTTGGCGGCATCGGCCGTGCCGATACGTTCGCCAAACAGGATATCGGCGCCCGCGTCGATCTGGGCCAGACCGGCTTCGCGTGCCTTCGGTGGGTCGAAGAAGGTGCCGATGAAGGACACAAGCAGCTTGGCATCCGGGTTCACGGCCTTCACGCCTTCACCGAAGGCGTTGATCAGCATGTTCACTTCCGGGATTGGCATGGCGCCGACCGCGCCAACAATATTGCTCTTGGTCATCTTGCCGACGAGCATGCCAGCGAGATAGGCGCCATCATGATTCCAGGTTCCGAAAACGCCGAAATTGTCGCCGGATTCCTTGCCACTGGAACCGAGAACGAATGCGGTTTCAGGATAATCGGCAGCCACTTCACGGGCTTCGGTCTCGACTGCATAGGCCTCGCCGATGATGAGCTGGTTGCCCTGCTCGGCATATTCGCGCATGGCGCGGGCATAATCGGTGCCGGACACGCCTTCCGAGAAGACATATTCAATCACACCTTCCGCTGCAGCGTCCTGCATGGCCTTGTGCAAGACCGAATTCCAGGCGTTCTCGACTGGAGATCCGTGAATGCCTGCGACCTTGATCGGAGCGGCGGCACGAAGGGTCGGCGCAAAAAGGCCCGAACCGAGAACGAGACCGGTGGCCAGAAGGCTACGGCGGGAGAACTTGATGTCATGCGTCATGGCTGAGACCCCTTAAATTTACCAGTTGGTAGAGATTTCTAGGGGGAGCCCAAAAAAGTGTCAAGTGAAGTTAAAGCCCAGCAAATGGGCAATTTACTCCCACAGGTCACCTGCCGGGATTAATGCTGCCGCAGGGCAAGCGGTCGCCAAGGCCTTGCCAGACGCCCGAGCGACCTCATTTTGCGACAGAACCACTCTCTAAGGTCGCGTTAGTGTTCAGACGGCGACTGAAGCGATGTCTTATGCACTTTTGCCCTGCTGCCAGTAGGCAGCCACATACATGCGGTTTTTGGGATGCGCTTTTTGGCGCAGAAGCGCTCGGATTTCCTTGGCTTCGCCACCCTCGCAGGCGGCCCAGATGTAATCCGGATCGGCATTCTGCGCCAGCATGTCAGACAGGGCAGCGGCGAGAGCGAAGCGCGTATCAGGCGCATAGGAATTCCTGTGCAGCCAGCGGATGTCGAGCCTCGCGGCACTGACGATCGGCTGCTCTTCCGCTTTGTCGCCAACTTCTATCACAGCCGTGATAGTGGCGGCTTCCGGCAATTCAGCGGCGATGCGCGCAATGGCCGGCAAAGCCGTTTCATCGCCTACCATCACCAGGCTTTCAGTTTCCGGGACACCCCCGCCGCCCGGCCCCATAAGAGCCAGAACCTGACCGGGTTCAGCGCGAAGAGCAAAGTCAGCTCCGGGGGTTTCGTGTTCTGACGAGGGGTGTTGCAGGATGTCGATCCACAGATGTCCCTTTTCCTGATCGACCGTACGAATGGTATAGATGCGCACCAACAGGGCATCATCGCCCTCCGGCCATCCGATGCGTCCGTCGGCGCGCATGGTTGGCCAGACAGGTTTGCGGCCGATGGGCGGCACCATCAGCCGGACATGCAACCCACCGCCGGTAAACGGCGTGACGTCGTCGCAGGCGACTTTGACACGGCGCATATGCGGGGTGACGTCTTCGGATGACACGACCTTGACGATGTGAACGTTGGGGGCCGGCTTGGGCTCATCGGTCTGGTCCCAGGTCAGCTCAAGAGGCTCTTCCCCGGCAAAGAAAAACAAATGCTCAGCGACGACATTGCGACTGACATCAAGTGCCTTTTGGGTCGGGCAGTTCAAAACGATTTCAAGCGAGCCGTCTTTGAGCGTTATATCGGCGTCACCGATCTCGCTCAGCAGGACCACCCCGTCTGCCTTTTCTCTCACCTCGGCATGTTCCGCGAAGTGCTCGCTAATTTCCGCCAACATGTGAACTGCATTTTTAGGCACTGCAACGCCAGTCAGCGTGAAGGTCTGAACCTGATTCATCGGTGCTTTCGTCCCTTCGACAAGGTGTGGGGCGTTGCGGCGTTTACCCGGAACGCACACTCTAACAAACCGCGATATTAATCTGGTGTAAAAATGTCAAGTTAATCAGCATCGCCTGAAGAAGAATGTCCAGCGGCAAACGGAGAACGAGAAATCAAAACGCCGGCAACTCGGTGCCGGCGCGAGGCTCAATGATGATATTTATCGACTTAAGGCCGAATGTGGTCAGGCGCCCCAGGTACGCTCCAGAAGCGAAACCCAGTTCTGATGCGCGATCTTTGCCAAAGCATCGTCATCGTAACCGGCGGATTTGAGCGCAGTCAGCAGAACCGGCAGGCCGGTCACGTCACCGATATTTCCCGAGATCAGCGTTCCGTCGAAATCAGAGCCAAAGCCGACATGGTCGATGCCCACCCGTTCGACCAGATAATCGATGTGACGAACCATTGTCTCGAGATTCAGTCCAGTGTCAGGTCTGCCATCCGGATCCAGGAACTTGACGCCGAAATTGAGGCCGATCAGCCCCCCGGTGTCGCGGATCGCATCCAGTTGCTTGTCGGTGGCATTGCGGCTGTGCGGGCATATGCCGAACGCATTCGAATGAGACGCAACCAGAGGCGCGTCGGAGATTTTCGCAATGTCCCAGAAGCCGGCGTCATTCATATGCGACAGGTCGACCATGATCTTCAGCCTATTGCAAAGTCGAACGAGGTCGGCACCCGCTTTGGTCAATCCGGGCCCGATATCCGGGCTGTGACCAAAACGGAAGGGAACGCCGTGAGCAAAAATATTCGGACGGCTCCAGACCGGACCGAGAGTTCGAAGGCCGGCAGCATAAAGCAGATGGATAAGATCAAGATCATCACCTGCAGCTTCAATGCCCTCGATGTGAAAAACAGCGGCAAAGCTACCCGATTTCATTGCATCACGGATACCGGCTGCCGTTGTGCAGATCGTGAATGCGCCTTGCGACTGTGCCTCGATGCGGTGCAGAAGGGCTGCCTGCTGAACAGTCTGATCAAGTGCGCTTCGACGATCTACGCGCGGCAGATCGCCATTGGCATCCGCTGTTCTGCCCTCAGTCCATGTGTATATGGCACAAAGTCCGCCGGCGAGGCCACCGATCCGAGCACGGGGCAGATCGATGTGGACACCAGGCTGCCCGTTCAGAAAACGGGATTCGGCACCATCAACGCCTTCACGCGTCAATCGTGAAAGGATGTCATTATGTCCATCGAAGACAGGCACACGCACTGGCTCTGCGGCAATCCCGGTCTCGTTCATTCTGTCACCTCGTGGTTATATTTTTTGGACAGCGACGCTCGCTGCGTTATCGGTCCTGCTTCGACCGTCGTTTGAGTGCCGTCTACGACATCGTCCGTAGGAACGGCAAGCTTTCGGCAAAGATTGAAGGCCGATGGAGCACGGTGACGCGATTTCGACGTTAAGCTCCTGCAAGGCCATATGCTCACAATGGCCTTGCAATAGACACCGGATATTGAGAAACGAGGCCAGCAGGGCATATGCACGACCAGATCGGTTGGCCACATGTTCGAACAGATTGATCTACCGGAGTCCATTGGAATGCGCACAGTCTATATCAACGGCAATTTTGTCCCTGAGAACGAGGCAACGATCTCGGTTTTCGATCGCGGCTTTCTCTTCGCCGATGCGGTTTATGAGGTGACTGCCGTTCTCGGTGGCAAGCTGGTCGACTTTCAAGGCCATCTGACCCGTCTTCGCAATTCGCTTTCAGAGATCAGCATGGTGCTCGATGTGGATGACGAGACGCTACTTGCCGCCCACCGCAAACTGGTGGAGGCCAACGGGCTGGACGAGGGGTTGATCTATCTTCAGGTTTCCCGCGGCGCTGCCGACCGCGACTTCCTGTTTCCCGAAACCACCGTGCCGTCCACGCTTGTGATGTTCACCCAGAAGAAGAACCTGATCGACAGTCCTGTCGCTCAACGTGGGCAGTATGTGATCCTTGTCGACGACGAGAGATGGAGCCGGCGTGACATCAAGACCGTGCAGCTACTTTATCCCGTCTTGGCCAAGAACCTGGCCAAAAAGGAAGGCGCAGACGATGCCTGGATGGTTGAGGATGGCTTCATTACCGAAGGTTGTTCCAACAATGCCTATATTGTCACCAAAGACGGCACTTTGGTTACCCGTCATCTGTCGACGGATATCCTTCCTGGCATTACGCGCAGCGCCGTTTTGAAATGCGCAAAGGATCTGCAGATCAAGATTGAGGAACGCCCCTTCACCATCGAAGAGATCAAGTCTGCGCAGGAAGCCTTTTCGACATCGGCCTCCGGTTTCGTCAATCCGGTCGTCAGGATCGATGACATGAAGATCGGTGATGGAGAGCCCGGCCCGGTCGCCAAGCGGTTGCGCGAGGTCTACATCCAGACCAGCACAGAGATGGCGATTTAAGGCCGTAGGCAAGTCCGCATGCCGGCCGCGCGCCTGCGCCGGATGCCTTGTGCTGCTGAGAAAAGAGAGAATGCATGCGCCAGTTTTCGCACGCCGGCCAATGGTGGGTTATTCCGCCCGGACCAAGCAATTCAATCGCCGACGTCGAAGGTGTTACCGTCGGCCATGCGAGCTTGATGGACGGTTCTGCCCGAACTGGTGTCACAGCACTACTTCCTCACGGTGGCGATCTCTTCCGTCAGCGTCCGCCGGCAGGTGCCGCAATTTTAAACGGTTTCGGCAAGAGCCTCGGCCTGATTCAGGTCCAGGAACTGGGCGAAATTGAAACGCCGATCCTGTTCACCAACACTTTCAGTGTTCATGCGTGTGCATCCGCCCTGATCCGCTCGGCGATCGCTGCCAATCCGGCAATCGGGCGACGCGACAGCACCGTCAATCCGCTTGTCTTCGAATGCAATGACGGCCAGATCAATGATATCCAATCGCTGGCTGTGACCGAAGCGCTCGCCCTGGAGGCGATCGGAAACGCTGCGTCCAATTTCGCCCAAGGCACAATTGGCGCTGGCACCGGCATGAAGACCTTCGGTATGGCCGGTGGCATCGGCAGTTCATCGCGCACAGTGCTTCTTCCGGGCGGAAGCGCATTCAGGCTTGGCGCACTGGTTCTCTCCAATTTCGGCCAAGCCTCTGAATTCCGTGTCTTTGGACATCGTATCGCGCCGCAGGGAATTGCCCGCGCAATGGAGCCAGACAAAGGCTCCATCATCGTTGTTTTTGCGACCGATGCCCCGATGGAATCGCGCCAGCTTACGCGGCTTGCCAAACGTGCCGGTGCAGCACTCGGTCGCCTCGGCAGCCATCTCGGCCACGGCAGCGGCGATATCGCGCTTGCCTTTTCGACCGCCAATTGCCGCGACATGACGGCCAAGGACGATGTCGTCACAGCGAGCCGGTTGCCCGAGCAGCACATGAACGCGTTTTTCCATGCCGCCGTCGAGGCGACGGAGGAAGCCGTGCTGAACGCTCTGTGGCATGCGACCCCGATTGAGGGATATTCCGGCCGCAAACTGCCCATTCTGCGCGATCTACTGGCAGCAGATGCATTCTTTGGAAATCCAGACCTAGCCGGTTCTTAGCCGATCCTTAGCCGGCTTTCACATATTCGATCATACGTGCCCGGCTCAGGACGAGTTCCACACGGTTGTCGGCGATCACATGCAAACAGACACGTTTCTTCCAAGGACCATCGACGAGGGAGAACAAATAACGACCTTTGCCAAGCCCGCGCAGCGGCATTCTTGATCGCGTCGGGCCGACACCCATTATCAACTCGCCATTTTCGATCTTGAAGCTCGCGCCTTCATCCGATGACCAATGTCCGGCAAGAGCAGGAGACACAGGCTCATTGCCTGCCGGGTCGAGACGACAGGCCACGTGACCGATCCAACCCTCTATGGCATCGCCGTTTGCCTTGAGCCGGATCGGCAGAGAGGCCGAGCGGGACGACACCCAACCGTCTCCATCCTCATAAAGTGTTTCACCGGCATCCAGGCAGGTGATGGCGCTTCCATTGACCTCTGCCCAAAGCGGCCCGGCTTCTGCGACATAGATGCCGTCGGGCAAGCTTGTCGCGACGGTCGGCAACGGTTCACCCAAAAGGGTGGCCAGCGTTTCAAAAGCGATGGCAAAGCCGTTTGCGTCTTCACGATTGGTGACGACCGCAATTCCGACACCGGATTTCCGGTCGATCAGGAAGTGGCTCTTGTACCCGGGATGCGAGCCGCCGTGCCCGACCAGGCTGCGCTCGCCCAGCATGGAGGTGCGAAGCCCCAGACCATAGCCGGTAGCGCGACCGTCATTCAGATGCCGTTCCGCAGACAGCGCATCCAGCACGCCGGCATAGTCGCCTTCACCTAACATCAAAGCCTTCGCCCATGTCGCCAGTGCCTCGGCACTGCCCGTCATGCTGCCGGATGCGGAGATGTGCAGGCCGGCTGAAGCAAGCTGCCAGCTCTTCCCATCATGCCAGTAACCGGGTGCAAGACCTTTTACAGTGTCGTTCCAGACATCCGGGGCATCCATTTCCACGCCAAGGGCTGCACTGCGCGTTTGAATGAAATCGCGAAAAAAGATGCCACGGCGTTCAAGCGCCGCCTCGACCAGACGATAACCGGTATTGGAATAGGATACCTCGGTTCCCGCCACATAATTCAGACGTTCAAGGCGGGCGAGATAGTCGAGGATCGGTTGTGCTTGCGTGTCCGTGTAGACTGACAGTCCCAACAAGGTGAAGCACTCACGCGCATCTGGCAGACCTCCGCTCATATCCAGCGCCTGCCCGACTGTGACGCTTGCCAGTGGCTCTTTCAATTCGGGCACATGCTTGCCCAAAGGATCATCAAGAGCGATCAATTCCGGGTGCGACAGCACGAGGCAAGCAAAGGCGTGTTTGGTGACGGAGGCGTAGCGAACTACCGTCTTCGGTGTGAAGGAAGCACCGGACGAGAGGCTGGCCAGCCCATTGGCGACCGCGAAGCGGATGCCGGATGCATCGAAGGCAACGATTGCGCCGCCGGGTTCCTGGCTTCCCCAGTCCATAGCAAATTGGTTCGCTTTGGATTCGGCATCACGCCAGTTTGTCTGTTGGGCCATAAGCTGCATTCCACACGCTGAACATCGAAGCCCGCGTGATAAGTCGCTTATCCTGTTTCGGCAACCCGAACGGCACAGTCGATTTGTGTTGACGCGAGAAAAGGCGGCGCTCAGGTGAGCGCACCCAAGTGGCCGCTCGACGCAAAGGCAAAAAATGGGGCCGCGCGCCAAAAAGGCATGCGGCCCCTCCCCATACCTTCACCCCCGTAAAGGTAGGTCCCCCCACTGATTTTACGCGCTTTGACACGCCAGTCGACTTCCATCGGACGGCGATATCGCAATGGAAATCACAATGAGATCCACTGCTATATAAAGGTGAATGATCGTCATGTACTGACTTTTATTGGCAATAGGCGCCGTATCTCACGTGACGGCGAGCTTCCTACGCTTCTTGGGCAGGTTCGGCTGCACTCCCAACGCGCTGCTAGCGCGCGCTGACCTTATATTGCGACTTTGAGAGCCAATCGGGGCTTATCTCGATGCCCCAGCCGGGAGCATCCGTCACCGTCGCATGGCCATCTGATATCACGTAGGGATCGTTGACGAACAGACCCTGCTGCCAAGGGTAATAATCGAGACCTTCGATAGAAAATTCGAGGTATTTTCCGGCATTCGGGATCGCGCGCAATAGATGCATCGTGAAGATCGTCACCATGGAAAGGTTGGCGGCATGCGGCGTGATTGGCATACCGGCTGCTTCCGCCATCTTCGCGACCCTGAGTGTTCGCGCGATGCCGCCCAGATAGCAAATGTCCGGCTGCAAGACGTCGACGATGCGTCCGTCGATCATGCCCTTCCAGTTGGCCAGCATGCAATCCTGCTCGCCGCCGGTGACATCGATGTCGAGCGCTTCGGTCACTTGCCTGGTCTGGTCGAACTCCCAATAAGGGCAAGGCTCCTCGTAATGCGAAATTCCATGGTCCTCCAGCATCTTGCCAACCTCGATCGCCTTGTCGGGCGAATAACAGGAATTGGCGTCGACCAGCAGCGTCGCCTCACCACCGAGTGACTTGCGGATAAGCGGGACAATCTCTTCCGTGCGACCTGGCCACTCATCCCTGTTCCGGCCGACTTCAGCGCCGATGCGGAATTTGAAGGCGTCGAAGCCATGTTTGTCACGAAGTTTCAAAAAGCGATCTGCTTCTGCAGCCGGGGTGACGTCACGCTTCATGGAGGAGGCGTAGGCGCGGATCTTGCCAGTTGTGCCGCCGATCAGTTCGCAGACCGGACGCGCTTCCAGCTTTCCACGCATGTCCCAGAGTGCCGTGTCCACGCCGCCCATGGCGCGACGCAGATAGGCGCCTGGAAACTTGTGTTCGCGGTCACGGACAAGGTCGAGCATTTCATCAATATCGAAACAGTCCATGCCCAGCACATAAGGCGCGACCTGACGGTGTAGAACTTCCGCTGTGATGTCGGCACAATAAGGCGCGACCTGGCCCCATCCTTCAGAACCATCGTCCGATGTAACTCGCACGAAACTGATGAATTCGTTGGTGAAAGTTTCAATTTTCTCGATTTTCATCGCCGACCGACCGCTGAATTGACTTGCCAAACTCGATCCTAAACTGTGCTATTAGTGGTCTGGTGGACACGTCCATTGCGGCAAAAGCGGCAGACCAATTGAACGGAGCAATGTCATGAAGCAAGCGGCCGGAGTTCTGCTTTCCGCGATCAAGCTGGACCGCTCGTCCCGGCAAAGCGTCAGCGTGCAGCTATATCTGGCGCTTCGGGAAATCATCCTGACAGGCGGTCTGCGGCCAGGCGAGCGCTTGCCGGCGACACGCACGCTTGCCGCGGAAACGGGCGTATCGCGCACCACAGTGATCGACGCAATCGAACGGCTAACCGGCGAGGGCATGCTGGTCTCGCGGGTCGGCTCTGGCACTTTCGTTAGCGATATCCTGGAACATCAAAGACCAGGCCCGGTTGCGGTTGATCCCGTGCAGGGCGAGGCCGGAATACCGCGCCTTGCTTACACCATCAACCATGCCGAAAAATCCTATGCACCGCGAGCCTGGTTGCCACACAGACCCAAGGCTTTTCTAACCGCTCTACCCGCATTGGATGCCTTTCCCCTTGTCCACTGGTCACGCATTTCCGCCCGCCACTTGCGCGCCGAGCGCAGCAACGTGATGGGCTACGGGGAACCGAAAGGCTACAGACCGCTCAGGCGCGCAATTGCCATGCATCTGAGCGCGCTCAAAGGGATCACTTGCGACCCGGAGCAGATCTTCATCACATCCGGTGCCCAGCATGCATTCAGCCTGATCGGCAAGCTGCTTCTTAATCCGGGCGACCGCGTCTGGATGGAAAACCCGGGCGCTTCGGGCGCCCGTAACGCGCTCCTGTCAGAAGGGGCAGAACTGGTGCCGGTCGATGTCGATTCCGAAGGGCTCGTGGTGCGGGACGGCCTGGCAAAGGCACCGCATTTCCGGATCGCCTTTGTCACCCCCTCGCATCAGCAGCCACTCGGCCATGTGATGTCGCTCAGCCGCCGTTTCGAACTTTTGAAAGCGACCGGCGAGGCCCGGGCCTATGTTGTGGAAGACGACTACGATGGCGAATTCTATTTCGGCAACGCGCCTCAGCCTGCACTCTTAAGCATCGATACCGAAGAGCGGGTCTTGCATGTCGGTACCTTTTCAAAATCGCTTTTCCCCTCGCTGAGGCTCGGCTTTGTGGTCGTGCCACCGCGCCTTGTCGATGCATTCGACCAGGCTTTCATGTCATGGGTCAGTGGGCCCGCCACCAGTACACAGGCGACCGTTGCCGATTTCATGGACGAGGGGCATTTCGCCACGCATATCCGCATGATGCGCAAACTCTACAAGGCACGCTACGATGTCTTGCTGCAGGGAGCAAAGCGCCTGAGCGGCGCACTCGCGATGCAAGAGACAACCGGTGGCTTCCACACGACAGCCTATCTCGCCGAAGGCATTAACGAAGCCGAACTGGTCAGCCAAGCCGCAGCGCACGGTGTCACTCTGGCCCCGTTAAGCCGCTATTGTCTTACGCCGATTGCGCGCAAGGGTATCGTCTTCGGTTTCGGGTGCGCCTCTCCTGACGATATACGCTCAGGTCTCGACATCCTTTGCGAGCTGCCAGATCTTCGCAAACAATTGGTCTGATATTTTTATCAAATTGGATATCCTTAATCGACCAATGGCACACTAGCTTTCGATCCACGACGTCCAGACACTCATATATTTCAGTTGTTTCAGATGATGCGCAGATATTTGAGTGGTTGGTCTGGAGTGCAATCATGATCACCATTCTGCCGACCGATTGCGACATTCACTCCAATGCTGCGGACGCGCAAGTTCCAGATTGTACAAGAGGTCGCCAATGCAAGTGATTGATCGTATCGAACTCTATCATGTGAACGCGCCGCTTCCGGCGCCGTTTTCCCCGTCATGGATCCCCGGGACTGTACGCACGACCGTATCCTTCTATCTCGTCCGCTTCGTCACTGACGACGGCGTGGAAGGCTGGAGCGGCTTTACCGGTGCAGGGCGCGAACGCGCCGGGATTGGCCACACCCTTGCAGACCTCTTTCTCGGTCAGGATCCGGAAAATATCGACCGGCTCGCCGAGCGTATCCACATCATGGCTGTCGGCGGCAATTTCAACTGGTGGCTGGAGCCCGCCTTTTGGGACATCAAGGCGAAGAATGCCGGAGTGCCGCTCTACAAATTGCTCGGCGGAACAGACGATCGCCTGAGGCTCTATGCCTCTTCCGGAGAACTGCGCGACACAGGCGCCCGTCGCGAAGAGGCCGAGGCACGGTTGGCCGATGGTTTCGATACGATGAAAATACGCGTGCATGACTTCGACGAGAAAGTCGATATCGCGCACATAACCGATGTCGCCAAACACATGCAGGGTCGCATGAAGATCTCGGTCGACTGCAACCAGGCCTTTCGCCTGACGGCAAAGGCCGACGCGCCGCTCTGGTCTCTGGAGCGCGCCAAGCGCTTTGTCGATGCCGCAGCCGACGTCGAACTTGCCTGGGTTGAGGAGCCTCTTTTCGGGGAGTGGCACGAAGACATGGCAAGGCTTACGGCCTATTCGCGCGTGCCGGTTGCCGGTGGTGAACTGCATCTGATGGGGTATCGCGAGCTCGCCCGCATGATCAAGATGCGGTGCTACAACATCTATCAACCCGACGCGATGTTTACGGGCGGCGTCAAACAAAGTCTTGCGATTGCCAAACTCTGCCGCGAAGAGGGCGTGAAGTTCTCCTCCCATACTTGGACCAATGGCTTCGGTTTCATCATCAACGCCCACGTCTTTGCCGCCAGCGGCTTTGCGACCGAAATGGTGTTCGAGTATCCCCTGAATGAACCCGGCTGGGTTCCGGAAGGCCGTGATGCGATCATCAAGCAACCGTTCCTGCATGATCACGGCTGGTTCGACATGCCGCAGACACCCGGCCTCGGCTTCGAAATCGATCATGACCAGTTGGCCAGGTATGGAAAGTGTTTCTTCAAGGCCAGCCGCCGCGAAGTCCATTGGATGCCGGAAGCGCTGGCCAACATCACGTGAGGTTAGAACCTCCCTTACTGTGCCGGGGCATATGTCCCGGTACCCGTTTTCCAATAGACGGAATATGAAAATGACCGGCACCAAGAATTGGTCTGGCCATTTTATCAAATTGGATATGAACCGTAGTCCAATGCTGGACTAGCCTTCATTTAACGGCGCGATGTTTGTCTGTCATGGATTGACGCGCTTCTCGGGGAACGGAATGACTGTTGATCTTACGGATATTCGTCGCACACCCTTCTGGCACGAACAGTTGCCGGCAGCGCCCGAGTTGACGATTGCACCACCGGAAACGGTGGACGTGCTGATCATCGGTGCCGGCTACACAGGACTGAATGCAGCAATCGTTACGGCTCGCGGCGGGCTCTCAACCTTGGTTGTCGATGCTGAAGATCCGGGATTTGGCTGCAGCACCCGCAATGGCGGCCAGATCAGTACGAGCGTGAAACCCTCACTCGCCAAGCTGACGGAGAAGTTCGGTTCTGACAAAGCCCAAGCCATTCGCGGCGAAGGGAAACAGGCGCTGGAGTGGTTCGGCATGTTCGTCGAAGGCGAGGGGCTGAACTGCGATTTCCGACGCGCCGGGCGCTACCACGCGGCCCACACACCACAACATTACGAAGTACTCGTGCGCGACGCAGAAACGATGCGGCTGAAAGAAGGCATCGAGTGCTTCCCCGTGCCGCGCAGTGAACAGCGCACCGAACTGGGCACCGACAGCTATTTCGGCGGGGTTGTATATCCCAAACATTGCTCCGTTCATCCAGCCAAACTGCACCGGGAACTCCTGCGTCTGGCCATCGATGCCGGCGCGAAGATTGTCGGGAAATCGGCTGCAACATCCATCGAGCGGACATCCTCCGGCTTCAAGGTGCAGACGGCAAAGGGCGAGGTGCGAGCGGGACAGGTCATCGTCGCCACCAACGGCTACACGACGGACCTTATGCCATGGCTCCGCCGACGGATCATTCCGATCGGCAGTTACATCATCGCGACCGAAGAACTGCCGCAGTCTATCGTCGACGAGCTCTTCCCGACAGACCGGATCGCGAGTGATACCTGCAAGGTTCTCTACTATTACCGCGCCACACCCGATCGCAAGCGCATTGCTTTTGGAGGTCGCGTGCGCGCCGCCGAAAGCGATCCCGTCGCGTCCGCGCCGCTGCTGCATCACCATATGTGCCGGATTTTCCCAAGTCTTGCCGGCACCAAGATCTCCCATGCCTGGAGCGGCACCGTTGCCTACAGTTTCGATGAGCTGCCTCATACCGGCCATCACGACGGCGTTCACTATGCCGTTGGCTACTGTGGTTCGGGCGTTTCGATGGCGAGCTATCTTGGCATGCGCACCGGTCAAAAGGTGCTCGGTCTGCCTGAGGGACAAACCGCTTTCGACGACATGGTTCACCCGACCCGGCCGCTCTACACCGGAAAGCCATGGTTTCTGCCTGCAGCCGTTGCCTATTACCGGTGGATGGACGACCGGCAATGGCAAAAAGCAGGCCGGGCGGCATAGCCAATCACTCTGCGTTGGTCTGGCGCGGACGCCGCCCCAACGCAGGAGATTAGAGGCGGAGCGTCAGAGTGCAGTCTGAAAGACTGCGATACGCTTCAAGGGAAGTTCAACCGTG
This sequence comes from Agrobacterium sp. ES01, assembly GCF_050320885.1. Classification (NCBI taxonomy): domain Bacteria; kingdom Pseudomonadati; phylum Pseudomonadota; class Alphaproteobacteria; order Hyphomicrobiales; family Rhizobiaceae; genus Agrobacterium; species Agrobacterium sp. ES01. Next base: position 1,579,117 of record NZ_JBNQTH010000001.1, read on the forward strand.
CGGACCTGGTCGATCCGCAGGAATAAAAAACGCAGACCGGGGGTCGCAGCAAGCGGCGAAGATCTGACAGGAGGACTGACAATGAAACTGAATTTGATAATGGCGTTGGCATCAACGCTGCTCGCCACAACGGCGATCGCGCAGGCCGAGGACTTGACTGTCGCTTCTTGGGGCGGCTCATTTCAGGACGCAGAAAGCAAAGCGCTGTTCGAGCCGGCCGCCAAGGAAATGGGCATCACGGTCAAGCAGGAAACCTATGGCGGCATGTCCGACGTCAAACTGCAGGTCGCCACAGGAAAGGTGACGCTGGATGTCGTGGCAAGTGGATCGGGTTCCGCTGCCCGTGCCGGCGACGAGGGACTTCTCGAGCCGCTCGACTATGACATCATCGACGTCTCGGATTTCTATCCAGGCCTTTACTCCAAATACTGTGTGGGCAGCGACGTCTTTTCGACGGTCTACGCCTGGAACACCAAGACCTATGGCGACAAAGGCCCGCAAAGCTGGGCCGATTTCTGGGACGTGAAAAAGTTTCCGGGCAAACGTGCCTATCGCAACAAGGTCGCAGGCGCTCTCGAACCCGCTCTGATGGCCGACGGCGTTGCACCGGAAGATGTCTACAAGGTACTGGACTCCGAGGAAGGCATCGAACGCGCCATCAACAAGATCCGCGAATTGCGACCCAATATCTCGGTGTTCTGGTCTTCGGGCGCTCAGCAGGCACAGCTGATGAAGGACGGTGAAGTCGATATGACGACCGGCTGGAACGGTCGCTTTGACAACGCCAAAAAGGACGGTGCGAAGGTCGCCTATTCCTTCAATCAGGGACTGCTCGACTATGATTGCTTCGGCATTCCGAAGGGCGCGCCGAACAAGGAGCTTGCCATGAAATTCCTGGCAGAGATCTCCAAGGCCAAATATCAGGACGACCTACCCAAATACATCACCTACGGCCCGACGAACAAGGCCGCTTTTGACACCGGAGAGATCGACGAAGCGACAGCCAAGGGCTTGCCGTCTTCGCCTGCCAATGCCGAAATGCAGTTGCCTATCTCATTGGAATGGTACACCAAATGGGAGACAACTGCGTCGGAAATGTATCAGGAAATGCTGACGGAATAGTCAGCCGGCGGACCTGAGCAATGAGGAGCGGGCGCACGGCGCCCGCTCCGAAAAACATACAAGGGAGAGCACAGTGCCGTCGCACAAAAGAAAAGCATTGCCGATATCGGTCAGCGGCGTCACCAAGACCTATGGTCCGGTAAATGCCCTGGACAACGTTTCTCTAAGCGTAAAGAGCGGTGAATTTCTGACGCTCCTCGGTCCGTCGGGCTCTGGCAAGACCACACTTTTGATGGTGCTGGCGGGCTTCACCCGACCCGATTGCGGCAGCCTTAAATTCGGCGAGGAAGAAGTCATCCGCATGCCGCCGCATCTGCGTGGCCTTGGCATGACATTTCAATCCTATGCTTTGTTCCCGCATATGACCGTTGCCGGCAATGTCGGTTATCCACTGCGGCTTCGAAAGGTGGCAAAGGCCGAGATTGCGCGCAGGGTCGACGAGGCATTGGAAACTGTGCAGCTGGGCGGCTATGGCGACCGCCAGATCGACCAGCTTTCGGGCGGCCAGAAACAGCGCGTTGCACTCGCGCGTTCCATCGTTTTCGAACCCCGTATTCTTTTGATGGACGAGCCGCTTTCTGCGCTCGACAAGAAACTGCGCGACCAGATGCAGATCGAGCTTCGACATCTGCATGAGAAACTTGGCATGACGACCGTTTATGTGACCCATGACCAGCGCGAAGCGCTGACCATGTCCGATCGGATTGCGGTGGTGAACAAGGGGCGCATCATGCAGCTTGCCACGCCGCGCGATCTCTACGAGCGCCCGGCCAACCGTTTCGTCGCCGACTTCATTGGCGATTCCACGTTTCTGCCCGTCCAGCGCGACGGTGCTGCCGTCACATATCTTGGCATGCCGCTCAAGATGGCTGATGCGCCGCCGACGACAGCAGAGTTGACGCTGATGATCAGGCCCGAGCGTATCACGGTGTCACCCGATGGACCGCGCGAGAACGCCAACAACTTTACCGCAACCGCAACGGAAGTTGTCTATCAGGGCGACAGTTATCTTCTGCACGCCCGGCTTGAGAGCGGCACCGAGATTGCGGTACGCGGCGGCGTGCGCGGTGGCACCCTCTCCGCCCTGCCTGCGGTTGGCGACAAGGTGACTTTGACCCTTGCGCCTGAGGATACGGTCCTGATCGATGGAAGCGAGGTTTGATATGGCCGTTTTGCAGGCAAGCGGAGAGACGCAAGCTGCCCATGCTCCCCGGGCCAACGAGGCCGGTCTGCGCTCTGATGATCGCATGGAGCGGCTGAAGCTTTTCGGCCTCAGCTCGCCGGCCATCCTGATGGTCCTTGTCGTCCTCGTCATTCCGGTGGGCTGGCTTTTTTACGTATCATTTCTTGGCAGCGACGGGCATTTCTCGCTGGAAAACTACGAGCGCATGATCACAAGGCGCTCCTATTACCGGATCTTCGAGACGACCTTTAAAGTCAGCATTCTGACGACGGGACTTTGTATCCTGATCGGCTATCCGCTTGCCTATTTTCTGTCCCAACTACCCGCTCGGATGGCCAGCATCTGCATGATTGCAGTTCTTCTGCCCTTCTGGACCTCGCTGCTGGTGAGAACATACGCGTGGCTGGTCCTTTTGCAGTCGCGCGGGCTCATCAACACCTGGGGCATGTCGCTTGGGCTATGGGATGAACCGCTATCGCTGGTCTATAATCTCACAGGCACGCTGATCGGCATGGTTCATATCATGCTGCCCTTCCTGATCCTGCCGGTCTATGGCTCAATGAAGGCGGTTGACAGCAATTACCTGAAGGCAGCCGCCAATCTGGGCGCCAGCCCACGCCGGGCCTTTTGGGACGTTTTCTTTCCGCTCACGACGCCTGGCCTTTTCGCCGGCGCCCTGATGGTATTCATCCTTTGCCTCGGCTTTTTTGTCACGCCGGCAGTGTTGGGCGGTGGCAAGGTAATCCTGGTTTCGATGAAGATCGTCTCCAATATCGAGTTGTTCGTCAGCTGGGGTGCTGCAAGTGCACTCGGTGTGGTGCTGTTGGTGCTGACCATGGCCATTCTGTGGCTCGCCTCGCGCTTCCTTAAGCTCGAACAGATCGCCGGAGGGAGCCACTGATGTTTAGCTGGCTAAGAAAACCTGCCACCGACACCCAAATCACGCATGGCCAGCGCCTGTGGCTCTACATCCTGTCAGGGATCATCATGATCCTGCTTCTCGCGCCCACGCTGATCGTCATTCCGATGTCATTCTCCGACAGCCAGTATCTGGAATTTCCACCAAAGGTCTGGTCACTGCGCTGGTATGAGCACTATTTCAGCTCTCCGGACTGGATGCAGGCAACCTGGACGTCCCTGAAGGCCGCGTTTCTGACCATGCTCGTCGCGACGCCAATCGGCGTGCTGGCCGCCTACGGGCTTCACACTTCGCGCAACCGGTTCGTGCGCGAGATCTTCGTGTTGCTCATCACGCCGATGATGGTGCCGCTGGTTCTGGTGGCAATCGGCGTATTCTATGCCTATGTGAAGCTCGACATACTCTACAGCTTGCTGGGACTGGTGCTGGCGCACACTGTGCTCGCCTTACCACTGGTGGTCATTGTCATCGGTTCTGCGCTCAAGAGCTATGACATGAGCCAGGAGGATGCCGCGCGCAGCCTCGGAGCACCGCGCTGGAAGGCCTTTGTCACCATTACACTGCCACAGATCCGGTTTGCCGTTGTCACCGGTGCGTTGCTGGCCTTCCTCACATCCTTTGACGAAGTGGTCGTGGCTATGTTCATCTCGGGCGGAGACAATCCGACGCTGACCCGCAACATGTTCAATGCACTTCGCGATCAGATCGACCCGACCATTGCCTCGATCTCGACCCTGATGATCTGCGTAACGACATTCCTCATGGTTCTCGTGCAGGCCTTCGGCCAGCAGAAGAGGCCTCGAGGCTGATTTTCCCTCTGCGGCGGTCTGGATGCGCTTGATGTCATCCGCCGCCGCAATTTTTATTCTCTCAACATCCGGACATGTCTCCATGATCGACCTCAAAGTCTTCGCCGATCTCGCCAACCAGGCGCTCGGTTCTTTTGCCGACAAACCCACGTCTTTAACAGCGGGACAACAAGAGGCGAGCAGCGTGCTTTGGACCTCTGCCGATGGACATACAACGATCGGCGTTTGGGAATGCATGCCTGGGCATTTCACCGCTGATCGGACGAAAGCAGGAGAATATTGCCACATTCTTTCCGGTCGCGCATCGGTCACCAATGGTGATGGAAGCGGCACGAGGGACATCGGTCCGGGCGATCTTCTGGTCCTGCCACAGGGCTGGACCGGTGAGTGGGTGATTCACGAACATATACGCAAGCTCTTCGTGATCGACGCCTCACCGGCTGCATAAGCCAGAACCTCGAAGACTGGGGTGCTCCATGTCGGAATTCGATTTCATCGTCGTCGGGGCCGGATCTGCAGGATGCGTGCTTGCCAACCGGTTGACGGAAAACGGAAAATACACGGTGCTGCTGCTTGAGGCTGGAGGCAGCGACAATCATCCATGGATCTTGATGCCGATCGGCTATGGCAAGGCGTTTTATCGGAGCAGCATCAACTGGATGTATATGACCGAGCCAAATCCGGGGCTTGATGACCGCGTATCCTATTGGCCACGCGGCAAGGTGATGGGAGGATCGAGCTCAATCAACGCCATGGTCTATGTGCGGGGACAGAAATCCGATTTCGACGGGTGGCGGGATATGGGCAATTCCGGCTGGGGATGGGATGGTGTGCTTCCCTATTTCCGCAAGATGGAAACCAATGATAGCGGGGCAGACGCCTATCGCGGTGGCGACGGGCCGTTGCATGTGTCGACGGTCGCCAGCGATCATCACCCACTTTGCCAGACCTTCATAGAGGCCGGCAGCCAACTGCAATTGCCGCATAACCGCGATTTCAATGGCGCCAGTCTGGAAGGCCTCGGATCCTACCAGATCACCATGAAAAACGGCATGCGAATGTCTGCATCGCGGGCCTATATCAGGCCTGCGGCTCGGCGCCCAAATCTGTCGATCGAGAAGAAGGCCCATGTCACGAAAGTGCTGTTCGAGGGCAAGCGGGCTTGCGGTGTGCGGTTTGTGCAAAGCGGACAGGAAAAGAGTGTGTCTGCGCGCCGAGAAGTGATCCTCGCGGCAGGCGCCATCAATTCACCGCAGCTGTTGCAACTGTCCGGTATCGGCCCTGCTGAGCTTTTGAACAGCAAAGGCATAGACGTGCTGCATGCTGCCGAGGGCGTGGGCCGAAATCTGCAGGATCATCTGTGTATCGATTACCTGTTCCGCTCCAAGGTGCCGACACTCAACAACCAGCTCTATCCCTGGTGGGGCAAGCTGTTGCAGGGCATGCGCTATGTGCTGACCCGGAGCGGGCCGCTTTCTCTCAGCCTCAATCAGGCCGGTGGTTTTGTGCGCTCACGACCGGAACTGGACGATCCCAACATTCAGCTGTTCTTTTCCCCCGTCAGCTACACCAAGGCGCCGCCCGGCAAGCGACCGCTGATGAACCCGGATCCCTTCCCGGGCTTTCTGCTGTCTGGCCAACCGACACGTCCGACGAGCCGTGGATACCTCGCCATTCGCTCTGCTGATCCCTTTGCCGCACCTGAAATTCATCCCAATTACCTCGCGACCGATCAGGACCTGCAGGAGCTCTTGGAAACGTCGAAATTGTTACGCCGGTTTTCCGACACACCGGCGCTTGCCTCAGTCATCGATGCGGAAATTGCGCCTGGTCCTGACGTTCGTACGGACGAAGAGCTGATGGCCGATATCCGCGCGCGGGCGTCGACCGTATTCCACCCCGTGGGCACATGCCGCATGGGACCTGACAGACAAGTGGATGTGGTGGATGCCCGTTTGCGCGTACATGGCCTTGAAGGCATACGCATTGCCGATGCCTCGATTTTTCCGACGCTGACGTCCGGCAATACCAACGCTCCGGCGATCATGGTGGGAGAGAAGGCAGCAGACCTCATCATAGAGGACCATGTCAGCAACGGGTGAGCACAAAGTATCCCGCCGCAATGCAACAAAAACAGTCTTATTTTTGCGCGCCGCATCAAGTTGAACCTGATGCGTTCTCACGCATTTGTTGGATAAATATTTTATACAAGTATATTCAACGCCTTCAATCCGCGAACATAAAGAGGTTTATCGCCGTTATTGACTTGAAACTTCTATCTCCATAACAATTTGTCCTACAAATGGGTGGGACATGACTGGCGATACTTTAAATCCGGAAAAGCACTCGGAGGCCCAAGCGAGCAAGGGGAAGGAGGCGGACATCATCCGCCCGACGTCTCATTCTGCTGTCGATGTCATGGTTGCCAATATTCGCGGCGTGATCTCGGAGCGGGGATTGAAGGTGGGCGACAGCCTACCCACCGAGCGCGAGCTGTGCGAACTGTTCCAGTCCAGCAGGAATACGGTTCGTGAGGCCATGCGCATTCTCAAAGCCTATGGAATTGTGACTGTCAGACCGAAGGTCGGCGCCATTATCGTCGATGACCGCATGGAACGGGCACTCGATCTGTTTTCCTTCAATACGCTGGAAGTCTCGCGTTCCACATTTATGGATATACAGGGCTTCCGCGGTTTCCTGGAGGTTGCGTCGGTGGATCTGCTGCTGGAGAAGCTGACCGCCGATGATCTTGCCGAACTCCATCGCGCCAATGACGAACTGCGTGATGCAGGCTCGATGGTGGATGCTTCTGAGGCCGATTTCAGCTTCCACACGCGTCTGATGCAGGTGATGGGCAACAAGGCCATCCTTGACGTTTACAAGATCATGAAACCGGTGATTCTGAAAATCATGATCCGCGGCAAGACGCGGCGAACCTTCTCGACGACCACCTATTGCGAGCATGCCGATATCATCGCCGCGCTCGAGGCGCGCGACAGAGTTGCCTATCAGTACAAGATGAAGACCCATCTCGAAGCAGGCTTTCGCCACTTCGATGATTAGGGAGACCGTTTGTCGCTGCAGGTGGAGGACCTGAAGCGGGAATAGGGGGAATTGCCGCAAAGGGCTGCAAGTCCCACAGGCTGAGTGGAAACACCAAGGGAGGAGAATGTGATGAAACTGAAAAACCTACTGATTACAACAACCGCTGGCGTGTTGCTGTCGGCTGGACTTTCGTTTGCCGGACCTGAGGTCGTCTCGGGACCGGGCGTCGAACCGGAATGTTTTGCGCCATGGGACGCCGACACCAAGTTCATGAAATGGGAGGCCAAGGAAGGTCCGTTCAAGGTCGCGATCGTCAACGGCTTCGTGGGTAATACCTGGCGGATCCAGATGATCAAGACGGCCAAGGCCTTCGCAGAAGACCCTTCAATGAAGGACAAGATCTCCGAGTTCAAGGTCGTGTCGACGGGCACGGACGCCCCGGCCCAACTCGGCGCCATCGAGGACTTCATCAATCAGGGTTACGATGCGATCGTCACCATTGCGGTGGCGCCGGACGGCTTTGACCGCGTGATCAGACTTGCGGACAAGAACAATGTCGTTCTGGTGCCATTCGACAATGTTCTCGACACTGACAAGGTCATGCAGGTCAACGAGAACCAGCTCGAAATGGGCCGCATGTGGGGCCAGTTCGCGCTGGATGAGCTGCATGCCAAGGGCGTCAAGGAAGGAAAGATCCTCGAGGTCAGAGGCCTGCCCGGCAATTCCGTTGACCGTGACCGTTCGATCGGCATCAACGAGGTGTTCGAGAAGGATGGTGGCAAGTGGGACATGATCTCCGTCGTCGGAAACTGGGATGATGGCACCACCCAGAAGGTGGTCGCCGACGCGATTGCCGTGCACGGGCAGTTCGACGCCGTGGTCGGCCAGGGTGGCTCCAATGGCGTGATTCAGGCGCTTCAGGATGCCGGTCATCCCTGGGTACCGGTTGCTGGCGAATCCGAGAACGGTTTCCGCAAGGCGATTGCCATGCATTCCGACGAAGGGCTGAAGGGGATATCCATCGGCCAATCTCCAGGATTGGTGGCAATCGCCATGAAAGCCGCTGTCTCGGCGCTGGAAGGCAATACGATGCCCCAGCTGATCTCGGTTCCCTTGCCGGTGGCGACCTACAAGGAACTCAAGGACGGTGAGAACTACTGGTCGGATCTTCCGGACAACTTCTTCACCGTGAACGAGTTTCCGCCTTGCGGTGTGAACATTTCCGGGCCTGCGATCATGTCCAAGGACGAAGCAGACGTGAACTGACCGCACTCGGCAGAACGGACGATCTGCACGAGGCAGACTTGTCCGCTCGATCCAGCTTTCCCGCCGTCAGTGGCGGCGGGAAACAGCTGGCGGTATCGGCATCCGCTCGAAACGGTTGTCGTCGGAGGAATTTGCCGTGGAGGTTCAGGTGCAATCCAAAGATCCATTTGTTCAGCTTTCGGGGATCTCGAAGTATTTTTCCGGCACGAAGGCGCTAGAAGACGTCAATTTCGCCTGTCACCGGGGCAGCATCCACGCCATTCTCGGCGAAAATGGTGCGGGCAAATCCACCCTCATAAAGATCATATCAGGTGTGCTGAGACCCGATGCGGGAGACATGTACGTCAACGGGGTACCGGCTCATTTTTCCTCTCCATCGGAGGCTTCAAAAGCCGGCATCGTCTGCATCTTCCAGGAATTGTCGCTGATGCCGGATCTGAGTGTTGCCGACAATATTTCGATTGCCGATCCGCCGCGCCGCTTCGGTCTGATCGATGCCCGTGCGCAGCGTCGGCGCGCGGAGGAACTGCTGGCACGGATCAAATGCGAGGATGTGAACCCCAATTCGCTGGTGCGCGAACTCTCGCTTTCGCGCCGCCAGATGGTGGAGATTGCAAAAGCGCTGGGCATGACGCCGCAAATGCTCATTCTGGATGAAGCGACCTCGGCGCTGACAAGCCGCGATGTTGAAGTCGTCTACGGATTGCTGGCTGACCTGAAGGCAGACAACATTGCGTCCCTCTTCATTTCCCACCGCATGAACGAAGTAGAAAAGCTTTGCGACACGCTTTCGGTTTTCCGTAACGGCAATCATGTCGAAACCTTTGCGAAGGGCCAGAAAAGCGACCGTGACATCGTGCACATGATGATCGGTCGGGATGTCGAGACGCATTTTCCCGTCAAACCGGCCTCGGGCGACCGCCCCGCCTGTCTCAGCGTGCGCAACCTGTCCTGGGAGCAGCAGCTGAACGGGGTCAACCTCGATGTAGGCAAGGGAGAAATCGTTGGGCTCGGTGGCCTTGATGGCCAGGGCCAGAAGGAACTTTTGCTCGCGCTTTTCGGCGTGTTGCGTGGCATTGAAGGCGAGATAACGGCCAATGGCCATGCCGTTGCGGCGGCCTCTCCCTATGCGGCCAAGACCGGCGATACACGCATTGCGCTTGTGCCGGAGGATCGCAAGACCGAAGGACTGATGCTGCCGATGTCGATCGCCGACAATTTGCTTGCCGCATCGTTCGACAAGGTGAGCAAAGGCCCATTCATCGATCGGTCGCTGGAAGATGCAGCGGTGAGCGAAGGCGTGAGCAAGCTTCGTATCAAGCTCAATAAACCAACGGATGCCGTGGCCACACTGTCGGGCGGCAACCAGCAGAAGGTGGTGATCGCCAAATGGCTGATGACCAATCCGGATATCATTCTGCTCAACGACCCGACACGCGGGATCGACGTCGGCACCAAGCAGGAGATCTACCGATTGATCCGTGAACTTGCAGACGAGGGCAAATCAATCCTGTTCTATTCGACAGATTATGCCGAGCTCATCGGATGCTGCGACCGTGTTGTGGTCATGTATGACGGAGCCATCACGGCAGAGCTTTCCGGCACATCAATCACCGAGGAAGCCATCGTCAGTGCCTCCCTGAATATTGGCGGACATACAAGTTCAGAGAAAATCAGTTTGCAGAAGGGGAACGCATGAACAGGTCGGGCGCATTGTTGAGTACGATACGGCAAAACCGTGGTTTTTACGGTGCCCTTGTTCTGCTTCTCGTCATCTATCTGATCTACAACATTCTGCATCCTCGCGGCTTTTCCTCGGCAGTTCTGATCCAGAACGCCAATGAGGCCGCGGCTATTGCCTTTGTCGCGATGGCAGAGACTGTCCCTGTCCTTCTGGGCGGTCTCGACCTCAGCGTCGGGGCGGTAATGACGCTCACCGCCTGTCTTGCTTCAGTGGTCGTCAATGGCAGCCCGAGCGAAATTGTATTCGGCATGTTTCTCACCCTGCTATGCGGTGCCACATTCGGGATGCTGAATGGCATCATCGTCGTCTACGGACGGCTGCAGCCTATCATTGTGACGCTGGCAACAGGTGCGATCGCGATAGGCCTTGCACTTTTCATCCGGCCCAAACCGGGCGGCGATATTGACGGCGATCTCAACTGGGCCGTCACCAACAGCCTCTGGGATTTTGTCGATACCTATCAGTTGTTCGACCCGGATGCCGGCTGGTTCGCACCTATCGCCTGGATCCCGGTACCTCTCATCCTGCTTGCCGCTGTCGCCGTTTTCGTCTGGCTTCCCTACAAGAAGTCGGTCACCGGGCGGACGGCATACGCCATCGGGTCGGCGGAAGGGGCAGCTTTCATGTCCGGTCTGCCCATCAACCGGGCCAAGATTGCCGCCTTTACCATGGCAGGCTTTCTCGCTGGCTGCGGAGGGCTCTATATCGCGATCCAGACTTCATCGGGCAATGCAGATGTGATGCAGGCGGGAGCCTATACGCTGAACTCCATCGCAGCCGTAGTACTCGGGGGGACATCACTGCTGGGTGGGACTGGCGGGGCGATTGCTTCGATGGTCGGCGCGTTCATCCTGCGGGTAATCTCCTTTTACTTCCGTATTGTTTCCATCGATCCGCTGCTTCAGCCGCTGATCGAGGGCCTGGTTCTGCTGGCCGCTGTCAGCCTTGGCGCAATCCGCACGCTTCGCGTGAAGAACCGCCTCGAACTCTTCCGATAGGGTGACCCCATGATCTCGTTTCTTTCCCGCATGAAGCCTGAGAACAAGCCGGTTGTCATTGCATCCCTCTTCATTGTCGTGATCCTTGCGATCGGGACCGGCTATACAATCGCGACGCAGGGCACGGTTCCGCTCTTGTCGCCGAACTACCTTTTGCAACAACTGCAGACGGGTGCCTTTCTCGGTATCGTCGCTGCCGGCATGATGATGGTCATTCTTCTTGGCCATATCGATCTTTCGGTGCCGTGGACATTGACGGCAGCGGCCATGATGGCAACGGCAGTTGGTGGAGATATGGCTCTGCCAGTCGGTATTGTTGTCGGATTGCTCGTTGGCTTGCTGAACGGCATTGGCGTTGCTTATCTGCGCATTCCGTCGATGATTTTCACGCTGGGTGTGGATTCCGTTTTGCGCGGATTGATGGTCGCGCATACCGGCGGCTTTGCGCCGCAGGACCGTGCCACGCCGCTGATGCGCTATCTGGCGGCTGACCGGCTGCTTGGCATTCCGGTTGCGATCTACGTCTGGCTTGCGGTCTCGGTTGTGATTGCGGTGATGCTGTCTCGCACCGCATTCGGTCGCTCCGTTTACGCAACCGGCAACCGGGAGGCTGCCGCCTATCTGTCCGGCATCCGGACCCGTCTCGTGATCATCGGGGCCTTCATGACATCGGCAGTCTGCGCCTCTATCGCCGGCGTTCTGCTCGCGGGCTATTCCGCCAAGGCCTATCAGGGCATGGGTCAGCCCTATCTTCTGCCAGCCATCGCAGCGGTTGTTCTGGGGGGCACCCGAATCCTTGGCGGACAGGGACGCTATATCGGCACGCTGGTGGGTGTCGTTCTGATCGTGCTGTTGAACTCCGTTCTGTCGATCATGCAGATGCCAGAAGCCGGGCGCCAGATCATCTACGGTGCCGTGATTGTCGGCATGCTTCTGGTCTATGGACGCGGGGTCAAGGTGACCTCATGACGGCGAGGCCAGGAGCGCGACGGCAGCCTTGACGATGCACACGCTGGTACCGTCTGACGTGGAACTGCAATGATTTATCAGTACCTTCTTGTTTGAGACGCTGATCGCTGACTATTTCCGAACGAGATATCGAAGTGTCCACTTCGATTATGCATTTCGGTCTGATATCGATGAAAGCATTGAAAACACGGAGCCGTGGTGGGACAAGTGCGAGAAGCACGAACGCCCGTTCGGATGATTGCAACAACCAATCCGCCTTGGTGCCCGTTCGCCGGTGCCAATATCTTTCAGGAAAATCCATGCATTCTATAGATCAATCAGCCCTTGAACGACTGGCTGCGGGCATTGCCGAGCACGTGCGTGGACCCGGCGGAGCAATCGGGGTCGTCAAAGACGGGAAAACCATCCTTAGCCATGTCTGGGGTTATGCCGATCCCAAGCGGCATCTTGCCGTGACCGCCTCTACCCGTTTTCCGATCTGCTCCATCAGCAAGCAGTTCACATGCGCCATCCTGCAAGACCTCGATCATGATCTGGATCGCTTCGATCCGCTTGTTCAAAAATATCTGCCGAACATGGAAACGAAGAGACCGAGCATCCGTGAACTGTGCAACAACCAGTCGGGCCTCAGGGATTATTGGGCTCTCACTGTGCTGCATGGCGCTGACGCCGAGGGCATTTTCAGACGAGAAGACGCAAAGCCGCTGTTTGACCGCATGCGCAGCACCCATTTTACGCCTGGCAGCAAATATTCCTACTCCAACGGCAATTTTCGTATCCTGTCGGACATTATCGAGGAGGTTTCGCAGCGTTCACTTGGCGAACTCTATCGCGAGAAAATCTTCAACCGTGCGGACATGCAGACAGCAGAACTGCTGCCGAATACAGCACAGAGCCATGGTGTCGCGGTCGGCCATGAAGGCAATGATATTGTCGGCTTCTTTGTCGCCCAAAACCGCATCTACTGGAGCGGTGACGCGGGTATCTGTGCTTCCCTTGACGATATGCTGGCGTGGGAGCGTTTTATCGACAAGACGCGCGATGACGAAAATAGTGTGTACCGGCGCCTCTCGCGGATGCAAACATTTTCCGATGGCAGCGGCGCACCCTACGGCAATGGCCTTGCCCACAACATGATTGGCGAAATCCAGACCACCGGTCACGGTGGGGGCCTGCGCGGATTCAGGCTACATCGCCTCTACGCACCGTCTGAGCGCCTGTCTGTTGTCGTCCTCTTCAACCATGAGGGAAATGCGCAGGGCACCGCGACAAAGCTGATGAAGGCGGCTCTCGGCATAGAGAGCGGTGCGCAGCAGAATGAGGAGGCCACAGAGCGCGGCTGGGACGGTTGCTACATCGACCGCGAGACGGGCCTTGTTTTGACACTTGCCGCGGAGCAAGGCGGTCTGAAAGCGCTTTATGGTGGAACAACAGATCTACTTTCCATGCAAGGACCAGACATTGCCGGTTCGTCCTCAATGTCAGTCACTCGGCGCGGTGACGAGATCGGCTATGAGCGCTGGCGTGAGAACCTTCGTGGCACAGTGACACGCGTCACCGGTACAGCGAAGCCGGACATTGCCGGTCGCTATCGTTGCCGCGAACTTGAGGCCACATTCGAAATCCTTGGCAGCGATGGCGCTTTTTACGGCTCTTTCGAGGGTTTTCTCGGCGAGGGGGAAATGATGCCCCTTTATCCGGTGGCGGACGATCTGTGGACGCTGCCCTGCCGCCGTTCGATGGATGCTCCGGCGCCGGGAGAATGGACGATACAGGTCAGTCGCCATGACGACGGTTGTGTAAAGGGCTTGACGATCGGTTGCTGGCTCGCCCGCAATCTTACCTATGATCGTGCTGGCGCATGACGCTCTAACTTTGCCAAGACGAGAAAAGCCCGCCTGACATTGTCAGGCGGGCTTTAGAACTTTGCAAGGTCACCGGAGCTTCATCGACCCCGACAGCGACCGATCAATTCTTGACCGTATCCTCAAGGAAGAAGCGGCCGAGCGGGTTTTGGTAGAAATTCTCGATGTTGTTGCGGGATACGTTGATGAAGGGGCTGTAGTAAAGGTCGATCCAGTGCACATCGTCCTTGGCCATTTTCTGGATTTCGACATACATCTGTTCGCGCTTGACCGGGTCCATTTCCAGACGGGCATCGGCGACCAGTTGCTTGACCTTTTCGTTCTTGTAACGCGTCATGTAGTTCATGTTGGCATCGTCACCGACCACGAAAGTGGTCTTCTGGTCGGGGTCGAGAATGTCGTTTGTCCAGTACATGACAGACAGATCGTAATCCCCGTCCACCAGCATATCCCAGGTCTGGCTTGGATCCATCTTCTGCAGATTGACCGTAATACCCGACTGCTGAAGCTGCTGCTGGAGCAGAACGGCAATCTGTTCGTCAACTTCGTTGCCGGCATTGACGAGGTAGTCGAGCGTCAGGTTGCTGACGCCGGCATCGGCCAGAAGCTGCTTGGCCTTTTCAGGATCATAAGGACGCTGCAGATTGTCGTCATAGTGATAAAGCGCGCCCTTCGGGATGAAGGAGTTGGCAACTTCACCCAGACCAAAGGTGACTGTGTCGACAATTGCCTTCTTGTCGATGGCATAGTCGAGTGCTTCGCGCACTTCCTTCTTGGCCAGATCGCCATGTTCGTGATTGATCAGCAGGTGGTCTTCACGGGTAGATGTTTCCAGATGAACCGTGAGGTCCTTGTCCTTCTTCAGCTCTTCAACCCGCGAGAACGGCACGAAGATGGCCGCATCCAGCTGGCCTGCCTGAACGTCCAGCATGCGTGTATTGTCATCGGGAATGGAAATCCACTCGACACCGTCAAGCGAGACTCGTTCTGCCTGCCAGAAGTTAGGGTTCTTTTCCAAGATCACGCGATCGCCGCGGCGCCATTCCTTGACGGTGAAGGCACCCGATGCAATCGGGCTCTCCGCATAGGTATCGGCACCCAGCTTCTCCATGCCTGCCTTCGAGATGATGGAGGCGCCGGGCATTGCGAGGGTGGAGAGGAATGGTGCGGACGGGCTGGTCAGCTTGATGACGAGGGTCTTCGGATCAGTCACTTCAGCCGTGTCGATGATCTTGTAGGAATCGCTCCAGAGCGAGCCTTCGTCATCACGAATGCGAAGAAGGCTGAAAGCGGCATCTTCTGCAGTGATGGGGCTCCCGTCCGAAAACTTTGCATCCCGCATGGTGAAGGTATAGGTCAGGCCATCGTCTGAGACTGTCCAGCTTTCGGCCAAACCCGGCTCCAGCTTGGTGCCGGTCTTGTCAACCCGGATCATCACGTCATAGACATTGGCAAATACCCAGAAGTCGATGTTCTGCGCTGTCTTGATCGGATCGAATGTCGACGAATCTTCGCGGCGACCGATGGTCAGAACGCCAGCGGCTTCGGCAATCCCGGCCCCGACCGACAGGGAGGTCATGACCGTGACCATCCCGATTTTCATCCATTTGCTTAGCATCGTTTGTTCCCTTTTTTTGATGATGTTTGCAGGTATTCAGGCAGCCGTTGGCGACGCCTCCACTCTCGGCGCCAGAAGTTTCTTGTCTGGATCGATATCGGGCACCGCTGCGAGGAGGGCTGCCGTGTAAGGCTTTTTCGGATGGGCGAAGACGTCAGCTGTCGGCCCCTCCTCCACGATCTCGCCGTGATACATGACGACGACGCGTTCGCAGAGATTGCGAACGATGGCCAGATCATGGGCAATGAAGAGTAGCGTCAGGTTCATGCGCTCCTTCAACTCGGCGAAAAGATCGACGATCTGCTTCTGGATCGTGACATCCAGAGCTGCCACGCACTCGTCCGCTATGATGAGACGCGGATTGACCGCCAGTGCGCGCGCTATGCCGGCGCGTTGGCATTGACCACCACTCATGCTGCGCGGCTTGCGGCCCGCAAATTCGCGCTCGAGATGGACCAGATCGAGCAATTCGTCGATACGCGCCGGTATTTGCGCGGCAGGGATCCCTTGCATTTTCAGAACCTCGGCCAGCGTCTCACCAACCGTGAAGCGCGGGTTGAGCGCGTTGAGCGGATCTTGAAACACCATCGCGGTTTCCCGACGCAGCTTTGCCAGTGCCTTTGCCGGTTGCTGCGCGAGATCGACACCATCGAAAGCGATATGGCCGGAAGAAAGTGGCGTCAGCCCCAGAATGGCCCGTGCGAGCGTGCTCTTGCCGCTGCCCGATTCGCCGACAATGCCGAGGGTTTCTCCGGGCATTACCTGTAGGCTCACGCCCTTTACAGCAGTGAACTTCTTGCGCCCGCCGGTGAAGATCGATCCGCCGACATCGAACTCTACATGCAGATCGTCGACTTCCAGCAAGGGCGCATGCTTGGTCACATCGGACGGGGCTGCAAGTGTGCGTGACTGATCCCTGCCGGCCGGCAGCGAGGGATGGCTGCCGATCAGCATGCGGGTATAGTCATGGCCGGGGCGCGCGAGGATCTGGCGCTTCTCCCCCTGCTCCACCAGTTTGCCGTTGCGCATGACAGCGATCCGGTCGCAGGTCTGGGCGACAATACCCAGATCATGGGTGATCAGGATCACGGATAGTCCCAACCGATCCCGCAACTCCAGAATAAGCTCCAGAATTTGTGCCTGGATGGTCACATCCAGCGCTGTTGTCGGTTCATCGGCGATCAGGATTTCAGGGCGGCAGGAGAGCGCGGCTGCGATCATCGCGCGCTGGCGCATGCCGCCCGAAAACTCATGCGGATAATTATCGTATTGACGGACGGGATCGGGAAACCCGACCTGCGCCAGCATCTCGGTCGCAGCGTCTCTGGCCTGGCGTGCAGTGCCGCCCTCATGGAAGCGGATACCTTCGGCGATCTGATCGCCGATTTTCATCACCGGATCGAGATGGCTGGAGGGGTTTTGAAAGATCATCCCGATCCTGCGACCGCGAATGTCCAGCATCTCGCGCGTCGTTGCCTTGACGAGATCTTTTCCCGCAAATTCGATTTCGCCACCATCGATGAACAGCGCACGCGCCGGCAACAGCCCCATAATGGCGCGGCAAAGGAGGCTTTTTCCGGAGCCACTTTCACCCACGAGGCCCAGGATCTCACCTTCGGCAACATTCAACGACACATGATCAATCAGTGTTCTGGCGGGAATATCGCCGTGAAAATTGACAACGAGATCGCGGATGGAAAGCACTGGATTCATCAGTCGTGAACTCCCAGCATGTCGCCCAGCGCATCGCCCATCAGGCTAAAGCCGAAAGCGAGGAAGACAATCGACAGTCCGGGGAAAAGCGTGATCCACCACGCGGTGGTGACGAAGGGCTGCCCCTCGGCCACCATGATGCCCCACTCCGCGATCGGCGGCTGAACACCAAGCCCCAGATAGCTGATCGCAGCGCCGTTCAACAACACGAGGACGGCATCCGACATGACAAAGACAAGCGACCCGGCAATTGCGTTGGGCAGAAGATGGCGAAACATGATGCGTGTGCGACTGAAACCGAGGCTGACTGCCGCCATCGCATAATCGCTGTTCTTCAGGACCAGGATCTGCGCCCTCACCAGGCGGGCATAGGACACCCAGCCGACCAGCGCCATGGCGATGTAGAAACTGGTCAGACCCGGACCGAGAATGGCGATGATCGCCAACATCAGCACCAGGAAGGGGAAGGCCAGAATGATATCGATCACGCGCATGAATATGGCGTCGATTATACCGCCAAAGAAACCTGCGACCGTGCCTAGAAATGTGCCTATGATAAAGGGAAACACCACGCCGATAAAAGCGATCTGCAGGTCGACTCTCGTTCCGAAAATCACGCGAGACAGGATGTCCCGACCGAAATTGTCGGTGCCGAAGGGATGGCTGAGAGACGGTGCATTCAAGCGCACGTCCGACATCTGCACGACCGGATCATACGGTGCTACAAGGGGTGCTGCGACCGCCATCAGAATGAAAAACAAAAGTATGCCCGCGCCGATGGACAAGGAGAGATGTTTCCCAAGCCAGCGCGCGAGGCCGCCTGACGGCGAATATCGGGTTGCCGACGCGCTCATAGCTTTATCCTCGGATCAACCGTCACTGTGATGATGTCGGCCAGAAAGTTGACCAGCACCGTTGCGCAGGCAAACACCATGGCCACACCCTGCACGACCATATAATCGCGCGAGAAAATTGCGCGCACCAAAAGCTGTCCCATTCCCGGCAAGGCGAACACGCTTTCGACCACCACGCTGCCGCCGATCAGCCAACCGATATTGACGGCCAGAAGGTTGATGGTTGGCACCAGCGAATTGGGCAGAACATGCCGCCAGAACACGATGCTTTCCGGCATGCCCCTGGCGCGTGCAGCCGTTGCCACATCCGAGTGAAGCGCATGGATCATGGCGGCTCTTAAACTGCGTGTGAGCACCGCAGACAACGAGAGCGCGATCGTCAGACTGGGCAGGACCAAATGCGAAAGCTTGTCGGCGAATGTGTTGCCGTAGCCGGAGACGGGAAAGAGGTCGAGCCGGACACTGAAGAAAATGATCAGCATCAATGCGAGCCAGAAGGGCGGAAAACCAATCCCCATGGTAGAGACGATGCGCACAATGTGGTCGGCCAGACGTCCCTGGCGACGGGCGGCAATTGCCGACAAGGGTACTGCAATCAGAATAGAGAGGATAACGCTTGCCAGCACCAGCATGAGGGTTGGCTCGATGCGTCCTGCGATCAGTCTCAGCACATCGATCTTGTAGAGGATCGACTTGCCCATCTCGCCATGGCCGAGATTTTCGATGAAGTAGAAGTATTGACGCCACAGCGGCTCATCGAGACCGAATTGCTCGCGGATACGCGCAATTGCCGTTGGTGTCGCTCTCGTTCCAAGAAGGACGCGGGCAGGATCGCCGGGGATCAGCCGCACCAGCACAAAGGTGATGATGCTGATGCCGAAGAGAACGGGCAACAGCTGAAGCGGTCGATAGAGGACGAATTTATAGCGATGCATGAAGCCGACATTCGCCTCTGTCTTGGGTGATTTCCAGGATAATGTTCAACATCAGCGTACCCCGTTTCGGACCAGGAAGTCCGTGAGGGCCGGATAATACGCCTCGGGGTTCTCGTAGAAGGGCATATGGCTTGCATTACGGAACACACACAACTCGGCATTCGGCAATGCGTTCTTCATCTGCATGGCACAAGCCGGCGTCAATTCGTCATGCTCGCCAACCGTGATCAGTACTGGCATTTCAAGGCTTGGCAAATCGGGGATACGATTCCAGTCCTTCAGATTGCCGGTATAGAGAAATTCATTGGGGCCTTGCATCGTCATGTATGGCCCCATGTTCCAGTCATCCAGCGAGCGGCGAACAGGCGCTGGCCATTCCGACAAACGGCACACATGACGATAGTTCAGGATTGTGATCGCCGCCAGATATTCCGGATGATCGATGGTGCCTTGCGCCTCGTGCCTTTGCATCATCGTCACGGTTTCTGACCCGAGTGCCGCGCGCAGCCTTTCCAGCTCCGACACCAGATGTGGCATATCGGCCACCGTGTCTTCAAGGATCAATGACTGCAGGTTCTGCGGGTATTTCAGCGCGTAATCGATGGCGAGCCATCCACCCCAGGAGTGACCGAGCATGTGAACCTTGCCGAGGTTCAGCACGCGGCGGACCGTTTCTGTCTCCTCGACATAGCGTTCGATGGTCCAAAGCGACGGATCTGTCGGGCGGTTCGAGGCGCCTGTTCCCAACTGGTCGAAGGAGACAACCCGATAACCCCGGTCGATGAGACAGGAATGCGCATCCCGCAGATAATCGCAGGGCAATCCCGGACCTCCGTTCAGACAGAAGACGGTCTCTTCGCCCTGACCGAAACTGTAGGTCACAACCTTGAAACCGTCGACCTCGACTTCGATTCGTTCGTCGGGAGAGATTTCGCGCCACATGAGGAGGACTAACCTTCCGAATTACCTTGACCAAAAATTGAGCACGGCTAATTTTAACGCATCGCAACATGCGCACCAGCTATAAGTATTGATAGGGTGATGCGCAGCGTCTTGGCGGAGTGTGGGATGAAGGACGACATAAATTGTATCGCCGATCGCTTATCCACGCGGGATACTCTGGACGACCGGATTGACGAAGCTTTTGGCACAATGCGGAATATGGGCTTCGAAGCGCTCATCTATGACTATACCCCGATGCCCTGCGATCTTGGCGGCCAGATCGAGGTCCCGTCACTGCTCAAGCTCCGCAATGTTGCAGACGACATGTATGACTACTGGTGCAATCGGGACTATTTTCGCATCGACCCTGTCCAGCGTCTCGCCATGCAAACTTCCGTTCCCTTTTTCTGGAATTACGACCCGGAGATCGAAACGAAGATCAGCCGCTTCATGACAGACGAGACGAAGCCCGTCAGCGACTTTCTGCGTGACCACGATATGCTCGCTGGTGTGACGGTACCTGTTCATATGCCGCGCGGTGACTATGCGACAGTGACTGGCGTACGCTATGGCGCGAGAAAGGATTTCCAGGGAGACGCGATGCGCGTTCTGGCGGATTTCAGTCTTTTCGCGCAGCTATTCCACGAAGCAGCTTACGAACTCTTTGACGATGCCGTGCTGAATACCTCCAGAGTGCGACTGACGGAGCGAGAACGCGAATGCCTCGCCTATTCCTCGCACGGTCTGTCGGCCAAGGAAATCTCGCGCATCATCGATCGCTCGGTGCCGACCGTGGTCATGCATCTCAATGCCGCGGCCCGCAAACTCGGCGCCAGGAACCGCACCCAGGCAGTGGTACGCGCAACCCAGTGCCGACTGCTCGATCCCGTGCCGTCCTATAAATTGTGATAGCTGCAAGCGTCGCCTGAGCCCCGCTATGATCTCCCGACTGTAATGATGCAAGGAGAGCGACGGTGGCCGAGATCGAGACCCGCGAAGGATATCTGCCGTTTCGTGACTATCGCACCTGGTACCGTGTAACCGGTTCGCTGTCGTCCGATCGTTTGCCGCTGGTCGTCGCCCATGGCGGGCCTGGCTGTACCCACGACTATGTCGATTCCTTCAAGGATATCACTGCCATCGACGGTCGCCCGGTCATTCACTACGACCAGCTCGGGAACGGTAATTCCACCCGACTGCCAGACAAGGGACAGGACTTCTGGACCGTTTCGCTGTTTCTCGAAGAGCTCGATTGCCTGCTTGCCCATCTCGGCATCCAGGATCGCTATGCCCTTCTTGGACAATCCTGGGGCGGCATGCTTGGATCCGAACATGCAGTTCTACAGCCTGCGGGGCTCAAAGCCTTCGTGATCGCCAACTCCCCGGCGAATATGAAGACCTGGGTCGCCGAGGCCAACCGGCTGCGTCTGCAATTACCGGCCGACATACAGGCAACGCTGCTGCGCCACGAAGACGCCGGCACCCTGACAGATCCTGACTATGTTGCCGCCTCACGCGCCTTCTACGACCGCCATGTCTGCCGTGTGGTGCCCTGGCCAAAGGAAGTGGCGCGCACGTTTACGATCATGGACGAGGACAACACCGTCTACCGCAATATGAACGGCCCGACCGAATTCCATGTGATCGGCACCATGAAGGATTGGTCCATAGAGGACCGGCTGCATCAGATAAACGTGCCGACACTGCTCATTTCCGGCAGACACGACGAAGCGACACCCTTGGTGGTCAGCCCATATATCCAGAATATTCCAGGCTGCCGTTGGGTTGTCTTTGAGGACTCGAGCCACATGCCGCATGTGGAAGAAAAGGAGCTCTGCCTGAAAACAGTCTCGGACTTCCTGATGGAATCCGATTGATCATTAGGCAGTGCTGCGTGAGCCAGGCTAGCCGCTCAATGGGCCAGAGCTTACTTCAAGATGGGTTGGTTCAGCGGGGCAAGGTCACGTTCTGCAGACGAATCGCTACACAAAAACCGCGGTTCTCACCACGGGGCTTATGATTGGATTTTGGTTGCGGGGGCAGGATTTGAACCTGCGGCCTTCAGGTTATGAGCCTGACGAGCTACCGGGCTGCTCCACCCCGCGGAATAATGTTTGGACAGCAAGATGGCCGCTTTTT